>NZ_JBIVVC010000014.1:0-178667 GCF_044757485.1 Streptomyces sp. NPDC091272
CCGGACGAACTCCCACTCGGCATCGGACAGTTCATGACGACGCATCATTCGACCATGATCCACTATCCAAGATCGTCATTTGACGACAGGCCCTAGGGCCCTTCGTTCTCTCCGCGACGTGCGGGCAGGCGGGCGGCGATGAGGGTGATGTCGTCCCGCGGGTCGCCCAGGTCGCCCGCCAGCCGGGCGCACAGCTGGTGCGGCGGCAGGTCCCGATGGGTGGCCGCGTGCCGGCGCAGCCGTGTCATGCCGGTGTCGACGTCCTGGGAGCGGGACTCGATGAGGCCGTCGGTGTAGAGCAGCAGGGTGGCGCCGGCGGGCAGCAGGGCGCGGGCGGTCGGGCGCGGGGTGGTCGGACTCGCGCCGAGCAGCAGGGCGTGACCGCCGGTCAGGTACGAGGCGGCGCCGTCGGCCGTGATCAGGAGCGGCGGCGGGTGCCCGGCCACCGACCAGGTCAGCTCCCGGGCTCCCGCGTCGTCCGGCCCCAGACGCGCGAAGATCGCGGTCGCGGACTCTCCCGGCGTGAGGTGGGCCTGCGCGACGTCCAGCCGGCGCAGGATCGGGCCGGGGGACTCCTCGGGGCGGTCCACGGCCAGGGCCCGCAGCATGTTGCGCAGCTCGCTCATCCGGGAGGCGGCCTGGATGTCGTGGCCGGTGACGTCGCCGACGACCAGGGCCGTGTCGCCGCCGCCGAGCCCGAAGGCGTCGTACCAGTCACCGCCGATCTCCGCGGTCTGCTGGGCCGCTTGGTAGTGCGCGGCCAGCTCCAGGCCCGGAACGTCCGGCAGTTCGGTGAGCAGGGCCCGCTGGAGGGTGGCCGCGATGTCGGCCTGGGCGGCGTGCAGGCGGGTGTTGTCCAGGCCCAGCGCGGCACGTCGGGCCACTTCCTCGGCCGTCGCCTGGTCGGCCTCGTTGAACGGCGGACTGGCCGCTGCCCGTACGAGCGTCAGCGCGCCGAACGTCACGGCGCGCAGCCGCAGCGGCACCACGAGGACGTCGACTGCGTCCACCACGCTCAGCAGGTCCGCGCCCGGTTCGGCGGGAGCGTCGACGATCTGGGGCCCGGCGCCCGCCATCACCCGCCGCAGCGCGTCGGCGTGGGCGGGGGTCTCCGGGAGGCCGGCGCCGTCTCCGGGGGCGTGCGGCAGGATCCCCGGGCTGTGGTGGGCCCAGGCGGTACGTTCCAGGGCGCTGCCCCTGGCGGTGTGGATGACGGCGGTGTCGGCGAGGCGCGGCACCAGCAGCCGCACCAGCCGGCGCAGGGCTTCGTCCGCGTCCAGGGTGCTGACCATGGCCAGGGTCAGCTCACCGAGCCAGGTGGTCTCCGAGAGGTCGTACTCGGCCTGCTCACGCATGGTCTCGCTGTGCGCGTACCGGTCGGCCCGCCGCCCGTCCCGCGCCCGCTGGGCCGAGGCGTCGTGGAAGACGACCACCGCTCCCTCGCCGTGGCCCGCGTGCTCGGGCAGGGGGGCCGCGGCCCACCAGACCTCCAGCGGCCGGCCGTCCGCACGCAGCAGGACCGCCCGGTCGCCGCTGGCCCGTTTGCCCAGTGCGACGTCTTCGAGGACGGACCTCTGTGCGGGCAGGCTTCCGGCATCGCCGATGGTGGGGTGCCCGGTGTGCGGGTGCAGGGCCTGGTGCGCGTCGACTCCCAGCAGGGTGCCCGGTTCGTAACCGAGCAGCCGTTCCGCCCACGGGTTGCAGGCGATCACAAGACCTCGGGCGTCCACGGCGTACACCCCGGCGCCCGCCGCCGCGAACAGCTCAGGCATCAGGGCCTCGCCCCGCAGCGGGGCGTCTGCGGAACCGGTGCTGGATGAGATCTCCATCCGCCCCGTTTCTCCAGCCGCACGCAAACGAAACAGCGCGAGGGGGGTGGGTGGCGGGGTGTCAGGTTTCCCGCGGAATCACCGCAGGGCGACGACGCGACGCCGGGTCACCCTGCGGGGTGCGTGAGGCACGCCCGGGTCGCATCATCACCGCGCGGGGCTGCGTGAGGCACGCCCGGGTCACCGTGCGAGGGTGCGCGAGTCACGCCCAGGTCGCCCAGTCGCCGTGCGAGGGTGCGTGGCCCCCAGGGACACGGCGCCGTGTCAGTCGCGAATTGTGCGTACGTGCGTAGGGGACGAGTGAGGTGAGCCGCAGTGTTCGATCACATCGCCCGGTGGCCCGCCGCGTCCCCGTCGGGGTCGTCGGCCAGGACCACGGCCGCCCTGATGCGCTTGCCCACCGGCTCCCGGTGCACCTCGAAGCTCCGGGACACCTTCACGACGATCTCTAGGCCGTGCTGACCGACCCGCGCGGGGTCCGGCGCCAGGACGGCAGGCACGGTGGTGCTGCTGTCCCACACGGTGACCGCGACCGTCCCGTCGCTGACCTCAAGCGTCAGCAGGCACGGCCCCGGGGCGTACTTGCTCGCGTTGGTCACCAGTTCGGTGACCACCAGCTGCACCATTCCCAGCGCGCGCTCGGACACCGGCAGCCCGTGCTGCGACTGCAACGACTCCATGAAGTCGCGAGCGGTCCCCCGGGCACCGGCGATACCGGCAGAGCTCTCCACCAACACGGAGAGTGCCGTCGAACGGCCGCCCGTGAGGGGTTGCCGCCCACCAATCGGTCCTGCCTGATCCATCTCGTCCTGCCCAGCCTGGTCCACTACGTCCGCCTCACTGCCGAAGCGCCGCCGTCGCATCCCCGCCTACCCCAGAAACGCACCTTCATCGCACGCGTGTCAGAGAAAGCTTCGCAGCGGTACACCTGCTACCCACCAGCTTTCCATGCCCCACGCACCGCAAGAAGGCCGGGAGAGGTCCGGGAAGGTTCTCAAGACCGATACTTGGCGCGTGCCAGGGCCCCGCACCGGCAGGGTCCGGCCGGATTCTCACCGCGATCCGCCGGGTAGACGGATGTACTGCACTTCCTCAGCCTCTCCGGGACGGAGCTCTGATCGACAGCGAACAGCTAGGAGTTCTCATGACCGCAAGCGGGTCCGACGCGAGCGGTGACCGCCCCACTCGCACACCGGTCACCGGGGGCGGCACCGACGCCGACGGCACTGACTGCGACAGGGCGATGACCTTGGCGGGGGCACTGTCCGCCGCCGAGAGCGCGGCGCCGGTGGAGTCACTCGACGTGGTCGCGCGCCTGCTCAAGGACCATCTCGGGGCAGCAGCGGTGTCGTTCCTGATCACCGACTTCACCGGTAGCTCGGTGGTACGACTGGGGGCTGCGGGCAGTGTCGAGACCGGCGAGCCGGCTCGGCGCATTCCGCTGGCGGGCACCGTGTACGACGACGTGATCCGCACCCAGCGACCGAACGTGGGCGGCAAGGAGGAGGACGGCCTGGTGCGGGTCGTCGCCCCGGTGACCAACCGCGGGGACGCCATCGGGCTCCTGGAGCTGTCCCTGCCCGAGGCCCCTTCCGAGAACGTGATGCGGGAGATCGGCGAGGCCGCGCACGCCCTCGCCTACATCGTCATCGCGAACCGGTCCTTCACCGACGTCTACCAGTGGGGGCGCAGGACCGTGCCACTGAGCCTGGCGGCGGAGATCCAGCACCGGCTGCTCCCGGCGTCACTGGCGTGCGAGGCGGCGCAGTTCGCCGTCGCCGGGTCGCTGGAGCCGGCCGACCACGTCGGGGGTGACACCTTCGACTACGTCATCGACCGGGACACCGTGCAGCTCTCCGTCACCGATGCCATGGGGCACGACGTCGACGCAGCGCTGCTGGCCACGCTTCTGGTCGGGGCGCTGCGCCGGGCCCGGCGGGCCGGTGCCGACCTCGCCGAACAGGCCCGCCAGGCCGACGAGGCCGTGCGCAAGCACGGCCGTCAGAGCTACGTGACCGGTCAGCTCCTGCGCATCAGCCTGATCGACGGCACGAGCGAGTTCATCAACGCCGGACACCCCTGGCCCCTGCTGATGCGCGACGGCGAGGTCCGGGAGCTCACCCCGCTGATCGACATGCCGTTCGGCTTCGACGTCCCGCACACGTACCGGGTCCAGGCGCTGGACCTGCGGCCGGGCGACCGGCTGATCATGTTGACCGACGGCATCCTGGAACACAACGCGAACAATCTCGACCTGTCGAAACTGATCGCCGACACGCGCGGGCTGCACCCCCGTGAGGCCGCCCGCGCCCTCGTGGCAACGGTCCTCGACGCCAACAGCAGCCAGTTGCAGGACGACGCGACCGTGATGTGCCTCGACTGGCACGGCGTCGATCGGTCCCGGCGGGACGCCGACACGGGCGCCGACCTCACCGACGCCTCGGCGGCCACGGCGGCCACGGCGACGCCACGTACCGCACCAGGGATTCACTGAGGAGTACCGCGCGGCACCGACGAGTACTCGGCTGCTCGGCCACCCGGCGCGCGGGTGCCGGGCGAGACCATTCGTCCCTGTCGGGTGCCGGTCGAGACCGTTCGTCCCTGTCGGGTGCCGGGTGAGACCGTTCGTCCATGTCCTGCGGCCGTCCGGCCGTGACCTCCGCGTGCGGATGTCGTTGAAGAGGTCGGTGCCCCCAGAGCACTACCTCCATCAGAAGGCCCCCGGTGTACGTACACCCCGGGGGCCTTTTGGCCGGGAGCACGGCCGCGGGCAGAAGGGCACGCGCGGCCCGGGTCGCGGCGGTCGCAAGGACGCGCCTCGCCCGAGGTACGGCCTTCGGAAGGACACCCCGTGACCCGTTCCCGGCTCGGGCGTTGGGAGGTCGTGATCAAGACCATGATGCGAACGTCGGTGGCCCTCGGCCTCGCCACCGCCGCGCTCCTCTCCGCCGCGCCCGCACACGCCGTCTCGGCGGACGCGCCCAACAGCCCGTCGCTGACCGACAGGGGCAGCGCCGACGAGACGCTGGACATGGCGGCCGACCTCGCGCTCGACACCCTCGTCGGCAAGCCCAACAACGACGAGGACGGTCTGACCGGTGCCGTGCTGCCCCGCAAGAAGGACGGTCTGACGCTGGGCGGACTGGGCGCGAAGTAGGAACCCCGACGTAGGAACTGGGCCCTACCGGCCCGCCCGTCCGACGGCGCGAGACCGCTCCGCCCGACGGACGGAGCACCGACATCGGTCCCGCGGCCCGCGCCTCTCCGTGGATGGCGCCGGCCGCGGGCCTCGCCTCAGATCGTCGAGGCGTCGATCACGAAGCGGTAGCGCACGTCGCTGGCCAGGACCCGCTCGTACGCCTCGTTGATCCCGTCGGCGTCGATCAGCTCGATCTCCGCACCCAGGCCGTGCTCGGCGCAGAAGTCCAGCATCTCCTGGGTCTCCTGGATGCCGCCGATCATCGAGCCGGCGAGGGTCTTGCCGCCGCCGATCACGGAGAAGAGGTTGAGGGAGACGGGCTCCTCGGGGGCTCCGACGTTCACGAAGGCGCCCTCCGAACGCAGCAGGCCCAGGTACTTGTCCAGGGGCAGCGGCGCGGAGACCGTCGAGAGGATCACGTCGAAGGAACCGGCCAGCTGCGCGAAGGTGGCGTCGTCGCTGGTCGCGTAGTAGTGCTCGGCGCCCAGGCGCAGGCCGTCGTCCTTCTTGCGCAGGCTCTGCGACAGCACGGTCACCTCGGCGCCCATCGCGTGCGCGATCTTGACGGCCATGTGACCGAGACCGCCGAGGCCCACGACGGCGACCTTCTTGCCGGGGCCGACCTGCCAGCGGTGCAGCGGGGAGTACGTGGTGATGCCCGCGCACAGCAGCGGCGCGGCGACGTCCAGGGCGAGCCCGTCGGGGATACGGAGGGTGAACGCCTCGTCCACGACGACGTGCGTGGAGTAACCACCATAGGTCGGCTCGCCGTCCTTGCCGACGGAGTTGTACGTACCGACGTTGCCCTTGACGCAGTACTGCTCAAGGCCGGCCTTGCAGTTCTCGCACTCGCGGCAGGAGTCGACCATGCAGCCGACCCCGACGCGGTCGCCGACCGCGAACTTGGTGACGGCCGGACCGACCTCGGTGACGACACCGGCGATCTCGTGGCCCGGGACCATCGGGAAGATGCCCTCGCCCCAGCCGTCGCGCGCCTGGTGGATGTCCGAGTGACAGATTCCGGCGTACTTGATGTCGATCAGTACGTCCGACGGGCCCACCGCGCGGCGCGGAACGGTGGTCCGCTCCAGGGGAGCCTTGGCGGACGGTGCTGCGTAGGCGGAAACGGTCGTGGGTGTGCTGGTCTGTGCGGTCATGTCCTCCAGCGTGCCATCCGCACGGACATCCACCCAGGTCACCGTTCTGCCTACGTCCAGTGGTCCTACTACTGGTGGGGACAGGTTCGGGTGCGTACGACCCTGGATACTGGAAACCATGGATGACCAGCCGACCCCGCACCACGCCCCCGAGCCACTCGACGGCCGCGCCGAGCTCAGCGAGTTCCTGCGCACCCGCCGGGCCCGGTTGCAGCCGGAGGACGTCGGCCTGCCGAACTTCGGACGCCACCGGCGGGTACCGGGGCTGCGCAGGGAGGAACTGGCTCAGCTCGCGGGCGTCTCCGTCGCGTACTACACGCGCCTTGAGCAGGGCAACGGCCGCAACGTCTCGGGCGAGGTCCTGGACGCCATCGCCCGCGCGCTGCGCCTCACGGACGCGGAGCACTCCCATCTGACGCACCTGGCCAAGCCGAAGCAGCACAAGAAGAAGCGCCCGGCCCGCCCGCAGCACATGCGGCCCGCGCTGCACCACCTCCTGGACGCGATGGACGGCATCCCCGCCTACGTGGTCGGCCGCCGCTCGGACATCCTCGGCTGGAACCGCATGGCGGCCGCGCTGTTCGGCGACTGGGCCGCGCTGCCGCCCGAGGAGCGGAACTGGGCGCGCATCTGCTTCCTGCACCCGGGGGCCCGCGAGCTGTTCGTGGACTGGGACCAGAAGGCGTCGGACATGGTGAGCTTCCTGCGGATGGAGGCCGGCTGCTTTCCGAACGATCCGCTGCTCTCCTCGCTGGTCGGCGAACTCTCCGTCAAGAGCGAGGAGTTCCGCGGCCTGTGGGCCACTCACGACGTCCGCGAGAAGGGGCACGGCGTCAAGCGCATGCGCCACGCCCTGGTCGGTGATCTGACCCTGTCGTACGAGACCCTGCGGCTGCCCGACGACCACGACCAGTCGCTGGTGACCTACTACGCGGAGCCCGACTCGGCGTCGGCCCAGGGGCTACGACTGCTCGCCAGCTGGGGAGTTGACGCGACGCGCGCGGGGGCGGCGGGCGCGGGGCACTAGCGGGGCACTAGTCGCGGTGCCGGGTCGCCACCAGCATCCGGCAGCGTGGTGAGCCGTCCGGCCGCCGACCGAGTTCCTCCAGCGCATACAGCTCGACCCCGAAGCCCGTGGCGGTGAGTTCGGCGGTGATGTCGCCCAGCCTGAAGCCCCGGTAGTACATGACGAATTGGGGCCGCCAGAGCGCGTTGCGCACCCGCATCACACTGTCGAAGCCGAGCATCGCGAGGTGCCCGCGTGAGCCCGGGACGGCCGGTGCGGGCAACGGGAAGGCGAACCGGCCACCGGGCCGCAGGACCTCGTGGACCTGCGCGAACAGCGCGGGCCTCGCGGCGGGCAGGAAGTGCCCGAACGCACCGAAGCTCACCACCAGGTCGAAGACCGGGCCGAAGGGCAGGGCGAGCGCGTCACCGCGTACCCAGTCGGCGGGCACGGAAGCGGGCGGCCGGCGGCGGGCCACGTCGAGCATTCCGGCACTGATGTCCACCCCGGTCACCCGCTCACGGCACACCTCCTGAAGCACCCCGGCCCCCGCCCCGGTGCCGCAGCACAGGTCGAGGCCCCGGTCGAAGGGGCCGAGCTCGCGCAGGACGCGTGTCACGGGCGCGAGAATCGCCTCGGTGGTGCGGAACGGGGTGTGGTCGAACTTGGGCGCGAGCAGGTCGTAACCGCGCTCGACGGAGGAGAGCGCCTGGACGGCGAGTTCTCGGAGGGTGGGGCCCTGGGGTGCGAACATCGTGCCCAGCATAGGCCGCGAAACGTTCCGGCACGCCTGGCCGCACCGCCCCGGCACGGGACCTCACCGTCCCGGCACGCCAGGCCTCACCGCCCCGGCACGGGACCTCACCGTCCCGGCACGCCTGGCCTCACCGTTCCGGCACGGGACCTCACCGTCCCGGCACGGGACCTCACCGTCCCGGCACGGGACCTCACCGCCCCGGCACGGGACCTCACCGCCCTCGACCTCACTCCCCCCACCCTTTCCTGTGCTACATTGCCATCAGCACTTGTGTACGCCCCTTCTGCGGCGTGTCTACGCCCTCACTACGGCGCCGGTGCTCATCTCTTCGTCTCGTCGCCGAGATCCTTCGTTTCCACGATCGACAACCCATCTCGGCGACCGCGTGGCTTCTCTTCGAAGCGTCGCTTCCCCGTTCTGCCGCCGAGGCTTTCACCTCCGCGTCTTTCCCACCCGTGCCGCCGCGCCGTCCTCGTCGGACCGCCGCGCCGGGTTCCTGCCGGCTGCGGGCTTCACCGCCCCCTCGCGAGGCCTTTCGTGCCGCGCCTTCCTCGCCGGGTTCCCTCCCTCCCCCCATGTCTTCGCACACACGTCCTCGAAAGGACCGATCCTTCATGACCACCATGACCAGCACACTCGAAACCTCCCGCGACATGCCTCGCACAACGGCCGCGCCGGCCACAGCGGCCCCTGCGGCCCACGCCGCAGGCGTCCTTGACCTCGCCGGAGGGGGCCACGGCTTCCTGCGTGCGACGAACCTGGAGCCCACACCGCACGACGTGCAGGTTCCCGCCACCCTCATCCGCCGACTCGGCCTGCGCAAGGGCGACTTGGTGAGCGGGCTCTGCGGCAGGCCGCGCACCCTCGCCCAGGTCGACCTCGTGAACGGCGACCCCGCCTTCGCGGGGCGCCGACGGCCCCACTTCCGCGATCTCACCCCGCTGCACCCGCGCGAGCGGCTGCACCTGGAGAGCGAGGCGGGTGGGCTCGGCCCGCGCGTCGTCGATCTGGTCGCCCCGGTCGGCAAGGGCCAGCGCGGCCTGATCGTCGCGCCGCCGAAGACAGGCAAGACCGTACTGCTCCAGCAGCTCGCCGCCTCGGTCGCCGCCAACCACCCCGAGGCCCACCTCATGGTCCTGCTCCTGGACGAACGGCCCGAGGAGGTCACCGACATGCGCCGCAGCGTGCGGGGCGAGGTGTACGCCTCGACGTTCGACCGGCCCGCGAAGGCGCACATCGCCCTCGCCGAACTGGTCGTGGAGCGCGCCAAGCGCCTGGTCGAGGAGGGTCGCGACGTGGTGATCCTGCTCGACTCGCTGACCCGGCTCTGCCGCGCGCACAACAACGCCGCCTCGTCCGGGGGCCGTACGCTCAGCGGCGGCGTGGACGCGTCCGCACTGCACGAGCCGAAGCGACTGTTCGGCGCGGCCCGGCTCACCGAGGAGGCGGGTTCACTGACCATCCTGGCCACCGCCCTGGTCGACACGGGCTCGCGCGCCGACGACTTCTACTTCGAGGAGCTGAAGGGCACCGGCAACATGGAGCTGCGGCTGGACCGTGCGCTCGCCGACCGTCGCGTCTTCCCCGCCGTCGACATCACCCCCTCCGGTACCCGCCGCGAGGAACTCCTCGTACCCGCGGCGGAGTTGGCAGCCGTACGGGGTCTGCGCCGGGCCCTTCAGCCGCGCGAGGGGAAGGCCACGCTGGAAGCCGTCCTGACCAAACTGCGGCACACCCCCGACAACGCGACCTTCCTGCGCCAGGTGCACGCGACGGTGCCCGCCTCCTGAACGCCTTCTCGACCTCTCAGAGCGACGGAGAGGCGTCCTCCAAATGTGCCAACTCCCCCTCGCTCAGCGTGAGTTCGGCAGCACCGGCCGAGTCGGTCACGGATGCGGGGCGGCTGGCCCCCGGGACCGGGACCACTGCCGGGGAGCGGGTGAGCAGCCAGGCGAGGGCGACCTGCTGCGGGCTGATACCGCGCCCCTGCGCGACGCGATGGACGGCGGTGCCCGCGGAAGTGGGGCCTGCCGGGCCGTCCAGGGAGCTTCGGGTGATGCCGCCGAGAGGGCTCCAGGGCAGGAAGGCAAGACCCAGCTCGGTGCACAGCCGCAGCTGCGGCTCGCTGTCGCGCACGGCGAACGAGTACTGGTTCTGCACGGAGACGAGTCCATCGCCGAGGATCTGGTGCGCCTGACGGATCTGGGCGGTGCTGACGTTGGAGATTCCCGCGGCACGGATCGTGCCCGCGTCCAGCAGCTCGCGCAACGCACCGACGGACTCCGCCCACGGCACCGCCGGGTCCGGCTTGTGGAGTTGGTAGAGGCCGATGGCGTCGACGCCCAGGCGGGTGGCGGACGCCTCGGCTGCCCGCTTGAGGTGCGCGGGGCTGGCGTCGACGGTCCAACTGCCGTCGCCGGGGCGGCCACGACCGCCCTTGGTCGCCACCAGGACACCGGAGGTGTCGCCGCCGTGACGTGCGAGGGCGCGGGCGATCAACACCTCGTTGTGGCCCCTCTCGTTCGCGTGCCAGTGATAGCTGTCGGCGGTGTCGATGAGCGTGACGCCCGCGTCGAGGGCCGCGTGGACGACTGCGAGGGCCCGCGCCTCGTCCGGGCGGCGCTCGATGGACAACGGCATGGCCCCGAGACCTATGGCACTGACGGCGGTGTGGCCGATGGTGCGGTACCGCATGGTGGCTCCGTTTCTCAGCGGGTGGACGCGGGCGCGGCGGCAAGCGCCTCGGCGACGGCGGCGGGCAGCCAGTCGGTGGTACGGGAGAAGGAGAAGCCCAGTTCCTTCGCGCGTGCGTTGCTCATCGCGTAGTGCCGGTCGAAGGAGAACGGGGAGGCCTCCTCGCCCGCAGCGACCACCCGGGGGACGGGCTCCCCGCCGCTCTGCGCGGCGACGGCCGAGGCGAGTTCGTGCACATCCAGCGGGCCGTCGGAGCAGGCGTTGACCGGGCCGGTGAAGTCGGCCTCGGCCGCCCACCGCAGCAGGTCCGCCAGTTCCTCGTGGTGGATGAAGACAGTGGGCAGCAGATTCGCGTGCACGGCAAACTCCTCGCCCGCGGCGATCCGGTCGGTGTAGTACGAGAGCCTGCCGGTGAACTCCTGCGCGCCGCCGCCCAGTACGTGGGCGCTGCGGACCGCGGCGAATTCGAAGCCGTCGGCGCGGGTGAGGACGGCCTCCGCCTGGCGCTTGCCCTCGGCGTAGTGCGCCTCCAGGTGGGCCTCGTCGTGCCAGGGCAGGTCCGTCACCACCGGCCAGGTGGCCGGGTCCACGTTCTCCTCGGGCACCGGCGTGCCCGGGGGCAGGGCGGGCAGCGCGGCGGTCGCCGGGTCGTACACCTCGATCGTGGAGGTCATGACGTAGCGGCGGGTGCGGCGGGCGAAGACACGTGCGGCGACGGCGGCCTGTACCGGGGTGTAACAGATCTGGTCGACCACCACGTCGAAGGTGTGCGAGCCGAGCGCGGCGGTGAGGGCCGCCTCGTCGTTCCGGTCGGCGACGAGGTGCTCGGCGCCGGCGGGCGGCGCGGCGGAGCCACGGTTGATCACGGTGACCCGGTGGCCTGCCGCCAACAGCCGCCGCACCAGGAGCTTTCCGAAGTACCGGCTTCCGCCGATGACGCAGATGTTTTTCATGCCCTCATCGTGGGGTGCCGCCGCCAACAGCAGAAGTACTGTTCCGCTGGCTACGTATTAAGGAGAACTGTTGATCGACATGCAGCGGTTGCGGGTCCTGCGGGCAGTGGCGGAGCACGGCAGTTTCAACCGCGCGGCCGCGGCTCTCCGCCTCACCCCCTCGGCCGTCTCCCAGCACGTGGCATCCCTGGAACGCGGCCTGGGCGCCCAGGTCGTCACGCGCAGCACCCGCGGGGTCACCCTCACCCAGGCCGGCCGGATCATGGTGGGCGCCGCCGAGTCCGTCGCCGCGGAACTCGCCCACGCGCAGCAGCGGGTGGACCAGCTCAGCACGGGGCGCGTGCAGCTGACCGTCGCCGCCTTCACCAGCGGGGGCAGGCTCCTGCTGCCCGGCGCGCTCGCCCGGCTCATGGCGGCCCACCCGCGCACCGTGGTCCACGTACGGGAGGGCGAGCCCGAGAGCACCCTGCCGCTCGTCCGCCAGGGCTCGGTCGACCTCGCTCTCGGCTACCACTTCGACGGCCCGCTGCCCGTCGGACCTGGCCTCGTGTCCGGCCTGGACTGGACCCCGCTCCTGGAGGACCCCCTGCGCGTCGTCCTGCCCGAGGGGCACCGGCTCGCCGGGAGCGAGGCGCTCGACCTCTCCGAGCTGACGGGCGAGCCGTGGGTGCTCGGCTGCCTGAAGACCGAGGCGTACCTGCGCCGGTACGCCGAGCGCGCCGGCTTCGTCCCCGAGGTGCGCGGCACCACCACGGACTACTTCTTCGCCCGCTCCCTCGTCGCCGCGGGCGTGGGAATCTCCCTGATCCCCTCGATCGCCCTCACCCCGCACATCCCCGGCCTACGCACCGTCCCGCTCAAACCGCCGGCGCCGGTACGCCACATCGGCGCGGCAACGACCGGCCACAGCGCCCGCCCCCACATCACCACCCTGCTCACGGCCTTGCGGGAGCAGGCGGATCGGCGGGGTCCTGATCGGGGGTAGGGAGGGGAACGGGGGCGTACGCGCAAGGGCGTACACGTTGGGGCGTACGGGTCCAAGCCGGGGGCGTACGGGCCGGGCCCCCATCGGGGCTTCCGCCGTACGCCCGTCAGGGCTCGCAAGCCGTGCCGGTCGACGTCCGCGACCGCGAGATCAGCAGCCCTCGACCCGCTGTCCCGCCGCCGGAAGGGTCTCGCGTCGGGCGGGAACGCCCGCGAGTCCCGCAGTGAACACCACAGCGGCGCTGACCACCACGCCGGCCGGGCCGACCGCACGCACCGCGTCGGTCCCAGCCACCGCACGTGCCACGTCGGACGAACCGACCGACCGCGCCACCTCGGCCCCCCCCGACCGCACGCCTCCCGTCGGACCGACCAACCCCCCGCACCCGCACCTCGTCGGACCGGCCGCACAAGCCGGCGCCCCCAACCTCGCTGGAGCCCCGGTCCGCCCGATCCCGGTCCGCCCGATCCCTCCCGGCCGCTTCCGTGGGGGCGAACAGGGCGAGGACGAGCAAGGCGCCAAGAGCCGGTGTGGTCCTGGTTCGAGTGAGCACGCGGAAGTCCTTCCGGGCGAGGCCGCCCAGAGCCTGGGCGGTGTACCTGACACGGCTCCCCACTCTCTCCGTCCCGGCGCAAGACGGGCGCATGATCAGCGACCGGGCCCGACATCCCCCTCCCGACCGCTCCCGCGCCCCCGCCTCGACCCCGTGGCGAGTCTCACACCTTGCCGACGATCATTGAATACCGCGTCGAACGCCCCCTAGCGTGGCGCGTGCTCCGTCGGACCGGCCTGCGCCGCATGCGCACCCGAACCGCGGCAGACGAACCGCAGTAGAGCGAAACAGGTGTGCACGCAGTGACCGGTACCACTCAAATGACAACGTTGTCTCCCGCTCAGGGAACACGCGGCAAAGCAATCGGCGTGGCCATCGCAGCAGCCGTCGGAGGGTTTCTCTTCGGCTTCGACTCCTCCGTGATCAACGGGGCCGTCGACTCCCTCACCGACCAGTTCACGCTGGGCTCCTTCATGTCCGGGTTCGTCGTCTCGATCGCGCTGCTCGGCTGCGCGGCCGGGGCGTGGTTCGCGGGCCGCCTCGCGGACCGTTTCGGCCGCCGGATGGTGATGGTGGTCGGCGCGGTCCTCTTCGTCCTCAGCTCCGTCGGCACGGCGACCGCGTTCAACGTGCCGTCGCTGCTGATCTGGCGCGTCGTCGGCGGCCTGGGCATCGGCGTCGCGTCGGTGATCGCCCCTGCCTACATCTCCGAGATCGCCCCCGCCAAGGGCCGTGGCGCGCTGGGCTCGCTGCAACAACTCGCGATCACCATCGGCCAGCTCACGGTCCTCAGCTCCAACGCCCTGCTCTCGCACTGGGCCGGCGGCCCCTCCCGCGAACTGTGGTGGGGCATCGAGGCGTGGCGGTGGATGTTCCTCGTGGGTGTCTTCCCGGCCCTCGTGTACGGCGTACTCGCGCTGATGATCCCCGAGTCGCCGCGTTACCTGGTCTCGCGCGGCCGGCTCGACAAGGCCGCCGAGGTACTGGGCCGCATCAGCGGTGAGAGCGACCCGCAGGCCAAGGTCGCCGAGATCCAGCGGACCATCTCCGCCGAGCACCGCCCCTCGTTCGCCGACATCCGGGGCCACCGGTTCGGCCTGCACCCGCTGGTGTGGGTGGGCATCATCATGGCCGCGCTGCAGCAGCTCATCGGCATCAACGCGATCTTCTACTACTCCACCACGCTCTGGCACTCGGTGGGCTTCAGCACCGGCGACTCGTTCGTCACCTCCGTGATCACCGCGGGGATCAACGTGGTGATGACGGTCGTGGCGATGCTCTTCGTCGACCGCGTGGGACGTCGCCGGCTGCTGTCGATCGGCTCGGTCGGCATGTTCGTGGGCCTGTTGATGGCCGCGATCGCCTTCTCCCAGCAGCAGGGCAGCGGCGACGACATCACGCTCCCCGGCGCCTGGGGCCCGGTGGCCCTGGTCGGCGCGAACGTCTTCGTCGTCTTCTTCGCCCTCTCCTGGGGCCCGATCCTGTGGATCATGCTGGCCGAGATGTACCCGAACCGGATGCGCGGTTACGCCCTCGCCATCGGCACCGCGGCGAACTGGATCTTCAACTTCGTCGTGACGTTCTCGTTCGAGCCGATGACCGAGCACGTCGGGCTGGCCTGGCTGTACGGGTCGTTCGCGTTCTTCGCCGTCATGGCGTTCATCTTCACCCGCACCAAGATTCCTGAGACCAAGGGCCAGGAACTGGAGGAGATGACCGGCGAGGTGCACCAGCGCGCCCGTGCGTGATGACGCGCGTGGCCACTGAGCGTCGCCGCCGCACGCCCGGTGCCGGTACGGGGATCGCGGTTCACATGAGCTGGATGATGTGCTTTCCCCGTACCCCGCCACCTTCGAGGGCCCGATGGGCGTCGGCGATGCCTTCGAGGGGATGGACGGTGTCGACGACGGGCACGATGTCGCCGTTCTCGGCGTAGCGGGTGATTTCGGCGAGCAGCTCGCTCTCCGGGGCTCCGCTGAAGAAGCGGGTGCGGGCCGAGCCGTGGACGGTCGACGCGAGGACCCCCGCGAAGCCCGCCAGGAGCCTGTCGGTGTCGACGGCGACGGCGACCATGCGTCCCCCCGGCGCCAGCAGTCGGCGGAAGGCGCTCTGGTCCGTCCCGACGGTGTCGACGATCGCGTCGAAGCGGCCCAGACCCGAAGGGCGGGCGGTCCGGTAGTCCAGTACCTCGTCGGCGCCCAGGCCGGCCACGAAATCGAGGTTCTTCCCGTTCGCGAGCGCAGTCACGTGGGCGCCGAACAGCTTGCCGATCTGTACGGTGAGGCTGCCCACGCCCCCGCTCGCCCCGCGTACCAGCAGCTTCGCCGCGGGCTTGAGGGCGGCGTGGTCACGGAGGGCGGTCACCGAGGTCGTACCGCCGGCCAGCAGGGAGATCGCCTGTACGGGGCTGAGGTTCCGCGGGGCGCGGGCGACCTTGCGGGCGCTGACGGCGACGTGGTCGGCCATGGTGCCCGTGCTGCGTCCCAGCGCGCCCCACACCTGGTCCCCCTGGCGGACCCGGGCGACGGACGCGCCGACCGCGACGACCTCTCCCGCGAAGTCCACGCCGGTTGTCTGCGGGAAGGTCCGGCCCGTGAGGAGACGCAGTTTCCCGCTGCGTGCGGCCAGTTCGCCGCCGTTGACACTGGCGGCGTGCACGCGTACCAGCACCTGGTCGGGCGCGATCGCCGGCACCGGAGCGCTCGCGACGTACAGCACCTCCGGCGGGCCGTACCGGTCGTAGTGGACTGCGCGCATCTCGGTCATCGTCTCGTCCTGTTCTCGCGTTGTCGGAGGCGGTCGAGGAGGGACCGGTTCCGCCGTAGAATCAACGTAACCCGACAAACGGACGACCCCCTCCGTTTCCGCTGAAGTGAGAGAAATGCCTGATCAGCCATCTCACAACCCGCAGCTCCCGACGCCCCCGCCCGCGGCTGACACGTCCGCGTCCGTCCTGCGCAGCGACGCGCAGCACAACCGTGCCCGCATTCTGGAGGCGGCTCGCGAGGCGTTCTCCCAGCACGGCATCGACGTCCCGATGAGCGCCGTCGCCCGCCGGGCGGGAGTCGGCGTGGCCACCCTCTACCGGCGCTTTCCCACCCGGGCCGCGCTCGTCGGCGCCGCCTTCACGGAACAGCTCGCCGTGTGTGCGGCAGCCCTCGACGACGCGTTGGAGGACCCGGACCCGTGGCACGGCCTGTGTCTGCTCCTGGAGAAGGTGTGCGCGATGCAGGCCACCGACCGGGGCTTCGCCGGCGCGTTCATCGCACAGTTCCCCGACGCCCTGGACTACGACCGCGAACGCTCCCGCGCGGAGGACGGCCTGGCCCTGCTCGTCCAACGGGCCAAGGACGCGGGGCAGTTGCGTGCGGACTTCGACCCGAGTGACATCACCCTGGTGCTCCTCGCCAACGGCAGCCTCGCCGGCCGGCCGCCCGAGGTCGCCGAAGCGGCGTCCCGCCGCCTGCTCGCCTACCTGCTCCAGGCCTTCCGCCCCGCCGACCGCGCCGACCCGCTGCCCGCGCCCGCTCCCCTGGGCCTGCGGAACATGCTCCAGCCTTGAGGGACTTGACCCGGGCGGGGCGCAACTTCAGTGCGCACGCCGCCTGTTCACCGCGTCCGGCACGCACGGGAGCGCAAGCTGTACGGGCGGGACGCAGGAACAGACGGCGTGCGGGGTAAGGCAGTTACCGACTAGCTGAGGGTCTTCAGCGCCGCCACGTCGTAGGGCGCGAGTTCGTCGTAGCGGCCCGCGAGGACCTTCTGGGCCCACAGCGGGTCCTGGAGCAGGGCGCGGCCGACGGCAACCATGTCGAACTCGTCGCGCTCCATGCGGTCCAGCAGGTCGTCGATGCCCTTGGTCTGCGAACCCTCGCCCGCGAAGGCGCGAATGAAGTCGCCGTCGAGACCGACCGAACCGACGGTGATCGTGGGCCTGCCGGTGAGCTTCTTGGTCCAGCCCGCCAGGTTCAGGTCCGAGCCGTCGAACTCCGGGGTCCAGTAGCGCCGGGTGGAGGCGTGGAAGGCGTCGACGCCCGCCGCGGCGAGCGGTTCGAGGATCGCTGCCAGCTCCTGCGGGGTCTCGGCGAGACGGGCCTGGTAGGCCTCCTGCTTCCACTGCGAGTAACGGAAGATCACCGGGAAGTCGGCGGAGACGTTCCCGCGGATCGCGGCGACGATCTCGGCGGCGAACTTCGTCCGGGCGACGGGGTCACCGCCGTACGCGTCGGTGCGGCGGTTCGTGCCCTCCCAGAGGAACTGGTCGAGCAGGTAGCCGTGGGCGCCGTGCACCTCGATGCCGTCGAAGCCGATCCGCTCGGCGTCCTTGGCGGCCTGGGCGTACGCACCGATGACGTCGTCCAGGTCGGCCTGCGTCATCGCCCGGCCGGCGTTCTCGGTGCCGTCGACCGCGATGCCGGAGGGGCCGACCGAGGGGGCGTCGGGGAAGGGCTGGCTGCCCGCCTTGCGCACCATGCCGATGTGCCACAGCTGGGGCACGATCGTGCCGCCGGCCGCGTGCACGTCCGCGGCGACCTGCGCCCAGCCGGCCAGCTGCTCCTCACCGTGGAAGCGCGGGATCCGGTCGCTGTCGCCCGCCGACTCGTGGCCGACGTACGTGCCCTCGGTGATGATCAGGCCCACGCCTGCGGCGGCCCGGCGGGAGTAGTACGACCGGACGTCCTCCCCGGGGACACCGCCGGGCGAGAACATGCGGGTCATCGGGGCCATCGCGATGCGGTTCGGAACGGTCAGGCCGTTCAGCGCGACGGGGCGGGAGAGGATGTCGGCTGCGCGGGATGCGGGCGACGCGGCGTCGGTCACGGAGGGTTCCTCCTCAAGTACCAAAAGGTACACACGGAATGCAATCGAATTCCCGTGTGCCAACCGTGCCGACGGCCATGTCATTCCACGCGCGGGGAGGGAGCGTCCTGTGATCCGGACCACGGCGGGTCGAGCCGGCGTGCCGAGCCGGATGTCGCGGGCTCGCTCCGGAACGGACGCCTTCGTGTGCGGCCGGTGCGTGGTGCTCCTGTGGAGGTCGCCCCGTCGGGGTTTGCGCGTAGCGCGCGGGGACCAGGATTCATCCGTCCCGTACGTCACGCGAATCACGGCTCCAGAAGGGTGCCCCCATGCGCCGCGGCCCTCTCGCAGCACTCACGGCCCTGTCCTCCCTGGCCCTGGCCCTCGCCGGAGGTCCGGCCTCCGCCGCTTCGCCGCCCGCCGCGGAGCCGTCGAACCCGGTGGTCTTCGTGCACGGGCGCAACGCCGGGCCCGGCGTGTGGGGCGCCATGACGGACTACTTCGCCGGTCACGGCTACGCCAGGGACCGGTTGTTCGCGTGGGAGTACGACTCCTCGCAGTCCACCAACGAGGTCCTGCACGGCCAACTGGCCGCCTACGTCGACGAGGTGCTGCGCAGCACCGGCGCGCAGCAGGTGGACCTGGTCGCGCACAGCCTCGGCAGTCTCCCCACCCGGTGGTACGCCAAGTTCGGCGAGGGCCGGCAGAAGGTGGGGAACTGGGTGTCCCTCGCGGGCCCGAACCACGGCACCTCCCTCGGCTGGTTCTGCGCGGCGTGGGACCAGGGCTGCAAGGACATGACCCCGGGGTCCTACGTCGTCTCGCACCTCAACGACGGGAGCGAGGCACCGGGGCCGGTGCGCTACACGACGTTCTGGTCGGCGTGCGACGAGCAGATCCTCCCGGCGAAGAGCACCCCGCTGTCCGGGGCGACGAACAACCAGACTTCCTGCCTACGCCACAACGACCTGCTCACCGACCCGACGGTCGCCGCGGGAGTGCACGCGGCCCTGGCGGGCTGAGCCGGGCGGGCGGGCGTGCGGTCGGCGGTTGCGGCGTAACCCCGCACTCAGCATTCAGCAGTCCGCAGTCATCATTCAGCGCACGCGTCGGATGCGGATCGGGCCGCGGATGCGATCCGGGTCCACCCGGCGGCCGGACTGGGTGATCTCCACCGCGCCCGCCGACACCAGTCGGCGGGCCGCGTCCCTGGCCGGTTCCATGAGCGCGCGCCAGCCGTCACCCTCGCCCTCGAAGGCCGCTCGTGCGGCGTCGGACGGGCAGATGGTCGACGAGGGGTCCCTGCTGTCCAGCAGTTCGATGATGACCCGCTCCAGGCGCTTGACCTGCGGTGTTCGCTCGGGCTTCCCGGCACTCATGCCGCCAGTCTCACACCGGCGCGTCCCTCACGCCTCTCCGGTGAGGTGGGCGAAGACGACGACGTTGCCCAGGTAGCGCCGGGCCTTCTCGTCGAAGCCGCCGCCGCAGGTGATCAGGCGCAGCTGCGGGGTCGCCGAGGGGCCGTAAACCTTGGTGTCCGGAAAGGCGTCCGCGGGGAAGACCTCGACGGCGTCGACGGTGAAGACCGCTGTCCTGCCGTCGGAGCGCTGGACCTGGACGGTGTTGCCCTTGGTCAGCGAGCCGAGGCCGTAGAAGACGGCTGGGCCGAGAGCGGTGTCGACGTGTCCCGCCAGCACGGAGGTGCCGGCGGCCCCGGGGGACGTGCCGTCCTGGTACCAGCCGGCCAGATTCTGGTCCGTGTCCGGGGGCGACTCGATTCTCCCGTCCTCGTCGAGGGTCAGACCGGTGACGGGGGCGTCGACGGCCAGCTGTGGGATCAGCACGCGCACGGGCGTGGCCGGCGGGAGCGGGGGCGGCGCGCCGCGCGGCTCACCGGGCCCGGCGCCGGTCCCGAAGGCCTGCGCGACGCCCGGTTGCGGCGGCGGGGGCGCCGCGTGGTCGTCACTGATCATGGTCAGGCCCCAGAAGAGCAGGACGCACGTCAACGCGGTGCGGGCCGTGCTGTTCACGCGCTCCCGGAATCCGGGCGGAGCTTGTTCCACGGAGACCCTGCTCTCGCTCTGCCGACGGGCCGGCTGTCTCCCGGCCGCACCGGAGGGGGTCAGGTCGGCTGGGTCAGATCAGCTGCCGCCCCGACCGCATCGGGGAGTGACAGGTCAGCTGCTCCCCTGGTCGCGGCGGCGGGTCAGCTGCTGCCCTGGTCGCGGCGACGGGTCAGCTGCTCCCCTGGTCGCGGCGGCGGGTCAGCTGCTGCCCTGGTCGCGGCGGCGGGTCAGGAAGAGCGCGCCCGCGCCGAGCGCCGCTGCGACTCCGGCACCGCCCGCGACCTCGACCGCGCTGGTGTCACTGGTGCCGCTGGTGCCGCCGACGCCGGTGTGCATGGCGCCCCTGGGGTGGGTCTCCTTGTGGTGCGGGGGGTTCATGACCGTGTCACCGCACGCGCGCTGGGCCTCGGAGGCCAGCATGTTCGCGTTCTGCTCGGCCTCGTCGACCTGTTGCTTCAGGGACTTGTCGCCGTCCTCGTACTGCTTCTTCGCCGCCTCGTAGTCGTCCTCGGCCTCCAGCGCCTGCGACTGGGCCTCCTCGCAGGCGGAGGTTCCCGTCTGCGCGGCGTGGGCGGTGAGCGGGGCCGAGAAGATCACGGCCGTGCCGGCCAGGACGGTGCCGGCGGCTATCTTCAGCGAACGCAAGGAACTGACCTCCAAGGAACCCGGGGCGGCACCTGTGCACCGCCACGGCTGAACGGGCTCACACCCCGAGCAGAAGGCCCCCGGCCCCACTCCGCATCCCGGGCCGCGCCCCGTCCCGGAACTGCGGACGGCACCGCGCCCCGGGCGTCCGGTGAATCCGCTGGTGGCCGGGGTGCCCCCGAGTCGCACACAGTGCGTGACCCCGCGAGCCGAACGGGTGACGTACGGGACCCGGACCCGGCACCGGGAGCTACGCGAACCGCGGGAGGGCCCCCGCGAGACGCGGGGCGCCGGTGACGCGGCAGCGGCGGCCCGTACGGAGGAGTGCACCGCGCGGGCGAGGCGGGCGCCCCAGAGGGACCGGGGCCCCGCGAACGCGTGCACCTCGCCGCCCGGCCGCGGAGTGTGCGCCGCCACACAGACCGCGTCGGTGGGAGTGCCCGAGCAGTCGTACCCCTCGTCCAGGAGCGCCTGCACCTTGGCCTCGGTGGCGGTGGCCACCGCGTTCACCAGAGCCGCGTCGGTGAGCGCGGCGGGCACCACGACCACGACGTTCACGGTGCCGGGAGCGGGTGGCCCGGTCGTCTCCTGCACGGGGGACGCGGCCCACCCCCGTACCCCGAGCCCAGCGGTCGCCGTCGCGTCGACGCCGCCGTCGTGCGCACGGCCCCGCGCCCGGACGTCGGCTGCCGTCATCAGACCGGCTCCCGGTCCCGTCGCGCCGGCGGCAGCCGCCAGGGCGGCCAGGTGCCGGTCCGGGTCGGTGCGCCGGTAGCCGTGCGAGACCTGGGCGTTGAGGATCCAGGAGCGTTCACCGATGCCGCCGCCGAGCACCGCGCTGCTGACCATCCGCCACCCGGGACCCGCCCGCCACAACAGGGCGTGCAACCGCTCCCCGTCCTCGAACCGGTCCAGGAGGTCCGCCGGCGCCATCGCGGCGGCGGGGCGGGGCGGCGGCACTCGGGCGGTCACCGGGGAGACTCCTCGTCGATGCACGGGTCGGCGGACCGGGTGATCGTACGTGGCCTCCCGACGGCCGAAGCGGGCGGGCGGACCGCACACGCAGCGGGTAGGCCTGGGGCATGCAGACATTCCTCCCGTACTCCGACTTCGCACGCTCCGCCGCCGTGCTCGACGCCCGGCGGCTGGGCAAGCAGCGGGTCGAGGCACTCCAGGTGTTCCGCGGACTGACCGTTCCCGGGTACGGGTGGCGCCGGCATCCCGCGGTCCGGATGTGGGCGGGGTACGAGGAGGCCCTGGTCCGCTACGGGCTGGACATCTGTGCCGCGTGGACCGCGCAGGGCCGCGCCGACACCTGCGCCGGCACCCTGACCCGGGACTATCTGGCCTGGCGGCCGGGGGCCGCCGTGCGCGACCGGCGCGGACTGGCCGCCGACGGGGAGCTGCCGCCCTGGCTCGGCGATCCCGCCTTCCACCGCAGCCATCGGTCCGCGCTGCTGCGCAAGGCGCCGGAGCTGTACCGGGCCCTCTTTCCCGACGACCCCGACGACCTGCCCTACCTCTGGCCGGCCTCCGACCGGGAGACGGCGGCCGGACCTGCCTGACCGCCCCGCTCCCGGGCCGCCGCCGGTTGCGTCAGCCCGTGCCCGCCACGTGCCGGTGCCGCGCGGCACCGAACCCGAAGGCGACCTGCGGCACGAGCAGCACGAGCAGCAGGACGAGCGGCACGGTCCAGCTGTGCGAGACGTCGTGGACGGCGCCCAGGAGGGTCGGGCCGGTGGCCGCGAGGATGTAGCCGAAGCACTGGGCCATGCTGGAGAGCTGCGCGGCATGGCGGGCGTCGGGGGCCCGCTGCACGATGAACAGCAACGCCAGGCTGATGGCGGCGCCCTGACCGAGTCCGAGCAGTGCCATCCACAGGTAGGCGCCCGCCACCGGTGCGGTGAGCAGACCGGCGTAACCGAGCGCGCAGAGCGCGGCCCCGAGCGCGGCGAGGGCGCCCGCGCGCGGCTTACGGCCGACGACGACCGGGGCGAGGAAGGAGCCCACGATGCCCAGCAGGGACGAGAAGGAGAGCATCCAGCCGGCGTCCCCCGGCGCCAGTCCGGCGTCCTGGAGGACGGTCGGCAACCACGCCGTCGCCGCGTAGTAGTTGAGAGCCTGCAGGCCCATGTACGCGGTGACCTGCCAGGCCAGCGGGGACCGCCAGAGTCCGCGCACGGGGTGCGCGGCCTGCCGTGCCACCGCCGCGCCCACCCGGGTGCGCGACCGGGCCTGCGGCAGCCACACGAGCAGCGCGACGACCGCGAGTGCTCCCCAACAGGCCAGCGTGGTACGCCAGTTCATACCGCCGGCCTGCTGTACGGGCAGGCTGACACCGGCCGCGAGAGCCGCACCGCCGAACAGCGACATCGAGTAGAGCCCGGTCATCAGGCCCGTCTTCGCGGGGAAGTCGCGCTTGATCAGGCCCGGCAGCAGGACGTTGGCGACGGCTATGCCCGCGCCGATGACGACGGTGCCCGCGAAGAGCGCGGCCACCGGGTCGAGCAGGCGCAGTGCCGTACCCGCGCAGATCAGCACCATGGTGCCCAGCAGCGTCCGCTCCATGCCGAAGCGGCGGCCGAGCCGGGGTGCGACGGGCGCGAGCAGACCGAAGCAGAGCAGCGGCAGGGCGGTGAGCAAACTTGCCGCCGCGGCGGACATGCCGCTGTCGGCGCGGATGGTGTCGGCGAGGGGGGAGACGGCGACGAGGGCGGGACGGAGGTTGAGGGCGAGGAGCACGACCCCGCACGCGAGGTAGAGCGCGCGGCGCCCGGACGGTGGGGAGGAGGCGGCCGACGCGATGGGGCCGGGCGCGGGCCCGGGGACGACCGGTGCGGGTGCGGGTATCGCTGTCTCACTCATCCGTGCCACCTCGTGCTCCGCCGTCCGTCCGGCTTGTCGTCGTCGGGACCGTCCGGCTTCGCGTCGTCGGGCCGTCCGGCTTTGCGTCGTCGGGGCCGCCCGCCTCTTCGCTGTCGGGGCCGTCCGGCCTTCCGTCGTCGGCGCCGTCCGGCTGGTCCCGTAGCGCTGCCATGCCCTCGGCGAGGTGGGAGAGCACCGCGGCCTCCGCGGCCGCCGGGTCGCGGGCCTCGATGGCGTCGACGATCGCCTGGTGTGCCGCGCCCTGATGGCGTACCGAGTCCGGGACGGGCGCTCCGATGACGGACTGCACCGTGGAGCGCAGCGCATCGCTGAAGTGCCCGTACAGCTCGGCGAGCACGCTGTTGTGCGTGGCCTCGGCGACCGCCAGGTGGAAAGCCAGGTCCGCGTCGACGAACGCGGTCGCGTCGCCTCCTGCCCAGGCCAGTTCCCGCTCGGCGAGCGCGGCCCGCAGGGTGGCGAGGTCCGACTCGGTGCGGCGCTCCGCCGCGTAGCGGGCGGCGTCCCTCTCCAGGGATGCCCGTACCTCGTACGCCTCAAGGACTCCCGCTCGCCGCAGCCGGCGCTGCAGGGCCGCACCGAAGTCGCTGCGCGCCCGCACATAGGTGCCGTCGCCCTGGCGGGGTTCCAGCATTCCGGTGTGTACGAGCGCCCGGACCGCCTCCCGCACGGTGTTGCGCCCCACGGCCAACTGCTCGACGAGGAGCGGTTCGGCCGGGATCTTCTCCCCGACCTGCCACTCGCCGTCGGCGATCAGGCTCTCCATCTGGGCGATGACGAGGTCGACGAGATTGGTCCTCGCGGTGTTGCGCAACGGCATCGCCGACGCCCTCTCTGCTGCCTTCACTCCGGAGACCGACGGCTGCTCCGAATTCGGACATGGGAACATCCCATGTCTGTGAGATAGGGGAACATCCCATGTTTGCGACTGTCAAACGAGGCAACTGGCCCAGAAGACCGGAAGGGTCCGTTCCCGTTCCCCGCGCCCGCCGACGCCGGCCGTCCTACGCTGGACAGGCCCCGGGCCACCCACGCCACGTCACCCCCGAGGACTCCCAGGAGCAAGCAGATGCCCATCGCCACAGTCGACCCCAGCACCGGTGAGACCCTCGAAACCTTCGAGCCGCTGTCCCCCGAGCAGATCGAGGAGCGCCTGGCCAAGGCCGAGGACGCATTCGGCCGCCACCGCACCAGCGGCTTCGCCGAGCGCGCCCGGCTCCTCAACCGCGCCGCCGACCTGCTGGAACAGGACACGCCGGACATCGCCAGGACCATGACGACCGAGATGGGCAAGCCGGTGGCGGCGGCCAGGGCCGAGGCGGCGAAGTGCGTCAAGGCCATGCGCTGGTACGCGGAGCGCGCCGAGTCCCTGCTCGCGGACGAGCACCCCGCAGCGGCGGACGTGACCGACTCAGGCGCCTCGCGCGCCCTGGTCCGCTACCGCCCGCTCGGGGTCGTACTGGCCGTGATGCCGTGGAACTTCCCGCTATGGCAGGTCGTACGCTTCGCCGCCCCCGCCCTGATGGCGGGCAACGTAGCCCTGCTGAAGCACGCGTCGAACGTGCCCAGGACCGCCAACTATCTCCAGGACCTGTTCGTCCGGGCGGGCTACCCGGAGGGCTGCTTCCAGACGCTGCTGATCGGCTCGGGCGCCGTCGAGGACGTTCTGCGCGACCCCAGGGTGGCTGCCGCGACCCTGACAGGCAGCGAGCCGGCGGGCCGCTCGGTGGCGTCCGTCGCGGGTGACGAGATCAAGAAGACGGTCCTGGAACTGGGTGGCAGCGACCCGTACCTGGTGCTGCCGAGCGCCGACGTCGAGCGCGCCGCCGCGACCGCGGTGACCGCCCGGGTGCAGAACAACGGCCAGTCCTGCATCGCGGCCAAGCGCTTCATCGTGCACACCGACGTCTACGACGCCTTCCGGGACCGGTTCGTCGCCGGCATGCGGGAGCTGACCGTCGGCGACCCGATGGACGAGGGGACCGACGTCGGCCCGCTCGCCACCGAGCAGGGGCGCAGCGATCTGGAGGAACTCGTCGAGGACGCGCTGGCGCGGGGCGCCACCGCACTGTGCGGCGGGCAGCGGCCCAAGGAGCAGGACCGGGGCTGGTTCTACGCCCCGACCGTGCTGGCGGACGTCACCCCGCAGATGCGGATCCACCACGAGGAGGCGTTCGGCCCGGTGGCGACGCTCTACCGGGTCGCCGATCTGGACGAGGCCGTCGAACTGGCCAACGACACGCCCTTCGGCCTGAGTTCGAACGTGTGGACCCACGACGACGCCGAGGTCGAGAGGTGCGTCCGCGACCTCCAGGCAGGCGGCGTGTTCTTCAACGGCATGACCGCGTCCCACCCCGGACTGCCCTTCGGCGGCGTCAAGCGCTCCGGTTACGGTCGGGAGCTCTCCGACCACGGCATCCGCGAATTCTGCAACGCCACCACGGTCTGGTTCGGCGCCGAGAAGTGACCCCGATGCCGGGCCGGTCCGGCATCGGGGAGTCAACCCAGCCACGAGGTCGAACTCCTCGACGGCAGACCCTTGTTGGTCGTCGACGGTGCCGCGCTCGTGCACGACAACCTGGAGGCCGACCCGGGCATCAACTGGAACGCGTCGGCCCGCCTGGAGGACACCGGCTTCGACGGCGTGCTGTCCGTCGCCCGTACGGTCCGCTCCGTGGCGCCCGTCGCGCGGGTCATCGCGGTGGGCGGGCACGCGGAGCAGCCGCTGTCGCGGTTCGTTCGCCGCCCGGAGCGGGATCCCGGTGACCCTGGTCGGCAAGGCGGCGGACATCCTGGCCTGCGACTCGGCGGTACGCAGGCCCGCGGTGCCCACCGCGGAGGTCTTCGCGCACACCCTGGAGGCGGTCCGCGTCGACGGTGACGCCCTGGTGGTGGCCAACGTCCAGGAGAGCGACCTGGCGGGCCACCAGCAGGACGCCGAGCGCTACGGCCGCATCCTGGAACAGGTCGACGCGGGCCTCGCGGCGCTTCTCACCCTCCTCGACTCCCCCGGTGACCGGCTCGTCGTCACCGCCGACCACGGCAACGACCCGACCGCAGGGCACGCGTACCACACGCGCGAGTTCGTCCCCGTGCTCACCCACCGCCCCGGCGCCCTTGGCGTGGAGTTGCTGCCGGACGCGGGAAGCCTGGCCGACGTGGGCGCGACGGCGGCGGTGTCGCTTGGCCTCGACCCGGCCGGCCTGGCGAACGGCAAGGAGATCGGCCGGGGTGCGCCACTCCCGGCGTGACACGACCGGTCGGGCACACGCGGTGGCGGCGCACTCGGCGTGACACGGCCTGGCCGGCACACCACCGTGGCGGCGCACCCTGGTGGCGTTGCCCCGTGCGCGACCCCCGAAACCCCAGGCCACACCATCGCCGCAGGTCACAGGCGGTGGCGTAACATCGCCGCAACATCTCTCGCCTAACCTCCGGGGCAGTTCGACGAGCGGGGGAACACCATGGACCAGCAGACGCCCGGGTGCGGCAGCGGTACGCCGCCGAACCGGGCCGACCGGGCCCGCACGGTGGCGAACGTGCTGCGCACGCAGATCCTGCGGGGCGCCTTCCGCACCGGGGTCCTGCCCGACGAACGGGCCCTGGTCGCGGAGTTCACCACCTCCCGCAACTCCGTACGGGAGGCCCTCGCCCTGCTGCGCGACGAGGGGCTCGTCGAGCGCCGGCGCGGTGTGGGGACCGTCGTGGTCGGCCGCGCCTACGCACATCCGCTCGGCGGCCTTGAGGGGCTCGCCGAGGTGCTGCGCGAGCAGGGCGCCGTCGTCAACGAGGTCCGCGAGGTCCGTACCGTACGGCCGCCGTCCTCGGTGGCCCGCCGGCTGGACCTGCCCGAGGGGAGCCACGCGGTCTACCTGGAGCGGCTTCGCCGGGTGAACGACGCGGCGCTCTCGCTGGACTGCACCTATCTCGTGCCCGAGGTCGGTGATCCGCTCCTCGCGCTGCTGCACGAGGAGCCGCACTCGCTGCGGGACCGCGACGTGTTCGCCCTCATCGAGGCGGTGTCCGGTTTCCCGCTGGGCTCCGCCGAGATCTCCGTCCAGGCCGTGGTGGCGGATCCGGCCACGTGCGCGGTGCTCGAAATGCCCGTGGGCGGGGCGGTCCTGGCCATGGAGCGGCTGACCCGGCTCGCCGACGGCCGCCCCGCCGACCTGGAGTTCATCCACCTGCGCGGGGACAGCCTCACGCTGCACGCCACCCTCGACCGCGCGTCGGGCGCCGCACGCGAGAGCCGTGGGTAGCGCCCCGGCGGGCCCGCGCCCGCTGACCACCGTGGCGATGTGCTGGTGCGTCACGCTGGTGGTCGGCATGGTCTCCGCCGTGAACCTGGCCGTCCCCGCCGTGTCCGCGGGCGAACTGCACCCCTCCGCGTCGGACGTGGTGTGGTTCGTGGACGGTTACGTCGTCCTCTTCGCCTGTCTCCTGGTCCCGGCGGGCGCACTCGCCGACCGCCGGGGCCGCAAGGGCGTCCTGCTGTGCGGCATGGGCGTCTTCGCGCTGGGCGCCCTCGTCTGCGCCGCCGCCCCGGACGTCCTGGTACTGATCGCCGGACGCATGATCAGCGGGGTCGGCGCCGCCGCGGTCCTGCCCACCACGCTGGCACTGCTCGTCGAAGGGCTGGACGGCCGGCAGCGACGGCGGGCCGTCGCCGTCTGGGCGTCGATGACCGGTCTGGCCGCCGTACTCGGAAACGTCGGAGGCGGCGCCGCCGTCCAGTTCGGCACCTGGCGCACCCTGTTCGTCTGCCTGGTCCCGTTGGCGCTGGCCGCCCTGGCGCTGGCCGCGCTCGCCGCGCCCATTGCCCCCCGCCGGCCACGGCGGATCGCCCCGCTGGGCAGCGTGCTGCTGACCGGCGGGTTCCTGGCACTGCTGTACGGGATCGTCTCGGGGCCGCAGTGGGGCTGGGCGCACCCGGCCGTGCTGGGGCCACTGGCGGCGGCCGTACTCCTGCTCACCGGCTGGGCAGGGGCCGAACTGCGGGCCGAAGAACCGCTGTTGGACCCGCGCCTGTTCACCAGGCCTGCCGTCGCCGCGGGCGCGCTGGGGATGGCGGCCCTGTTCACCGGCATGTTCGGACTCTTCTACCTCAACGGCCAGTACCTCCAGTACGCCAAGGGGCACGGGCCGTTCGGGGCCGGGGTACGGCTGCTGCCGATGGCCGCTGCCCTGCTTGCCGGGCCGCGCTGCGGGCTGCTCCTGGAGCGGGTGTGGGGAGGGCGTTGCACGGTGGTCGTCGGGATGCTCGCGCTCGCCGGCGGGCTCGGTACCGTCTCCGCCGCCGACAGCCGCACCCCGTACGCCCTGTACGCGGCGGGCGCGACGCTCACCGCCCTCGGCTGCGGCATCGCCACCCCGCTGCTCTCGCACACCATGATGGCCGCCCTGCCCCGGGACAGGGCCGGCGCCGGGTCCGGACTCCAGAGCCTGGCACGGGAGTTGGGGAGCGCCCTGGGCATCGCGGTGACAGGAACCCTCACCACCGCGGTCTTCACCGCCAGGCTGCCGAGCCCGCTGGCGGGGCCCGGCCACCCGACGACGGTGGCCGAGGCCCAGGCCCGCACCCCGGACCCGCACCTGCGCGCGGCGATCGTCGACGCGTTCACCGCCGGCCTGCACACCGCGACCCTGACCCTGGCGTGCGCCATCGCTCTCGTCGCGGTCGTCGTCGCGCGGTGGATGCCGGGGGCGAAGGAAACGGGGGCACCGCGGGAGCAGGAGGAACGGGTGCTGCAGGAGCGGTAGTTGGGGGGGGGAACGTTCGGCTGTGCTCAGCGCGTAGGCGGGGGCGGCCACGCTCAGCGCGCAGGCGGGGGCGGCTGTGCTCAGCGCGCAGGCAGGGGCGGCCACGCTCAACGCGTAGGCAGGGGCTGCCGTACTTGACGCGTAGGCAGGGGCTGCCGTACTTGACGCGTAGGCGGGGGCGGCCGTCGGCAGCGCTCGGCGCCGCGTGCACCCGCACCCACCGCCCGCACGTCACCACCCCGGCCGACGGCACCCTCCCCCCCCCTCCGCCATCCGCGTCCTCGCGCGCGTCTCAGCTGTCCGGTGTCGGGTCCACCCGTTGCAGGCCCGCGCGTCGCACCACCTCCGGGCCGACCCTGGCCGCCTGCGCCACCAGTGCGCGGCCGTCCCAGTCCGGCGGCCAGCCCTGCCACAGCCGGAGCCTGCCGGCGACCACCACCGCGGTGATCTGGTCCCGGTTGGCCAGTCGTACCAGCTCCCACTCCAGGTCCCAGGAGGGCGTCATCTCCGGCACGTCGGTACGTACGACGAGGTAGTCAGCGGCCAGCCCGACGGCGATGCGGCCGGTGACCTTGCCGAGCCCCAGCGCGTCCGCGCCGAGCGACGTCGCGTGGTCCAGCCACATCTTCCCCGCGCCGCACGTCGAGTCGCCCGACGCCATCCCGTACGCCAGCCGCTGCGCGGTCTCCGCGGCGTCGACCAGCCGGAAGCCGTCGCCCCTGGTGCCGTCGGTACCGGTGCCGAAGCGCACCCCCATCGCCGCGAGCATGATCGCGTGGGCGACCGCGTTGCCCTTCCAGGCGCTGGCCACCGGGTTGTAGCTGATCGCCGTACCCGTGTCGGCGAGCATCCTCATCTCGCCGGGGGTGAGCAGCGTGGCGTGGGAGCCCAGGACGTGCGGGCCGAGCGCGCCGATGTGATGCAGATGCTCCACCGGGCGCCGCCCCACGCTCTTCAACGACCGTTCCACGGAAGCAAGATGCTCGTTGACGTGGATCTGGAGCACCGCGCCGGCCTCGGCGCACAGCTTCGACGTCCTCGTGAGCACTTCGCGGGTGGCGTCCTCGGGTACGGCGATGGCGAGCGAGGGGTGGATCAACGGGTGGGAGTCCCACCGGTCCAGGTGCTCCTCGCCGCCCTTCCCGCTGGAGACGATCTTTGAGAGTACGCAGCGCAGCCCGGCCTCCTCGGCGCCCCGGGCCACCGCCGCCACGTCCACCGGAGCACGTGTACCGGCGTCCGCGACCGTGGTGAAGCCGCCGCGCAGCGCTTCCAACGCGGCCAGCTTCGCCGAGAGGTACGCGGTCCGCTCGTCGAGGGCGTGCTCCAGGGGCTCCCAGATCGTCTTGAAGATCTCGGACGGCTGCCCGAACGACTGGGCCTTGCCGAAGGCCTGCGTGAGGTGGTGGTGCGCGTCGACGAACCCGGGCATGAGCAAGTGGCCGTCCAGCCGCACCGGTTGGAGGTCGCGGTGGGCGGCCAGCAGCTTGGCCGCTGGTCCGACCTCGGCGAACTTCCCGCCGTCGATCAGGACGGCCTGCCCCCGCGCCACCCCCGTCGGCAGCATCACCCGTTCCGGCACGAGCAGCTTCCTGCCGCCGCCACCGAACTGTTCGGCCCGTACACCGTCCCGGTCCGCCCCGGCGCCCGCACCACCGCCCGTACCGGTACCGGCGTATGCGCCCTTCCCGGTGGCGGCCTGCGCCGGCGCGGCCGTCCCCAGCCAGGAGGCCGTGCCCACCGCCCCGGCGCCGGCCAGGAAGCCCCGCCGCCCGACCCCGCCGGGTTCCGTCGCCCCGCTGCTCGCGTGCGGTCCGTGCTGTTCCACGTGTCGTCCGTCCCCTTCGGGTCACTGCTGCGCGTCCACCACCGCCTGCCGGCCGTGGCGAGTGGCCCGACCCTAGATCCGCCCACGAAGCGGAACAAGACCTCCGGCATACGGAATTGCCCAGGTGGCCGCCCAGGTGGCGGAGCTTCTGGCAGCCGGGACGAAACCCCAGGTCAGCGCGGTCGCGGAGGCAGCGACGGGCGGCGTAACTCCCCGGAAACCTGAGAGGACCGGTGATATCGCCGATGTGCGACCCGGGGGCGGGCCCCGAGAGTGGCCATCGCCAACGAACAGCGGCGGCATCCACGCGGTGCACCGGAGCCCCTGGCGACGACGGGCTCCGGACCCCGGCACCCGTGCTGCGGCCACAACGAGAGGACCCCCTCGTGCAACACCTTCTCCTCGACGGCACCTCCCCGCGCCGCCCGCGAACCCCCCGGAGCCGCACCCGTACGGCCAAGGGCGTGTTCGCCGCCGCTCTCGCCACCGCGAGCCTGGTGGCGGCCTCGGTCACCGGCGCGCACGCGGCGGACAACCCCTACGAGCGGGGCCCGGCCCCGACCCAGTCGAGCATCGAGGCGAGCCGCGGCTCGTACGCCACCTCGCAGACGTCCGTGTCCTCGCTGAGCGTCACCGGGTTCGGCGGCGGCACCATCTACTACCCGACGTCCACCGCGGACGGCACCTTCGGCGCGGTCGCCATCTCGCCCGGCTTCACCGCCACCCAGTCCAGCATCGCCTGGCTCGGCCCGCGGCTCGCCTCGCAGGGGTTCGTCGTCTTCACCATCGACACCAACACGACCGCGGACCAGCCCGCCAGCCGCGGTCGTCAACTGCTCGCCGCACTGGACTACTTGACGACACGCAGCACGGTACGCGGCCGGATCGACAGCACCCGGCTCGGCGTGATGGGGCACTCCATGGGCGGCGGCGGCTCGCTGGAGGCCGCCAAGAGCCGCACCTCGCTCAAGGCGGCGATCCCGCTGACCGGCTGGAACACCGACAAGACCTGGCCGGAACTGCGTACCCCCACCCTGGTCGTCGGCGCGGACGGCGACACGGTCGCACCCGTGGCGACGCACTCCGAGCCGTTCTACAACACGCTGCCCGGCTCGCTGGACAAGGCGTACCTGGAGCTGCGCGGTGCCTCGCACTTCACTCCGAACACCTCCAACACCACCATCGCCAAGTACAGCGTTTCCTGGCTGAAGCGGTTCATCGACGACGACACACGCTACGAGCAGTTCCTCTGCCCGCTTCCGCAGGCGAGCCTGACCATCGCCGAGTACCGGGGCAACTGCCCGCACACCTCCTGACGCCACCTGCCGAACGGCGGGGCGGGACCGGGCCCCGGTCCCGCTTCCGCCCCGCCCGCACGCGGCCGGGACTGTGCCCGCGCACAGCCCGGCCCGGCCCTCCTTGGGACGGCGCCCCATACCCTGCCGGGGAGGCGGACGGAGGACTTCCGCCGTTGTTTACGCAGAAGTAACGTGACGGCGTGACCCCCTCGACAATCGTGCACAGTCCGCCCGTGCTGTTCGGCCGGAGCAGTGAACTCGTCGCCCTGGACGCTCTGTTGGGGCGGCTTCGAAGCGGGCACGGCGGAGCGCTCGCGGTGTCCGCACCACCCGGTCTCGGCCGTACGGCGCTGTTGCGGCACGCCGCCGCCGCGCACACCGACCGCGGCGGCGGTCCCGTCCTGCACGCCACCGCCGCACCCGCCGAGCGCGACGTTCCGCACAGCGGTCTGCACGCCCTGCTCTGCTCCGCGCCGACACCGCTGCCCCACCACCCCGACGAGGTGCTGCGGCGCGGCATCACAGCCGGCGGCCTCCTCGCCCTGCTGCGCGAACCGGGCGCCGAAGGACCCCTGTTGGTCTGTGTCGACGACGTCCATCTGTGGGACCCCGCGTCCCGCGCCGAACTCGGCTTCGCGGCCAGGCGGCTCGGGGCGGGCGGCCGTGCAGCGGTGCTGGTCACCACCGCCGACGAGGCGGGCCTCGCCGGGCTTCCCGTACTGCGCCCCGGCCCTCTCGACGACACGGCGGCCGGCGCGCTCCTGGACCGGCTCACCCGGCGGACGGACGGCGTCGATCCCCGGGTGCGCGACGAGTTACGGAGAGCGGCGGCGGGCAATCCCCGGCTGCTCACCGAGTTCACCGCACACCTCACCCCGGACCAGCTGGCGGGCCGCACCCCGTTGCCGCATCCGCTGCCCGGCCGCGAAGGCGTCCTGGAGGCCCACGCCACGCTGCTGGACGGGCTGGCGCCCCAGACCTGGACCCTGCTCCTGCTGGCCGCGGCGGCGGCGGAGCACGAGCCCGACGGCGCCGGGTCGGACGTCGGGCTGCTGCTGCGCGCGGGGGCCCGCGCCGGGCTGCCTCCCGCCCTGCTGGAACGCGTCCTGCTCGACCCGGCAGAGAGCGCGGGCGCGCTGCGGCGCACCGGGGACCGGGTGCACTTCCGTCACCCGCTGCTGCGGTGCGCGGTGCTGCACCGCGTCTCCCCTGCCCGCCGCCGTTCGGCCCACGAACTGCTCGCCGTCCTGCTGGCCGGGCCGGGCGCACCGCCCCTGCCGCCGCTCGTCCAGCGGGCCTGCGCGGCGCCGGGTCCCGACGCCGTACTCGCCGGGCGGCTGGCGGCCCAGGCCGTCGCCCCGCGCCCGCACGCCGAACGCTCGGCCGCGCTCGCCCGCGCCGCCGGGCTCTCCCCGGACGGTGGGCTGCGCGGCGCACGGTTCGCGGAGGCCGCCGAACAGGCCAGGCTCGCCGGTGACACCGGCCGCGCCCGCGCCCTGCTGGCCCGGGTGGGCCCGCTCCCGGGGAACGGCGCCGCGCAGTGCGTGCGCGGCCGGCTCGTCCTGCGTGACGGGCCGGCCGCCGACGCCCGCGAAGCGCTGCTCGGCGCCGCGGCGCTGCTCGCCCCGGGCGATCCGCGCGCCGCCTGGGAAGCGGTACTGGGCGCGGCGGAGGCGGCCTGGGCGATGGGGGACGCCGCCGCCTACCTCGACGCCATGCACCGCGTTCCGCTGCCCGCGCCCGACCGGGCGCTCGCCAGGTACCGGGCGGGCATGTGCGCGGTCCTGGGCGGACGCATCGCACAGGGGCACGCACTGCTGCGCCGGTGCCTCGCCGGGGCGCAGAGCTGTTCGGACCCCGAGGGTCTGCTGCGCGCGGTGGTGGCGGCGCTGGTGCTCGGTGAGGTCGACGCGGCCTGCGGGACCGGCGCCCGCGCCCTGGCCGCCGTACGGACGACGGGTCAGGACGCTTCGCTGCCGAAGGCGCTGGAGCACCTGGCCTACGCCGAGCTGCGCGCCGGACGGCACGCCCGTGCCAGGGCGCACGCGCAGGAGGGGGTCCAGGCCGCCCGTCGCACCGGGCAGCCCAATGCCGGCGCGCACCTGCACGCCGTGCTCGCGCTCGTCGCATCGGCCGAGGGCGATCCGGCCGCCTGCGCCGCCCACAGTGACGCCGCCCTCCTCGGCGCGGGCCCGCACGGTCTCGTGCAGGCGGCCACCCTCGCCACCTGGGCACTCGCCCGCTGCGAGCTGGCCCGCGGCCGGCCGGGCGAGGCAGCGGCCAGGCTCGCCCCGCTGGTCCGGCCGGGCCCGCGGCGCGGCCACTTCGCCGCCCGGATGCTCGCCGTGCCCTGCTACGTCGAGGCCACCGTGCTCCGCGGACGCGCGGACCCGGCGTCCGACGGCGCTTCGAGGGCGGTCGCGGAGTTCGCCCGGTGGGCCGAGCTCACCGCCGACCCGCAGGCTCCGGCGCAACTGGCGCGCTGCCGCGCCCTGTTGGCGGGCCCGGAGGAGGCGGCGGAACGGTACGAGGAGGCCCTGGCCCACCACGACCGCGCGGGCGGCGACTTCGAACGCGCCCGCACCCAGCTGCTGTACGGCCAGTGGCTGCGCCGACGCCGCCGCACCGTTGCGGCCCGCGGCCCGCTGCGGGACGCCCTGGTCACCTTCGAGCGCTGCTCCGCCAGAACCTGGGCGGAGCGTGCCGGTGGTGAACTGCGCGCCGCCGGAGAGGCGTTCGGCGCCCGTGCGGCCGACCGGGAGGACCCGTTCGCGGCACTTACGCCTCAGCAGCAGAGGATCGTCCGGTACGTGGCGGAGGGCGCCACCAATCGCGAGGTGGCACTTCGTCTGTCGGTGAGCCCGCGGACGGTCGACCACCATCTGCGCAACGTGTTCGCCGTGCTGGGCGTGCGCTCCAGGACCGAACTCGCCGGGCTGCGGGCCCGCTGACCACCCGCCGCCCCCGCGTACGGGTAGGGACTTCCGTCCCGCTGGTCGGGACCTCTGGCGGGGGCTGCGGCCGGGCGGGCGGGAGATGCTGGGCGGAGACGAACCTACGGAAGCGTAGGTTCGCTGCGGCGGGATGAGGGTGGCACATGACGGAAACCGCTGAACGTCCGGCCGGGCGGCCGTGGCTGATCCAGGGCGGCATGGGGGTGGGCGTCTCCGGCTGGCGGCTGGCCCGCGCCGTCTCGCGTACGGGGCAGCTCGGGGTGGTCTCCGGCACCGCCCTGGACGTCCTGCTCGCCCGTACCCTGCAACTCGGCGACCCCGGCGGGCACCTGCGCCGCGCGCTCGCCGCCTTCCCGTACCCGGAGCTCGCCGCCGCCGTCCTGGAGCGGTACCACGTGCCCGGCGGGGTGGGCGGGCACCGGCCGTTCCGGTCCGTCCCGCGGCTGCGGGCCGGCCACGACGGCCCGGCCGAACTCCTCACCGTGCTCGGGAACTTCGCCGAGGTCTATCTGGCCAAGGAGGGGCACGACGGTCTCGTGGGCGTCAACTACCTGGAGAAGGTACAGATGGCGACGGCGCCCGCGATGTTCGGCGCGATCCTCGCGGGGGTCGATCACGTCCTGGTCGGCGCGGGAGTGCCGGGGCAGATCCCCCGCCTCGCCACCCGGCTCGCCCAAGGCTCACCGGTGACCGTCAACGTCCATGTGGAGGGCGACGAGGCCCCGTTCCCGCACCGGTTCGACCCCCGGCTGGGCTGCGGGGAGCGTACCGCGCAGCTCGTGCCCCACCTGCGCAGACCGTCCGTACTGGCGATCGTCTCGCTGCCGGCGCTGGCCACCTACCTCGCCCGCGAGGAGGCCACCCGGCCGGACGGATTCGTCATCGAGACGTCCGTGGCGGGCGGCCACAGCGCGCCGCCCCGCCGGCCGGCCCTCGACCCCGACGGGGAGCCGCTCTACGGCCCGCGCGACGAACCGGACCTGACGAAGATGCGGGCGCTCGGGCTCCCCTTCTGGCTGGCCGGTGGCCGCGCGCATCCGGAACTCCTCGCCAGGGCAAGGGAGTCCGGGGCCGCCGGGGTTCAGCTGGGCAGCGTGTTCGCGCTCTGCGAGGAGTCCGGCCTCGCCGCGCCCCTGCGCGGGGAGCTGATCGCGCGTGCGCGCGCCGGGACGCTCCGCGTGCGCAACGACCCGGGCGCGTCACCCACGTCCTTCCCGTTCAAGCTCGCCGAACTGCCGAACACGCTGGCCGACCCGGCTCTGGCAGCCGCCCGCCGACGGGTGTGCGACATCGGCCTGCTGCGGACACCGTGGCGGACCCCGGACGGCGGCCTGGGGTACCGGTGCGCCGCGGAGCCGGTGGCCTCGTACGTCGCCAAGGGGGGCGACCCGGCCGCCGCCGAGGGCAAGCAGTGTCTGTGCAACGGCCTGCTCGCTACCGTAGGGCTCGGCCAGCGCCGCCCCGGCGGCCGCGTCGAACCACCCTTGGTGACCATCGGCAAGGATCTGCGGTTCCTCGCGGAACTGTCACCCGCGGGACTGCCGTACACCGCCGCCGATGTCGTGGGATGGCTGGCCGGCGGCCTCAGGTAGCGGACCGCGGCCGATGTCGTGGGATGGCTGGCCGGCGGCCTCAGGTAGCGGGCCGCGGCCGGTGTCGTGGGGTGGGCGGCCGGCGGTGAGTTTGCCTGCCACGGCGTCCAGGACCCAGTCCAGGCCGTTCGCGAAGGAGGTCTCGGCGTCCACGTCGGTGCCTTCGTGCACGGCCCTGGCCAGGGCCGGGAAGCGGCCCGTGGCCAGCATCCTCGTCAGATGCGGGCCGGCGGCCCGCTGCCACTCGTGCTTGGAGAGACCGTCGGCACGCTCGGCACGCAGGTTGGTGATCTCGCGGCGGATCGCGCCGTTGAAGTAGGCACTGACGGTCTCGACGGCGCGCATGACGGTGTCGATGTCGGCGAGGCCGTCGAGGGCGGACAGCGTGGTCTCGGCCACGGCGAGGCCGTTCGGGCCGAAGGCCGGGCGCCCGCCGAGCAGGTCGGCCAGCCACTCGTGCCGCAGCGCGGCCCGCCTGGTGCGGTGGGCGAGGGTGGCCAGTGCCTCCCGCCAGTCGCCGGGCGGCTCCTCGGGGAGGATCTCGGCCTGGACCGCGTCCACCATGAGGTCGAACAGCTCCTCCTTGGTGGCGATGTACCTGTACAGCCGCATCGGGCCGGCGTCCAGGCGCGCGGCGACCTTGCGCAGGGACACCTCCGCCAGCCCGCCCTCGTCGGCCAGCGCGACAGCCGCGGCGACGATCCGCTCCCGGTCGAGCGGTACGGGTTGAGTCGGCGGCTCCGGCCGGTCCCACACAGTCATGGTCACACCGTACCCTTGCGATCCGCCGTAACGAGTCAATACAGTGTATTGACATGAGACATCGCATCGCAGTGGTCGGAGGCGGTCCCGGCGGCCTCGCCCTCGCCCGGGTCCTGCACCGGCACGGCCGTCCCGTCACCGTCCTCGAACGCGACCCCGCCCCCGACTTCCGCCCCCCGGGCGGCACCCTTGACCTGCACGAAGGGCTGGGCCAGCTCGCACTGGCCAAGGCCGGACTGCTGGCGGAGTTCCGGGCCCTGTCGCGGCCCGAGGGGCAGGCCATGCGCATCCTGGACCCGGACGGCACCGTCCTGCGTGACTGGCAACCCCGGCCCGACGACCGGGCAAACCCCGAGATCGACCGCGGGCGGCTGCGTGACCTCCTGCTCGGCCCGCTCGACGTCCGGTGGGGTCGGCACGTGACGCGGGTGACCGCGGCGACCAGGGAGGGCGTGCGGGTCCACTTCGCGGACGGGCGGCAGGAGACGTTCGACCTCGTGGTCGGCGCGGACGGCGCCTGGTCCCGGGTCCGCCCGGCGCTCTCGGCCGCGACACCGCACTACACCGGCGTCAGCTGTGTGGAGACCTCCCTGGACGACGTCGACCACCGTCACCCCGACCTCGCCCGGCTGATCGGCGACGGCTCCGTGGCCGCGTACGGCGTCAACCGCGCGCTCGTCGCCCAACGGGGCAGCGGTGGCCACGTCAAGGTGTACGCCCAGTTCCGCGCACCGCTGGACCGGTACGCGGACCTGGCCGTGGACGACGTCGAGGCCGTGCGCTCGGGCCTGCTGGCTCTGTTCGAGGGCTGGGACAGCCTGCTCCTCGACCTCGTCCGCCGCGGCGCGGCCTTCGCCCACCGCCCCCTGCACGCCCTGCCCGTCTCCCACACCTGGCCCCACGTCCCCGGGGTGACGCTGCTGGGCGACGCGGCCCATCTGATGCCTCCGTTGGGGGCGGGCGCGAACCTGGCGCTGCTGGAGGGCGCCGAGCTCGCCGAGGCCCTCGTGGCCGCCCCCACGGATCCGGACGGGGCCGTCCACGCCTTCGAGGAGCAGATGTGGGCACGGGCCGCCCGGTGGGCGGAGTTCACGACGGCCGGCCTGGAACGCCTCGTGAGCCCGGACCCCACCGAGGCCCTCGCTCTCTTCGACCAGGTGCAGCCGTCCTGACCACCGCGCGGCCCACCCTCGGCCGGGCGGGCGCACGGACGGACGGCCGGGCGCCCGCCGCCGGGTCGCCGCCGCTGCGGCGGCGGGCGAGGATGTCCGCGAGCCGTAGCTGACGACCCCGGGAAGGCGGCACCATGGAGCATCTCCCTCCCACGGGGGACGGACGCTCCCGCCTTGAGCTCCAGGCCGTGGAGGAGCTGCTGGCCGCACAGCGGCAGCGGATCGCCACCTACGCCCATACGCACCGGCCGCAGCAGCGGGCCCCCGGGGGCCCCGCCGGGCGGCCGACGGCCCCGGTCCCGGACGCCGTGAGCGATCTGCTGGACGCGCTGCCGCTGGCGGCCCTGCTGGTCAGGCCCGTGCTCGGCGACGACGGCGCGATCGAGGACTTCCTCTATCTGGCGCAGAACGGGCGGGCGCGCACCTACGCCGCCGCCCGCGTACCGCAGGACGCCGTGGCGCCCTGGAACGGCCCGGTCCCGCTGTTCGAACGCTTTCCCGTCATGGAGCGCACCGCACTCCCCCGGATGCTCGCCGACGCGCACCGCTCGCGCGAGTCCCAGGGCCCGGAAGCCGTGGAGTGGTTCCTCCCCCGGCCGGAGGGGCTTCCCGTACGGCTCAGCAACGAGGTCCGCGTCGGCCCGTGCGGTCAGGATCTGCTCGTCACCTGGGAACCGGGCCACCGGGTCCGGATGGCGAAGGCGGCCCAGAAACTGGTCAGGACCTGCTGGGCGGAGTGGAACCTCGCGAACAGCAGCGTCGACCCGTCCCTCGGATTCGGTTACGTGCTGGGACTTGGCCGGGAGGACCCCGTCCCCGACCTGCCGGGCATCGCCGCGCTGGTCGCCCCCGACAGCCTGCCCGAGTTCTACCGGCTGCTCTACGACGTGCTGCTGCGCAAGCGGCGCTCCGAGTGCGAGGTGCGCCTGCTCGGACCGGTGGAACGCTTCATCAGGATGGTCGCCGAGCCGGTCCGCCCCGAGGGCGGCCCCGTGTGGGCGGTGCGGGCGGTCCTCATCGACGTCAGCGACGAGCACCGCCGCCGTGCGGTGGCCCGGGCGTCGGACGAGGAGGCGCGCCGGCAGCGCTCGCGGGCCACGGCGCTCGCGGAGGTCGCCGACGTACTGCGCGACGCCGTACTGCCCCGCTTCCAGGGCGAACTGGCCTCCTACGGCCTCGACGCCGCGGCCGTGTACCGGCCCGACTCCAGGGGGTCGGGGGTCGGCGGCGACTGGTACAAGGCCCGCAGGCTGCCCGACGGGCGGCTCCTGGTCGCCCTCGGCGACGCCCGGGGGCACGGGCTCGACGCGGTCACCCTCATGGCCAAGCTCCGGTACGCGCTGGCCGGCCTCGCCTACACGGGGGCGCCGGTGGAGGAGCTGACCCGGTGGCTGAACGAGGTGGCGTGCGACGACGGCATCGAGTCGACCGCCACCGCCGTCATCGCCCGCTACCACCCGGAGCGCTCGATGCTCCGGTGGACCTGCGCAGGACACCCGCGCCCCGTCCTGCTGCGCGGAACGCGGGCCACCCAGCTGTCCGCGCCGCCCGGCGGGGCCGGCCTCACCCTCGGGGTGCTGTCCGGCGCCACCTACGCCGCGGCCGAGACCGTCCTCGCCGAGGGCGACATCATCCTGCTCTGCTCCGACGGGCTCATCGAGCGCCGTGACTCCGATCCGGACCGGGACACGGCGCGCTTCCTTGACGCGGCCGAGCAGTGCGCACGCGAAACGACTCCCGCGCGCGGGCACGACGGGCTGCAGGAGTACGCCGAACTCCTCCTCGACCGACTCGACGGGCCGCACTGCGCGGACGACGCGACGCTTCTCGCCCTGCGGCGGGTACCGGTGGTCTGAGCGCCCTGCCCGCTCCCTTGCGGTTCTCCTTCCGCACGTGCGCGCCCCCCAACAGGGGCCCAGGTCACGTGCGCGCCCCCCCCAACAGGGGCCCAGATTCAGATTTCTGCGCCTTTTCTTGGTCTAGACCTTGACAGGTCCAGACCATTTCGCTTGAGTTCGCGACACCCCCATGGTGGCGCGAACCCCACGAACCGCGCCGCCGATAAGGAGAGTTGGCATGTTCAAACGCCTCACCAGCCTCACCGCGGCACTCGCCGCGTTCGGCGCGATGATCGTCCTGGGCCCGGCCGCCGGAACGGCGTCCGCCGCCGACTGCGCAGCGCCGTGGAGCTCCTCGTCCGTCTACACCGGTGGCAACTCGGCCTCGCACAACGGGCACAACTGGACGGCCAAGTGGTGGACCCAGAACGAGACCCCGGGCGGCTCGGACGTCTGGACCGACAAGGGTTCCTGCGGCGGCGGTTCTGAGCCGGGCAACCCGGACCCTTCCGGCTTCGTCGTGACCGAGGCCCAGTTCAACCAGATGTTCCCGAGCCGCAACCCCTTCTACACGTACAGGGGCCTGACCGACGCGCTGGCCTCCTACCCGGCCTTCGCCAACACCGGCAGCGACACGGTCAAGCGCCAGGAGGCCGCTGCGTTCCTCGCCAACGTCAGCCACGAGACCGGCGGCCTGCAGTACGTGGTGGAGCAGAACCAGAGCAACTACCCGCACTACTGCGACGCCACCCAGCCCTACGGGTGCCCGGCGGGACAGGCCGCCTACTACGGCCGCGGGCCGATCCAGCTGAGCTGGAACTTCAACTACAAGGCCGCGGGCGACGCCCTCGGCATCGACCTCCTCAACAACCCGCGACTGGTGGAGCAGGACCCGGCCGTCGCCTGGAAGACCGGCCTCTGGTACTGGAACACCCAGAGCGGACCGGGCACCATGACGCCGCACAACGCCATCGTCAACGGCGCCGGCTTCGGTGAGACCATCCGCGCCATCAACGGCACCCTGGAGTGCAACGGCGGCAACCCCGCCCAGGTCCAGAGCCGTATCGACCGCTACAAGGCGTTCACCCAGATCCTGGGCACCACACCGGGCTCCAACCTGAGCTGCTGACCACGCGGCACGGCTGTCGAGGTGCCGGACGGGTCCGATTCACGGGCCCGACCGGCGCCTCTCGCGTTTCCGCGGCCCGGCGTTGTCCCCCAGGGGGGAGAAGGCGCGCCGGGTCAGCGGACGACGTCGAAGACGTTCTTCTGGAGGCCGTTGGCGTACGCCTCGTACTCGACCAGCCGCAGCTTCTGGGTGTCCTTGTCCGTGGCGCTGAACAGCCGCTTGCCCGCGCCCAGGAGGAGCGGGAAGACCAGGAGGTGGTACCGGTCGACGAGACCGGCGTCGGAGAGGGCCTGGTTGAGTGAGGCGCTGCCGTGGACGATGAGCGGGCCGCCCTCGGTCTCCTTGAGCGCGGCGACCTCGTCGAGGGTCCGCAGGATGGTGGTGTCGCCCCAGTCGGTGACGAGGTCGTCGTCGCTGAGGGTGGTGGAGACGACGTACTTGGGCATCTGCCGGTAGCCGGCGAAGTCCGCCATGTCCGGCCACACCGGGCTGAACGCCTGGTAGCTGACCCGGCCCAGCAGCATCGCGGCGGCCTCGCCCTGCTCGCGGCCCTTGATCTCGAACGCCTCGGGCAGGAACTCCATGTCCTTGAAGGTCCACCCGGAGTTCCGGTAGCCGCTCTCGCCGCCCGGCGCCTCGACGACGCCGTCGAGCGAGATGAACGCGGTGGTGACGATCTTGCGCACGGGACGACTCCTCTTGACCGGTGGGCACGGCTGCCCCGGGGCACGGCTGCGCGGGGACCTGCGCAGGTGCACGAACTCTGGCGCGGGGCCGGGCACATCGCCCCGCGGGTCCCCCAGTGTCCCAGGAACCCGCGCCCGCGCGCAGGCCACCCACCCGGTCGGGGACCTGACCGGGCCGGGGGAAACACCGCCGCGCCGGGCGGTGAGCCTCGGGGCGGGCGGGAACTTTGCGTATATCCATGGTGCATGAGTGAGCGTTTTACGCTGAATGGTTCCCGTTTCTCCGCTGCCTTCGCCCCGGCCGCCGAGACGCGGCAAGGGGATGCCGACGCCGTCCCGGTGGTCGAGCCGCTCGCGCCCGCCGCGGACAGCGGGGTCTGTCGCGCGGTGCTGCACGGGGCGGTGCTGCTGGTCGTCGTGCTGCTCCTGGGTGTGGCCGTACGCCTGCCGTGGGACGGCGACCTCGGGGTGCACGCGGCGACCGTCGAGCGGCTGCGGCACCGGCTGCTCGATCCGGGCAACCCGCTGGTGGACGCGGACACCACCAGTCCGTACTACTCGCCGTGGATACTGCTGCTCGGCGCCGTCGCCGAACTGACCGGACTCGCCACCTTCTCCGTGCTGCGGCTCTCCGCACTCGTGTCGCTGCCGCTGCTGATCACCGGCGTCTGGCGGTTCGCGGGTACTCTCAGCACGCGCCGGGCTGCCGGGCCGCTCGCGGTGCTGTGCGTGCTCTTCCTCTGGGGTCCGCAGCCCTTCGCGTGGAGCGGATTCCTGGAGCTCGGCTCGCTGGCGCTGAGCCTTTCGTACCCGAGTACGTTCGCCCTCGCGCTCTCCTTCCACCTCTGGGCCCTGCTCTGTGACGCGCTGCGCGGCCGGGGCCGGTGGCAGCTCTGTCTCGTGCTCGGGCCGCTGTGGGCCGTCATCGTGCTCAGCCACCAGTTCTCCGGCGCCGTCGCCACCTTCGGCGCGCTCGGCGTGCTGTGCGGGGCGCGGCCGTGGCCGGGTCGGGGGATCTGGCTGCCGCTGGCCGGCGGTTTCGCGGCCGGGCTCGTCCTGCTCGCCGCCTGGCCTTACTACTCGTTCTTCGCGCTGCTGGGTCACGGCGGGCTGGAGACCATCCACCGGTCCCTGTACCAGGACCTGTTGCCGCGGTACGCCTTCGTCTCGATCGGGGTGCTTGCGCTTGGCCTGCGGTTCCGGCGGGACCGGCGGGACCCGCTGGTGGTCTTCTTCGCCCTCGGCGCACTGATGGTCACCGCCGGCGCGGTCACCGGCCACTGGGCCTGGGGGCGGGCGCTTCCCGCGGCCGTCGTCCCCGCGCAGCTCGCGGCGGCGCTCGCCGCGGTGTCAACAGGCTCGCGGTTGGGCCGCAACGTCTTCGCGGGGCTGACCGGCGCGGCGCTCGTGGCGGGCGCGTGGGCACAGGCCGGGGCGCTCGGCTACGTCGTACGGGCGGACGCCCTGCCGCCCGCGGTGCGCGAGAAGGTCCGGGAGCCCTGGGCCGATTACCGGTGGGTCACCCCCTGGACGAGGTACGGGGACACCGTCATGACCAAGGGACTGGCGGCCCGTCAGGTCCCGGCGTACGGCCCCTACACGGTGGCGCCCGGGTACCCGGACTTCTTCCTGCCCGACGAGGCGGCCAGGCACGCGGCGGTCGACCGGTACTTCGCACCGGGCTCCTCCCGGGCGGAGCAGCTCCGGATCCTGCACCGGTACAAGGTGAGCTGGGTGCTGCGGTGGAGGAGCGACGGCGGGCTGCGGGCCGGCGACCCCGCGCTGCGCGAGGTGACGACCGGGCCGAACGGGCAGGTGTTGTTCAGAGTGGTACCGCCGCCCCGCTGACCCGGAGAGCACCCGACCGCCCCGCTGACCCGGAGAGCACTCGGCCGCCCCGCTGACCGGGGGAACACCCGGCCACCCCGGCGGCCAGGTGCTGACCCGGGGGAACACCCAGCCGCCCCCGCCACCCCGGCGGCCAGGCGTGCTCAGCCGGTCGGGTCCTGGCTCACCAGCACCACCTCCAGGCGCCGCGGGCCGTGCACCCCCTCGACCCGGTCGAGTTCGATGTCGCTGGTGGCGGACGGGCCGGAGATCCAGGTCAGCGGACGGGCCGGGTCGAGCCGTTCGAGGGCCTGCGGGACTCCGGCGACCACCTGGGCCGGTACCCGCACCACACAGACGTGGTGGTCGGGGACCAGTGTGATCCGGCGCCTGCCCTGGTCGGGGCCGCCGTCCAGGACGAGCGTGCCGGTCTCCGCGATCGCGACCGCGCAGCCGGTCAGCACACTGTCGACCTGGTCCAGGTCGTCCGGGGTGCTCTCCCCGAGGTCCTGGACCGGCAAGGCCTCCGTGGCCGCAAGCCAGCTCCGCGGCAGGCCCGGCGGGACCAGGACGCTGCGCGCGCCGCGCGCCGCGAGCAGGCGTGCCACTGTCGCGGGGAGTTCCGCCTCCGTGCAGCGGTGCACGGTGGCGCGGTAGTCGGCCAGGTTCTCCGCCAGCAGGTCCACCGTCCGTTCCCCGCTGCGGGAGCCGTGCTCACGCAGGTAGTTCCGGTCGACGGCCGTGGCGTACGACTCCGGTCCCTCGGTCCGCGTCGCGCCGACCGCGCGCCGCACCCGGCCGAGAATCACGTCCCTGCTGCTCACTTCGTGCCCTTTCCGCCGTGCGTACGCCGCCACCAGTCCCTGAAGGGTTCCGCCGGGACCTGCGGCAGGTCCCTGGTCCCGCTCCACGCCCGGCCGGGGCCCGGCAGCGTGCGGGGATGAAGGCGCCGGGTGCGCGAGGCCAGGCGCTGGCCGGTTCGCAGCGCCGCCGGGTGGGAGAACACCCACCGGGCGCCGCGCATGGCCGCCCGCTCCGCCGCGTGCCCCTTCGCGGGCTGCACCGTCACCTTCGTGCCGTGCCGGGTGGCCGCTCCGCCCTGGACGACGCGTTCACGCAGGTGCACCAGGACCTCGGGGATGTCGATGGCGACCGGGCACACCTCGTAGCAGGCGCCGCACAGCGAGGACGCGTACGGCAGTGAGGCGTCGATCTCGCTCGCGGTGCCCCGGAGTTGGGGGCTGAGGATCGCGCCGATGGGACCGGGGTAGACGGAGCCGTACGCGTGGCCGCCGGCGCGCTCGTACACCGGGCACACATTGAGGCAGGCCGAGCAGCGGATGCAGCGCAGAGCCTGGCGGCCGACCTCGTCGGCGAGGGTGTCGGTGCGTCCGTTGTCGAGCAGCACCAGGTGGAAGGTCCGCGGGCCGTCACCGTCGGTGGTGCCGGTCCAGGTGCTCGTGTACGGGTTCATGCGCTCGGCCGTCGAGGAGCGCGGCAGGGTCTGCAGGAAGACTTCGAGGTCGCGCCAGGCCGGTACGACCTTCTCGATGCCGACGACCGAGATCAGCGTCTCGGGCAGGGTCAGGCACATGCGGCCGTTGCCCTCCGACTCGACGACGACCATGGTGCCCGTCTCGGCGACCATGAAGTTCGCGCCGGAGATGCCGACCTTGGCGCGCAGGAACTTCTCGCGGAGGTGGCGGCGGGCGGCCTCGGCGAGGTCGGCGGGGGTGTCCGTCAGCCCTTCGGGTGCGGGCCTGCCCCACTTCCCCATCTCCGCGCGGAAGATGTCGCGGATCTCGCCGCGGTTGCGGTGGATCGCCGGGACGAGGATGTGCGAGGGGCGGTCGTGGCCGAGCTGCACGATGAGTTCGGCGAGGTCCGTCTCGTACGCACGGATGCCCTCGGCCTCCAGCGCCTCGTTGAGGCCGATCTCCTGGGTGGCCATCGACTTGACCTTGACCACCTCCGTCTCACCGGCCTCGCGCACCAGCTGGGTCACGATCCGGTTCGCCTCGGCCGCGTCGACGGCCCAGTGCACCGTGCCGCCTGCGGCGGTGACGGACTGCTCCAACTGCTCCAGGTAGTGGTCGAGATGGTGCAGCGTGTGGTCCTTGATCTGCTTTCCGGCCTCGCGCAGCTGCGCCCAGTCGTCGAGCTCCGCCACGGCCTTGGCCCGCTTGTCGCGGATGGTGTGCGTCGCGTGCCGGAGATTGGCGCGCAGCGTCGTGTCGCGCACCGCGTCGTGGGCGGCCTTGGGAAACGCGGGCATGCCGAGATACGTGCCGCTCATGTCAGGGGCTCCTCTGCTGTGCCGGCCGCCGGGCTCCCCGCGGCCCCCGGCGCGTGGTCTGCCGCCGTGCTGCTGATCCCCGCGGTCCCCGGCGAGTGGTCCGCCGCCGTGCTGCTGAGGATCTCAGCGATGTGGACCGGCCGCACCGCGGTGTGCAGGCGGGTCATGGTGCCGCCGATGTGCATCAGGCAGGAGTTGTCGGCGGCGCACAGCACTTCGGCGCCGGTCGCCTCCGCGCTGCGGACCTTGTCGGCGGCCATCGCCGCCGAGACGTCGGAGTTCTTCAGGGCGAAGGTGCCGCCGAATCCGCAGCACTCGCTCGCACCGGGCAGCTCCCGCAGCTCAAGTCCTTCGACCGCACCGAGGAGTTGCAGCGGCTTGTCCGCGAGTCCGAGGGAGCGCAGCCCGTGGCAGGTGGGGTGGTAGGTCACCGTGTGCGGGTAGTACGCACCGACGTCCGTCACGCCGAGCACGTCCACCAGGAACTCGGTGAGTTCGTACGTCTTCGGCACGACGGGGGCGAGCGCGGCCGCGAGCCCGCCGCCCCGGCCCTCGGCGCGGGCCCGCTCGCCCATCCGCGGATAGAGCTCGCGCACCATCGCGCCGCACGAACCGGACGGCGTCACGATCGTGTCGTAACCGGCGAAGTCCCGGGCGAACTTCCTGGCGAGCGGCTCCGCCTCGTGCCGGTAGCCGGTGTTGTAGTGCGCCTGTCCGCAGCAGGTCTGGGCCTGCGGGAAGTCGACCTCGACGCCCAGCCTGCCCAGGAGCTTCACCACTGCACGGCCCGTGTCCGGATAGAGCGTGTCGTTGACACACGTCAGGAACAGTGCGACGCGCATGGCGGCCCCTTCGTCTCGTACATCCGTCAAATCTCGCACGTCCGGTGCCCCGGTGGCGGGCGGGGCCGTCTGCTGCGCGCCCGTACGCCTCACCTCGGGTCGAAACGCTGCTCGGCGGCGCGCCACGCGGTGTGGTTGCCGCGTGGTTCGTGGCGCTGCAACGGCTGTGTTCCTACCAGGAGTTGTCGCATCGCCTGCCGGTCACCGACCAGGCCGTGGGCGCGCGCCTGGACGAGTACGTTGCCCAGCGCCGCCGCCTCGGCCGGCCCCGCGACGACGGGGAGCCCGCAGGCGTCTGCGGTCAGCTGGCAGAGCAGTGCGTTGCGCGCACCGCCGCCCACGATGTGCACCACGTCGACCGTGCGCCCGGCGAGACGGGCCGCGTCCTCGACGGCCCGCCGGTGCGCGAGGGCCAGTGAGTCGAGGATGCACCGGGTCGTCTCGGCCGGAGTACGCGGAACGGGCTGCCCGGAGGCCCGGCAGGCGTCCGCGATGCGCCGCGGCATCCTGCCCGGCGCCAGGAAGGTCTCGTCACCCGCGTCCACCACCGACCGCAGCGGCGCCACCTGCCCGGCGTCCCGCAGCAGCCCGCCGAGCTCGGGGCCGCCCCAGTCCCGCAGGCACTCCTGGAGCAGCCACAGCCCCATGATGTTGCGCAGGTAACGGACGGTGCCGTCCAGGCCCAGCTCGTTGGTGAAGTTGGCGGCGCGGCTCGCCTCGGTCAGCACGGGCGCGTCGAGTTCGAGCCCGGCCAGGGACCAGGTGCCGGTGCAGATGTACGCGAAGGCGCTGCCCTCGGTGGCCGGTACGGCGGCGACCGCCGACGCGGTGTCGTGGGAGCCGACAGCGGTCACTGGCACCGGCCCTTCGAGCCCGGTCTCCTCCAGCACGTGCGGCAGCAGCAGCCCGGCGGCGTCACCGGGTGCGCGCAGCGGGGCGAAGAGGCTCAGGTCGATGCCGAGGCGCTCGGCGACGCCGTGCGCCCAGCCGCCCGTGCGCGGGTCGACGAGCTGGGTGGTCGAGGCGTTGGTGAGCTCGGTGCCCGCCCGGCCGGTCAGCCAGTACGTGAGCAGGTCAGGGATGAGCAACAGCCGCTCGGCGGCGGCCAGTTGCGGCGAACCCTGCGCGGCGACGAGCTGGTACAGCGTGTTGAAAGGCGCGTACTGGAGGCCGGTCGCCGCGTACAGCTCGGCGGGCGGGACCTTCGCCCACACCTTCGCCGCGATGCCGTCCGTACGTCCGTCGCGGTAGTGCACCGGGTTGCCCAGCAGCGCTCCTTCGGCATCGAGCAGTCCGTAGTCCACGGCCCAGCTGTCGATGCCGACGGACGCCACCGGGCCCGCCGCGCGCAGCCCGTCGAGCACTCCCGCGTACAGGTTGAGGATGTCCCAGTGCAGGGTGGCGCCCGCCCGCACCGGCCGGTTGGCGAAGCGGTGCACCTCCGTCAGGTCCAGCACGTCGGGACCGACACGCGCGGTCATCACGCGCCCACTGGACGCACCGAGGTCCACGGCGGCAAAGGGCAGGGAGCAACTGGGCGGCACGGTGTCCTCACGGAGCAGGAGTACGGGCGGGGTGACTGGGGCGGGGTGACCGGGGCGGGGCGCGACGGGGGCGCGGGGCGGGGGCGGAGGTCGGGGCCGGAGGCCGAAGCCGGGGCCGGAGGCCGAAGCCGGGGCCGGAGGCCGAAGCCGGGGTCGGGCGCCGACCGCAGACGCCGGCCGCAGAGACGCATCCGCCCCGACACCGGCGGCAGCCGAACCGGGCGCCCGGCCCCCGCACGCCCGCTCAGCGCAGGAACGCCGCCGCGACGCCCGCGTCCACCGGGATGTGCAGCCCCGTGGTGTGGGACAGGTCGCCCCCGGTGAGTGCGAACACCGCGCCCGCCACGTGCTCGGGTAGCACCTCGCGCTTGAGGAGCGTCCGTTGGGCGTAGAACTCGCCGAGCTTCTCCTCCTCGATGCCGTACGTCGCCGCGCGCTGCGCACCCCAGCCACCTGCGAAGATTCCCGAGCCGCGCACGACACCGTCCGGGTTCACCCCGTTGACGCGGATGCCGTGCTCGCCCAACTCGGCTGCCAGCAAACGGACTTGGTGGGCCTGGTCGGCCTTGGTCGCCGAGTAGGCGATGTTGTTCGGGCCTGCGAACACGGCATTCTTCGAGGCGATGTAGACGATGTCGCCGCCCATGCCCTGGGCCTGCATCACCCGGGCCGCCTCGCGTGCGACCAGGAACGACCCGCGGGCCATGATGTCGTGCTGGAGGTCCCAGTCCCTCGCGGTGGTCTCCAGGAGCGGCTTCGAGATGGAGATGCCCGCGTTGTTCACCACCAGGTCGACCCCGCCGAAGGCCAGCACCGCGGCGTCGAAGGCCGCCGCGATCTGTTCCTCCGACGTCACGTCGACGGTGACCGCGACCGCCTTGTCGGGGCCGCCCAGCTCGTCCGCCACGGCCGTCGCACCGGCGGTGTCGAGGTCGGCGACCACCACGCACGCGCCCTCCGCGACGAGCCGGTGCGCGATCGCCTTGCCGATGCCGCTGCCTGCGCCCGTGACCAGCGCGACCCGGGTCGCCAGCGGTCGCGGCCTCGGCATCCTGCGGAGCTTGGCCTCCTCCAACTCCCAGTACTCGATGCGGAACTTCTCCGACTCCTCGATCGGGGCGTACGAGGAGACGGCCTCGGCACCGCGCATCACGTTGACGGCGTTGAGGTAGAACTCGCCCGCGACCCGCGCCGTCTGCTTGTCCTTGCCGAAGCTGAACATGCCGACGCCGGGCACCAGCACGATCGCCGGGTCGGCGCCGCGCATGGCGGGTGAACCGTCGACGGCGTGCCGTGCGTAGTAGGCGGCGTACTCCTCGCGGTAGGCGGCGTGCAGTTCCTTGAGGCGGGCGCCCGCCTCGTCGAGCGGCGCGGACGGCGGCAGGTCGAGGACCAGCGGCCTGACCTTCGTCCGCAGGAAGTGGTCGGGGCAGGAGGTGCCGAGTGCCGCGAGCCGCGGGTGCCCGGCGGAGGCGAGGAAGTCGAGAACGGTGCCCGAGTCGTCGAAGTGGCCGACCTGCGGGCGGTCCTGCGAGGCGAGGCCCCGGACCAGCGGGGCCAGGGCCGCGGCGCGCGCCCTGCGTTCGGCCGCGCCCAGCGCCGCGTAGCCCTCGATCACCGGGCCGAAGGGCTCCGCCCTGCCGTGCTCGGCGAGGAAGGTCTCGGCGGTACGGATGATGTGCAGCGAGCGCTCCTCGCACTCCTCTGCCGTGTCGCCCCAGGCGGTGATCCCGTGCCCGCCCAGCACACAGCCGATCGCCCGCGGGTTGGCCTCCTTGACCGCGGCGATGTCCAGGCCGAGCTGGAATCCCGGCCGCCGCCACGGCACCCACACCACGCTGTCGCCGAAGCACTCCGCGGTCAGCTTCTCGCCGTCGGCCGCGCAGGCGAGCGCGATGCCGGAGTCGGGGTGCAGATGGTCGACGTGCGCGGCGTCCACCAGGCCGTGCATCGCCGTGTCGATGGACGGCGCCGCACCGCCCTTGCCGTGCAGGCAGTAGTCGAAGGCGGCCACCATCTCGTCCTCGCGCTCCACCCCCGGGTACACGTCCTTGAGCGCGTGCAGCCGGTCGAGGCGCAGCACGGCCAGTCCGTCGGCGGTGAGCGTCCCCAGGTCGCCGCCGCTGCCCTTGACCCAGAGGAGCTCGACCTCGCCGCCGGTCACCGGGTCGGCCTCGGTTCCCTTCGCGGACGTGTTGCCGCCCGCGTAGTTGGTGTTGCGCGGATCGGCGCCGAGCCGGTGCGAGCGGGCGATGAGTGCGGCGGCGGCTTCGGAATGGGGAGTCATGGGGTTCTCAAGTCCTTCGTGAGATACGGGCGGCACGGGGACGCGCGTGGCGGCGCGGAAGCGTGCGTGGTGGTACGGAGGCGTGCGGGACGGCGGGACGGCGGGACGGCGTGCGGGGCGGCGTGCGGGGCGGCGTGCGGGGCGGCGGGACGGCGTACGGCACGGTGGGACGGCGTACGGGGCGGCGTACGGCGTGCGGGGCGGCGGGGAGGCGGGGAGGCGGCGCACCGCCCTGGTCGTGGTGTTACGCCCCCCAGCCCGCCTGCTGCCCGCCGGTGCGGCCGGTGACGATCCGCTCGGCCCAGCCCGACGCGTGGTACGCCGCGACCGGGTCGGGGCCGAGCCCCTGCTCCTCGCGCACCTCGGCCAGCAGCGGCCGTACGTCCGTGTTGTAGGCGTCCATCAGCGCGGCGTTCGCGGCCAGCACGTCGCCCGCGCGCTGAGCGTCCGCCAGGGCTTCGTCGTCGACCAGCAACGCCTTGGCCGTGGCCTCCTGCACGTTCATCACCGAGCGGATGACCGCCGGGATCTTGGCCTCGATGTTGTGGCACTGGTCGAGCATGAACGCGATGCCCGAGCCGGCCTCCAGACCGCCGCCGCGCCGCACCTCGTACAGGATGCGAAAGAGCTGGAAGGGGTCGGCGGCCCCCGCCATCAGGTCGTCGTCGGCGTAGAAGCGGGAGTTGAAGTCGAAGGCGCCGAGCTTCCCCTCCCGCAGCAGGAACGCCACGATGAACTCGATGTTGGTGCCGGGCGCGTGGTGCCCGGTGTCCACGCACACCTTCGCCCGGTCGCCCAGCTTCAGGCAGTGCGCGTACGAGGTGCCCCAGTCCGGCACGTCGGTGGCGTAGAAGGCGGGCTCGAAGAGTTTGTACTCCAGCACCAGCCGCTGGTCGTCGCCGAGCCGCTCGTACACGGTGTGCAGCGCCTCGGCCAGCCGGTCCTGACGGGCCCTGAGGTCGTCCTGGCCCGGGTAGTTGGTGCCGTCGGAGAACCACAGCTTCAGATCGCGCGACCCGGTGGCGTCCATGATGTCGACGCACTCCAGGAGGTGCGCGAGAGCCTTGCGGCGGACCGCGGGCTCCGGGTTGGTGACGCTGCCGAGCTTGTAGTCGTCGTCCTGGAACACGTTGGCGTTGATCGTGCCGAGCCGGACGCCGCGCTCCTGGGCGTACTTGCCGAGTGCGTCGTAACCGCCCGGCCCTTCGACCCGGTCCCACGGGATGTGCAGGGCGACGGTCGGCGCCGCACCGGTGAACTGGTGGACCTGCGCGGCGTCGTCGAGCTTCTCCCGCGGGGTGCGCGGGACGCCCGCCTGGGCGAACACCTTGAAGCGGGTACCGGAGTTGCCGTAACCCCAGGAAGGCGTCTCGATCGCCTGGCGCTTCAGGACGGCCTTGGCGGCCGCCGTCCGTGCCTCGTGTGCTGTGGACCCGGTCATGACTCTCCTGTTGGACGATCGTTGTGAAACGATTCAATAACTGACGCTAAGCGGCACCCGAGGCGCCTGTCAACGGAACGGACGCCGCCGTCGCGGTCCGTCTCAGCCGGTGGCGCGTTCGCGTTCCAGCTGTTCGAGGGACTTTCCTGCGGTGTTCGGCATGAACAGGCCGATGACGCCGCAAATGAGCAGACAGCCCGTCAGGAACGCGGCGACCGTGGTGATCCCGGTGCTCGCGAGGGAGGGAACGAAGAAGGACCAGATGCCCAGGAAGACCCGGGCGACCCCGAACGAGATGCCCTGGGCGGTGCCCCGCAGCATCGTCGGGAAGAGTTCCTGGCTGACGGTCTTGTAGAAGCCCTCGCCCGCCATGGTCTGGCCGATGCCGAAGAGGAAGACGTTGAAGACGATCGTCGACAGGGTGAAGGGGAGCACCAGGAAGAGCGCGTACGCAGTGATCTGCATGACCGAACCGGTGATCCACATCGCCCTGCGGTAGCGGTGCCCGCGGTCCGAGAGGCGCATGTAGATCGCGACCGTGCCCACGATCGCCAGCGCGAAGCCCGCGCAGGACAGCAGCACACTGGTCGCCTGGCTGCCCGCCCCGAGGGTCTTGACCATGTACGGGGTGAAGATGCCGTTGGTACCCGCCGCGAGGTTCCAGAACAGGTAGATGCCGCCGGTGTACAGCAGGGCGCGCAGGTTGGGGCCGCTGAGCAGGTCGCGGACCCGCGCCTTGGCCGCCTGCCCGGACTGCGCCGCCGACTTCCACACGGCCGATTCGGTCATCCCGCGCCGCAGCCCGTAGGTGACGAGCGCGACCAGGAACAGATGGAGGAAGACGAGCCGGATCCCCAGCAGACCGAGGTCCGACACCGCCCAGGCGAACAGCAGCACGACGACGGGACCGAGGTTCCAGGTGACCTGGGTCAGCCCCATCAGCCTGCCGCGCGCCTTCGCCGGCGAGAACTCACCGACCAGGGCGAGCGAGGTGGGCACGTCGGCGCCGACCGCGAGACCGACGAAGAAGGTGCCGGCGAACAGCATCGCCGGGTTGGCGGCGAACACGATGAGCAGGATGGCCGCCGCGTAGACGAGCAGGTCGTACTGGTATATCCGCTTGCGGCCCAGCTTGTCGCCCAGCCGGCCGCCGACGAAGGCGCCGATCGCCGCGCCCAGGGCGTTGGGCCCGATGGCGGTGAGGGTGCCGACCGCGTCGCCGGACAGCCCCATCTCGTCCTGGAACAGGGCCAGGCCGGAACCGAGGGCGACGATCGAACCGGCGTCGAGGTAGGAGGCCATCCCTGCCAGCGCCGTCCACTTCCACTGCTGCTTGGTCACCACACCGGTGTCGGTGGCGGCCGCGGTGCTCTCCGCGGTCTCGACAGACATCACACGGGACTCCTTGATCACGATCACGAACGGTTTGAAACGACTCATCAGATGGGGTGTGCGCCCGGGGCACCCGCCGGGGCCGGGCCGGGGAGGCCGGCATCGGCGGACGGCCCGCGGCCGGTCGGGGCTCAGTCCTCGCGCTGCACGGTGAACCGGTGGGTGCCGTGGGTGATCCCGGAGAGCGTGACGCGACCGGCGTCCGCGCGCACCCCTGGCGCTGCGGCCCTGCCGTTCTCCCAGAGGGCCCGGCCGTCGGCCCGTACGCTCACCCGGTGTCCTTCCGTGGGCAGCGCGACTGCGCCACGGGTGCCCCGGGGCGCCCGCACGGTCAGCGTGAACGCCGTACCGGAGCGGATCCACTCCACCCCCAGCACCCCGTGCGGGGTGGGCAGTTCACCCTGCGCCCAGGTGACGGGCCCCGGGTGCGGGCGCACCTCCCAGTCGGCGTACCCGGGCGACACCGGTTTCGCGCCGAGGAGTTGGTGGGTGAGCGCGGGCAGCACACCCGTCGACCAGCCGTGCGCCATGCTCGTGTAGGCGCCCTCGTACAGCGAGCCGCCGGGGCCGATGCCCTCCCAGTGGGTGGTGCCGGGGTCGTGGCCGTCCATCCACCCGTAGGTGCGCCTGATCTGGTCGACCGCGGAGTCGGCCAGACCGGTCTCGAAGCGGGCCACCAGCTCCGGGTAGGAGGTGAACGCGTACACGCGCTGGGACGCGCCGCCGAAGAGCGTGTCGTTGTCCATGAAGGCGTTGCCGTACCGGCACCTGGTCGTGCGGTCCAGGTGGGCGAGGGCCGAGGCCGCCTGCTCCGGGTCGGCGACGCCCGAGGTGACGGCGATGGCGTTGCCGTCCTGCGCGTGCCGGACCGGGCCGGTGGCGGAGTCCAGGTAGGCGCCCGCCGACTCGTCCCACAGATGGGTGTTGACGGCCCGGGCCACCTGGTCCGCGCGTTCCTGCCACCGGCGGGCGTCCGCGCCGCGGCTCAGGTGCTCCGCGATGCGGGCCGCGTCGCGCAGTGCCTGCACGTAGTTGACGTTGTAGTACGTGACCCGGCCGGTGCGGCCGAGGAACGCGTAGTCGCCGTAGTCGGCCGTGCCGTTGAGCCCCTTGCTGAGCAGGCCCGCCTCGTCGGTCACGCTCGGGTACCAGGTGTCGAGCACCTTGACCAGCTGCGGGAAGTAGCGCTCCGCGTAACCGCGGTCGCCGGTGTAGAGGAGGTAGTCCCAGCTGCACGTCACCCACCACAGCGGGTAGTCGAACAGCGGGAGGGTGTAGCGGTTGATGGAGGCCGGCGGTATCCAGCCGTCCGCGCGCTGGTGCTCGGCGAGGTCGGCCAGCACGTTGCGGGCGGCCCCGGCCACCTCGTCGTGGGTGAGGTAGAGGGTGCGGCCCGCCACCGCCACGTCACCGACGTAGGGGTCGCGGTCCCGCTTGGGCGCGTCGTGCAGCACCAGCTTGCCCTCCAGCGACTCGCTGAACGCGTCGCGGGGGTCCACGTCGTCCTTGCGGAAGGTGTCGACGACCAGTTCGTTGGTGTACGAGGCGCCGTACCAGTAGCGGTTGAGCTCCTCGTCGGAGCAGAGGAACCAGCCCCGGTAGGAGGCGGGGGTGCCGAGGTAGGCGGTGAAGTCCAGCGACACGGCGTCGACGGCGACGGCGCCCCACGGCTGCGCGGCCGGCGCGTCGGACGGCAGCGCGTCCAGGGTGATCTTGAGGTAGCGGAAGCCGTGCAGCCCGTCGGCGTAGAGCTTGTCCCCGTCCGCTCCGTAGCCCTTGGTGTCGGTCCAGCGGGCGCCGCGCGCCGGGACGGCGTACTGGTCGGTGCCCCGGCCAGCGCCGCCCGCCTGGTCGGCGCGGGTGAAGTCGGAGCGGTCGGTGAGGTGTTGCAGGGTCTCGGAGAACGCGAGCCGTACACCCGGGAGGTTGTCGGACGCCCAGGCGAAGGCGACCTCCGGGTACCCGACGACGACCTTGCCGAAGTCGAGGGTGACGCTCGGCGCGGCAACCGGTTCCAACGCCCGCGGCCAGACCTCGTTGATCCGGGTGAACACGCCCCGGCCGAGGTCCTGGACGGCGGTCACGGTGATGCGCACCCCGGTCGTCGTGACCGGCGCGGCGAAGCGGACGGCCCGCTGCACGGCGCTGTTGCCGGTGACCGTGGCGACCGTCCGCCAGTCGGTTCCGGCACGTACCGCCACCGTGAAGGCGGTGGGCACCCCGTCGGTGCTGGAGAGCACCGTCACTCCGGAGAGCTCCTGCTCCTGGGGGGTGGTGAGGGTCAGCGTGTCGGGGAAGTCGTGTTCCGTGTCGTCGTTCCAGAAGGTGCCGAGGTCACCGTCGACGGCGTTCGTCGCGTCGTAGCGGCGCGGCGCTCCGTCGCTCCCGTTGTTGCCCGGGTGCGTGGAGGACGCCTCGGCGGTGGTCCCCTGCGGCCAGCGTGGCGTCGCGGGCGGCTTGTCCCTGCGCAGCACGGTGACCTTGCCCCCGGGGGTGAGGAGGGCGTCGGGGGCGCTCACGTCCCCGGTCGTCCGTACGACGCGCACCGGGCGCACCGTCCGGCTGGACGGCGCCTTCACGTACCGGTGCCAGGCACCGGCGGCAGGGAGGGCGCCGGCCGTCCTCGGCGTCCCGGCCGCCGCGGGGGCCGCCGTCACGAGCGGCAGGCCCGCGGTCGCGGCGGCCAGCGCGCCGCCGACGCCCGCCCCCAGCACCGCGCGCCGGTCCGGCGCGGCCTGCGACTCCGCTTCGCCGCGCGTCTCTCGCCCCGTCATGCCCGGTTACCTCCTGCCGTGAAGCGGTGGGTGCCGGAGCCGACGGCGAACACCGCGCAGCCGTCCTCGGTGCGGAGCGGCCGCGCCGCGCCGTGGCCCACCTGCTGGGCCTTCGCCGCCGGGATCCACACCTCCGCCGTGGTGTTGGCGGGCACCGAGACGGTGAGCCGGAAGGCGCCGCCCTCCGTGCTCCAGCTGGTCGAGATCGGCCCGTGCACCGAGTCGTAACGCCCCTGGGCCCGGGTCACCCCGCCGCCGGGACGGGGCCGGACGAGGACCTTGCGGAAGCCGGGTTCGGCCGGGGCGATGCCCGCGATGTTCGCGTACATCCACTCCCCCACCGAGCCGTAGGCGTAGTGGTTGAAGGAGTTCATGCCGGCGTCCTGGAAGCTGCCGTCGGGCCTGATGGAGTCCCAGCGCTCCCACATCGTCGTCGCGCCCCGGTCGATCTGGTAGCCCCAGCTCGGGAAGGACCGCTGGGTGAGCAGCCGGTAGGCGACGTCGGTGTGCCCGGTGGCGGTGAGCACGGGCAGCAGCCGCGGCGTGCCGAGGAAGCCGGTCGACAGGTGCCATCCCTTGGCCCTGACGAGTTCGACCAGCCGGTCGGCCGCGGGGGTCAGGTCGGCGTCGGCGAGCAGGTCCATGGACAGCGCGAGGACGTACGCGGTCTGCGTGTCACCCTTCACCTTGCCGCCCGAGACGTAGGCTGCGCGGAAGGCGTCGCGCACACCGGTGAAGAGCGCGGTGTGGGGCGCCGGGTCCTTGCCGAGTGCCTTCGCCGCCCGGGACACCAGGTCGGCGGCGTGCGCGAAGTACGCGGTGGCGATGACGTCCTTGGGCGTCTCGTCCTGGATGTTGAGCCAGTCGCCGTAGCCCTCCGCAGGCCGCAGGAAGCCGCTGCTGTGCTTCTCCAGGTAGTCGAGCCACTTCACCATCGAGGGCCAGGACTCCTCCAGGACCCGGGTGTCGCCGTACGCCTGGTACAGCGCCCAGGGCACGGTCACCCCGGCGTCGCCCCAGCCCGCCGCGCCCGCGCCGACCGTGCCGACCATGGGGGCCACGTCGGTGAACGCGCCGTCGTCGGCCTGGCCGTCGCGCAGGTCGACGAGCCACTTGGTGAGGAAGCGCCCGGCCGCCATGTTGTAGGCGGCCGTCGGCGCGAAGACGTTGATGTCACCGGTCCAGCCGAGCCGCTCGTCACGCGCGGGAGTGTCGGTGGGTACGGACACGAAGTTGCCGCGCTGCCCCCAGGTGATGTTGCTGTGCAGCTGGTTGAGCATCGGCAGGTTGGTGGAGAAGTCCATGGTGAGGGGCGCGTCGGTGTGCACGACCCGGCCCGTGACCGCGCTGAGCGGCGGCCTGCCCGGGTAGCCCGTCACCTCGACGTAGCGGAAGCCGTGGAAGGTGAACCGCGGCTCGTACCTCTCCTCGCCGCCGCCCTTGAGGGTGTACGTGTCGGTGGCGCGGGCGGTGCGGAGGTTGGTCGTGTAGATCGTGCCGTCCGGATTGAGCACCTCCGCGTGGCGCAGGGTGACGACCGTCCCCGCCGCGCCGGAGACGGTGAGCCGGACCGCACCGACCATGTTCTGGCCGAGGTCGTACACGAAGACGCCGGGCTTGGGCTCGGTGACCTTCCTGGCGGGGACCTCCTGGACCGCGCGGGTGGGGCCACCGACCTCGGCGACCACGGCAGCGCCCGTCCGCTCCACCGCTTCGGCGGGCGACCAGGCGGAGTCGTCGAACCCGGGGCTCGCCCAGCCGGCGGTCTCCCGGCGGGCGTCGTAGTGCTCGCCGGACATGATGTCGGCGCTCGTGACGGGGCCGAGGGCGACCCGCCAGCCGGTGCCCGACAGCACCCGCTCGCTCGTGCCGTCGGTGTAGGTGACCTCCAACTGCCCGAGGAAAGCAGGGCGTTCGCCGTACTGGTGGGGGCCGAACATGCCGACGTTCCCCGCGTACCAGCCGGTGGCCACGCTCACGCCGAGGGCGTTGACGCCCGGCCTGAGCAATGGCGTCACGTCGTACGTCTGGTACTGCACCCGGGTGCGGTAGTCCGTCCAGCCGGGTGCGAGGCGGTCGTCGCCCGCCCGGCGGCCGTTGATCTGTGCCTCGTACAGCCCGAGGGCGGTGGAGTGGAGCCGGGCCCGTGCGATCTTCCGGTTCTTCAGGCGGAACTCGTGGCGCAGTTGTACCACGGGATCCGACAACGTTGTCACCTTCCCCCACGGACCGGCCCCCCACCGTGCGACGTCCTTGGCCGGCTGCCAGGCCCCGTCGTCGTACCCGGTCGCGCGCCAGTCGCCGGACGGCTCCTTGTCGGTGGCCTTCCAGGCGGTGCCGGTGGTGAAGGTGCGCACCCCGTCCGCGGTGGTCAGTTCGAGCAGGCCGATGAGGCCTGCCGGGCTCACCGTGGCGTTCGTCGCGGCCACGGCGATCACCGCGGCGCCGGGGCGCAGCTGCGAGGTCACGTCGACGAGGACCGGGCGGCGCCAGTTGTCGGCGGGGCCGTCCGCCTCGACGTGCGCGGCCCGCACTCCGTTCACATGGGCGGTGAAACCGTCGTCGGCGCTCATGACCAGGCGCGCCCTGACCACGCCTGCGGGGACGTCCACGGAGCCGCGGAAGTAGCGGGTCCCCGCGGGGGCCTCGGTGGCCGGGTCACCCTCGGCGAACCAGATCCAGGAGGCCTCGTCGAGCGCCGGGGCGCCGACCAGTGCCGCGGGCGCGGCGATCCACTTCGCGGCCCAGTCGGACGCCACGCCCAGACCGGTCTCCCACCAGGATGGCTCGCTCCACGCGGAGGCGCGGTCCTTCTCGTCCCAGACCTGGACCGACCAGTAGTAACGGGTACGGGACTTGAGCGCGGGGCCCGCGTAGGGAACCAGGGCCGAATCCCGGGAGGCCACCTTTCCGCTGTCCCACACGTCGGGTTCGGCGAGGCGCCCGGGTGAGCTCGCCACCCGGATCCGGTAGGCGCTCTGGGCCAGCTCCGGCGCGTCGGAGACCAGGGGCCAACTCAGCCTGGGGCGGGGCACGTCGAGCCCGAGCGGGTGCTGCGCGTACTCGACGGTGGGCGCGGTCACGCGTACGGCCCCGGCCGCCCCGGTTCCTCCGGCGGCGGCTCCGGGGGCGGGGGACGCCTGGGCGGCGCCCGGTACTGCGGACGTCAGGGCGGTCGCCACAGCTGCTGTGGCGGTCGTGCTGAGCAGTCGTCGCCTGCTGATCACACTGAGCTCCCTACGACTCGGCGGTGAATCGTTTCAGTCGAGGAAACTAGGGTGGGGGAACTGCCGTGTCAAGGGTTCGGACGGGCCTGCGCACGCTTCGTGGACTTCCACGTCTGTGCCATCGGATTTCCACGTCCCCACCATTGACGCCGCCCTGGGTGCGGGGCTAGCTTCCGTGCCATCTCTTTGAAACCTTTCATACAGCGGCTGCGCCAACGGCCGGCCCCGGGACCTCCTGCCGCTCCACCTTCCGGCCGGCCCCGCAACTCCCCTTTCTCGGACGGCCGTTCACCTTCCTTCGGTCGGCGCTCCCCCTTCCCAGCCGGCCCTTCAGACCCGATCGGTGCCATCCCATGAAAGAGCCTCCCGTCCTGGCCGTGCAGGGTCTCACCAAGTCCTTCGGGGCCGTGCGCGCCCTGCACGGTGTGTCCCTGCGACTCCACGCAGGGGAAGTACACGCTCTCGCCGGTGAGAACGGCGCGGGCAAGTCCACCCTCATCAAGATCCTCGCCGGTGTCCACCGCCCGGACGCCGGGTCCGTCCTGCTCGACGGTGATCCCGTCGTCCTGCACGGCCCCAAGGACGCCCGGGACGCCGGGATCGCGGTCATCTACCAGGAGCCCACCCTCTTCCCCGACCTCTCCGTCGCCGAGAACATCTTCATGGGGCGCCAGCCCCGGCGCAGCCTCGGCCGGATCGACCACCGGGCCGTCAACTCCGCAGCGGCCACGCTGTTCGCACGCCTCGGTGTCGACCTCGACCCCGACCGGCCCGCGCGCGGGCTCTCCATCGCGGACCAGCAGATCGTCGAGATCGCCAAGGCGCTCTCCTTCGACGCCCGGGTACTGATCATGGACGAGCCGACGGCCGCGCTCACCGGCAGCGAGGTCGCCCGCCTCTTCGCGGTGGTGCGCACGCTGCGCGAGCAGGGCGCCGCGATCCTCTTCATCTCGCACCGGCTTGAGGAGGTCTTCGCACTCTGCCGGCGGGTCACGACGTTGCGCGACGGCGCTCTGATAGCCGACGAACCCGTCGCGGGCCTCACCGAGGACGACCTGGTGCGCCGCATGGTCGGCCGCGATCTCGACGAGCTCTACCCGAAGCAGCACACCGAGGTGGGCGAGGTCGCGCTGCGCGTGCACAGGCTGACCCGCGAAGGCGTCTTCACCGACATCTCCTTCGAGGTGCGGCGCGGTGAGATCGTGGGCCTGGCCGGGCTCGTCGGGGCCGGCCGCAGCGAGGTCGCCCGCGCCGTCTTCGGCGTCGACCGCCGGGACGCGGGGACCGTCGAGGTCGAGGGCCGCGCCCTCGTCAGCGGTGCGCCGAGCGCCGCGATGGCCGCCGGGCTGGCCCTGGTACCGGAGGACCGACGGGCCCAGGGCCTGGTGATGGGCATGTCCATCGAGCGCAACATCGGCCTCACCGGGCTGCGTTCGACGGTACGGGCGGGGCTCGTGGACCGGCGCGCGGAACGCAGCCGGTCCCTCGACTGGGCGCTGAAGCTCCAGGTCAAGTACGCGCGGATGGCTGACGCCGTCGCCACCCTGTCCGGCGGCAACCAGCAGAAGGTGGTACTCGCCAAGTGGCTGGCCACCGGGCCGCGGGTGCTGATCGTCGACGAGCCGACCCGCGGCATCGACGTCGGCACCAAGGCCGAGGTGCACCGGCTGCTCTCCGCGCTCGCAGCCGAGGGCGTGGCGGTGCTGATGATCTCGTCCGACCTGCCCGAGATCCTCGGCATGGCCGACCGCGTGCTGGTGATGCACGAGGGGCGGCTCACCGCCGAGATCCCGCGTGCGCGGGCCACGGAGGAGTCCGTGATGGCCGCGGCGACCGGGAGGGCCGCATGACCACGACCGGGAGCGCCACGACCGCGACCGGTCCGGCACCGCGGGGCGGCGCCAGACTCGTCGACCGGGTCTTCAAGGTGCGTGAACTCGCGATCCTGCTGGTGTTCCTGGTGATGATCGGCGTCACCCAGGCCGGCAACAGCGAGTTCCTCTCCGAGCAGGGCATCAGGGACCTGCTCCTGAACGCCACCATCCTCGTCCTGGTCGCCACCGGGCAGGCACTCGTCGTCGTCACGAGGAACGTCGACCTGTCGGTCGGCTCGACCCTCGGCGTCTGCGCCTTCGCCGCCGGCAACCACCTCCAGGGCGGCGGCAGCCCGGCCGTCGCGCTCGTACTCGCGGTGCTGCTGGGCGTCGGTTGCGGGCTGCTCAACGGGGCGCTCGTCAGCCTCGGCCAGGTGCCCGCGCTCGTGGTGACCCTCGGCACGCTGTACGTCATCCGGGGCATCGACTCGATCTGGGTCGGCCCCCGTCAGATCACCGCATCCGACCTGCCGGGCGGCTTCGTGGACTTCGGCTCCGGCGGGATCTCGGCCGTACCGTATCTCGCCCTGATCGCCCTCGCGGTGCTGGTCGTCGTCGCCTACTACCTGCGCCACTTCGGCGGCGGGCGCGAGCTGTACGCGCTCGGCTCCCACCCGGAGGCCGCGCGACTGGCCGGCATTCCGGTACGCAGGCGGATCCTGGCCGCCTACACCGCGTGCGGAGCGCTCGCGGGGCTGGCGGGCGCCCTGTACCTCGCCCGGTTCGGCAACGTCGACTCGGCCACGGGCACCGGCTACGAACTCACCGTGGTCAGCGCCGTCGTGGTCGGCGGCGTCGCCTTCACCGGCGGCTCCGGCAGCGTCTACGGGGCCGCGCTCGGCGCCCTGCTGCTGACCTCGGTCAACAGCGTGCTGCCCGCGCTGGGGGTCAGCTCCGTCTGGGTGCTCGCCATCAACGGCGTGCTGCTCGTCCTCGCCATCGCCGTCGACCGCGTCGTCGCCCTGCGCGTCGCCAGGGCCCTGAAGAAGAGGAACGCCCGCCATGGCTGACTCCCCCTCACCCGTGCCGTCCGCTGGGACACCGTGGTGGGCGCCCTTCTGGTGGTCCTCCTGCTGATGTCGTTCGGGTTCGTCGACGGCTTCGGGAACGCGCTCAACCTGTTGTTCCTGCTCGGCAACACGCTGCCCATCGCGCTGATCGCGCTCCCCATGACCATGCTGGTGATCTCCGGTGAGATCGACCTGTCGGTGGCCTCCACGGCCGGGCTCTCCGGGGCCGTGATGGGCGCCCTGTGGAACGCCGGGATGGCCATCGAGACGATCATCCCGCTGTGCCTGGTGCTCGGCCTGGTCTGCGGCCTGGTGAACGGTCTGCTGGTGACCAGGCTCGGGCTGCCCTCCCTCGCCGTCACCATCGGCACGATGGCCGCCTACCGGGGAATCGCGCAGATCGTCCTCGGCTCGGACGCGGTCACCGACTTCCCTCCGCAGTACCTGGACCTCGCGTCGCAGCCGATCGGCGACACCTTCGTCCCGTACGCATTCCTGCCGTTCCTGGTGCTGCTCGGGATCGCGGTCGTCGTGCTGCACGCCACGCCCTTCGGCCGCTCGCTCTTCGCGATCGGCGCCAACGAGGAGGCGGCCCGCTTCGCGGGGGTCCGCGTCAGGCGGCACCGGCTGTGGCTGTTCGTCTGTACGGGGCTGATGGCCGCGCTCACCGGTGTGTTCTGGGCGCTGCACTACGCGAGCGCCCGCTACGACAACGCCATGGGCCTGGAGCTGTCGGTCGTCGCGGCCGTCCTGCTCGGCGGCATCGACTTCGACGGCGGCAAGGGCACGCTCGGCGGCGCGGTCGCCGGGGTGTTCCTGCTCGGCGCCCTGCAGAACGCGATGAGTCTGCTCGACGTCTCCGCGCAGTCGCAGATCGTCGTCACCGGTGTCCTGCTGATCGTCTCCGTGCTCGGACCGCGGACCGCGCGGCAGCTCGCCACCGCGCGGGCCGGCCGGGCCGCCGCCGCTTCCTCCCCCTCCCGCTGACCTCACGCACCCGCCCGAAAGGGGCCCACCGTGTTCTCTCCCTTCCCTCCGTCCCTGCGCCGTGCCGGTGCGACGCTGGCCGCCGTCAGCTGCCTCGCCCTCGCCGCCACCGCCTGCGGCGGCACCACCAAGGACTCGGCGAAGAACGACGACTCCGCCAAGTCCTCGGCGGCCAAGGCCGATCCGGGCGCGGCCACCAAGAAGGGCCTGACCGTCGCCTTCCTGCCCAAGCAGGTCAACAACCCGTACTTCACGACCGCCGACAAGGGCGGTGAGAAGGCCGTGCAGTCGCTGGGCTCCACGTACAAGGAGACCGGTCCCAACAGCGCGACCGACACCAGCGGCCAGGTCTCCTACGTCAACACGCTCACCCAGCAGCAGGTCGACGCGATGGCCGTGTCCGCGCAGGACCCCGGCGCCCTCTGCACGGCGCTGAAGCAGGCCATGAAGAACGGCATCAAGGTCGTCACCTACGACTCAGACACCAAGACCGACTGCCGGCACGCCTTCGTCTCGCAGTCCGGCGCCGAGGCCCTGGGCCGTACCCAGGTGAAGCTGCTCGGTGAACAGCTCGGTTACAAGGGCGACATAGCGATCCTGTCCGCCGCGCAGACCGCGACGAACCAGAACACCTGGATCGACTTCATGAAGGACGAGCTGAAGCTGCCGAAGTACCGGAACATGAAGCTGGTGAAGATCGCTTACGGCAACGACGACGCCCAGCAGTCCTTCCAGCAGACCCAGGGGCTCCTCCAGGAACACCCCTCGCTGGCCGGGATCGTCTCGCCGACGACCGTCGGCATCAAGGCAGCGGCGCAGTACCTGTCCGGCTCCAAGTACAAGGGGAAGGTCGCGCTCACCGGCCTCGGCACCCCCAACGACATGCGCAAGTACGTCAAGAACGGCACCGTCGAGGCGTTCGAGCTGTGGGACCCGGCGAAGCTCGGCGAACTGGCCGCGCACACCGCGGTCGCGCTGTCGTCTGGGCAGATCACCGGCAAGGAGGGCGAGGTCTTCACCGCCGGCGGGATGGGCCGGTTCACCGTCGGCAAGGACGGGGTGATCGACCTCGGCAGGCCGACCGTCTTCGACAGCAAGAACATCGACAGCTTCAACTTCTGAGCGCGGGCACGGCGACCCCGGGCACGGCGGCCCCGGTCAGGCGACCCTGGGCACGGCGACCCCGGCCAGGCGACTCCGGGCAAGCGGCTCAGAGCAGGATGAGCAACCGGGTGTTCGGCTTGAGCTTGCGGTTCACCGACTTGCTCTGCACATAGACCTCCAGCTTGGGGTTGTTGCCGGCCTTCACCGAGACGGTCCCCTGGATGCCCGTACCGAACAGCAGGCTGCGGGCCGCGTCGCCCGTGTAGGCGCGGTCGGTGTCCTTCTCGACCACGATGACCTCCTTGTTCGCCTGGACCTGGGCGCGGGCGCCCAACTGGTAGTAGCAAGAGCCCCGTTCGTAACTGACCCCCGGGTGCGAGTCGACGAAGGGGCGGATCTCGATCTCCTTGTCGACCTTCAGGAGCCGGTACCTGTCGGCGGGGACCGGTTCGAGGTTCGCCCGCACGTCGTCGACCGAGAGGTCCTGGCCGACGGCGAAGAGGTTCTTCGTGCCGCGCACACCCTGCTCGCGGGCGCGCAGGAAGTTGGTGGCGGCGGCGCGCACGGTGCCGATGGCCTCCTCCACGCCCGCCTGGGACTCGGCGTCCCAGACTGCGATGTTCCCCGCGGGGAAGCCGTAGTTCTGCGCGGTGCGCTTGGCCAGCGAGTTCGGCACGAGGATCGCGGAGGTCCAGTGGCCGGGCAGGGAGCCCATCGTCCCCGCGATCCTGTCCAGCCACGGGCCGAGGATGCTCATGTCGCCGTCGTGCCGTCTGTCGCCGCCCGAGGCGTTCTCCTCGCCGTCCGTCACCACGATCTGCAGGAAGCTGTGCTCGCCGTACTCCTCCCATATGTGACCCAGGTCGTCCAGGGACTTCAGCGAGGCCTCGATGAGGGCCGTGGCGCCGTTGTTGACCCGGTAGAGGCCCCGCATCGACGGCAGGTGCTTCACGTCCATGTCCCAGACCAGGTTCTCCACCTGGTGGTCGAAGGAGTAGAGGCTGATCCGGGTCTCGTGGCCGAGGCTGTCCGACTCGGCCGCGAGACCCGCCACGAACTCGTCGACCACCCTGATGAGCTGACTCTGGTGCGGACGCATGGAACCCGAGCAGTCCACTACCAGCGCGACGTGGTTCACCTTGTGCTGGATCCTGCTGGCGAACATGGCTGTGCTCCTTCTCCGAGGCTTCCCGAGTGATGAACTCACACTATGGGGAGGCACTGACAACGGGCCTTGACTGCCCGTCACCCCCTCGCGGGCGGCGCCGGGCTCAGGCGTTCTCACCCCGCGAGGGGCCGAAGAACTCGATCTCGGCGAGCGCCACCTGCTTGCTCGCGGAGGCGCCGTAGGCGGACTCCACGGTGAAGCGGACCTTGGTGACTTCCGCGACGCGGAAGGCGCGCCGCTGCCCGCCAGGACCCTGGTCCAGGATGAGCGTGCGGGTCGTGGTCCTGCCGTCCTTGGTGGTGACGGTGGCCTTCAGCCGGTGCGGCAGGGCGGACTCGCCGAGCCGGTTCGCGTTCTTGGAGACGCCGGGGGTGAGGATCAGGTCGAGCAGCCTGGTCGGCTCGTCGAAACGGGCCTCGATCCACTCGCCCTCGCCCGTCTGCGAGACGCCCGGCCCCCACCAGGTGTTGCTCAACTTGTCGAAGAGGAGCGCCGGTTGGTGTCCCTTGAAGGAACGCGACGCGGTGAACTCGTCCGGCGACACCGGGGCCCGCTTGGCGAAGTGGTCCTTGGTGGCCTGCACGGCGGCCGGCGCCTTCATGCCCAGGAAGATCAGCAGGGCGAGCACGACGGCGGCGCCGACCCAGCGCAGCACGCTGTCGAAGGTGCGCCGCAGCCGGGGGCGGTCACCCGCCCACGGGGTCTCCCCGCCGCGGGAGCCCAGGAGGCGGCGCCACCACGGCAGGCGCCCGCGGAACTGCTCCTCACGGCGGGTCATGGGCATCGCGCAACGGGCGCAGAAGTGCCGGTCGGGGCGGTTGGGGGTGGCGCACCACGGGCACGCGAGGCCGCCCGCGGCGCCCTCCTCGTGGCCGGGGGTACGCACCTGGGGCCGGTCGGCGTCGGGCCGGCCGGGCAACACGGGTGCGACCGACGGGAACTCGGCGGCGCGCGGCTCCGGGTCGGCCACCGGCACGAGCAGGGAGCGGGCCCGGCGGTCCTCGGGCCGCTCACCTCCCGCGCCCGCGCCCGCGCCGGACGCGGGACCGTGCTCGGGGGAGACGGCGTACGGGTCCGGGTCGGTGGCGGGGGGCCGGTGCTGTCCCGGAACGCCGGCGTCCGTGCCCGTGACCGTGCGGGCCGTCGGGGCGGTGCGTTCCTCCTCCCACCTGCTGTCGTGCGGGGCGGCGGTCGCGGGGGCGGCCGTACGGACCGACCGTGGCGATGTGAGCGTCCCGTCCGTACGGGACCCCTCCCGCACCACGTCCGTACGCGCACCATCCGTACGCGACCTGTCCGCACGGGCACTGTCCGCACGGGCACTGTCCGCACGGGCACTGTCGGTACGGGCACTGTCGGTACGGGCACTTTCCGTACGCGACCTGTCCGTGCGTCCGGAGGCGCCCGGCTCCGCGCGGCCGGCCCAGCTCAGTACGGCGCCGCAGGCGTCGCAGAACGACTGGTCCGGCTCTGCCCTCGTACCGCAATCGGCGCAGTTCTGGGTGGTCATCGTTCCGAGGTCCTTTCGGCGGCGGTCACCTTGACCGTGTACGGCATGTGGGCGGGGCGGGCGGCCGCCACGAGGGCGCTCAGACGGTGTTCGTCCGCGGGGCCCGGGTCGTCGAGGCGCACGGTGACGTGCAGATACGGTCGGGCTTCGCCGGGGAACGGGCCGAGCGGCCTGGCGCTCCACGCCGCTCCGCCGCTCTCGGTGATCTCCGGCTCGACCCCGAAGGCCAGGCGCACCGTCTCGGCCAGGCCGTGCCGGGTGCCCCTGACGCGGTGCAGGTAGGCGGCGGCGGCCACGGCGGCGCGCAGCCTCGCCTCAGGTTCGGTGCCGTCGGTCTCGGCGCCGACCCAGTCGGCCAGCCAGCGGGTGAAGTCCACGGGGGCCAGCGCCGGGTCGAAGTAGGCGGGCAGGCAGTCGAGAACGTTCAGGATGGGCGCGACGACCTCGTCGAGACCGGCCACGAAGCGCTGCGCGAGGTCGTCGTCGGCGAACACGGCGGGCAGCATGGCGCCGAGCGGGGCGGACGAGCCGAGCCCGTCGACCGATCCCCTCACGAGGTCCCCCCGAGCACGCGGACGCGGTGGTCGAAGGAGAAGACCAGGGACGGTGCCTGGAGGTCGATCCGGTCGGTCGCCTCACCGCGCTTGCCGGTCAGGGGGTCGGCGGGGTGGAGGGTGACCTCGTCGACCAGTTCCACGCCAGGGACGCGCTGCAGCACGGCGAACACCTCGCCGGACTGCACGGGCCGCCCGAACGGCCAGCCGGTCCCGTCGACGCCGCCGGTCAGCGGGTCCAGGTGCCGGTAGAGCGCGTCGTGCGCCTGGCGCCGCACGCGGTCGGTGTCCACGCTCCTGAAGGCGTGCACGGTGGCCACGACGGTGACGCCCTGGTAGTAGGGCGGCCCGACCGCGAGCCGGGTGCCGATCAGCCGCCGCTCGTCGAGGTGGTGGGTGATCCGCTGCAACAGGGCGTCGCCGGGCACGAGTTGTTCGAAGCGCAGCCGGCCGCCCGGGTCCGGCACCGCCTGCGGTACGACCAGGACCCGGACCGCGTACGAGCCGTGCTCGTTCTCGCGGCCCTCCAGGCAGGTGATCCGCGCGGTCTCGGGGGCGGCGCGGCGGGCCAGTTCCTCGTAGTCGCGCAAGGTCACGGCGCGCTCCTGGGCGCGCAGCGTGATGGGCGCCCTGACCTTGGCCTCCTCGACCGTCTCCCCCTCGACGCCACCGCGGGCGGCCACGCGGTTGACCACCTCCGAGACGTAAGGCACGGAGGTGCGCAGCACCTGGACGGCGCCGCGGGCCACGTTGCCCGCCCGGCCGCCGCCGATGCGGTAGCGGCGGGCGCGCAGCACCGCTCCCTTCGCGGGTACGGCGCCGTACTGCCGCAGGGTGCCGTCGGGTTCGCGGACGGAGGGGCCGAAGGCGACCTCGCCCGTCGTGGCGTCCAGCGTGACGTGCCGGTCCTGCGGCCTTGAGGCGGCGAAGTGCGGGACGACCGCCCAGTCCTCCCAGCCCTCGCGCCCCGCGCTCTGCAGCAGCAGCGGCGGGTTGTCGCCCACCACGGGTGCGTGGGCGAGCCGCAGCCGTTGGCCCGGCAGTCCCGTCGACTCGCCGAGCGCCTCGTCGAGGACGGTCTCGGCGTGCACCGCGGGGGTGGTGCCGCCGATGGTGCAGGCGTCCGCGGAGCGCACCGTCGGACTGGTCGTGTAGAAGGGCTGGTTGGCCAGCGGCTCGGTGACCCGGCAGCGCAGCCAGCCGGCCTCCTGGCCGCCGGAGCGGGAGAGCACATGGCCGCCGGGAACGTGCAGCACGACGTCACCGGGGCGGTTGAGCCCGCCGGTGCCGTCCCGGTCGATCTCGCACTCCTGCCAGCCGTCCTCCGTCCACGCCTCCCACACCAGGGGCGGCTGGCGCGGGTCGACGCCGACGCCGTCCACCCGGCTGTCCAGTTCAACGGCCACCGCGCAGTGCGGCGCCGCCGCGGTCAGCCCGAACAGCAGGCAGTCACCGGGGCGCGGGGCCTCGGCGAAGCAGAACACGTCCTTCTGCTCGGCGAGGTCGGTGGTCCTGTCGGTGACCGGTTCGCCGTGCAGCTGGACCACCAGGTGCCGCAACGAGGTGGGCGGCAGCGGGAGTTCGTGCTCGGTGGCGAAGACGACCGCCTCCTCGCTCTCGGTGCGCAGGGTGGCCACCTCGGTTCCGGCGGGCAGCAGCACCGTCTCGTCCTGGGGTGCGGAGAGCCAGAACGTGACGTCGGTGCGGGCGGCGGTGGGCGGGAAGAGGGTGATGCCCACGAGGTCGAGGAAGGCCAGGTGGTTCTTGTCGGGCACCCGGTTGAGCCGGTAGACGACCTGGTCGGCCATGTGGGCGACGGTCTCCACCAGGGTGACGCCGGGGTCGGAGACGTTGTGGTCGGTCCACTCGGGTGCGCGCTGCTGGATGTAGCGCTTGGCGTCGTCCACGAACTGCTGGAACCGGCGGTCGTCGAGGTTCGGTGCGGGCAGGGCCATCAGTGATCGCTTTCGTGGGGGGTGCCTGGCCCGCCGGCCGGGCCTGGCTCCTCGTGGGAGGGGATGACGTAGAAGGGGAAAACGAGGCTGCGCGGGTTGTTGGTGCCGCGGATCGAGTAGCGGACGTCGATGAAGAGCACGCTCTGCTCGGTGCCCGCGCTGACCTCGACCTCGTGCACCTCGATGCGCGGCTCCCAGCGGTCGAGGCTGGCGTACACCTCGTGCTGGATGCGGCCCGCCGTCGCCTCGTTGACCGGGGCGAAGACCATGTCGTGGATGGCGCAGCCGAACTCCGGGCGCATCGGCCGCTCGCCCGGCGCGGTGGCCAGGACCAGCCTGATGGCCTCCTCGACCTCCCGCTCCCCGCTGACCAGCGCGATGCCCCCGGTGGGCCCGATGCGCAGGGGGAACGCCCAGCCCGAGCCGACGAACTGTTCAGCCATCTCCGGTGCACCTGCTTTCGTCTTCGCCCGCCGTCGCGGGGCCTTCGTCCTCGCCCGCCGTCGCGGGGCTCCCGTCCCGTGTCGACGGGCCGTCGTCAGCCTGACGGGACGTCACGGGATCGGGTACGGCTTGTTGTTGACCAGGACGACGCCTTGCAGCAGCAGGCTGGCGGCCCGGATGCCGACGTTCGCCGTCGCGTTGACCTGCACGGTGCCGCCGGAGCTGAGCGTGGCCGCGCCCGCCGCCTTGAGGCTGAGCGCGCCCACGGCGTCCACGTTCACCGCGCCGCCGAGCGATCTGAGATTGACCATGCCGCGCCCCTGGATGCTCAGCGGGCCGCCGCTCTTGATGGTCAGTCTCCGGCCGGCGCTCAGGGTGAGGTCCGTGCCCGCCTCCACCGACACCGACCTGCTGCCGGTGATGCTGACCGACCCCTTGCTGTCCACGGTGATCTCGGTCTGCGCGCGGTCCAGGTTGATGACGAGCTTGTCGTCACCGCTGCTGAGCCGCACGCCCTGCTTGCCGCCGGTGCGCTGGCTGAGCAGGTCCATGCGGTTGCCGGTCCGGTCGGAGAGGGTGTGCCGGGAGGCCCGCTGGCGTGCCCCGTCGTGCAGCGGCACGTCCTTCACCGGGGTCGGCTTGTCCTTGCCGTTGTAGAGGCCGCCGATGACGTACGGGTGGTCGAGCGCGCCCCGGTCGAAACCGGCCAGCACCTCGTCGCCGACGTCCAGCGGGAAGACGGAGCCGCCGCGCTTGCCGCCGGCCTGCGCCACCCGGGTCCAGTCGCTGACGTACGCGTCGTCGAGCCACGGGAAGCGGAGCTTGACCCGTCCCTGGCGCAGCGGGTCCGACACATCGGTGACCAGCGCGTTCACCAGGCCGGGCAGCCGCAGCCCCTGCTGGCCGCCGCCGCCCGACGTCAGGCCGTACAGCGAGCGCCACTGCCTGCCGCTGACGGTCACCATTGCCTCGTAGTGCTTGCCGTCGCCGAAGACGTGCCGTACCGAGGTGGCGGTGTACTTGCCCTCGAAGGGCGCGCCGACGTCGGCGAGGGTGACGGGCAGTCCCGGCCTGAGCTTCGGCGTGCCGCGGGCCACCACCTCCAGTTCGGCGAAGGAGGAGGTGATGTCGCCGGCGAGCGCCTCGGCGGCGTACTTCACCTCGGACTGGCGGTCGTACGGTGTCTGCGCCTCGACCAGCTTGGCCGGTTTGAAGCGGCCCGCCGCCTTGCCCGGTGTGGTGCCGATGCTGATGCCGGGGTCGGTGGTGGCCTTGGCGGTCGCGGTGAGTTCCTTCTTGGCCGTGACGTCCCAGCCGCGTGCCTGGACCGTGCCGACCTGTTCGGCGGCGGCCACCGAGGCCCGCAGCCGCAGGATGTCGGTGCCCGCCTCCAGGACGAACGGGCTCTTGTCACCCGGCGTGCTGACGGCCGGCGCACCGGAGGCCGGGTCGGGACGTACGAACTGGAACTTGCCCTTGGCGTCGACCGACATCACCATCTCGTTCTCGTCCGCGAGGCGGGCGAGGAAGTCCCAGTCGCTGACGTTGGCCTGGCTGATGAACTCGTACACCGTCTTCGTCGACTGGATGCGGCCGACGGGCACGCCGGCGAGCGCGGCGAGCTTGCGGGCGATGTCGGAGGCGGACTGGTTGCGGTACGCGGCGACCCGGCGCTGGCGCAGCAGTCGGTGGCCGTGGTCGTAGCCGCGGACGACGGTGAAGGAGCCCGTGCCGTCGTAGTCGGCCTCCAGCCCGCACACCTCGCCGGTCAGCAGCGGGTCGGAGGCGCCCTTGCCGTCGGCGACCGGGGCGATCACCACCGGGGTGCCGAAGTCGACGCCGAGCTTGCCGAGCAGGATCCGGTACGGGTCGCGGAAGGTGAGCCGGAACGCGGCGGGCACCCCGATGCCCTGGTCGACCCAGCCGTCCACCAGCAGCGGGGCGAGGTCCCGCGGCAGCGGCCGGCCGCCCAGGGTGACCTGGATGACACTGGAGTAGGCGGTCTGCGTCATCAGAAACGCACCTCCTCGGCGGCGGGCAGCACCAGTTGGGTGCCGTTCGGCAGGGCCGTGGGGTCGTCGATGGCGTTGGCCTCGGCGATCGCCCGCCAGGCGGCGGTGTCGCCGTACTCCCGCCAGGCCAGCGACTGGAGGGAGTCCCCCGCCACCACCCGGTGCACGCGCCGGGCGGTCAGCGCGCCCGAGGTCGGGTTCTGTCCCTTGGTACGGCTGGGAATCTCGTGCAGCTTCAGCTGGCAGGTGGCGCGGATGGGCACGCCCGTCGTGCCGAACAGCGAGTACGTCGCGTCGACACTGCTGACGTACGCCGTGAAGCGGGCGGTGGAGAACGAGCCCCACTGGAAGACCACCCAGGGCGGTGAGGGCTGCTTGGCGGCGATGCTCTTGGCGGTCACCTGGCAGCACTCCAGAAGTGAATCGACCTTCCGCAGCACGGAGTTGCTGCTCGGCCGGTCGGAGGAGTCGAGGAAGATCTCCACTCCCATCTCGCGCGGCTCGGGCCCCATGAACTCCGGTATCGGGCTGTCGCGCACCGCGGGCGCGGGCGTCATCTTCCAGTGCGCCCGGCGGCCGATCGACAGCTGGGCGGGGTTGAAGTCGAAGTCGAAGGTCCTGATGAGCCCGCCGGGCGTGGTGCTGGTGCCTACGGGCGGCTCGTGAATGGCGAGGGTGGCCCGCACCAGGCTCTTCCCCGCGCCGCCGCCGCTTGACTTGGCCATGCCTGTCTCCGCTTCCCCTTGGTCCCTTGTGCCGCTGTGGCCCTGTGCTGCTACGTCCGTGGGCCCGTGGTGGCCCTGTGCTGCCGCGCTCCTGGGCCCGTGCCGGCCCGGTGGCCCGCGTGTCCCCCGGGGGCGGTCAGTCGGTGAAGCCGTGGTGGGTGATCTCCAGGACCTCCGTCGCCACCGAGGGACTCGCGGGGTCGAGGGAGGGCCCCTGCCAGCTGACCGGAAGCACGTCGATCAGCCCCCAGCGGGCCACTTCCGACCCGTCCGCGCGCAGCGCCGCGATCTGGGCGGTGGGGCGGGTGACCCCGGTGGTCACCGACGAGATCCACTTGGCGACCTTCGTGGTGTCCGGGGTGAGCGGCCGGGTGAGCCGGATCGTGGAGAAGGTGACGCGCGAGGGCAGCTGCCAGACGAAGCCGTTGTTGCCGCCCTCCTGGCGCTGCTCGACCTCCACGGTGGACGACAGTCCCTCGCACCCGTTGAAGAACCCGAGGCTCTCGCCGTCGATGGTGAGGGTGAAGAAGATGGTGGAGCCCGGGTCGAGATCGCGGGACATCGCAGGGCCTTTCTGGAGCTGGGGAACGGGTGGTACGGGGCGCCTGCGGCGCGAACGGCCCGGCCGGGCGGTACGGGAGCACGGCGTGCGGGCCCGGGGTGGCGTGTTCACATCCGGGGATCGCGCAGTCTGCCGATCCGTTCGCGGTCGAGCCGCAGTTCGGTGCGCAGCAGCCTGGTGATCCTGCCGGTCAGCCGGTGGGTCAGCTCGTCCAGCTGGAAGTCGGTCAGCGTCCGCGGGTCGAAGCCACCCTCCGCCACGGCGCTGTAGGCCGGCGGCCGGCCCCCGGACTCGTGCGTGGGCGGCGCCGCACCCGGTGTGTACGGGGGAGGCGGAGGCGTACCCCCTGCGGCGGACCGCTCGGCGGGCGGCGGCTCCTTGGCCAGTGCCTCGGGTGCACGCTGCACGACGGGCGAGGCAGGGGCCGGCGAGGCAGGTGCCGACGGAATGGGTGCCGACGGGGTGGGAGCAACGGGCGGCGGCGCGGACACCGGCGCCCTGCCGCCGACGCCGGGAGGCGGAACGGTGGGCAGCCCGGCGGCGGCCTGCGGAACCGCTCGAACCGCGCCCGCGGCCGGTGCGGAAACCGGGCGAGGTCGCGCGAGGGGCAGAGCGGCCCCGCCGGGCGCGGCACGCCGCAGGGGCACCGGCACGGTACCGGCACGCCGTTGCACGGACGGCACGTGCGCGGGCTGCAGGGAGGACGGGTGCGGCACGTGCGCGGGCCGCACGGAGGACAAGTGCGGTACGGGCTGCTGGAACGCTCCCGGCTCGGGGGTGCGGGGAGTCACGGGGCCCGAAGCGAGGGGGCGGACCGGCTCGGCGTGGGCCGGCGGGGCGCTGGTACGCGGTGCCGGGGCGTGCGGGACGGGGGTGGGAACGGTCCTCACGGGCACACCGGAAGCGGCGCTGCGCTGGATCGAGGGCATGGCCGGGGCAGCCGCTGCGGACGGGGGTGGGCCGGCGGGCGCCGTCGGTACGGCGGAGGACGCGGTGATGGGCGCGGTCACGGCGATGGGGCGAGTGGCGTGGGGAGTCGACGGGGGCACGGCCGTGGGCGTGGCGAGGGGTGCGGGCGGCTGGGCGGTGGGCGTGAGGGGTGTGCCGACGGAGGGCGTGACGTGCGCGCCGACGGGCGGCGTCAACGCCGGGCCGGCGGTGGGCACGAGTGGCGCTCCGACGGAGGGTGCAAGGGGCGCTCCGGCGGTGGGCGCGAGCGGTGGTCCTGGTGTGGAAGCGCGTGGCGGTTGTGCTGTGGCGCTGAGCGGGGTCGCGTGTACGGGACGGGCGGGCAGAGGTGCGCCGAGCTGGGGGCGCGGGGCGACGGCCGGAAGCCGAACCCCCGCAGAGCCGCTCGGCGCGGCGCTTGCAGTCCCGGGACCGAGCCCCCTGGTCTGTACCGTCGTCGCGTCGCGAGGCGTCGACTTCTGCGGGGACGCCGGGGTGCTGGGTACCGCGGTGCTGGGTGCCGGCGCGGCCGGGAGGGCGTGGGCGGGCTCGGGCGGCCGGTGGCCGGATGCCACAGGACCCGCGGGGGCCTGCCCGGCGTGCGACTGCCGGCCGGTTACGGGACTCGCGGCGGTCGGGGCAGGGGGGTTGGCGGCGGCGGGGCCGGGCGCCGTGGGGCGTGGGGCAGGCATCGGAGCTGTGGGATTCGGCGCTGTGGGGTTCGGGGCCGTTGGATTCGGCGCCGTGGGATTCGGCGCCGTGGGATTCGGCGCCGTGGGCATCGCAGACCGTTGCACGGTAGGCGTGAGCGCGGGGCCGAGACCTCGGGCGGGGGTTCCGGCCGCCGTGGCCGGTGGGACTGCGGGGGTCCCGGAAGCAGGGGGTACGGCGGGACGCCCCGCGGCGGACGGCTGCGCGGGCGCGTGGCCGGGGGGAAGCGGGGCCCCGAGCCCCGCACGTGCGGCCGGACGGGCCGGGGTCCTACGCGTCGCAGGGGCGACCGGCCCGGTAGCGCGCGCGGGGCCGTCGGGCGTCGGGAGGGTGGCGGGCGCGACCGCGCGTTGCACGGAGGGCGAGGCCTGCCGCGTAGAACTCTGTCCGGCGGGAGGGACGGAGGGCGTACGGACCGCGTCCGCTTCCCCTGGCAGACCGGCGGCTGCGTCCGGTGCCGGACCAACTCGTCGTCGTACGGCCGGGGAAGGGGCCGAGGCGGTCGTTTGCGCGGAAGGCGCGGGCGCCGGGGGTACGGGTCGGCCTGCCGCCGGTTCGGCCGCGGGCCCGCTGGACGGCCCGGGATGACCGGGGTTCGGCACGTTGCCACCGACGGGCTCCGCTCCCTGCGGACCAGGGCGCACGACAGGGGACCCGGGCGCCTGTCGCGATGCCGTGCCGGACTCGGGCACGGGTCGCGGCGCAGAAGCAGGCGCACGCGCAGGCGTACGGCCGGCCGGAACCGGCGCGGCGGAAGTGGAGGCGGCCGTGTCGGTTGGGACCGCACGGTGGACGGTCGTCGGGGGCTCATTGGACGCCGCCACCTCACGCGCAGGCAGGCGCGGCGTTGCGGCCGGGGGCACGGACGCCCGCTGCACGACGGCCGGCTGCGCACCGGCGCCCTGGTCCGACCGTACGGTCTGCGAAGTTTGCACGGACGGTACGGACCGCTCACCGCGCGCGGCCGGAGGCCCTTCGGCCTGCGCGGACGGCGCGGTCGGGGCGGACAACGGCGCGGCCGGCGAAACCCGGGGCGGCACGGACGTCGGCTGCACGGGTGCGGACCGCACCGACGCCGGTCGTACGGGCACCGGCTGCACGGCCGTCGGCCGGTCCCCCACTCCCCTGGGACCGTTCCCGCCAGGTTCCGCCGTCCCGTCGTCCGCCCCGCCGTCACGGCGCGCCTCGGCGGAGGCGGCGGGCCGTACGGGTGCGGACGCCGGCTGCGCCGCAGCGCTCGACGGCTGCGTGTCCGGCCGGTCGGCGGCCCGCGACGGCAGCCTGGCGGGCAGCGAACGACGCTGGACCGGGGCGGAGGCAGACGTGGTGAACGAGCCAGGTGTCCTCCCGGCCTGCCGCGCCGAGACGGGCGGCGCCGCGACGCTCGGAGCGGCCGCCGTCCGCGCCCCCCGGACCGGGTTGGGACCAATGGCCGGGCTCGGGACGGTGACCGGGCTCGGGACGGTGACCGGGGACACGTGCGCAGGACTCGTACGGGCAGGTGCCTGCCCGTGCGCCCGACCGTTCCCGCGTCCGGGCGCGGGAGGCTGCGGTGCCGTGCGCGGCACGGCGGCAGGAGCGCCCGTCCGGGTCCCTTGCGCGGGAGGTGAACTTGGTTGTGGGGAAGGCGGGTTGATGAGCATGGCGCCCGCGCCGCCGTCGAGGACAGTGAGCCGGGCGGCGCCGGAGGAGGACGGGTTCTGCCAGGTCGCGAGCCGGTCGGGGAAGCCCGTGTCGGCGACACCGGTGGCGCCCGTCGACACCGCGCGCCGGAGCGGCGGCAGGGCCGTCCAGGCCGCCGGACGTGCCCCGGCGCCGACGGCCGGCGCAGCGTCCGCCGCGGGCAGCGCGTGGGCCGACGCGTCCGGTGCGGGCAGCGGGGAGGCCGACGCCTCCGTCGGCGCGTCCGAGGAGGTCGCCGAGGCCTGCGCCTGACTCTGCGGAAGCCGCCTCAAGCGGTCCAGGAAACCCATGGTTCAGCCTCCTGAGCCACGCGCCACCAGGGACGCGATCTGGTCGACGAAGCGACGGCGGTCCTGGTGTTCCAGGTCCAGGATGTCCTCCAGGCCCCAGTGGAAGTGGAAGGCGACGTACGCGACCTCCTCGTGCAGCCGGTCGGTCGCGTACGTCACGATTCCCCCAGGCGGCTCCCGCCGAGGTCGATCTCGAAGGGCTCCGCGCAGTGCGGGCACTCCACCGCGGCACGGGTGTGGCCCTCGGCGTTGACCTGGCGGTAGAAGTCCTGGAGGAACGCCAGGTCGGAGGCGAACATGTTCTCGACGATCCCGTCGTGCACCATCGCCAGCGTGCCCAGCCGGGTGATGACCCGGCCGAGCAGCACGACGGAGAGGTACGCGGGGTTCTCCTGGACCCGGACGTCCCGCAGCGGGACCAGTTCGTCCCGGGCGGTGGCCAGACGCATCACGCCGTCGCGGTGCAGGGTGCCCGCGTCGTCCACGTACCCGCGGGGCAGCTCGAAGGGGAACTCGGTCTGCAGACGCCGCGGCGGGGCGGAGGACACGGGGACGCCCGCGGGCTGCGCCGCGGGGGCCTGCGCCGCTCCCCCGTCCGCCGCCGTCTGTGCCGGGCCGGGCTGCGGGGCGGCTGCGCCCGCCGCCCGGACAGCCGTGCGCCGCATTATTCGATGACCAGTTCTTCGAACGTGATGGTGACGGTCTCGGTCAGCGCCGCCGCCTCGCCCGCCTTCACGGAGCTGGTGTCGATCTTGCTGCACCAGGCGTTGCGCATGTTGTACCGCTTGACCGGGTTGTTCTGGTAATCCATCACCATGATCGTGGCGTTCTTGCGGGCGCTGCCCATCTCGCCCCGTACGGACTGGTTGATCCACTCGTTGAACGCCTTGGACTGCGTCATGCCACGGACCACCGTGCAGTTGCCCGCCTTCTGGACGCCCGGCATCTTCTTGACGACGGGCACGCCCTGGGCGGAGACCTGCTGGTACTCGATGACGTCCTGTTCCAGGCTGAGTCCGCTGACCTCGGCCAGGTACTCGACCATGACGCCGTCGATCTGGAGGCCGAAGTTGTGTGATGTGAGGGCGTCGCCCGGCTGGAGACTCATGTGCTGGTCCTTCGCGCTGATGTGCTGAGGAGGGGAGGGTGGCGGCGGTACGGGAGGGGCCCGGGGGCCGCCCCGGGCAGGCCGTTGCCGTCACGGAGAGGCCCGGGGGCCGCCGCCGTGACGGCGGCGGCCGGGAGGGGGAGAGGGGAGAAGTTACTCCTCCAGCTCTCCGCTGCCGCTGGAGAACTGGGCCAGCCGGAAGACCACGAACTCGGCCGGCTTCACCGGTGCGATGCCGATCTCGCAGACCACCCGGCCCACGTCGACCGACTCGGGCGGGTTGGTCTCCTCGTCGCACTTCACGTAGTAGGCGTCCTCCGGCTTCGCGCCGAACAGGGCGCCGCCGCGCCATTCGTTGACGAGGAAGGCGGAGATGTTGCGCCGGATCCTGGCCCACAGCTGGTGGTCGTTGGGCTCGAACACCACCCACTGGGTGCCGATCAGGATCGACTCCTCCAGGTAGTTGAAGTACCGGCGGATGTTGAGGTAACGCCAGGCCGGGTCCGAGGAGAGGGTACGGGCTCCCCAGACGCGGATGCCGCGGCCGGGAAACGCACGGATGCAGTTGACCCCGATCGGGTTGAGCAGGTCCTGCTCGCCGCGGGTGATCTGGAGTTCGAGGTCGACGGCGCCGCGCACGACCTCGTTGGCGGGGGCCTTGTGCACCCCTCGCTCGGAGTCGTTGCGCGCCCAGACGCCCGCGACGTGACCGCTCGGCGGGACGAGGCGCGTCTGGCCGCTCGCGGGGTCGAAGGACTTGATCCACGGGTAGTACAGGGCGGCGAACTTGGAGTCGTAACCGGCCGTCTCCTGTCGCCACACGCGGATCTGCTGGGCGTTCAGGGAGGGCGGCGGGTCGATGATCGCCACCCGGTCGCCCATCAGCTCGCAGTGCGCGATGAGGCCGAGCTGGACCGCCTTCACGGCCTCCAGGTCGATGCTGCCCCGCTGGTAGGCGGCCATCAGGTCGGGAACCGCGACCATGGACACCTCGTCGACGGCCTCCAGACCGCCGAAGCCGGTGCGGTCGGCGCTGTCACCGAGGTACTGCGCGGGGCCCGCCGTGGTCGTCGCGGACGCCGTCCGTGCCGGTGCGGGCGCTGCGACGGGCGCCGGAGGCGGCGCGGGCAGCGCCACCGACTGGTTCTCGGGGCGCGCCAGCTGACCGGCCGGGGCGGCCTCGGTCACGGTGATGAGCTTGGAGTTCTCCTTGACCTGCGTGACGACGTAGGAGCGGTTGCCCTTCTTCGCACTCACGTCGAAGGACTCGACCGGCTTCTCGCCGTCCTTGACGACCAGCTTGAAGCGCTCGGCCGGGCCCTCGCCCTCGGGGTCGGAGACCTCGACGCTCAGGTTGCCGCTCTGTCCGGCGCCGGTGGCCGCGACCACGAAGGTGCCCAGCTGGCGGGGCTCGGCCGCGGGCAGCGCCGCGGGAGCCGCCGGGGGCTGTGCCTCGGTCCGGGGCGCGCTCTCACCGGCCGCTCCCTCGGTGGAGCCGCCGACGCGCACGACGTAGGCGGCCGAACCGCCGTTGTTGAAGAAGCCGTAGACGGAGTGCGCGAGGTAGTACCCGTCGGTGAACTCCCCGAAGGCCGCCGTGTACTGCGTCCAGTTGGTGACCAGCGTCGGCTGGTTCAGCGGTCCGGTCGGCGCGAGGCCGACGAAGGCCGCCACCGAGGTGCCGACCCCCTCGATCGGGCGCGAGCCGCTGGCCACCTCCTCGACGTATACACCGGGCGACAGGTACGACGGCATGCTCTGCTCTCCTCGGGGTAACCAATGGTCGACTGTGATCTTCACGCGCGGGACGCACGGGTCGAAACGTCCGCAGGTGCCTGACCGGGGGCACCCCGGTTGCCCGGAAGGGCGCGTTCGGGTACGGCCGGGGTGCTCCCGGTACGGACCCGGCGGGACCCGCTCCCTGCCCGCCGGACCCGCCCCCACGGCTCCCCGGCCCGCCGCGTCCACCGCCGGGCCCGCGCCGTACCGCCCGCCTGCCTGTTCCGCTGCGCGGAAGCGCCCGATCGCGCACCGGATCGTGCCCGTCAGCCTCCTGACGCCCGCTCAGTCGGCGCCTAGCCTGCCCGGGTGAGCCTCTGGACCTCCCTCGAACCCCCATCCGCGACCGTCGACCCCGGCAGTAGCACGCGTGTGCGCCTGCGGGTGCGCAACACCGGTGACGTCGTCGACGAGTACCGCTTCGAACCCGTCGGGGACCTCGCGCCCTGGACCGTGGTGGAGCCGCCCACGCTGCGGCTCTATCCGGGCACGACGGGGACCGTCGAGCTGACGTTCTCGCCGCCGCGCACCCCGGACGCGACGGCCGGGCCCAATCCGTACGCGGTACGGATCACCCCGACCGAGCACCCGGACGCGGTGACGGTCCCCGAGGGCAACCTGACCATCCTTCCGTTCAGCGAGATGCGGACCGAGCTGGTGCCGCCCACCGTCAGGGGGCGGCTGCGCGGCCGTCCCCGCCTGGCGGTGGACAACCTCGGCAACACCAAGCTCACCGCCTCCGTGAGCGGCAGCGACAACGGCGACCACCTCTCGTACGAGATCCGCCCGAGCAGCACGCAGATCGAGCCGGGGCGCGCGGTGTTCCTCGACATGACGCTGCGGCCGAAGCAGACCATCTGGTTCGGCTCCAAGGAGCAACGGCCGTACTCGCTCGCGGTACAGCGGTCCGGGGTGGCGCCGGAGACCGTGGAGGGGACCTTCGTGCAGCGCGGCTTCCTGCCGCGCTGGCTGGCCACCTTCCTCGGGGTCGCCTTCGCCCTCGCGATCACCTTCCTCATGCTGTGGATCGCCTACAAGCCGTCCCTGGTGACGGCCGCCACCGAGCAGACCGCGCCGGCCGGGGCCCCGCTGGCGCCCAGCCCCTCGGCGCCGGCCGTGCCCAAGCCGTCGGCCCCGGTGGCGCCGCCCCCGGTCGCCGAGGAGAAGCCGAAGCCGGAGGGCGGCGGGCAGGAGACCAAGAAGCCGGACGCCCCCAAGCCGCCGCCGGTGGAAACCGCGGCGACGGCGATCCGCCGGCTCGTCCAGGACGACCCCGGTGGGCGGCACATCTGCTACCGCGCCCGCATCTCCGGCGGCAAGTGGCAGAAGCCGGTGTGCGACGGCGCCCTCTCCGGCACCACGAACCAGGGCAAGAAGATCACCGGCTTCAACATCGCGGTGACCGGTGTGGAGGCCACGTCCGCCAACGCCTACCTGCACGACCCCGCTCCTGACGCGAAGGGGCCCCGGTGGATGAAGGACTGGACGCGCCTCCACGACGAGGAGGACATCTACATCGGCTCGAAGGAGAAGAACCCGCCGTACTTCGTCGGGCTGGCGCTCAACGTGGGCAGCGGCAAGGTCTGCCACGTCGCCCACTTCCGCAACAACACGTGGGGCGACCGCATCTGCTCCGACCCGCGCCCCCAGTACCTCTTCATCGGGACCAACGACAACAACGTCTGGATCGACGCGGTCAAGCTGAGCGTCTGACCGGGCAGTTCACGCGAGGTTCGGGGCGGTAGGGACGGGTGTCCCTGCCGCCCCGAACCTCTCTCCTCCACCGCTCGGGCCGCCGGGGCCGGGGCACCCCAAGTCCCGGGCGCCCCGGCCCACTTCACCAGCCGACGTCCTCCATGACGAGCCGGCCGGCCTTGCGGTACTCCCGCCGGGCGCCCTTCACCAGGTCGTGCGTGTTCACCGGGCCGCCGCGCGCGGCAGCCGCGTAGGCGGCGGTCACCACCGCGCTGCGGATGGAACCGCCCGCCAGTTCGTAGTCGCGGGCGCAGCCGGAGGGGTCGAGGTCGTCCGCGCACGGCACATGGGTCAGGCTGTGCCGCCACAGGGCGAGCCGTTGGTCCTCCTGCGGGAAGGGGAAGTCCACCACCAGGTCCAGACGCCGGGTGAACGCGTCGTCGATGTTGGCGCGCAGGTTGGTGGTGAGCACGGCGACACCGTTGAACGCCTCCAGGCGTTGCAGCAGGTAGGCGCTCTCCAGGTTGGCGTACCTGTCGTGGGAGCTCTTGACCTCCGAGCGCTTGCCGAACACGGCGTCGGCCTCGTCGAAGAGCAGTACGGCGTCGGTGCGGTCGGCCTCCGTGAAGATCCGCTCCAGGTTCTTCTCCGTCTCGCCGACGTACTTGTCGACGACCGAGGAGAGCTGGACGACGTACAGGTCGAGCCCCAGGTCAGCGGCGAGCACCTCGGCGGCGAGGGTCTTGCCGGTCCCCGACTCCCCGGCGAACAGCGCCAGTACGCCGCGCCCGCGCCCGCCGCCCGCGCTGAGCCGCCAGCTTCCGAGCACCCGCTCGCGGTGCCGCGAGCGGACGGCGAGTTCGCGCAGATGCGCGAGCGACGCGGCCGGCAGGACCAGGTCCTGCCAGCCGACGTCCGGCACGATCCGCCGCGCGTGCCGCTCCAGGCCGGACGCGGAGTGCTGCCGGGCGGCCAGCCGTACGTGGTCGGCGGTCAGGTCTGTCCCGTCGAAGGCCGCCAGGTCCAGGGCGGACCGGGCGGCCCTGCGCACCCGGTCACCGCGCATCCGGTACGGGGCGACGGTGGTGGCCAGGTCGAAGCCGGGGCCGGAACCGGAACCGGAACCGGAACCGGGCACTGTGCCCGCGCCGTCGCGCGGCCCCTCGGTTCCGGCGAGCCCCAGCGCGGTCGCCCACTGGTCGAGGGCGCTCGCGCGCGGGGCGGGCGCCTCCAGGATCACCGGGGCGGCCTCCGCGCACCACCCCGGGTCGTACGGTACGGATCCGGCGAGGACGACCGGAACGTCGGACGCGGCGGCCAACTCCGCGACGAGCGGCGCGGGTTCGGCGGGCAGCGGGGACACCACGACGGCGCAACCGCGCAGCCGGGCCTCCAGCAGCAGCTCCCGCACCGGCGGCGGGGGCGTGGCGGCCCCGGCGTCCGTGCGCGCGCCCGCGTCGGCCGAGCCGTCGGCGGCGCGTGGCCGGCTCGCCCCCGTGGCGGTGACGGGGCTGAAGTGCAGTGCGGGCCGGCCGCCCGCGGCAAGCGCCGCGCCAGCGCAGGCCAGTGCGTCGCCCTCGTGACGCTCGCGCAGGTAGACCAAGGGCGGCCTGGCCCTCCCCAGGAGGGCGGCGAGGCGCAGGGTGAGGGCGTCGTCCTCCGCGGGGTGCAGGGGGTGGAGGTGCTGGGCCAGTACGGGGTCCGGGGTCTCGCTGCCCAGCAGGTGGGCGAGCAGCCGGTCGGGAACGCGCAGTACGCGGCCGAGGAAGGGCGCGTCCGGGTCCTCGACGCGCACCAGGCCGAGCCGGACGAGGGGCGCGGCCGGGTGGAACCGCTCCCGGGCCCCGGCGTCGCCCACGGAGAGTCCGCACACGTCGAGCACCAGCCCGACGGTCGCGCGCCGCCGGCCGACGTCGTCGTTGAGGTAGCCGTAGAGCGTCTCGAAACCACGGTCGAGGTCGGGTGCGAGGGCAAGCAGCAGGATCGCGGTGTCGACCTGGGTCAGCCCGGTACGCGCGGCAAGGGAACCGAGTCGGTCGTCCTGCGACAGCCCGGTACTGGCGGCGGCAAGGGAACCGAGTCGGTCGTCCTGCGACAGCCCGGTACTGGCGGCGGCGAGGGAACCGAGCCGATCGTCAGCCGTGTCCCCCCTCTCGCCGCCAGGGCCCTCGTGCTCGACGGGAAAGTCGTGCGCCGCACGTACGTTGTGCGCCGACGGTCCCGTGCGCAGGAGGCGGCGCACGGTGTCCTCGGACACGTACAGGCCGCGCAGCGGGTCGTCGGCGGTGGGGTCCCCGGCGGCGCGGTCCTCGACCAGGGCGGCGATCCGTTCGCGCAGGCGGGCGAGCCTGGTGAGCAGCGCCGCCGAGGCGTCACCGGTGGTGGGCACAGGACCGCCCGCGGGGTCCCCCGTCCCGCGCACGTCGGTCGAATCGTGCCCAGGTCCGGACGCCCCCCGGCCGGCCCCCGCCCCACGCGCGCCGCCTCCCCGGCCGGTCGGTCGGTCGGCCTCGGAGCTGCTCCCTCGGGCGTTCGGCGGACGCTCGGTGGACGTGCGTGACATGGCCGACGGGCCCGTCGTCTCTCCCGTGTGCGGGGCCATCACTTCTCCGTGTGCGGGGTGTTCGCGGCGCGGTGGGCCTCGCGGGCTGCCGCGAGGTGGTGCGGGCGGTGGGAACGCCCGCCGGTCAGCGGTGGGTCGTCGTTCGTCCCGCGGACCCGTACCGTCGCGCCTTCCGTGACCGGCGGGCCCGCGTCGTACTCCGGGAACGCCGGGAAGGGCACGGTGACCACCACGTCGAGCGAGGGCTTGAGTTCGCCGCCGAAGGCCGACCAGATCTCGGCGAAGGACCTCGCCTCGGACTGCGCGCTCGCCACGGTGAGCGGCATCGCGAGCCCCAGCTCCCGCAGCGCGGGCGGCAGTTGGTCGGCCGACAGCAGCTCGTGCGGGAGTAGCGTCGCCAACACGGCGGACAGCAGCCTGTGTTCGTCCTGCGGCGCCCTCGTCCAGGCGCTCACCAGGTACGAGAGCCGGAACCAGCGCGGCGGCGTGCGCCGGCGCACCACGACTTCACGGCTGTCGCGCACCGGCATCTGGCCGCGCTGACGACGGCTCAGATCCTCCCTGATGTCGTACAGGTGGACATTGATCGCCGGTCCTGTCCTGCGCGCCGCCCACTCCCGGTTCGGGGTCTCGAAGGACACGTCGATCCCCGCCCCGGTCAGTGCGCCGCCGCTCAGGAGTCCCTTGAGGACCTCGTCCACTTCGTGGATCACCGTCGTGCTCTCTTCCACTCGCTGCCGGCGGCGGGCCGGTGGGCACACCAGGCCGCTCAAGACGACACCGGGCCTGATAAGTTGCCTGTTCAGTCAGATATTGGCGCCCACGAAAGGCAATGCCGTCTTTTCGGTCAGATGTAGCCCTGCCGCAGGGCGTACGCCACCGCGTGCGCACGGTTGCGCAGGTGCAGCCGAGTAGTCAGACCGTGCATGACGTTCTTGACGGTGCGCTCGGAGTAGGACAGCTTTCCGGCTATCTCCCCCGTGTCGAACCCGTCGGCCACCAGCCGCAGGACATCGGCCTCGCGCGGAGCGAGACCGAGCACCGGCCCCGTCGTGCCGGTGATACCCCTGTGCAGCGTGCCCACTTGGCTGATCAGCCGGCCGAGCAGGTCGGCGGGCAGGTCGCCGTCGCCCCGCGCGGCGACGCGCAGTGCCTGCAACAGACGGTGCCCGGTGGCCTCGCGGCGCCAGACGACGGCGCTGACGCCGCCCTCGATGACGTCCAGCAGGTCGCTCTCGCGGATCGCGCCCACCACGAGGACGGCGCGCGCACCCTCGCTGCGCACCACGCGGCGCAACCGTGCGAAGGCGTCCTCGTCGAGCCCGTCCTCGATCAGCAGAGCCACCGTGCCGGGTCCCGGCTCGTCCCGCAGCTCGATCTCCGGCTGGCGGCGCAGCTGGCTCACGGCGCCCTCACGGGTGAGGGGGTCGGGGGCCGTCACCGTCACGGATATTCGTTCCCGTGCGTCGCGTGCGAGCGTCCCGGATGCCTGGCTCAACCGGCTCCCCCATGTGTGCGGTTCACCTTCCGGCGCAGGCCGGAGGGCTTGTTGGTCGTGGTCGTCCCCATCCTGACCAGGTGGGCCCGGCGGGCGCAATCGTGGAGAACCACGAGCACGACCACGAGGCAAGGGGCGCCCCCACCCTGTACCCCATCACGAAGCGTCCGCCACGACCAGCGTCCGTACGGGCCGATCCGGTTGCCCCGCAGGACCGGCGCGGCCGGGCCCCCGCGCCGGGGAGCCGGTGCCCCCCGGGACCCGGCCCTCCGTGTCCCGCAGGACCTGGGGCGTTGCCCCGCGGTACCGGCCCCTCGTGGTCGCCGCACCGTGGCCGCGGCGGTTCGCGGGCCGAAGAACAGCAGGAGGATGCCATGACCGGACCGCTGCGGGAGCGTACGGACGCTCTGGCGATGCTCGCCGCCGAGACCGGGCGGACCAAGAGCGGCCGGGGCCGTCTCGTCCTGCTCCGCGGAGCCACCGGCACCGGCCGGACGGCCCTGTTGGAGGCGGCGGCGCAGTACGCGGCCGGCCAGGGCCTGCGGGTGCTGCGGGCCCGCTGCTCGCCGGACGGCACCAGCGGACCGCTGGCCACGGTCCGACGGCTGCTGGCGAGCGGGACCGGTCGCCCGCGAGAGGCCCATCGCCCGCCCGCGGCCCAAATCCCCTCCCCGCACGGGGACTCGGCCGGCGTCCTCACCTGCGACCAGGCATCCGGCCCCGGTCGGGCCGTGCGCCCGGACGCCCAGCTGCTCTGGGAGGAGTTGTGCGGGTACGCGGCGGACGGGCCGCTGTTGCTGGCGGTCGACGACGCCCACCTCGCCGACGACGAGTCGCGGGCCTGGCTCGCCGAGACCGCCCGGCGCATCGACGACTTACCGGTACTCGTCGTGGCCACCGAGCGCAGCCAGTTCGACGTCGAACAGCGGCCCGCGGGGCTCGCCCATGCCCTGCCGCCCGACCTGCTGCGCACCCACAGCCTCGCCCCGCTCAGCGACGCGGCGGCCACGGCCCTGGTGCGCGACGCCCGGCCGGACGCCGACGAGCAGTGGACCGCGTCCGTCGTAAGGGCGGGTGCGCGCAATCCCCTGCTGCTGCACGCCCTGTTGGAGGACCTGGCGGACGTTCCGCCGTCCGCCGTGCCCGAGTCGTGCGCCGCGCTCTACCCCGGCACCTTCCGGGCGGCGGTCTCCTGGTGGCTGGAGAGCGCGGGACCGGACACGGCACGCGTGGCCAGGACGCTCGCCACGCTGGAGCGCGCCCCGGACGGGCCGCAGGACCCCGCGCGGCCCGACGCCCGACCGCAGGACCCCACCCGGCCCGACGCCTGGCCGCAGGACCCCACACGACCCGACGCCCGACCGCAGGACCCCACACGACCCGACGCCCTGCCGCAGGACCCCTCGCGGCCCGACCCCCTGGGCCCCGACGCCGAGCCGCCCCGCGCCCGGGAGCCCAGCGCGCCCGGTCCCGAAGTGCTGGCCGGGGCCGCTCGGGCCGACGCGTCCAGGACGTCCGGGTGGCTGGCCGCGATGACGGGGCTCGGGCTGCTGGTGGGCGCCGGGCCCGGCCGCCCGGCCCGCTACCCCCACCCGCTGCTGCGGGACGCGGTCCTCAGCGGCTGGCCCGTCGCCCGTCGGCAGGAGGCACACCGCGCGGCGGCCGAGACGATGCTGCAACGGGGCGAGAGCGCCGAGCCGGTGGCCCGGCAACTGCTCCACGTCGACCCCGCCGGAGCCCCCTGGGTGCCCACGGTCCTGCGTGATGCCGCGACGGCCGCCCTGGGTGGCGGCAGGGCCGACGACGCGGTGCGCTACCTGCGCCGGGCCCTGCGGGAGCCGTTGCCCGACGGGCACAGGCAGCGCGTGCTGACGGAGCTCGGCTCCCTCGAGTACGCCACCGCGGCCGCCGCCGACGGCGTGCCGCACCTCGCGGAGGCGCTGCACCTGCCGGTCGCCCCGCAGGAGCGCGCGCACACCGCGATCGCGCTCGGCACCGCTCTCTTCGGACGCGGCGAGAGCGGGGCCGGTGCGGAGGTGCTGCGCAGCGTCGCCGGTCAGCTGGCCGGCCACCCGGAGCCGGCCCGTGCGGCCCGCGCCGCGTACGTCCTGCTCTCCGACCGGAATCTGACGATGCGCCGGGAGGCGTACGAGTGGCTGGCCGACACGGCGGAGCACAGCCCGGAAACGGTGGGCGCGGCCGGCCGGGCGCTGCTGCTGCGCCACGCCGCCACGGCGGGCGCCTGCTCGGCGCGCCAGGCCACCCGGCGGATCCGGGCGCTGCTCGCCGAGCCGGCCGATCCGCTGTCCGAGCCGTTCCTGTTCGGTACGGTCGCGGCGGTCGCCCAGTGGGCGGACGAACTGGACGAGGCGGACCGCCTCGTGGACCGCGGCCTGGTGGGCCTGCGCCCCTCCCTGCTGCACCCCACGCACCACGCGCTGCACAACACCCGGATCGACATCGCGGCCGCCCGCGGCTCGTACGGCAGGCTGCTCGCCGTCTCCCGGACCCGTCCCGCCGCGCTGCGCGGGCGGGGCCCCGCCAACATCGACGCGCACGCCCTCGTCGCCCTCGTGGAGACCGGCCGTACGCAGGAGGCACAGCACTTCGCCGAGAGCTTCGACCTGGGCGGGGCCGCCGACTCCTGGGAGCTGAACCGCTTCCTGTACGCGCGCGGGCTGCACCGGGCCGCGCGGGGGGAGCACTCCGCGGCGCTGCACGACTTCCTGGAGTGCGGCCGGCGGCAGTCCACCCGTGGCGTGGTCAGCCCTGTGGTCACTCCGTGGCGGACGGCGGCTGCCGAGTGCCAGCTCCGGCTGGGCGCGCGCCACCACGCCGTCGCCCTGGCGGAGGAGGAGCTGCGGCTGGCCGGGGTGTGGCGCACCCCGCGCACGACGGGGCGGGCGCTGCGGGTGCTGGGGCTGGCGGTCGGCGGGGCGCGGGGGCGGGAGTTGCTCGGGGAGGCGGTGGACGTGCTGCGCGGTTCACCGGCCCACACCGAACTGGTGGAGGCGCTGCTGGCGCGGGGGCGCGAGCTGGTGGCCGCCGGCGGGGCCGCGGAGGGCGACACACTGCTGCGGGAGGCGGCCGCGCGGGCGGGGCGGCTCGGTGCCGTACGGCTGCGGCTGCGCGCCGAGCGGGCGCTGGAGTCCGCGGGTTACCGCCCCGCGACGCGTTCCGGCGCGCTCACCCCGGGAGAGGAGCGGGTCGCGCGGCTGGCCGCGGACGGTCGTACCAACGCGGAGATAGCCGGGCTGCTGCGGGTTGCGCTGCGCACCGTCGAGACCCACCTGACGCACACGTACCGCAAGTTGGGCATACGGCGCAGGACGGGGCTGGGGAAGGCGCTGGACGCCCTGGACGCGCAGGTACGGGAGTGACGGCGGACGCCGGGCGCCCGGGGCCCACGGCCGCGGGGTCCACGGCCGCGCGGTACCCACCGCCGCGCAGGGCCCACGGCCGCGTGCGAACCTCGGACCGTACAGGGGCCTCGGACCGTACGGGGCCCACGGCCGCGCGCGAACCTCGGGCCGCGCGGGCAGGAGAGCCCAGGTCTCCCGTACGGAAAGGGCTGCCCGAACGGCCCCCCGCCCCTGCCTCCCCGCACCCTGACGCCGGGCCCGGACGCCGGTAACGTCCGGCGGACCGGCCCGCGTCCGCGTGCCCACGCGCCCCCCGCTCTCCGCCACACCTCGCGCCCAGGAAGTGCTCCGACCGGTGAACCACCCGTCCCCCGCCCAGCACGAGGCCGACCGGCACGGGGCCGACCCGCACGGGACCGACCCGCACGGGACCGACCGGCACGGGCCGGACCCCGGCGCGACGGCCCAGGAAGAGGCCGGCCCGCACGCCGCGACCGACCACCCGCACGAGGTGGCCGCCCCGCACGACGTCGCCGCGGCCCCCCGGCGGCGCCGCGGCCCCGGGCCCTTCACGCTGCTGGTGCTGCCGGGGCTGACCGTCCTGATCGGCTGCGCGGTCTTCCTGACCGTGACGGGGCGGCTGCCGGGCACCGGTTCCGACGGGCCGGCGGGCCAGGACGAGCGGCCCCCGACGGCGGCGGAGCGGGTGGACAGGTCCTATGTGCCCTGGCTGAAGGAGGCGGCGAAGAAGTGCGCCGCGGTCCGGCCCTCGGTGCTCGCCGCGCAGATCGAGGCGCGCTCCGGCTGGAACACCGACTCCGCCGCACTGTCAGGCGCCACCGGCATCGCGGGCTTCGGCGCCGCGCAGTGGCGCGTGTGGGGCGGGGACGCGGACGGCAACGGCCGGTCGTCGCCCCTGGACGCGGCGGACGCGATCATGGCTCTCGGCCGGCAGGACTGCGCGCTCGCCGCGGAGATGGCCGAACTCCGCACCCGGGGAACGGTCACCGGCGAGCTCCTCGACCTCACCCTCGCCGCGTACACGGCGGGACGCGGCAGCGTGGAGACCGCGGGACGGGTTCCGGCGAAGGCAGCTCCCTACGTCAAGGAGATCGGCCGACTCGCCTCCGGTTACGCCGAGTTCGACGCGTCGGACCTCTCGCCGGGTTCGCAAGCCCCACCGCCGAGCATGCTCCGGCGGCCGGTGGGGACGACGGTGGTCAGTTCGCCGTACGGCACCCGCGCCCATCCGCTGACCGGGGTGACGAAGCTGCACACCGGGGTCGACTTCGCCGCGGGACGTGGCGCGCCGGTGACCGCGGCGTGGCAGGGGACGGTCGTCTTCGCGAGCCTGACCAAGGCGTACGGCAACCGGGTCGTGGTCGACCACGGCTCCGTCGGCGGCAAGCACCTGCAGACCACGTACAGCCATCTCTCCGTCCTGCGGGTCGCGCGGGGCGAGTCGGTGACCGTCGGCACGGTGCTCGGGGACGTCGGTTCCACCGGTCTGTCCACCGGCCCGCACCTCCACTTCGAGGTGGTGCTCGACGGCTACTACACCGATCCCTTGCCGTGGCTGGGCTGAGCGGGTTCCGGCGGCCGGGCCCGGCGGCCACGCGGCCCGGAGGGTCGTACCCGGCCGCAGCACTCCGGACCGGCCGCCTCAGTGGGCCGTCCGCTCCTGGAGCGTCCGCTGCCAGGCCGGGGCCGGCTCCTCGGGTTCGACCCTGGCCGGGTGGCCGCCACGGGCGAAGAAGTCGGCCAGCGGCAGGATCGCCGCGCCGACGGTCACCGCGTCCGGGCCCAGCGTGCCGAGGCTGACGGTGACCAGGCTCGCCGGGTAGCTCAGGGCGTACGACGTGGCGTGGGCCCGCACCAGGTCCAGGAAGCGGGCACCGAGCTGGAGACCCGCCCAGCCGCCGACCAGGATGCGTTCGGGCTGGAAGAGGTTGATCAGGTCGGAGAATCCGGCGCCCAGGTACTCGGCGGTCTCCTCCAGGACGGCGAGGGCGGTGGCGTCCGACTCCGCGGCCGTGCCGTCCTCGTGCGGCGGCGGGTAGGCGGCGGCGAGCATCGCGGTGAGCGCGGTCTCCTCGTCGGCGCCCGCCGGGGGCCGCCCGCCCGCCTCGGCCCAGCGGTCCAGGAGCGCCTCGGCCCCCGCGTACGCCTCCAGGCAGCCCTGCGCCCCGCACCGGCAGCGGCGGCCCTTGACCCGCACGGTCAGATGGCCCCACTCCACGGCGCGTCCCGGATTCACGTCGTCGCTGACGACGCACGCGCCGACACCCGAGCCGAAGAGGACCACCACCGCGTCCCTGGCGCCGCGTCCGGCGCCGAACCACATCTCGGCCTGGCCGAGGGTCTTCGCGCCGTTGTCGATGTAGTACGGGACGCTGCCCGGCAGTTGGACCGATTCGCGGAGCAGCCGCTCCAGCGGCACCGCGTCCCAGCCGACGGTCTGGCCGTGCACGACGGCCCCGTCCTCGGGGGTCCTGGCGACGATGCCGGGAACACCGACCCCCACGCCCAGGAGGCGTTCGGGTTCGATGCCCGCCTGGGCCAGGACCTCGGTGATGCCGTCGCGGAGGTGGGCGACGACCACGTTGACGTCGTAGCGGTCGGTGCGCCGGGGGCCGGTGTTGCCCAAGGGGCGTTCCACGCGGGCGAGTTCGGACAGGGCGAGGTCGAACAGCTCGACCCGGATACGTGTCTCACCGATGTCGACGCCGATCATGTAGCCGCTGTCCGGCGCGATCCGCAGCAGGATGCGGGGGCGGCCGCCTGCCGAGTCCACGCTGCCCGCCTCCTCCACCAGGCCGTCGGCGACGAGTTCGGTCACCACGTTGCTCACCGAGCCGGAGCTCAGCCCGGTCGCCGGCCCCAGGGAGTACCGGCTCAACGGGCCGTCGAAATACAACCGTTGCAGAACCGCGGTCCGGTTTTCCCGCCGCAGGTCACGCACAGTCCGTCCGCCGCTCGCCATCGTCTGCCCACCATCTTCTCGAAACCTGACCGCAACATACCTCTGCCGAAGCCCTTGACGCGACATTCGCTTGAGGTTTAACTCACACCATAAATTAAGCCATGGGGCACTTCAGGAGTTGAACGAGTACCGGTCAACTTCGGTTCCCCAACGGCGACTTCAGCCTCATCGAAAGGCCCTGGAGCCATGCCCAGAATCAGAGCCGCAGCCGTCGGTGCCGTCACGCTCTCCCTCGTCCTCTCCGCGGCAGCCTGCGGAGGCGGCTCGACCGGTGGCGGGTCCAACGACCAGCCCAAGACCCTCACGTACTGGGCTTCCAACCAGGGCGCCAGCATCGAGGTGGACAAGAAGGTCCTCCAGCCCGAGCTCGACAAGTTCGAGAAGCAGACCGGCATCAAGGTCAAGCTGGAGGTCGTCCCCTGGGCCGACCTCCTCAACCGCATCCTGACCGCGACGACCTCGGGGCAGGGCCCGGACGTCCTCAACATAGGCAACACCTGGAGCGCCTCGCTCCAGTCCAGCGGCGCCCTGCTCGACTGGGACGACGCCAACTTCGCCAAGATCGGCGGCAAGGACCGCTACGTCGAGTCCGCCCTCGGCTCCACGGGCGTGGCGGGCAAGCCGCCGGCCGCCGTGCCGCTGTACTCGATGGCGTACGCGCTCTACTACAACAAGAAGCTGTTCAAGGAAGCGGGCATCACCAAGCCCCCGACCACCTGGGACGAGCTGATCGCGACCGGCAAGAAGCTCACCAAGAACGGCAGGTCGGCGATCGGTGTGGAGGGGTCGAACCTCTCCAACAACATCCACCAGGTCTTCGTCCTCGGCAAGCAGCACGGTGCGGACTTCTTCACCCCCGACGGCAAGGCCGACTTCACCTCCGAGGGCGCGGTCGCGGCCGTCAAGCAGTACATCGACCTGATGGCCGCCCACAAGATCGTGGCGCCGGGCAACGCCGAGTACGCGCAGAACCAGTCACTGAGCGACTTCGCCAAGGACAAGACGGCGATGGTGCTCTGGCAGACCGCGTCCGCCACCTTCAAGGCGCAGGGCATGGCAGACGACGCGTGGGGCGTGGTGCCGGCACCCGTCGTCTCCGGCGCCCCCGGCCAGGGCAAGAACACCAACTCCATGGTCGCCGGCATCAACATGGCGGTGTTCAAGAACACCAAGAACTCCGACGGCGCCATGAAGTTCGTCAAGTTCATGGGCAGCGACACCGAGCAGAAGATCCTCAACAAGGCCTACGGCTCCATCCCGCCGGTCAAGACCGCGCAGGAGGACCCCGCGTTCAACGGCCCCGCCACCAAGGCGCTCCGCGAGACCCTCGCCACCAGCGCCGCCGCCCTGCCGCAGGTCCCCGAGGAGTCGCAGTTCGAGACGGTCGTGGGCACCGCGGTCAAGGAGCTGTTCGCGGACGCGGCGGCCGGCCGTCCGGTGACGACCGCGTCGGTCAAGGCGAAGCTCGAAAAGGCCCAGCAGCAGATGCCCAAGAAGTGAGCCCGGATCTCCCATGACCACCATCGCCGCACCCGAAGCGGGTGAGCGGACGGCAGCCAAGGACCGTCCCGGAGCGCCGGCGCCACGCGCGCCGCGCTTCGGGCGGCTCCGCCGCATCGGACTGCCCTACCTGCTGCTGCTTCCCGCCCTGCTGCTCGAACTCCTGGTCCACCTGGTGCCGATGGTCATCGGCATCGTGGTCAGCTTCAAGGAGCTCACCCAGTTCTACATCCGTGACTGGAGCACCGCCCCCTGGGCCGGGCTCGACAACTACGGCATCTCGGTCGACTTCAGCGCGCCGGTGGGTGAGGCGCTGCTCAAGTCCTTCTTCACCACCTGTCTGTTCACCCTCTTCTCGGTCGCTCTGTGCTGGCTGCTCGGGGTGAGCGCCGCGGTCTTCCTGCAGGAGAACTTCCGGGGCCGCGGTCTGCTGCGCACGATCTTCCTGGTGCCGTACGCACTGCCGGTCTACGCGGCAGTCATCACCTGGGCGTTCATGTTCCAGCGGGACAACGGCCTGATCAACCACGTGCTGCACGACCAGCTCGGGCTCACCGACAGTCCGCCGTTCTGGCTGATCGGCGACAACGCCTTCATCACCCTGCTCGTCGTGTCGGTGTGGAAGGGCTGGCCGTTCGCCTTCCTGATCGTGATGGCCGGGCTGCAGAACATCCCGCGCGACCTGTACGAGGCCGCCGCACTGGACGGCGCCGGGATCTGGCAGCAGATCCGGAAGATCACCCTGCCGTCGCTGCGGCCGGTCAACCAGGTGCTGGTGCTGGTGCTGTTCCTGTGGACCTTCAACGACTTCAACACACCATTCGTGCTGTTCGGGAAAGCCGCACCGGAGTCCGCGGACCTGATCTCACTGCACATCTACCAGTCCTCGTTCCAGACCTGGAACTTCGGTACGGGCTCCGCCATGTCGGTCCTGCTGCTGCTGTTCCTGCTGGTCGTGACCGGGGTCTATCTGACGATCACCTCCCGAGGAAGGCAGGCAGGCGATGCCTGAGCTCGCGAAGCGCGCCCCCCGCTCCCCCATGGCGGCCCCGGCCTCCTTCCTCTGGAGCCGCAGGATCTTCCTCACCCTGCTCACGGTGTTCGTCCTGCTGCCGGTGTTCGTGATGGTCTCCAGCTCGCTGAAGCCGCTGGCCGACGTGTCGGGGAAGTTCCAGTGGATCCCCTCGGGGCTCACCATCCGCCCCTACCTCGACATCTGGAAGACCGTCCCGCTCGCCGACTACTTCCTGAACTCGCTGATCGTGGCCGGCACGGCGACCGTCTGCTCGGTGATCATCGCCGTGTTCGCGGCGTACGCGGTGAGCAGGTACTCCTTCCGGGGCAAGCGCGCCTTCACTGTCACGGTGCTGTCCACGCAGATGTTCCCCGGCATCCTCTTCCTGCTCCCGCTGTTCCTCATCTACGTCAACATCGGCAACGCCACCGGCATCGCGCTCTTCGGGTCCCGGATCGGGCTGATCATCACGTATCTGACCTTCTCGCTGCCGTTCTCGATCTGGATGCTCATCGGGTACTTCGACTCGGTGCCCCGGGACCTGGACGAGGCGGCCAAGGTCGACGGCTGCGGTCCGCTCGGCGCACTGGTGCGGGTCATCGTGCCCGCCGCGCTCCCCGGCATCGTCGCCGTCGCGGTGTACGCGTTCATGACCGCCTGGGGCGAGGTGCTCTTCGCCTCGGTGATGACCAACGACACCACCCGCACCCTCGCGGTCGGGCTCCAGGGCTACGCCACCCAGAACGACGTCTACTGGAACCAGGTCATGGCCGCCTCCCTCGTGGTGAGCGTGCCCGTGGTCGCCGGGTTCCTGCTGCTCCAGCGCTATCTGGTGGCGGGCCTCACCGCGGGCGCCGTCAAGTGACCCGCCGCACGGACCGGCCGCGCCCCGCGGCCCGGCCGCCCGCCGTGCGCGGCACCGCTCCCCGCACACCAGCCACTTCTTGCTTCTTGTCTTGCTTCGTGCCGAACCACCGAGAGGTTCCCCGTGTCCGAATCGCTTGATCTCGCCGCCTTCCCGAAGGGGTTCTCCTGGGGAACGGCCACCGCTGCCTACCAGATCGAGGGCGCCGTCGCCGAGGACGGCCGCTCCCCTTCCATCTGGGACACCTTCAGCCGCACCCCCGGCAAGATCGACGGCGGCGACACCGGTGACGTGGCCTGCGACCACTACCACCGGTGGCGCGAGGACATCGAGCTGATGAAGCAGCTGGGCACCGACACCTACCGGATGTCGGTGGCCTGGCCCCGGGTGGTGCCGGGCGGTGACGGCCCCGTCAACGCCGCGGGCCTCGACTTCTACGACCGGCTGGTCGACGGCCTGCTGGAGGCCGGGATCACCCCCTCGGTCACCCTGTACCACTGGGACCTGCCGCAGATCCTCCAGGAGCGCGGCGGCTGGACGGTCCGCGAGACCGCCGAACACCTGGCCTCGTACGCGAGTGTGGTCGCCGAGCGGCTCGGGGACCGGGTGGGCCAGTGGGCCACCCTCAACGAACCGCTGTGCTCGGCCTGGATCGGGCACCTGGAGGGCCGGATGGCTCCCGGGCTCACCGACCTCACCGCGGCGGTCCGCGCCTCGTACCACCTGCTGCTCGGCCACGGGCTCACCGCCCGGGCGATCCGTGCCGCCGTCCCCGGCGCCCGGGTCGGCCTGGTCACCAACCACTCCACCGTCGAGCCGGCCAGCAGCCGCGCCGAGGACATCGACGCCGCCCGCCGCATGGACGGCCACATCAACCGCTGGTGGCTCGACCCGGTGTACGGCCGCGGCTTCCCCGCCGACATGCGCGACCACTACGGCGTCGAACTCCCGGAGCGCGAGGGCGACCTGGACATCATCGCCACCCCGCTGGACTGGCACGGACTGAACTACTACTTCCCCGCCACGGTCACCGACGACCCCACCGGTCCGGTCCCGAGGGCCCGCGAGGTCCGGCTGCCCGACGTGCCCCGCACCGGCATGGACTGGCAGATCGACGCGGGCGGGCTGGAGACGCTGCTGATGCGGCTCACCGACGACTACGGGGTGCGCGAGCTGTACGTCACCGAGAACGGCTCGGCCTTCCCCGACACGGTGCGCCCCGACGGCACCGTCGCCGACCCGGAGCGCACCCGCTACCTGGAGCAGCACCTGGCCGCCTGCGCCCGTGCGCTGCGCAAGGGAGCCCCGCTGGCCGGCTACTACGCGTGGTCGCTGCTGGACAACTTCGAGTGGGCCTACGGGTACGACAAGCGCTTCGGCCTGGTCCACGTCGACTACGCGACCCAGCAGCGCACCGTCAAGGCCAGCGGCCACCGCTACGCGGACATCGTCCGCGCCCACAGGCGGACGGCGTCCGAGCCGTCCTGAACCACCCCGCCCCCCGCCGGCCCCCGCCGGCGCCGGGAGAACACCGCATGTCGCTCCACCACTGCTCCACATGGCAAGGACCGGCCCGCACCTCCCCGCGGGCCGGCGAGCACTCTCCCGTTTCCCTTCCGTGAACAAGGAGATCCTGCATGCCCGCAGTCGGCACCCCCCTCGCCAGACCCCCGCACCGTCCGCCTCGCACCACCCTGCGGCGCACGCTGGCGGGCGTCCTCACCGGCGCCATGACCGCCGTCCTGCTCGCCCTCGCGCCCTCCCCCGAGGCGGAGGCCGCCCCCACCCTGCTCTCCCAGGGCAAGCCGGTGACCGCCTCCAGCCAGGAGCACGTCGGCACCCCCGCCGCCGACGCGGTCGACGGCAACAACGGCACCCGCTGGTCGAGCGCCGCCTCCGACCCCCAGTGGCTCCGGGTCGACCTCGGGACCGCGGCCCCGCTCAGCCAGGTCGTCCTGCGCTGGGAGGCCGCGTACGCGAAGTCGTACCGCATCGAGCTGTCGGCCAACGGCACCGACTGGACGACGGCCTACTCGACCACCACAGGAGCGGGCGGCACCGAGACGCTCAACATCTCGGGCACCGCGCGCTACGTCCGGATGCTCGGACTCACCCGGGCCACCGGATACGGCTACTCGCTCTACGAGTTCCAGGTCTTCGGCGGCGAGGGCGGCACCGGTCCCACGCTGCCGGGCGGCGGCGACCTCGGCCCCAACGTGCACGTCATGGACCCCTCCACGCCCGGCATCCAGGCCAAGCTGGACCAGGTGTTCAAGGAGCAGGAGTCCGCGCAGTTCGGCACCGGGCGGCACGCCTTCCTCTTCAAGCCCGGCACGTACAACGGCCTCAACGCGCAGATCGGCTTCTACACCCAGATCGCCGGCCTCGGTCTGAAGCCGGACGACACCACGTTCAACGGTGACGTCACCGTCGACGCGGGCTGGTTCAACGGCAACGCCACACAGAACTTCTGGCGCTCCGCCGAGAACCTCGCGCTGAACCCGGTGAGCGGCACCAACCGCTGGGCGGTCTCGCAGGCCGCGTCCTTCCGTCGGATGCACGTCAAGGGCGGTCTCAACCTGGCGCCCAACGGCTACGGCTGGGCCAGCGGCGGCTACATCGCCGACTCGAAGGTCGACGGCCAGGTCGGCAACTACTCGCAGCAGCAGTGGTACACCCGCGACAGCTCGATCGGCGGCTGGTCCAACTCCGTGTGGAACCAGGTGTTCTCGGGCACCGAGGGCGCTCCCGCCACCGGCTTCCCCGAGCCCAGGTACACCACGCTGAACAACACGCCGATCTCCCGTGAGAAGCCCTTCCTCTACCTGGACGGCAACGAGTACAAGGTCTTCGCCCCCGCGAAGCGCACCAACGCCCGCGGCACCACATGGGCCAACGGCACCCCGGCCGGCACCTCCGTACCGCTGAGCCAGTTCTACGTCGTCAAGCCGGGCACGTCGGCCGCCACCATGAACGCCGCGGTGGCGCAGGGCCTGCACCTGCTGTTCACCCCGGGCATCTACCACGTGGACCGCCCGATCGAGATCAACCGCGCCAACACCATCGTGCTGGGCCTCGGCCTGGCCACGATCATCCCGGACAACGGCGTCACCGCGATGAAGGTCGCCGACGTCGACGGGGTGCGCCTGGCCGGCTTCCTGATCGACGCGGGCCCGGTCAACTCCCCGACCCTGCTGGAGGTCGGCCCGCAGGGCTCGGCCACCGACCACGCGGCGAACCCCACCACCGTCCAGGACGTCTACATCCGGATCGGTGGCGCGGGCCCCGGCAAGGCGACCACCAGCATGGTGGTCAACAGCGACGACGCGATCATCGACCACACCTGGATCTGGCGCGCGGACCACGGCGCCGGTGTCGGCTGGGAGACCAACCGGGCCGACTACGGGCTGCGGGTCAACGGTGACGACGTGCTGGCCACCGGTCTCTTCGTGGAGCACTTCAACAAGTACGACGTCGAGTGGTACGGCGAGCGCGGCCGGACGATCTTCTACCAGAACGAGAAGGCCTACGACGCGCCGAACCAGGCCGCCATCCAGAACGGCGCCACCAAGGGCTACGCCTCCTACCGCGTCGACGACTCGGTGAACACCCACGAGGGCTGGGGTCTGGGCAGCTACTGCAACTACAACGTGGACCCGAACATCCGCCAGGACCACGGGTTCAAGGTGCCGGTGAAGCCGGGGGTGAAGTTCCACAGCCTCCTCGTGGTCTCGCTCGGCGGTATGGGCCACTACAACCACGTCATCAACGACACCGGGGCGTCCACCGTCCCGTCCGGCACCTCGACGGTTCCCTCGACCGTCACGTCCTTCCCCTAGCCGGACCTCCCCACCGGCCCTCTGCCCGTCCGCACCTGACGCGGCAGAGGGGTGATCACCCCCTCCGGGGGCCGGGCGCCGCCACCATCCGCGCGCCCCGCCCCCGGAGGGCCACCCGCACCGTCCGACACCCGGTCCTCCGGACCCCGGCCCCCGGACCTCCAAGATTGGCATGATCATGTCATCTTGACGTCGTCCGGCACGGCCCGTCTCCCGCGAGTCCCGGCCCCCCTCATCTGGAGCGGTCATGACACGTCCACCCCTCCCTCCCTCCCCCGTCCTCGCGCCACCCCGCGTCCGCGGCCCGGTCGCGCTGATCGCCCTCGGCGCCCTGCTCGCCTCCGGCCTCACCCTCGCCGCCGCCCCCTCGGCCGACGCGGCCGACACCCTGCTCTCCCAGGGGAAGGCGGCCACCGCGTCCTCCCAGGAGGGTGACGGGCTCGCCGCGTCCGCCGCCGTCGACGGGAATCTCACCGGTACCCGGTGGGCCAGCAAGTGGACCGACGCCGAGTGGATCCAGGTCGACCTCGGCGCCACCCGCAACCTCAGCCGGGTGGTGCTCAGCTGGGAATCCGCGTACGGCAAGGCGTACACCCTGCAGGCCTCCGACGACGGCACCAACTGGCGGACCCTGAAGGCGGTCACCGGTGGTGACGGCGGTACCGACGACATCGCGGTCTCCGGCACGGGCCGGTACGTGCGGATGCAGGGCAACGCCCGCGCCGGTGGCTACGGCTACTCGCTGTGGGAGTTCCAGGTCTTCGGCAGTACGGGTGGCACGGTGGACCCGCCGCCGGGCGGTGCGGTCAAGGTCGCCGGCTCGCAGGGCAACTGGCAGCTGACCGTCGGGGGGCAGCCGTACACGGTCAAGGGCCTGACCTGGGGTCCGTCGGTGGCGGATGCCCCGAAGTACCTGCCGGATGTGAAGTCGATGGGTGTGAACACGATCCGCACCTGGGGCACCGACGGCTCCACCAAGCCACTCCTCGACACCGCGGCAGCGCAGGGTTTGCGGGTCGTGAACGGTTTCTGGCTCCAGCCTGGTGGCGGCCCCGGCTCGGGTGGCTGTGTCAACTACGTCACCGACGCCACGTACAAGACGAATTCGCTGAACGAGTTCGCGAAGTGGGTGGACGCCTACAAGAGTCACCCGGCCACCTTGATGTGGAACGTCGGTAACGAGTCGGTCCTGGGTCTGCAGAACTGTTACAGCGGTGCGGAGATGGAGGCCCAGCGCAACGCCTACACGAGCTTCGTCAACGATGTCGCGAAGAAGATCCATTCCATCGATCCGGACCACCCGGTGACCTCGACGGACGCGTGGACGGGTGCGTGGCCGTACTACAAGCGCAACGCCCCGGATCTGGACCTGTACTCGATGAACTCCTACGGCGATGTGTGCGGGGTGCGCCAGGACTGGATCGACGGCGGGTACAGCAAGCCGTACATCATCACCGAGGGTGGTCCGGCGGGTGAGTGGGAGGTGCCCGACGACGCGAACGGTGTCCCGGACGAGCCGACCGACGTGCAGAAGGCGGACGGCTACGCCAAGGCCTGGAACTGCATCACCGGTCATCAGGGGGTGGCGCTGGGTGCGACCTTGTTCCACTACGGTCTGGAGCACGACTTCGGCGGGGTGTGGTTCAACCTGGTGCCCGACGGGCTGAAGCGGCTGTCGTACTACGCGGTGAAGAAGGCGTACACAGGTTCCACGGCGGGCAACAACACCCCGCCGGTGATCACGAACATGACGGTTACCCCGGCCTCCGCGGCGCCGGCGGGGCGGGAGTTCACGGTCCGCGCCGACATCCGCGACCCCGACGGGGACCCCGTCACCCCGAAGATCTTCCTGAGCGGGAACTACGCCAGCGGTGACAAGCGGCTGGTCGACGCGCAGTGGCGCGCCACCGGCAACAACACCTTCGCCGTCACCGCCCCGGAGAAGCTCGGGGTGTGGAAGGTGTACATCCAGGCCGAGGACGGCAAGGGCAACGCGGGCATCGAGACCAAGTCGGTGAAGGTCGTCGCCCCGCCGGTGTCCGGCACCAACGTGGCACTCAACAAGCCCACCACCGCGTCCTCCGCGCAGGGCTCCTACGGTGACTGCCCCTGCACCCCGGCCATGGCGGTCGACGGCAAGCAGGAGACCCGCTGGGCCAGCGACTGGTCCGACCCGCAGTGGATCCGCACCGACCTCGGCGCGATGACCCCGCTGCGTACCCTTCAGCTGGTCTGGGACCCGGCGTTCGCCAAGGCGTACGAGGTGCAGGTCTCCAACGACGGCACCACCTGGCGCACGGTGCACTCCACCACCACGGGCAACGGCGACATCGACACCATCACCCTCAACGAGACCGCCCGCCACGTGCGGCTCAACCTGACCCAGCGCGGCACCGGCTGGGGCTACTCCCTGCACGAATTCGGCATCTACAGCTGACCACCGGCCCCGGGCAGGAGCCGCCTGCCCGGGGCCGGAGTGCGGTACCGCATCGCCGCACGTCCGTCCATCCCTTCGACATGGGCAGGAGAATCCCGTGCGAGTGAGCAACAGAGGCCTTTCGGCTCTGCTTCTCGGTACGGCGCTGATTGCCGGCACCCTGGGTGTCGGCACCCTCGCCAACGCCGCGCAGCAACCCGACAGCGCCGCCACCTCCACCGCCGCCACGAGTACCCACACCGGGCACGTCATGGCCGCGTCCACCAAGGCGTCGGGTGACGACCCCGACGGGGACGGTTACATTCCGGCCGTTCCGCCGGTCACGGGGGTGACGCCGTCCGACCGGACACCGCCGCCCGCCTACTTCCACGAGTTCCAGGCCAACTGCTCGGCCACGCACACCGCTCCGGACGACCCGATCGTCTACCCGGGCCAGTTCGGCAAGTCCCACGACCACACGTTCATGGGCAACAAATCGACCAACGCCGCGAGCACCACGGCGAGCCTCTACGGCGGGGCCACCGCCTGCAAGGCGCCGGCCGACGCCTCCGCGTACTGGATGCCCTCGCTGTTCAAGGGCGACCAGAAGATCCTCCCCGTCGGGCCGCAGACCATCTACTACAAGTCGGGGGTCACCGACTACACCAGCGTGCGTCCCTTCCCCAAGGGGCTGCGGTTCGTCGTGGGCAACCCGATGCAGAGCGCCCAGGAGTTCCGCGCCCACAAGGGATTCGTCGAGGGCTGGGAGTGCGGTGACAGCTTCTTCAACACCGACATCCCCGCGTCCTGTCCCAGCCGTCCCGACGTGCAGCTCAACCTGCGTATGCAGGCGCCCAGCTGCTGGGACGGCAAGTACCTCGACACCCCCGACCACAAGAGCCACATGTCGTACACGGTCGTCAAGCCGGGCACCAACGACAACATGTGCCCGGCCTCCCACCCGGTCGCCCTGCCGATGATCGAGTTCAAGATGGCATGGCCGGTCAACGGCGACATGAGCCAGGTCCGCCTGGCCAGCGGACGCGGCTACTCCTTCCACTACGACTTCTTCAACGCCTGGGAGGAGCGCACCCTCAAGGCCCTCGTCGACCACTGCGTCGTCGGCGGCCTCCAGTGCGACGCACGCGGTTACGACCAGACCAAGCCGCAACGCGGCGCGGTACTGAACGCGGACTACCGACTGCCCTAGGCAGGTCCGGTCGCTGGGCCCGGTCGCCCCTCCCGTACCACCGGGGAGGGGCGGCCGGGCCCTCCGTCGTGCGATGCCGTCCCGAGCCTTGACAAGGTGATTGGTCTGGACCAAATTGAGCGCACCTTCAGCCGTCAAATCCCCCCTCCCCGGAGGCAGTTGTGGACCGTAGAAGCCCGTTCCGCAGACCCCGCAGAGACCGCGGACCCCGCCGAGCGCAGGGACGCCTCGCGTCCACCGCCGCGCTCGCCCTGACCGCCCTCGCCCTCGCCGCATCGGGCCTGACCGTCGCCGCCCCGGCCGCGCACGCCGCCGACACCGAGCTGGCCCGCAACGGCGGTTTCGAGTCGGGCCTCACCGGCTGGTCCTGCACCGCGGGAGAGGTGGTGAGCACCCCCGTCCACTCCGGGACCGCCGCCCTGAAGGCCACCCCCGCGGGCAGCGACCACGCCAAGTGCACGCAGACGGTGAGCGTGAAGGCGAACTCGACGTACACCCTCAGCGGCTGGGTCCGCGGCTCCTACGTCTACCTCGGGGCGAGCGGCACCGGCACCACCGACGTCTCGACCTGGACGCAGTCCGCCGACAGCTACAAGCAGCTGAGCACCACCTTCAAGACCGGCGCGAACACCACCCAGGTGACGCTCTACACCCACGGCTGGTACGGCACCCCGGCCTACTACGCCGACGATCTCAGCCTGCTCGGCCCCGGCGGCACCACTCAGCCCCAGCCGCCCGCCCCGCCGGCCGGCCTGAAGGCGTCCTCCGTCACCTCGACCGGTGCCTCGCTCAGCTGGTCCGCCTCGTCCGGCGCCACCTCGTACACCGTCTACCGCAACGGTGCGCAGGCCACCACCGTCACCGGCACCTCCGCCACCCTCACCGGGCTCACGCCCGCCACCGCCTACAGCATCCAGGTGGCCGCACGGAACGCGGACGGGGAGTCGGCCAGGTCGGCCGCCGTCACCGTGACGACCGCCGCGGGCGGCGGCGACCCCGGTCCCGGCCCCGGGCTGCCCGCCCACGCCCTCGTCGGCTATCTGCACGCCAGCTTCGCCAACGGCTCCGGGTACACCAGGATGGCCGACGTCCCCGACTCCTGGGACGTCATCGACCTCGCCTTCGGCGAACCCACCTCGGTGACCAGCGGCGACATCCGGTTCGGCCTCTGTCCCGTCACCGAGTGCCCGAACGTGGAGTCGGCGGCCGAGTTCAAGGCGGCGGTCAAGGCCAAGCAGGCGCAGGGCAAGAAGGTGCTGATCTCCATCGGCGGCCAGAACGGCCAGGTCCGGCTGACCACCGCCGCCGCGCGCGACATGTTCGTCTCGTCCGTCTCGAAGATCATCGACGAGTACGGGCTGGACGGCCTGGACATCGACTTCGAGGGCCACTCGCTCTCCCTGGACACCGCGGACACCGACTTCAAGAACCCGACGACCCCCGTCGTCGTCAACCTGATCTCGGCCGTCAAGAGCCTCAAGGCGAGGTACGGCAGCGACTTCGTCCTGACCATGGCGCCCGAGACCTTCTTCGTACAACTCGGCTACCAGTTCTACGGCGTGGGCAAGTGGGGCGGCCAGGACCCGCGTGCGGGTGCCTACCTGCCGGTCATCCACGCGCTGCGGGACGACCTGACCCTGCTGCACGTCCAGGACTACAACTCGGGCCCGATCATGGGTCTGGACAACCAGTACCACTCGATGGGCGGTGCCGACTTCCACATCGCGATGACCGACATGCTGCTCACCGGCTTCCCGGTCGCCGGCGACGCGGGCAACGTCTTCGCACCGCTGCGCCCGGAGCAGGTCGCCATCGGCATGCCTGCCTCCACCCAGGCGGGCAACGGCTACGTGTCCTCCGCGGAGACCAACAAGGCCCTCGACTGCCTGACCAGGAAGACGAACTGCGGCAGTTACCAGACCCACGGCAGCTGGCCCGCCCTGCGCGGCCTGATGACCTGGTCGATCAACTGGGACCGCTTCAACAACCAGGAGTTCAGCCGCAACTTCGACGCCTACTTCGGGAGTTGAGCAGCTGAAGGCCGCAGCGACGGGAGGCCGCTCTCCATATCTCGGCATAAGAATACAAATGTCGTGATTGAACCTGCCCTCGTGGGGCAGTCGGACTACATCGCAGGACTCCGCATCCCACCCCACGAGACAAGGACCCGCCCCGTGCTGATGCCCGACCCGAAGACCCTCCGCGCCTGCCTCGCCCGGTTCGCGGACGCCCGTATCGCCCATGTGCAGAGCTCCCGTGCGGGCACGGAGCAGGAGCTTCGCGACACCTCGTACACCCTGTGCGTCATGACGGGCACCAGGACGGTCAGGGAGGCGCTCACCGTGGCCGACCGGCTGCTCGGCCGGGCCGCGCTGGTCCCGGCCGTCCCGGTCGGCGGGGTGGTGCCCGGCGCGGCGCCCGCCGAGGTGGTACCCACGGCGGTCCCCGCCGAGCTGGTGCCGGAGAAGGCGGTCCCCGGTGACGAGCTGCCCCTGGCGGCGGCGGCCTGACCCCGCCCGCCGGAAGGGTCCGGGGCGCGGTGGCCCCTCGTCGTGTCCGCCGCGCCCCGCCGGGCCGTGATCGACTCCGTCAGGAGCCGATCACGGCCCGCAGTCCGTAGTCCAGCTCCGCGCCGTCGACGAGCAGCGCCTCCACGGTGCGGGTCGCGGGGTCGACGTCAGCCTCCAGGCCCTCCCCCGTGTAGCGGGGATAGCCCGTGTTGCCGGTCTCCCCCGTCGCCACCACCTGCGCCGACCGTACGGCCGTCGCCTCGGCGGAAGCACCTTCACCCGCGCCCTCGACGTGCTCGGGAACCAACAAGATCGTGAACTGCTGCGGCTCTGTCGTCATGGTCCGCAATTCAAGCGCACTCGCCCTGCCCCGCCTCCGTTCACCACGCCCGGTGCGGGGCCGGGGCGCGTCGCTGCTCGAACGGACACACCAGTGCGGACCCAACGGAGTCCCCGCGTGGCCGGTACGCCGCTCGGGGAGGGCTCGTTGGTCCCTGTGTCCCGTGCACGACGCGCTTTGGCAGGAGAAGGTGTCCATGAACAGCAGGACCGGAATCGAGGCCCATCGGTTGCCGCTCACGGCATCCCAGACCGGGATGTGGCTGTACCAGCAGCTGGACGCGGCGAGCCCCAGCGCGTGCGCGGCCGAGTTCGTCGTGATCAGGGGGCAGCTCGACGAAGGACTGCTGGAGCAGGCGTTGCACCGCACGGTTCTGGACACCGAGACGCTACGGGTCCGCTTCGAGGAGGACGAGCAGGGCCAGGTCTGGCAGGTGCTCGACGAGACACCGCCAGGACCGCTCCTGCGGCTCGACCTGCGCGAGCGGTCCGACCCGTGGACCGCGGCGCACGAGTGGATGCGCGCCGACCTGGTCAGGCCGGTCGACGTACGGCACGAGGCGCCGCTCTCCGTCGCCCTGCTGCGCACCGAGGACGAGTGCCGGCTGCTGTACATCAGCGTCCACCACATCGCCATGGACGGCTACGGCTTCGCCCTCTTCGTCCAGCGGCTCTCCGAGGTCTTCGGCTGCCTGGACGAGGGCCGTCCGGTGCCGCCCGCCGCGTGGCCGCCGCTCGGCGAGCTGCTCGCCGACGAGGAGGAGTACCGCCGCTCGCCGCGCTGGCAGGAGGACCTCGGCTACTGGCAGGAACAGCTGCGCGACCGCGACTCGGCCCCGGGGCCGACGGCCCGGCTCAAGCCGCTCACCAACCTTCCGCTGCGCGAGACGGGGTACGTCGACCCGGCGACCGCGCAGTCGCTGCGGGCGCTCGCCCGGCAGGCCAGGACCAGTCTTCCCACGGTCGCGATGGCGGCCCTGGTGCTGTATCTGCGCCGGCTCGCGGGCCGGGAGCAGGTCACGCTCGACCTGACGGTCACCGGGCGCACCGGCGGGGTGGCCCGTGCGGTACCGGCGATGCTGGCCAACGTCCTGCCGCTCACCGTGCGCTGCCCGTCCGGACTCACCGTGCGGGAGCTGGTCCGGGAGACCTCCCGGCAGGCGCGCGGGCTGCTGCGGCACCAGAGGTTCCCGGCCGGACATCTGGTGCGGGACCTCGGCGCCCCCAAGCAGGGCGGGCACCTGGGCGACTGGGGCATCAACATCATGGGCTACGACCTGCCGCTGGCCTTCGGCCGGTGCTCGGCGGAGCTGCACAACCTCTCCAACGGCCCGTGCGAGGGGCTGGGCGTCAACGTCTACGAGCGCTCCGGCGACGGGTCGCTGCGCATCGACTTCAACGCCGACCGGGACGTCTACGGCCCCGCCGAGGTCGGCGCGCACCACCGGCGGTTCCTGGCGCTGCTGGAAACCCTGGCGGGCGCGGACCCGGACTCCCCCGTCGCCGCACTCGACGTCACCACCGCCGAGGACCGCGAGCGGTGGGAACTGGCGGCGCGCGGCCCGGAGCCGGAGGTCCCCGCGACGCTGCTGACCGAGCTGGTCCAGCGGTGCGCCCTGCGCTCCCCCGACGCCGTCGCGGTGGTCGACGGCGCCACCTCGCTGACGTACCGGGAACTCAACGCGCGGGCCAACCGGCTGGCCCGGCTCCTGGTCGCCCGTGGCGCTGGTCCGGAGAGCCACGTCGCGCTGGCCCTGCCCCGTACCGGCAACTACCTGGTCGCCGTACTGGCCGTGCTGAAGGCGGGCGCGGCCTGTGTGCCGCTGGACCCGGAGCACCCCGCCGAACGGATCCGGCACGTGCTCGCCCAGACCCGCCCGGTGTGCGTGCTCACGACGGGCGGTACGAAGATCCCCGCGGACGGGTCCCCCGCGGACCCGGCGGACGAAACCCCGGCGGACGAGGCCGGGGCGGACGTCCCGCATCCGCAGGCCGTACGCACGGACGCCGTACACACGGACGTCGTACGCATGGACGCCCGACGGACGGTCGAGGCGCTGGACCGTTTCTCCGCGGCGGACCTGGACGACGGCGACCGCCGCGCGCCGCTCCTGCCGCGGCACGCCGCCTATGTCAGCTACACCTCGGGCTCCGGCGGCGCCCCCAAGGGCGTCGTCGTCGAGCACCGCAGTCTCACGTACCTCTACCACGACCACGAGCGGGAGCTCATCGCACCCGCGGTGCGTGCGGCCGGGCGCCCGCTGCGGGCCGCGCTGACGGCCGCGTTCACCTTCGACACCTCGTGGGAGGCGCTGCTCTTCCTCGCCGCCGGGCAGGAGGTGCACGTCATCGGCGAGCGGGTGCGCAAGGACCCGGACGCCCTCTGTGCCTACGTGGACGCGCGGGGCGTCGACTTCCTCGACGTCACCCCCTCCTCGCTGCACCAGCTGATCGCCTGCGGCCTGTTCGCCGCGGACCGGCGGCGGCCGGGACTGCTGATGGTCGGCGGCGAGCGGCTCGACGCGAAGCTGTGGCAGACCCTGCGCGCCCAGCCGGGGACGGTCTCGTACAACTACTACGGGCCCACCGAATGCACCGTCGACGCGGTCTACTGCCGGCTGGACGAGCAGGGCGACCGGCCCGTGATCGGCCGGCCGGGACACCATGTGCGGGCGTACGTGCTCGACGGGGCGGGCGCCGTGCTGCCGCCCGGCACCCCCGGCGAGCTCTACCTCGCGGGACCGCAGGTGGCCCGCGGCTATCTGGGCAGGCCCGACCTGACCGCGCAGCTGTTCCTGCCCGATCCCTTCGGCGCTCCCGGCGACCGGATGTACCGCACCGGCGACCTGGTCCGCTGGACCGACGAGGGCACGCTCGAATTCCTCGGCCGCACCGACCACCAGCTGAGCCTGCGCGGCTGCCGCATCGAGCCGGGCGAGGTCGAGGCCGTGCTCGGCCGTCACCCGGAGGTGGCCCAGGCTGCCGTAACGGTCATGCACCCGAAGGCCGGCGGGCCCGCCCTCGTCGCGTTCGTCGTCCCCCGCGGGGCCCGGCTCCCCGAGGGGCTGCGCGGCTGGGCCGCCGCGCGGCTGCCCGACCACCTGACGCCCGCGCGCTACCTCGCCCTCGACTCCCTGCCGCTCACCGCGCACGGCAAACTCGACCGGGCCGCCCTGCCGACGGCGGCGGACATCCCCTCGCCGCGGGCCGGGCGCCCCGCCCGCAGTTCCGCCGAGCGGCAGCTCGCCCGGCTCTTCGCCCGGGTCCTCGACGTTCCCGACGTCGGCACCGACGACGACTTCTTCGCACTCGGCGGCAACTCGCTGTCCGCGGCCAGGCTCGCCCGGCAGGTGGGCGCCGAACTCGGACAGGACCTCTCGCTGAGTACGGTCTTCGCGGCGCCCACGGTGGCCGAACTCGCCCGTCACCTCGCGGTGCGGGTGCCCGAGAACGACTCCTTCGGCGCGCTCCTGCCGCTGCGGGTGGGGCGCGCACAGGTGCCGCCGCTGTTCTGCCTGCACCCGGCTGGCGGGCTCGGCTGGTGCTACGCGGGGATGCCACGGCAGTTGGGCCCCGACCGGCCCGTCTACGCGCTGCAGGCACGCGGTCTGGCCGAGTCGGACCCGCTGCCCACCCGCTTCGCCGAGATGATCGACGACTACGTCGCACGGATCCGTTCCGTGCAGCCCGCCGGCCCGTACCACCTGCTGGGCTGGTCCCTGGGCGGCGCGCTGGCCCACGCCGTCGCGGCGCGGCTCCAGGAGCTGGGCGAGCGCGTGGAGCTGCTGGCCATGCTCGACTCGACCCCCATCTCGGCCGGGGACCGCATCCCGCTCGGGCTCGACGACTCGGCCGTGCGGGGGCTGCTGCTCGAAGCGGCGGGCCGGACGGCCGACGAGTCCGGGTTCCTGACGGAGCGGAACGTGAGCGCGGTGACGTCGGTGCTCGCCAACTACCGGAGACTCGGCGCCACTTTTACCGCCTCCGTCTTCAGCGGGGACCTGCTGTTCTTCGAGGCGACCCCTGCCCCTGGCAGCTCCGTCCGGGCGAGCGCCCGGTGGGAGCCCTGGGTGACGGGCACCGTGGAGGCTCACGCGGTGGCGGCCTCGCACCACGCCATGATGCGGCCCGAGCCGCTCGCCGCCGTCTGCCGGCTGCTCGCCCGGCGGCTGGCGGCGGGGGCCGGGCGCCCCGCCGCGGGGGCGGAGCGCCGGTGAGGGGCGCGACCCGGCCGGCGCCGGCCGGGTGAGCGGTCAGGAACGCAGCCAGACCGCGTGGTCCTGCGGCAGCCGCCCCTGCATGTCGAGCGGGCCGCTGGCGAGCAGGACCTCGCGGTGGTCCGGCAGTTGCGCGGCGGCGGCGCCCAGATTGACGACGCAGCTCAGGCCGTCCGTACGGCTGAAGGCGAGGACACCGTCGGCGGCGGGCAGCCAGGTCAGCGGTCCGTCCCCGAAGCCCGGGGCGGTGCGCCGTATCCGCAGGGCGTCGCGGTAGAGGGCCAGCATCGAGTCCGGGTCGGCGAGCTGGCGGTCCGCCGCGTAGTCCTGCCAGCCCTCGGGCTGGGGCAGCCAGGGCTCGACCGTGGAACCGAAGCCGCTGTACGGCGCGTCGCCGGCCCACGGCAGCGGGACCCGGCAGCCGTCCCGGCCCGGGTCGGCGCCCCGGGACCTGAAGTGCATCGGGTCCTGGATCCGGTCCAGCGGGATGTCGGCCTCCGGCAGGCCCAGCTCCTCGCCCTGGTAGAGGTAGGCGGAGCCGGGCAGGGCGAGGGAGAGCAGGGCTGCCGCGCGGGCCCGGCGGGTGCCCAGTGCCAGGTCGGTGGGGGTGTGGAAGGCCTTGGTCGCGAAGTCGAAGGCGGTGTCCTCGCGCCCGTAGCGGGTCACGGTGCGGGTCACGTCGTGGTTGCACAGCACCCAGGTGGCCGGGGCCCCGACGGGCGCGTGCTCGGCGAGCGTGTCGTCGATGGAGCGGCGCAACCGGTCCGCGTCCCAGGGGCAGGCCAGGAAGCTGAAGTTGAAGGCGGTGTGGAGTTCGTCGGGCCGCAGGTAGCGGGCGAAGCGCTCGGCGTCCGGCAGCCACACCTCCCCGACGAACACCCCCTCGTACTCGTCGGCGATGGTCCGCCACGAGCGGTAGATGTCGTGCAGTTCGTCCTGGTCGATGAAGGGGTTGGGGTCGACGCCCTCGACGAAGTCGGGCAGCGCCGGGTCCTTGGCGAGGAGGGCTGCCGAGTCGATGCGTACGCCCGCGACCCCGCGCTCGAACCAGAAGCGCAGGACGTCCTCGTGCTCCTGGCGTACGGCCGGGTGGGCCCAGTTGAGGTCGGGCTGCTCCGGGGTGAACAGGTGCAGGTACCACTCGCCGTCGGGCACCCGGGTCCAGGTGGGGCCGGCGAACTGGGAGGGCCAGTCGTTGGGCGGCAGTTCACCGTTCGCGCCGCGGCCGGGACGGAAGTGGAAGAGTTCGCGCTCGGGGCTGCCGGGTCCCGAGGCGAGCGCGGCCCGGAACCAGGCGTGCTGGTCGGAGACGTGGTTGGGGACGATGTCGATCAGGGTGCGGATGCCGTACTCGCGGGCCTCGGCGATCAGCTTCTCCGCCTCGGCGAGGGTGCCGAAGGCGGGGTCGACGGTGCGGTAGTCGGCGACGTCGTAACCGCCGTCGACCAGCGGGGAGACGTACCAGGGGGTGAACCAGACGGCGTCGACGCCCAGTTCGGCGAGGTACGGCAGTCTGGCCCGTACCCCCGCGAGGTCCCCGGTGCCGTCACCGTCGCCGTCGGCGAAGCTGCGCGGGTACACCTGGTAGATGACGGCGTCGCGCCACCAGTGTGCGCTGCGGGGGCTGCGGGGAGGGAGGGCGTCTGCCACGTGACGGTCCTTTCGGGCAGGTGGGACTTCGCCGCCGGCGCGGCGGGCGGGAGGCAGCGGGCAGCGCCGGCGGCGAAGGTGTGGGAGGTACGAGGGCAAGGAGGTGCAAGAGGGGTGCAAGAGGGGTGTGCGGGACGGCTGTGCAGGGTGCGCGGGGTGGCGCAGGACGGCGGGGCGGTGCTCAGCCCTTGAGTCCGCCCGCGGTGAGGCCGCTCATGATGTTGCGCTGGAAGATCAGGAAGATCAGCAGGGTGGGGATCGAGGCGATGGTCAGGGCCGCGATCAGCACATTGACCGGGACCCCGTTGGACAGCGAGTAGATGCCGACGTTGAGGGTCTGTTTCGCGGGGTCGGGCAGGGTGAGCATGGGCCAGAGGAAGTCCTTCCAGACGCCCACGATCGCGAAGATGGAGACCACGCCGAGGATCGGCCGGGAGATGGGCAGGACGATCGAGCGCAGGGTGCGCATCGGGCCCGCGCCGTCCATCGAGGCCGCGTCCAGGAGCTCGCGCGGTATCGAGTCGAAGAAGCGCTTCAACAGGAAGATGTTGAAGGCGTTGGTGACCGAGGGAAGCCAGATCGCCCACGGGGAGTTGAGCAGGTTGCGCTCCACCACGGGCACGTCCAGGACGGTCAGGTACTGCGGGACCACCAGTACCGTCGCCGGGATCATCAGCGTCGCCAGCATCATGCCGAGGACGACCTTGCCGAAGATCGGGCGGAGCTTGGAGAGCGAGTACGCGGCGGCCACGTCGAAGATCAGCTGGAAGGCGAGGGCGCCGAAGGCGTAGTACAGCGTGTTGAACAGCAGCGAGGCGAGGTCCATCACCTCCCAGGCCCGGGTGTAGTTGGCCGGCTCGAAGGACTCGGGGACCAGCGTGGGCGGGGTCCTGATGACTTCCTGAGGATCTTTGAAGCCGCTGGAGATCAGCCAGTACAGCGGCCCGAGGAAGACCAGCGTGAAGCCGCCGACGACGACGGCGAAGGTCAGCCAGTAGAAGAACTTGCCCCGTGGCCTGCCGAGTTGGGCGGGTGAGACGAGAGTGCGTGTGGACATGGTGTTCTCCCCCGGTCCTATTCGTCCTCGGCGCGGCTGAGCTTGACGTACGCCGCCGAGAATCCGGCCAGGAGTACGAGCAGGAGCAGTCCGAGGGCCGCCGCGGCGCCGTAGTTGTTGAAGTTGAAGGCGTACTGGTAGATGAGGTAGACGACCGTGGTGGTCGAGCCCTCGGGGCCTGCGCCGCCGGTCAGCAGGAACGGCTCGACGAAGACCTGCATGGTGGCGATGATCTGCATCAGCAGCATCAGCGACAGGATGAGCCGGGTCTGCGGCACGGTGACGTGCCAGATCTTGCGCAGGATGCCCGCGCCGTCCAGCTCGGCCGCCTCGTACAGCTCGCCGGGTATGCCCTGGAGGGCGGCGAGATAGATCAGGGTGGCGCCGCCCATGTTCATCCAGGTGGAGGCGACGACGACCGCGAGCATCGAGATGTCCGGGTCCTGGAGCCACTGCTGGGCGGGCAGCCCGAAGAAGGTGAAGAGTTCGTTGAGGAGTCCGTAGCCGGGGTCGTAGAGGTACTTGAAGAGCAGCACCGAGGCGACCGGCGGCAGCATGACGGGCAGGTAGACGAGGAGCCGCAGATAGCCCTTGCCGTGCCGGAACTCGTTGATCGTCACGGCGACGACGAACGGCACCGCGAAACCGAGCAGCAGCGCGAGCGCGGTGAACAGCAGGGTGTTGCGCCAGGCCTGCCAGAACGCCGGGTCGTTGAAGACCGTCGCCAGGTTGTCGAACCCGACCCAGCTGACCTCGCCCCCTTCGGTCTTCTGGAAGGCGAGGAAGAACTCCCGGACCATCGGGTACCAGGAAAAGACCGCGAAGCACAGCACCGCGCCGATGAGGAAGCCGTGGGCGGTGAGGTTGCGGCGCAGGCTCTTGGCGAACCGGCCACCGGGCTGCTCGGGGCCCGCCGGACGAGGTTTCGTATCAGCTGGGTTGCCCGGTCTGCTCGGGCTCAGGCTGGGGGCCGACATCGTTGCTCCTCGGTACGGGTGTGCCGGTGCTGTTCCGACGGGCGGGGACGGCGGGCGGGGACGGGGTGCGGCCCGTCCCCGGCCTGCCGGGAGTCACTACTGCGTCGCGAGGACCTGGTTGACCTGGGTCTCGGCGGTGGAGAGCAGCTTGGCGATGTCGGCGTCCTTGTTGGTGAGGAGGCCGGACATCACGTTGTCGAGGACCTTGTAGACCTCCTGCGCCTTCGGCGGCTCGGCCTTGCCCTGGACGGGGTTGTCCATGAAGGTCTTGAAGTTCTCCACCGGCATGGTGGCGTGCTGGACGCGGGCGGCGTCGTCCTTCTTCTTGGACTCGCCCAGCCAGAAGTTGGGCTGCGGGATGCCGACCGGGAGGCTGTCGGCCTTGGTCCGCTGCCAGTCGAACTGGCCCTTGCCGACGGTGAGGTTCTTGTAGTTGAGCCAGGCGATCGCCGCCTTGACCTTGTCGGCGGAGATGCCCTTTTTCACCATGTAGTTGTTGCCGCCGGCCAGGGTGTTCTTCTCGCCGGGTATCGGACCCATGCCGAAGTTCTCGTACTTGGCGCCGAGTTGCTGGACCATGTAGGCGATGTCGTCGGGTGCAGCGAGGAACATGCCGAGCTTGTCGGTGGCGATCTGCTTCTGCAGGTCGCCCCACTTCAGCAGCTGGGTCTTGCCCATGCTGTCGTCCTGCCAGCGCATCGCGTGGATGTTCTCGGCGACCTGCTTGCCGAGCTCGTTGTTGAACGCGGCCTTCTTGCCGTCCGCGGCGACCACATCTCCGCCGACGCTGTACATCTGGGCGGTGAAGTGCCAGCCGCCGGTGTTGCCCGCGCTGTACTCGCCGAAGCCGGCCACCCCGCCGCCGAGTCCCGCGATCTTCTTGGCGGCGGTCCTGACGTCGGCCCAGGTGCGCGGCGGGGCGTCCGGGTCCAGGCCCGCCTGCTGGAAGAGCTTGCGGTTGACCAGCAGGCCCATGGTGTAGTTGCTGGTGGGCAGACCGTAGAGCTTGCCGTCCTGCTTCAGTGAGTTGAGGACGCCGGGGTCGATGTCCTTGAGCAGCGGGACGGTCTTCTCGGTGACGTACGCGCTGATGTCCTGGGCGCCGTCGTTGTCGAGCACCTGGGGCAGGTCGGTGAAGTACGTGTAGAACACGTCGGGCTGCGACTTCGCCTTGAGCATGGCCGTGAAGCGCGGCGGCTCCAGGCACTGGCCGGGGGTGGAGCGGCCCTCGATGGTGACGTTCGGGTAGGTCTTGTTGAACGCCGCGACGTCCTCCTTCCACTCCTTCAGCTCGGCCGCCTTCGCCGCCGGCGGCATGCAGTCGATGGTGAGGGTGACCTTGGTCTTCGGGTCCAGCGGAGCGGCGGGGTCGGAGGACCCGCTGTTCTTGGAGCCGGAGCCGGTGTCGTCGTCGCTGCTGCTGCTCGTGCCGCAGGCGGAGAGGGCGGTGAGCGTCAGGGCGGAGACGAGCGTCAGGGCGCCGGTGGCGCGGACACGACGGAACCGAGCACTTCTCATGGGTGGACCCCTTCGGGCATGAACGTGGAAGGCGCCCCACCGCCGATGCGTTGTGGGGCGCCGCTCACTCAACCACCGCGAACAAGTGGACGCAAGATTTCGCGCAGAGTTTGTAATTGATTGACAGGGAGCTGGAGTTCAGAAGCAGGAAGACGTCATAACGTTACCTACGCGGGGCTTCACAAGGCGCCCGCGGCGGGTTCCTCCCCGGCCTCGCCCGGCTGCGCGGTGGAACCGCGGACCACCAGTTCGGGCTCGAACAGCAGCTCGCTGTGCGGCACGTCGCTGCCCTGGATCTGCAGGGCGAGCAGCTCGACCGCGGCCCGGCCCATCGCCTCGATGGGCTGGCGGACGGTGGTCAGCGGCGGCTCGGTGCAGGTCATGAAGGCGGAGTCGTCGTACCCCACCACGGACACGTCGTCCGGCACCCGCAGCCCCTGCCGGCGCGCGGCCCGCACCGCCCCCAGGGCCAGCGGGTCGCTCGCGCACACGATGCCCGTCACGCCGCGCTCCAACAGCCGCGTGGCGGCCGCCTGTCCGCCCTCCAGCGAGAACATCGACCGCTCGACGAACTCGTCGGGGAGCGAGCCGCCGGCGGCCTTCCTGGCGGCCTTCAGGCGGCGCCTGGAGGGGATGTGGTCGGCGGGCCCGAGCACCAGGCCGATGCGCTCGTGCCCGAGCGACACCAGGTGGCGCCACGACTGCACCACGGCCACGGCGTCGTCACAGGCCACGCACGGGAAGTCGAGCCCCTCGATGGCCGCGTTCATCAGCACCACGGGGATGCGCCGCTCGGCGAGCAGCCGGTAGTGCTCGTGCGGTGCGTCCGCCTGCGCGAACAGACCGCCGGCGAAGATCACCCCGGACACCTGCTGCTGCAGCAGCAGGTCCACGTAGTCCGCCTCCGACACGCCTCCCTTGGTCTGGGTGCACAGCACCGGGGTCAGGCCCTGCTGCGCCAGCGCGCTGCCGATCACCTCGGCGAACGCGGGGAAGATCGGGTTCTGCAGCTCCGGCAGCACGAGCCCCACCAGCCGGGCGCGCTCCCCCCGCAGCTGGGTGGGCCGCTCGTACCCGAGCACGTCCAGCGCGGTCAGCACCGACTGCCGGGTCGCCTCCGACACCCCCTGCTTGCCATTGAGCACCCGGCTGACCGTGGCCTCACTGACTCCAACCTTCTTCGCCACCTGAGCAAGTCGTCGTGTCATGAGCGCAAGAATAGCGCAAGCGCTGCAAGGCGCTTGCGCTATTCGGACAGGCCTCGAAAGGCCCGTTGCACCTCTTCCCGCTGCCGTTCCGGGCTGCCGTTGCCGGCTGCCGTTCCGGGCGGCTAGGGGTTGTTCACGATCTTCAGCGTAGAGGTGGTGTTGCGGATGTCCACCGCGTTGTCGCTGAGCTTCAGCCCGTTGAAGACCACCTCGCCGACGGCCGGGCCCTGGCCCGCCTCCGGCATCTCGTTGGCCCAGAGCCCGAAGCCGGACTTCGCGTCGTACGCGTCACCGCTCTTGCGTGCCCCGGAGATGGTCACGTCCGTGAAGACGGTGTCCTTGATCGGGAACTGCGGCTGCCCGCCCACGTAGTTCGTCTGGAACATGATCCCGCTGTACGTGGGATCGACGATGTCCACGTGGTTGACCCGGATCCCCTGGAACACCTTGGAGGCGGAGAAGACCCAGATGCCGGGGAAGGTCTGCGAGCCCCAGAAGTGCCCGCCGGCCCGGACGACCGAGATGTTCTCGAACACCGTCGGATCCGTCCCGAAACCGTTCATCGGGTAGCCGAAGTCCAGCGAGGAGATCGTGATCCCCGAGTAGACCAGGGTGTCGGCGATGTGGATGTTGCGGAAGGTGTTGTGGTAGCCGCCGTACACGGCGACGCCCGCGGCCCGCCAGGTCAGCGTGGACGTCAGGTTCTCGTACACGTTGTTCTTCATGTCCGCGCCGCCCGCGTCGATCGCGGAGAACAGCGCGAAGCTGTCGTCGCCGGTCGCCCTGGCGTCGTTGTTGGTGACCAGGTTGTCCGTCGACCCGTTCGTCATGTTGATGCCGTCGGCGAACATGTTGCGGATGCGGGAGTTCTTGATGGTCACGTTGTCGGTGTTGGCGCCCCAGTAGAGGCACACCATGTGCTCGTTCCAGATGTTGTCGATGACGATGTCGGTGACGTTCGAGAAGTCGAAGACCTTGCCCGGGCCGTCGATGCGCGAGGTGTAGTTGCCGAAGTAGGCGAAGTTCGCGAACGAGGAACCCTTGGCGGTCGCGTCGGCGCGGAAGCCGACGTCGGTGTTCTCCTGCCCCGACGGCGCGTGGAACTGGGTGTACCAGGGCCCCGCCCCGACGACCTTGACCGCCTTGCCGTACACCTGGAACTTGCTGGAGGTCTGGTAATCGCCGGGCGGCAGGTAGACGCCCACCAGCTTGCCCGAGGTGTCCATCCGCACCCGGTCCAGGGCGTTCTGCACGTCCTGGTGGGTGAGCCCGGCGGGCACCGCGTACGTGGCCGGGTCCGGGTTGGCGACCGGTGCGACCTGCTCCAGGTTCACGAAGTCGATCGCGTACGTGGAGGTGTTGGCCGCGTCCTTCTGCAACCGGATCTTCGCGCCCGCCGGGACGGTCTCGCCCAGCATCAGGTGCGCCTCGTCGTAGATGTGCCGCGGCGCCCCGGACCCGGGCGAGTTGCCCGGCGCGGTCTCGTTCCCGTACAGCCAGGCGTGCCGGGAGGTGAGCGGGAACGCCTTCTTCATGACGCCGTCGACATAGACGTTGAGCGTGGTGTCGATGCCGCCGCCGCCCGGTGCGTCCGGTACGGAGAAGCGGGTGACCAGGGTGTTGGTGGCGGCCCTGGTGGTGAACTCGACGTACTCGCCCGTCGCGTCCAGGTTCACCGCCTTGCGGCCCGAGGCCTCGCCCGCGATGTCACCGACGGTGCGGTTGGGACCGACGACCTGTGCGCCTCCGCCCGCCGAACCGTCCTCAGCCTCGTACATGTCGTACGGCATGTTCGCGCCGCGGCCCACGAACAACGGCTGGCTGGAGGTGTTGTTCTCCCGCTTGACCGGCAGCTCGGCTGCGTCGGCGGCGATCGTCACCTTCGCGGTGTACGAACCGTTGACGGCCTTCCAGGTGCCCAGCGAGACGGGGGCTGTGGTCGCGCCCGCGGCGATCACACCGGTGTGGCTGCCCGTCAGCGTCTTGACCGTCGCACCCTTGGAGTCGGTCAGGACGATGGTGACGGCGTGGCTGCCGCCCGACGAGGCGATGGTGCCTTGGTTGCGGATGGCCACCTTGTAGGTGACGTCGTTGCCCGCCGCGGGTGAGGAGGGCGACGTGGTCACCGAGGCGGCGATCAGGTCGGCGCTGGCGACCGGCTTCACCACCAGCGGTGCGGAGTTGGTCAGGGTGTTGTTGGACTCGTTCTGTTCGAGGACCGCGTTGCCGTCGTCGGCCACGCCGCTCAGTTCGTACGAGCCGGCGTCACGCTGCCCCAGGGCGGCGGTGACCGTGGCCTGCGCACCGGCGGCGAGGGCCGGCACCTGTGCGGTGGCGACCTTGGTGGCGCCGAGGCGCAGCGCCACCTTGCTCGCCGCCGCGTCGGCGCTGCCGCTGTTGCGCACGGTCGCGGAGACGGTGATGTCGTCCGTCTCGACCGGGGCGGCAGGGGACGCAGTCAGCTGGGTGACCTCCAGGTCGGGGTTGGGCGCGGCCACGCCCATGACCTGGAACTCGGCCAGCTGTCCCGCTCCCGAACCGGAGTTGGCGGTGAAGCGCAGCTGTACGTCGGCGGCCCGCTTGCCGACGGGGACGCTCACGGTGTTCTGTCCGGACGCCGGGTCGAAGACGTACTCCTTGGCGGCGACCAGCGAGGTGAAGCCGGACGCGTTCTGGTCACGGCCGAGCACCTCGACGGTCTGGGTGCGCCGCCCCCAGGCCGAGTCCGGGCTCAGCTTGAGCACCAGCCGGTCGACGTCCGCGTTGGCGCCGAGTTTGACGGTGAGGGTCGCCGGGTGGCCGGTGCCCTCCCAGTAGGTCGCGGTGTTGTTGTCGTTGGCGTTCTCCGCGACGAAGGTGTGGATCACGGACGACGCGGTGATCGGCTTGCCGACGGCGAGGTTGGTTCCGGTGCCGCCGCCGGTGCCGTTGCGGGTCACGGTGTTGCTGTTGGCGGACCGGTTGCCCGCCGCGTCCTTGGCCCGTACGTAGTAGCTGACGGTGGCGGACGCGGGCCGGCTGTCGGTGTACGTCGTGACTGACGCGCCGACCGAGGCCAGCAGGGCGCCGTTGGCGTACACGTCGTACCCGGTGACGCCCGTGTTGTCGGTGGACGCGCCCCAGGCCAGCCTGATCTGGCCGGTGGCGGGCTCGGTGTAGGCGAGGTTCGCCGGGGCGGTCGGCGCCACGGTGTCACCGGTGTCGCCCGCGCGGGTCACGGTGTTGGAGTTGGCGGACTGGTTGCCCGCGGCGTCCTTGGCCCGTACGTAGTAGCTGACGGTGGCGGAGGCTGGGCGGGTGTCGGTGTACGTGGTCGTGCCCGCGCCGACCGAGGTCAGCAGGGCGCCGTTGGCGTAGACGTCGTACCCGGTGACGCCCGTGTTGTCGGTGGACGCGTTCCACGCCAGCCTGATCTGGCCGGTGGCGGGCTCGGTGTAGGCGAGGTTGGCCGGGGCTGACGGCGCCTGGGTGTCACCGGACTCGGGGCCGTAGACCTCCAGCTCGGAGACCTGGGCGGCGTTCTGGACGGTGTTGGCGCTGACCAGGACGCGCACGTACCGGGTGGTGGCGGCGTCGAAGGTCAGGGTGGTGGAGTTGCCGCCGGCCGCGTCGAAGGTGTACGCCTTGGCCGCGGTGAGGTCGGTGAACTCGGTTCCGTTGGTGCTGCCCTGGAGCTTCAGGGTCTGGCTGCGCGCACCCCAGCCGTCGGGGAGCCTGAGCACCACGCGGTTGACCCGCACGGCGGAGCCCAGGTCGGCCTGGATCCACTGCGGAAGCGCGTTGTTGCGGCTCTCCCAGTAGCTCGCATTGTTCCCGTCACCGGCGTTGCCCGGTGCGTAGACCTCCGTCTGGCTGCTCGCGGTGAAGGTGCGGCCGCGGGCCAGGTTGACGGACGACTCGCCCGCGCCGTGCACCTCCAGCTCGGAGAGCTGACCCGCTCCCCAGACCGAGTTCGCGGTGATCGCGATCCGGACGAAGCGGGCCTGTGTCGCGGGGAAGGACACCTTGACCGTGTTGCCCGAACCGGGGGCGAAGGAGTACGCGGCCGAGGCCTTGAGCGTGCTGAAGCTGGTGCCGTCCGCGCTGCCCTGCACGGACAGGGTCTGGCTGCGCTGCTCCCAGCCGGCGGGCAGCTTGAGTACCACCTCTTCGACCCGCCGGGTGGCGCCGAGGTCGGTCTGCACCCACTGCGGGAGCGCGCCCTCGGCGCTCTGCCAGTAGCTCGCCTGGTTCCCGTCGGTGATGTTCGCCGCGCCGTACTCCTGGTGCGAGCTGCTGGCCGTGGCGGGCTCGCCCACGGCGATGTTGGGGCCCTCGACCGCCGACGCCGGGGTCATGAGCGGACCTCCGAGCACCAGCAGGCCGGTGGCCAGCGCGCCGCTGAGCAGGCTGCGTCTCGCGCGCTTGCGGGTTTCCCTACGTCTTTCCATGCGTCCCCGATCTCGGCCGCCGCGCAGGGCGGGGCCACGTCAGTGGGATGGGTGGGGGGCGGTGCGCCCGGCGGGGAGGCCGGGCGCACCGGTCGTACGTACTGCCGTGTCGCCGAGTGATCAGCCGCGCGGTGCCGCGCGCCCGGCCGCTGGGGCCGCGCCCGGCGCGCCGTTGATCACGAACTGGGAGCCCGGCTCGATGAGCACGTTGCCCTGCGCCGAGTTGGTGATCGTCACGCCGCTCAGGGTTGCGCTGCCGCGAGCCCCGCTCATCGCGAGGATGCCGGAGCCGTTGTTCGACTTGTCGATGGTGACGTTCTTGATCTGCACGCCCGGCATCTCGCCGCCGCCGGTCTTGAACTGGATCCCGTCGTACGTCGAGTCGCGGATGTCGGTGTCCCGGATGGTGACACCGGGGATGGGCTGGCCCTGGGCGAACAGGGTGATGGCGCCGAACTCCTGGTCCTCGTTCCAGAACGCGCCGCCGGTGCGGTACAGACCGTTGTTCGCGATCAGGGTCTGCCCGGAGAAGGGCAGCGGGTCGTGGTCGGTGGCCAGCATGATGCCGGGGTAGTTCATGGTGTCGGAGATCAGGTTGTTCTCGATGGTGTTGCCGTAACCGCCGTACACCGCCACGCCGTTGGCGCGCCACGGCAGCTGGATGGTGTTGTTGCGGAAGTGGTTGTCGTGGCCCACGTCGACGGAGGTGTCCTTGACGTACTTGCTGGCCCACACGGCCAGGGCGTCGTCACCCGTGTTGCGGAAGGAGGAGTTGAAGACGGTCGAGTTGCGGGTGCCGTTGGCGAAGTTGACGCCGTCGGCGTAGGTGTTGCGGATACGGACGCCGTTGAACTCCAGGCCGTCGCCGGGTCCCCACAGCTCGGGGATGTTGGAGTAGTCGCGGCCGACCCAGGCGCCGACGTTGGCGTGCTCGATCCAGACGTTGCTGATCTTCGTGTTCTTGCCGAAGCGGCCGTTGAGCGCCACGCCGCCCTCGGCGTTGCCGTCACCACCCCGGATGGTGCCTGAGCCGAAGATCGCGATGTCGGAGATCTTGGTGTTGTCGTCGATGTCGAAGCCGAAGTTGCCCTCGTGCGGGTGGTTGATGCCGCCCGCGTCCTGCGGCGCGATCAGCGAGTACAGCTGGGAGTGCCACATGCCCGCGCCGCGGATCGTGACGTTGCTGATGCCCACCTGGTTGTACTGACCGCGGTTCAGCGGGTCGTCGGTCAGGATCTTCTTCTCCTGGCGCCACTGTCCGGCCGGGATCCACACACAGGGGATCTCGCCCTTCTGGTCGGCGGTGACGGCGCGCTGGATGGCGTCCGCGTCGTCGATGCCGTCGTTGGGCACGGCGCCGTAGGCGGTGATGGAGGTGCACTCGGCGGGCTTGCCGGCCGGGGCCGCGACCTGCTCCAGGTCGATCAGGTCCACGACGTAGAAGGCGGCGTTGTCACCCGCGTCGCGCTGGAGCCGGAAGACGGTGCCCGCCGGGTAGGTCTGGGTGAGCAGGGCGTTCGACTCGTCGAACAGCCGCCGCGCGTCACCGCCGGGCCGGTTGGTGAGGCCCTCCGGGTCGTCGGTGCTGCCGTACAGCCAGCTGTGCTTGGAGGACAGGTTCACCTTGCGGACGAAGGTGCCGTTGGCGTACAGGCTGAGCGTGGCCTCCTGGCCGCCGCCCGCCGCCGCGTCGGGGATCGAGTTGCGTACGACGATCGAGTTCGACGGGCTGGTGGAGGTGACCTCGACGTACTGGCCGGTGGCGGTCAGCCGTACCGACTTGCGGCCTGAGGACTCGGTGGCGAAGTTGGTGTGGCCGAAGGTGCGCAGTGCGTCGGACTCCAGCAGGGTGCCGTTGTGGCGTCCGTCCTCCGCCTCGTACTCGGCGTACGGGACGGCGGCGCCGCGCCCGACGACCAGGGAGCGCGCGTAGGTGTTGTTGTTCTCGTTGGTCTCGGCGACGGTGCCGGTGGCGTCGGCGGTCGCGGTGAGGGTCGCTCCGCCGCCGGTGGCGGTCCAGCTGCCGCCGATGGCCACGTTGGCGGTGGCTCCCGTCGCGACGGCGGGGGTGGTGCCGTTGAGCGTGCTGCCACCGACCGAGAGGCGGGTCACGGAGCCCGCGGCCACCGCGCTCGTACCCCTGTTACGCACGGAGACGGTGAAGGTGACGGGTGAACCGACCGCGGGGGACGCCGGGTTGGTGGTGATCCCGGTGACTTCCAGGTCGGGTCCTGGCGCCTGGCCGACGACCAGCTTCGAGGCGGCGCTGCGGCCGTTGTTGGTGTTGTCGAGTTCGGCGACGGTGTCGGTGGGGTCCACGACCGCGGAGACGGTGTAGCTGCCCGCGGGCCGCTTGCCGACCTGGACGGGGACCTTCACGGACGCCCCGGGGGCGAGGGCGCCGACGGCGGCGCTGCCGGCGACCGCGCCTTCGAGGCTGACGTCGACGGTGCTCGCGGGAGATGCGGCGGTCCCGGTGTTGCGTACCGTCGCGTCGACCGTGACGGCGTCCGCCTCGGACGGGGTGCCCGGCGACCAGGTCAGGTCGGTCACGGTGAGGTCGGGGGCGGGCGCCGCGGCTCCGACGACCTGGAACTCGGCGATCTGTCCGCCGCCCGCGCCGGTGTTGCCGAAGAACTGCAGGCGTACGTCCGCGTACTTGCCGGCCACCGCGATGTTGACCGTGTTCTGGTTGCCGGACGGGCTGAAGGCGTAGTCGGCGCGGGCCTTCAGCGAGGTGAAGGCGGACGCACCCGACTGACGGCCCAGAACCTGGAGGTTCTGGGTCCTGGCTCCCCAGGCTCCGTCGGGGTTGAGCTTGAGGACGACGCCCGAGAGGTCGGCGTCGGCGCCGAGCTTGACGGTCAGCGTGGAGGACTGGCCGTTCGCCTCCCAGTAGGTGCTGGTGCTGTCGTCGTTGGCGTTCGTCGACACGTAGTTCTGCGTGGTCGACGAGGCCTCGATGGGCTTGCGCAGGGCGAGGTTGGTCCCGCTGGGCGGCGGGTCACCGGGGTCGCCACCGGTGCTGCCGTACGCCTCCACCTCACTCAACTGGGCTGCCGCCCAACCGGTGTTGGCGGTGATCTGCACCCGGAGGTAGCGCGCCTTGCCGGACACGGGGAGCGCCAGCCTGTTGCCCGCCGTGGGGTTGAAGCTACGGGCCGAGGCCGCGGACAGGCTGCTGAAGGCGCTGCCGTCGGTGCTGCCCTGAACACTCAGGGTCTGGGTGCGGGCCTCCCAGGACGCCGGGAGCTTGAGGACGACCTCGTTGAGGTCGACGGCGCTGCCGAGGTCGATCTGCACCCACTGCGGGAACGAGCCGGACGGGCCTTCCCAGTAGGTCGCCTGGCTGCCGTCGGTGACATTGCCCGCCGGGTAGGCGCCGTGCGCTCCCCCGGTGGTGACGGGCCGGCCGAGCGCGAGGTTGGGGCCGGCGAGGACCCCGGCCGCTCCGGAGGCCTTCGCGGACTCGGCGGACTTGGCGGACTTGACGGACTTGGCGGGTCCGGTGGCCTTCGCGCCCGCGGCTCCGGCCTTCGCGACGGCGTTCACCGTGTCGTGCGCCGGGGGCAGTTCCGCGGCGTACGCGGCGGCGGGCAGCACCCCCGCGCCGAGCAGGCCGGTCGCCAACAGGCCGGCGAACAGCCGTCGGCCGCGAGGCTTCTGCCCCGGTATCTGTACTTTTCTCGGTCTCTGACTCATGAAGCCCTCTCGGGAGGCGACGGGTCTCCTGGTGATGCCGAGACGCGATAATCAAAAAATTGAGTTCTTTCGTCAATCTTTTGCAGCGTCGAGGTGACAGGTTTCTACCAGGTATCAACTTTGTCAACGGCTCGGTACGGAGCGGGAGTTGCCGAGGGCACATGAAGCACCCGCCCGGCGACTTCGCGGGGCGGGTGCGGGAGGCGTGCGAGGGGTGCGAGGGGCGGATGCGGGAGGGGGGCGAGGGGTGGATGCGAGAGGGGGCGAGGCGCCTACGGTTTGTGCGTCACCCAGAGCAGTTCCGCCGGCCAGCGGTGTGCCCAGTCGGACGGCTCGGTCTCGTTGTAGCCGTTGGGGGTGCCACGTTCGGGTCGCGGCTCGATGAGGTCGTCGATGACGAGACCCGCGGCGCGCAGGACCCTGACCCAGTCGCCGTAGGTGAACTGGTAGCTGGTCGCGCCGTCGCCCTCGGCGATGGCGTTCAGCCCGAAGTAGTCCTTTTGCAACGTCGTAATCACGCGGCCGGCCGCTTCGTCGTAGCAGGCTTCGAACCACGGGCTGGCGACGTTGAACACCAGGCGTCCGCCCCGCCGCAAGACGCGTGCGGCCTGCGGGACGGCCAGGTGCGGGGGCGCCCAGCTGAGCCCCCCGAAGTCGCAGAACACCAGGTCGAAGCTCTCGGTGGCGAAGGGCAGTTGCTCGGCGGCGCCTTGCACCAGCGGGTAGCGCAGGTCTCCCATCGCACGCCCTGCTGCGGCGAGTTGGGCCTCGGACAGGTCCATCCCGACGATGTCGGCGCCCTCGGCGGCAAGCGCCCTGGACCACTGGCCGGCTCCGCAGCCGAGTTCCAGTACGCGCTTACCGGTCACGTCGCCCAGGGCGCGCAGATGGGCGTCGGGGATGGAGTACATGCCCCACAGCCGGGGCGCGGCGCCGATCTGCGGGTCGTGCTTGTGCTGGTAGGAGCTGCTGATCCGGTTCCAGAGACGCCGGTTGGCGGGGATGCTGTCCACGTGCCGACTCCAGCACTGCCCGCCAGGGGCGGTCAACACGATTAGGGCCGGCCGTCGTCTCGGTCCGGCCCCGACTCGGTCCATGATCGGCCGGACGAGCCCTGGTAGCCCCCTGGCCGCCCCCTAGTCGACCCTGTACATCGGGTTCGGCAGCTTGAACGTACGGTCCGCGTGGCCGCCGGGGAAGTCCGAGGCCTGGTCACCGATGCTGGCGACCAGGTCGTACCCCCGGGACTCGATGTACTTCCGCGTGGCCGCCTTGTAGCGGGCCCCGTCGCAGGTCCAGGCGTCGCCCGCGCCGCATGCCCGCCTCAGGTAGGCCGGCGGGTCCACCTTGTCCTTGAGGAAGAGATGGGCACGGTCGAGCGGGGTCCGTACCCCGACCTTCGCCAGGTTCTTCGCGAACGGCGCCCGGACGTCCTCCGCGGAGGCGGTCAGGAAGAAGATCTCCATGCCCTTGCCCTTGGCGTAGTTGACGAGTTCGGGCATCCCGTGGACGGGGCCGCGGTCGGCCTTGCGCACGTAGTCCGTGAACGACTTGACGGCGTAGGTGAAGTTGGTCGACTTCTCGTAGTCGTAGGTGAGGAGCATGGTGTCGTCGACGTCGAGGACGACGGCGGGCTTTCCGCCGCGCCGGGCGCCCTTCCTCGCGGTCTCGTCGGTGTGCTTCCTCGCGGCCTCGGCGATGTGCTTCCGCGCGGCCTGCTCCACCCGGCGGACGTCGCGTGTGTAAGGGCTCTCCGCGGCGGCGGACCAGGAGCCGTCGGCGTTCTTCGTACCGCCGTAGTAGCGGTCGATCTGGGTGACCAGGTCGGCGATGTTCAGCGGCTCACGCACGTCACCGGGCCGGTGCGCGGGGGCGGGGAGGCTCGACGGAGGACTGCCCGCGACCGCCGCACCCGTACCGTAGGCGGCCCCGCCGCCGAGGGCGAGGGTGGCGGCGAGTCCGGCGATACGGGTGGGCCAACGCGTCATGTCCGGTTCTCCGATGGGGCGTCGTCGCGGAGGGCGGCCTGCCCGCCCGTGTCCATGGGTACGTCGTAGCAGGTCACCTCCCACTACGCGCGTCACACGCCCGGCCACCGACCGCTTTGCCCACCCATTGCCTGATCCACGACGGGGCAGGACGGGCCGCGACGGGCCCCAACGGGACTACGGGGTGCAGGCCTCGGCGATCGACAGGCTGTTCTCGTAGAGGTGGTGCCTGGTGATCCGGCCGTCCTCGACGGTCAGCCGCAGGGCGAACGGGCCCTCGAAGGCCTTCCCCGTCGCCCGTACGGTCCCCGACACATGGCCCGTCAACACCGCGTCGGCGCCGTCGACGAGGAAGGCGTCGACGCTCGCCCGCGCGTCCTCGGGCACGGTGTGCGCCATCAGTTCCGTGAACTGGGCCGCGCACTCCTCGCCGGTCGACCGCGGCCGGATCCACGGCACGGCGGAGTTCTCGGCGAGCAGCCAGTCGACCTCGTCGGCGAACAGCTCGACCAGCCGTCCGGTGTCCCCGGCCAGCCGGGCCGCGATGAACTCACGCACGGTGGCCCGGGTGGCTTCGGAGCGGTCGCTCGCGGCGGTGGCCGAACCCGCGGCGTGGGCAGGGGACGTGACGGACATGGTGTGCTCCTCAAGGCTGCGACCAGATCCGGCGGGAGCTCCCTGCCGGACCCCGGCGGGGGTTCCCGCCGATGTCCTGGATCCTGCCGGAGGCGGCCGGAGCGGTCGATTACCTCCGGGGTAAGACCGCCGGGGTCAGGCCTCCGGGGCAGGGCCTCCGGGGCAGGGCCTCCGGGGCAGGGCCTCCGGGGCAAGACCGCCCGGAACACGGGAAATGGAGGTGAGAGGCCCTAACCCTGCGGGGCCGGGACGATCTTCCCGTCCTTGTCGACGGTGTGGCTCTGCCAGTACTCGTCCCACTCGTCGCCCACGTGTTCCGGAACCTTGCCCTCCGGGTAGCGGACATAGCCCTTGGGCGGCTCCTCGCCCTCGGAGACGCAGGCGCTGCCGGTGGAGCCGACGTTCAGCACCGGGTACTCGCCGCCGCCGCAGATCGCGTCCTCCAGCGAACAGCCGGTGACGGAGAAGGCCGCCGCTGCGACGGCCAGCACGAGGGCCGGCACGCCGCGCCCCCTTCGGTAGCCGGACACGGCGGTGCGGGCACGGGCGGGCTGGCGGCGCATAGCAGGCTCCCTGAGAGATCGACGTTGCCCGCAAGTCTTTCCGGATACCGGCCCGGCCAACATGAGTACGGGTACTCAAAACCCCGCGCCGGCAAGGTCGGCAGCGGCGCGGGGTCCCGCAGCGTCAGCAGGTGCTGGACATCCCGGCGCGGAGCCGGCCCAGGATCCGGGAGAGGATGCGTGAGACCTGCATCTGGGAGATGCCGAGCGTCTCGGCGATCTTGGTCTGGGTGAGCTCCTGGCCGAAGCGCAGGGTCAGGATGTCCCGGTCGCGCTCGGAGAGTTGCGCGAGGAGCGGTGCCAGGGTGTGCAGGTTCTCGAAGAGTTCCATGCCGGGGTCGCAGTTGCCGAAGAGGTCGGCGAAGTTGAGCGCCGAGTTGTTGCCCTGCCCGTCGCCCGCGTCCGCGGGCAGGTCGAGGGAGCCCGCGGTGTAGGCGTTCGCCGCGACCAGGCCGTCGATGATCTCGCTCTCGCTCCGTTCCAGGAACGCGGCGAGTTCGGCGACCGTGGGGTCGCGGTTCAGCGAGACGGAGAGCTGTTCCTTGGCCTTCGCCAGCTCCACCCGCAGTTCCTGGAGCCTGCGGGGTACGTGCACGGCCCAGGTGGTGTCGCGGAAGAAGCGCTTGATCTCGCCGGTGATGTACGGGATGGCGAAGGAGGTGAACTCCACCTCGCGGGTCAGGTCGAACCGGTCGATGGCCTTGATCATTCCGATCGTGCCCACCTGGACGATGTCCTCCAGGTCCCCGCTGCCCCGGTTCCTGAAGCGCAGTGCCACGAACCTCACCAGGGACAGGTTCATCTCGATGAGGGTGTTGCGCGCGTACTGGTGCTCCCGCGTGCCCTCCTCCAGCTCCTCCAGCCGGTCCAGGAACAGCTTGGAGAGCCGGCGCGCGTCCTTGGGGGCGACGGCCTGCGGGTCGACGATCCGCGGCAGCTCGCTCCGCTCACCCGTGTGCGCAGCGGGTGTCTCCCGTACCGCCGACTCCGGCTCCGGCTCCGGCTCCGTCCGCGCCCCGGACCGCGGGCCCTCTTGCTCGGACCACGGTCCCACCGGCTCCGGCCACTGGGCCACCTGCTCGGACCGTGGGCCCCTCGCCGCGGACCAGGGGTCCACCGGCGCGGACCACGGGTCCACCGGCGCGGAATCCGGCCGGAGGTCCCGCGCTGCCGATATCGTCCCGGTCCCCGTCTCCTGCACTGCCGACATCGTGCCAGTCCCTTCTCGCACCCCGTTACCTGCCTGCCTGCAGCGAGACTTTCCCTGCCCAGGGGCCGACGCACCCATCCGAAGGACCCGCCTTCGCCCTGCCGAAGGGCCCGTCCCGTACCTGCCGAAGGACCCGCCCCGCTCCTGTGGCCTCCTGCCGTCCCCACGCACCGGTGCCCGAACACCGCGGCCCGAGCCTGTGTTTTCATGAGCACGGCAGTCGGACGGTGCGGGCGGGGGAACAGCGACGTGGCAGATACGCCGAGGGTGACCGTTTCTCCTGGTCAGGAGCGTGTCGGACGACACGCCGCCGTGGTTTACTCCGACGACCGGCAGTGGGCCGCCCACCTGTGCGCGTTCGTACGGGACGGGCTGGACCGGGACGAGCAGATCCGGTACTTCGCGGACGCCACCGAACCCGCCCGGGTGCTGCACACACTCACCGAGGCGGGAATCGACGCGGCGGGCGCGGTGCGGCGCGGCCAGCTGGCCGTGTCGACCGCCGCGCAGACGTATCTCGCCGGCGGCGGCTTCGACCCCGACCAGGTGATCGCCCTGTGGTACGAGGCGGTGGCCGAGGCCTCCGCGCAGGGCTTCCGCGCGCTGCGGGCGATCGGCGAGATGTCCTGGGGGGCCCGGGACGTCGCGGGCGCCGACCGCCTGCTGGAGTATGAGCTGCGGATGCACCACGAGGTGTTCGAACGACTGCCGCTGACGGCGTGGTGCTTCTACGACCGTCGTCCGATGCCAAAAGAGGGAGTGGACGTGCTGGCCGGCGCCCATCTGACGCACCGGGGAACGTGCCGGGAGGACGTCGCGCCCCGGCTCGCGCTGCGGGTCGCCCCGCTGGCCGGGTCCTCCGGCTTCCTGTTGAGCGGCTCGGCGGGCCACGAGTCACGCCATGTGGTGGCTGCCGCGGCTGCCGCCGTGACGAACGCGCCGGACGCCCGGGTGGAACTGGACCTCTCCGCCCTGCGCCACCTCGACGCCGCCTCCCTGCTCACCCTCGCCGAGGCGTCGGACCGGCGGCCGGGCAACGTCCCGCTGCGGATCCGCGAGGCTCCGGCGACCGTGCGCAGGCTGCTGGACCTCTTCCCCGAGCTCAGCTCGTCCGTGGAGGTTGTCGGCCGATGACCACCGAGTCGCCTCTCGCCGTCGGGCGGGACAGCCGGTCCGCCCTCTACCACCCGGCCCTGTTCTACGGCAGCCAGGAGGAGTACCTCGTCGGCGTCGGTACGTACGTCAGGGACGCCCTCGCCGAGGGGCAGCCGGTGCTGGTGGCGGTGCCGGGCCCCTCCCTCGTACTGCTGCGGGAGGAGCTCGGCGCCGAGGACGCGCGGGTGACGTGGGTGGACATGACGCTCGCGGGGCGCAACCCGGGGCGCATCCTGTCGCTGCTCCAGGACTTCGCCGACCGCCGGGCGGGTGCGCACGACCGGGTGTCGATCGTGGGCGAACCGATCTGGGTCGGCCGCACACCGGCGGAGGCGTGGGAGGCGACCCGGAGCGAGGCGCTGATCAACCTGGCCTTCGAGGGCCGCGAGATCGGCATTCTGTGTCCGTACGACACCGCGCTGCCCGTCGAGGTGCTGGCGCAGGCGTACCGTACCCACCCGGTCGTCCGCGGCCTTGGGCCCTACGGCGCCAGTTCCCGCTACAGCGATCCGCACGAGGTCTGCCGGGACTGCGACTCACCGCTGCCCGAGCCCGGGGAGGCGGTCGTTGTCGCGTTCGACGAGACCGGTCTCGGGCGGGCGCGCGACGAGGCGGACCGGTGGGCGGCCGCGGCGGGCCTGTCGTCCGCCGGGCGCGCGGACTGGCTGCTCGCCGTCGGGGAGGCGACCAGCAATTCGGTACGCCACGGAGGCGGCCGGGGCAGACTGCGCATGTGGCGCGAGGGGGACGAGCTGATCGCGGAGATAAGCGACCGCGGCACTCTGGCGGACCCGCTGACGGGCCTCAGGCGCCCCGACCCGGTCGCGGCCGCGGGCGGTCGGGGCGTGTGGATCATGCACCAGCTGTGCGACCTGGTCGAGATCCGCGCGGTGTCCCAGGGGCTGGTACTGCGGCTGCACCTGGGGCTGAAGTGAGGCCCCGCCCCTGAGGACGGGCCTCTCGACCAGCCGGCACCTCGGAAGCCGGCCGCTCAGGAAGCCGGGACGGGGCCGCCGGGACGGAAGCGCTCCACCCCGACGATGTGCCGCACCTTCACCGGACGGACGATCACCGCGACGCGCTCCTCCCCCGGCATGAGCCACTCGAACCGCTCGCTGCCCAGGTACTTGCGGGCCAGCCGGTCCATCCGGTCGTGCGCCTCCTCGCCCTCGACGAAGCGAACCACCTCGCCGCTGATCTGAACCCGGTCGAAGGGGTCGACGGCGTCCGCGTGCGACAGGTAGACGCGGGGGTCGTGGCGCAGGTTCTGTTCCTTCACCCGGCCCACCGAGGTGTTGAACGACAGCTCCCCGTCGCCCTCCAGGTCCACCCACATCGGGCTGACCTGCGGCGCTCCGTCGGGGAACACGGTGCCGACGTACCAGATGTGAGGGGCTTGCAGACGGGCACGGACGGTTTCGTCAAAGCGGAAAGTCATCAGGGGAGGCTACCAACCACGCGTCGAGCGCCTGCGACGAGCACCTGCGTCGAGCACCTCGCCTCGCCCCCGGCCCGCGGCCCCGCTCAGCGCACGTAGCGGTCGACGACCGCGGCGATGGTCCTGGTGTAGCGCTCGATCCCCGGCGAGGCCGTCGGGCAGGGGCGTGCCTTCGGGGTGGTCGGAGCCAGACAGAAGTGCAGCGGGTCGTCGTCCCTGTGCAGGGCGGTCAGGCCGTCGCGGCACTGGCCGGGGCGGGAGCGCTCCGTTGCGTTGCAGGGCACCCGCTGACGCCACTGGTAGCGCGCACCGGGCGCGCTCACCTCGTGCCCGGCGTCGGCGACCGTGTCCCCGGTGGCCGAGGCGTGTGCCCGGTAGAGGTCGTTGACCCGGTGGGTGCGGTCCGCCGAGAAGGCGTCAGGTCCTTGGAGGACCCAGACGAGCCGGGGCCGGGGAATTCCCGCGTTCCGTGCGGCCAGGGCGATTTGCGCGGTGAGTGCCTCGGCGTCCTGCGCGTACCGCGCGTAGTAACGGTCGCTGCCCTGGGGGATGCCGTCCATGCAGGGGGTGAACCCCCAGGAGTTCCCCCAGAACTGGAGGACGACGACGCGCGGCCGGTGCGTGGCGACCAGTGCCGCGGCCTTGTCCCGCGGGGGCACGAGGGACCGTGTGGCGCGGCCGGTCAGGTAGTCGCAGAGCGTGGTGCCCGAGTACGGGGCGCTGTGCACGCTCGCCCGTCCGCCGGCCGAGACGTGTTCACCCAGCGCCACCTGGCTCTCCATGGCGAGCGAGTCCCCGAGGTAGAGCACGGCGGCCTTCTCACCCGCCGGTGCAGGCCGCTCAGGCGGGGGCGGCGGTGACTGCGGGGCAGGAGGTGGCTGCGTGGCCGGTGGTGGTGAATCCCGGGGCGGGCGCGGCCCGTCGGCCGCTGCGGGAGCCCGCGGCAGCTCCGGTGTGGTGTCGGGCCCGGCGGCTGCCGCTGCCGCGGGGCCCTGGGGCGCCGCGACCGGCTGGTCCATGGGCACCGCGGCCTCCGTGCAGCCGGTGACCCACAGCAGCACGAGCACGACGAGCGCGGCGCCGTACCGGCGGGCGCCGGCCGGCTGCGGAACTCCCCTTCGCCCCACCGGTGTCTCCCTCCCTCACCGTACGGACAGGAGTGACCACCCTGGACCGGCGGACGGCGGAAGAACAGATACCTGGGTGACAAAGAGCCGCCGGGCCCACATGCCTGTCCCGCCGCCCCTGCGGCCCCTCACGAGGGGGCGGCGGGACGGCGGGACGGGGGAAAGGGTGGGAAGGGGGTGGGAAGGGGGTCCGGTGGGACGTTGCTCGGTCGCGTCGCGGCTCAGTCGCGGTCGACGTGCTCGCGGACCACCGAGCCGTCGGCCGCGTCGATGTCGTACGTCGTCTTGTCCCAGTTCCCGGGGGTCACCACGTCGACCTTCCAGACGAGCCTCTTGTCGTCCATGTCGTCGAGTTCGACGGTGGTCACCGTCCCCTTCTTCCGGTCGGTTGCGGTCTTGGCGGCCTTGTCCCAGGTCACCTTCGCCTTGCTCAACCGGTCGACGAGCTTCTGCTTGTCCTCCTTGTCCTGGTCGTCGTCAGCGCGGGGCTCCGCCACCTTGCCGCCGATCGCGTCCACGTCGACCCGCTGGACCGTGCCGTCGGTCTGCGCGACGTCGGTCTCCCACACCGGGGCGCCCTCGCGGGTCTTCTTCGTCAGCTCCATGGCGACGAGCTTGCCGCCGGAGACCTTCTCCTGCGCCGTGGTGCCGGCCTTCTCGTAGCCGACCTTCGCCATCGGCAGCAGACGCTGGCGCTCGGACTGGTCGTCGGTCAGCCGGCTGGTCGAGGGCGACGGAGAGGCGCTGCTGGCCACGGCGGCGGGGGAGGCGCTGGCGGCGGCCTCCCCCGTCCCGCTCCCGGTCGTCTGCGAGCTGCTGCTCCCGCACGCCCCGACGAACAGCATCGCGGTCGCGACGCCGCATGCCGCGAGAACGGCCCTGGCCGGCGCGGGGCGGGAGGGGGCCTGCTGATTTCGCTTCTGGTGCTCTCTTTCGATCATTCCTCAGCAGTACCCCGGCGTGCCGATTTGCCATCATCTGTCCGAAACGATCCACCCGGACGGATGTCTCCGCACCACAGCGAACCCTACGGAGCCATCTCGTACGTGCCCGAGAGCGCCGCCACCCGCTCCCAGACCCTTGCCGAGCGGGCGTCGTCCACGGCCGGGCGACGGAGCGCGGCGAGGGCCCACTCCTGCTGCCGTTCGGTGGCGGAGTCCTTCCCGTACAGCTCCACGGCGTGCGCCGAGAAGTCCCGTACGAGAACGGCGAACAGCTCGTCCAGCACGTCCTCGTCAAGACCGGTGAGGCGGGCCTGCTCCAGGATCAGCTGACCGTGCACGACCAGCGCGAAGAGCTGGCCGACGGCGAGCAGGAGGTCGAGGTCCTGGCTCTGCTCCTGGTCGGGGGCTGCCGTGGTGACGAAGTCGCAGAGCGCGTCGGCCTGCTCGCGCAGACGTGCCACGTTGGGGAGCGTCGCGTACGCGTCGAAGGCGGGGCGCCAGTCGTGGAAGCGGACGGAGCCCAGACCGCGGGCCGGGCCCTGCCGGAAGAGGAAGTCGTCGTCGGCCGCGTCGAGGCGGGTCGGCACGGGCTCGTACGGCGCCGGGTCCAGCAGGTGGTTGCGCATGAACTTCAGGATCAGCGCGAGATTGACGTGGACCGTGCCCTCCAGCTTGGGCAGGCCGCGGATCTCGACGGCCGCCTGGGCGAAGTAGTTGTCCTTCTCGAAGCCCTTGGCCGCGATGACGTCCCACATCAGGTCGATGACCTTCTCGCCCTCCGTGGTCACCTTCATCTTCGTCATCGGGTTGAAGAGCAGGTAGCGGCGGTCGTCGGGGCCCGCGGTGCGGAAGTAGTCGACGGCGCGGTCGCTGAACAGCTTCATGCCGACCAGCCGTACGTACGCGTCGGTGAGCTCGCGGCGCACGTGCGGGAAAGCGGTGACGGGGCGGCCGTAGAGGATGCGGTTGTGCGCGTGGGTGACCGCCTCGTACATCGCGTGCTCGCAGATGCCGACGGAGGCGGTGCAGAGGTTGAACTTGCCGACGTTGACGGTGTTGAGGGCCGCGTCGAAGGCGGCGCGGCCGGTGTGCAGGACGTCGTCCGCGCCGACCGGGTAGTCGGCGAGGCGGAACTCGCTGACGTACTTCGAGGAGTCGACGACGTTCTGCACCAGCTCGTAGGCCGGGTGGCGGCTGTCGGCGGCGAAGAAGACGTATCCGTCGGGGCCCTCGACGTCGGTGCGGCGGCCGAAGACGGAGACCAGGCCCGCGGCGTTGCCGTTGCCGATGTAGTACTTGGCGCCCGAGGCGCGGAAGCCGCCGTCGCCGTCGGGGGTGAGCAGCATGTCCGTGGAGTAGATGTCGGCGCCGTGCGACTTCTCGGAGAGGCCGAACGCAAACACCTCACCGTCCGCGAGGAGGGCGGCGGCGCGGCTGCGGGCGGCGGCGTTGTCGCTCTGCCAGACCGGGCCGAGGCCGAGCACGGTGACCTGCCAGGCGTACCAGTAGTCGAGTCCGTAGAAGCCGAAGATCTCGTTGAGTGCGGCGATCCGGGCGGTGTCCCAGCGCTTGTCCGGGTCGCCCGCGGAGGCGGCGGCCGGTGTGAGGAAGGTCGCGAACAGGCCTTCCTTCGCGGAGAAGGCGAGGAAGTCCGCCAGCCAGGCACGGGAGCGGTAGTCCTCGATGAGCCGGCGTTTGCCGCGCGCCTCGAACCAGTCGACGGTGGCGCGCAGCAGCCTGCGGGTCTCCGCGTCGAAGCCCTGGGGGTCGTACGTGCGCGGGTTGAACAGGAGGGACTCGGCCATGAGGGGTTCCCTTTCGGGGCGCGGGGGTGCCGTGCGGCGGGACGGGTGGCGCCTCGGGGGTACGAGTGCCTGTCGCGATCTTCCTATGCAACTTGTTGCACAAGCAAGACCTATCACGCCTTTTCCCAGTTCAAAGGCGGTATGGCCCGCTCAGCGTCAGCCAAAAGTCAGTATGAGTCCGGAGTCAGCACACCATGGTCAGCAAAACCCTCGCCCGCGGCACATGGGCACCTTCCTGAAGAAGTGCGACTGCGCCAAGCCCACGCGTTGCCCCCACCACTACACCATCCGCTTCCGGAACCCAGCCGGCCGCCGCCGCGACTGGGGCGTCTCGAGGCACGCCGGCTTCCCTTCAGGAAGCCCCGGAGCTGATGCCGCCCGTACTCGCTGTATCTGGTGGGTGCGAAGTTCCCGGTGGCAAGAACTGCGACAGCAGCCGGTGCCGTTGTGGGATCTCAGGTTACGTGCCATGTCGAGTTTCAGTGATCTGCCATCTCACGGCGTTGGCCGCGCTCCTGTCTCAGGACCACGGCCATTTCCTCTTCCGTATCGTGAGCAGGCACGAACTCTCCGTTTGATCTTGTCCTTCGGCACGAACTCGGGACATAGTCATCGCCCTAGCCTGAGGTGGTGATCAGTGAGATGCCGGTAGGTCCCCGCACGAGCCTGAGCCGTGTGCTCGAAGACCTTGGTCCGTCCCTGCTGGACCTCGTGCACGGCAATCCGGGCTTGGCCGACGACGTAGGGGGTGTGGTCATTCATGACCCGGGGGACGAGGTTTCCTACCCCTCCCAGGCGATCGTCCTGGGCGTCGGCGTTTACGGGGCCGGGGAGATCTCCCGGCTGCTGATGGAACTGAGCACCTACGGTGCGGCTGCACTCGTGGTACGCGGCCCCGTGGAACGGAGCGAGGACCTTGCCGCGGTGTCGGCCGCGTCGGGGGTTGCTCTGATCACTGTCACGCAGGGTGCGTCGTGGTCGCAACTGACCGCGCTTTTGCGGACATTGCTGACCGAAGGCGATGTGGGAGACGCCGGGGCGGAGATGCTGGGCGGCGTTCCGTCGGGAGACCTGTTCGCCCTGGCCAACGCGGTGGCGACGCTGCTGGACGCACCGATCACGATCGAGGACCGGCGTTCGCGGATCCTCGCCTTCTCCGGCAGGCAGGACGAGGCCGACCAGTCCCGGGTGGCCACGATCCTGGCGCGTCAGGTGCCGAACGGGTACCTGCGGATTCTGGAGAGCCGGGGAGTCTTCGGCGAGCTGTACCGCAGCGACCGGCCGGTGTACATCGCGCCCGCGACCATCGAGGAGGGGGAGACCGCGCTGCCCAGGGTGGCCGTCGCGGTGCGCGCGGGTGACGAGTTCCTGGGGTCGGTGTGGGCGGCGGTGCGCGAGCCGTTGTCGCCGGACCGGGAGCAGGCGTTCCAGGACGCGGCGAAACTCGTCGCCCTGCATCTGCTGCGCTACCGCGCGGGCGCGGACGCGCAGAACCGGCTGCGGGCCGACCTGGTGAGCACGGTGCTGGAGGGCGGGGCCGGGGCAGCGCAGGCACTGGACCGGCTGGGCTTCGTGAACGAACCCACCGTGGTGATGGCCATGGGTTTGTCCGCCCAGACAGGGGATCATGCGCATGTCGCGGCAGAGCGGCAGCGGCTCACCAGCGCCCTGGGCATCCACCTCAACGCGGTGCAGCCCCGGTCCGCTCTCGCTCTGCTGGGCGATGTCGCGTATGCCATCGTTCCCGTGCCCGGGGACCCGGAGGCAGGCCGCATGCGAGCTTCGCAGATCGCGGGGAACTTCATGGAGCGCACGGGCCGTCGCCCGGGAGCGGTGATCGGCATCGGGTCCGTCGCCACCGAACCCTCGGCACTGGGGCGCTCACGGACCAGCGCAGACCGCGCACTGCGGGTGTTGCTGAGCGGGCGCACTGGCAGGCGTGTCGCTGCGATCGCAGACGTCTACATCGACACGCTGCTGCTGGAGCTGCGCGACTCGGTGGCCGTGTACGGCGACGAACCGCTGACTCCCGTCGCCCGGCTGGCCACGTACGACACCAAGCACCAGTCCCACCTGGTCGAGACGCTGCGCGCGTGGCTGGATGCCTTCGGGGACATCCCGACCGCGTCGGCGAACCTCTTTGTCCATCCGAACACGTTCCGGTACCGGATTCGGCGGGTTGCGGAGGTGGCGGAGATCGATCTGGGGGACCCGTCGGTGCGCTTCGCGCTGATGCTGCAGCTGCGCCTGCTGCCGGACCCGGTGCCGCAGGCCGACAAGGAGAGCTGAGGCCCAGGGCGTCTGCCGGCGGCTTCGGTCGCTCGGGCGGCCCGTCGGCGACACGTTCCGGTAGGAAAAGGTGTCGCCGACGGGCCGTCTCCCCCGAGATTCTGCCCGGAGCATCCTGGTGAGGACGCGTGCGGGCGGACGTTCGTGCCCCCTGGCGGAGGCGGGTCAGAAGCGCAGACCGGGCGGGACCGGGAGGTGCGGGGTGGCGCGGTGGAAGGCGTTGGCGCGTTCGATGGTGCGTACCCAGTCGTAGAAAAGTTCCTTGGTGGAGAGCGTCTCGATGCCCGCAGCGGCCAGCCGTCGCAGTCCCGCAGGGTGGGCCGGGCCCGGGGAGAAGGTGGCGTCGTCGACGACGACCACCCGCTTGCCCGCCGCCTGGAGCTGCAGGGCGGAGTGGGCGACGCAGATGTCGGTCTCCAACCCGACGAGGACCAGGGTGTTGCGGCCAGTCCCTTCGATTCCTGCGGCGATGTTCGGGTTGTCCGACACGGCGAAGGCGTTCTTCGGGAAGGTCTGCGCATCTGCTGCAAGGGCCTTGACGATGACCGGCTCGGTGCGTTCGTTGTGGTCGGGCTCCTCCTCCGTCACCACGGTCGGCACCTTCAGTTCCGCGGCGGCTGCGGCGATCCATGCGATGCGCTGAACGGTTTCGTTCAGCCGGAGGCGGTCGACGTCCAGCCGCTTGGCCGGGTAGAAGTCGGACTGCACATCGATGACCACCAGAGCGCAGTCGTCAACATCGAGCAACGGCATGTTCATCTCCCACGGGACCTCAAGAAGCGTTCCTTCGCGCGAAGCGCGCGGCACGGACGGCCAGATGCGGCAGGGGCACCGGCGGCCGGTCCCCCCACCCTAGGCACCGCAGCGGGGAACACGGCTCGTCGTCCGCGACGAGGGAGGGCCGGATTGTTCGTACCCCCGTACCACCCGCCGTGGGAGCCCGTCGCGCACTATGCCCGGACCCCGCCGGCGGAGCGGGACCCGTCCGGCAGAAGGATGCAGTCATGCCCAAGTCGCCCCAGGCCCCGGAACACAACCGGCGCGAACCGCCGGTGGACGCAACAGACCGCGCGCTGCTCGCGGAACTGGTGAGCAACAGCCGCATCTCGGTGCGTGCGTTGGCCGAGCGCGTGCACATCTCCCGGGCCGGCGCGTACGCCCGGATCGAGCGGATGCTGGCGGAGAAGACGATCCGCGGGTTCACCGCCCGGATCGATCCGGCGCGCGTCGGGCTGGGCACCACGGCCTACGTCACGCTCTCCATCGACCAGGCTGCCTGGCGCCCCCTGTGCGCGGCGCTGCGTTCCGTGCCCTATGTGGATCACTTCGCCCTGGTCGGGGCGGAGTTCGATGTGCTCGTCCTGGTGCGGGCTCCTGACAACGAGGCGTTGCGGGACGTGGTCCTGCGGGAACTCCAGGCACTGCCCGGGGTGCGGAGTTCCCGTACCTGGCTGGTCTTCGAGGAAGCAGACGGCCGGGGCTTCTCCGATCCGGCCTGACCCGTCTTCGTATCTACGGACGAACGCCGCCCGGCTCTTTCGTCTTCACAGCCATGAGCAGCGACGACATGCGGCCATAGTGTGGCGATCTCGCCGCTCCCTCCTCGTCTCAAGGACGGTTTCGTGACGTCTCCTGCCGACTACAGCCACTGGCACCACCGCCTGGCCGCCCTGGCCGCCGAGTTCGGCATACCGGGTGCCTCGCTGGCCTTTTCACACGCCCGGGGACAGACCCATGCCTTCGCCGCCGGAGTCCTGAACCGGGACACCGGCGCCCCTGCGACGGCCGACTCCCTGTTCCAGGTCGGGTCGATCACAAAGGTCTGGACGGCCACGCAGATCATGCTCCTGGCGGAAGAAGGCCGTCTCACGCTCGATACCCCGGTGGCGGGCCTGCTGCCGGAATTTTGCGTACGGGACGCCGGAGCGACGAGCTTGATCACCGTCCGGCACCTGCTGACCCATACCTCGGGCATCGACGGCGACCTGTTCGTCGACACCGGGCGCGGTGACGACTGCCTGGAGAAGTACGTGGCGGCGTGCGCCGGGCTGCAGCAGCTGTTCGCTCCGGGAGACGGGCAGTCCTACTGCAACGCGGGTTTCGTCGTCGCCGGCCGGATCGTGGAGCACCTCACCGGGCTGCGCTGGGACGACGCACTGCGCACACAGATCGTCGAGCCGCTCGGGCTGGCCCACACCTGCACCCTGCCCGAGGACGCACTGCGGTACGCCACCGCCCTGGGGCACCACGACGACGACACACCGGTCACCACATGGGGGCTGCCGCGGTCCATCGGCCCCGCCGGGCTGGTGTGCGCGCGGGCCGCCGACGTAGTGGAGTTCGGGCTCGCTCATCTCCAGCCAGGACGACTGCTCGCCGACCCGCAGGCGCTGCGCGTACCGCAGGTGGACGTGCCCAACCCGCATGTGGACGCCGAGCGGTGGGGCCTGGGCTGGGGACTGACCACCTGGGAGGGACAGCCTGTTGCCTTCCACGGCGGGGACACCATCGGGCAGCACGCCATGCTGTGGGTGCTGCCCGGCACCGGAACGGTGGTCGCGCTGCTGACCAACGGCGGCCGCCCCTTCGAATTCCAGCACGCCCTCGCCTCCGAGCTGTTCGCCGAGCTGGCCGGGGTGAACGTCCCGCCGCCACCCGCCCCGCCCGCGCAACCCGTCGCCGCCGAGCCGGCACACTACGCCGGGGTGTACGAACGCTCAGGCAGCCGCATCACCGCGACCCTGCAGGACGGCGCGCTGTGGCTGCGGACCGAACCCACCGGAGCCCTCGAAGGGCTGGCCCCCACGCGCGAGTTCCCGCTCACCGCAGCAGGCGAGCGCACCTTCCTCGGTCGCCTCGACGAAGCATCCGTGTGGGACGCGGTGGTCTTCGAGACGCGGCCCGACGGCACGTCCTTTGTGCACTACAGCGGCCGGGCCACGCCCCGAGTGCGCTGAACATCCCCGACCCGACCTGTCAGGAGCAGCCGTGACGGCACCTTCCCCATCCCGAGCGCCCGCACCGGCAGCGCTCTTCCCCTCCCTCTTCCACCACGCCGGGGCAGACGGCTTCGTCCACGTCCTCGACGTGGACAGCGGTGCCGAAATCGCCTACCGGGCCGACGAACCGGTCGTCCTCGCCTCCGTACGCAAGATCGCCATCGCCCTGGAGTACGCCCGCCAGGCCGCGGCCGGGACCCTCGACCGGGCCGGTCGGCACACCGTGCGGGTGGCCGAGAAGGAGGGCGGTGGTATCGGCACCGACGGATGCCTGGACGATGTGACGCTGGCCGCCCGCGATCTGGCGTACTTCATGATGGCGATGAGCGACAACGCCGCCACCGACACCCTGCTCTCCCTCGTCGGCGCCGACCGCGTACGGGCCACGCTCGACGAGCTCGGCGTCTCCGGATTTCCCGTCGGCACCGGACGTGAGCTGTACGGCCACGAGTGGGCCGAACTGGGCATCGACCCCGAGAGCGACATCGACGCCCAGCTGGAACACGTCGACGAGGCACGCATCCGCGCCCTGTCGATCCTCGACCCGCAGATCGCGCAGGCCAGCACGCCCCGCGACGTCACCGCACTGCTCGCCGCGATCTGGCGCGACGAGGCGGGCGAGGCGCAAGCCTGCGCCGAAGTACGCGACCTGATGGCACGCCAGCTCTCCCGTCACCGTCTCCTGGCGGGTTTCGAGGACGGCATCAAGGTCGCGGTCAAGAACGGCTTTATGTGGAACCTGCGCAACGAGGCCGGGGTCGTCGAGTACCCCGACGGCAAGCGCTACGCCGTCGCCGTCTTCCTGCGCACCCATTCCCTGGCCACCCGCCAGCCGAGGGTGGACGCCGCGATCGGACGTGCGGCCCGTACGGCGATCGACTTCCTCCGGGCCTGACGCCGCCCCCGCCGAAGGAGCACACATGACCACCGAGTCGTCCCTTGCCGCACCCCCCTGCGTGGCCTCGATCTTCGAGGCCGCCGAGGCAGACGGCTTCCTCCACGTCCGCGACCTCGCCACCGGAGCCGAGGTCTCCTTCCGCGCCGACGAACGCGTCGTCCTGGCCTCCGTGTTCAAAGTGCCGATCCTGCTGGAGTACGCCCGCCAGGCAGCCTCCGGAGCCCTGGACCGGCAAGCCCGGCACACGGTCAGCGCCCCCTACCGGATGGGGGGTTCGGGCAGCGACGGGTGCGCGTACGACATCGAGCTGAGCACCCGGGACCTGGCGTACCTGATGATGTCGATCAGCGACAACGCGGCCACCGACCTGCTCCTGGACGTCGTCGGCCTGCGAGAAGTCCGCGCCACTCTCGACGCACTCGGCTTCCCCGGCTTCGGGGTGTCCTCATGCCGGGAGCTGGACGTACCCGTACGCCGCGACCTGTGCATGCCGCCCGACGCCGACTTCGACACCTGGGTGGCCGAAGCCGACGAGGAGACGATCCGCCGGCTCAGCGTGCGCGACCCCGCCCGGGTGCCCTCCAGCACTCCGCGCGAGGTGACCGCGCTGCTGGCGGCGATCTGGCAGGACCGGGCAGGTCCGGCCGAGGCGTGCGCGGAGGTGCGGGCGGTGATGGGGCGACAGGTATGGCAGCACCGGCTCACCTCCGGGTTCGAGGACGGCGTCAAGATCGCGGGCAAGACCGGCACCGAGTTCGGCATCCGCAACGAGGCCGGCGTCGTCGAGTACCCCGACGGCAAGCGCTACGCCGTCGCCGTGTTCCTGCGTACGCACTCGATGGCCGACCGGCAGCCCCGCGCGGACGCCGCCATCGGGCAGGCGGCACGGGCCGCGATCGAATCGCTGCGGGCCTGATCCGGCCGACTCCGCCGTCACGGACCTGCCCCTGCCGGACACACCGGTTCCCCGGCCGACTCACGGCCCCACACTTTTCTCCCCCTTTCCTTTTGGAGCCCTCGATGACACGTGTGCGCAAAGCGGCACGGTGTACGGCGTGGTGTACCGCGGCGATGCTGCTGGCCGCCGGTTGCGGCAGTCCCCAGTCGGCCGGTTCGGCCGGTGGTGACACCTTCAGCTTCGCCGTCAAAGGAGATCCCGGCCTGCTCGATCCGGCGCAGGTGCGCAACACCACCACCTACACGGCGCTGTCCCTGGCCTACGACACCCTCGTCCACGTCGAACCGGACGGGAAGGTCGTCTCCGGCATCGCCCGGAGCTGGGAGGTCAGTCCTTCGTCGGTCACCTTCACTCTGCGGCCGGACGTGGCCTGCTCGGACGGCAGCCCGGTGACACCCTCGACCGTGGCGGAGAACGTACGCCACCTCACTGACCCGGCCACCAAGTCACCGACGCTCGGCGTCACCGTCCCCGAGGGGCTGACCGCGAAGGCGGACACGGCTGCCGGGAAGGTGACGCTGTCCACGCCGAAGCCTTTCGCGTTCATCCTGGAGAGCACCCGGTTCATGTTCCTGGTGTGCGGCAAGGGGCTGAAGGACCGTTCCGTCCTGGCCCGTACGACGTCCGGCTCCGGGCCGTTCACGCTGACCTCGGCCCAGCCCAACCAGCTCTACACCTACGCCCTGCGCAAGGACTACGCCTGGGGTCCCGGCGGCGCCAACACCAAGGACCCGAGGATGCCGGGCACGTTCGCCCTCAATGTGGTGCCCAGCGAGCAGACCGCGGCGAACATGATGATCTCCAACCAGCTGAACGGGGCCATGCTCAACGGCCCCGACCGGTCCCGCATGCAGAAGATCCCCGGCGTGAGGACCACCGAGCAGTCCATCGGCCCCTCCGAGTTCTTCTTCCACCAGGGAAAGGGCCACCCCGGACACGATCCGGCCCTGCGCCGGGCACTGCTCCAAGCCGTGGACCTCAGCCAGCTGGGGGCCATCGCCTCCAGCGGAACGGGACGCAAGGCCACCGGACTCGTCCAGAGCCCGCGACCGTGCCCCGGGGACACCGTCTCGGGCACCCTGCCCCCACCCGACCGGGCGGCTGCCGAGAAAGCCCTGGATGCAGCCGGCTGGCCGCGCGATGCGTCCGGCACCCGGACCAGGAACGGCAAGCCCCTCAGCGTCCGCATGGTGTACGGGGCCTCCTCCGGCGAGGCCGCCACCGCCGCCGCCGAATACCTGGCCCAGGCGTGGCAGGACGTGGGCGTCCAGGTCCACCTGCGGGGCGTCGTGGACGCCGCGTACGCCGACGTCGAGTCGGTGACCCAGGACTGGGACGTGATCTGGGAGCCGCTGGGCGTCACCCTTCCCACCCAGCTCCTGGGCATGCTGTCGGGCCCCTTCACCCCGGACGGCGGGAACTTCGCCCACCTCACCAACACCCGCTACGAGCAGCTCAGCGCTGAGGCGGGAAAGCGCCCGGGAAGCGCAGGATGCGCCCAGTGGCGGGCCTCCGAACAGGCCCTGCTGCGCGGCGGTGACATCGTCCCGGTCGTGGACCGCACGGCGACCGTCGCGGCCCGCAACTCCACCTTCCGGATCATGTCCGGCCTCTTCGAACCGACCTCGATCCGGATGACCGGAGACGGACGATGACCCTCGCCGCACCTGGCACACCCGCCTCCGAACGGGCGCGTCGCCGCACCCTGACGCCGCGCTTCCTCGCCCGGCACCTGACCCGCTTCGCCCTCTCCCTGACGGCACTGCTGGTGGCCTCGTTCGCGATGATCCACCTCATCCCCGGCGACCCCCTGCGCAAAATGCTCGGCCCCACCGCGCCCAGGGAACTCATCGAGCAGCGCCGCCACGAACTCGGCCTCGACGACTCGATCCCCGTACAGTTCGCCCACTACCTCGGCGACGTGTTCCGTGGCGACCTGGGCACCTCGTTCATCTCCGCCCAGCCGGTATCGGCCATCATCCGCGACGGCCTGCCCAACACGCTGGCGCTCGCCCTGCTGGCGACCCTCGTGGCGCTGCTGGTGGCGGTGCCGCTCGGGATGTGGGGCGCCGTACGGACGGAGAACGGCCGCAGCCGGCGCACCGAGAGCGCCTTCGGCGCGCTCACCGGTGCGGCCGTGGCCGTCCCCGAGTACCTGTACGCCCTCGCCCTGGTCATCGTCTTCGCGCTCGGGCTGAGCTGGTTCCCGCCCGCCGGCCTGACCGCGCCCGCCTCGTACGTACTGCCCGTGCTCGCTCTGTCCATCGGGCCCGCGGCGATGATCGCCCGGGTGGCCCGTGTGGAAACCCTGCGCGAACTCGGCTCCGACTACATGCGCCTGGCCCGCGCCAAGCGCCTGCCCGCCGGACGGCTCTACCTACGGCACCTGCTGCCCAACACCCTCACGGCCACCCTCACCATGGGCGGCCTGCTGCTCAGCGGGCTGATCACCGGCAGCGTGCTGGTGGAGAACGTCTTCGCCTGGCCCGGACTGGGGCTGCGCACCGTCGAGGCGATCACGCAGAAGGACTATCCCGTCGCCCAGGCCGTGATCCTCGTCTACGGGGCGATCGTGCTCGCGGTGAACTTCGTGGTCGACCTCGCTCTCGGCGCCCTGGACCCCAAGTCCGCGCTGAGCGCCGGCAAGGAGAACTGATGCGCCGCACATGGAAGAACCCGACCACCCTTGTCGGCGCCCTGCTGGTCACCGTCCTGGTCGTCCTCGCGGTCGTCGCACCGCTCCTGTGGGACGAGGCGGCCACCCGGTTCGACCCCGACTCCATCAACGCCGGCTCCTCCGCCGCGCACCCGCTGGGCACCGACGCCCTGGGCCGCGACCTCCTCGCCCGCATGCTGGTCGCCACCCGGCTCTCCCTCGAACTGGCCGCGCTGGCCACCGCGATCGGAGCGTTCCTCGGCATCCTGCTCGGGGTGCTGCCGACCGTACTGCCACGCCGGGCAGGACGGTTCGTGGTCGGTGTCGTGGACGCGCTGGTGGCCTTCCCCTCCTTGCTCCTGGCCATGTTCACCGCAGTCATCGTCGGGCTCGGTGCCCAGGGTGCGGTGCTCGGGATCGGGGTGGCGCTCGCGCCTACGTTCGCCCGCATCACCCACACCCTGACCGCCTCGATCGCCCAGGCCGACTACATCGCCGCCGCCCGCATGCTGCGCGTACCGCGCCTGCGGGTCCTGACCCGGCACGTCCTGCCGAACATCGCCGAACCGCTCATCCTCAACCTCACCCAGGCCATGGGCGGCGCCCTGCTCGGACTCTCCGCGATGTCCTTCCTCGGCCTCGGCGTCCAGCCGCCGTCGTACGACTGGGGCCGCCTGCTCTTCGAGGCGTTCGGGCACGTCTACGTGACCCCCGTCGTCATCGTCGGCCCCGCCGTCGCCGTCACCCTCGCGGGCGTCGGCTTCACCCTGCTCGGCGACACGTTCGCCAAGGCGGCCTCCCGCACCCCGCAGACCGCCGGCACGGTCACCGCGACCACAGTTGCACCGGCCACAGAGGTGCCGGAGGCCGACGCGGTCTTGGAAGTGCGCGACCTGACGGTCTCCTTCCCCGGCGACGTACGCCCCGTGCGCAACCTCTCGCTCACCGTCCGCGCCCGCGAGATCGTCGGCCTGCTCGGCGAGTCCGGCAGCGGCAAGAGCATGACCGCCGCCGCGATCGGCCAGCTCGTTCCCTACCCGGGACAGATGACAGCCGCCCGCTACCGGCTGTGCGGCACGGACGTCGACACCCTGAACGCCCACGACCGGCGCAAGCTCCTCGGCTCGTCCCTGGCGATGGTCTTCCAGGACCCCACCGCCTCCCTCAACCCGGCCCTGCGCATCGGCGGCCAGCTCGCCGAGGTCGCCACCGTGCACTCCGGAGCCACCAAGGCGCAGGCACACGAGCGGGCGGTCGAGCGCCTCGCCCAGGTCCGCATCCGCGAACCGCAGACCACAGCCGATCAGCACCCGCACGAACTGTCCGGCGGCATGCGCCAGCGTGCCGTGATCGCCATGGGCCTGATGGGCATCCCGCAACTGATCATCGCGGACGAGCCGACCACCGCTCTCGATGTGACCGTGCAGCGCGAGGTCCTGCGCCTGCTGCGAGAGGTCGTCGACGACAGCGGAGCAGGCGCCCTGTTCATCTCGCACGACATCGCGGTCGTCAGCGAACTCTGCGACCGGGTCGTGGTGATGTACGCGGGCCGCATCGTCGAGGAGCTGCCCGTGCACCAGCTCGCCACCCAGGCCGCCCACCCCTACACCCGGGCACTCATCGGCTCGCTGCCCGACATGGACACCGACCGCGCCCGGCCCCTGGACACCATCCCCGGCCGCCAGCCCGCCCCCGCCGAAGTCCCCTCCGGCTGCGCCTTCGCGGCCCGCTGCGCCCTGGCCACCGACCGCTGCCAGGTACGCCCACCCCTCGTCGAACTCACCCCCGGCCACCACGCCGCCTGCTGGGAGGCACAGTGAAGATCACCGAACTGACCGTGCGGTACGGCACGTTCACCGCCGTCGACCACCTCTCGCTGGAGGTGCCGCCCGGATCGGTGGTCGGCCTCGTCGGCGAATCCGGCTCGGGCAAATCCACCGTCGCGCGCGCCGTCGCCGGCCTGACCCCCTGCAGGGGGACGGTCACCGGCATCGACAGAGCCCGTATCCAGATGGTCTTCCAGGACCCCTACTCCTCCCTCAACCCCCGCATGACCGTCGGCGCCTCCATCGCAGAGGGTCTCGGCCCGCGGGCCCGCCGCGCCGAACGTGCCACAGGCGTCGCACGCCTGCTGGACCTCGTCGCACTGCCGGCCACCGCGGCGGCCAAGTACCCCCGGGAGCTGTCCGGCGGCCAGCGCCAACGGGTGGCCGTCGCCCGCGCCCTGGCCGCCCAGCCGGAGCTGCTCATCGCAGACGAGATCACATCCGCGCTCGACGTCTCGGTGCAAGGCGCCGTCCTGAACCTGATCCGGGACCTGCGCACCGAACTGGGCCTGTCGATGCTCTTCATCTCGCACAACCTGGCCGTAGTCCGCTACGTGGCCGACACCGTCGCGGTCATGCGTTCCGGCCGCCTCGTGGAGGCAGGCAACGTCGACGAGGTGATCGGCAGTCCCCAGCATGACTACACCCGCTCCCTGCTGGACGCGGTGCCACGGCTCGCCCACAGCTGAACCGGCATCACCGGAAGCGTGGCGTGCGCTTCTAGAGTTGGATCCACTCGCTGGATGTCGTCACTTCTTCCAGGAAGTCGGTGACCGGCTCCACGCCAAGGCCCGCCCCTGTCGGGACGTCAAGGTGTCCCTCGTGGAGCTCGAAGGGTGCGGTGATGTCGGTCGCGAAGTAGCGGCTGGAGCCCGACGTGTCGCCGGGCAGGGTGAACCCGGGCAGTGCGGCCAGCGCCACGTTGGCGGCGCGGCCGATGCCGGTCTCCAGCATGCCGCCGCACCACACCGGCATGCCGTGCGCGACGCACACGTCGTGAATGGCCTTGGCCTCCAGGTAGCCGCCGACCCGACCGGGCTTGATGTTGATGACCGAGGCAGCGCCCAGCGTGATCGCTGCCGCCGCGTCCTCGGCGGACTCGATCGACTCGTCCAGGCAGACCGGTGTACGGAGTTGACGGGCGAGGGCTGCGTGCTGCACGAGGTCGTCGTCGGCGAGCGGCTGCGGGCCACGTCCCAGCACGGCTCGATCTTCAGCTTGATGCGTACGTAGCCCTCGTCGATGAATCCGCCGACGGAGTCGAGGAGGTGGGGGATCGAGTCCATGATGCCGACCGACACCCCGCACGGGACCCGATCACGTTCGGCACCGAGGTATGCGCCGAACGACTGCCCGGATGCCCGGAGCTGGGCGTCGAGCACAGCTGTCTCCAGGGCGGCCTTGGCCATCTTGTGCCCCTTGAAAGGATGCAACGCCCGCTTGACCGCATACGCATCCACGGCATCGGGCAGTGCAGGGATCAGGAAGCGGCGCAGGACGTCGGCTGCTCCGTCGACGTACTCGGAGCAGTAGCGGGGCTCGGACATCGCGACGCACTCGCCCCAGCCTTCGCTCTCCGGGGTGACGACGCGCACGAGCAGAACGTCGCGTGCGGTTTCCACGCCGAAGGAAGTGCGGAACGGCGCCTCAGCGGCATCGCGATGACCGGGCGGGCGCCTAGCCTGGTCAGATTGAAGTGGGCGTTGCGGCGCACCAGCGGGTCGTACGTCCAGGTGATCCGGGAAAGCCCGCGGGCCTGGGCCCAGTCGCGCTGGTGCAGCTTGAGAGCGAGACCTGCGCCATGGCCGGGACGTGCGCCGGTGACGTGCGGATGAAGCACCCATCCGACCGGTGCGGCGAAGAAGGTGACCGAGGCACCGGTCAGTTGGCCGTCCGTACGGGCTCCGGCCACGTAGTTCCCGGCGTGCGAGAGGGCGCGCATCTGCTCAACGTCATTGGCGAGGCACCAGGTTCAGCGCCCCAGATCTGCTCGAAGAGCGCGCGGGAGCATCTCGGCGACGATCACGTGCTCGCGATCGGCGTGCGCACCCCCGCCGACGGCTCCGAGACCGTCCAGGGTCGGGCAGCCCAGTCCTACGGTGAAGTTCCCGTCGGACGCCCCGCCCACCGACGCCGACCCCAGCGGCTGAAGTCCCTGCCGCTCAGCGAGGGCACGCGCCCGGTGGAACAGGTCGGCGGACGATGCCTCCTCCAGCGGGGGACGGCTGGGGCCTCCCCGTACCTCCAGGCGTGCTCCCGGCACGGTGGTCCGCAGCGCGCGCAGTGCAGCGTCCACCTTCGCCTGGGCAGCGAAGGTCGGCACCCGGACGTCCACGCTCACCGTCGCCTGCGCCGGAACAGTGTTGGTCACCGATCCGGCGGCCACTACGGTCGGCGTCACCGTGGTGCACCAGCTTTCGGGCACCCCGGCGTTGACGTCCCTGGCCACCTTGTTCAGGGAGAGGGTGAGGTGCGCGGCTTCGATCGCGGCGTTGACGCCCTTCTCGGGTTCGAGGCCGGAGTGGGCCGCTTGCCGTGCACCTCCAGCTCGTAGGCGGAGGTGCCCTTACGGCCGGTCTTCAACGCCCCGCCGTCGGCGGACGCTTCCAACACGAACGTCGCCACGCACTTCCTGGCGGTCTCCTCGATCAACGCCCGCGAGGTGTCCGAGCCGACCTCCTCGTCCCCTGTCACCAGCACGCAGACACCCTCCAGGGAGGGCAGTGAGGCCAGTGCGTGGAACATCTGCACCAGCCCCGCCTTCATGTCGAAGACGCCGGGACCCCGCGCGATGCCATCCGTCACCTACCAGGGGCGGGTGTGGAGCGAGCCCATCGGCCACACGGTGTCATGGTGTCCGAGCAGCAGCACGCGCGGAGCTCCGAACGTCCACCGCAGGTGTGTGACACCGTCGACGACGATGCGCTCCGGTTTCGCCCCGAGGTACCGGGCGCCCATTGAGGCCACTACCTGGGCACTGCGCGCGACAGCATCAAGATCAGCGGAGAGGGACTCGCAGACCACCAGCTCTTCCAGATCGGCGAGCGTCGCGGAGAGTTGCCCGGGTGTCCGTTCCTGTGTTGCGCCGGCGCTGTTCATCGTCCCCTGCCCAGCTCGGCGCGGAAGAGACGCTGCACGTTGCCGCCCAGGACGGCGCGGATGCTGTCCTCGTCAAGTCCGCGCTTGACCATTGCCTCGGTCAGTGTGGGCAGCTCGGCCGGTCCGTCCAGTCCTGGCAAGGCGGCGTCCAGCGCCACTCCCGTGTAGTCGTTGCCGTCGCAGCACGGCGGTATGACGTCGGCGGCCACTTCCTTCAGGAAGTCCGGGCCGATACCCACGTGTTCGACGCCGACCAGCGCGGCGATGTACTCGATGTGGTCGACGATCCGGTCGATGGTCTGTGACTCCCGGTCGCCAGCCAGGAAGTCCGGTACGAAGTTGACGCAGACGACTCCACCGGTCGCCGCCACCCCGCGGATCTGCTCGTCGGTGAGGTTGCGGTGGTGGTCGCACAGTGCGCGGGCCGCCGAATGTGAGGCGATCAGCGGACGGGTCGCCAACTCCAGCACGTGCGCCACGCCGCTCGCCCCGAGGTGGGAAATGTCGAAAACGATGCCCTGACGCTCCAGTTCACCCAGCGCCGCCACACCCTCGCTGGTGAGCCTGCTGCCCGTGGCGTCCTCGCCGCTCCCGTCGGCGAGCGGCGAGCGGCCCCAGTGGGCGATCGAGGTGACCCGCACGCCGAGACGGTGCAGGGTACGGAACAGCTCCACGTCCGCATCGACACCGGGTGCGCTCTCCAGCGCGAGCACCAGGGCGATCTTGTCCTGGGCGAGCGCGGCGTCGATGTCGTCGCCGTCCAGGCACAGCTGGACGCGGTCGGCGTTGCCCTCGGCGAGGGCATGAGCGCACTCGATCATCCGCAGGGTGCGGCGCAGCGCGCCTTCGGGCCGGAACTGGTCGTCCACGAAGACGGGCAGCACCTGGATGTTCACCCCGCCTTCGAGGAGCTGCGGAAGCCACCGCTCGCGGAAGAACTCCGCCCACCGGTGCGGAGGCCGCTCCACCACCGACATGAGCAGGTCGTTGTGTGTGTCGGCGACGACCGCGCGGTCGTGCAGATCCAGGGTCACCTTCGGCTCCTTACGAGAGACATGCTCCCGACGCTACGAGGGACAAAGCGACGACGGTTCGTCGCAGAGACCCAAGAAAGCGAGCTAGATCCGTACCCGGTGACGACACCGGCCGCTGTCTTTCCGGCGGGTGAGCGCGGAACCGGGCTGGTGCCACCGCACCGGTCGAACGACCCCCTTTTGTTTCGACCGACGAAGCTGCGTCCCGTATGGCACCGAAGACTGGCACCCATGCATCCGACACCGATGGCCATACCGGCAGCGGCCCCCCTGAAGGGCCCATCCACAGGCGAGAGCCGGGCAAGGGCGGCACCGCGCTCGCCTGCCACACTGCTGGGAGTCCTTGGGGGAATGGGCCCCCTGGCCACCGCTCACTTCTACCGGTGCCTGATCGAACGGACACCCGCCGGCCGTGACCAGGAACACCTGCCCGTCGCCATCTGGGCGGACCCCACCGTCCCCGACCGGACCGAAGCCTTGCTGGGGCGAGGCCCCTCCCCGCTCCAGACGATGCTGACCGGCCTGTCCTGGCTCGCCCAGGCCGGCGCCACCTGCGTGGCGATTCCCTGCAACACCGCCCACGCCTATCGCAATGCCCTACGAGACCACACCGACCTTCCGGTGCTCGACATGGTCTCGATCGCCCTGCGAGCCTGTCAGGCCCAGAAACCGTCCCTGCGCAACGTGGGCATCCTAGCCACCGAGGGCACCCGTCAGGCACGCCTGTACGAGACTGCCGCAGACCGACTCGGCCTGCGCGTCATCCACGTCACCCAGACCACCCAGGCACAGCACGTGAACAGCGCTATCACAGCCGTCAAGCAGGGTCAGCCACGCGCCGCCGCCCGAGCCCACATCACCGCCGCTGCCACCGAACTCCACGACGCGGGAGCAGAAATAGTCATTGCCGCCTGCACGGAGATCCCCTTGGTTTCGGACCAGGCACAGAAGATCCTGCCTGTGCTCGACTCGACCGCTGCCTTGGCCGAGCACGCACTCGCCGTGCTGATGCCGAACATCCAGCACGTTGGGCAGTCCGCCCCGCGCCTGTAGCCACGCGCCCAGCTCTTCTACGGTTGCCTTGGGTAGGACCCGGTGGGGCGGAGCTGGGTGCCGGTTCTCAGGACTGCGAGTCAGGAGTCCAGTGCCTCGCCGGGCTGAACCGCGTAACGGATCGGCAGGATCCGCGGCACGGCGTCACCCGGCGGCCTGCCTACTGCAGGGCCGCGACGCAGGGTGGCGCCGACGGCACCCGCAAGGCGTTCAACCTCGCCAACAGCGCGCTCACCGAGCGCAACCTCGCCATCGCGGACGTCGTGAAAGCGGTCGCCGCAGAGCAGGGCAGGACCCCCGGCCAGGTCGGGCCGGCGTGGCCCCTGCAGAACCCGGGCGTGACGGCGCCGATCATCGGTGCGCGCACCCCCGCACAGCTGGAGGAGAATCTGGGCGCCCTGGAAGTCGATTTCACCGCCGCCCAACTGGCCCGCCTCGAAGAGGTCAGCGCCATCGGGCTGGGCTTCCCGCACGACTTCCTTTCCAGCGCCAGGGGCCGCACGTTGAACAGCGGCGACCTGAAGATCGAGCCGCGCCGCTGAGACCGGATCGAACGCCGAGAGCGGTGCCACCGCCGCACCCGGCGCCGAATGCCGTACGACCGATCACAACCGGAGCGCGGTCGCACACGCGGCAGCGTGCCGCACGACCGAACCGCCGAACCGCCGAACCGCCGAACCGCCGTAAGCCAGGCAAAGACCGACGGCCCCCAGGGCTGGAACACCCCGCGGGCCGTCGGCCGATGTCCGCCCGCCGGTGCGGCAGGGCGGTATGTCAGCGGTGCCTCAGTCGAGCACGTAGCCCCACCAGATCCCGTCCGTTCTGGACAGTTCCACCCGTACCTCCGGCAACGCGGTCGTGCCCGGCCGGGTGAAGGACAGTTCGGCCGTGGCCGTGCCGCCGCCCGGGTGGGCCAGGCGGGTGAGCAGTGGGCGGGTGTCCGTCGGTGCGGAGAGGCGGACGGACACCGGGGCCTTGCAAGCCCACTGGGCGTACGAGGGCGGGAAGTCGGACTGCTCGCGGTGCACGGCGGCGCCGTCCGGGTAACCCTGCGCCAGGGCGTCCACCTCCTTTGTGTCTCCCTCCGCGATGCGCTGCACCAGCACCTGGAGGAAGGTGCGCAGGCCCTCGTCCGCGGGCGCACCGGTGTCGGCCCCGGAGCCGGCGTAGGTGAGCGTCACTTTCGGCCCGGACTTCAGCGCGTAGGGCAGGTCGGCGGGGTCCGGGGCAGGATCGTGCAGCAACCGCCAGGTGCCCGCGGCGATGAGCGCGACCAGGAGCAGGGTCAGGGACGTCCACAGCGCACGGCGCCGCCGCCGGCGGGGGCCGAGGCCCTCGCCGGCAGCGATCCGGGCGGTGCCGTCCGGGGGAACGGGACTACCACTTGGGTGTGACATGCGCGATCCAAACCGAGTACGGACGGTTGCGCTTGCGGCCGTCCTTCATCGTCGTGATCCGGTACTTGCTGGTGTGCTGGGCGATGTTGACCCGGCTGCCCGACTTGCTGATGACGATCGACGCGTGCTGGATCGGCTTGCTCCGCTTCCACTTCCAGAAGACCACGTCACCCGCGGTCGCCTGGGCGTCGTAGGAGCGCCAGGTCACCTTCGCCTTCTTGTTGAAGAACGAGAAGAGGTGGTTGGAAGCGGCCCAGGAGTAGGTCTGGTTGCCGAGGAAGCCGTAGGTGCGCCACCAGTAGTTGTCGCTCCGGTACCAGCCGGGACTCTTCATGCGCATCTTGCCGCCCCGGTTGAGGGCCTTGGACACGAAGTTGGTGCAGTCGGTCCCGAACTCGTCCTTGTCCTTGGCGTGCTTCTTCGCCCAGGACGCGGCGCCGGAGCGGTTGAGCGAGGTGCGGGCCTGGACCGGAGGGTTGGGGTCCTCCAGCGAGAACCCGTCGGCGTCGGTCTGGATCGCGGGGGCGTCCACCGGCTCCGCGCTCTCCGCGTCGTCCGTGCTTTCCACGGTCACGGCGACCCGGGCCGCCTCACCGGCCGGCAGGGCCGCGTACACGTCACGGTCGTCACTCACGCGCTGGAGGACGGGCGGCTTGCCCGCGCCGGGGAGCGTGAAGACGTACTCCTCCTCGGCGAGTTCCTCGATCGGGTCGGAGTCGACTCCGTCCTCGACCTCCGTGCGGGTGCCGGTGCGGGTGACCCGCAGGACGGCAGTGCTGCCGCTGGAGCTGACGACGGCATCGGAGAGCGCGCCGGTCAGGTTCTTGTACGTCACGTCGTGACGTGCGTACGCGGCCCTGTCCTCCAGGATCGCCGGGCCCTGGGCCCGCAGCAGCGTCTCGAAGGACGCGGCCAGCGGCGACGCGGCCAGCGCGGCGTCGACGGTGGCGTACTTGCCGGAGAGCAGCCCGTCGGACGCGGCCGTGAACTGCTGCACGGTGTCCTTGAGGGCGTTCTGGTCGGCGGCCGCGGCCACCGGTCGCACCAGCGCCGAACGGGCGGCGGCCCCGGTTCCGTGTGCGTTGACCGCCGACACCTCGACGGTGTAGCTGCCGCCGTTGGTGAGCGCGGCGATGCCCGCGAAGGCGGCGCGGCGGTCGGCGGTGGTGGTCTCGGCGACCTGGGTGGTGCCGCTGTCGCGGACGACGACCTTGTACGTCACCGGGTCGACGGACGAACTGCCGGTGTCCTCGGGGGTGTTCCAGGTGGCGACCAGGGACTTGTCACCGGGAACGGCGAGAACCTCGGTCGGCTTCCCGGGCGCGGTGGCGGGCAGGTAGGCCACGCGCAGGCGCGGCTTCAGGGCGTCGCCGCCGGTGGTGCGCGAGGAGTGGTACGTGACGCCGGTGGTGGTGTCGCTGTCCTCGTCGGCGGCGCGCAGGGCGAAGCCGTTGTCGGACTCCGGGTCGGAGAACCACTGCGAGACGGCCTCGGTGAGGTCCAGCGCGAGCGGGTCGGCGACGGAGGCTGCGTACGGCTCCTCGCTCTCGGCCGCGACGAGGCCCTCACCGGTGCCGGTGGCCGGGTCCCAGGCGTCGTTCAGGGGGTGCGCGGCGATCTGGTGCGCCTCGCAGGCGCCCAGGCAGCCGGCCGCGTCCAGCGACAGGGTGGCTCCGACGATGCGCGCCCCGGCGGGCAGCGAGCTCAGGTCGGCCTTCAGGTAGCTGTGCCAGTGCGTGGTGTCCGCCCCGTCCGCTCCGACGCGCAGGTCACCGTCGGTGACGGGGGTGTCGGCGGTGCCCGCCTTCACGGAGGAGTCCGTGGCGGCGGGCACGGTCACGGTGGTCGGCTCGGGCTGCACGGGGGCGGCCGGAACACGCACGGTGAACGCGGCCGGCGCGGTGTACGCCGAGCAGCCGCCCGGCGTGCAGGCACGCATCTGCCAGGTGTAGGCGCCGCCGTCGACGACGAGACCGTCACCGACCTCCAGAGCGGCGCGCTTGCCGCTCTCCACGCTGACAGAGGCCAGCGGGGTGCCGCCGACGACCGCTCCCGTGGCGTCCTTCAGGACGAACTCCGCGGTCGGTGTACCCGCGTTGGGCGCGGTCACCACACCCGACAGGATCGGGTTCAGCGTCTCGGCGCCACCGGTCTGCGGGGCCTGCGGCAGGTCGGCGGGCGGCGGCGGGGCCTTGGCCAGGTCGACCTGGAAGGGCAGCGGGTCGGACCAGTCCGACCAGTCGGTGCCATCGCTGGTGCGGGTGCGGAAGGAGTAGGTGTGCTTGTCCAGCAGCTTGCCCGCCGGCGCCTTCACTGTGACCGTCGTTCCGGCGGCCGCGGAGGGGGTCGTGCCGGAGGCGACGACGGTGGCGCCCTCGGTCAGCTGCCAGCTGCCGGTCAGCGCGTTCTTGTCGGCGTCCGCGGTGCGGAACGAGAACGAAGGGGTGGTCGAGATGACGTACGCGGTGGTGCCCGAAGTGCCGCCCGGTGTGGGCGGGTTCACGACCGGGGTGCCCGGCTTGGTGTTGTACGTCACCGACAGGTACGGGTCGTTGCTGGTGGCGTCCGAGGAGTTGAACCGCTTCCAGCCGTACTCGTCGGTCTCGTCGGCGGCCCGCAGACCCAGGTGGTTGACCGTGCCGCCCTTGGCCGCCCAGGACTTGACCAGCGCGGTGGTGTCGGCGCTTACGTATCCGGCGGCGCACGCGGACGAGGAGAAGCCCTTCGTCTGCGTCGACGTGGCCGACTTCGACGTCCACTTGGGCTGGCTGGTCCACCGGGTCGCGGTGGAGGCGGCCGGTGTCGACCACACCTCCCAGGCGCGTGCCGAGCAGGACCACGAGTGGTACTCGTACAGGTTCAGCGACGCGGAGAGCACGTTCTTGCCCGCGAAGGAGCCCGTCGGGAAGGAGAGGAAGGAGCGGGCGACCTGGCCGGAGCCGTTGTTGCCGAGCTTGAGCTCCGTGGCGTGGGACTGGTCGGTCCCGTACCCCTGCTGCACGAAGGTGTCGAAGGTGTCCCCCAGCTTGAGGGCCGGGTCGACGGTGACGGGGTAGACGGTCCTCGGGTCGTTCAGGAAGGCGGGGTCGGCGCTGATCTTAAGCGCGACGCTGTCGCCCTGCTGCTCGACCTGCATCGAGACCTTGCCGCGCCGCAGGTGTTCGCCGGAGCGCTCGTCGATGCTCGCGTCCCACATGACGGGGGCGGGTATCGCCCCGACGGGCAGGCCGCTCTTCTTGTCGAGGAAGGAGACGCTGCCGTCGAGGCCACGCCTGGCGGTGAGCCCGGCGGCCTTCAGCGGCAGGGTGAACGTGCCGTTCTCGGCGGCGGACCTGTCCTTGAGGACGACGTACTGCTCGGCGCCGGTGCGGGTGGCCTCGACAACGACGTCCGTACGGGGCAGCGCGTCGCGGTAGACGGCTCGCTCGCCGTCGAGCTCGGGGGCGGGCAGCGGGCCCTCCCAGCCGAGGGTGAGCGCCTGCGCACCGGAGCCCATGGTGAGGAGGGGCACGGCGTCGGTGGCTGCGGCCTTGGCGGAGCGTCCGGTGGGGCGGGTGCCCTCGTGCTTCCCCGCCAGCTTCAGCGCGCCGGGGTGCGCCTTGGCACGTACCGAACCGTCCGCCGCCCGCACCAGACCGGCGTCGACGGCCTGCCAGGCGTCGCCCTGGGCGTTCGGCACCCGGACCGGGGCGGCGTGGTAGTCGACGGTGACCGTGCCGTTGCTGTTGGCCCAGGTGGTGCTGGTGGCGGTGCGTTCGGCGACGGCCTCCACGCGCTTGCCGCTGCGGGCGGCGTCCTTGAACGCCTGGCCGAGCTGTCCTGTAGCCGTGGGAGCGGGCTTGGCAGGTGCGGCGGGCTGGTGGTCGGCGTTCGCCTGGACCGCGCCGGTGGCGAGCAGGCTGAGCGCGGTGACGGCGACGAGCGAAGTGCGGACTCTGCGACGTCGGGCGGCCGGTGGTGGTGACTCTGGTGCTGGGTGTGCGTGCGCGTGCATGCGGAGCATTCCCCCCTGGGTTTGCGTGACTTGCTGAGCTGGCCCGTCAACTCCCGTTCGAACGACGGGCGGAGAAAAAGTAACAGGAGTGTGGACTTATACCTTCCGTTTGTCCGTTTTCTCCTTCACAACCATTGCGTCACGTCTTCACCATGTGAAGGTCAACGATGCTCGGACGGGAGCGAATGGGCAGCAATATCCTTCTTTTTGAGTCATTGCCACAAGCTTTCAGTGAAGATGACCTTCGCAATTCGCACACTTCCAGTTTGAAATGGATGTACACCAGGGCCTCGCGCGGGCCGGTGCTAGGTTCCTGCTCCGGGAAGCGCACCGGCCCCGCACACGCAGTGAACGTCCTTCACACAAAGTGAACGACCCGCACGGTGCGCGTGCGCCGAACCAGGCGCGCGCGCCGCGCCGCGCCGGGCCGGGGCAAGGCGCCCCCGAGCGGCAGACCTGCAGCAGTTCAGGCCGGCGGCCTTCCACCTTCCCGGCCGTTCCCGTCCGTCTTCTCACCCGTCAAGGAACCCGATGCCAGACTTCCGTGCGAACCGTCGCACCGTCCTCACCACCCTCGCCGCGGTCGCCGTCGGCGCCCCGGTACTGAGCACCCTCACCGCCACACCGGCCTTCGCCGCGACGGGCGACGACACGTATCCGTCGAACACGGCGCTCTACCGCGCCACGGTCGAGGGCAAGGACTTCGCGCGCCGGTTCAAGCGCCACGAGATGGCCGACGACGACAAGCTCGCCACACCGGGACCGCGGCTGACGACGGTTTTGGCGATCCACGGCGGCGGCATCGAGATGGGCACCTCGGAACTGTGCCTGGCGATAGCCGGATACCGCCCGGACACCCTCGCACCGCTGACCGAGGGTGCCGCGCTCCACGACTACTGGATGCTGGAGGGACTGCTGCCGTCCGGGAACGGCAAGCTGCACGTCACGGCGTCGCACTGCGACGACCCCGTCGCCCGGTCGATGGCGGCGGCGAGCGCCAACGTCCTCAGCCTGCACGGATGCACCGCCGCCCAGGCGGGCGCGCCCGCCAACCGGCCGGAGGCCGTCGTCGTCGGCGGGTTGAACGCCCGGCTGCGTACGCTCCTCACGGCGAGCCTGCGCACGGCCGGCTTTCAGGTGATGGCAGGCGACCCGGAGGACCTCAACGGCGACCTCCCCCACAACATCTGCAACCGCACCCTCACCGGCGAGGGCGGCAGCCAGCTGGAGCTCACCACGGAACTGCGCCAGAGCCTGTTCGGAAACTTCTCCGGCGCGACCAACCGGGCGACCACGTTCAACGCCACGTTCCTGAAGTTCACGGCCGCCTGTCGCGACGCGCTGGCCACGATGGAGGCAGAGCAGCGAGCCCGGCCGAGTCTGTTCACCTTCTGATCCAAAGCGACCCTTTGCGCATTATTTGGGTGCTTTGGTCCTGAAGCCTTCCTTCCACCGTGCCGGTCGTGCGGGGCCGCGTGGTTCAGATCGCCATGGCCTCCTGGGTCCACCGGTTCACCCGGTAGGGGACCCACCAGGCGAGCGGCCCGTGATGGAGTACGAGGCGCTCCTCGGTGAAGTCGTCGAGGGCGTCCCTCGGCACGGACTCCGCAGGCGCGCCGTAGGCCAGCGCGTCGACGGCGGTGCGGTAGTGCGGCTCGTCCGCGGTGAAGCGCTGGAGGTTGCCCCAGCGGCGGTCGCGTATCTGGAAGAAGCCGGGTCCGTTGCGCCACAGGCATTTGCCCAGGTAGTGGCCGTTGCGCCAGGTGGCGAGCGCGGCTTCGGCGTCAGGGTGGCCGTACAGGGTGCGCGGCGGCTGCAGGTGGCTGAGCACGAGCGGGTCGTCGGGGCGGGCGGGGTCCAGGCGCAGGTCCCATTCGACGAGCACGGCGCGGGCCGTGAGGTCGCGGACCAGGCTGAGGGCCCGTACGGTGCGGCGGGCGGCGGCAGGACCGTCGGGTTCGGTGAGGTCGACGGGCTCGGGCAGCAGGACGCGGCGGGCGCCGGCCTCCCAGAGCCGGTCGGCCTCCTCACCTGTGGCAGCGGTCAGTTCGAAGTCCCCCAGGAACATCCCGGGCAGGGCGCAGGCGGCTTCGTCGTAGTCGCGCCAGGCGGAGACGTTCAGGGGGGCTGCTGCGTCGACGGGGGTGGAAGCTGTGTCCATGGCGGGGGTCTCTCCGTGTCGTGGCGGGCCGTTGCGCGGGCGGGGTCAGGCCAGTGCGGGCGTGCGGTCCGGTTCCGTGTCCCGCTCGGGACCCTGGTCCGCCTCAGGCGCCGGGGCCGCGTGCCGGTGGCGCATGAAGTCCAGTCGCAGAAGGTCCTCGTTGACGGCCGCCGGGGCGAGATGGACGTACTGTCCGGCGTCGGTGAAGACCAGTCCGAGGCGTACCCACTCGGTGAGCAGGTGCGCGACGTCGGCCTCGGTGCGGTCGTGGTCCCGGACGCGCGCGGTCGCCTTGCGGAGGAGGGCGGCAGGAGTGTGCGGCTGGTCGAGCAGGCGGAAGAGGGCGACCTCGAAGGGGTCCGTGAGTTCCTTCGTACGCCAGTCGAAGGCGCGCCTTCTGCTGACCAGGACGATGCGTGAGCCCAGGTCGGTATGGGTGAGGCGGGCGTCCGCGTGGTGCTTCTTCCACGTGGCGAGAGCGTCGTTGAGGGCGGAGACGGTGGGCTCCGCGATGCCGCGTTCCGGGGCCTCGAAGACGTACGCGAGGTCGTACAGCTCCCGCTCGGGGAGATCGTAGGTGAAGCGGTAGTGGGCTTCGGGGCGCAGGCCGTCGAAGCCCAGTTCGGGGCGGTTGAAGTAGGGGCTGAAGCGTTCGATGGCGATGCGGGCGGAGAGGTCGACGGGTGGGTCGAGGTGTTCGAGGGCGGCGAGCTGGCCGATGACGCCGTCGTAGTCCTGGGCGCTCTCGCCGGGGAAGCCGTGGAGGTAGTTCCACGACACGGAGAGTCCGGTCTCGGCGCCGTCGCGGAGCATGCGGACGTTCTGGCAGCCGCTCACGCCCTTGTCCATCAGGTCGAGGACGCGGTTGTTGAGGCTTTCGATGCCGGGCTGGACGTAGATGAGACCGGCGTCGGAGAGGGTGCGCAGCTGGCTGCGGCGCATGTTGGCCTTGATCTCTATGTGCAGGCGCAGGTCGTAGCCGCTGTCGATGATGCGGGGCAGCACGGTGTTGAGGTAGCCCATGTCGAGGATGTTGTCGACGACGTACATGTCGAGCACCTTGTGCTTGCGGGCCAGGTCCATGATCTCGTCGTAGAAGACGTCGGGGCTCTTGCTGCGGAACTGCATGAAGGAGCCGTTGAGTCCGCAGAACGTGCAGTGGTGCTTCTCGCCCCACCAGCAGCCGCGCGCGCCCTCGACGACGAGTTTGGGCTCGACCCAGTTGCGTGCGACGGAAGCGGCGAGACGTTCGAAGTAACCGCTGTAGTCGGGCGGCAGGATGGTGGCGGGCGGCAGCGGGCTGGTGGCCATGGGATTGGCGACGGAGGCCCCGTCGTCGGTGCGGCGGCACAGGCCAGGCACGGTGGAGAGGTCGTCGCCCGTGCTGAGCGCGGTGAGGAGTTGCGGGAAGGCGGCCTCGCCCTCGCCGCGTACGACGAAGTCCACGAAGTCGAAGTTGCGGTGCAGCGCCGCACCCTGTTCGGCGTCGCAGTTGGCACCGCCGATGACCGTCCTGATGTGCGGGGCGAGCCGCTTGACGTGCTTGGCGGCTGCGAGGGCGGCGGTGTTCTGCTGGAAGGTGGAGGTGAAACCGACGACGTCGGGGTTCTCGGCCACGATGCGGCGGGCGGTCTCGTCGACGAACTCCGGTACGACTGCGTGCAGTTCGTGGGACATCCGCATACGGGACTTGTTGAGGCGGGAGCGCATGGTCTCGGTGAACTCTCGTACGCGCCAGGCGGGGTCGTCGTACAGGGCGGAGGAGAACACCCAGTCGCCGCAGCCCATGAAGTAGGAGGAGAGCGCGTAGTACTCGTAGTCGTCGGCGGTGAACTCGGTGCGGGCCGTGATCCAGTCCGTGAATTCCAGGTTGGCGTGCAGGACGGTCGCCGACGCGCAGGGGACGCGCTCGTCGACACTGCGTTTGAGTATCCCCAGGGCGAGCGACGGAAGGTCGATGGGCGACCAGGGCATGTTGACGAGCAGGACACGCACGGGGAGCACTCCTTGGGGTGGGGAGAGGGGGTGGAGCCGGTCCGGGGTACGCACACCCCGGACCGGCCCCTTGTGCGGGAACGGCGTCGTGCCCGTCCCTCGGTGCGGAAGTGGTGAAGCACCGCTCCCGGACGCGGGAGCGGCGGGACGCCTACTCCTCGTCCTGGCCTTCCTCGGTGTTGCGGAAGGGGACCGTCACGGTGATGCCGACGCTCGGCTTGCGGTTCTCCTCGTCACCCGCGAGCGGGTCGTTGTTGATGATGTCCTTCTGCATGGTGGGTCGTCCTCTCCGTGGAATGGTGCGGTGTGCTGCCTCCGGCCGGTACGGCCGAGTGCTCCGTCGGGCCGGACTCCCCTCGCCGGGTGGCGGGGGGTGCTGTGGGGGTGGTGCGGCACCGGGGACCGGGCGGGGCGTCGTCACCACACGGTGGGCGGTCGTCGCCCGGGGAGCGGTCGCCACGCAGGGAACGCTCGTCGCCCGGGGAGCGGTCGCCACGCAGGCAGCGGTCGAGGAAGACGATGGATTCGCGCAGCGCGCGCACGTGGTCCGCGCCGTCATAACCGTCGTGCCCGGTGTCCAGCCAGAGGACCCTGTGCTCTTTCCTTTGCCTCGTCAACTCGGCCGCGTACTCCCGGATCTGACCGGGCGGACACTTGACGTCGTGCCTCGCCGCGACGATCAGCAGCGGGGCTTCGAGGCGGGGCAGGTAGGTGTGGGGCGAACTGCGTGCGTAGACCTCGGGCAGTTCCTCGGGGGTGCCGCCGAAGAGGCGTTCGTCGAGGGCGCGCAGTGCCGGGGTGGTGGTGCCGTGGGCGCGGGCGAGGTCGGCCGTGGGCTTGGCCGCCACTCCTGCCTGCCAGAGTCCGGGGCGGACGCCGAGGGCGAGCAGGGTGAGGTAGCCGCCAAAGGAGGTTCCCCACAGGGCCAGGGCGCCGGCGTCCGCCAAGCCGCGGTCGACCAGGGCGGCGCGGGCGGCGACGAGGTCGGCGACCTGGGTGAGTCCGACGCCCTCGGTCATCGCGGCCCGCCAGGCGGGTCCGTAGCCGGTGGAGCCCCGGTAGTTGACGCGGGCGACGCCGAACCCGGAGGCGACCAGGGAGTGCACGGTGCCGTCGTAGGCGTCCCGGTCGTGGTCGGCGGGACCGCCGTGCACGAGGAAGACCGTGGGCACGGGGCCGCGAGCCCCGTCGGGGAGGGTGACCAGGGTGTGCAGGTCGCCGTCCGCGCCCGGGGTCCACAGGTCGTACGACACACCGGGCACGGGGTCGGGGAGGCGCGGCAGGGTGGGCAGTGGGGTGCCGGCGCTGGAAGTGGCGCGCGGGGGTTCGGCGGTGCTGGTCCAGAGCGTGTGGAGGTCCCGGGTGGCGGGCCCGGTGCCGTGCTCGGCGGCATCGAGGAGGGTGCCGGGCGGGGTGGGCAGGAGGGTGAGGGTGCGGGCGTCGAGGTCGGCGCGGTACAGGATGCTGCGCCCGTGCCGGTCCTGTCGGATCAGCACGCTGTGGCCGTCCGGGCTCCAGCGAGCGGTGATCTCGGTGTCGAACGTGGCCCAGGCCAGGGCGTGCGGAGGTTCGCCCGGCCGCCAGGTGGCGAGCAGGTAGCGGCCGCCGTGCTCCCGGACGAGGAGCAGGTCGTGGCAGCCCACCGAAGGCGTGAAGCCGAGCGACCACAACGCACCGTCTTCTTCACGGAGTTGGGCGACAGGAGCGCCGTCGGCGGTACGGAACACCGTGACGGCGTACGGGGAGCGGGCCTGGCCGCCGATCGAGAGGAGTTCGCCGTCTGCGCTGATGCCGGTCAGGTTGGCGTGGTACGGAAGCCGGGCGAGCTGACGGGCGGGGCCGCCGCGCTGTCCGCCGTACACCGTGGTGCCCACCGCGTCGCCCAGCGCGAGGGCGACGGCTCCGTCGGTACTGACCGCGAGGCCGCGCGCCTGCCCGCCGGGCAACTCCCGCAGGCCGTCGTACGTCGGGCCGCCCTCGAAGGGTTGGAACCGCCAGCGGCCGAGGCCGTGGGCGTCCTCCTCGAACCACCACACATACGCTTCGGCGTCCACGGAACAGTGGAAGGTGCCGCCGGGACGGTCGGTGACCTGTCGGGCGGTGGCGGTGGAGGTGTTCCAGGTGAAGACCTCGCAACGGCCGTCCGCGTCGGCGGTGAACACCATGCGGTCGGGGTCGAGGGCGCACACTTCGGGAAGGGCGGCGCGGAAGACGCGGTAGCGGGCGGGAGGCTCCGGGACGGGGCCGGGCGAGACGGGGCCGGCAGAGGGCTCCGGGACGGGGCCGGCGCCGGTGGGGGCGGTCATGAGGCACTCCCGGTCGTATCGGCGGTTCCAGCGGTTCCGGCGTTACCGGCGTTACCGGCGGTTCCAGCATCACCCTCGGCTTGGATACTGCCGGGACCTCCGACGGCACGGGTGACTGCGGGGCGATCGCCGGTTCCGGCGCTGCCGGCGCCCTCGGTGCTGCCCGTGCCGCCACCGCTGCCACTGGTGCCACTGGTGCCACTGCTGCCACTGCTGCCACTGCTGCCACTGCTGCCACTGCTGCCACTGCTATGAGTGTCGTCGGTACCCTTGCCACGCCCCGGATGCCCGTCCGTGCCGCCCGCGAGAGTGCGGGAGTGGACCCGACCCGTGTACGCCGCCAGGGCGAGCAGGACCGCTGCGCAGCCGAGCGGGGGCCCCGCCTCGCCTGCCTCGGCCAGCATGCCTGCCGCCGCGGGCCCGAGCGCGGCCGCCGCCCCCGCTCCGGTGGCCAGCACGGCCCCGGCACGGGCCTGAAGGTTCGGCAGCGTGGCCGCGATCGCCCGGGACTGGAGGACGACGGTGGCCACGGGCATGGCCAGGCAGAGAGCACCGAACAGGACGGCCTGCCACCACGGCGAACGGGTGGCGGCCAGCGCTCCGGTGAGCGGTACGAGCAGCCAGGTCACCACGAGGACGCTGCGGTTCGCGCCGACGCGGACGGCGAGTGCGGGGGCGGCCAGCGCCCCGGCGATTCCGGCGGCGCCGGCGACGGCGAGGACCGCTCCGGTGGTGGTGGCGCCGTGCCCGCCGCGCTGGAGGTTGAGCAGGACGCCGAAGTAGAGCGCGGCCAGCACCCCGTTGACGACGGAGGTCCACAGCAGGACGAGCCGAAGGACGGCCGAATGTGCCACGAGGCCCACCCCGGCGGCGAGTTCGGCGCGGAACGGGACCCTGGCGCCGGCGCGGGACACGCCGGGAGCGGCGGCCGGGACGGCGTCAGCGGACAACGTGCCCGGTCCCGCCGTCGGCCGGGCCGGTGCCTGAGCCTCGTCGGGCACTGTCGCGGAGACAGTGCCGTCCGGCGCTTCTGAATGCAACGTCGGCCGCGCGTCGACCACACGTTCGAGAGCGCGCAGGTCGGCGCGCATCGACCGTACGCAGAGTGCGGTCACCGCGTACGACACGGCGTCGACGGCGAAGGGCCAGGCGCGGCCCAGCTGGTACAGCGCGCCGCCGAGCACCGGGCCGAGGACGAGGGCCAGCCGCTCCCCCACTTCCAGGCGAGCCACTGTGCGGGCGTACCCCTCCGGCCCGGTGAGCAGGGCGACCGTGCCGCGCGAGGCAGCCTCGTACACGGCGGTGGCGAACCGTTCCACCAGCACGCCGGCCAGCACCAGTGCCAGGGGCGGACGGCCCGTGGCGACCGTGACGGCCACGACCGCCATGGCCAGTGCCGCCGTGCACGCGGACCACACCATCACCGGTTTGCGTGCCCCGCGATCGGCGGGAAGGGCCGCCAGCGGGCCGAGTACCAGGCCCAGGACCGCCGAAGCGCCCACGACGACGCCGACCGCGGCGGGCGAGTGACCGAGGGCCAGCAGCAGAAGTGGAAGCACCACTCCCGAGGTCTGACTGCCGAGGGCGTCGGCCGTGTTGGAGGTCCAGAAGAGACGGAAGTCGCGTGGCACGGCAACGGTCGGGCTGCTCGGGGCACCGGTCACCTGCGGGCGCGGCAGTGGCGGTTCGTGTGCCGCCCGCGACGCCGAAGTCTCCGCCATCCCCGCCCCCTTCCGGTTCTCCCGGTGCCGTGCCGGCCCCCGCCACCCCCGCGCGTCCGGTGTCCGATGCCGCGTGCCCGCTGTGCGGACATGGCATGACTGTTCACCATTCGCTCAAGAGGTTGCAGAAATTACGAAGGAACTGAAACGAGCCGGAGCCTAACCACCCTCCTTCGAGCGCCACAAGACGGCCGCCCCCCTTGTCGCGGAGCGCCCATCGGCGTGATTCCGCTGGCGTGCACAGAGCTTGTACGAGGCCGCAATGCCTTGGAGCACTTACCCGCGTAGACTCCCCGGCCCGGCACGGCGCGCGAGGGAGGCGCGCCTTGGCGTAGAAGGCGAATTCGCTTGGGCACACCTGTCTCGCGAACCCCGCACGGAACCGCACCAATGCCCTCCCGAGTACATTCCCGGAGGCGAAGCATCGGGCCGGGCACTGCGCGGAGCGGGCTCGGGTACACCGCTTCGCAAGAAGCGTGACGCCCCGAAGTTGCCGGGATCGCCGGAGCACGCGCGAAAGCCCTTGCCCTCCACCATCATTGGCCGGAAGCGGCCCCCGAACCGTCCGGGCGCCGCCGTCGAGGCGGCGCCCAGCCAGGCTTCAAAGCCGAGTCCCCGTGGTTCCTAGCGGTCGTACGGCAGCCGGCCGACGCCCCTGGACCGTCTCGCCCCCTTCGGGCCTCGGGGCCCGGCCCGCCTCAGCGGCGCTCGGGCAGGTCGGCCTCCGCCGGAAGGACGGAGAACGCACGCGTCGTCGCGGTCGACGACGACCCGGGCGGCACGGTCTTCCTCCCGCAGAACGCCGCCTCCAGCGTTCCGCCGAGCGCCGTGTTCGCCGCGCCGCGGTTCGAGGTGTTCGCCATGGCGGAGAGCGCGCGCCGACCGTCGCGGGTGGCGAACGCGTAGGTGTAGTAACCCTGCACGGTGCCGGTGTGCCCGTACACCTCGGTGCCGCAGGACAGGAGGTACCGGCGCAGCCCGAGCCCGTAGAAGCGGGTCCCGGTGGCATCGGTGGGGGTGGCCGTGGTCATGGCGTCCAGCATGCGGGGCGACAGGAGTCTGCCTCGCATCAGCGCGCTCGTGAAGGTGTTCAGGTCGGCCGGGTCGGAGATGACCGCGCCGGCCGACCGGGCCCAGGAAACGGCCTGCTCCGTGGAGTCGACCAGCGGGGCCCCCTCCTCGTCGGGGTGGAGGTAGCCGCGTACGTGCGTGCCCTTGATGCTGACCCGCGGGTGGACGTAGGAGGTGTGCCGCAGCTTCAGCGGCTTGAAGATGCGCCGCTCGTACTGGGTGGCGACGGAGGTGCCCGTGGCGTTCTCGATGAGCATGCCTACGACGACGAAGTTGGCGTTGGAATACTTGTAGGCCGCACCGGGTTCGGTGGTGCGCGGGAGGGCCAGCGAGAGGTCGACCAGCTCCTGGTAGGAGAAGACGCGGTTGCGGACGGCCTCGAATCCGGGCACGGTACTGGCGAACATGGCGTCGGTGTAGTCGGCGAGGCCGCTGCGGTGGGTGAGCAGGTGACGGACCGTGATGCGGTCGTCGGGCAGCAGGCCGGGGAGATAGCGGTTGACCGGGGCGTCGAGCTCCAGTTTTCCCTCGTCGACCAGTTGGAGCAGGACGACGCTGGAGAAGGTCTTACTGACACTGCCGATGCGGAAGCGCGCACGGGTGTCCATGGCCTCGCCCGAGACGCGGTCGCGGACGCCGACGGTGCTCGTACGGACGCCCTAGGGCCCGGTGAAGCGGGCCATCGCGCCCGGAGCGCCGTTGGCCATGGCGGAGTTCAGGGCCGCGGTCACGCCGGCCATGTCGGGGGCGGGGGCCGCGGGGGCGGCCGGTGCCGCGGGGACGGCCGGTGCCGCGGAGGCGGCGCCGACGGGGGCGAGGCCGCCGGCGAGGGTGGCGGCCAGGACGGCGGCCAGGGCCAGCCTTGAGGGCGTCGACAGGTGCACGTGGCTCCTCGTTCTCGACTCGTCGGAGAGACGGCGCACGGGTGGAGTGCGCCGTGAAACCGGGAGGGCCGCTCGTTGGTACGCCGCCCCCGGATCTTCATGCAGCATGAGTGTCAACGGGGCGCGTCGGTTCCTGTCACGGGGCATCGACAGTTCGTCCGACGGTCCTGCCCACCCCTCCGTCGAACGTCGCCCTCCCCGCCGGGCTCGCAGGGCTTCCGCGACTCCCCACGAGCCCGGTGGTGCACGGGCGCTCCTCCCGCCCGTGATGGCGGCGAAAGGGGCGAGGGTTTGCTGGAAACGGTCCGCGTGGCTCAGGGCGCGGGACTGGGTTTGCGGGTGGCTGTGTGGAAGCGGGTGCGGTAGGCGGTCGGAGTGACGCCGAGGTGGCGCAGGAAAACCCGGCGCAGCGTCTCGTCGCTGCCCAGGCCACTGCGCTGCGCGGTGGTGGTGACGGTTTCCCCTGCGTCGAGGAGTGTCTGGGCGGCTTCCAGGCGGATCAATTCGACGTGGCCCGCGGGTGTGGTGGCGACCTCCTGACGGAAGAGGCGGGTGAGATGGCGGGTGCTGAGGCCGGCCCGTCGGGCGAGTTCGGGGAGTGAGTGGTCGGCGGCGGGGTCCGCGGCGATGGTTCTCAGGAGGTCGGCGAGTACCTGGTGGCGTGGCGCGGGAGTGCGCAGCGCGTGCGAGAACTGCGACTGTCCGCCGGGGCGTTGGAGGTAGACGACGAGGTCGCGTGCCACTGCGCGGGCGAGTTCGGAGCCTTCGTCGGCCTCGACGAGGGCCAGGGCCAGGTCAAGTCCGGCGCTGACTCCCGCCGAGGTGTAGATGCGGCCGTCACGTACGAAGATCGCATCGCTGTCCACGTCGATGTCCGGGTGGCGTCGCGCCAGCGTGGCCGTGTGGCGCCAGTGCGTTGTGGCCCTGCGGCCGCGCAGCAGACCCGCGTCGGCGAGCGCGAACGAACCGGTGCACACCGACGCGGTGCGCCAGGCCCGGGAGTGCAGCGCCCGGACGGTGTCGAGCAGGCCGGTCGGCATCCGGTGGGGCAGGTCGCGGGAGCCGGGGACGATCAGGGTGTGCATCCGTGGTGTCGGGTCGTCGACCGGCTCCGTGAGCAGTTGGGTGCCGGCCGCGGTGGTGACGGGCCCGCCGCGCAAGGACAGCAGCCTCACGCGATAGCGGGCACCCAGGGAGGCTGCCGTGCTGAAGACCTCCACCGGGGCGGTGACATCCAGCAGGCGGACGCCGTCGTACGCCACAACAGCGACAGTACGAGGCAGGGGGCGTTCGCGCGATTCCATCGTCCCAGGCTAGCGCCGCGCGATGTCCCAATGTGTGGGATTGCTGTCCGTACAGACATAGCGCCTGTACGCGTCACGGAGGCACGCTGGGTGGACCGGAGACCACCGACGAGGAGCCACCATGACGACCAGGATTGCCGACGTCGAGATTCCCGACAGCGCGCTCACCCGGGAGGCGACCGAGCTCGTCCGTGACTCGGCAGGAGAGCTGCTCTACGACCACTCACGTCGCGTCTTCCTTTTCGGCGCCTTGCGCGGGCACCACCGCGACCTGGAATTCGATCCCGAACTCCTCTACGTGGCAGCCTTGTTCCACGACCTCGGGCTGACAGCGAAGTACGCCGACTCCGAGCAGCGCTTCGAGCTCGACGGTGCGGACATGGCACGCGACTTTCTTCTGCGCCACGAACTCTCCGTGGATCGGGCCCGGACCGCCTGGACGGCCATCGCCCTGCACACGACCCCGCAGATCCCGTGGCGGATGGAGCCGGAGGTCGCGCTGGTCACCGCGGGCGTCGAGCACGACGTACTCGGCCTGGGCTTCGAGGAGATCACGAGCGAGCAACGTGCCGCGGTCGTGGCGGCCCACCCGCGCCCGGACTTCAAGCGCCGCATCCTCGCGGCGTTCACGAACGGCATCGCGCACCGTCCCGAGACGGCCTTCGGCAACGTCAAGGCCGACGTACTCGCACATTTCTCGCCCGGCTTCGTCCGCACGGACTTCGTGAGCATGATCGAGAACTCCAGGTGGCCCGAATAGGGCCCGACCAGGGCCCCCACCCGATGTAGACGTTCGCGTGACCAGTGCGACATCGTCATCGCGGGCGGTACGGAATCCTGCACGACCCCGCTCATCGTCACCGGCCTCGCCCAACTGGGCGCACTGTCGACACGGCGCCAAGATCCTGCGGCTGCCTCCCGGCCCTTCGACCGCGCACGCGACGACTTCGTCCTGGGCGAAGCAACCGCGATCCTCGTCCTCGAACGGTCGGCGGACGCCACTGCCCGCGGCCACCGACCACGGGCCCTGCTCGCCGGCTGCGGATCCATCACCGACGCCAATCACCCCATCGCCCCCCCACCCCGACGGCCGCGGCATCAAGCACGCCATACGCCTCGCCCTGGCCGACGCCCGCCTCGACCACCGCGAGGTGGGTTACGTCAACGCCCACGGCACGTCGACCCAGGCGGGCGATGCCGTGGGAGCGGAAGCGATCCGCACGGACACCCTTGGTGAGACACGGCTCACCCGCCCCGGGGCGGCGCCCTGTCGTGCACCTCGCCCGGTCGCGCGCCCGCGCCCTCAGGCGGGTCGGTCGGTCCTGGTGCCGATCGTCAGCTCGACCTCCTCGCCCACCTGCCGGAACTCCCGGACGGACCAGGTGTGTTCGTCCACCCGGGTGCCGGCGCCCGTGGTGTACGCCGGAACGGCCAGCACGGGTCCCACCGGGCCGCCGGTACGCAGTTCGGCGTCGGCTGCCGTCCCGTCCGAAAAGCGCAGGTCCACGCCGGCCGGCTCGGGCCCGGCGGCGAAGGCACGGGGATCGGGAAGCCCCTGGAGGTTGCAGCGGGCCCCGGGGAACAGATGCGTGTGGCCGCACACGGCCGGAAAGGTGTCCGGGCCGGGCGGCCCGTCGGAGGAGGAGGACGGCGATGACGAGGAGGACGGCGAGGACGAGGGACCTGTGGGTGGCTGCGGCATGGCGGGCTCCGGGTTCACGGCGGGCGTCTGGTCGTCCGCAGTCTCGCCGCGCGGGAACGCCCCGGCCACCGGACGCACGGCACGGGGGTCGAGCGTCCGGAGCGGGGGTCGAGGCGCCGGAGTGGGGGGCAGCCGTCGGAACGGGGTCGAGGCGCCGGAGCGGGGGGCAGTCGCCCGGAGCGGGCAGCCGCGGGGGTCAGCCGTTCGGCAGGATGACCGCGCGGCCGTTGATGCGGCCCTCGTGCAGCCGCTCGTACGCCGTGGGGGCCTCGTCCAGCGGGTAGGTCTCGACATGGACCTCGATCACACCGGAACGTGCCAGGTCCAGCACCTCGATCAGCTCGGAGCGCGACCCCCAGTACGGGGCGCGGAACGCGGCGTCGTAGGGGACGGCGCCGAAGCCGACCGGGGCGCTGCCGCCGCCGATGCCGACGATGGTGACGTCCGCCTCCACGGCGGCGCAGGCCGAGGCCGTGGCGACGGTGGGCGGCGCGCCCACGAAGTCGAAGACGGCCTGGGCGCCCAGGCCCCCGGTCAGTTCGCGGACCTTGGCCGCCGCGTGCTGGTCCGACAGGACGACCTCGTGCGCGCCGACCTCGCGGGCGAGATCCAGCTTCTCCTCGTTCACGTCCAGGGCGATCACCCGGGCCGAGGTCAGGGCCCGCAGCAGCTGGATGGCCACATGGCCCAGGCCGCCGGTGCCGATGACCACGGCGGTGCTGCCCGGGGCGAGCTTCGGCAGGGAGGTCTTGATGGCGTGGTACGGGGTCAGGCCCGCGTCGGTGAGCGGCACCGCGGTGACCGGGTCGAGGTCGCCCAGCGGAACCAGGTGGCGCGCGTCGTCCACGATCATGTACTCGGCGAGCGCACCGGGGGCACCCAGTCCCGGCGGACGGATGCCGAGCTCGGCGGCGCGCAGACAGATGTTCTCCTTGCCCTGCGCGCACATCAGGCAGTTCCCGCAGCCCCACGGCCCGTACACGGCGACGGACTCGCCGGTCTCGAACCCGGTGACGCCGTCACCGAGGGCGGCCACGGTCCCGGCGCCCTCGTGACCGAGGGTGAGGGGCAGCGGGAAGGGCAGGGCCTCGGCGGGCCAGCTCATCACCGCGATGTCGGAGTGGCACACGCCCGCCGCGGTCACCTTCAGCAGCACCTGGCCGGGGCCGGGTTCGGGACGGTCGACCGTGACCACCTCGGGGGTCGCGCCGACACTGCGGTACTGGACCGCCTTCATCCGGGTGGGTTCTGCGGACATCAGAAGTCCTCTCTTCTCTTCATTCTCTTCGCGCGCTCGCTGCCGGGCGCTCGCTGTGGTGTGTGTCGTCGGTGCCGGGCGTGGCCGGGTCAGCGGGCCGCGTAGCCGCCGTCGACGAGGTGGTAGCTGCCGTTGACGAAGGAAGCTCGGTCGGAGAGCAGGAACAGGGTGAGCTCGGCGACCTCCTCCGCGGTGCCGAGGCGGCCCTGCGGGTGGAGCGAGATCAGGTAATCACGCTGCGAGTCGGCGTCCTGGAGCAGCGGGGTGTCGATGAAGCCGGGGGCGACCGCGTTCACCCGGACGCCTCGGGAGGCGTACTCGACGGCCGCCGTCTTGGTCAGGCCGACCACGGCGTGCTTGGCGGCGGAGTACGCGGCGGAGCCGGCGAAACCGTTGCTGCCGAGGATCGAGGACATGTTCACCACGGCGCCGCCGCCGGAGGCCAGGATGAGCGGGAGTTCGTGGCGCAGCGAGTAGAAGACGCCGTTGAGGTTGGTGTCGATCACCCGCTGCCAGTCCTGCACCCCGTACTCGCCGGTGGGCGCGGAGGCCCCGGCGATCCCGGCGTTGTTGACGGCCAGCTGGAGGCCGCCGTAGGTCGCGGCGGTGAACTCGACGGCGCGGCGCACGGACTCCGGGTCGGTGACGTCCACGCGGACGGCGGCGGCCCGGCCACCGGCCGCGTTGATGGCCTCGACGGCCTCCTTGGCGCCCTCCTCGTTGTGGTCAGCGACGATGACGGACGCCCCCGCGTCGGCGAGCCGGCGGGCGATCTCCAGGCCGATGCCGGAGGCGGCGCCGGTGACCAGCGCGCTCTTGCCGGCGAACTCGTCGGCGGCGGCGGGGGTGTGGGTGGACGCGTGGGTGGGCGTGGTGGACATGGTGGTACCTGGTTTCACTCGCGGGTGACGCTGGGTGCGGGCTCGGCGGCCAGGGCCGCGAACGCCGCGTCGATCAGCTGGGGAAGAGCAGTGCTCGCCTCCGGGGCGATCCAGAACCGCACCGCGGTGCTGAAGGCACCCACCGCGAGCGACACGGCCAGCGCCGGGCGCAGGTCGTGCTCGGGGTCCAGATCGAGGCGGCGCGCGACGATCCGCACCGAGGCGTCCTGCGCCTCGTCGCGCACCTGCCCGAAGGCGGACTCCAGCGCGGGCTCCTGGTGGAGCAGCCGCAGCAACTCGCCGGAGCGGGTCACGCGGTGCCAGGCACCCGGGTCGTGGTCGAGCCAGTCGCGCAGGGCACGGTGGTAGGCGGTGAGCGGGTTCTCCTCGGCGGGGCGGGCGTCGAGCGCCGCGTTGATCCGCGCGAAGTCGGCCCGCAGCGCGTCGACCACGGCGTCCTCCTTGCCCGAGAAGTACCGGGTGAAGGTGCGCCGGGAGACGTCCACGCGCTCGCTGATGGCCTCGACGGTGACCTGGTCTAGGCCCTTTTCGAGCACCAGGTCCACGGCGGCGCACGCCATGGCCTCGCGACTCCTCTGGACCTTACGGACCCGGCGGCCCTCCGTGCTGCTCATGCCCCACACCGTACTCCTGAAAATGTCCCAATGGGACACTTGTCCTTCTGGGACAGAAAATCCGAGGCAGGAGTCCCTTGAGACTTGAGATACGAACTCCTGAGTCGGCGAAGTGGAGTCAGGCGGGCCTGGTGACGCGGGCGACGGCCTCGGCGGTGAGCGCGCGGTCGTGCGGTTCGGTATCCAGGGCACGGTGCAGGGACAGACCCTCGATCAGGGCGTCGAGCTGGCGGGCCGTGTCCGGCGGGAAGTGCTGTTCGAGGATGTCGCGGCTGCGGTGCATCCAGGCCCGGGTCAGCTCCCGGTAGGCGGGCTGCCTCGCGGCGAGCGTGTACAGCTCATGGGTGAGGACGAGCTGGCGCTGATCCCCGCTGGAGAGGTGGTGGACCAGGTCGACGACCGCGGCGCGGGCCTCGTCCGGGGTGCCCGCCGCGCCGAGCCGCTGTTCGAAGACCTCGACGATGGTGGTGGCGAACCTGCCGAACGCCTCGCGCAGCAGTTCCTCCATGTTCTGGAAGTGGTACGTCATCGACCCGAGCGGCACCCCGGCCCGGACGGCCACCTTGCGGTGCGAGATCCCCGCGACGCCCTCGTCCGCGATGAGGTCGAGGGCCGCGTCGATGATGCGGTCACGCCGCTGGGGATCGGTGCGTCCGGTGGCCACCGGGTCTCCTCATGACAGGTCAGGTCTGGTCGGCGCCCTGACCAGGGTCCTGGTCGGGGCCGTGGTCGAGGCCCTGGTCGGGGCCCTGGTCGGGGTCCTGGATCGAGCGGATCACCCGGGCGGGATTTCCGACGGCCACCACGTTAGCCGGGATGTCCCTGGTGACCACGGCGCCGGCCCCGATCACGGAGTTGTCACCGATGTGCACGCCGGGCAGGACGATCACGCCGCCGCCGAGCCACACATTGTCCCCGATGGTGATCGGTTTGGCAGCTTCGAGCCGGTCCCGCCGCGGCTTCGCCTCGATCGGGTGGGTCGGCGTCAGCAGCTGCACGTTGGGACCGATCTGGCAGTCCTCACCGATGTGGATCGGGGCCACGTCGAGCGCGGTGAGGTTGAAGTTGACGAACGTGCCCGCGCCGACGTGGATCCGGCTGCCGTAGTCGACACACAGGGGCGGCCTGATCTCCGCGTTCTCCCCCAGGGTCCCGACGAGTTCCGCCAGCAGCGGCCTGGCCGCCTCCGCGTCCTGGGCGAAGGCGGCCGCGTACTCGGAGGCCAGCCGGAAGGCCCGCTGGTGCTCCCGGGCGTTCTCCGGGTCGTCGTCGATGTACAGGTCTCCGGCGAGCATGCGCTCGCGCTGGCTACGGGGGTCCCCGGCGAAGTAGTCAGTCATGGGTACGATCGTACACTCGCGAATGTACGATCGTACTCTCCGCCGGGAAACCGGCGCTGTCGTCACCCTCCCCCCGGCTCCCTCCGCTTATTCCCACTCCCTCCCGCTCCCTCCTGCTCCCCTTCCTGAGGACGATCACCTTGGACGCGACCACTCGCCGCTGGCGTGCCGCCCTGTTCACCTTCATGCTCGTCGCCGGCGCCGGCATGGCGTCGTGGGTGTCGCGTACTCCCGCGATACGGGACGAACTCGGCGTGTCCACCGGGGCCATGGGGCTCGTCCTGTTCGGGCTGTCGACCGGCTCCATGGTCGGGGTGCTCGCCTCCGGCGGCCTGGTCGGGCGGCACGGCGGGCGTCCCGTCATCCGGGTCGGCGCGGTACTGATCGTGGCCGGCCTGGCGGTCGTCTCCGCGGGGGCCGCCACCGCGCTGCCCGCCGGGGTCTTCTGCGGACTCGCCCTCTTCGGGGCGGGCCTCGGCCTCGCGGAGGTCGCCTTCAACATCGAGGGCGCCGCACTGGAACGCCGCGTGGGCCGGCCGGTCCTGCCGGTACTGCACGGCTGCTTCAGCCTGGGAACCGTGGTGGGCGCGCTGCTCGGCATGGCCCTGGCCGCCGCGCGGTTCCCCGTCGGCCTGCACCTGCTGGCCGTCGCCGTCGTGCTCGCCGGCGTGTCCGTCTGGGCCGTCACGTCGATTCCGTACGGCACGGGCAAGGCCGACCCCGCGGACCGGCGTTCCGGCGGCTGGCAGGACCAGCTCCGGGTCTGGCGGGACCGGCGGCTGGTCCTCATCGGTGTCGTCGTCCTGGCGATGGCGCTGGCCGAGGGGTCCGCCAACGACTGGCTCCCGCTGGTGATGGTGGACGGCCACGGCACCTCCGCCACCGCCGGCTCCCTCACCTACACCGCGTTCGCCGTGTCGATGACCCTGGGGCGCTTCGCGGGCGGTCCCTTCCTCGTCCGCTTCGGCCGCGCGGCGGTGCTGCGCGCCAGCGCGCTGGGCGCCGCCGCGGGCCTGGCCCTGGTCGTCTTCCCCTCGGACCCCGTGGTCGCCACCGCGGGAGTCGTGCTGTGGGGGCTCGGCACGTCGCTCGGCTTCCCGGTCACCGTCTCCGCCGCGGGTGACGATCCGCAGTACGCGGCCGCACGCGTCGCGGCCATGTCGACCGCCGGTTACCTCGCCTTCCTGGTCGGACCGCCGGCGCTCGGGCTCCTCGGGGAACACCTCGGGCTGCGCCACGCACTGATCAGCGTCCTCGCCCTGCTGCTCGTCGCCGCGGTGATCGCCCCTGCGCTGCGGCCCGCCTCCGCACACGTACGGCCCGCGGCGGGCGGGTCGCATCCCGCCGCCGGACGACCGTCCGACCGGCAGCGGGCCGCGGGTACACCGCATTCGGGCGGGCCAGGCGAGACCGGAGGCCGGTGAGGCCGCGGGTCGCTGCGGCGCCGGAGGTCCCATGGGTCAGCCAGAGGCCCCCAGGGGTCAGCGGGACCGCGGGTCGCTGTGACGCCGGAAGCCCCGAAGGTCAGCGGGACCGTGGGTCGGGTTGGCCGGGGATGCGTCCGCACATCAGGTTGCCCGGTTCCGAGGGGTCGTCGCTGATCCAGAACTGGCACCACAGCGCGGCGAATTCCGCCCGGCCGAGGTAGCCGTCCCCGTCCAGGTCCAGCCGGTCGAAAACGTCGTCGGTCTCCACGCTCCGGCCGTGCCAGATCTCGACGAGCCGACGGTGCTCGGCGCGTGAGATGCGGCCGTCCCGGCTCTCGTCCACGGCGTCGAAGAGGGTGTCCGCGGTCGCCGCCACGGTGTCGCGCATGGCGGGCAGACGATCCACCAGGGTGAGCAGCTCACCCATGTCGACCTTGCCGTCGTTGTTGGCGTCGGCGACCGACAGAAGGCCGTCCCACCAGCCCATCAGGAGTGTCTCCACCCGCTCCCGCAGTTCCGTTCCGGGCTCCACGCCGGGGAGTTGGCTCCACCGGACCACGAGGGCCTCGAAGTCGTCCTTCTGCAGATAGCCGTCCCCGTTCACGTCGAACGCGGCGAACATGTTCTCGATCTTGCGTTGCTGAAACACGCTGGCCATGGCTGGGCCTCTTCTCGCGTCGAGTCTCACGTCGAGCCGGTGCACCGCCACCACTCGTGGCGACCGTGCGGTCACCATAGGTGTGGCCGAAGCGCCGTGCCGCCGTGTTCGAGGGACGTCACCCACAGCACAACCGAGCGAGTACTGGGGCCAGTTGGGCACGTGTCGCGCCAACACCCGTTTCCGCGCGACTCCTTGACAGGGCCACGCCCACTTGTATGGTCTAGTCCAAGCAGAATTCACCACTCCGCTTACGGGGTCGAACTCCCCGTGCCCGGAGAGCTCTGTGCCACCCTTCGCGCCTCTTGGCCCCACCCACGAGAGGCCGACCCGAGGACACCCGGCCCCCCACACGCCGTGTGTTTCCGGGAAGCCCTGAAGTGAAGGAGTACGCATGAACACCCGAAGGACGAAGGCCGCGCTCGTAGGTGCCTTCCTCGCCCCGGTCATCGCCGTGTCCCTGCCCGCGAGCTCCGCGAGCGCGCACGGATACATCTCCGACCCGCCCAGCCGTCAGGCGCAGTGCGCCGCGGGCACGGTGCCGTGCGGCGACATCACCTACGAACCGCAGAGCGTCGAGGGCCCCAAGGGGCTCAAGAGCTGTAGCGGCGGCAACAGCCGCTTCGCGGAGCTCGACGACGACTCGAAGGGCTGGGTCGCCACCCCCGTACCGAAGAACGCGACCTTCCAGTGGCGGCTGACCGCCCAGCACGCGACCAGCACCTGGGAGTACTACGTCGACGGCAATCAGATAGCCGTCTTCGACGACCACGGCGCGCAGCCGGGCGCGACCGTCAGCCATCAGGTCGACTTCGGCGGCCTCTCCGGCAAGCAGAAGGTACTGGCCGTGTGGAACGTCGCCAACACGACCAACGCCTTCTACGCCTGCATCGACGTGAACGTCGGAGGCTGAACAGCACGTCCGCGCCGCTGAGTTGACGGCGCACCACGGCCCCGGGGGGCCCGCCGGGGGGGGGGGGGGCGGCGCGGCGGGGGCCGCGGGGCGCCGGGGGCGGGGGGGGGGCGGGGGCGCGGCCGCCGCCCCGCGGGGCGGGGTGGGGGCGCAGCCGGCGCCCCCGCCGCCCCGACAGCCAGGGCTGG
>NZ_JBIVVC010000014.1:178677-217756 GCF_044757485.1 Streptomyces sp. NPDC091272
TCTTTTCCAGTCGCGCCGTAACAACCGCCTGCGCGCCCGTTCGTTGCGGCCGCCCCCCCGGCCCGGGGGCCGCCCCCGCGGCGGGGGGCCCGCCCCCCCCCCCCCCCGGGGGCCCGACCGGGTCGTGGCGCCGCGGCCGGCCGGGGGCCCGCGGCGCCGGATGCCCGGAGCGCCGGACGACAGGCGAGGGGCTGGCGCGAGGGGCCCGGCGGAGGGGCACGGCGCGAGGGGTCCGGCGGAGGGGCACGGCACAGGTCCGCCGCCGACGCCCGACAGACCCGCCCCGCCCCGGCCCCCCGGCCCCTCAGACGAAGGCGCCGATGCCGGTCAGCGCCCGGCCGGTGATGAGGGTGTTGATCTCCCTGGTCCCCTCGTACGAGTAGAGCGCCTCGGCGTCCGCGACGAAGCGGCCGATGCTGTAGTCGAGCACGATTCCGTTGCCCGCCAGGAGTTCACGCCCCCAGCCCACCACCTCCCGCATCCGGGTGGTGCAGTGGGCCTTCGCCATCGCCGAGTGTTCGTCACGGAAGGTGCCCGCGTCCTCCAGCTGCGCGAGGCGCACCACCATCCCCAGGCAGGAGGTGGCGTCGCTCATCATACGCACCAGCAAGTCCTGCACCAGCTGGAAACGGGCGACCGGACCGCCGAACTGCTCGCGCTCCCGGGTGTAGTCCAGGGCGATGCGGTACGCGGCCAGCATCACGCCCACCGCCTCCCACGCCACACCGCTGCGGGTGTGCCGCAGGACGTCGGCGGTGTCCCGGAAGCCGTGGGCCTCCTGGAGCCTGTTGGCCTCGGGCACCCGGCAGTCGGTCAGTACGACGTCGGCGTTCTCTACGGTACGCAGCGCGATCTTGTTCTCGATGAGGGTCGCGGAGAACCCGGGCGTCGAGCTCTCGACCACGAAGCCGAGCACACCGCCGTCCCCGCCCTCCTCCCTGGCCCAGACGACCACGAGGTCCGCGAAGGTGGCGTTGCCGATCCATCGCTTCTCACCGTTGAGCACCCAGGTGTCGCCCTCCCGCCTGGCGGTGGTCCGCAGACCCGCCGCGACGTCGGAGCCGCCCTGGGGCTCGGTCAGCGCGAACGCCCCGATCTGCTCCATCCGCCCCATCGCGGGGAGCCACCTGCGGCGCTGCTCCGCCGATCCGCACCGGGCGATGCTGCCCATGGCGAGCCCCGCGTGCACTCCGTAGAACGTGGCGATCGACGCGTCGACGCGGGCCATCTCCAGTGCGACGAAGCCGCTGAGCAGGCTGCTCGACGTGCTGGTGCCGCACTCCTCGTACGCGAGCCCGGCGATGCCCAGCTCGCCGAAGCGTGGGATCAGGTGGTGCGGGAACGCCGCCTTCCCCCACCAGGTGTCCGCGTGCGGGGCGACCTCGTCGCGCAGGAAATCACGGACCTGGTGCAGGGTCTTGCGCTCGGTGTCGTCCAGCAGTTCCTCGAAGCGGTACAGGTCCTCCTCCAGCATGCCGCCCGTGCCCCGTCCGTCGGTCTTCGGTCCGTCCGCCATCAGTCAAGTCCGCCCTCGTGCCGTTCGGTCAGGTCAGGTCCGTGCGCCCTCTCGCCCACGGTGCGGGCGGCAGGCCGCCCGCCTCGTGATCGACTACCCGATGATCTCCCGGCGATACCCGGACCACCCCGGGGACACCGCGCGGAGCTCCCATTCGTGTGGTGTTCGCGCCGGACCGGTACGCGAGCGGCTCCCGGGGTCATGTGCACAGGAGCTGTCTTCCGACGCTCCGTCACCCCCCTTTCCCAGGAGGTCCCATGCGCCGTTCCTCGCTGTTCCTGACCGTCTCGCTGGCCACGGCACTCGTCGTCCCGGCGCTCCTGGGTGCCGCTTCGCCCGGCGCCCCCGCACCGGCCGCGGAACCCACGGCCCTGCGGGTCATGACGTACAACATCTGCGGTGCGTCATGCCTGGCGCCCGCGGGGTACGACGACCGCCGCCGGGTGGACGTCGTGGCCACTCAGGCGGTCGAGGGGGCCTGGCAGGCCGACCAGGTCCACCTGCAGGAGGTGTGCAAGGACCAGTACGACGAGGTACTCGCCCGACTGGCACCGCACGGGTTCACCGGCTTCTTCACCTCCACGGAGAACAAGCGCGTCGACTGCCGCAAGAAGGACTACGGGGTCGCCGTCCTGGTCCGGGCGAAGATCCAGGACACTCTGGTGCTGGACCTCACCCAGGGCGTGGAGCCCGAGCGCATCAAGGTGCCGTGCGTCCGCAGCACCTCGCACGGCGTGGACAACTGGGCCTGCTCGGTGCACCTGTACTGGCAGGAGCAGGAGCCAAGAGCGGCGCAGGCCCGCGCCCTGGCCGCGCAGGCCCGCACCTGGCGGTCCCAGGGCCGGCCGGTTGTCCTCGCCGGCGACTTCAACGCCAGTCCGCTCACCGGCGAGATGGGTGAGTTCTACGGGGGCGGCACCGTCACCCCGGGGCGCGGCCAGTTCGTCGAGGGCGACGAACGCGACGCGCGGTACTTCGACCGCAGGGTGTGCGACCCCGCGCGGCACGAACGCTGCCGCTCGGGCGAGCCGACCTTCGGCAACCGGAAGCTCGACTACGTCTTCTTCAGCGAGGGCGACTTCCCGCGCGTCCGGGCGGACGCGCGCAGGCTCGAACGCAAGGTGTCCGACCACAACCTGCTGCGCGCCACCGCCGACGTGGCCGGGGACCGGGCCTAGGGTTTCGGGGGCGGCGCCGTGCTCTCGCGCGGTTCCAGGCGGGGCAGCGGCTCCTGGATGAACCGCGGGGCGGAGCCGGCGAGGAGGCCGAGCACCTCGGTGGCCGCCCGGAGTCCGAACGCCCCGGGCTCACGCGACAGCGCGGTGATCCGCGGGTGATAGGTGCGGCAGATCGCCGAGTCCTCCCAGGACACCACGGACACGTCGTGCGGGATGCGCAGTCCGCGTTCGCTGGCGACACCGGCCGCCGCGACCGCCATCACCTCGTTGTGGCAGATGAGTGCGGTGGGCCGCATGGCTCCCGAGAGGAGCCGGCGGGCCGCCTTGGCGCCCTGCCGGTCGGTGAAGTCGGTGGTCACCGAGACCGTGTGATCGAGGCCGAGGCGGCGCGCGGTGGCCCGCAGCGAGGCGATCCTGCGGGCCGTGTGGGCCAGTCCCGGCGGGCCTGCCATGTGGGCGATGCGGCGGTGCCCGAGCTCGTACAGGTGATGGATGATCAGGTCCATCGCACCCGCGTCGTCCGCCCAGAGGTTGGAGAGCCGGGCCCCGCGCCCGGAACCGAGTACCGGTGCGGGCGTCGTCCTGGCCGAGCCGGGCCGCGCGGCGCCCGGGGTGTCCATGGCGCCGACCACGACCGCGGGCAGTCCCAGCACCGACAGCACGTCCGGGCGCGGGTCGCTCACCCTGGGGTCGACCACGATCACGCCGTCGACGCGGCCCTCGGCCCACCAGCGCCGGTACAGGTCGCACTCGGCCTCGATGTCGTCGACCATCTGGAAGACCAGGGCGTGGCCGTGCGGGGCCAGACCGGCCTGGATGCCGGAGACCACCTGGAGGAAGAACGCCTCGACGCCGAGGCTGCCGGCCGGGCGGGCCAGCACCATCCCGATCGCCCTGGACCGCTCGGCCGTGGCCGCGCCGCCGCCGCGGCCGGTGCCCCGCCCCAGCCGCTCGGCGACCTCGATGACCCTGCGGCGGGTGGCCGCCGAGACGCCGGGGCGGTTGTTGAGGGCGAAGGACACCGCGCTGGTGGAGACCCCCGCCTCCCGGGCGACCTCCTTGAGCGTCGGTATGCGGGGCGGCGGGACCGCCACCGGCTCCCAGTCGCCGAAGCGGTGCTTCATACGGCAGTAATCCCCTCGGGTCGTCGCTCCCGGGCGCCGTCGTCGCGCCCCTGCTATTGCTCACCCTATGCGGTGCGGGGATCCGAAGTTTAGAGAATTTAGCTCTTTTTAGCGCCTCTGACCTGCGGTTTTGAAAATTCGGCGAGTTTATCGAGCGTTGACGTAAAGGAAATCGCATTACAGGCTGTCGCCGAGCTTCTCGCACCAGGCAGGAACCCAGGCAAGGAGTAGGTCACCCATGTCCATTCGTCGCAGCGTCGCGATCCGGGCAGCCGTCGGTCTCGGTACGGTCCTCTGTCTCTCCGTCGTCACCGCGTGCGGCGGCGGGGGCGGTGACGGAGCGGCGTCGTCCACCGACGGCAAGATAGCGGGCACCGTCAAGTTCCAGACCTGGAACCTCCGGGCGAACTTCAAGGGCTACTTCGAAGGCGTCATCAAGGACTTCGAGAAGCAGTACCCGGGTACGAAGGTCGACTGGGTGGACCAGCCGGCCGACAACTACGCCGACAAGCTGAGCGCCGACGCCTCGGCCGGCTCGCTGCCGGACGTCGTCAACCTCTCCCCCGACCTGGCCTACCCGCTGGCGCAGGCGGGGCTGCTGCTCAACCTGGACAAGGACAAGGTCGCCTCGAAGTTCAGGTCCGAGTACCTGGAAGGCGCGTGGCAGGGCTTCGCGATGCCGGGCATGGACGGCACGTACTCCTTCCCCTGGTACCTCAACAGCGGGCCGCTCTTCTACAACAAGACGATGTTCAAGGACGGCGGCGCCGACCCGCAGAAGCCGCCGAAGACCTTCGACGAGCTGTTCGCCACGGCCGAGCAGCTCGCGAAGAAGGGCAAGGCCACCCTCGGCCAGCCGCCGACCATCGAGGACTTCGGGCGCTACGGCGTCGAGGCGATGGACAAGGACGGGAAGAAGTTCACGCTCAACAGCAGCAAGGGCGTCGAACTCCTCACCAGGTACAAGAAGTTGTACGACGACGGCGGTCTGCACAAGCAGACGCTGACGCTCAAGGACGACTCGACGGGTACCAAGTTCCTCCAGCAGGAACTGGCGATGAACCCGGGCAGCGCGCACGACCTGGACAACTTCAAGAAGAACGCCCCGTCGCTGTACGACAACCTCGGCATCACCGACGTACCCACCAACACCGGCAAGCAGAACATGTACTTGCAGGGACTGTCGGTGAACTCGCAGAGCAAGAACGCCGCCACCGCCGTCGCCTTCGCGCACTTCGTCACCGACCGCAAGAACCAGGAGGCGTTCGGGCACGAGGTCGCGGTCTTCCCCTCCACCAAGGGCTCCCTGGAGAAGGAGTACTGGACCAAGGAGGACGGCACCGAGGAGGGCAAGATCCGGGTCGCGTCGGCCAAGATGCTGCCCGGCGCGGTGAACTACACACCGGTGCTGTTCAGCGACGAGATGAAGACGATCCTGCGCAACGAGATAGCCAAGTGCTTCACCGGCAAGGCGAGTCCGCAGGCCGCGCTGGACAGCGCCGTGGAGCAGATGAACAAGCTCCTCGTACAGAACTGACGGACGGCGACCTCTCGTGAGCACCTCCCCCGCGACGGCCCCCGTGGCCCCTGCCGCGCCCGCAGGCGAATCCCCCGCCCGCCGCCGTCCCGCCTCCGGGCGCGGCGGCGGGCGGGGCGGGCCGCACACCCACCGGGCCTACAGCCCCTGGCTGTTCCTGGCGCCCGGCCTGCTGATCACCCTGGCGTTCAACCTCTATCCGTTCTTCTCGACGGTGGGCAAGTCCCTCACCGACGCCCGCACCCTCACCGAGGGGAAGTTCGTGGGCCTCGCCAACTTCCAGGCCCTGTTCGGTGACGAGCAGTTCTGGGTGGCGCTGCGCAACAGCGCGCTGTACGTGGCCGTGGTGGTGCCGCTGCTGGTGTTCCTGCCGCTGCTGCTGGCGCTGCTGGTGCAGAAGCACGTGCCGGGCATCGCGTTCTTCCGGTCCGCCTACTACACCCCCGTGGTGGCGTCCGTCGTGGTCGTCGCCCTGATCTGGGTGTGGATGCTGGACGACCGGGGCTTCATCAACGGCGTCCTTCGGATGCTCGGCGTCGACCCGGTGCCCTTCCTGTCCGACCAGTGGCTGCTGCTGCTGAGCTCGATGCTGCTGACGGTCTGGAAGGGCCTCGGCTACTACATGATCATTTACCTGGCCGCGCTGACCAACGTGCCCCGTGAGCTGCACGAGGCCGCCGAGGTCGACGGCGCGGGCCCGGTCCGCCGCTTCTTCGCCATCACGGTCCCCGCGGTCCGCCCGACCATGGTCCTGGTCGGTGCGCTGTCCTCGGTCTCCGCCTTCAAGGTCTTCTCCGAGGTCTTCATGATCGCCGGCCCGACGGGCGGCCCCGGCGGCCAGGACACCACGCTCGTGATGCTGATCCAGCGGGTCGGCACCGGGCTCCAGGGACGCACCGGGTACGCCTCCGCGATCTCGATCACGCTGTTCGTGCTGACGCTGATCCTGATGCTGTTCGTGATGCGGGCCGACCGGAAGGACAAGGACTGATGACCACCACCACCGACTCCCCCGCGGCCCCGGCGCCCGTAAGCAAGTCCGGCCCCCGCCCCGTGCGCCCCCACGCCCCCGGCCGCCGGACACCCGCCTGGCGGTCGGTGATCCGCTACCTGGCGCTGACCCTGGTGCTGCTGGTCATGATCGGGCCGTTCCTGTGGCAGCTGTCCACGTCGCTCAAGGGAGCCACCGAGGACATCTTCACCTCCCCGCCCCAACTGCTGCCGCAGCACCCGACGCTGGACAACTACAAGGGCGTCGCGGAGATCATCCCGGTCTGGGACTACATCCTGAACTCCCTCAAGGTCGCCGTCTCCAACGTCCTGACGAACATCGTCGGCGCCTCCATGGCCGGGTACGCGCTCGCCAGGCTCCACTTCAGGGGACGCGGCATCGCCTCGCTGGTGTTCGTGGCGGCGCTGCTGGTACCGATGGAAGCGATCATGATCGCCCAGTTCGCGACCATGCGCACCCTCGAACTGAACGACACCCTCGTCTCGGTGGTGCTGCCCGGCTGCATCGGCGCGATGAACGTGCTGCTCATGCGCAACGCCTTCCGTGCGATCCCGTACGAGATCGAGGAAGCCGCCGTCGTCGACGGCGCCAACGTGTGGCAGCGCTTCACCAGGATCGCCCTGCCCGCGGTCAAGGGCACCCTCGCCGTCGTCGCGATCTTCTCCTTCATGGGTGCCTGGGACGACTTCCTCTGGCCGCTCATCGTGCTGTCGGACTCCGACAACTTCACCCTCACCGTGGGACTCAACTTCCTGCACGGCACCTTCGCCAACAACCAGCGCGTGGTCGCGGCGGGCACCGTCATCGCCGTCGCCCCGCTGATCGTGATGTTCGCCTGCCTGCAGCGCTTCTTCTTCCGCGGCGTCGGCGAGGGCGCGGTCAAGGGCTGAGCGCCCACTGCCCCCGCACACCCGCCGCCACCTGTCACCCGTTACGGAGTCCCCCCATGGCCGCACCCCGCTTCGGCGTCAACTACACCCCCAGTCAGGGCTGGTTCCACCACTGGCTCGACTACGACCCGGGTGCCGTCCGCGCCGACCTGGAGTCGATCGCCGCGCTCGGCCTCGACCATGTCCGGGTCTTCCCGCTGTGGCCCTACTTCCAGCCCAACCGGTCCCTGATCCGGCCGCGGGCGGTCGAGCAGCTGCTCGACATGGCGGACGCGGCGGCCGAGTTCGGCCTCGACGTCAACGTCGACGGGCTCCAGGGCCACCTGTCCAGCTTCGACTTCCTGCCCGCCTGGACCCGCACCTGGCACCGCCGCAACCTCTTCACCGACCCGGACGTCGTCGCGGGCCAGGCGGAGTACCTGAGGACGCTCGCCGAGGCGCTGTCCGACCGGCCCAACTTCATCGGCATGACCGTCGGCAACGAGATCAACCAGTTCGCCGCCGACCCGCACCCCGACCCGGACCGGGCCACCACCGGGCAGATAGACGCGTGGCTGGCCCGGATGCTCGCCGCCTGCGAGGAGGGCGCCCCCGGCCTCCCGCACCTGCACGCCGAGTACGACGCGACCTGGTACCAGGACGACATGCCCTTCACCCCCGAGCAGGCCGCCCGGCACGGCGCGATGACGGCGGTGCACTCCTGGGTCTTCAACGGCACCGCCCAGCTGCACGGCCGCGCCTCGGTGCCCAGCGAGCACCACGCCGCCTACCTGGTGGAACTGTCGCAGGCGTGGGCCGGTGACCCGCTCCGCCCGGTGTGGCTCCAGGAGGTGGGCGCGCCGGCCCCGCTGGTGCCGCCGGAGCACGCCGCCGAGTTCACCGACGCGACGCTGCGGGCCGCGCTGGACTGCCCGCGGCTGTGGGGCGTCACCTGGTGGTGCTCGCACGACGTGTCGCGGTCCCTGGCGGACTTCCCCGAGCTGGAGTACGGGCTCGGCGTGCTCACCAACGACCGCGAGCCGAAGGACACGGCGCGGGTGCTGGAGCGGTACGCCCGTGAGTACGCCGACGGGACGCGCACCTTCGCGCCTGCGCCCCGTACCACCGCCCTGGTCGTGGACGCGGGTGACAGCGTGACCACCCCGGCCCGGTCGGTGTGCGCGCCGGGCGGCGCCTTCTACGAGGCGTTCTTCCGGCTCGCTGCGGACGGCGCGAGGCCCACCACGGTGCTCGCCTCGCGCGCGGCCGACCCGGAGCACCTGGCGGCGCGGGGCATCACCGAGGTGGTCACCGTGGAACAGGTCGCCTGACGCTCCCCACACGCCGTACCAAGCACGCTCGTACCACCGGTACTCCCGTAACACCATCGACACTCCGGCACCACCGGCACTACCGGCACCCGGCCGCATCGCAGCTCACCGAAGGAGATCCACCCATGCACGACGACCGCGGACTGGTCGAGGCCCGTCTCAGGCGCGTACTCGACGAGCGCATCCGCCCTGCCGTATACCCCGAGTCGGTGGCCCTGGAAGTCGCCGTGTGGGACACGCCCGGCGAGCCGGTGCCCGTCGAGGAGGGCCTGGCGGCCGAGCCGCGGCCGATCGCGGTGGGCGACATGTGGGGCAAGCCGTGGGGGACGAGCTGGTTCCGGGTGACCGGGACGGTGCCCGAGGAGTGGGCGGGCCGGTGTGTCGAGGCGATCCTCGACCTCGGCTTCGACGAGAACATGCCGGGTTTCCAGTGCGAGGGCCTCGTTTACCGCCCCGACGGCACCCCGGTGAAGGGCCTGAACCCGCGCAACCAGTGGGTGCGGATCGGCGCCCCGGTGACAGGCGGCGAGAAGGTCGAGCTGCGGATCGAGGGCGCTTCCAACCCCGTACTGCTGGACTACCACCCCTTCCTGCCCACCCAGCTGGGTGACATCGAGACCTCGCACAGCAACCCGCTGTACCGCCTGGAGCGCATGGATCTCGCCGTCTTCGACGAGGCGGTGTGGCAGCTGGCGATCGACCTGGAGGTGCTGGGCGAGCTGATGGCGGAGCTGCCGGTGGACTCCGCGCGCCGCTACGACATCCTGCGGGCGGTGGACCGGGCGCTGGACGCGGTCGACCTCCAGGACGTGAACGGCACCGCGGCGGCGGCCCGTTCGCTGCTTGAGGAGGTGCTGTCCCGGCCGGCCGAGCCGTCCGCGCACCGCGTCACCGCCGTCGGGCACGCGCACATCGACTCGGCGTGGCTGTGGCCGCTGCGGGAGACGGTCCGCAAGGTGGCGCGTACGACGTCCAACATGACGGCGCTCCTTGAGGACGAGCCGGACTTCGTGTTCGCGATGTCGCAGGCCCAGCAGTGGGCGTGGATCAAGGAGCACCGGCCCGAGGTGTGGACGAAGGTCGTCGCCGCCGTCGCGGACGGCAGGTTCGTGCCGACCGGCGGCATGTGGGTGGAGGCCGACACCAACATGCCGGGCTCGGAGGCGATGGCCCGTCAGTTCGTGCACGGCAAGCGGTTCTTCCTCGACGAGTTCGGGGTGGAGAACGACGAGGCGTGGCTGCCGGACACCTTCGGCTTCGCGGCCGGGCTGCCGCAGATCATCAAGGCGTCGGGCGCCAAGTGGCTGCTCACGCAGAAGATCTCGTGGTCGCAGGTGAACAAGTTCCCGCACCACACCTTCCAGTGGGAGGGCATCGACGGCACCCGGATCTTCACGCACTTCCCGCCCGTCGACACCTACAACTGCTCGATGAAGGGCAGCGAGATCGCCCACGCGGCGAAGAACTTCAAGGACAAGGGCGTCGCCCGCAACTCCCTCGCACCGACCGGCTGGGGCGACGGCGGTGGCGGCACCACCCGCGAGATGATCGCCAAGGCGGCACGGCTGAAGGACCTGGAGGGCTCGGCGCGCGTCGAGTGGGGCACCCCCGCGGAGTTCTTCGAGAAGGCGCAGGCCGAGTACCCGAAGCCGCCGGTGTGGGTGGGCGAGCTGTACCTGGAGCTGCACCGCGCGACGCTGACCAGCCAGGCGGGCACCAAGCAGGGCAACCGGCGCAGCGAGCACCTGTTGCGGGAGGCGGAGCTGTGGGCGGCCACCGCGGCGGTCCGCAGTGGATTCCCATACCCGTACGCGGAGTTGGACCGGATCTGGAAGACGGTGCTGCTGCACCAGTTCCATGACATCCTGCCCGGCTCGTCCATCGCCTGGGTGCACCGCGAGGCGGAGGCCACGTACCGGAAGGTGGCCGCGGAGCTGACCGCGATCGTCGACGGCGCACAGCGCGCGCTGGCGGGCGAGGGCAGCACACCGCTGGTCTTCAACGCGGCGCCGCACGACCGGGACGGCGTGCCCGCGGGCGGCGCAGCGGCGGCCGTACGGGCCGGGGCCGCGCGGCTCGGCGACGGCGAGGACGGTTCGTTCGTACTGGACAACGGGCTGCTGCAGGTCGTCGTCGACACGCGCGGGCTGGTGGTCTCCGCGTACGACATCGCCGCCGGCCGGGAGACGGTGGCGCCCGGCGCGCCCGCGAACCTGCTCCAGATCCACCCGGACTTCCCCAACATGTGGGACGCCTGGGACGTCGACGCCTTCTACCGCAACACGGTGACGGATCTTACGGACGCGGACGAGGTCGGCCCCGTGCCGTCGGAGGAATCGGAGGAAGGTGTCGCGGCGGTACGGGTCGTGCGCTCCTTCGGCGCGTCGAGGGCCACCCAGGTGCTGAGCCTGCGGCCCGGCTCGCGCCGTCTGGACATCGACACCGAGGTCGACTGGCACGAGACGGAGAAGTTCCTGAAGCTGGCGTTCCCGCTGGACGTGCACGCGGAGCGGTACGCGTCGGAGACCCAGTTCGGGCACTTCCACCGGGCGACGCACACCAACACCTCGTGGGAGGCCGCCAAGTTCGAGGCGTGCAACCACCGCTTCGTGCACATGGAGGAGCCCGGCTGGGGTGTCGCGCTGGTCACCGACTCGACGTACGGGCACGACGTGACCCGCACCGTGCGGGACGGCGCCGAGGAGGACGGCGGAACGACCACCACCCTGCGGGCCTCGTTGCTGCGCGCCCCGCGTTTCCCCGACCCGGAGACCGACCAGGGCGTGCACCGCTTCCGGCACTCGCTGGTGCCGGGCGCCACGATCGGGGACGCGGTCCGCGAGGGCTGGCGGGTGAACCTGCCGGAGCGCGCGCTGAGCGGTGCGGGCGAGGTCGCCCCGCTGGTCTCGCTGGACGACGACGCGGTCGTGGTGACCGCGCTGAAGCTGGCGGACGACGGCAGCGGTGACGTGGTGGTCCGGTTCCACGAGGCGAACGGCGGCCGGGCCCGCGCGCTCCTCACGCCGGGCTTCCCGGCCTCGGACGTGGTCGCCACCGACCTGCTGGAACGCCCGCTCGACGGCGCGGAGCCGGTGGCGGTGGACGGCGGCGGGGTGCCGGTGGAACTGCGCCCGTTCGAACTGCGGACGCTGAGGTTCCGCAGGGGCTGACGTCTGCTAGGGGGGCGCCGCGGTTCGGCAGGGGCTGGCCTGCTGCGGACGCTGAGGTTCCGCAGGGGCTGACCTGCTGGGAATGCCGCGCCCCCGCCCCGCTCGGCCGCACGCGGGGTGGGGGCGCCCTCCGTAAACTGGACGATGGCCGTCCATATACCCCCGGAGGCGAAGTGCCAGAGCGTGCGGAAGACGCGGCGGGCTCGGCCGAGCCCCTGTTCGGGTGGGACGAGCTGGCGGCGGCGGCCCCGCCGGCCGCGGGGGACGAGCCGTGGGGGCCCGACCCGTGCAGGGGCAGCGAGCGGGCCCGGCGGATGCTCGACGTCCGCGAGATCCTCGCCGAACCGGGCGCCGCGGGTTCCGCCAGGGGGCAGCAGATCATCGCCAGGTTCCCCGGCGCCCGGCTCACCGAGGTCGCCTCGCACTGGCGGATCCCCGCCCTGCACGGCAACGAGGGCAGCGTCGAACGCTGGGTACGGATCAAGAGCACGACCCTGGTGCTGGGCGAACGCAAGTCCTTCACCGTCCGGCCCAACGGGCGCTCGGCCGACTACATCGCCCCGGGGCTCTCCAACGGATGCGCCATGGCCTGCGCCTACTGCTACGTACCGCGCCGCAAGGGGTTCGCCAACCCGATCACCGTCTTCACCAACGTCGACCGCGTGCTGCACCACCTGGAGCGCCACCTCACGGCGCTCGGCCCCAAACGCGAGCCCAACCAGTGCGACGAGTACTCCTGGGTCTACGACATCGGGGAGAACGGCGACTGCTCGGTCGACGATCTGATCAGCGACAACACCGCCGACCTGGTGCGGGCCTTCCGCGAGTGGCCCGCAGCCAAGGCCTCCTTCGCCACCAAGTTCGTCAACCAGGACCTGCTGCGCCTCGACCCGCGGGGCCGCACCCGGATCCGGTTCTCCGTGATGCCGCCGGACGACTCCCGGCTCCTCGACATCCGCACCAGCCCGGTGCCGGAGCGGCTCGCAGCCGCGGCGGACTTCCTGGACGCCGGGTACGAGGTCCACTTCAACCTCTCCCCCGTGGTGATCCGGCCGGGCTGGAAGGAGGCGTGGGACACGCTCCTGCGCACCATGGACGACGTGCTGCCGCAGCGGGTCAAGGACCAGGCCGCGGCCGAGGTCATCATGCTCACGCACAACCAGGACCTGCACGAGATCAACCTCGGCTGGCACCCGCGCGCCGAGGACGCGTTGTGGCAGCCCGGGATCCAGCAGCCCAAACGGTCCGAGAACGGCAGCATGAACGTGCGCTACCGGAACACGGTGAAGGCCGCGGCCGTGGAGACCCTGCGCGGCCTCGTGGAGGCCCGCACGCCCTGGCTACGGCTTCGCTACGCCTTCTGACCTTGCGAAGTGCCGGAGTCCAGTTCCGCCAGGCCCTCCTCCCACCGCGCGCGGCGCTCCTCGTCGGACTGCTCCCACCAGGGCGTGCCGCGCTCCCCCAGCGCGACCTTGGCCGTCTGGACGCGGGCACGGGCCGCCTTCTCGGCGGTGGTGTCCCCGGCCCGCAGCGCGGCGCCGACAGCACGACGCGCCGCCATCAGGTGCTTGCGCAGGCGCTGGGCCTCGTCGTCGGGGAGGGCGGGGTCCGTGGCACGCCAGCGCCGGCCCTTGATCAGTACGTGGTGGCCGTCCTCGGTGTGCGGCGGAGGTGTCGCGTCTGCGTGGTTCACGCAGCATGGGTGCCCCGGCCCGCGCGGGGCCATGCTCACGGGGGCCTTGCGGGCAGCCGTCCGGGCGCACGGTGGCCGCGTCCTCCGTTCGTCCGGCCCAGTGATTGTTCAGAAAAACGCGTCAACCGTCGATTCCCCTGACGCACTGCTTCGTTGGATCGAGTGACCGTTCGTACATCGAAGGAGATCGTGTTGAGCCGTACGAGCAGGAACAACAAGCAGAAGGGCCGCAAGCACCGTCGGGTGAACCGGACTCCCCGGCCCGTGACCCCCGTTGACCGGCGCAAGGACGGGCCCGGCCGCGCGCCCGCCGCCGTTCGGGCCCCGGCCGAGGCAGCCCGTCCGGCTGCCATGGTCCCCCGGCCGGCCGCCGGCGTGGAGCAGGCGCTCGCGGACGGCCTGAGCAGGCACGCGCAGCGCACGCTGACCTGCTTGCACGACAGCGGATCCGCGGGTGCCACGACGGAGGACCTCAGCGAGGCCGTCGGTTTCACGGCGCGCACCGTCGCCAAGCACCTGGACGGGCTGTCCAGGTGCGGGCTGGTCGAGCAGGATCCAGGCGGCCGCTGGTCGGCCACGGACCCGGCCCCCGTCGGCAGGTCGGCGGAGGCTTCGCTTCCGGCCCAGAGCAGGGGCACGAAGGACGCGGTACCGAGCGCCAGGTAGGCGCTCCCGACAAGGAACCCAGCGCCGCACCGGCCGCATTTTCGCGGCCGGTGCGGCGCTGTGCGGAGACTGGTCAGGACCCCTCGGCGAAACTGATCAGGACCACACGTCGAAGCCGGTCAGGAACCCACGGCGAAACTGATCAGGACCACACGGTGAAGGAGACGTTGACCCGCGAGGTCTTGCCCGCGGCGTCGGTCACCGACAGCACGGCGGTGCGGAAGCCCCAGGTGGTGGGGGATCCGGAGATCAGTCCGGTCGCGGCGTTGACGGTCAGGCCGGCGGGCAGACCGGTGGCGCCGAAGGTGTACGGGGCGGTGCCGCCGGTCACGGTGAGCGGCAGGTTGACCTGGCGGCCGATGTAGACGTTCTGGCTGCCCGGGTTGGCCAGGACCGGGTTGGTCCCGGAAGCCGTACCGACGGTCCAGGTGAAGCTGGTGCTCCCGGTCTTCTTGGCGTTGTCGGTGGCGGTGACCGTCACCTTGGAGGTGCCGGCGGTGGTCGGGGCGCCGCTGATGGTGCCGGTGGCGGGGGCGATGGACAGGCCCGCAGGGAGGCCGGTGGCGCTCCAGGTGTAGGGGGCGGTGCCACCCTCGGCGCTGTTGCGGACCTCGACCGCTGTGTTGACCACGGTGTTCTGGTTGCTGACGGCGGAGACGGTGACCTCGCCCGGCTGCGGGGCTGAGGTCACCAGGCCGGCACCGAACTTGCCCAGTGCTTCGTTGACGGGCTGGAAGATGGTGAACTTCTCGCCGCTGCCGCCGCTGCAGGTGGCGCTGCCGCCGCCGGAGTGCAGGCCGACCGCCTTGCCGCCGGTCGCGGTGACGTAACTGCCGCCCGAGTCGCCGCCGGACGAGCAGGCGTTGGAGTACGACAGGCCGTCGATGACGACGCTGCCGTAGTCGACGCTCTGGTTGACCTTGGTGACCTCGCCGCACTGGAATCCGCTGGTCTGGCCGGAGCGACAGACCGCGGTGCCGACGACGGCTTCGGCGGAACCGGTGACGGGCACGTCGCCCTTGCCCCAGCCGCTGACGGTCCCGGAGAGGTTCCAGCCGGCCTGGTCGACGTCCACGATGCCCATGTCGCCCTCGCGGGCGTTGACGCTGCCGGTGCCGTTCTTGTTCGAGGTGCCGACGCGGGTGCCGTCCTTGCCGTAGGCGGCCTGGTTGACGTCGTTGGTGCAGTGACCTGCCGTCAGGAAGGCTTTCGTGCCGCCGCTCGTCCGGGTGACGGGGAACCCTATGGAGCACGGGCTCTCGGTGCCGGGCACCCACTTCTCACCGCCCAGGACGTTTCCCGCCTGCTGCCGCGGTACGTCCTTGGACTCGACGACGCGTACGACGTCTCCGAAGGTGGCGAGGGTGGCGGTGAAGGCGGCGGTGGCCGGGGTCGCCCTGGCCGGGTCGACGGTGACCTCCACCCGGTTCGCACGTGCGTCCGGGCCCCAGGACAGGACGCCGGGCACGTCCGCCGCCCGCGTGGAGACGGAGCGCAGGACGTCGTCGACCGCGGTCCGCGAGTGGGCCGCGCGGTGCACGACCGCACCTGCGGCACGCGCGGAGGCGGCGTCGGCGTCCGTACTGACGGCGACGTGCAGCCGCCCGTCGCCGGCCGCGAACCAGATGCCCGCCAGCCGGTCACCGATCCGGGCTCGTACGGCCGTCGCGGTGCGGGCCGCGTCGGTCTCCTGGGAGATCCGCTGCTGGAGGCCGGATTCCGACAGGTGCAGGTCACGCATCATCGCGGTGCGGACGTCCTGCGGGACGGGGGGAGGTTCCGGGGCGGCGGACACGGCGTGCGCGGGCAGGGAGCCGAGGACGGCGAGGGCGGCAGCCGCCGCGACGGAGGCCGTCACCGCGCGGGGGGAGAGTCTGCGCATGAGGGGGAAGCCCTTCTTCTCGTGCTTCTCGTGAGAACCACCCGCCGCGGGACCACAACGGGTGCCGTGCCGTGAGCCGTACGGAGACGGCTCACGCTGGGATTCCGGGAGACGTCGCGGGGAAGTACGGCACCGGCCCGGGGTGGCCCCCACAGTGGGCGCCGGGAAGCGACCCGTACATCGGGGAAATCCCCTGCGTTCCGCTTGCGGAGGCGGGAACAGGGGCGGGGCGGGGCGTCGGGAATACGGGCCCCCGGGCACGAGCCGTCCGGGACGCTCCCCCGGGTAACGCCCCCGCGGGGCATGCGGGTTATCCCTTGTACCCCGCGCTTCAGGCGCGAGGCCGTTGCTCGTGGGGTGGGCTCCTGGCTACGGTGCGCGGATGACCAGCCCTCCCCTTGCGGTGACGGTGTCCGGTGCCGCCGACGGTGACGCCACCTGGCGCGAACTGGTGCACCGGGCGGCCGGCCTGCTCGCCCGGCACCGTCGCCTGTCCGTCACGGGTTCGTGGGGCTCCGGCAAGACCACCCTGCTCGACGCGCTGGCACGCGCCGCGGCCGCGGAGGGCGGGCGGTGCCTGCGCGTCCGGGCCAGGCCCGAGGACAGCCGCCTCGCGTACGGCGCGGTCGCCCAGTTGCTCCGGTCCGGTCCGGCCTCCGATCCTGACAGCCCCGTGGCGCAGCCCCCGGACGGGCTCCGGCCCCAGGACCTCTCCGGCCCCGCACCGGCCGGATCGCCGCTCGCCGTGCGGTCGGCCGTTGCCGAGCTGGTCGGCGACGGCGTTCCGACGCTGCTGCTCGTGGACGGCGCCGAATGGGTCGATCCCGAGAGTGCGGACGCGCTCTCCTATGTCCTGCGGACCGCGGCCGGGCTCACCGTGGTCGCGTCGGAACGCACCACCGCCTACCCGCACGCCGCCGACCGCCTGCTGGGCGGCCACGCGCCCGTTCTCGCGGTGCGGCCACTGACGCCCACCGACACCGCCGCCCTGCTCTCCCGGTCGGCGCTGCCCGCACGCTGGGCCGGACCCGTACACCGGTACTGCGGAGGGCACCGGGCCCTGTTGACGGCCTACCTCGACGCGGCGGCCGCCGATCCGCCGCCAGGACACGGGCCGCCTCGATGGCCCGCCGAGGTTCAGGACCGCGCGCACGCCTGGTTGCGGACGGTGCCGGAAGCGGTCAGGGCGACCGTCCGCGCCGCCGCGCTCAGCCGGCACCTCGATCTGACGGTTCTGCGCAACGCCGGGCATCCGGACGCCGAGGACCACCTCGAAAAGGCGCTGGCGGCAGGGCTGTTGACCTCGCGGAATCAGCCCGGCAGCGCGCCGCGGCACCCCGGTGACCTCGCCTTCGCTGCCGGGGCCGTGGCCGCCGCGGCGGCCGCCACGGGTTCGGCCGCTCTGCGTGCCGCTCTGCACCACGCCCTGGCGGACGCCGTGCCCGATCCCGTACAGCGAGCCCTGCACCGTGCGCTCGCGCAGGGCACCGCCGACCGGGCGGTCGCAGAGGACACCGCGGACGCAGCCGCGGTCGCCCGGCAGGACGGGGACCGTCACCTCGCGGCGGAACTGATGCTGCTGGCCGCGAACCTCACCCCGGCCGACCGGCCACGGCTGCGGCTGGACCGGCTGGCCCGCGGCGCGCACGACGCGGCGGCGGCAGGCCGCGTCGACCTGGCCCAGCAGGCGGCGGACGCGGTCGCCGCGGGGCGGGGTTCGGCCGCCCAACGGGTCGGCGCACTGCTCGCGGTGGTCGACGCGCACGGCCAGGACCTGGCGGGGCTCGAAAGCCGGCTCGCCGAGGCCCGACGGCTCGCCGACGACGACCCCGGCCTGCTGGCCTCCGTCGCCCTGCGCGCCGCCATCCGCGCGAACCTCGGCGAGGGCGGCGCCGCCGAGGCCCTCCAGCACGCCGGTAGCGCCGCCCTGCTCGCCGGGCAGGCGGACGACGCCCCGCTGCGGGCGGCGGCGTTGACGATGCGGGCCAGGACCGAGCGTCTGACGGGCGCTCACGAGCTCGCCGGGCGCACCCTCCGGGAGGCGGTCGCGCTCGGCGTGCCGCCGGAATCCAGCGGGATACGGAACAGCCCCGAGTACCTGACCGCCCGGCACGCCCTCTTCGACGACCGGGTCGGTCCCGCCCGTGCGCAGTTCATGGCCCTCCTGCCCCTCGCGCAGAAGGCGGGCGAGGCCGAGGACCTGGTGGACCTGTGGCGCAGTCTCGCCGAGGCCGACACCAGGCTGGGTTCCTGCGGGGCCGCCATCGACTGGTCGGACCGCGCGCTCGAACTGACCGCGAGCGCGGGGCTGTCACCCGGCCCCGCCTGGTACACCGCTGCCCTGGTGCACAGCCACGGCGGTTCCTTCGCCCGCGCCGCGCGCCACGCCGAGCAGGCCGTCCGTACGTCCCGGGAGGAGCGCGACAGCATTCACACCGCCCGGGGCCTGTGGGTGCTCGGCTCGGTGCGTCTGCACACCGGGGACGCCCAGGGAGCTGCGGACGCCCTGGCGGAGGTGGCCGTGCTCGAAGGCGGCGCGGACGGCACCGACCCCGGCATCCTGCGCTGGCAGTCCGACGCGGTGGAGGCGTTCGCCGCCGCACGCAGGCTCGACGACGCCCACGCACTCCTCGACACCCTGCACGCCGTGGTCGGCACGCACGGACGGCACGCCGGGCTCCGGGCGGCGCTGACCCGGGCCCGAGCGGTCTGTCTGCGCGCCGAGGGGAGTGCGGACGAGGCGGCCGAACTCCTTGAGGACTCCGCCCGGCTGTTCGGCGCCCTGGGCATGCCGGTGGAGGAGGGCCGCAGCTGTCTCGCGCTGGGGCGCCTGGAGCGCGGGCGGCGCAGACAGGCCGCGGCGCGCGCCGCCTGGCAGCGGGCGGAGGCCGTGTTCCGGGCGGCTGAGGCCGCACCCTGGCTCGCACTGACCACCGCCGCCGTGGAACGGCTCGCCGGCCACCAGCAGACCGCCCCGCCGACCGGGCCGGCCGGGCTGAGCGCGAGCGAGCACACGCTGGCCGCGCTGGTCAGGGACGGCGCCAGCAACCGGGAGGCCGCGGCGCGGATGTTCCTCTCCGTCAAGACGGTGGAGAGCATGCTCAGCCGCATCTACCGCAAGACGGGCGTGCACACCCGCACCCAGCTCCTGAACCGGCTCGACCGCACGCCGGACCGGCCCTGACCCGGCGTGCCCGCGACCGCTGACCGCGACCGGAGGCCGCTGTCCCGCCGCAGTCCCGACGCACTGCAACCCGTCGGCACGCGCACCCCGTCGGCCCCCAGCACGCGCACCCCGTCGGCCCTCCTCAGTGAGCCCCGCGGCCCGTCAGCCCTCCAGCAGCCGCGCCGCTGCCGTGCGGCCCGAGGCGACGCAGGCCGCGATGCCGACGCCTTCGTAGAGCGCCCCGCACACCTCGGTGCCGGGCAGCCTGCCGATCGCGTCCTGGACGGCGGCGACGCGCTCGGCATGGCCCACCTCGTACTGGGGGAGGCCGTGCCGCCAGCGGGTGATCTTGACGGACAGGGGGTCGCCCAGCGGTCCGACCGCTTCACCCAGGTCGGCCAGGGCGAGCTGGGTCAGGCACCGGTCGTCGAGGTCCAGCAGGTGTTCCTCGCCCGCCCGGCCCACGGAGGCGCGCAGCACGAGTGCCGACGGCGCCTGGTCGCGCTGCCAGGGCCACTTGTGGGTGAGGAGGGTGACGGCCTTGACCGTACGACCGTCCACCGGCGGGACGAGGAAACCGTTGAGCTCCGGCGGCGGCCCGTCCGCCGTGCGGGCGAACGCCATCGTCAGTACGGCGGACCCGGCGGACCGTACGGCCGCCAGCTCGCTCTGCGCGGCGGGCGAGTGGGCGCGCAGCAGGGGCGCCGCCGCGTGCGCGGGCAGGGCGAGGACCACCGCGTCGGCGTCCAGCGTGGCCGGTCCCTGCCCGGTGACCGCGTGCACCCGCCAACCACCGCCGGAGACCCGTTCGAGGGCGAGGGCGGTCGTACGGGTGAGGATGTGCGCGCCGCTCGCGGAGGCGACCGCGAGGGGCAGCCGTCCGGTGCCGCCGGTGATGCCGCGCACCATGCCGGTCCTGGGCCCGCTGCCACGGGGCCGGGCGCGGCGGCGGAGCGTGGCGAGCAGCGAGTCGCCGGTGGCGGCGACCGCGGCGATGCCGGGCATGGCCGAGCGGAGCGAGAGGCGGTCGGTGCGGCCCGAGTAGATGCCGCCGAGCAGCGGTTCGACGAGCCGGTCGACGGCCTCCTGGCCGATGCGCGGGGTGAGGTATCCGGCGACGGTGAGGTCGGTGACGACGGGACGGGCCGGGACCGCTTCCTCCTGGGCCAGCCTGGCCAGGCCTTCGGGGGACAGCAGTCCCGTGCCTTCGAGTGCGGCCGGGTCGGGCGGGATGCCGAGCATGTGGCCCGCGGGCAGCGGCCGCAGGGCGCCGCCGGTCCAGAGCGTGACGGGCGCGGGGGCCGGGTCGCAGAGGGCGTCGCCGAGGCCGACCTCCTCGGCGAGCCGTACCGCTTCGGGGCGCATCGCCATCACGGACTCGGCGCCCTCGTCGACCGGGATGCCCGCGAGCGAGCCGGTGCGCAGTTTCCCGCCGACGCGGTCGCACGACTCCAGGACGGTGACTTCGGCACGGCCGCGCAGTTCCCAGGCGGCGGCGAGTCCGCTGATGCCTCCGCCGATGACGATCACTGAGCGCACGGCTGCTCCGTTTCTGTTGTCCGCGGCTGGTACGCGCACCAGGGGTCGGCCGCGAGGGGGTCGCCGGTGACGGCGTACGCCCGGGAGCGCGAGCCGCCACAGACGGTCTTGAAGTCGCACGCTCCGCACTTGCCGCGCAGCAGCGAGGGGTCCCGGAGGGCCAAAAAGAGGGGTGATGTGCGGTAAATGTCCGACAATGGGCGGTCCTTGGTGTTGTCCGCGGACAACGGAAGGAAGCCGCTGGGGGTGACTTCACCGGTGTGTGAGACGAAGACGAAGCCGCGACCCGAGGACACGTCCATCGGCGGGCGGCGAACCGCCCGGTGTGCTCCCGCGAAGAGTCCGGCGGCGTCGGCGCTCGCCATGAGACGCGCGTACAGGGTGCCGGTGGGGGGCCGTTCGCCGCGTTCGGCGAGGGCGGACCGCTGGAGGACGACGCGACGGAAGTGGTGGCCCTCGGTGGTCTTGGTGGCGATGACGGATCCGCACTCGTACAGGAAGTGCAGGACGTCCTCGGTCTCGTCGGGGGTGAGCGAGTCGAGTTCCGCGCCGCGGCCCGTGGGCACCAGCAGGAACCCCGACCAGAGCATGGCCTTCTCCCGCTTGACGAGGGCGGCGATGCCGGCCAGGTCGTCCAGGCTGTGACGGGACACGGTCGTGTTGATCTGGACCTTCAGGCCGAGTTCGCGGGCGGTGCGCCAGCCGTCGAGGGTCAGGTCGAAGACGCCGTCGACGCCCCGGAAGGTGTCGTGCCGCTCGGCGGTCGAGCCGTCGACGCTGAGCGAGAGCGCGACCGCGCCCGCGTCGCGTACGGCGGTCAGGTTCTCGCGGGTGAGGGTCGGCGTGCCCGACGGCGAGACGGCCACGCGCAGCCCCAAGGCGGTCCCGTAAGCGATGAGTTCGGTGAGGTCGGGGCGCTGGAAGGGGTCGCCGCCCGTGATGACGAAGAGCGGGTGCGGGCGGCCGAAGGCGGCGACCTGGTCCATCAGGTCCCGTGCCTGCGCGCCGTCCAGCTCGTCCGGGCTGCGCAGCGGGTTCGCCTCGGCGCGGCAGTGCAGGCAAGCCAGCGGACAGGCGCGGGTGGCCTCCCAGATGACCAGGAAGGGGCGGTCGGCGACGGCGTGCCGGGGCGTGCGGACAAGGCGCGCGGACGGGGTCGTGGGGACGGGGTGTACGGGCGGGGTCGTGCGGACGAGGTGTGCGGGCGGGGTCGTCGGGACGGGGTGTGCGGGCGGGGTCGTGTGCGGGTGCGTCATCGGGTCCGCTCCCAGCCGCGCGGCTCCGGGCGCTGTGCGAGGTTCTTCGGGTCCCGGCTGCGGTAGACCACGTACGGCCGGAAGACGTACTTCACCGGGGCGCTGAAGATGTGCACCAGCCGTGAGTACGGGACGAGCGCGAACAGCGTGAAGGCGAAGAGGATGTGCAGCTTGAAGGCGAGCGGCGCGCCGGCCATGAGCGCGGGGTCGGGCGACAGGGTGAACAGCGAGCGGAACCACGGCGAGATGCCCTCGCGGTAGTTGTAGCCGTCGGTCGCACCGGTCGAGTTGAGGACCGTGGCGAGCAGTCCGAGGACGATGGCGCCGAGCAGGAAGGTGTACATCAGATGGTCGCTGCGCAGGGTCGCGCGGCGCACCGCGGGCACCTTGAGCCGGCGGTGCACCAGCAGTCCGATGCCCACGGCCGCCGCGGCTCCCGCGACGGCACCGGTGCCGACGGCGACCAGGTGGTACGTGTGGTCGTTGACGCCGACCGCGTCGGTCCAGCCCTGCGGGACCAGCAGGCCGACGACATGGCCGAGGACCACGAAGAGCATGCCGACGTGGAACAGCGGTGAGCCGATCCGCAGCAGCTTCGACTCGTGGAGCTGCGAGGAGTGTGCGGTCCGGCCGAACCGGTCGTGCCTGGCGCGCCAGACGGTGCCCGCGACCAGCAGGGCGATCGAGACGTAGGGCAGGACGCCCCACAGGAACAGATCGGTCACGGGGACGGCCTTTCGGTGAAGGGGGGCGCGCTCACGGCCGGCCACGGCAGGTCGGTGCCGGGACCGAACGGCGCGGACGGCGGGCCGATGCCGGGACCGAACGGTGCGGACGGCGAGCCGATGCCGACGAGTTCCCTCGGCGGGCCGTTGCGCGCCATCGCCTTGGCCTCCTCCTTGGTCTGCGGGGACGGCCCGGGGAGGGTGGTGCACAGGGCTTCGAGGACGGCCGCGTAGGGGGTGTCCGCCGCGGTGACGGCCAGTCGCAGCAGTTCCAGACCCACCCGGTGCTCCTCCAGCAGGGCGGTGCCGGCCGCGGGCCGACGGGCGGCGAAGTCGAGGGCGACGGGCAGGAAGTCGGGCAGTTCCTCGTCCGCGTACTCCAGCCCGTGCTCCCGGTAGGTCTGCTTGAGGCGTACGAGGGAGAGGCCGCGCCTTCGGGTGTCGCCGTCGGCCCACCAGGTGAGGTACAGACAGCGTCGGTTGCGGGTGTCGAAGGTGGCGGTGTAGTGCGCGCACAGATCGAGCGGCTCGGTGGCGGCGACGTGGTCGAGGAACCCGCCGATGAGGTCGGCTGCCTCGGGCCCGGCGCCTTCGAGGGCGGCGCGGAGCCGGGGCAGGTCGCCGTACAGCCGGGAGTCGGGGTACTCCAGGCACCGGCCGACCAGCAGCCGGGTGGTCGTGTCGGCGTTCATGCGCTCCTCCTGGTGGGGCCGAGGTTGAGCTTGACGCGCGCGGGGGCCGCCGCCGGGAGGGCGGCGACCGGACAGGCCCCGTCGGCGGGCTCGCCGAGTTCGAGGGGGTGCGCGTCGGTGAGGGCCTGCGCGTCCGCGCGCGCCGCACTCGGGACGACGAAGCGGTCCTCCAGCTTGGCGACGGCGAGGAGGCGGAACATGTCCTCCATCTCCTGCCCGGTGAGGCCCACCGCGCGGGCGACGGACTCGTCGCGCTCCTCACCGAGGTTGACGCGTCGCATGTACGCGCGCATGGCGGCCATCCGGTGCAGCACCGCGTCGACGGCGCCGGTGTCTCCCGCCGTGAGGATCTCCGCCAAGTACTCGACTGGGATGCGCAGGGCGTCGATCGCACCGAACAGGTTGCCCGCGTCCTCACCGTCGTGCCCGGTCGCGGCGACCGCGTCCACCACCGGCGACAGCGGCGGCACGTACCAGACCATCGGCATGGTGCGGTACTCCGGGTGCAGCGGGAGGGCGACCTGGTAGGTGGCGATGAGGTCGTACACCGGCGAGCGGCGGGCCGCGTCCAGCCATTCCCCGGAGATCCCGGCGGCCCGTGCGGCCTCCTGGACGGCCGGGTCGTGCGGGTCGAGGAAGCAGTCCAACTGCGCCGGGTAGAGGTCGTGTTCGTCCTCGACCGCGGCCGCTTCGGCGACCTTGTCCGCGTCGTACAGCAGCACGCCGAGGTAGCGCATCCGGCCCACGCAGGTCTCGGAGCAGACCGTCGGCATCCCCGCCTCGACCCGCGGGAAGCAAAAGGTGCACTTCTCGGCCTTGCCGGTGGCGTGGTTGAAGTAGACCTTCTTGTACGGGCAGCCGCTGACGCACATCCGCCAGCCTCTGCACCCGTCCTGGTCGACGAGGACGATGCCGTCCTCGGACCGCTTGTACATCGCACCGGACGGACAGGCGGACACGCAGGCCGGGTTGAGACAGTGCTCGCAGATGCGCGGCAGGTAGAACATGAAGGACTGCTCGAACTCGAAACGGATCCGCTCCCCCACCCGGTCGCGGACCTTCTCCACGATCGGGTCGCGCGGCCCGTGCTCGACCGCGCCACCGAGGTTGTCGTCCCAGTTGGGGCCCCACTCGATGCTGTCCATGGGGGCGCCCGTGATGCTGTCCACGGGCCGGGCGGTGGGCAGGTCGTCGCCCGCCGGGGCCTCGGTCAGGTTCTTGTACTCGTACGTCCAGGGCTGGTAGTAGTCCGAGATCTCCGGGAGGTCGGGGTTGGCGAAGAGGCTGCCGAGCCGCTTGAGCCGGCCGCCCGAGCGCAGCCGCAGCCGGCCGGAACGGGTGCGCTCCCAGCCGCCCTTCCACCGCTCCTGATCCTCCCAGCGGCGCGGATAGCCCTGGCCGGGGAGGGTTTCCACGTTGTTGAACCAGACGTACTCGGTGCCCTGCCTGTTGGTCCAGGTCTGCTTGCAGGTGACGGAGCAGGTGTGGCAGCCGATGCACTTGTCGAGGTTCATGACCATCGCGACCTGTGCCATGACACGCATGTCAGTACTCCACGTTCTGGCTTCGGCGGCGGATGACCGTCACCTCGTCGCGCTGGTTGCCGGTCGGGCCGAGGTAGTTGAAGGCCCAGGTCAACTGGGCGTAACCGCCCACGAGATGGGTGGGCTTGAGCATCACGCGGGTGAGCGAGTTGTGGATGCCACCCCGGCGCCCGGTCTTCTCGGTGCGCGGGACGCCGACGGTGCGTTCCTGGGCGTGGTTCATGTAGACGGTGCCGGGCGGCATCTTGTGGGAGACGATCGCGCGGGCGGTGACGACGCCGTTGCGGTTGACCGCCTCGATCCAGTCGTTGTCGGCGACACCGATGGCTCCGGCGTCCTGCGGCGACATCCACACGGTCTGTCCGCCGCGCCCGAGCAGCATCATGTACTGGTTGTCCTGGTACATGGAGTGGACGGCCCACTTGTTGTGCGGGGTGAGGTAGCGGACGGCGACGGACTTCTCCCCCGGCCGCTGTCCGTCCCCCTCCTCGACTGCTTCGACGCGGCCGAGTTCGGGTTCCCCATACAGCAGGTGCATGTTGAGCGGTGGCTTGTAGACCGGGAGCGCCTCGCCCACCTCGTGGATCCAGTCGTGGTCGAGGAAGAAGTGCTGGCGCCCCGTCAGGGTGTGCCAGGGTTTGAGGTGTTCCGTGTTGACCGTGAAGGCCGTGTAGCGCCGTCCGCCCGACTCGCTGCCCGACCACTCGGGCGAGGTGATGACGGGGACCGGGCGGGCCTGGGTGTCGGCGAAGGTGACGCGGGTGGACTCGGACTCGGCGGCGAGGTGGGCCAGCTCGGTGCCGACCTTCTTCTCCAGGGTCTTGAAGCCCTGCACCGCGAGGCGGCCGTTGGAGGTGCCGGAGAGGGAGAGGATCGCCTCGCAGGCGCGTTTGGCGGTGTCCAGGCGGGGCCGTCCGTCGGCGACCCCGCCGCGTACCGTGCCGTTCTTCTCACCGAGGTGGGCGACCTCCTCGCCGACCTCGAAGGTGATGGCCTTGGTGGTGACGCCGAGTTCGTCGATCAGCGGGCCGAGGGCGGCGAACTTTTCCCCGACCGCGCCGTAGTCGCGTTCGACGACGGCGAGGTTGTACATCGTGCGCCCGGGAACCGGCTCGCACTCGCCCTTCGACCAGTCGAGGGCGACGCCGCCGGGCTGGGCCATCTCGCCCCCCGCGGTGTCGTGCTGGAGGGCGGTGGCCACCAGGTCCTTGGCGACGCCCAGGTGCACGGCGGCGAGTTCGCCGAACCTGCGCGCCAGCGCGTGGAACGCGTCGTAGTCGGTGCGGGCCTGCCAGGGCGGGTCGACGGCCGGGGTGAAGGCGTGCAGGAAGGGATGCATGTCCGTGGAGGACAGGTCGTGCTTCTCGTACCAGGTGGCGGCCGGCAGGACGACGTCGGCGAGGAGCGTCGTGGACGTCATCCGGAAGTCCATCGCCATCAGCAGGTCGAGCTTGCCCTCGACGTCCTCCTCCCGCCAGGTGACGTCGCGGGGCTCACAGCGGGGGCCGTCGTCCGGCAGGTTGTGGTGGGTGCCAAGGAGGTGTTTGAGGAAGTACTCGTTGCCCTTGGCGCTGGAGCCGAGGAGGTTGGCCCGCCAGACGTTGAGCACGCGCGGCCAGTTGCGGGGCGCGTCCGGGTCCTCACCCGCGAAGCCCAGGGTGCCCGCCTTGAGTTCGTCGACGGCCGACCTGACGGGGTCGTCCACCGCGCCGAGTGCCAGCGGGTTGCGGTCGAAGGTGGGGTACGAGGGCATCCAGCCCATCCGGGCGGACGCGGCCAGGCAGTCCGCGCCCGACATGCCGTCGAAGGCGCCGTCCGCGAGGGGCGAGGCGAGGGCGTCGGCGGGGAGGGTGTCGTAGCGCCACTGGTCGGTGTGCAGGTAGAACCAGCCGGCGCCGATCATGTGGCGCGGCGGGCGGGCCCAGTCGGAGGCACCGGCCAGGGTCGCCCAGCCGGTGACGGGGCGGCACTTCTCCTGGCCGACGTAGTGGCCCCAGCCGCCGCCGTTGCGGCCCTGGCAGCCGGTGAGGGTGAGCAGGGCGAGGAAGGCCCGGTAGATGGTCTCGGAGTGGAACCAGTGGTTGGTGCCCGCGCCCATCAGGATCATGCAGCGGCCCTGGGACTTCTCGGCCGTCGCACCGAACTCCCGTGCCACCCGAGCCGCCTGGGCCGCCGGGACCGAGGTCAGGGTCTCCTGCCAGGCGGGGGTGCCGGGCTGGGACGCGTCGTCGTACGAGGTGGGCCAGTCGCCCGGCAGCCCGTCGCGGCCCACGCCGTACTGGGCGAGCATCAGGTCGAAGACGGTGGTGACCAGGTGCTCACCGATCCGGCGGACCGGTACGCCGCGCCGTACGGTGCCCGGCCGGTCCTCCTCGAACCGGGGCAGCACGATCTCCGCGGAACCCTCCCCGAGCAGCGTGAGCCGCGGGACGGTGTCGCCGAGGTCGAGGTTCCACGCGGGTGTCTCCTCGCTGCCCCAGCGGTGGCCGAGCGTGCCGCGCGGGACGACGGGCGCGCCGGTCGCGTCGTCGACCAGGACGGTCTTCCACCGCGCGTTCTCGGTGTCCTGGCCGAGGTCCGCCGCGGTCAGGAACTTGTGCGGCACAAGGCCCTGGCCGCCGTCCCGCAGCGTCACCAGAAATGGCAGGTCGGTGTATTTCCGCACGTAATCCCGGAAGAACGGGGTCTGCCGGTCGACGAAGAATTCCTTGAGGACGACATGGCCCATCGCGAGTGCCAGCGCACCGTCCGTCCCGGGGTGCGGGTGCATCCATTCGTCGGCGAATTTGGTGTTGTCCGCGAAGTCCGGGGAAACGGCGACGACCTTCTGGCCCCGGTAACGCGCCTCGGCCATCCAGTGCGCGTCCGGCGTACGGGTCACCGGGACGTTGGAACCCCACATCATCAGATACGCGGCGTCCCACCAGTCCCCCGACTCCGGCACGTCGGTCTGGTCGCCGAACACCTGCGGGGAGGCGACCGGCAGGTCCGCGTACCAGTCGTAGAAGGACAGCATCGGTGCGCCGATGAGGGAGTGGAAGCGGGCGCCGGCGGCGTGCGAGGCCATCGACATCGCGGGGATCGGGGAGAACCCGGCGACCCGGTCGGGGCCGTGCTCCTTGACGGTGTGCACGTGCGCGGCGGCGGCGATCTCCAGCGCCTCCTCCCAACTCGCCCGCACCAGCCCGCCCTTGCCCCTGGCCTGCTGGTACGTACGCCGGCGCACCGGGTCGCGCTGGATGTCGGCCCAGGCGAGGACCGGGTCGCCCAGCCGCTCCTTGGCCTCGCGGTACGTCGACAGCAGTGCGCCGCGGACGTACGGGTGGCGCACCCGGGTCGGCGAGTAGCTGTACCAGGAGAAGGAGGCGCCACGGGGGCAGCCGCGCGGCTCGTACTCGGGGCGGTCCGGGCCGACGGACGGGTAGTCGGTCGCCTGGGTCTCCCAGGTGATGATCCCGTCCTTGACGTAGACGTTCCAGCGGCACGACCCGGTGCAGTTCACGCCGTGCGTGGAGTTCACCACCTTGTCGTGGCTCCAGCGGTCGCGGTAGAACGCCTCGCCGTCCCGCCCGCCGGTGCGGTGCACCGTCCTCAGATCGTCGGACACGTCGGCCTTGGTGAAATACCGTCCGGCCTTGAGCAGTGCTTCTGCGGCACCGCCCTGGTTCTGCCGCAACTTGATCCTCCGGAAAAGGGAAACACGCGGACCCCGACTTACCGACGACCTGCCGGTAAATTCGCTGGCCCGCTTTGACCCTATGCCCGCGTTTGCGCAGGTCCCGGGGACTAAGGTCCCGCCAGGCAGTGACCTAATCCCGCAATTGGGGTTCCGCGGGGGTGACATGGTGGAATTCGGAAACAAGGTGCTTGCGTAAAAGGGCTTTTGGCCCGGAGGACGGTCGATCTCATGCACTCCTGCGTGCACTCCTGGAGCCGGGCGCGCGCGCTCGCGGCCGGGGCCGTGCCGGCCCTGCTCGCGGAACGGCTGCCGCTGTCGGCGGCCGTGGGCCGGGTGCTGGTCACCCCGCTCGCCGCCCTGACGGACCTGCCCGCCTTCGACAGCTCAGCGATGGACGGCTGGGCGGTCAGCGGCCCCGGTCCGTGGCGGGTACGGGACACCCCGGTGCTCGCGGGAGACACCTGCGGCCCGCTGGCGCCCGGCGACGCGGTCGCCGTGGCCACCGGGGCCCAGGTCCCGGCGGGGGCGAGCTCGGTGCTGCGCAGCGAGGACGCGGAGTGGGTGGATCCCCTACGCAACGACGCACCACCGGATGGGCCGACCGGCGCCCTGCTCGCCGCGCGTCGCGGGCGGCCGGCGGTCGGTCGGGACATCAGGCCGCGCGGGCAGGAGTGCCGGGCGGGTGACGCGCTGCTCCCGGCAGGCACCCCGGTCACACCCGCCGTCGTCGCCCTCGCGGCCGCCTGCGGGTACGACACCCTCGCCGTGTCCGGCCGCCCCACGGCCGACCTGCTGGTACTCGGCGACGAGCTCCTGGACCGCGGGCTGCCCGGCCGGGGGCGGGTCCGTGACGCGCTGGGCCCGCTCCTGGTGCCCTGGCTCGACGCGCTCGGCGCCCGGGTGGGCACGCACCGCCGGGTCCCCGACGAACTCGACGCGCTGCGCACCGCACTGGCCCGCTCGACCGCGGACGTCGTGCTCACCACCGGCGGCTCCGCCCGCGGCCCCGTCGACCATGTGCGCCGCGCACTGGAAGCGCTCGGCGCGCGCACGCTCGTCGGCGGCGTGGCCGTACGCCCCGGGCATCCCATGCTGCTCGCGGTCCTTCCGGACGGCAGGCCGGTCGTCGGCCTGCCGGGCAATCCGCTCGCCGCGGTCGCCGCGACGGCCACCCTCGCCGTCCCCGTACTGCGAACCCTCGCGGGTCTGCCGCCCGCCGCCGCGACCGGGCTTCCCGCCGGGGTGCGCATGGCGGGGTGCGCACCCTCCACAGCGCTGCTGCCGGTCGCGGTACGGGGCGGGGCGGTGCACCCGCTGGACTACCACGGCCCCGCGATGCTGCGCGGCCTGGCCGCCTGCGACGCGCTGGCCGTCGTACCGCCGCGGGGCGCCGAGGCGGGCACGGTGGTCGAACTGCTGCCGCGCCCGGGGGAGGCGACGGTGCGGGGAGCCGGGCCGCTGCCGGTGCCCGCCCGCGTGCTCCCTGGCGCAGCGCCCGCTTCTGCACCCGTTTCGGCGTCCGCTCGTGCGTCGGCTGCTGCGCCCGCGTCGGCGTCCTCCCCCGCTGCCCGTGACGGCGTCGCCGCATGAGCAGGCGTGGCAGGTGGATACCCGACCAGCACGGTGCCTGGGCCATGCTGGTCGTGCCGTTCGCCGCGGGCACCTTCCTGGGCGACCCGTCCTGGCTGCACCTGCCGCTCTTTGTCTGCTGGCTGCTGGCGTACGTGACGGCCTTCCACCTCCAGCAGTACGTACGGCTGCGCAGGCTGTCGCGTAACCCGCGCGCCGCGGGCCGGCACGTACGGCCACTGATCACCTTCGGCGCGGTGCTCGCCGTGGTCGGCGTCCCGCTGCTGGTGCTGCGGCCGTGGCTGCTGGTCGCGGTGGCGGCAGCGCTGCCGTTCTGCGCGGTCAACACCCTGTACGCGCTGCGCAACCGGGAGCGCGCACTGGTGAACGGCCTGGTGGCGGTGGTCCCCGCGTGCGGCGCGCTGCTCATGGCGCTGCGGCTGGGCGGCGGCTCGCTCGGCGACGGGGCGACGGCGTGCGCCGCCTGCCTCCTCTACTTCGCCGGCACCGTCCTCCATGTGAAGGCGATGATCCGTGAGCGGCGCAACCCGCGTTACCTCTACGGCTCGGTCGCCTATCACGCGGTCGCGCTGGTCTGCGTGCTGCTGATGAACCCGCTGTGGGCCGTGCTGTTCGCCTTCTGCCTGCTGCGGGCCGCGTTCCTCCCCGGCCGGGGCCTGCGCGTCAAGGCCGTGGGCCTGATCGAGTTGGGCTGTTCGGCGGTGCTGCTCGCACTGCTGCTCGGGAGCGCGGGCTGACACGACCGGGGGCGTTATGGACCTACGGCCCGTGGAAGGGGTCTTCCGCCGGTCCTGACGGGGGCCGGGGGTGCCTAGCGTGAAGGCAGGAGAACCAGGCACCACCCAGGAGGCTCGCTTCATGGCCGCTCAGGAACACCCCCGTGCCCGCCCGCGCCACGCACATCGGCACAGGTCGTCGCGGGTGGCAGCCGCCGTACTGGCGGCAGGCTTGATCGGCGTCAGCGCCACCGCCTGTGCCTCCACCCCGAGTGCCTCGGCCGAGACCGGTACGACGGACAGCGGACGGACCACCCGGTCCGCCGGCCACACGTCGGGGCTGCCCGCGGCGCTCGCCGAGGACGGCACGACGATCGTGGTGGGCAAGCGGGACGCCCCGCGCACGGTACGGATCTCGGTGGACCCGCAGTGCGGCTACTGCGCCAAGTTCGAGAACGGCGGCGGAGAGGCGGTGGCGAAGGCGGTCGCCACCGGAACGGTGAAGGCCGAGTACACCATTGCCTCGTTCCTGGACCGCGGCGAGGTGGCCGGCTCGACCAGGGCGGCCAACGCGATGCGCGCGGCCCTGGAACAGGGGAAGTTCGCCGAGTACCAGGAGGCCGTCTTCGCGGCCCAGGACAGCGAGGAGGCCGAGGGCTTCACCGACGCCTTCCTGCTGAAGCTCGCCTCCCGGGTGCCCGGCCTGCGCGGCGCCGCGTTCGACAAGGCGGTCGCCGAACTCTCCTACGGGGACTGGGTCGAGGCCTCGCAGCGGGCGTTCCGGGCCAGTGGCGAGGAGTCCGTCCCCTCGGTGCTCGTGGACGGTACGAAGGTGGAGGACGCGGACGTACTCTTCCACGCCGGGCGCTTCGCCGAGCTGCTGAGCCAGGGGGTACCGTCACGGCCATGAACATCGGGGAGTTCAGGTTCCGAACCCGTCCGTGGATCCTGCCGGCGGTTCTCGTGCTCTGCGGAGCGTTCGCCTCGACCGGGCTGTTCGCCGACGGGAGTACCGGCGCCGCCGTCGCGCTTCTCGCGTTCTTCGTGCTGCTCGCGGTCGCCCACACGGCCTGGGTGTTCCCGCGGCCGGTCGGTGCGCAGGAGGCACTGCGGCGCAGCGCGGCGGACGGCAGGCCGGTCGTCTTCTGGCGGCCGGGCTGCAAGTTCTGCCAGCGGCTGCGCATCCGGCTGGGGCGCGGTGCCGGGCAGTTGTACTGGGTCGACATCTGGCGCGATCCCGCGGGCGCGGCGATCGTACGGGCGGTCAACGACGGCAACGAGACCGTGCCGACCGTCTTCGTGGACGGCCGCCCGCACGTCAATCCGGACCCGGGGTGGGTGCGGGAACAGCTCGCCGCCACGCCCCTCGCCCCACCCCCTTCCGAGCCCCGTCACCAAGCTCCGTGACGGGGCTCGGGTCTCACCTTCAGACGCGGTCGGCAGCGATCAGGACGTACTGGAAGGAACCGTCCTTGTAGGAGTTGATGAACGCTTCCTCGATGCCGGTGACCAGCGAGGACGTGGCCCGCAGCTCCCAGTAGGGCAGCGTCGCGGGTGTCAGGTCGACGACGGCCTGCGGTACCAGGCGGTTGTCGGCCATGGCGCGCAGGTACTCCCGGCGGGAGTGGATGTTGCACTCGAAGTGCGCGTTGATCTGCGAGACCCACTTGGAGGGCTGGCCGTAACGCGGGTTCCAGCAGCCGGTGATGGTGACATAGCGGCCGCCGACCGCCAGGACCCGGGAGTGTTCGGCGAACAGGTCGTGCAGGTCGACGTACATGCTCGACTCGTTGTTCCACGAGGCGGCGGCCTGACCGGTCCTGAAGGGCATGGCCAGCATGTTGCAGACCTGGGCGCGGACGTGGTCCTGGATGCCGAGTTCCTGGGCGCGCCGGTTGCCGAACTCGGCCTGCTTGGCGGAGAGCGTGACACCCTCGACCTTGCAGCCGAAGCGCTGGTGGGCCATGACCATGGAGCCGCCCCGGCCGCAGCCCGCGTCCACCAGGGTGTCCTGCGGGCCGATGGCGCCGAGGTGGTCGAGGAGGAGTTCGGACTGGGCGGACTCCAGCCGGTGGAGCTCGGCGATCAGTTTCTTCTCGGCCTCGCTGTCCTGGGCGTCGCCGAGGGCGGAACGGTCGACGTCGCCGATGCCGTAGTGGTGGTGGTAGAGGCCGTCGACGTCGCCGAGCCGCAGGTTCACGGGCCTGGCCTCACCGTCCCAGTAACGGGCGATGTCTCCCTGGTAGGGCGTCGAGGGGTGCGGGACGAAGGTGCCGGACGGGGTGCCGGCGGACGTCTTGGTGCTGAACTCGGTGCTGGTCACAGGGGGTTCCATTCTTCTCACCAGAAGTCGGGCAGGCTGTAGCGGTAGGTGTTGGTCATGTGCCAGTGGTGGTTGCCGTCGACCCAGGCGGCCACGCCCCGCAGAAAGCGCTGCACGGGCGGCACCGGGCAGTCGGCGGCCAGTTGGGCTGCCTCGGACTCGAAGCTGTGCATGAGGTCGTTGTGGACCTCGACCGCCTTCAGATAGGCGTCCCGCTCGGTCAGGTCCTCGCGTTCGGCGATGACCACGGGCAGGTTCAGGTGCTTGCCGGGTGCGGCGAGCTCCTTCGTGTACGAGTAGAGGTCGTTGACGATCGTGGTGGCGTTGCCCGCGAGCGCGATGACGCGCTGTGTCTCGGGCCTGGCGTGCAGGTCGGCGGGGAGTTCGTAACCGCCGACGGTGTCGGTGATGGTGGGGCAGGGGCGGAAGTTGTTAAACTGACGCATCGCCAGGTACTCCCACACCTCGGGCACGCGGTCCAGTTGCGCCCAGGCGCCCTCGGCGAGGTAGCCCAGGTGCAGCCGGGCCATGTCGTGCCGGAGCCGGTCGGCCTGGGAGGCGCTCGCCGCCCTGACGAAGTACTCCATGGCGGAGCGGTAGGCGCGCCGCGGTGCGTCCGAGTGGAGCGACTGCGCCCACCCGGGTTCGTACTCCTTCGTGGTGTGCAGGGGGTCGAGGGCGGTGTGGGCGAGCAGCAGCCGTTCGCCGAGCCCGACGGGCGAGCCGCCGTGGTCCTCGCAGTAGCAGTCGTCCACCGCGTTCTCGGCGACCATCAGCCGGGTGGCGAGCATCAGGTGGTCGATGCCGGGGGCGTCCGGGTGGCAGCCGACCATGTAGCGGCTCACGGAGAAGCCGTCGAACTGTTCCGCCCACTCCTCGGGGAAGAGGTCGACCTCGTCCAGCGCCCAGGACCTGATCCGGCGGCCCACCTCCTCCACCCGTACGGGATCCGGCTCGGGTACGGGGTGGAAGTAGAGGCCCGGGACCGGCCTGCCCTCGGGCGCCTCGCCGGGTACCGGCGCCGCCGGCTCGTCGGCCGGTGTGCGCGGGCTCAGACGCAGGCCCGAAGTGCCGAGCCCACTGGGTCCGCGCAGGACCCGCGCGAGGTCCGCGGAGAGCGGCGGGGGGTCGGCGGAGGGTGCGGCGGGTGGTGGCGGCCCGGCGAGGGGTGCGGCGGGCGGTGGCGGCCCGGCGGGCAGTACGGAGAGCGGCGGAGGCGCGATGGGGAGCGCGGCGGGCGGTGGCGGTTCCGGCAGGGACGGTACCCGGGGTGGGCCCCCGGTGGCGGCCGTGATGTCGCAGGCGCGGGCGGCAGCGTCGGCGAGTACGTGCGCCCCAAAGCGCGAGGCGGCCTCGGGGAGGCTCGACTGCGCGGGGGTCGGCTCGGGCGCGGGCATCCATGGCTCCTTGCTGAGGTGTTCGACTGGTCCGGGCGCCGTACGCGCGGGTGCGGGGGTCCGAGGGCCCCGCCTTCGTCCGCCGGCCGGGTTCAGGCGCTCCTGCGGGCGATCTGGACGTTCTCCAGCATGCCGAGCGCGTCCGGCACGAGGACGGCCGCGGAGTAGTAGGTGGTGACGAGGTAGGAGATGAGCGCCTGTTCGTTCATCCCCATGAAGCGGACCGAGAGCCCCGGCTCGTACTCGTCGGGCAGGCCGGTCTGCCGCAGGCCGATGACGCCCTGGTTGTCCTCCCCGGTCCGCATCACCAGGATGGAGCTGGTGTTCTCCTTGCTGATGGGGATCTTGTTGCAGGGCAGGATCGGGACGCCCCGCCAGGCGGGTACCTGCTGGCCGCCGAGGTCGACGTGGTCCGGGTAGAGCCCGTACGCGGAGAACCCGCGTCCGATCGCCGCGATCGTCCTGGGGTGGGCGAGGAAGAACTTGGAGCCCCGGCGCCGGCAGAGGATCTCGTCCAGGTCGTCCGGGGTGGGCGGTCCCGAGTGCGGCTGGACACGCTGCTTGAAGTCCACGTTGTGGAGCAGCCCGAACTCCCGGTTGTTGATCAGCTCGTCCTCCTGGCGTTCGCGCAACGCCTCGACGGTGAGCCTCAGTTGCTCGGCGGTCTGGTTCATCGGCCCGTTGTAGAGGTCGGCGACCCGGCTGTGCACCCGCAGCACCGTCTGCGCGACGGAGAGTTCGTACTCGCGCGGCCGGGACTCGTAGTCGACGTAGGCGCCGGGGAGTTGGTGCTCGCCCGCGTGCCCCGCCGACATCGCGATCTCCGCCTCTCCCTTGTGGTTCTGCCGCTGCCGTGGCAGCGCCCTGAACTCCTCGATGTGCTCGTGCAGTTGAGGGGCGGAGTCCTGGACGGCCGCGAAGTCGGCGCGGGAGAGGGTCAGCAGGGTGCCCGCCGTCTCGGCGGTGACGGTGTACTCCCAGCGGGCGTCCGCGTCCCACAGTGCCTGGTCCCCGAACCGGTCGCCGTCGGCGAGCACGGGCCCCGACTGCTCGTCGCCGTACTGCCCGACGCCGCTCTGCGTGACGCGGCCGTGCGCGATCAGGTGGAGCCGGTCGGCGGACGTGCCCCGCTCCACCAGCGTCTCACCCGCCCGGAAGTCGCGCTGTTCGCACCGGCCGGCGAGCGCGGTCAGCACCTCGACGTCGTCGAAGCCGCGCAGCGGGGCCAGTTCACCGAGTTCGCGGGGGATCACCCGGACCGCGGCGCCGTCCTGGACGAAGTCGACCCTGCCGTCCCCGACGGCGTAGCTCAGGCGGCGGTTGACCCGGTAGGCACCGCCCTTGGTCTCCACCCAGGGGAGCATCCGCAGCAGCCAGCGGGAGGTGATCTCCTGCATCTGCGGGGCGGACTTGGTCGTCGTGGCGAGGTTGCGGGCGGCTGCCGTGCTCAGGGACTGCCGGTCCGGCTCGACCTGCGGCTCGGGGCTCGTTTCCACACTCATTCGGGAGGGTTCTCCTTGGTCGGGACGGCGGCCGGCGTGCACCCGTCACCCGTGACGAGGCGCCGGTGCCGGTACCGGGGGAGTAAGAGCAAGCAAGCAAGAAGGAAGAGGGAGCAACAGGGGCAGAGGTCGGTGAAGGCCCCCAAGGCGGGGCGAAGGTCTGGGAATCCCGCCAGACACGGTGGAACAGTAGCGACCGGTGCGGCCCGTCGGCCCGGGGAAACCGGTGACATTAGCTCGATACGATGATCGTGACCTGACGGTGTTTGCCCGGGTACCGGCGGGATTCAGCCGAGTATCACGCCGCACCCCACCCGCGGCACTCCGCACCCCGGCCGCAGCGCCACCTCGACGGGACGGAATCCGGCCATCCCACCGCACACCGCACGTAGCGGCCGGGCCTACGCATCCCCTAAGGGCGCGGGGCGGGCGGGGATCGCACCCAGGGCGCCGGGCCGCCGCGCGTCCCGAAGCCGCGCGTCCCGAAACCGCACCCCCGAGCAGCAACCCAGATACAGCGCGTTTGCATTAGCCCGCGTCTGCAATTATTGTCTTCGCTTGTAAGGCGCTATCGCAATGTACCTCGGAAGGTCGCTCCCATGCCTCTCGCGCTCCTGGCCCTCGCCATCGGGGCCTTCGGAATCGGCACCACCGAGTTCGTCATCATGGGGTTGCTCCCCGATGTCGCCGCCGACTTCGGCGTCTCGGTGCCCACCGCCGGATTCCTGGTCACCGGATACGCCCTGGGGGTCATGTTCGGCGCACCGCTCATGACCGTCCTCGGCACCAAGATCTCCCGCAAGAACATGCTGATGCTCCTGATGGGCCTTTTCATCGTGGGCAACGTCGTCTCGGCGGTCGCGCCCAGCTTCTCGGTGATGCTGATCGGCCGGGTGGTCGCCTCGCTCGCCCACGGTGCGTTCTTCGGCATCGGCTCGGTGGTCGCCGCCGAACTGGTCGCCCCCGAGAAGAAGGCCGGCGCCATCTCGATGATGTTCACCGGCCTGACCGTGGCCAACGTCGTCGGCGTGCCGCTCGGCACCTTCGTCGGCCAGAGCGCCGGCTGGCGCGTCACCTTCTTCCTGGTGGCTGCGCTCGGCCTCCTCGGCCTCCTCGGCATCGCCAAGCTGGTCCCGGACGTGCCCAAGGCGCAGGGCGTCCGGCTGCGGCACGAGGTCGCCGCGTTCAAGAACGTCCAGGTACTCCTGGCGATGGCCATGACCGTGCTCGGGTTCGGTGGCGTCTTCGCCGCCATCACCTACATCGCCCCGATGATGACCGACGTCACGGGCTACGCGCAGTCGTCGGTCACCTGGCTCCTGGTCCTCTTCGGCCTGGGCATGGTCACCGGCAACCTGATCGGCGGCAGGTTCGCCGACCGCAAGCTCATGCCGCTGCTCTTCACCGCACTCGGCGGCCTGGCCGTGGTCCTCGCGCTGTTCACCGTCGGCGCGCAGAACAAGGTCACGGCGGCAGTGGCCGTCTTCCTCATCGGCGCCCTCGGCTTCGCCACGGTGCCCCCGCTCCAGAAGCGGGTGCTGGACCACGCGCACGGCGCCCCCACCCTGGCCTCCGCCGTCAACATCGGCGCCTTCAACCTCGGCAACGCGCTGTCCGCCTGGCTCGGCGGCATCGTGATCGCCGCGGGCTTCGGCTACACCTCGCCGAACTGGGTGGGCGCCTCCCTCGCCGTCGGCGCGCTGCTGCTCGCCGTCGTCTCCAGCCTCCTGGAGCGCAGGGAGCGCCCCGTGACGGCCTCGGACGTGGTCGCCGGTTCGCCCGGCAGCACGGCGCCGGCCGCACCGCCCGCCCGGCCCACTCCGGCGCAGCAGCCCGCCCCCGCCCACCACTGACCACCCCCCACCGCACCACCCCCCACCGCACCACCCCCCACCGCACCGACCAAGGAACAGCGCCATCATGACTTCGCTCCCCCAGATCCCCACCCTCACCCTCAACAACGGCGTCCAGATGCCGCAGCTCGGCTTCGGCGTCTTCCAGGTGCCGGACGAGGACACCACCGCCGCCGTCCGCTCCGCACTCGAAGCCGGGTACCGCAGCATCGACACCGCGGCCGTCTACGGCAACGAGGGCGGCGTCGGCCGGGCCCTCGCCGAGTCCGGGACCGCCCGCGACGAGCTGTTCGTCACCACCAAGCTGTGGAACGCCGACCAGGGCTACGACGCCACGCTCACCGCCTTCGACGCCTCGCTCGACAAGCTCGGCCTGGACCACGTCGACCTCTACCTGATCCACTGGCCGGCCCCGGCCCGCGACCTCTACACCGACACCTGGCGCGCCCTGGAGAAGCTGCTCGCCGACGGGCGCACCCGCGCCATCGGCGTCTCCAACTTCCAGCCGGCCCATCTGGAGCGGCTGCTCGACAAGGCGTCCGTCGTCCCCGCCGTCAACCAGATCGAACTGCACCCCGGCCTCCAGCAGCGGGAGCTGCGCGAGTTCCACGCCCGGCACGGCATCGTCACCGAGGCATGGAGCCCGCTCGCGCAGGGCGCCGTCCTCGGGGACGAAGCGATCACCTCGATCGCCGCCAGGCACGGCAGGAGCCCGGCCCAGGTCGTCCTGCGCTGGCACCTCCAGACCGGCAACGTCGTCATCCCCAAGTCGGTCACCGAGGCCCGCATCCGCGAGAACCTCGACGTCTTCGACTTCGTACTGGACCAGCAGGAGCTCGACGCCATCTCCGCGCTGGACCGGGGTATGCGCACCGGGCCCGACCCCGACACCCTCAACTGACCTCCCGGCGGGGCCGGGCCCCCCCCCCCGCCCCCCCCCCCCCCCCCCCCCCCCCCCCCCACCCCCCCCCCCCCCACACCCCCCCCCCCCCCCCCCCAACCCCCCCCCCCCCCACACCCCCCCCCCCCCCCCCCCCCCCCCCCCAAAACCCCCACCCCCCCCCCCACCCACCCCCCATGACTAAGAAACTCAAAAAGCCCCGGAACCCCCCCCCCCGG
>NZ_JBIVVC010000015.1:0-27397 GCF_044757485.1 Streptomyces sp. NPDC091272
CCTACAAGGTCAACGACACCTCCAACGTGGTCTGCGGCAACGTCCCGACCGCCAACGCCACCGTCTACATCGTCGACACCGTCCTCATGCCGAAGGCCTGACGACCCTCCGGCCGGCCGCCTCGTACGACACCCCCGGCGGCCGGTCCGGCAGCCGGCCACGGCCGTCCATGGCCGTGACCGGCTGCCTGCGTGGCGGGCCTGCGGGCTCCCCCACACGGCGCGTGTGGGCGAACCGCCGCGCACGGTGTCCGCGACGCCTTCGACGCGCCCCCTGACTCCCTCGGGGGCGCGTCGTCGCATGCTCCGGGACAGCTCGTGTCCGCGCGTCCGTACGCTTGACCCGACATGAACCGAAGACCCCGCTCCCGCAGGCACACCCCTGCGCCCCTCCCCCAGCGCCTGGGCATCGATCCCGTACGTCTGGTGTTCCCGCCCGTCGCGACCGGCGAGGGCGCCGGGGCCCCGGCCCGCGCACCGCAGTCCCCGCCCACCGCCCGTGCCCACCTCCTCGCGCGGCTCTCCGCGGCCGGGCCCGGTGTCGTGGACCGGATGCTCGGGGCGGGGGCGTTCGTCACGGCCGACGGTGTTCCGCTCGCCCCGGACGCGCCGTACTCGCCGGGCCTCGAAGTCTGGTTCCACCGCGAGCCGCCCGCGGAGGTCACGGTGCCCTTTCCGCTCGCCGTGCTGCACCGCGACGAGAACATCCTGGTGGCCGACAAGCCGCACTTCCTGGCCACCACTCCCCGCGGCCGCCACCTCACCCAGACCGCGCTCGCCCGGCTCCGACACGAGCTGGGCCTGCCCGCCCTGAGTCCGGCGCACCGCCTGGACCGGCTCACCGCGGGGGTGGTGCTGTTCACCGTGCGCCCGGAGGTGCGCGGCGCGTACCAGAACCTCTTCAGGGACCGCCGGATCAGCAAGGAGTACGAGGCGCTGGCCCCGTACGACCCCGCACTCGCCCTTCCCCGTACGGTCCGCAGCCGCATCGAGAAGACGTCCGGCGTCGTCGCCGCCCGCGAGGTACCGGGCGAGCCCAACAGCGAGAGCCGCATCGAACTGGTCGAGCACCGCGCGGACCTGGCCCGCTACCGGCTCACCCCGCACACCGGCCGCACCCACCAGCTCCGCGTCCACATGAACGCCGTCGGCCTGCCGCTCCTCGGCGACCCGTACTTCCCGTACCTCACCGACCCGGCCCCTGACGACTTCAGCAGGCCGCTCCAACTCCTGGCCCGCTCCCTGGAGTTCACCGACCCGCTGACCGGTGCGCAGCGCCGCTTCGAGAGCCGCCGCACCCTCCAGGCCTGGGACGACCCCGACGGCTGGGCCGCCCCGGCATGACGAAGGCCCCGGCCAGGACAGTGTCCGACCGGGGCCCGGAGCCCTCGTAGCGGGTGAGCGGCCCACCGAGCACCGACCGCTCACCCCGCCGAGTTGCCGCCACTCACCCCACCGAGCTGTACGCCACCACTCCCCTGCGGACCGCGTCCACGGCCTTCCGGGCGTTCTTGGTGACCGTGCTGTTCTCCCGGGGAGCCGCTGCGGCCACCTGGCCGAGCACGTCGATCACCTGCTTGCACCAGCGCACGAAGTCACCGGCCGGCATCTCCGCCTCGCGCAGCACCTCGTCGAGGTTCCGGCCGGAGGCCCACATGTGGACCGCCCAGGCGAAGCCGAGATCCGGCTCACGCTGGCCGACCCCCTCCGCCTGGTTGATCTTGTGGTCCTCCTCCAGGGCGTCGAGCCGGCCCCAGATCCGTACCATCTCCCCGAGCGCGTCCTTGGCCGCGCCCGCCGGGACCTTCGGCGCGACCGCGTCGTCGGACTGCCGTGCCTCGTACACCAACGCCGAGACGCACGCGGCCAGTTCGGCGGGGTTCAGGTCCTCCCAGACGCCCGCCCGCAGGCACTCCGACGCCAGCAGGTCCAGCTCGCCGTACAGCCTGGCCAGCCGCTTGCCGTGGTCGGTCGCCTCGTCACCGCGCAGGTAGTCCAGCTCGGTCAGCAGGGCGTAGATCCGGTCGAAGGTACGGGCGATGGTGTTGGTCCGCCCCTCGATCCGGTTCTCCAGCTGCCGGGTGTCGCGCTGGAGCCGGTAGTACCGTTCCGCCCAGCGGGCGTGGTCCTCGCGCTCGTCGCAGCCGTGGCACGGGTGTGCGCGCAGCGCGGCCCGCAGCCGGGCGATCTCCCGGTCGTCGGCGGCCTCCGCGCGTCCCTTACGGTGCCGCTCGGGCGCGATGTGCCCGGCCTTGGAACGCAGTTGGGCCGCCAGGTCGCGCCGCGACTGCGGGGAGCGCGGGTTGAAGGACTTCGGGATGCGCATCCGCTCCAGTGCCTCCACCGGCACCGGGAAGTCGATGCCCGCGAGCCGCTTCACCTGCCGCTCGGCGGTCAGCACCAGGGGGCGCGGCCCGTCGTGCTGCTCGAAGCCGCGGTGGTACCCGTTGGTGCGGCCCGCCGGGACTCCCGGGTCGAGCACCAGTGCCAGGCCCGCGAACTTCCCCGTCGGCACATGGATGACGTCGCCGATCTTGAGCTTCTCCAGCGAGTCGGCCGCCGCCACCCGGCGCTGGGCGGCGCCCTGCTTCGCCAGGTCCGTCTCGCGGTCCTTGAGGTCGCGGCGCAGCGCCGCGTACTCGGTGAAGTCCCCGAGGTGACAGGTCATGCCCTGCTGGTAGCCCGCCAGTCCCTCCTCGTTCTTCTGGACCTGCTTGGAGATCCCGACGACCGACCTGTCCGCCTGGAACTGGGCGAAGGACGTCTCCAGGAGCTCCCGAGAGCGGTGCCGGCCGAACTGCTGGACCAGGTTGACCGCCATGTTGTACGACGGCCGGAAGCTGGAGCGCAGCGGATAGGTGCGGGTGCCCGCCAGCCCGGCGAGCGCGCCCGGGTCCATGCCGCGCTGCCAGAGCACCGCCGCGTGACCCTCGACGTCGATGCCGCGCCGTCCGGCACGGCCGGTGAGCTGGGTGTACTCGCCGGGGGTGATGTCGGCGTGCTGTTCGCCGTTCCACTTGACGAGCTTCTCCAGGACCACGGACCTGGCGGGCATGTTGATGCCCAGCGCGAGGGTCTCCGTCGCGAAGACGGCCTTCACCAGGCCCCGTACGAACAGCTCCTCGACGACCTCCTTGAAGGTCGGCAGCATCCCCGCGTGGTGTGCGGCGATGCCCCGCTCCAGGCCCTCGAGCCACTCGTAGTACCCGAGGACGTGCAGGTCCTCGCCGGGGATGGCGGCGGTGCGCTCCTCCACGATCTCGCGCACCTGCCGGCGGGCGTCCTCGTCGTTGAGCCGCAGTCCCGCGTAGAGGCACTGCTGGACGGCGGCCTCACAGCCGGCCCTGCTGAAGATGAAGGTGATCGCGGGCAGCAGCCCCGCGGAGTCGAGCCGCTCGATGACCTCGGCGCGGCTCGGTGTCCAGATGCGGATGCGCTGGCGGCGCTCACGCTCCCGGTCGGCCTCGCGGACCGTCTTGCCCCGGCGCCGGTCGCGCGGGTTGTACGTCTTCTGGTTCTCCAGGCGGGCCATCCGCAGCAGGTCGGGATTGACCTCGCGGCGACCGCCGCGGCCGTCGTCGGACTCCTCGAAGAGGTCGTACATCTTGCGGCCGGCCAGCACGTGCTGCCACAGCGGCACGGGGCGGTGCTCGGAGACGATGACGGCGGTGTCGCCGCGCACCGTGTCGAGCCAGTCGCCGAACTCCTCCGCGTTGGAGACGGTGGCCGAGAGCGACACCAGGGTCACCGACTCGGGCAGGTGGATGATCACCTCCTCCCACACCGCTCCGCGGAAGCGGTCGGAGAGGTAGTGCACCTCGTCCATCACCACGTATGCGAGGCCGAGCAGGGACTGCGAGCCCGCGTAGAGCATGTTGCGCAGCACCTCGGTGGTCATGACGACCACGGGCGCGTCCGCGTTGACGCTGTTGTCACCCGTCAGCAGCCCGACCTTGTCGGCGCCGTAACGCCGCACGAGGTCCTGGAACTTCTGGTTGGACAGTGCCTTGATGGGCGTGGTGTAGAAGCATTTGCCGCCCTGGGTCAGGGCGAGGTGCACGGCGAACTCGCCGACGATCGTCTTGCCCGAGCCGGTGGGTGCCGCGACCAGTACGCCCTTGCCCGCCTCCAGCGCCTGGCAGGCCTCGATCTGGAACGGGTCCAGGTCGAACTCGTACATGGCGCGGAAGGGGGAGAGCGCGGTGGCCTCCTCGGCGGCGCGGATCCGGGAGGCGGCGTATCGCTCGGCTGGTGAGAGGTCCTCTGTCATCTTGTCTTCGAGCCTACCCGCCACCTGTGACAGTCAGCCCGATCTTTGTTCACCCGTGGGACTCGGCCCCGGACCGGGGCTCCTGCGGCGCCAGTACCCGCACCGCCCCCGGCACGCACCGCACGGTCAGCGGCAGTGCTCCCAGCGGTTCCCCGTCGGCGTACGCCGTGATCCCCGCCGCGGACAGCTCGACCGCCCTGGCCCGGTAGGTGCTGACAGCCGGGTGGCCGAGATGCGTCCCCCGGTACACCTTGGGGAAGACGCGGACCAGGGTCGTACGGGAGCAGTCGCCGACCACCGTCACGTCGAGCAGTCCGTCGTCGATGCGGGCGTCCGCGCAGATCCTCATCCCGCCGCCGTACGAGGTCGCGTTGCCGACGGCGACGAGCGTGGCGGCGATCTCCCGCACGGGCCCCGCGTCGAGGCGCATCCGGTAGGCGACCGGCTCGAAGGAGGCGAGTTCGGCGAGGATCGCCAGGTCGTACTTGAAGCGCCCGGCGGGCAGCCGCATCCGGTTGCCGCGGTCGTTGACCCGGGAGTCGAACCCGGAGGCCAGCACCCCGCCGAACCACCGGCCGCCGGCCCGGCCCAGGTCCACGGTCCTGGCCCGGCCGGCGAGGAGCGCCGCCGCGGCCAGCCGGCCGGCCGCGCGCGGGTCCCGCACCGGGAGGCCGAGCTGTCGCGCGAAGTCGTTGCCGGTGCCCACCGCGACGACCCCGAGCGGGGTGGCGGTGCCCGCGACGGCCTGCAGCGCCAGGTTGACCACGCCGTCGCCGCCCACGGCGACCAGTGCCCCGGTCCCCGCGCCGACCGCCTCCCTGGCCCGGCGCAGCGCGTCCTGGGCGTCGGCGCCGAGCACCGTGCGCACGGAGAGGCCGGCCTCCCGCAACGCGGCGGCGGCCGGCTGCGCGGCCCGCGCGCCCCGGCCGCGGCCCGCGGTGGGATTGACGAGCAACGTGATCGCGGTCCCGGGGCCGGTCCCGCCGCCGGCCCCGGCGCCGTTCGCTGCTCCGCCGGTCGCTCTGCTCATGTGAGGGCCCCCCGTCTCCGTCCGGGGGACCCTACAAGGTCACGTGATGTCGTCCAGGATCAGGTGATGTCGTCGTAGCCGTTCAGCTGCTTCGGGCCGCCCTTGGCGCCCGCCTGCTCCGGCAGCATCCGTGAGGCGGCCACCGGTTCGACCTCGTGGCCCAGGGGTTCGGGCGTGAGGTCCAGGTGGGACGCCTCGTCGTCGTCGAGGTCGGCGTCCGGGTTGTTGCGCCGGCGCCGCCTGTCGTTCAGCAGGGAGAAGCCGACGGCGAGGAAGTAGAGGACGACGATCGGTCCGGAGAGGGCCAGCATGCCCACCGGGTCGGTCGTCGGGGTGATCACCGCTCCGAAGACGAAGACGCCCATGATGACCGCGCGCCACCACTTGACCATCGTCTTTCCGCTCAGCACACCGGTCAGGTTCAGCATGACCAGCACCAGCGGGAGTTCGAAGGCGAGACCGAACACCAGCACCATGCGCAGGGTGAAGTCGAGGACGTCACCGAGCGAGAGGATGTTCGCGGAGCCTTCCGGCGTGAGGCTGATCAGCACCTTCACGCTGACGGGAAGGATCATGTAGGCGAGGTAGGCACCCATCGCGAAGAGCGGTACGGCCGCGCCGACGAAGGCGTAGGTGTACTTCTTCTCGTTGCGGTGCAGTCCCGGGGCGACGAAGGCCCACAGCTGGTACAGCCAGACCGGGCTGGACACCACCAGACCCGCGGTGAGGCTGAGCTGGATGGTCACGCTGAAGGGTGCCATCAGGGTGTTGAACGAGACGATGGCGCAGTTTCCGCCGTCGCTCGTCATGCCGGGCCCGCACTTGGGCACCGACTTGGTGATGAACTGCATCAGGTCCTGGCTGTAGACCAGGGCCACGATGGTGACCGCCAGAATCGCGAGCACGCCCTTGGCGAGCCGGTTGCGGAGCTCGCGCAGGTGCTCGATGAGGGGCATCCGTCCCTCGGGGTCCTTCTCCTGCTTGCGGGCAGACTTGAGCAACCCACGTCCTCATCTCGTGCGGCGGGCGGTCACCGGTTCAGGTGCTGCACCGGTCGTGAACGACGGTCCCGGGGTCAGCGCTTGGTGTCGGTCGGCTCGGTGACGGGACGCGAGCTGGTCACGTCGCCGGGAGCCGCCTTGATGGTGCGGGGGGCCGTCACGTCCTGGGCGGTGCCCGGAACCGGCGGGTCCGCGGGGGCCGCGGTGTCCGGGTCGTCCTTCTTCATCGCCTTGGCCTCGCTCTTGAGGATGCGGGCGGACTTGCCCAGCGAGCGGGCCATGTCGGGCAGTTTCTTGGCACCGAAGAGCAGGACGATGACCAGGATGATGAGGATGATTTCGGTGGGGCCGAGCCTACCCATAGCTGTTTACCTTCTTCACCGAGGCGACGGAGTCTGGTTGCCCGACCGGCCGGACACCTGTCCGGTCGCCGCGCTTGGCAGCGATCGTAACCCGTAGGGGTAAACGCAGGGCAATGCTTGTGCGTACCTCCGGTTGCGGCCCGCCGCCTCGCTCGGGGCCGCCTCCTTCGAGCCTACCGCTCCGGTCGGCGCCGGTGGAGACCGGCGCCGTCAGCGCAGGGCCCCGCCGGTCCGCGCCAGGCCGTCGGCCGACCGCTCCAGCTCCCCGGCCGCGACGCCGATGCGCCGCGAGGACTCGGCGACCTGCGCACTCAGGCGCCGTAGCTCGGTGAAGACCCGGACCGCCAGGACGCCGAGCACGGCGAGTCCGAGGAAACCGAGGGCGATGGCGAGCATGGGCCAGAACATGGGCAGAGCCTAAGGGGTCGCGGGCACGGTCCCTGTCACCGGGCGGTGTGCAGCCCCGGGCACGGCCCCTGTCACCGGGCGGTGTGCAGCCGCAGGGTGCGGACTCCACCACGGGTCAAGAGTTCCACGATCCGTTCCCCGGCCGGCTTGCGGACGGCGTCGCCGCACTCCGGGCAGGTGAAGGAGTAGAAGGTGGTACGACGGCTGCCGCCGATCGCCAGCCGCAGCGCACCCGCGGCCAGCTCGAAGCGGGCCCGGCACTCCGGACAGGCCGCCTTGAAAAGGACCGCCTCCACCGGACCCGCACAACCTGACATCACCGACATGTCACAGCTCTCCTCGTGCTCGGACCACCACTGCCATCACACACACTGCCGTCTGCCACCGCTGCCAAGGAGCCCGTTACGCGAGAGCGCCCGGCCCCTCGGCCGGCTCCCGCTCGTACGCCGCCAAGGCCTCGCGCGCCGCCTCCCGCGCACTGACCGCCAGCCCCACCGGCGACACGATCCTGCCCTCCCTGCCGAGCCGCAGCGCCAGCCGCCGCAGCGAAGTGGGGTCCGGGGTGCGCAGCGTCACCCGCAGCCCGCCGTCCGGCAGCTCCTCGGCGCTGTCGTGCGGGTAGTACTCGGCGACCCAACGCCCGCCGGGCCCCACCTCGACCACCACCTCGGGATCCTCAGCCGCAGGGTGCACCAACCCCTCCGAGAGGTCCCGCAGCTCGATCTCCGGCGGCGCCGACGGCTCGTCGAGCAGCCTGATCTCGGCGACCCGGTCCAGCCGGAAGGTGCGCCGCGCCTCGGACGTACGGCACCACGCCTCCATGTACGTGTGACCCACCGCGAACAGCCGGATCGGGTCCACCTCGCGCTCGGTCAGCTCGTCACGCGCAGGCGAGTAGTACCGCAGCCACAGCCGGCGCCGCTCCGAGATCGCCCGGTCCACCTCCGCGAAGACCCCGCCCTCGGACTCGAAGGTCACCGAGAGCCGCGAGCTGGCACCCGCAGCCTCCCCGGCCGCCGCCTCCAGCTTCGCCGTCGCCCGCAGCAGCGCCTGCCGGTCGCCCTCGCGCAGCCCCGGCAGCGTGGAGACCGCACGGGCCGCCACGAGCAGCGCGGTCGCCTCGTCGGCCGCCAGCCTCAACGGCTCCGCCGTACTCGCGCCGGAGGCATCCGGGTTGCGCCACCAGATCCGCTCGCCGTCGGTGTCGATGTCGAGCAGGTCACCGCCCCGGAAACTGGTCCCGCACATCGGCAGCACGTCCAGGTCCGAGATCAGCTCGTCCTGGGTGATCCCGAAGGCCCGCGCCACGTCGTCCACGTGCGCGCCGGGCCGCTCCCGCAAATACGTCACCAGCGACAGCATCCGCCGCGTCTGGTCGATGGCATTGGTCGCCACAGCCCTGTCCCGCCCCTCAGCCCTTGGCCACGGCGCGCAGCCGGTCCACGACGTCCGCCCGCAGATCAGCGGGCTCCAGCACCACCACGTCCGGGCCGAACTCGACCAGCCAGGCATCGAGGCCGTGCCCGTACGGAATCGCCAACTCGTCCCACCCGTCACCCAGTTCCCGCACGGCGCTCGCACGCGACCGCAGCGGATAACCCGACCCCGCCCGCAGCTTGATCAGCGCGCTGCGGGTCGCGGTCTCCCCCGCCCAGCTCTCCACCGTCTCCCGTACCGTCACCACGTCCGGCACCTCGGCGGTGAAGGCCCCCGCCCGTGAACGCACCTTGCCCGTGATCCGCGACAGCCGGAACACCCGCTCGGCCCCCCGGTCACGGTCCCAGCCCGCCAGGTACCAGTGGCCGCGCCAGCACTCCAGCGTCCAGGGCTCCACCTGCCGGCTCTCCGGACGGGCTGCGGTCGCCTTGCGGTAGTCGAACACGACAGGCCGCCGGTCCCGACAGGCGAGCATCAACGGCTCGAACGCCGCCTCGTGCACCGGGATCCGCGGCTCCAGCGCACTGTGCTGCGTCGCGTACGGATCGTCCGCCTCCGGCATCCCGGCCGCCCGCAGCTTCTGCAGCGCACCACTGGCCGCGCCCGCGAGACGGGCCTGCTGCCACACCTTCGCAGCGAGCCCCAGAGCGGCGGCCTCCTCCGCGTCCAACGTGATCGCGGGCAGCCGGTTGCTGTCCCGGCGCGCCAGGTAACCCGCGTCGCCGTCCAGGTTCTCCACGGTCTCGATGACCAGACCGAGCTCGCGCAGATCGTCCTTGTCGCGCTCGAACATCCGGTTGAAGGACTCCTCGCTGCCCGCCTCCAGATAGGCCTCGATGGACGCCTTCAACTCACGCTTGCTGAGCGGGCGCCGGGTTCCCAGCAGGCACAGCGCCAGGTTCATCAAACGCTCGGCCTTGGCAATCGCCATCGACGCCCTCTCATCCCGGAGTGCGCCGTGAACTGACCCGGCGCTACGACCCTCGACCGTACCGCCCCGGGGTGTCGCGGCAAAAGCCGAGGGCAACAGCAGAGGGCCCCCGCCGGCCGGGCGGGAGCCCTCTGTCACCGCACGCGCGTGCGCGTGCCGGCACAAGACGTGATCAGACGGACACCAGGTCGCAGACGAAGATCAGCGTCTCGCCCGGGGCGATCGCTCCGCCGCCGGCGCCGCGGTCGCCGTACGCCAGGTGCGCGGGGATGGTCAGCCGACGGCGACCGCCGACCTTCATGCCCTGCACGCCCCGGTCCCAGCCCGCGATGACCTGACCGGCACCGAGCTGGAACTCCAGCGGGTTCCCGCGGTTCCACGAGGCGTCGAACTCCTCACCGGTGGAGAAGGCCACACCCACGTAGTGCACCTTCACGAAGTCACCGGCCTTGGCGACGGCGCCGTCACCCTCCCAGATGTCCTTGACCTCAAGGTCCGCGGGGACTCCACCCTCGGGAAAGTCGATCTCGGGCTTCTCGATGCTCACTGAATCGCTCCTACAACACGAATCTTCCGGACAACCGCAACAGTCTCGCACGGACCGGAAAAGAGCCGTCCACGAAAGGCCGACCCGCCACCGGGAATCGAACAGAGGTGGAAATCAGACGGCGCCGACGATGTCCACGACGAAGACCAGGTTGTTCTTGGCCAGCTCGTGCGGAGGCTGCTGGGCCTCCTGGTCCTTGTTGCCGCCGTACGCCAGCTCCGGCGGGATCACCAGCAGCACCCGGTCACCGATGTGCTTGCCGACCAGACCCTTGTCCCAGCCGGGAATGACGCCACCCACGCCGATCGGGAACGTCGTGGCGCCACCGTGGTCCCAGGAGGAGTCGAACTTCTTGCCGTCCTCCCACTTCACACCCGTGTACTGGGCCACCAGGCCCTGGCCGGCCTTCACCTCGTCGCCCGAGCCCTTGATCAGCACCTGCTCCTTGAGCTCCTTCGGCGGCTTCTCACCCTTCGGAACGGTGATCGTCGCGGCCTTCGGGCCCTGTGCCTTCACCTCGGGCATGCCCTCAGCGGAAGCCGCCTGCTCACCCTTGGCCCCGGACTTCTTGTCGTAGGTCTTGGCCGCGACGATGTCCAGCACCCACACCAGACCGTCCTCGGGGGCGATGCCCATCTGCGGGTTCAGCTGACCGACCAGCTCCTTGGCGGCCCCGTCGACCTCGACCCGGCTGCCGACCTTCTTGCCGACCAGGCCCTCCAGCACCTTGGGGGGCAGCTGGCTGGGCTGCGCCAGATCCTGCACCACCTGCGTACGCGGCGCCTTGGGATCCGCACCCTTCTGCTTGGCCCAGGTCGAACCGAGATCCGTACCCTTGGTCGTCTTGCCCGCCACGTCCAGACGCACGTAGTCGGTCTTCTTCACCTCCGCGCCCGTACCGGCGCTGAGGGTCTTCACCTGCACCTTCGCAGGCGCCTTCGCACCCTTCGCGATCTCGATCGTCGGCTGGTCCCCGAACTTCCCGGACACCTTGGCGGTCGCCTCGGGCGACGCCGTCTTCGACCCGTCGTCCTTGGAATCGCCCCCGCAGGCAGCAGTCAGGAACAGAGCGGGCACAACCAGCGCCGCAGCGGCAAGGCGGGCAGTCTTTGTGGGAATCATCAGTCCAACTCGCGATAGGGGGTGCGGGCAGTCCCGCCACTCTACGACCTGGCCCCGGCAGCACCACGAGCACCGACACGGCTGTGCGCCGGAGCGAAAACACCCCGGCGCACAGCCGCACACCTCACTCACACCTGCCGCTACATCCCCGCGATCAGCTTCTCCACCCGGTCGTCCACCGACCGGAACGGGTCCTTGCACAGCACCGTGCGCTGCGCCTGGTCGTTCAGCTTCAGATGCACCCAGTCGACGGTGAAGTCCCGCCGCTGCTCCTGCGCCCGCCGGATGAAGTCACCGCGCAGCCGCGCCCGCGTCGTCTGCGGAGGCACCGACTTGCCCTCGAAGATCTTCAGGTCGTTGCAGATCCGCGCCGCCTGCCCCTTACGCTCCAGCAGGTAGTAAAGACCCCGGCGCCGGTGGATGTCGTGGTACGCGAGATCTATCTGCGCGACCCTCGGATGCGACATCGGCATGTTGTGCTTGGCCCGGTACCGCTCGATCAGCTTGTACTTCATGACCCAGTCGATCTCGGTGTCGATCCGGTCCAGGTCCTCCGCCTCGATCGCGTCGAGCGTACGGCCCCACAGCTCCAGCACCCGCGCCACGTTGCCCTCACGGATTCCGCGACGGTCGACGAAGTCCACGGCCTTCTCGTAGTACTCGCGCTGCACCTCCAGCGCGGACGCCTCCCGGCCACTGGCCAGACGCACCTTGCGCTGCCCCGTGATGTCGTGACTGACCTCACGGATCGCCCGGATCGGGTTCTCCAGCGTCAGGTCCCGCATCACCGTGCCCGCCTCGATCATGCGCAGCACCAGATCGGTGGCACCGACCTTCAGCAGCATGGTCGTCTCGGACATGTTCGAGTCGCCCACGATGACATGCAGCCGACGGTAACGCTCCGCGTCGGCGTGCGGCTCGTCACGGGTGTTGATGATCGGCCGGGAACGCGTCGTCGCGGAACTGACGCCCTCCCAGATGTGCTCCGCGCGCTGGCTCACGCAGTACACCGCACCACGCGGCGTTTGCAGCACCTTGCCCGCACCGCACAGCAACTGGCGCGTCACCAGGAACGGAATCAGGATGTCCGCGAGCCGCGAGAACTCCCCGTGCCTGGCCACCAGGTAATTCTCGTGGCAGCCGTAGGAGTTCCCGGCGGAGTCGGTGTTGTTCTTGAACAGATAGACGTCGCCCGCGATCCCCTCCTCGTGCAGGCGGCGTTCGGCGTCGACGAGCAAGCCCTCGAGAATGCGCTCGCCGGCCTTGTCGTGGGTGACCAGCTCGGTCAGGTTGTCGCACTCGGGAGTTGCGTATTCCGGATGCGATCCCACGTCGAGGTACAGACGGGCGCCGTTCCGCAGGAAGACGTTGCTGCTGCGGCCCCATGACACAACACGGCGGAAGAGGTAGCGCGCCACTTCGTCAGGAGACAGTCGGCGCTGTCCCCTGAACGTGCACGTGACGCCGTACTCGTTCTCCAGCCCGAAAATGCGGCGGTCCATGTCTGAACATTACGCCTGATGGCCTGAGCTGAAACCGGGTTCGACGGCACCGATTCGATCATTTTCGGAACCCCCCTCCGCGTTTACGGCCGAAGCGCCCTCCGCAGCAGGCGGAGGAACCGTCAGCACCCGGCGCGTCGCCAGCAGAACCAGCAGCGCCAGCACCCCGCCGACCGCCGCCACACCGAAACTCGCCGCCGTACCCCCGAGTTCAACCGCGGGCCCCGCCGCACCCGTGCCCACGGCCGACCCCACCCCGAACGTCGTCACCAGCCACGAGAACGCCTCCGTCACCGTCCCCCGCGGCGCATGACGGTCCACCACGATGAACGCACACGCCAGCGCGGGCGCCAGGAACACCCCCGCCACCCCCGCCAGCACCGTCATCGCCACCACACCCGGCGTCAGCATCAACGGCAGGTACCCCGCCGCCAGCAACGCCACGATCACCCGCAGCCGCGGCTCCGGAGCCCCCGCCCACTGCCGCGCCCCGTAGACCAGACCGCCCAGCAACGCCCCCAGACCGAGCGCCGCCATCAGCGCCCCGTACACCCACGGCTCACCGTGGTCGTCCCCGTACGCCACGCCCGCCACCGTGATCGAACCCAGCGCCACCCCGACGAAGAAGAACGACCCCAGCAGCGCCAGCAGACCCGGTGAACGCAACGCGCCCAGCCAGTGCGCCTCACGGGGCGCCGAACGCCACCGCCTGGACGGCTCCGACACCACCACCGACAGGGCCCCCAGCACCCCGATCCCGTTGATCACCAGCAGCGCCGCGGCCGGCGACCACAACGACACCAGCAGGGTCACCAGCAGCGGGCCGACCGTGAACATGACCTCCTGGGCGACCGCGTCCATCGCGTACGCCCGGTGCACCTTGTCCCCGTCCCCCAGCACACTCGGCCACAGCGCCCGCAGCCCGCCCTCGAGAGGCGGTGTGAACAGACCCGCCACCACCACCGCCGCGTACGCGAGCGGCAGGTGCCCCACCCCCGAGAGACACAGCAGCAGCACCCCCAGCGCGGACACGAACGCCGCCGGGAGCTGCACCTTCGGCTGCCCCCGCAGGTCGACCGCCCGCCCTAGCAGCGGCTGACCGACCGCGTTCGCCACCCCGTACACCGCGGCCAGCGCACCGCCCAGGGTGTAGCTCCCGCCCTCCGCCCGCGTGAACAGCATGATCGCGATCGGCGCCGTCGCGTTGGGCAGCCGCCCCACCAGCGTCCCGGCCAGCAGGCGCGCGGCGTGCCGCGTCCTGAGCAGTTCGGCGTATCCCGCGGCCATCTGTTCCGCCCCTCTCCCCGGGCGGCGCCCGCGCACACCCAGGTTTTACGTATAACTACCGGCGTCATACGTACCATGTGCACAGACCGGAGGTCCACCGCACGCACCCCGGCCCAGGACGTACGGAGAACCCGGTGACCACCCCCGCCCACCCCGCCCGCACCACCCCCACCAGCCGGGACGTCGCCCGAGCGGCAGGCGTCTCCCAGGCCACCGTCTCCCTCGTCCTCGGCGACAAGTGGCACGGCCGCGTCTCCCCGCGCACCGCCGCCGCCGTCCGCACCGCCGCCGCCGACCTCGGCTACCGCCCCAACCAGGCCGCCCGCAGCCTCCGCCTCGGCCGCACCCGCACCGCCCTCCTCGTCGTCCCCGCCCTCACCAACGAGTTCTTCGCCCGCGTCTACGCCGGAGCCGCCGCCACCGCCGCCGAGCACGGCTTCGGCGTCGTCCTCTACCCCTCGCCCGACGGCATCGGCCCCGCCCGCGACCCCTTCGCCTCCGCCCGCACCGCCCTCGACGGCGTCATCGCCTCCTCCATGGCCACCGGAGCCCTCGGCGCACTGCGCGGCACCGGACTCCCCCTCGTCATGCTCGACAGCGACCCCCACGACCCCGCCGGCGGCGACGCCGCCGCCCACGTCAACCTCGACATAGCCGACGGCATGCACCGCGTCACCGGCCACCTCCTCGGACTCGGCCATCGCCGCCTCGTCCACCTCGCGTCTGCCGTCGACTCCTGGACCTTCGACGTCCGCGCCCGGGCCCTCGCCGAAACCCTCCGCGCCACCCCAGGCACCACGCTGCGCACCGTGCGCTCCGCCCTCGACGTGCACAGCGCCCGCGAAGCAGCCACCCGTGCCCTCACCGCACCGGGCCCCCGCCCCACCGCCCTCATCTGCGACGACGACATCCTGGCCGCCGGCGCCTGCAAGGCCCTGCATCGCCTGGGCCTCCGCGTCCCCGACGACGTCTCCGTCACCGGCTTCGACGACCTCGCCCTCGCCACCGCCCTCGAACCCGAACTGACCACCGTACGGCTCCCCGCCGAACAGGTCGGGAACCGCGGCATGGCCGCCCTCCTCGCCGTCCTCGAAGGCCGCACCCCGGACAGCACCGACCTCCCCGTCACCCTGGTCGTACGCGACACCACCGCGGCCCCCGCCCACCCCTGACACACGTGTGGCCCCGGAGCGCCGAACACCGCGCTCCGGGGCCACACGTCACCGCTCAAGCACCTGCTCAGGGACCTGTCGGGCCTGCTGCACCCGCTCTGCCGGCCAACTGGGCCTGCTGTCCTGCCGGGCCTGCTGTCCTGCTGTCCTGCTGGGCCTACTGTCCTGCTGGGCCTACTGTCCTGCTGGACCTGCCGGCCTGCCAAGGGACCCGGGAGCCTACTCCTCCTCGGTGTCCGAAGGCGCCTCGGTCGGCGCCGACGCGTCACCGTCCGCCTCCAGCAACCGCGACAACTGCCGCCCCACGATCCGCTTGAACTTCCGTTGCTGCGGCCGCGTACGGTCCAGCACCGCCACCTCCAGCCGCTCCGCCGGAATCTCCCGCTCCGTACCGCTCGTGTCCCGCGACAACGCCTGCACGGCCAGCTTCAACGCCTCCGCCAGACTCATGTCGTCACGGTGGCGCTGATCCAGGTAACTGCTGATCTGCTCGGCATTGCCGCCGACCGCGACCGAACCGTGCTCGTCCACGATCGACCCGTCGTGCGGCAACCGGTAGATCTGGTCACCCTCCGGCTCCGCGCCGACCTCCGCGACCACCAACTCCACCTCGTACGGCTTCTCCGCGTTGCTGGAGAAGATCGTGCCGAGCGTCTGGGCATAGACATTCGCCAGCCCACGCGCCGTCACATCGTCGCGGTCGTAGGTGTACCCGCGCAGATCGGCGTACCTGACGCCACCGATCCGCAGGTTCTCGTACTCGTTGTACTTGCCGGCGGCGGCGAAGCCGATCCGGTCGTAGATCTCGCTGAACTTGTGCAGCGCACGGGACGGGTTCTCGCCGACGAAGACAATGCCGTCGGCAAACTGCAGCACAACGAGGCTGCGTCCACGGGCGATGCCCTTCCGGGCGTATTCCGCCCGGTCGGCCATGGCCTGCTGGGGTGAGACATAGAACGGCGTCGACACCGGCTATCCGTCCCTTTCTGTCAGAGGCAAAAACATGGAAGAACCGCGGAGGCTCGGGGAATTCAGAGCAGTGCGGCCCGCGGGCCGTCCGGCTGCTCCAGGCGCTTCGCCAGAATCGCCCTGGCCAGTTCGGCCGACTCGTCGTCCGTCAGCCGCCGGAAACCGTCCTCCGTGATGACGGTCACGATCGGGTAGATACGCCGGGCCACATCGGGACCGCCGGTCGCCGAGTCGTCGTCCGCCGCGTCGTAGAGCGCCTGGATGACCAGCGTCGTGGTCTCCTGCTCCGTCAGGTCCTTCCGGTACAGCTTCTTCATCGAGCCGCGGGCGAACACCGAACCCGACCCGGTGGCCGCGTATCCGTGCTCTTCCGAACGGCCACCCGTGACGTCGTAGGAGAAGATGCGCCCCTTGTCGCGGTCCACGTCATAACCCGCGAAGAGCGGCACCACGGCCAGCCCCTGCATGGCCATTCCGAGATTCGACCGGATCATGGTCGAGAGGCGGTTCGCCTTTCCTTCGAGCGAGAGCTGAGCGCCTTCCACCTTCTCGAAGTGCTCCAGCTCCAGCTGGAAGAGCTTCACCATCTCCACGGCAAGGCCGGCCGTGCCCGCGATCCCGACCGCCGAGTACTCGTCGGCCGGGAAGACCTTCTCGATGTCGCGCTGGGCGATCATGTTCCCCATGGTCGCGCGCCGGTCGCCGGCGAGGACGACCCCGCCCGGGAACGAGGCGGCCACGATGGTCGTCCCGTGCGGCGCTTCGACGACGCCCTGCACGGGCGGCAGCACCCGCTTGCCGGGGAGCATCTCGGGCGAGTGCTCACCGAGGAAGTCCATGAACGAGGACGACCCGGGCGTCAGGAAGGCAGCTGGTAGACGCCCGGTGCTACGAGTGTTGGCTTCCACGCGTTTCCCTCCAGGTATGCGATGGCCCGACGCAAGGAGTCGGGATCATCTCCCAACTGGCCGATGGCCGCATTGCAGTTGAAGCACAGTACGCCTCGGACCCTACCCGTCTCGTGGCAGTGATCCACATGTACGGCGGGAGCCTTCAGACAGATCGTGCAGACCCCGGCCTGGGAGGCGACCATTTCGTCGCGTTGGGCTTCGGTCAGGCCGTAGGAGCGTTTGAGGTGGTGGGCGCGGCCCTGTTCCGCCCGGCACGGTTTGCAGCGGGTGGCAAGTCCGTCCGAGGCGGTGGCATTTCGATGCCATTCGCTGTGCGGTTTGACTTGGCCACACCCTCGGCACTCCTTGTAGCCGGGCGGGACATCAGCTTTTTCGCGGACCGATTTGCCCTGCGCCTCCATGCGTCGCCGATAATATCGAGCACCGTACTCCGCCACGCATTCTCGGCAACGAGGCTGAAGCCCATCACGTCGATTTCGGTCGCCCGCGAAATACTCAAGAGACAGGGTGCGTGAACACCCTGGGCAGTATTTCGTTTCCACCCCTGACACCCTGTCCGTTTTTCCCGCTATTGCCCACCTTTCTGAACAAATCCACGAACGAACTCCTCGGCATTTTCCTCGAGTACGTCGTCGATTTCGTCCAGAACAGAGTCCACGTCGTCCGAAAGCTTTTCCTGGCGTTCCTTGAGGTCTTCCGAGCCCTGCGCCTCCGCAGTCTGCTCCTCGGTCTCCTCGGTGGAACGTGTCGCCTTCTGCTGTCCGCCGCCGGTGTCCTTGGTCGCCATCTCTACCTCACCCCGCTCGGTTGGATGCTTTTGCTGGTGGTCCCTTACCGGACCCTTGATCGAACCCTATAACCGGGGTCCGACATCCGCTCCGTACTTCCGTACTTCTGTGATTCCCACTCGGCGCCCTTTTCAGCCGCGCATCAGTGCCCGGACAGCACCCGGACCAGTTCGTCCGCCGTGCGGCACCTGTCCAGCAGCTCCTTGACGTGGTTCCTGGTGCCCCGCAGCGGCTCCAGCGTCGGTACCCGCTGGAGGGAGTCCCGGCCCGGCAGGTCGAAGATGACCGAGTCCCAGGAGGCCGCAGCGACGTCGTCCGCGTACTGCTCCAGGCAGCGGCCGCGGAAGTACGCCCTGGTGTCCTCCGGAGGCTTCGTCTCCGCCCGCTCGACCGCGCTCTCGTCCAGCAGCCGCTTCATCTTTCCGCGTGCCGCCAGACGGTTGTACAGCCCCTTGTCGGGCCGTACGTCCGCGTACTGGAGGTCGACCAGATGGAGCCTGGGCGCGTCCCATTCGAGGTTGTCACGCCGGCGGTAGCCCTCCAGGAGCTCCCGCTTGGCGATCCAGTCCAGTTCCCCGGACAGACTCATCGGGTCGTTCTCCAGGCGGTTCAGGACGTCCTCCCACCGGGTGAGGACGTCCTTGGTCTGCTCGTCTGCGTCCGCCCCGTACCGTTCCTCGACGTACTTCCTGGCCAGCTCGTAGTACTCCATCTGCAGCTGTACTGCGGTCAGTGACCGGCCGCTGCGCAGCGTGAGCAGATGCTGGAGCGAGGGGTCGTGGGAAACCTGGTGCAGGGTGCGTACCGGCTGGTCGACGGCGAGGTCGACGTTGATGAAGCCGTCCTCGATCATCGACAGGACCAGGGCGGTGGTGCCGAGTTTCAGGTACGTCGAGATCTCGGAGAGGTTGGCGTCGCCGATGATGACGTGCAGCCTGCGGTACTTCTCGGCGTCGGAGTGGGGTTCGTCCCGGGTGTTGATGATGGGGCGTTTGAGGGTGGTCTCCAGGCCGACCTCGACCTCGAAGTAGTCGGCGCGCTGGCTGATCTGGAAGCCGTGCTCGTGTCCGTCCTGGCCGATGCCGATGCGTCCCGCGCCGGTGATGACCTGGCGGGAGACGAAGAACGGGGTGAGATGGCGCACGATGTCCGAGAAGGGGGTCTCCCGCTTCATCAGGTAGTTCTCGTGCGTGCCGTAGGAGGCGCCCTTGTTGTCGGTGTTGTTCTTGTAGAGCAGGATCGGCTGGCCGCCGGGGATCTGGGCGGCGCGTTCGGCGGCTTCGGCCATGATGCGCTCGCCGGCCTTGTCCCAGAGGACCGCGTCCATGGGGTTGGTGATTTCCGGGGAGCTGTACTCGGGGTGTGCGTGGTCGACGTAGAGCCTGGCGCCGTTGGTCAGGATGACGTTGGCCAGGCCGATGTCCTCGTCGGTGAGCTGGCTGGAGTCGGCTGCTTCGCGGGCCAGGTCAAAGCCCCGTGCGTCCCGCAGCGGGTTCTCTTCCTCGAAGTCCCAGCGGGCGCGGCGCGCCCGGTGCATCGCCGCCGCGTAGGCGTTGACGATCTGGGACGAGGTGAGCATGGCATTGGCGTTGGGGTGCCCGGGGACGGAGATTCCGTATTCCGTCTCGATGCCCATTACTCGCCGTACGGTCATGCGGCCCTCCTTGCCCGGCGCTGCCCCCGTCCTGGGGCGGCGCTCAAGTACCGCTCGTTCTCGGGTGCGTGTGCGGTGCCCGTCCCCGCACTGTGCGACCGGCGGTGGCGGTACGCCAAGAGCCTAGAACGCCTTTGCGCTGGTGGGGAGATCAATACCGTCTTTGCTGTGTTGTGGCTGGGTTGTGCGGTGGTTTCCTGCCGGGTACGTGGCGGGTGTCGTGGAAAGCAGTCGGCTGCGGATACCGGGCGGGGTGTCCGCTGGTATCCGCAGCCGGGCTGTGTTCTACAGGTACTGGCCGGTGTTGGCCACCGTGTCGATGGAGCGTCCGGTGTCCGCGCCCTGCTTTCCGGTGACGAGGGTGCGGATGAAGACGATCCGCTCGCCCTTCTTGCCGGAGATGCGGGCCCAGTCGTCGGGGTTGGTGGTGTTGGGCAGGTCCTCGTTCTCCTTGAACTCGTCCACGCAGGCCTGGAGGAGGTGCGCGACCCGCAGGCCCTTCTGGTTGTGGTCGAGGAAGGCCTTGATCGCCATCTTCTTGGCCCGGTCGACGATGTTCTGGATCATCGCGCCGGAGTTGAAGTCCTTGAAGTAGAGGACTTCCTTGTCGCCGTTGGCGTACGTGACTTCGAGGAAGCGGTTCTCCTCGGTTTCCGCGTACATCTGCTCGACGACTGTCTGGATCATGCCGTGTACTGCGGCGTCCTTGGAGCCGGTGTGCTCCGTGAGGTCGTCGGAGTGCAGTGGCAGGGTCGCCTTGAGGTACTTCGCGAAGATGTCCTTGGCCGCTTCCGCGTCCGGGCGCTCGATCTTGATTTTGACGTCGAGCCGGCCGGGGCGGAGGATCGCGGGGTCGATCATGTCTTCGCGGTTGGAGGCGCCGATGACGATGACGTTCTCCAGGCCTTCCACGCCGTCGATCTCGGCGAGCAGCTGGGGGACGATGGTGTTCTCCACGTCCGAGCTGACGCCGGATCCGCGGGTGCGGAAGAGGGATTCCATCTCGTCGAAGAAGACGATGACGGGGGTGCCCTCGCTGGCCTTCTCACGGGCTCGCTGGAAGACCAGGCGGATGTGCCGCTCGGTCTCGCCGACGTACTTGTTGAGGAGTTCGGGTCCCTTGATGTTGAGGAAGTAGGACTTCCCCTGGGGTTGTCCGGTGACCTCGGCGACCTTTTTGGCAAGGGAGTTGGCGACGGCCTTGGCGATGAGTGTCTTGCCGCAGCCGGGCGGGCCGTAGAGCAGGATGCCCTTCGGGGGCCGCAGTTCGTGCTCCTTGAAGAGGTCGGGGTAGAGGTAGGGCAGTTCGACGGCGTCCCTGATCAGTTCGATCTGGTTGCCCAGGCCGCCGATCTTCTCGTAGTCGACGTCCGGGACCTCTTCGAGGACGAGGTCCTCGACCTCGCTCTTCGGGATGATTTCGTATACGTAGCCGGAGCGGGGTTCGAGCAGCAGGGCGTCGCCGGGGCGGATGGTGACGTCCAGCAGCGGCTCGGCGAGCCTGACCACCCGTTCCTCGTCGGTGTGCCCGGTGACCAGGGCGCGTTCGCCGTCCTCAAGGATCTCCTTGAGGGTGACGATGTCCCCGGCGCGCTCGTACTCCATGGCTTCGACCACGTTGAGTGCTTCGTTGAGCATCACTTCTTGGCCGCGTCGGAGCTCTTCGAGCTCGACGCCTGGGCTGACGTTCACCCGGAGCTTGCGGCCCCCGGTGAAGATGTCGGCCGTGCCGTCCTCGATGGCTTCCAGGAACACGCCGAAGCCGGCCGGCGGCTGTGCGAGCCGGTCCACTTCTTCCTTGAGGGCCACGATCTGGTCGCGGGCCTCGCGGAGCGTGTTGGCGAGCCGCTCGTTCTGGGCGGACACGCCTGCCAGGTTGGTCTGCAGCTCGACGATCCGCTCTTCGAGAATCCTCGTATGGCGCGGAGAGTCGGCGAGCTTGCGTCGCAGGACGGCGATTTCCTGCTCTAGATAGGCAACCTGTCCGGCGGGGTCCTCGGACCCTCGCGCGGGCCGGATGCCGCGGTTGATGTCGTCGTCGTGGGCTGCCACGGTCCTCACCTCCTCCAAGGGGAGCTGGACGCTTCCTGACCCTACCTGGGTGGGTGCTGGTTGAAACCCCTAGATCACAAACAGGATCGAGGAGTGTCCGATCTTCACCCTTGCGTACTCCCTCACACTGGGGGGATACCCACCCAGCAACATCGGAAAGCGGGCGGTTGTATCGTCGAAGTGTTCAACACCCGTCAGGGCTGGCTTCAATTGGTGCATACCGCGCAGGGAACGGCAGGAGATATGAGCGTGCAGGACGAGGCTCCCACTGCGGACGGTGCCCAGGTCGGGGACCCTCTTGAGGTGTGGATCGATCAGGACCTCTGCACCGGCGACGGGATCTGCGCGCAGTACGCGCCGGAGGTCTTCGAGCTCGACATCGACGGTCTCGCGTATGTGAAAAGTGGTGACGACGAGTTGCTCCAGGCCCCTGGGGCCACGACTCCGGTGCCGCTGACGCTGCTGACGGATGTCGTGGACTCGGCGAAGGAGTGCCCCGGCGACTGTATTCATGTACGTCGGGTTTCGGACAGGGTCGAGGTCTACGGGCCGGACGCGGAGTAGGTCGCGGTGGCCCGGACCCGGGTCAGACGCCGCGGGCGTCGGTGGTGGCGGAGCGGGTGAACGTACCGTTCCGCCACTGCCATTTGTGCGTGCCACGGGTGTCGGGGCAGCAGCGGGCGACGTTCTCGGAGGAGTAGCCGAGGAGGGTCGCGGTGACGGTGCCCCCTGTGACCGTGAGCTCGGTGACGTTTTGCTGGTCGGCGGGGTCCAGCAGGGTCGCGACGACGCGCTGCGGCGAGGTGAGGACGTAGATCCCGGTGGGGGGCGTGCCGAAGCCGCTCCGGCAACGGACGGCGGCGACGGTTTCGGGGCGGTGGTCGCCGTCGAGGTCGCCGGAGGCCTGCTTCACGACGGTGGTGCTGCCGCCGCGGCATTTCAGGGGGTACGTGGCGGCTGTCGCGTCGGGGGCCGCCACGGGCTCTCCCGCGCGGGTGGGGCCGGGGGCCGGGGGGAGGGTGTCCGGGCGGCCGTCGGCGGTGTGCTGCGGGGTGGCCCCGGTTGCGGTGGCGGCGGTGGGCTGGAGCAGTCCTGCGAGGGCGACGACCGCGGCCGTGGCGGCGGCGGTGGCCAGCCAGTGCACCGCGCGGGGCCGGGTGTGTGCGAGGTCCGGGAGCGCGGAGTTCTGCACGCGGGGTGTCTCCTGTGGGGCTGTGCCGGTGGGCGCCGGCGACGGGAGGGGTGCCGGAATCGTGCCATACGGGGGTGGCGGTGCGGAACGCCGGGGTGGCGGCCTTCGTACAAAGAAAGGGTCAACCCGTGCGGTCGGCCGCCCGTGGGGGTGGCAACGCGAAGGCGCCGCCGTCCAGTTCTCGTGTCGGTCCGGGAACTGGACGGCGGCGCCGGTCTGTTGGGGCGGCGGGCGGCCGGGGGCTGTCGGGCGGGTGCCCGACGGCCGCTCAGGCCTGCTGGCTGTTGCCGCGTTCCTTGTTGGGGCCTTCGTAGTCCTCGCCGTAGGCGCCCTTGGAGGGGCGGCGGCGGCGCATGGGGGGCTCGACACCGTCGGCGAGGCGCCGGGCGGTGACGAGGAAGCCGGTGTGGCCGATCATGCGGTGGTCCGGGCGGACGGCGAGGCCTTCGACGTGCCAGTTGCGGACCATGGATTCCCACGGCTGGGGTTCGGCGAAACAGCCGATCTCGCGGATGGACTCGACGGTCCTGGCGAGCTGGGTCGTGGTGGCGACGTAGGCACACATGATGCCGCCGGGGACGAGCGCCTTGGAGACGGCTTCGAGGGTTTCCCAGGGGGCGAGCATGTCGAGGACGACGCGGTCGACCTCGGTGTCGGAGAGGTTGTCCTGGAGGTCTCCGACGGTGAGGGTCCACGCGGGGTGCGGGCCGCCGAAGTAGCGTTCGACGTTGCCCTGGGCGATGTCCGCGAAGTCCTGGCGGCGCTCGTAGGAGTGCAGCATGCCGTGGTCGCCGATGGCGCGCAGCAGGAAGGCGCTGAGGGCGCCGGAGCCCACTCCGGCTTCGACGACGCGGGCGCCGGCGAAGATGTCGGCGAAGGCCAGGATCTGCCCCGCGTCCTTGGGGTAGACCACGGCTGCGCCGCGGGGCATGGACAGGACGTAGTCGGGGAGCAGGGGGCGGAGCGCCAGGTAGGCGACGTTCCCCGTGGTACGGACAACACTGCCCTCGGACGCCCCGATCAGCTCGTCGTGCGAGAAGGCACCCTTGTGGGTGTGGAACTGCTTCCCGGCTTCGAGCGTGAACGTGTAGTGGCGGCCCTTGGGGTCAGTCAGCTGGACCTGGTCCCCGACCTTGAAGGGCCCGCGTCGTCGGGCGGCACCGGTCGGTTCGGACATGTGACCAGCCTACCGGCTGTTTGGGTGCCCTCTCGCCGCGCGGCGGCCCCGCGGGCGGCTACTGGGGGCGGGCCATGGCCTTGACGAAGGCGCGCTCGACGTCGGCGGTGGAGAGTACTCCGTAGATCTCGCCGGTTTCCTCGACGACGAGGTATTCGGTGGCGGGGGCGGCGCGGAGCCGGTCGAGGAGGGCTTCGCCTGCGAGTTCGGCGGGGATGCGCAGCCGGTCGGTGAGGTCCTGGGCGAGGCCGCTGACGGCGACCCAGGGGCGGCGGTGTTCGGGGACCGCGCCGATGGCTGTTTCGCGGACGACGGCGGTGGGTTCGCCGTGTCCGTCGACGACGACGAGGGCGCGGGCGCCCGCTTCGTTGGCGCGGCGGAGTGCTTCGGAGAGGGGGGTGGCGGACTCGACGGGGACGGCGCGCCTGGTGAGGGTGCGGGCGCGCAGGTCGGGGAGGTGCTCGCGCAGCCGGGCCATCCGGAGGCTGTTGCCCGCGCCGGTCCAGATGATGGCGGCGAGGATCGCGGCGAGGAGTGCGTCGAGGACGGTGTCCATGCCGGTGATGTCCTGGGTGGCGTTGCCGAGGGCGCCGGTGTGGGTCAGGAGGGGGAGGCCGATGAGGACGGCGACGGCGAGGGCGCGGCCGACCCAGGCGGCGGCGACGGTGCCGGTCATGGCGTTGCCGGTGATCTTCCAGACGACGGCGCGGAGCATCCGGCCGCCGTCGAGGGGAAGGCCGGGCAGGAGGTTGAAGGCGGCGACGATGAGGTTGGAGATCATCAGGCCGGCGAGGAGGACGCCGGGGACGGTGCCCGCCTCGACGAGTCGCATGGCGAGGTAGAAGGCGCCGCCGAGGACGAGGGAGAGGAGGGGGCCCACGAAGGCGAGGACGAATTCGCGGCCGGGGGTCTCGGTCTCCTTCTCGATCTCGGAGACTCCGCCGAAGAACTGGAGCTGGATGCGCCGGACGGGGAGTTTGAAGCGGAGGGCGGCGACGGTGTGGGCGAGTTCGTGGACGAGTACGGAGGCGTAGAAGGCGACTGCGAAGAACAGGGAGACGAGGTAGCGGACGGCTCCGAGCTCGGGCAGGACGATGTCGATCTGGCCGCCGAAGACCCAGGTGATGAGGGCGGCGACGACGAACCAGCTGGGGGCGACGTAGACGGGGACGCCGAAGGGGCGGCCCATGAGGAGGCCGCCGCCGGGTTCGCCGGGGCGCTCGGGGCCTCCCTTGGCCGGTGTGCCGCCGGTGTCCGTGGCGTCCGGGCCCGTTGGGGGGCGTCCGTTGTCGCCGCTCTCGTCCACGGTGTCCCTTCGTTGGTGCTGCGTCGTTCTGCCGGTGGACCGGTGGATCACCGTACAGAGAACGTGTCCCGCGGTGCTGTCGCTCTGGTGCCGTTGTGCGGGGCATTGCCCTGATCATGCAGTGCGGGAGGGTCTGCCGTCGATGGTAGGGGGGCGTTGTCGGTGGCGGGTCGTAGGGTCGGAGTCATGAATACGAGTGCCGGTCCTGCGGTCGCTGCGAGGCGGCCCACCTCGCTGTCACCCTCACGGGCGAGCGACTTCATGCAGTGTCCGCTGCTGTACCGGTTCCGGGTGATCGACAAGCTGCCGGAGAAGCCGAGTGAGGCGGCCACCAGGGGGACGCTGGTGCATGCCGTGCTGGAGCGGCTGTTCGACGATCCGGCGGTGGAGCGGACGGCTCCGAAGGCGCGGGCGATGGTGCCGGGGCAGTGGGACCGGCTGTTGGAGTCGAAGCCGGAGCTGTCGGGGCTGTTCGCCGAGGACGGGGGCGGCGAGCGGCTGGCTCGGTGGCTGGGGCAGGCGGAGGACCTCGTCGAGAAGTGGTTCACGCTGGAGGATCCGACCCGGCTGGAGCCGGCCGAGCGGGAGCTGTTCGTCGAGACGGAGCTGGAGTCGGGGCTGCGGCTGCGCGGGGTGATCGACCGGGTGGACGTGGCGCCCTCGGGTGAGGTGCGGATCGTCGACTACAAGACGGGTAAGGCGCCGCGTCCGGAGTACGCGGAGGGTGCGCTGTTCCAGATGAAGTTCTACGCGCTGGTGATCTGGCGGTGGAAGCGGATCGTGCCGCGCAGGCTTCAGCTGGTGTATCTGGGCAGCGGCGACGTCATGACCTACGACCCGAACGAGATGGATCTGGAGCGGATGGAGCGCAAGCTCCATGCGCTGTGGGAGGCGATCAAGGAGGCGACGGAGACGGGTGAGTGGCGTCCCCGTCCGACGAAGCTGTGCGGTTGGTGCGATCACCGGGCGGTTTGCCCGGAGTTCGGCGGGACGCCTCCGGTGTATCCGTTGGAGATCCGGCCGCGGGGGCCTGTGGAGGTCCGGCCGCGGGACGGCGGGGAGGTCCAGGTGCGGGACGACGGGCAGGCCCAGGTGCGGGAGGGCGCGGAGATCCAGGTGCGGGACGCAGCGGAGGTCCAGGTACGGGAGTCCGCAGAGATCCAGGTGCGGGAAGCGGGCGAGGTGCAGGTGCGGGAAATGGGCGAGGTGCAGGTGCGGGAGTCCGCGGAGGTCCGGGCCCGGGAGGGCGCGGAGGCTCAGGGCCAGGGGGCCCTGGAGTAGGGCCGGTGGCGCGGGGCGGCGGGGGTGCCGTGCAGCAGGGGGCCGGGGGGCCTGGACGGCGGGCAGTGCAGAATGGTGGCCGTCTAGCGAAGGAGTCCCTGTGGCTATCCGCGTCCTACTGGTCGACGACCAGCCTCTGCTGCGTACCGGTTTCCGGATGATTCTGGAGGCCGAGCAGGATCTCGCGGTCGTCGGTGAGGCCGGGGACGGTCTGCAGGCGCTCGACCAGGTGCGGGCGTTGCAGCCCGATGTGGTGCTGATGGACATCCGGATGCCGCGGATGGACGGTGTGGAGGCGACCCGGCAGATCACCGGGCCCGGCCGGGACGGTCCGGCGAAGGTGCTGGTGCTGACGACCTTCGACCTGGACGAGTACGTGGTGGAGGCGCTGCGGGCGGGGGCCAGCGGGTTCCTGCTGAAGGACGCACCGGCGCACGAGCTGGTGCAGGCGATCCGGGTGGTGGCTGCGGGCGAGGCGATGCTGGCGCCGAGCATCACCCGTCGGCTGCTGGACAAGTACGCAGATCATCTGCCGTCCGGTGAGGACGAGGTGCCGGACACCCTGCACACACTGACGGAGCGTGAGGTGGAGGTGCTGAAGCTGGTGGCGCGTGGTCTGTCGAACGCGGAGATCGCCGCGGACCTGTTCGTGAGCGAGACGACGGTGAAGACGCATGTCGGGCATGTGCTGACGAAGCTGGGGCTGCGGGACCGGGTGCAGGCGGCGGTGTACGCGTACGAGAGCGGGCTGGTGCGGCCGGGGGCGGGCGGCAGCTAGCGGATTTCGGCGGCCGGGGGCCCATGGCCGCCGGCCGGTCACCGAGTGCCGATTGCCGATTGCCGCTTGCCGCTTGCGGCAGCCGATGGCCGATGGCCGATGGCCGACGCGTACGGAGGAGGGGCCCCCCCGGCGGGTACGGGGGGGGCCCCCCCCCCGGGGGACGCGGCAACGCGCCTACCCCCCCCCGCGCCCCCCCCCGGCCCCCCCGGGGCGGCCCG
>NZ_JBIVVC010000015.1:27407-186004 GCF_044757485.1 Streptomyces sp. NPDC091272
CCCCGTGTGCGTTTTGCCGTTTGCCGTTTGCGGGTTGGGGCAGCCGTGGGCCGTTGGCCTTTGGCGGCCGCTTTGGGTGTTGGGGCCCCGCCGGATGATCCGGCGGGGCCCCTCCTCCGTGACTACGCGACTACGCGACTACGCGCACCTTCGCGCGCCCGCTCCACGCGCGGGCCGACGCTCAGGCCTTGCTGATCTCCCAGAAGCGGAAGACGGTCGAGCTGTCGAGGGTCCATTCCAGGCCCGCGACGTCGTTGTGGGCGACGGCGTACTGCTTGCCCTGCCACAGCGGGAGGATCGGTACGTCCTCGGCGACGATGTCCTGGAGCCGGCCGAACTCCTCGTTGGTGCTGCCACGGTCGGCGATGGCCGCCGCGCCGGGGAGGATGCGGTCGGTGATCTCGGGGTTCTCGTAGTGGTTGGAGAGGACGTTGCCCTTGCCGAAGAAGGGCTGGGTGAAGTTGTCGGGGTCCGGGTAGTCGGGGATCCAGCCCTTGACGTAGACGCCGTACTTCCCGGCGGCGATGTCCTTCTCGTACTGCTCCTGTCCGACGGACTTGACGTCGGCGTCGAAGAGGCCGCTGCGGTTGAGCTGCTGGGCCAGGGCCTGGAACTCCTGGACGGTGGCGGGGCCGTAGCGGGTGGGGGTGGCCCACAGGGTGAGCTTGACCTTGCCGGTGATGCCTTCTTCGCGCAGGGCCTGCTTGGCCTTCGCGGGCTGGGGCCGGCCGCCGTAACGGTTGAAGAAGGCGGTGTTGTGGCCGGCGACGCCGGCCGGGACGATCGAGTAGAGCGGCGTGGCGGTCGACCGGTAGACGTCGCGGACGAGGGCGCCCCGGTCGACGAGGTAGGCGATGGCGCGGCGGACGCCGGCCTTGCCCGCGACGGGGTCCTTCATGTTGAAGACCAGGTGGTGCACCTCGGCGCTGCTGCCTTCGACGGCTCCCAGGGGGTTGTCCCCGCTGATCGCGCTGGTCTCCGTGTCGGCGATCTCCTTGGCGTCGAGGCCGCGGTAGGCGAGGTCGATCTCGTTCTTGCGCAGCGACTCCCCCAGTGCCTTCTGGTCGCCGTGGAAGAGCTTGAGGGTCATGCCGGTGTTCTTGATCTTCGCGGTGCCGCGGTAGCCGCTGTTGACCGTGAAGACGGCCTGTCCCCCGTCGAAGGAGTCCAGCCGGTACGGTCCCGAGCCGATCGCCTTGTGGTCGGTGCGCAGCTTGTCGGCCGGGTATTCGCTGTGGTCGACGATGGAGCCCGCGCCGGAGGCGATCTTGCTGGGGAAGGTGGCGTCGGGGACCTTGAGGTGGAAGACGACGTGGTGGTCGTCGGGGGTGTCGATGCTCTTGATGGAGGAGAGCATGACGGCCGGTCCGGCGGCGTCGTTGATCTTCAGGGTGCGCTCGAAGGAGTACTTGACGTCCTTGGCGGTGAGCGCGTGGCCGTTGCTGAAGGTGAGGCCGCCGCGCAGGGTGCAGCGGTAGACGGTGCTGCCCGCGTCGAAGGCGCAGCTCTCGGCGGCCTCGGGGGCGGGTTCCGAGCTGCCCTTGGGGAAGGCCATGAGCGACTGGAAGACGTTGTTGAAGAGGAGCCAGGAGCCGGGGTCGTAGCCGGATGCCGGGTCGGTGGCCTTGATTTCGTCGGACATGCCCATGGTGACGGGTTTGCCGGTGCCGGTCGTGTTGCCGGGGTCGTCGCTGCTGCTGGTGTTGCCGCAGCCGACGAGGAGGCCGGCCGAGAGTCCGGCGGCGAGGGGGGCCGTCAGCCATGGCTTGCGTATCTGCACCGCTGTCTCAGATCTTTCGTGGGGGGCTTGGTCGTGCGCCGGGAAGGCCGTGGGTGGATCGGTCAGGCGACGCCGCGGGCGAGTTCCCAGAGCTGGAGGTCTGCGGCGAAGTTGACGGCCCATTCGGTGCCGGTGATGTCACTGCGGGCGGCGATGTACTGCTTGCCCTGCCACAGCGGGAGGATCGGTACGTCGTCGGCGACGAGGTCCTGGATCCGTTCGAAGGCGGGGGTGGCGGAGCCGCGCTGGGTCTGCCGACGGGACTGCGGGATCAGCTGGTTGCGGATCTCGTCGTTGACGTACGGGCTGTGCAGGAAGTTCTCCTCGTCCAGGAACGGCGCGACGTAGTTGTCGCCGTCCGTGAAGTCGGGGAACCAGCCCATGCCGTACACGGCGTACTTGCCGGCCTTCTGGTCGGGGCTGAAGGTGCTCCACTTGACGCCCTTGACGGAGACGTCGAAGAGCTTGGAGTCGTTGAGCTGCTTCTGCAGGACCTCGAACTCCTTCTTCGTCGCGGAGCCGTAGTGGTCGGTGGTGTACGTGAGGGTGAGCTTGACCGGCTTGGTGATGCCGGCGCCCCGGAGCAGTTTGGCGGCCTGCTGCGGGTCCGCCTTGGGGTACTTGTTGAAGAAGCTGTTCTTGTGACCGGTGATGGTCGTGGGGATCAAGGAGTACAGCGGCTCGGCGGTGGAGCCGTAGACCGACCTGGTGAGCGCGCTGCGGTCGACGATGTGCGCCATGGCCTGGCGCACCGCCTTGTTCTTGACCGCCGGGTCGGTGGTGTCGAAGCCCAGGTAGCGGATTTCGAGGCCGGGGAGCTCGACGAGCTTGACGTTCTGGTCCTGCGAGGCGGACATTCCGGCGATCTGCTCGGGCGTGATGGTGCGCGACATCATGTCGATCTCGCCGCTCTTGAGCGCCTTCTCCATGGTTTCGGAGTCGGCGAAGGAGCGGATCTCGACCTTGTCGTTCTTCAGCTCGATACCGCCCTTGTACAGGGGGTTCTTGGTGAAGACGGCCTTGGTGACGGACTGCCCCCTGGACTCGATGTCGACGGTGTAGGGGCCGGAGCCGGTCACCTCGAAGCCTGCCCTGACCTTGTCCGGGGCGTAGGCCTGGTTGTCGACGATCGAGCTGGCCGGGGTGGCGAGCTTGTACGGGAAGGTGGCGTCGGAGGTCTTGAGGTGGAAGACCACCTCGGCGTCGCCCTTGGCCTCGACCGCGTCGATGTTGGTGAGCAGGGAGACGGGGCCGTTCTTGTCCCTGATCTTCAGCGAGCGCTCGATGGAGAACTTCACGTCGGCGGCGTCCAGGGGCTTGCCGTCGGAGAACTTCAGCCCGGGGCGCAGCTTGCACCGGTAGCTGGTGTTCTCGGTGTCCGTGAAGGTGCACTCCCGGGCGGCCTCGGGGACGGGGCCGCCGCCGCCGCGCGGGACGCGCATCAGGGTCTGCAGGGACTGCCGCATGACGTTCCAGGCGCCGACGTCGTAGGCGTGGGCCGGGTCGAAGGGGGCCGGCCCTTCCGGGGTGGCCTCGAAGGTGTCCGTGGTGCCGACGACAATGGGCTTGTCGGCTGCGCCCCCGCTGTCCGAGCTGCCGCCGCAGGCGGCGAGTACGGGTGCGAGCAGGCCGACGAGCGCCGGCAGCACCAGAGTCTTGCGGTTCATCCTGGAAGTTCTCCCTCGACCGGCACTGCAATACATGCAGCTTTTGTACGAACACTTCGCCATTTTCCGCCTGTTGGGGCGGGCAGACCGGGCCGGATACCGAACCGCAGAGGGGCGCAGCGAAGTTCTCGCGTCGAGATTAGTGGGAATGTGGGGGCCGTCCGACCGGCGCGCGGCGAGGGTACCGGTACGCCGGAGTGCGGAATCTTTCGTACAGGACTTCACCAATCGGGACACAAGGGCATGTGAAACGGCCCACCGACCGGGGTTGTCGCGTGTGCGCACCCGGGCCGAGGGGCCGTCCCGTGACCAAACTCACCTCATGAATACTTGTACGGAGGTGTGAATTCCTAATAGGGAATCTCACGCCATACGCATGCTTCGCTCCCCTGTGTTCCCACTATCCGAAATATCGGCCAATAACCACGCTGGGTGTCCGGGTCAGTGCATTGCGGTAATCAGTGAGCGGAGAAAAGCGAGGTCGACCTCTTCGAGGGAGCCGACGACGACCCGGCCGTCCGCGGCGGCGATCGGCGCCACCGAAGGTACGGCGACCACCCGGCAGCCCGCCGCCTCCGCCGCCGCCACCCCGGTGGCGGTGTCCTCGACGACCGCGCATCTCGCGGGTTCGGCGCCGAGCCGTGCGGCGGCGTGGAGGTAGGGGTCGGGGTGCGGTTTGGTACGGGCGATCTCGTCGCCCGCGACCGTGAGGTCGAAGGTGTCCGGGCCGAACGATTCGAGGATCCGGTCGATGATGCGCCGGTGCGAGGCCGAGACGAGGGCGGTCGGGACGTCGTAGGCCCGGAGTTCGGCCAGCAGGCGGGCCGCCCCCGGCATCAGGGGTACGCCGCGGCCGATGCGTGCCTCGAAGCGGTCGTTCAGCAGCACGGTCACCTCGGGGAGGGTGATGTCGGCGCCGGTGGACTCGATGAGGAAGCCGGCGCTGCGGGTCATCGGCCCGCCGACGACCACGTCGCGCCAGGACTCGTCGAGTTGGTGCCCGAGGGCGGCGAAGACCTCCTTCTCGGCGTCCCACCAGAAGCCCTCGGTGTCCACGAGGGTTCCGTCCATGTCGAGGAGGACCGCCTGGAGCGCGGAGTCTTCTGCCGTCAAGGCACTGGGAGCGGGGACCGTACTGGTCATCCGGGCACACCTCCTGGGGACGAGAAGGCCGGTCGCCCTCTGCGGTGGAGAGAGCGACCGGCCTGCACTGGGCCGACCAGTGTACGTCCGGCCCGGTGAACACGCGTTCCCGTATGTGCGGACGGGTGATGAGCACGCCGAGGACGGTCAGCGCGCGTTGAAGTACTTCGCCTCCGGGTGATGGATGACGATCGCGTCGGTGGACTGCTCGGGGTGGAGCTGGAACTCCTCGGAGAGGTGCACGCCGATCCGCTCGGGCTCCAGGAGCTCGGCGATCTTGGCGCGGTCCTCCAGGTTCGGGCAGGCGCCGTAGCCGAGCGAGAAGCGCGCGCCGCGGTACTTCAGCGCGAACATGTCCTCGACGTCGGCGGGGTCCTCACCGGCGAAGCCGAGCTCGGAGCGGACCCGTGCGTGCCAGTACTCGGCCAGGGCCTCCGCCAACTGGACGGACAGGCCGTGCAGTTCGAGGTAGTCGCGGTAGGCGTTGGCCTCGAAGAGCTTGGCGGTCTCCTCGCCGATCCGCGAGCCGACGGTGACGACCTGGAGGCCGACCACGTCCACCTCGCCGGACTCCTCCGGACGGAAGAAGTCCGCCAGGCACAGCCGGCGGCCGCGGCGCTGGCGCGGGAAGGAGAAGCGGGTGCGCTCGGAACCGTCCTCGTGGAGCAGGATCAGGTCGTCGCCCTTGGAGACGCAGGGGAAGTAGCCGTGCACGACGGCCGCCTCCAGCAGGCCCTCGGTGTGCAGCTTGTCGAGCCAGCCGCGCAGGTGCGGGCGGCCCTCGCTCTCCACCAGTTCCTCGTACGACGGTCCGCCCTTGCGGGCTTCCTTGAGGCCCCACTGCCCCTTGAAGAGGGCCCCCTCGTCGAGCCAGGAGGCGTACTCCTTGAGCTGGATGCCCTTGACGACGCGGGTGCCCCAGAAGGGCGGCTCGGGGATCTTGTTGTCGGTGGCGGTGTCGGAGCGGACCGATCCCTCGGGCTCCTCCACCTCCAGGACGGCCGTGTTCTCCCGCTTGGGCACCCGGCGCTGCTTGAGCTCGGGGAGCACGGCGCCGGGCACCCCGCGCTTGACGCCGATGAGGGCGTCCATCAGGCGCAGGCCTTCGAAGGCGTCGCGGGCGTAGCGCACCTCGCCCTCGTAGATCTCGTGCAGGTCCTGTTCCACGTACGCCCTGGTCAGCGCGGCGCCACCGAGGATGACGGGGAAGTCGGCGGCCATCTTGCGCTGGTTGAGCTCCTCCAGGTTCTCCTTCATGATCACCGTGGACTTCACCAGCAGACCGGACATTCCGATGACGTCGGCGCGGTGTTCCTCGGCTGCCTCCAGGATCGCGGAGACGGGCTGCTTGATGCCGAGGTTGACGACGTTGTAGCCGTTGTTGGACAGGATGATGTCGACGAGGTTCTTGCCGATGTCGTGGACGTCACCGCGGACGGTGGCCAGCACGATGGTGCCCTTGCCGTCGGCGTCCGACTTCTCCATGTGCGGTTCGAGATGGGCCACTGCCGTCTTCATGACCTCGGCGGACTGGAGCACGAACGGCAGCTGCATCTGGCCGGAGCCGAACAGCTCACCGACCACCTTCATGCCTTCCAGCAGGGTGTCGTTGACGATGTCCAGGGCAGGCCGGGCGGTCAGCGCCTCGTCGAGATCGGCCTCCAGCCCGTTCTTCTCGCCGTCGATGATGCGGCGCTGCAGCCGCTCGTCCAGCGGGAGCGCCATCAGTTCCTCGGCCCGGCCCGCCTTCATCGACTTCATGTTGACGCCCTCGAAGAGCTCCATGAGCTTCTGCAGGGGGTCGTAGCCCTCGGCGCGGCGGTCGTGGATCAGGTCGAGTGCGACCTTGACCTGCTCCTCCTCAAGCCGGGCGATCGGCAGGATCTTGGAGGCGTGCACGATCGCGGAGTCGAGTCCGGCCTTGACGCACTCGTCGAGGAAGACGGAGTTGAGGATGACGCGGGCGGCCGGGTTGAGGCCGAAGGAGATGTTGGACAGGCCCAGGGTCGTCTGGACGTCGGGGTGGCGCCTCTTGAGCTCGCGGATCGCACCGATGGTGGCGATGCCGTCCCCCCGGGACTCCTCCTGGCCTGTGCAGATGGTGAAGGTCAGGACGTCGATGAGGATGTCCGACTCCTGCACCCCCCAGTTGCCGGTCAGATCCTCGATCAGCCGCTCGGCGATGGCCACCTTGTGCTCGACGGTACGGGCCTGGCCCTCCTCGTCGATGGTCAGCGCGATCAGGGCGGCGCCGTGCTCGGTGGCGAGGGCGGTGACCTTGGCGAAACGCGACTCGGGGCCGTCGCCGTCCTCGTAGTTGACCGAGTTGATGACCGCGCGCCCGCCGAGCATCTCCAGGCCTGCCTGGAGGACGGGGAGCTCGGTGGAGTCGAGGACGATGGGCAGGGTGGAGGCGGTGGCGAAGCGCCCGGCGAGTTCCTTCATGTCGGCGACGCCGTCGCGGCCCACGTAGTCGACGCAGAGGTCGAGCATGTGCGCGCCCTCGCGGATCTGGTCGCGGGCCATCTCCACGCAGTCGTCCCAGCGGGCGTCCAGCATGGCCTCGCGGAACTTCTTGGAGCCGTTGGCGTTCGTACGCTCCCCGATGGCCAGGTAGGAGGTGTCCTGGCGGAAGGGGACCGTCTGGTAGAGGGAGGCGGCGCCCGGCTCGGGGCGCGGCTCGCGGACCGTGGGGGTCAGGTCCCTGGTCCGTTCGACGACCTCGCGCAGGTGGGCGGGGGTGGTGCCGCAGCAGCCGCCGACGAGGGAGAGTCCGTAGTCCTTGACGAAGGCTTCCTGGGCGTCGGCGAGTCCTTCGGGGCCGAGCGGGAAGTGCGCGCCGTTCTTGGTCAGTACGGGCAGCCCGGCATTCGGCATGCACATCAGGGGCGTACGGGAGTGGCGGGCGAGGTAGCGCAGGTGCTCGCTCATCTCAGCGGGGCCGGTGGAGCAGTTGAGGCCGATGAAGTCGATGCCGAGGGGTTCCAGGGCGGTCAGGGCCGCGCCGATCTCGGAACCCAGGAGCATGACGCCGGTGGTCTCGAAGGCCAGGGAGCAGACCAGCGGCACGCTGACGCCGAGGGCGTCCATGGCGCGGCGGGCGCCGATGAGGGAGGACTTGGTCTGCAGGAGGTCCTGGGTGGTCTCGACGATCAGTGCGTCGGAGCCGCCGGCCAGGAGGCCCTCGGCGTTCTTCTGGTAGCCGTCGCGCAGGACGTCGTAGGTGGTGTGGCCGAGCGAGGGGAGCTTGGTGCCGGGGCCGATCGAGCCGAGCACCCAGCGCTGGCGGCCGTCCTGGGCCTGGAACTCGTCGGCGACCTCGCGGGCGATGCGCGCCCCGGACTCGGACAGCTCCACGATGCGGTGGGCGATGTCGTACTCGTTGGCGGCGGAGTGGTTGGCGCCGAAGGTGTTGGTCTCGACGCAGTCCACGCCGACCGCGAAGTACTCCTTGTGCACGTTGCGGACGATGTCGGGGCGCGTGATGTTGAGGACCTCGTTGCAGCCTTCGAGGTCCTGGAAGTCCTCAAGGGTGGGGTCCTGGGCCTGGAGCATCGTGCCCATCGCGCCGTCGGCCACCACTACGCGGGTGGCGAGCGCCTCGCGGAGGGCCTCGACTCGGGTGCGGGCGTCGGGGACGGAATTCGGCAACGAGGCCATGGATGTGCTCCCAGGGTTGCGACGGCTGTCGGCTTTGCGCCCGCCCAGGCGGCAGGCGCACCCGGTCAGGGTAGCGGGGCCGGTCCCCGGAGTGTGCAGGCGTCCCGGTCGGCGGACGGTGGCGCCGTGCCGGGGCGGCGGCGTCCGGTGGGGGGTCGGGCCGGGCGCCGGTGACAGGGGTCGGCAACGGCCGATACTGTTCAGCATTGCCGAACACAGCTCTTTTTGTCCGTGGGACTTCCGGTGTCCCACTTCCCAGCACCCAGTGGAGGTGATCGGGCGATGGCTCGCAATATCCAGTCGCTGGAGCGCGCGGCGGCCGTGCTGCGGCTGCTCGCGGGCGGCGAACGACGGCTGGGCCTGACGGAGGTGGCCGGTGCCCTCGGCCTGGCCAAGGGCACCGCGCACGGCATTCTGCGCACGCTGCAGCACGAGGGCTTCGTCGAGCAGGACCCGGCGTCCGGCCGCTACCAGCTGGGCGCGGAGCTGCTGCGGCTGGGCAACAGCTATCTGGACGTGCACGAGCTGCGGGCCCGCGCCCTGGTGTGGACGGACGACCTGGCGCGCTCCAGCGGCGAGAGCGTCTATCTGGGGGTGCTGCACCAGCAGGGCGTGCTGATCGTGCACCACGTCTTCCGGCCGGACGACAGCCGCCAGGTGCTGGAGGTGGGGGCCATGCAGCCGCTGCACAGCACCGCGCTGGGCAAGGTGCTCTCGGCGTACGACCCGGTGGCGCACACCGAGGCGGTGGAGGCGGGCCGGGAGCGGTTCACCCCGCGCACGCTGACGACGGCGGAGCAGTTCGAGGAGGTGCTCGATCTCACCCGGGCACGCGGCTGGGCGGCCGACGTGGAGGAGACCTGGGACGGCGTGGCGTCGATCGCGGCCCCGATCCACGACCGGCGGCGGATGCCGGTGGGCGCGGTCGGCGTCACGGGCGCCGTCGAACGGGTGCGTCCCGGCGGGGAGTTGAAGCCCGAGCTGGTGGCGGCGGTACGGGACTGCGCACGTGCGGTGTCGCGGGATCTGGGCGCCGGACGGTTCTGAGCGGCGCCGGCGGACGCGTCCGGGGCCGGCCGGGGCCGGGCGATCCCGGCTCGCGGAAACCCTTGACTCGCTGGTAACCGGGGTGAAAACTGCCGTTCATCGGTCGGCATTGTCGAACACCTGACGACATTGGAGTTAGGGTGGGACAAGCCGGGGAACCGACTGGGCCCTCAACGAGGGTCTGAACCTGGACGAAGGACAAAGGAGTCGCGGGTGTCCAGCCTCGACATCTTCACCGGCGAGACCATCGGTACCGCCGTACTCATCCTGCTGGGCGGTGGCGTGTGCGCGGCCGTCAGCCTGAAGCGCTCGAAGGCGCTCAACGCCGGCTGGGTCGCCGTCACCCTCGGGTGGGGCTTCGCCGTGATGACCGGCGCGTACATCTCCACCGGTCTCTCCGGCGCACACCTGAACCCCGCGGTGACCGTCGGCCTCGCGATCAAGGGCGACACCGAGTGGAGCAACCTTCCGGTCTACTTCGCCGGTCAGATCCTCGGCGCGATGATCGGTTCGCTGCTGGTGTGGGTCTCGTACTACGGACACTTCCGGGTGCACCTGGGCACGCCGGAGGCGGCGGAGCTGAAGGACGCGAACCCGGGCCAGGTGCACGGCGTGTTCTTCACCTCCCCCGAGGTCCGCAACCCCGTGCAGAACATGGCCACCGAGGTCATCGCCACCGTCGTGCTGGTGCTGGCGATCCTCACCCAGTCGAGCATTCCCGGTGTCTCCACCGGTGACCCCAAGGGCCCCGGTGTGATGGGCGCGCTGATCACCGCGTTCGTCGTCGTCGGCATCGGCCTGTCCCTCGGCGGGCCGACCGGCTACGCCATCAACCCGGTCCGTGACCTCGGTCCGCGCATCGTGCACGCTCTGCTCCCGCTGCCCAACAAGGGCGGCTCGGACTGGGGCTACGCCTGGATCCCCGTGCTCGGCCCTCTCGTCGGCGGCGCGCTCGCCGGCGGGATCTACCAGCTGGCTTTCGCCGCCTGATCCGGCAAGCTGCCGATCCGAACCACACCGAGACTTCTCAGGAGCACACCGTGAGCGACGCACACACCGCAGGACCGTTCATCGCGGCCATCGACCAGGGCACCACCTCCAGCCGCTGCATCGTCTTCGACAAGGACGGCCGGATCGTCTCCGTCGAGCAGAAGGAGCACGAGCAGATCTTCCCGAAGCCCGGCTGGGTCGAGCACGACGCGAACGAGATCTGGGAGAACGTCCAGGAGGTCGTCGCGGGGGCGGTCGTCAAGGCGGGCATCTCCGCGGCCGACGTCAAGGCGATCGGCATCACCAACCAGCGCGAGACCACGATGATGTGGGACAAGGCCACCGGTGAGCCCGTCCACAACGCCATCGTCTGGCAGGACACCCGCACCGACGCGCTGTGCAAGGAGCTCGGCCGCAACGTCGGCCAGGACCGCTTCCGCCGCGAGACCGGTCTGCCCCTGTCCAGCTACTTCGCCGGGCCCAAGATCCGCTGGCTGCTCGACAACGTCGAGGGGCTGCGCGAGCGTGCGGAGGCCGGCGAGATCCTCTTCGGCACCATGGACTCCTGGGTCATCTGGAACCTCACCGGCGGGGTGAACGGCGGCGTGCACGTCACGGACGTCACCAACGCCTCGCGCACCCTGCTGATGAACCTGCACAAGATGGCCTGGGACGACAAGATCCTTTCCTCCATGGACATCCCGGCCGCCGTCCTCCCGGAGATCAAGTCCTCCGCCGAGGTGTACGGGACCGCTGCCTCCGGTGTCCTGGCGGGCGTCCCGGTGGCGTCCGCGCTCGGCGACCAGCAGGCGGCCCTGTTCGGCCAGACCTGCTTCTCCGAGGGCGAGGCAAAGTCCACGTACGGCACCGGCACGTTCATGCTGATGAACACCGGCGAGGAGCCCGTCAACTCCTACAACGGCCTGCTGACCACCGTCGGCTACCGGATCGGCGACCAGAAGCCGGTCTACGCGCTGGAAGGTTCGATCGCCGTCACCGGGTCGCTGGTGCAGTGGATGCGCGACCAGATGGGCATGATCAAGACCGCGGCCGAGATCGAGACGCTGGCCTCCAGCGTCGAGGACAACGGCGGCGCGTACTTCGTGCCCGCGTTCTCCGGTCTGTTCGCCCCGTACTGGCGTTCCGACGCCCGCGGGGTCATCGCCGGTCTCACCCGGTACGTCACCCGGGCGCACATCGCGCGCGCCGTGCTGGAGGCGACCGCGTGGCAGACCCGTGAGATCACCGACGCCATGACCAAGGACTCCGGCGTAGAGCTGACGGCCCTCAAGGTCGACGGCGGCATGACCTCCAACAACCTGCTGATGCAGACCCTGTCGGACTTCCTGGACGCGCCCGTCGTCCGTCCGATGGTCGCCGAGACCACGTGTCTGGGCGCCGCCTACGCGGCCGGTCTCGCCGTTGGCTTCTGGTCGGGCACCGACGAACTGCGCGCCAACTGGCGCCGGGCCGCCGAGTGGACCCCCCGCATGGACGACGCGCAGCGCGACCGCGAGTACAAGAACTGGCTCAAGGCCGTCGAGCGCTCCATGGGCTGGCTCGACGAAGAAGAAGTCTAGAAGCGGCACCGCGGCGGACCGGACCGGGTCCGCCGCGGACCGCGCCACCTAGATCTGCACGAGAGATCTGAAGAGGAGCACGCACATGACCACCCTGCAGAGCGTCCCGGCCCCCGGGATGCGACCGGCCGACGGTTCCACAGCGAGCCGCGCCGAGACCCGGGAGCGGCTTTCCAAGGCGACGTACGACCTCCTGGTGATCGGCGGCGGCATCCTGGGCATCTCCACCGCCTGGCACGCCGCACAGTCCGGGCTGCGGGTGGCGCTGGTGGACGCCGGTGACTTCGCCGGCGCCACCTCTTCCGCCTCCTCCAAGCTGCTGCACGGCGGTCTGCGCTACCTGCAGACCGGTGCGGTCAAGCTGGTGGCGGAGAACCACTTCGAGCGGCGCGCGGTCTCCCGCGACGTGGCCCCGCACCTGGCCAACCCGCTGACCTTCTACCTCCCCGTCTACAAGGGCGGCCCGCACGGCGCGGCCAAGCTCGGGGCGGGCGTGTTCGCCTACTCCGCGCTCTCCGCCTTCGGCGACGGCGTCGGTCACGTCATCTCGCCCTCGCGTGCGGCGAAGGACGTGCCGGAGCTGAACACGGACAACCTGAAGGCCGTCGCGGTCTACGGCGACGACCAGATGAACGACTCCCGGATGGCGCTGATGACGGTCCGCGCGGCCGTCGAGGCCGGGGCGACCGTCCTCAACCACGCCGAGGTCAAGGGGCTGCGCTTCACGCACGGCCGGGTGACGGGCGCGGAGCTGGCGGACCGCACGGACGGCACCGAGTTCGGTGTCGACGCCCGACTGGTGCTCAACGCGACCGGCCCGTGGGTGGACCACCTGCGCAAGCTGGAGGACCCGGACTCGGCGCCCTCGATACGTCTCTCCAAGGGCGCGCACCTCGTCCTGAAGAGGACCTCGCCGTGGAACGCCGCGCTGGCCACGCCGATCGACAAGTACCGGATCACCTTCGCGCTGCCGTGGGAGGACCAGCTGCTGCTCGGCACCACCGACGAGGAGTACGAGGGCGACCCGGCGGACGTCGCCGTCAACGAGAAGGACATCACGCAGATCCTGGACGAGGCCGCGTTCTCGATCCGCGACCAGCAGCTGTCCCGGGACCTGATCACATACTCCTTCGCGGGTCTGCGGGTGCTGCCCGGCGGGCCGGGCGACACCTCGAAGGCCAAGCGGGAGACGGTCGTCACCGAGGGCCGCGGCGGCATGCTGTCGGTGGCGGGCGGCAAGTGGACGACCTTCCGGCACATCGGCCGCACCGTGATGAACAAGCTCGCCGCCCTGCCCGGCCACCCGCTGGGCGAGGACATGGAGCCGATCTCGCACCTGCCGAAGAAGCTGCCGCTGCCGGGCATCTCGAACCCGAACGCGGTCGCCCACCGGCTGCTGGTCGACGGCGGGACGCCAGGACCGCGGATGTCTCCCGAGACGGCCCGCCACCTGGCCACCCACTACGGCTCGCTGTCCTTCGACATCGCCCGTCTGGCGGCCGACGACCCGGCGCTGGCCGAGCGGATCCACCCGGACGCCCCGGAGATCTGGGCGCAGGTCGTGTACGCGCGCGACCACGAGTGGGCGGAGACCGCGGACGACGTGCTGCGCCGCCGCACCACCCTGACGATCCGGGGCCTGGCCACGGACGACGTACGGGCGAAGGTCGAGCGGGTGCTGAGCCGCGAGGCGTGAGCGGTACCCCTGCACGACGGCGGGCGGGCTCCTCGTGGGCCCGCCCGCCGTCGTACCCGGTCCCGACCGGAACCGTTACGGCGCCCACCGTCGCCGTGCGACGATAGGTCGGATGTCTGGCGGTGGGCCGGGCGGGGAGCTGGAGGTGCCCATGGCCGTCACCGACGAGGCCATCGAACGCATCAAGGCCATGATCGTCTCCGGGGCCCTGCGTCCCGGGGACCGGCTGCCCAAGGAGAGCGAGCTCGCCGCCGAGCTCGGCCTGTCGCGCAACTCCCTGCGCGAGGCGGTACGGGCGCTGTCGCTGATCCGGATCCTGGACGTGCGCCAGGGCGACGGCACCTACGTCACCAGCCTGGAGCCGCGGCTCCTCCTGGAGGCGATGAGCTTCGTGGTGGACCTCCACCGTGACGACACCGCCCTGGAGTTCCTGGCCGTACGCAGGATCCTGGAGCCCGCCGCGACGGCGATGGCCTGCGCGCGCATCGAGGAGGGCGAACTGGAGCTGCTGGAGGAGCGGCTGGCGGCACTGGGCCAGGACCCCTCGGCGCAGGAGCTGGCCGCGGCCGACCTGGAGTTCCACCGTGCGATCGCACGCGGCTCAGGGAACCCGGTGCTGTGCGCGCTGCTCGACGTACTGTCAGGACCGACCACCGGGACGCGGATCTGGAGCGGCGCCGACGGGAGGGACGCGATCGCACGGACGCTGCACGAGCACCGGGCCGTCCTGGAGGCGCTGCGGGCCCGTGACGCGGAGGCGGCGCGGTCGTGGGCGACGGTGCACATCGTGGGCCTGGAGCGGTCGCTCCGGCCGAGGCCGTAGCGCCGGGAACGCACCCGGACGACGGCGAAGATCCGACGTCTGCGATCTGGCCGATTTCGATTGATTCCGTGCCCGGAGGGCACGCTTCCCGCATGCGTAAGGTGGGGGAACTGGACGGGGGGAACGTCGGATGAAGACGGATGAAGGAGGCGCCGGGTGATCGAGCTCGACGGAGTTCCCGAGCTGGTCGACCCGGTCATGGTGGCCGCGTTCGAAGGCTGGAACGACGCTGGTGACGCCGCTTCGGCCGCGGTCGCGCACCTGGACCGGGAGTGGAAGGGCGAGGTGTTCGCGGCCCTCGACGCCGAGGACTACTACGACTTCCAGGTCAACCGGCCCACTGTCTTCCTGGAGAACGGCGTACGGAAGGTCACCTGGCCGACGACCCGGCTCTCGGTGATCCGCACCGGGGGTGAGAAGCCGCGCGACCTGGTGCTGGTGCGGGGTATCGAGCCGTCCATGCGGTGGCGCTCGTTCTGCAACGAGATCCTGGGCTTCGCGCACGAACTCGGTGTGGAGATGGTGGTGATCCTGGGCGCGCTGCTCGGTGACACCCCGCACACCCGGCCGGTTCCGGTCAGCGGGGTGACCTCCGACCCGGACCTGGCGCGGACGATGGACCTGGAGGAGACGCGGTACGAGGGGCCCACGGGCATCGTCGGCATCCTCCAGGAGGCGTGCACGCACGCGGGTGTGCCGGCGGTGAGCCTGTGGGCCGCGGTGCCGCACTACGTGTCGCAGCCGCCGAACCCGAAGGCGACCTTGGCCCTGCTGAACCGTCTTGAGGACCTCATCGGGCTGCGCATTCCGCTCGGCGAGCTGCCGGAGGACGCACGGGCCTGGCAGGTCGGGGTGGACCAGTTGGCCGCGGAGGACAGCGAGGTCGCGGAGTACGTGCAGTCGCTGGAGGAGGCGCGGGACACCGCCGACCTCCCGGAGGCTTCGGGAGAGGCGATCGCCCGCGAGTTCGAGCGGTATCTGCGACGGCGCGACCCGGGCGCGGGTCCCGGGGGCGCGGGCCCCAGCCACGCGACGGACGGCGGGGACGCCTCCGGCGGCAGCGCGTTCCTGCGGGACAGCGCGAGCGGCAGGACCAGGCCGCCGAAGAAGCCTCTGGCCGGTACGGACGAGGGACCCGACGGCGGGGACGAGGCAGGCGGCGAGGGAGGCGCGGCCTCGGGTGACAGCGGGGGCGGCGCGGAGTGAACCACCGGCGGCGTTGACGCCGTGAAGTGCGGGTTGAGGGGCGGTGCCTGGGCAGGCACCGCCCCTCGCCGCGCGCAGGGCAGTGCGGGTGCGTCACGGGGCTGGTGCACGTGCGCGGGTGCATCGCAGTGCACGTGCGGGGGCGTCGTGGCTGGTCGCGCAGTTCCCCGCGCCCCTGAATGCGTGCCCTCGCGTCATGAGGAGGCAAGGTGGGCGAGGGGCGGCCTGCGTGCAGGCCGCCCGCCACGACGGCACGCGCTTACGACCGCCGCCCCGTAGCACCCACCCGTAGCACCTGTGGCACTACCTCAGAGCGCGACGCCCAGCAGCGCGTCCACCGCGCGCGAGATCACGCCCGGTGCGCCTTCCTCAGCGCCGCCCTCGCCGGCCTGCCGCTCGGCCCAGCGGTCGACCGCGGCCAGGGCGGAGGGCGCGTCGAGGTCGTTCGCGAGCGCTTCGCGCATCTCCTCGACCGCCCCGTCCGCCGACGGTCCGTCCGGCCGCGACACCGCCGCGCGCCAGCGCTCCAGCCGGGCCACCGCGTCCGCCAGGACCTGATCGGTCCACTCCCAGTCGGAGCGGTAGTGGTGCGAGAGCAGGGCGAGCCGGATCGCCGCCGGGTCCACCCCGTCGCGGCGCAGCGCCGAGACGAAGACCAGGTTGCCCTTCGACTTCGACATCTTCTCGCCGTCGAGCCCCACCATGCCGGCGTGCACGTACGCCTTCGCGAAGGGGTGCTCGCCGGTCAGCGCCTGTGCGTGCGAAGCGCCCATCTCGTGGTGCGGGAAGGCCAGGTCGGAGCCGCCGCCCTGGACGTCGAAGCCCATGCCGAGGTGTTCCAGGGCGATGGCCACGCACTCGATGTGCCAGCCGGGGCGTCCGGCGCCCAGCGAGGCGCCGTCCCAGCTGGGCTCGCCGTCCCGGGCGGCCATCCACAGCATCGGGTCGAGGGGGTTCTTCTTGCCGGACCGCTCGGGGTCGCCGCCGCGCTCGGCGGAGAGGATCCGCATCGCCTCCGCGTCGAGCCCGGACACCTCACCGAAGTGTGGGTCGGCCTCGACGGAGAAGTAGATGTCGCCCTCCAGCTCGTACGCGGCGCCCGCGTCACGGAGCCGTTCGACGAGCGGCACGATGCCGGGGATGGCTTCGACGGCCCCTACGTACTGCTGCGGGGGCAGCATCCGCAGGGCGGTCATGTCCTCGCGGAAGAGTGCGGTCTCGCGCTCGGCGAGGCCGGTCCAGTCGACGCCGTCGCGGATCGCGCGTTCCAGGAGCGGGTCGTCGACGTCCGTGACGTTCTGGACGTAGTGGACCTGCCTCTTGGTGTCGAGCCACACGCGTTGGACGAGGTCGAACGCGTTGTAGGTCGCCGCGTGCCCCATATGGGTCGCGTCGTACGGCGTGATGCCGCACACGTAGATACGGGCGACGGGACCGGGGTCGAGGGTGATCAACCCGTTGGTCGCGGTGTCGTGGATCTGGAGGTCGCGGCCCTTGCCAGGCAGGGCGGGGACCTCAGAAGCGGGCCAGGCATGCATGCCACGAGCCTAACCGGACGCATGTTCCGGTTACGACCCGGACCGGGATCTTGACCGATTACGCCGTCTTGCGCGGTCGGTGCGGGGGCGGTCCGGGGAGCCCTGCGGACGACCGGTCAGATCGGCGGCCACGGGATCGCGGGCCAGTCCCCGCTCGGCGACGGGTGCACGCCCGTGGTGAGCAGCCCCGTGACCCGGTGGCGCAGCGCCGCCAGTTCCGCGGCCGTGACGAGTTCGGCCAGTCGGGTGGCGAGCGGGGCCTTCTCGCGCAGGTCCTCGTCGAGCCGCCGCAGCACGTCGACGGCCTCGGCGGGCAGCGGCTCCCCCGCCCAGCCCCACAGCAGGGTGCGCAGCTTGTCGTCGACGTGGAAGGTGACGCCGTGGTCGATGCCGTAGAGGCGGCCGTCGTCCGCGGGCAGCAGGTGTCCGCCCTTGCGGTCGCCGTTGTTGATCACGGCGTCGAGTACGGCGAGCCGTCGCAGCCGAGCGTCGTCGGCGTGCACGAGCAGGGCGGTGCGGCCCTCGGCGACCTCCGCGAGGACCACCGGTTTCCAGCCCTCCGCCGGCTCCTCGTCCGCCACGAGGGCGAGCAGGCCGCCGTCCTCGTCGTCCTCGCGGGCTTCGATCCACAGCTGGCACATGCCCTCGCCGTACGGCCCGTCGCGCAGCACGGTCGGCGGGACCAGGCCCCAGCCGGTGGCCTCGGAGATCTCGTACGAGGCGACCTCGCGGCGCGCCAGGTTGCCGTCGGGGAAGTCCCAGAGCGGCTGCTCGCCGGCCACCGGTTTGTACACGCACCGGGCGCTCTCGCCCTCGTACGAGATCTCGCAGTACAGCACCGCGTTGGAGGCCTCGCGGACCTGGCCGAGCACCTTGAGTTCGCCCTTGGCCAGGAGGGTGGGCGCGTCGGACGGCGAGGGCGGTGTCACAGCCCCCGCCGGTATCCGTTCTGGCGCGGGCATACGTGTCCCTCCGGGTCGAGCGGCAGGCTGCACAGCGGGCACGGCGGGCGGCCCGCGTTGACGACGTCAAGGGCGCGCTTGGCGAAGGCCCTGGCCTGGGCCCCGCTGAGCCGCACGCGGAGCATCGGCGGCCCGTTCTCCTCGTCCTGGAGCATCCGCTCCTCGGCCTCGGCGAGGTCCTCGTCGGTGTCGACCTCGAGTTCGACCAGGGCCTGCGCCTCGACGATCATGCGCTGGTCGTCACCGTCCCAGGCGAGGGCCATGGTGCCGACCCGGAACTCCTCCTCGACGGGCGCGTCAAGAGGGGCGGTGTCGTGCACGTCGGAGGGGGCCACGGCGGGGACCGGCGCGTTTCCGCCGGTGCGCCGCACCACCTCGTCGAGCAGTTCGTCGATGCGTTCGGCCAGCGCCTCCACCTGGGTCTTCTCCAGGGAGACGCTGGTGACGCGACCGGCCGCCGATGCCTGGAGGAAGAAGGTACGGCGGCCAGGCAGCCCGACCGTACCGGCCACGAAACGCTCCGGCGGGTCGTAGAGGAACACCTGACGGGACACGTCCTGATCTCCATCGGTTCGGGGGGCTGGGAAGGGCGGATGTCACAAGGCCGCGCGGCTTTCGACGGGGTGGTGTCCGACGGAACCGCTCACGGCGCGACCACCCTACTGTGCACGGCGATCACGGCGCCCCGGCGCCGCCCCCGACTGCCGCGTCGCCGTCGTCCTTGCCGTCCGGGGCGGCGGCCGGGGCGAGCCCCGAGAGGTCGCCGGTGTCGCCGAGCCGGACGAGAAAGGGCCGGAGCCTGGTGTAGCTGATCACGGTCAGGGAACACGGATCGACGTGAATGCGCTGGAAGAGGTCGAGATGCATACCGAGAGCGTCCGCGACGAGGGACTTGATGATGTCGCCGTGGGAGCACATGACGTAACGGGCGTCGCTGCCGTGCTCGGCGTCGATCACCTCGTTCCAGTGGCGCACCGCCTCCACCGCGCGTGTCTGCATGGCGCGCAGCGACTCCCCGCCGGGGAAGGCCGCCGCGGACGCGTGCCGCTGGACGACCTCCATGAGCGGGTGGTCGGAGAGTTCGCCGAGCTTGCGCCCGGACCACTCGCCGTAGTCACACTCGTTGATCCGCTCCTCGGTGTGCAGCGGCAGGCCGGGGCGGGCGTCGAGGAGCGGCTGCAGGGTCTCCCGGCAGCGCTGCAGCGGACTGCTCACGGCCGCCACGAGAGGCAGGTCCGCGAGCCGCTGCGGCAGCGCCGCGGCCTGCGCGGCGCCGCGTTCGTCGAGGGCGACGCCGGGCGTCCTTCCCGCGAGCAGCCCTGCGGTGTTGGCGGTGGAACGTCCGTGCCGTACGAGGATCAGCGTGGCCATGCCTCCCACCCTAGGCCGACGGCCGCACCGGGGTGCGCGGGGCCTGTGGTGAGGGGAGAATGCACGCCGTGATCGTCGACTGCGCCATCTACCGCGAGGGCCGCCGTACCGAGGGCCCTTCCGACTTCTCCGACGCGCTCGCCCAGGCGCGCTCCGCACAGGACCGCTTCCTGTGGATCGGTCTGCACGAGCCGACGGAGCAGGAGTTCGATCTGGTCACCTCCGAGTTCGGGCTGCACCCGCTGGCCGTGGAGGACTCGCTGTCCGCGCACCAGCGGCCGAAGCTGGAGGTGTACGAGGACTCGCTGTTCGCCGTGCTGAAGCCGGTCGTGTACGAGCCGGAGAGCGACACGGTGTCCTCGGGCGAGCTGATGGTCTTCGTCGGCGACTCGTTCGTGGTGACCGTCCGGCACGGCGAGGGTGCGCCGCTGGCCGCCGTACGCAAGCGGCTGGAGTCGGATCCGAAGCTGCTGGCGCACGGCCCGACGTCGGTGCTGTACGCGGTGAGCGACGCGGTGGTCGACCACTACCTGGAGGTGGCCGCGGAGCTGGCGACCGACATGGAGGAGCTGGAGGCGGAGGTCTTCTCGCCGCAGGGCGGCGACACCAAGGGCACCGCGGGCCGGATCTACACCTTCAAGCGGCAGGTGCTGGAGTTCCGCCGGGCGAGCGCGCCGCTGGCGCAGCCGATGCTGCGGCTGTCCAGCCCGGGTCTGCCGTTCGTGCAGGACCACGCACAGCCGTTCTTCCGGGACGTCAGCGATCACCTGACCCGTGCGAACGAGCAGGTGGAGGGCCTGGACCGGCTGCTCTCCGACATCCTGTCCGCGCACCTCGCCCAGATGGGCGTGCGGCAGAACGACGACATGCGGAAGATCTCGGCGTGGGCGGCGATGGCGGCCGTGCCGACGATGGTCGCGGGCATCTACGGCATGAACTTCGAGAACATGCCGGAGCTGACCTGGGGGTGGGCGTACTACGGGGTGCTGGTGTTCATGGTGGTGTGCGAGGTGGGTCTGTACCGGCTGTTCAAGAAGCGCGGCTGGCTCTGACCGGCCGCGGCTCCTGCCCGCGCAGGCGGCTCCCTCCCCGCGGGCCCGTCCCGGGTGGGAGGCCGTTCCGTCCTCAGGCCATTTCCTCGACGGCGGGCCCGTTCAGCGCTCCTCGGTGCTGCGGCATCCTGAGGGTGACCATCTTGCGCCAGCCGCCGAGCCTCTCGTACAGGTACATGGCACGGATGCCCGTGGCGAGCAGGGCGGACTTGTACGCGGGCCAGCCCAGGATCGTTCCCATCCGTGCCATCACGGCGAGGCTGACGTCCCGGTAGACGCCGATCTCCACGCGCACGCACTCGCGCAGGACCCGCTGGATGGTGCGGCCGTGGCCGAGGGCGGCGAGGCGCAGCAGCTCCTCGTGGCAGTAGGCGAGGTGGTTCTCCTCGTCGTGGCAGATCATCCGGATCGGGCGGCCCGCCTCGGGGTGGTCGCCGAAGTAGGTGACCAGCATGTCCATCTGGGCGGCGGCGCGCTGCTCGGTGACCCTGCTGTGCGCGAGGTAGACGACGATGTCCTGCTCGGTGAGGGTTTCGTCGGCGCGCAGTTTGCTGTGGGCCAGGCCGATGCCCGCGCGTTCCAGTAGGAGCGTGTAGTCGAGCGCGAGGGGCACCTCGACCTCTGTGAGGTCGCGTTTGCGCAACAGGGCCCGGAAGAGGCGGCCGTGCTTGTCCTCGTCGGCGCCGTGCCGGGTGATCTTCGGTGCGAGGTCACGCATGGTGTCGGGGACGAGTGCGGCGATCCGCCCGTTCTCCCAGCCGCCCTGTGCCTCGCCGCTGGCGGCGACCGAGCAGAACAGCCGGAACGTCTCGTCGTTGTCGAGGATCTCCTGGAAGATACTCCGCGCAGAGAGCATCACTGCCACCTCCGTACGCCCGTCCGGGCGCCTGTCCGTGCCGCACCCGGCCGCGCTCGGTGCGGCGCGCCCGATGTGTCGAGTGAAGTGCGGCCCGGACCGGGAGGCAACAGGTACGACGGACAGTTCGCCCGCATGGAGGAGCGTGCAATCCCTCATCGGGGCGTAACCCCCCGCCGTCTCAAGCGTTGTTCTGCGTGACGGCCGTGGCGGGGAAGACCCCCGAGCCCCCACCACGGCCGCAGACTTCAACTGCTTTGCCCCTCTTGCCGGTTGCGGGTCCCTTCCCCCGGCCGAGGGTTACGCGAGTCCCGCGCTCTCCAGTGCCTCCGTACCTGCCCGCAGTGCGGCGATCCGCTCGTCGAGCGTGAAGCCGGCGGGAGCCAGGGTCAGCGTGGTGACCCCGGCCGCGGCGTACGCCTGCATCCGCTCGGCGATGCGCCCGACGGGGCCGAGCAGCGTCGTCTGGTCGATCAGCTGGTGCGGGACGGCCGCCGCGGCGCCGTCCTTGTCGCCGGCCAGGTACTTGTCCTGGATCTCGGCGGCCTCCTTCTCGTAGCCCATCCGCCGGGCGAGGCTGTTGTAGAAGTTCTGCTTGCGGCTGCCCATGCCGCCGACGTACAGCGCGGTGTACGGGCGGAACATGTCGGCCAGCGCCGGGACGTCGTCGCCGACGGCGAGCGGCAGCGTCGGGCAGACGTCGAAGCCCTCCATGGTCTTGCCGGCCTTCTCGCGGCCGGCCCGCAGCGGGGCGATCGCCGTCTCCGCGAGGTGTTCGGCGGAGGGGAAGATGAGCAGCGCGCCGTCGGCGATCTCGCCGGTCTGCTCCAGGTTCTTGGGGCCGATGGCGGCGATGTAGAGCGGGATGGTCTCGCGCTCGGGGTGCACGGTGAGCTTGATGGGCTTGCCGGGGCCGTCGGGCAGCGGCAGCGTCCAGTGCTGCCCCTCGTAGGAGAGCCGCTCGCGGGACATGGCCTTGCGGACGATCTCCACGTACTCGCGGGTGCGGGCGAGCGGCTTGTCGAACTTCACGCCGTACCAGCCCTCGGAGACCTGCGGGCCCGAGACGCCGAGGCCCAGCCTGAAACGGCCGCCGGAGAGGGAGTCGAGGGTGGCCGCGGTCATCGCCGTCATCGCGGGCTGGCGGGCCGGGATCTGCATGATCGCGGAGCCGATGTCGATGCGCTCGGTCTGGGCCGCGACCCAGGAGAGCACGGTGGGTGCGTCCGAGCCGTAGGCCTCCGCGGCCCAGCAGACCGAGTAACCGAGCCGGTCCGCTTCCTTGGCGACGGCGAGGTTGTCGCCGTCCATGCCCGCACCCCAGTAGCCGAGGTTGATCCCGAGCCGCATACGTCGCTCCTCTTACTGATCAGTAACGTGCTGGTGCGGCGGAGCCTAGCGCGGGTGGGGGCGATCCGTCAGCGGCGGGTTGTCCACAGGCCTCCTTCGCGCGGACGTACGGCCAGTAATCTCGCGGCCATGGAGCAGAGGCACCTCGGCCGCACGGGCCTGCGCGTATCGAGAATCGGTCTCGGCACCCTCACCTGGGGCCGGGACACGGGCGAACACGACGCCGCCGACCTGTTGAAGACCTTCTGGGAGGCGGGCGGCACGCTCGTCGACACCGCCGACGTGTACGGGGACGGCGACGCGGAGTACGTACTGGGGCAGCTCGTGGAGTCCCTGGTGCCGCGCCGGGAGCTGGTGATCGCCACCAAGGCGGGCAGCGTGCCGGATCCGGACCGGCGTTTCGACTGTTCGCGCGGGCACCTGCTCGCGGCGCTCGACGCCTCGCTGGAACGCCTCGGGACGGACTACGTCGATGTGTGGCAGGTGCACGCCTTCGACCCGGGCACCCCGCTCGACGAGACGCTGCAGGCCCTCGACATCGCGGTGGCCAGCGGGCGGGCCCGCTACGCCGGGGTCTCCAACTTCAGCGGCTGGCAGCTCGCGAAGGCGGCCACCTGGCAGTTGGCCGCGCCCGGCACCCGGACCCGGCTGGCCAGCACGCAGATGGAGTACTCCCTGCTCCAGCGGGGCGTGGAACGCGAGGTGCTGCCCGCCGCACTGGATCTCGGGGTCGGTCTCCTGCCCTCGTCCCCGCTCGGCAGGGGGGTCCTGACGGGCAAGTACCGCCGCTCGACGCCGCCGGACTCGCGCGGCGCCTCCGAACATCTCGCCCCCTTCGTCGCGCCGTACCTCGACGAGGCGGCGGGACGTGTCGTGGACGCGGTCGCGACCGCCGCCGACGGCCTGGCGACGACCACGCTCCAGGTCGCGCTCGCGTGGGTGCGGGACCGGCCGGGAGTGGTGGCGCCGATCGTGGGGGCGCGCAACGCGCAGCAGCTCGCGGCGGCGTTGTCAGTGGAGGCGCTTAGTCTTCCTGACGAGATCTGCCGAGCGCTGGACGACGTGTCCGCGCCCGTGCACCGCTATCCCGACCAGGACTGGAGCACGCTGTGACCGCGCACCCCCGGGGGGAGACCCCCGTCCCCCCGGCCGACCCCGAGACCGCCGTCACGGCGGTGGACGGGACACCGGACGACGACACAGCCGCCGCGCCGCCGCCGCACCGGCAGGGCGCACAGCACGACACCGGGACGGTGGAGACGATGGACACGGACACGGACACGGACACGGCACCAGCCTCCGATGCGGACCCTGCGGACCCCGCGGACCCCGCGGACGACCGGGCCCAGGAGCCGGACGCGGATGCTTCGGACGCAGACGCTCCGGACGCACACACCCCGGACGCGGACGCTCCGGACCCAGACACCCCGGGCACGGACGCTTCGGACACGAACGCCCCGGACACAGAGGCCCCCGACGCGGACGTCTCCGCGGGAGACACCCCGACCGCCCCGCAACTCTCCGAGGCAGAGGCCGAGTTGGCCGCGCAGCGGGAGTTCCGGGCCAAGATCGAGCAGCGCAAGGCGGAGAAGAAGGCCGCCATCTCCGCCGGGGCCAAGCTGAGCGGTACCGCCGCCGATCTGCTTGCTGCCGTACGAGCCGTGGAAGGTGGCGCGAAGCCGTCTGCCGCGTTCGGGGCGGCCCCCGAGCCCGCACCGCCGCGTGCCGAGCCGCCGGCCGCCGCCGAGGCCGGTCCCCGGGCCGTACCGGCACAGGCCGCGCCCGCGCCGGCCACGCCCTCCGCGCAAGCCGTCGCGCCGCAGGCCGTCGCGGACGTGCGGGCCGTACTGGCCGCCGGTGGCGCCCCCGAGGCGCTGGGCCCCGCGGTCGCCAGGACGCTCGGCGAGCGGGCCCCCCAGGCATTGCGCGAGGACCCCTGGCTGCTGCTGTCCGTCCCCGGGGTGCTGCCCGAGCAGGCCGACGGGTTCGCCCGCGCCCTGCTCGGCGCGGAGTGCGGCCCCGCCGACGGGCGGCGGAGCGCTGCGCTCGTCAGCTGGCTGTTGGAGCGGGCCGCCCTCAAGGGGCACACGGCCGTCGCGACGGAGCAGATCTGCGAGGCGCTCGCCGGTCTCGGCGTGCCGGACCCGGCCGAAGCGGTGGCGCACGCGGTCGCCGAAGGTGTCGCGCTGGCCCTCCAGGACGGCGCCGAGCCCGAGGAGGAGGACGAGGGCGAGTACGCGTCGGACGACGACGCGGGCTCCGGGCCGGCCCCTGATCAGGACGAGGCCACCGAGGCGTCCGGGCCCGCGCCCGTACTGCTCGGCCTCGACCGGTACGCGATGGCGGAGGAGAGCCTGGCCGAGGGACTCGCCCGGCTGGTCAACTCCCCCGTGGCCGACGTCGGGGAGTGGGAGCGGCTGCCGGGCTCCGCCGGGGACCTGGTGCGCGCGGTGTCGGGTCACGGCCTGGTGGCCCACACGGGCGGCGAGGCCTCCCGTGCCGAACCGGCCGCGCTGCTGACCGCCGCCCACCGGCTCGGCCTGCGGGCGTACGCGGCCACGCACAGTGCGGACGGCCGGGACCGGCTGGCCGCGGATCTGCACGCCCGCGCCGCACAGGACGCCACCGACGACGACGCCCGCGCGGTCACCCTCTCCGGTCTGCTGGCCGGTACCGAGGGGCCGGGCCGGGACGCTGAGGGCGCCCTGGCCCTGGACCTGCTCGTGGTGCTCGACGCGCCCCAGGTGGACGTGGAGACCGGTGCGGTGCTCGTCGAGGCGCTGCCCGACGGGGCCAGGCTGGTCCTCAGCGGCGACCCCGGGGTGCTGCCCTCCGCGGGTGCGGGGCAGGTCTTCGTGGACGTGCTGAGCGCCCGTGCCTGCCCGCAGGTCGCCTCCCGCACCCCCGATCCCGGCCCGATCGGCGAGCTGGTGTCCGGTGTCGGCATCGGCGAGCTGAACCAGGTCGCGGCGCCCGGCAAGGAAGTGGTGATCGTGCCGGTGCGCGACGCGGGCGAGGCCGTGCACCGTACGGTCCAGCTGGTCGCGGACTCGGTGCCGCGCGCGTTCGGGATCGACGCCGGGCAGACCCAGGTGATCACCCCGGGCCACGGCGGCTCGGCGGGCACCCGGGCGCTGAACGCGGCACTCAAGCAACGCCTCAACCCCGGCCCCGGCCGCTTCGGCGGTTTCGACCCCGGCGACCGGATCGGCTACGCCCCGGTGCCGGGCCGGACCGTGCCGGGCACGGTGCGCGGCGCCGACGCGGACGGTCTGCACCTGGACTGCTCCGGCACGCCCGTCGTCGTACCGAAGGAACAGGTCGAGGCGTCGGTGCGGCACGCGTGGGCGCTGACCGCGCACCAGGCCGCCGGGATGCGCTGGCCCGCGGTGGTCGTGGTGCTGCCCGGTGACGCGGCGCAGGCCTTGAGCCGCCCGTGGGTGTACACCGCTTTCGGCCGCGGCGAACGGCATCTGTCCGTGGTGCACGGCGTGGACCAGGCACTGCCGCGCGCGGTGGCCGAGGTGGTGGCCCGGCCGCGCACGACCAGGCTGGCGGAGCTGCTGCGCCCGGCGCCTGCCGAGGACATGGCGTAACGCAGCACGCGGGCGCATCGGGAGGGCGCGGGCGACGGCGGCCCCGGGAGGGGTGCGGGCGACGGCCGCCCGCACCCCTCCCGGCGTGCCACGCCACGCGACCCGCGGCGCGGCGCGCTCCGGGCCCGTGCCGTGGCGCGCTCCGGTCCTTTGCCGCGACGCGCTCCGTGCCGTCGCGTTGTCAGACCTCTTCGAGGTCGTCCATCTCGTCGTCGTCGAAGACCGAGCTGACGTCGAAGCGGCACACCACGGTCTGCTGGTCGGCGTTCTCGAAGGGGGAGTTGAGCCACTCCCCCGGCTCCGGCAGTTCCTCCACCGCGGCGACCCAGAGGGTGGAGTCGCCCTCCTCCAGGCCGAACTCCTTGTGCCGGGAGGCCACCTCGTCCGGTTCGTACTCGCCGAAGAGCATGCCCAGCGCGGCCTGCACGCTGCTGCCGACGACTCCGGCGGCGACGGGCAGCCCGTGCGGCCCGGCGTCCGGGTCCAGGTCGGCGAGCCGCTGGGCCTGGGCGAGGAGCCGCTGCGGCTGGGCGACGGAGTAGTCGCGGCGGATCAGCACACTGAGTGCGTCGACGGGCCCCTGGTGTGCGGGTACGGCGTCCTCGGGGCTGGGGATCTCGAAGGGGGTGACCTCGTCGTACCGCTCGTAGAGCAGCTCGTCGTAGTCCTCCGCGGCCGCCGCCAGTTCGTTGAAGGCGTCGTAAACGGCGGGGTCGTCGTCTCCGGAGCGGCGCTCGACCGCTTCGAGGTGGCGGTCCAGCGCGGCCTTCACCGCCTCGGCGGCGGCGCGTACCTCGGCAGCGGTGGTGGGCTGAGCGGCATCAGACATAGTGCAGACGCTATCCGTAGACGACCTCTGCCCGCACAATAGATGCGATGCCGGAATACGAATTTGTCGACGTGTACGTCCCGCGCGGAGTCTCGCGCAAGGACGCGACCCGTCTGCTGACCGACCACGCCGAGTACGGACACTGGGAGCTGGACCGACTGAGTCTGCACCGCGACGGGAGCCGCCGGGTGCGGCTGCGCAGGCGGATCATCCGCCAGGTGCGCGCCACGTGGTGAGGGCGCCGGAGCGCGCGTGAACCCGTCGGCACCACACGCGGAGCGGGCCCCGCACGTACGGGACCCGCTTCGCGTACAGCTGTGTCCGGAACGGGTGTGAGGCCGCCGGGTACCGGTCGTTACGCCGCCGAGCGCGCCCGGCGGTAGAGCACGGCGCCCGTGAGGAGCAGGCCGGCGCCGGCGGGGATCACCGTGCCGAGCGAACCGGAGGCACCGGTCTGCGCCAGCGTCTCGGTGGCCTTGGGCTGGGCGACGGTCTGGGCCAGCGGGACGTTCGGGATCGCCCGGGTGGGCGGGGCCGCCGGGGTGTGCGGAACGGCGGGCGTGTGGGGCTTGCCCGGGGTGGGCGGCTCCTGCGGCTCGCCGGGGGTGTGCGGCTCGCCGGGGTTGCCCGGCTGGTGCGGCTTGCGCGGGGGCTGCGGCTCGTTGTCGCAGTCGTTGCCGAAGACCGGGTTGAGCAGGCCGACGACGCTGACGCTGTTGCCGCACGCGTTCACCGGGATGTCCACCGGCACCTTGATGTTGTTGCCCGAGCCGACACCGGGCGAGTTGCCGGTGTCGCCGTGGGCGGACGCGCCGCCACCGGTGTGGGTGTGTGTGCCCGTGCCCGGCGCCGCGGAGCCGGGGTGGCCGGGCCGGCCGGACCGGTCCGGGTGGCTCTTCTTGGCCGGTTCCGACTTGTTGACACAGGCGTTGCCGAACGCCGGGTTGAGAACCCCGACGACGCTGACGCTGTTGCCGCACGCGTTGACCGGGACGTGCACCGGGACCTGCACCGAGTTGCCGGACAGGACGCCCGGAGAGTTCGACGCGTTCCCGTCGGCACCCGAGTCGGCGTGCGCAGCGCCGCCGCTCAGAGCGAGCACGCCACCGGCGGCCGCGATGGTGATCAGACCTTTTGTGGTGACCTGACGCATTGGATCTTCCCTTGCCTCTGCCTTCCGGAATGCCCGCGGGCATCGTTGCCCACGAACAGAAATCCCGAGCGGCCCCGGAGTGCATGGCGCGCACTCCGGGGCCGCCCGGGAATCAGACCCTCAGGGGGTCGTGTCACAACGTCAGTGGTTGACGCAGTGGTTGCCGAAGGCGGGGTTCAGGAGACCGATCACGGAGACGGTGTTGCCACACACGTTCACCGGGATGTGGATCGGGGCCTGCACGACGTTGCCCGAGAGGACACCAGGGGAGTTGAGCGCAGCACCCTGGGCACCCGAGTCGGCAACGGCCATGCCCGCACCGGCGAGAACGAGGCCACCCGTAGCAGCCGCAGCAGCGACGACCTTCTTGATCATTTTGTTCCTCCTAGTTGAAAGGTGCGATCCCAGCCGCGGACCGCAACACCTGTAACGAAGAGAAACCGGTGGGGCTACGACCCCGTCACCCCATTCACTCTTTTCATTCACATAGCACGTGAGAACGAATACTTTCGGCGGTGCGTTTGCCCGGCCGGCATCGAGGCTCAGCAGCCGTCGATGAACCGGTCCAGCACCCGGGCGCCGAACTTGAGCCCGTCGACCGGCACCCGCTCGTCCACCCCGTGGAACATGCCCGCGAAGTCCAGCTCCGGGGGCAGCTTCAGGGGCGCGAAGCCGAAGCAGCGGATACCCAGGTCGTCGAAGTGCTTGGCGTCGGTACCTCCGGAGAGCATGTACGGAATGGCGCGGGCGATCGGGTCCTCGGCGCGCAGGGCGCTCTGCATGGCGTCCACGAGGTGACCGTCGAAGTCGGTCTCCAGCGCCTTGTCGCGGTGCGAACGGCTCTCGTCGATCCTGACCTTGGGGCCGAGGATGCGGGCCAGGTCGGCGTGGAACTCCTCCTCGTAGCCGGGCAGGAAGCGTCCGTCGACGTTCGCGCTCGCCTGGCCGGGGATGACGTTCACCTTGTAGCCGGCGTCGAGCATGGTGGGGGCCGCCGAGTTGCGCAGGGTGGCGCCCACCATCTTGGCGATGCCGCCGAGCTTGGCGAGGGTCTCGTCCATGTTCTCCGGGTCGAGCTCGGTGCCGAGCGCGTCGGAGAGCTCGTCGAGGAAGGACCGTACGGTCTTGGTGACCCGCACCGGCCACTCGTAGCGGCCGAGCCGCCCCACCGCCTCGCAGAGCTCGGTGATGGCGTTGTCCTTGTTGGTCATCGAGCCGTGGCCCGCGGTGCCGTCCACCGTGAGCCGCATCCAGTTCATGCCCTTCTGGGCGGTCTCCACCAGGTAGAGGCGCAGGTTCTCGTTCACCGTGAAGGAGAAGCCGCCGACCTCGCCGATGGCCTCCGTCACGCCCTCGAAGAGGTCGGGGTGGTTGTCGACCAGGTGCCGCGCGCCGTACGTACCGCCCGCCTCCTCGTCGGCGAGGAAGGCCAGCACGATGTCGCGCGGGGGCTTGCGGCCGCTACGCAGCCGGTCGCGCACGACCGCGAGGGTCATTGCGTCCATGTCCTTCATGTCGACCGCGCCGCGGCCCCACACACAGTCGTCGGCGATCTCGCCGGAGAACGGGTCGTGCCGCCAGTCCTCGGCGTTGGCCGGCACCACGTCGGTGTGGCCGTGGATCAGGAGCGCGGGCCGAGACGGGTCCTCGCCCTCGATGCGGGCCACGGTGGAGGCCCGGCCCGGGTGGGATTCGAAGATCCTGGGTTTGAGACCGACCTCGGCGAGCTTCTCCGCGACGTACTCGGCGGCCTCGCGCTCCCCCGGCCCGGAGTGGTCGCCGTAGTTGCTGGTGTCGATGCGGATGAGGTCCCGGCAGAGGTCGACGACCTCGTCCTCGCCGCTCACTGCCCGGGTCGTGTTCGACTCGCTCACGCTGCTTCCTCCCACTGCGTTGCTGGTGGTCCCCCTCATCCTCCCGCTCCCCGCCCCGCCGCCCAAGGGGGGCCCACCCGCGCAACGCGCCGTTCACGCAGGTGGGAGGGGACGAAAGGGGTGGTGATCGAGCACTCGAAACCCCTGGTATTGTTTTCCACGTCGGAACGGGACAGCACAGCACGGTCCCGCACACGGCAGACACCTTGTCCGGGTGGCGGAATGGCAGACGCGCTAGCTTGAGGTGCTAGTGCCCTTTATCGGGCGTGGGGGTTCAAGTCCCCCCTCGGACACCAAGAAGAAGGCCCCAGTCGATCTGGGGCCTTTTTTCGTGTGCGTCCGCGCGCACAGGTTCCTGGGGGCGCGGAAGGACGTGGCGCAGGGGCCGGTCCGGTGGCGGGCCGGCCCCTGCTCGCGTCAGTGGCCGCGGGCGATCCACTCGGCCAGGTGCGGGGTTTCCGCGCCGATGCTGGTGGGGTCGCCGTGGCCGGTGCGTACGGACGTCCCGGCGGGCAGCGTCAGCAGCCGGTCGCGGATCGAGGAGACGATCGTCGGGAAGTGCGAGAAGGACCGGCCGGTCGCTCCGGGGCCGCCCTGGAAGAGGGTGTCGCCGGTGAAGACCGTGGCGAGGGACTCCGCGTAGAGGCAGACCGCCCCCGGCGCGTGGCCCGGGGTGTGCAGGACCTTCAGCACCGTACCGGCGACGGCGATCTCCTGGCCGTCGGTCAGGGTGCCGTCCGGGGCGCGGTCGGGGTGGGTCTGCTTCCAGAGGGGCAGGTCGTCCTCGTGCAGCAGGATCGGCGCGCCCGTGGCGTCGGCGAGGGCCGGGGCGGCGTCGATGTGGTCGTTGTGCGCGTGGGTGCAGATGATGGCGCGCAGGGTCCGGTCGCCGAGGGCGGCGCGGATGGCGTCCGCGTCGTGGGCGGCGTCGATGACCACCGCCTCGGTGTCGTCGCCGACGATCCACACGTTGTTGTCGACGTCCCAGACACCGCCGTCCAGGGCGAACGTGCCGGAGGTGGTCAGGTGGTCGACGCGGGTGGGGCTGCTCATCAGAACTCCACCACCGAGCGCAGTACGTCGCCCTCGTGCATGCGCGCGAAGGCCTTCTCGACGTCGCCGAGGCCGATGGTCTCGGTGACGAAGGCGGCGAGGTCGATGCGGCCCTGCTGGTGCAGGTCGATCAGCATCGGGAAGTCCCGGGAGGGCAGGCAGTCGCCGTACCAGGAGGACTTGAGTGCGCCGCCGCGGCCGAAGACGTCCAGGAGCGGGAGTTCGAGGGTCATCTCGGGGGTGGGGACGCCGACGAGGACGACGGTGCCCGCGAGGTCGCGGGCGTAGAACGCCTGCTTGTACGTCTCGGGGCGGCCGACGGCCTCGATGACCACGTCGGCGCCGTTGCCGCCGGTGAGCTCGCGGACGGCTTCGACCGGGTCGGCGGAGGCGGAGTTCACCGTGTGGGTGGCGCCCATGGACTTGGCGGTGGCGAGCTTGCGGTCGTCGATGTCGACGGCGATGATCTTCGCCGCGCCGGCGAGGCGGGCGCCGACGATCGCGGCGTCGCCCACTCCCCCGCAGCCGATGACGGCGACCGAGTCGCCGCGGCCGACCTGGCCGGTGTTGATGGCGGCGCCGATGCCCGCCATGACGCCGCAGCCCAGGAGGCCGGCGACGGCCGGGGAGACCGACGGGTCGACCTTGGTGCACTGCCCGGCCGCGACGAGGGTCTTCTCGGCGAAGGCGCCGATGCCCAGGGCCGGGGAGAGCTCGGTGCCGTCGAGCAGGGTCATCTTCTGCTTGGCGTTGTGGGTGTCGAAGCAGTACTGCGGGCGGCCGCGCAGACAGGCCCGGCACTGGCCGCAGACCGCGCGCCAGTTCAGTACGACGAAGTCGCCTGGGGCGACGTCCGTGACGTCGTCGCCCACGGATTCGACGATGCCCGCCGCCTCGTGGCCGAGGAGGAAGGGGAAGTCGTCGTTGATGCCGCCCTGCTTGTAGTGGAGGTCCGTGTGGCAGACGCCACAGGCCTGGACCTTCACCACGGCCTCGCCGGGACCGGGGTCCGGGACCACGATCGTCTCGACGCGCACGGGCTCGTCCCTGCCCGGGGCGATCACTCCGCGTACCTGCTGTGCCATCTGGCGCTCTCCCTGACCTGGACGGGTGTGTGACCTCGTAATACGTCCGACGATACAAGCGTCGGCCGCCTCCCAGCAGGGAGACGGCCGACGCGTGCACGGGGTGGCGGGGGTCAGGGCCTGTCGGCCTGCTCCGCCCGCTCGGCCGCCAGGGTGTCCACCCGGCCGCGGACGACGAACCAGCCGCCGACGAGCGCCGCCGCGATGAACGGCAGGCAGTAGACGGTGGTCCGGCCGACGCCTTCGCCGTACCACATCAGGAACACGACGACCGCGAGGAAGGCGAGCGTCACGATCTGGGTGTACGGGGCCCAGGGCAGCTTGTACGAGGGCCGCTCCAGCAGGCCTTGCTTCGAGCGGCGGTAGAACAGCAGCGAGCAGATCATGATCATCGCCCAGGTGCCGAGGATGCCGATCGAGGCGAAGTTGAGGACGATCTCGAAGGCGTCGTCGGGGACGACGAAGTTCAGCGCGACGCCGAGGACACCGAAGCCGGCGGTGAGCAGGATGCCGCCGTAGGGGACCTGGCCCTTGTTCATCCGGCCGGTGAACTTCGGGGCGGAGCCGGCCAGGGACATCGAGCGCAGGATGCGGCCGGTGGAGTAGAGGCCCGAGTTGAGGCTGGAGAGGGCGGCGGTGAGCACCACGAGGTTCATGATGCCCGCGGCACCGGGGACGCCGATCTTGTCCATCACGGTGACGAACGGGCTCTGGCCGTCGCTGTAGGCCGTGTAGGGCAGCAGCAGCGCGAGCAGGACGACCGAGCCGACGTAGAAGATGCCGACCCGCCACATGATCGAGTTGATCGCCTTCGGCAGGATCTTCTCGGGGTTCTCGGTCTCGCCCGCGGCGACGCCGCACAGTTCCACCGAGGCGTACGCGAAGACGACGCCCTGGACGACGAGCAGCATCGGCAGCATGCCCATCGGGAAGAGGCCGCCGCCGTCGGAGATCGTGGAGAAGCCCGGGGTGTGGCCGTCGACCGGGGTGCCGGTGACCACCAGGTAGATGCCGATCAGCATGAAGGCGACCAGCGCCGCCACCTTGATGATCGCGAACCAGAACTCCATCTCGCCGAAGTACTTCACCGAGATGAGGTTGGCGGTGAGGACCACGGCGAGGGCTATGAGCGCCAGGATCCACTGCGGAACGTCGCTGAACATGGCCCAGAAGTGGGCGTAGGTCGCGGCCGCGGTGATGTCGGCGACGGCGGTGGTCGACCAGTTCAGGAAGTACAGCCAGCCCGCCGCGAAGGCGCCCTTCTCCCCCATGAACTCACGGGCGTAACTGACGAACGCGCCGGAGGAGGGCCGGTAGAGGACCAGCTCGCCGAGTGCCCGTACGACGAAGAACGCGAAGACGCCGCAGACGGCGTAGGCGATCGCCAGGGAGGGTCCCGCGCCGGCCAGCCGGCCGCCCGCGCCCAGGAACAGGCCGGTGCCGATGGCGCCGCCGATGGCGATCATGTTGATGTGGCGGGACTTGAGGTCCTTGCTGTAACCCTCGTCACCCGGGTCGACGTGAGGGGACGTCGAAGGGGTGGACGGCGGGGCGGTGTCGACGGCCGCAGTGCGGGTGCGGTCACTCATGTATCGCTTCGCCTTCGTGTGGGGGATGTGCGGTTCCGGGCCCCACGATCGAGTTGAGGGCGGTCTCGACGAGTTCGAGGTGGGCGGCCATGGCCTGCACGGCTGCCCCCTCGGACCCCTCGACGATCGCTTCGACCAGGGCCCGGTGCTCGGTGTCCGACTGGCGTCGCCGGTCCCCGAGTTGGTTCAGGAAGCTGGACTGCCGCGCGAGGGCGTCCCGTATCTCTTCGATGATCTTCAGGAAGACGGGGTTGCCCGAAGCCCTGGCGACGGTGAGGTGGAACAGGGTGTCCAGCGCCACCCAGCCGGCGGGGTCGCTCTCGCGTTCCATGCTCTCGATCAGCGTGCGCAGCTGACCGATGTCGTCCCGGGTGCGCCGTACGGCAGCGTACCCCGCCACGGGGATCTCCACGTGCCGACGTACTTCCAGCAGGTCACGGGCCGTGTAGGAGCCGAATACCGGGTTCCGGTTCGGCCCGCGGGATTCGACGTACGTACCCTTGCCGGCGCGGGACACGGTCATGCCCAGGGCCTGGAGCGTGCGCAGGGCCTCGCGGACCACGGATCGGCTGACGGCGAAGTGCCGTCCCAGCTGTGCCTCGGTGGGCAGCTTGTCGCCCACGGCCAGTTCGCCGGTCTCGATGGCTGCACGGAGGTGTGTGAGCACGACGTCGGTCGCGCTCACACGTCTCGGTACGGAGTCGGCGCCGGCCTCGGGGCCGGGCACGTCCGCGCCGGTCGCGCGGTCCTCACGGGCACCGCCGCCGGCTGCACCGCCGGGGGTTGTCCGGCTGTCTGACAAGGCCATGCGGAGAATGCTCGGGCGTGGTTACTGGCGCGTCAAGAGTGATCGAAGAGGAAAGCGCGGGCTGACGAATTTCTCACACGTAGTCATGGAAGCGGGCGCGGCGGGTAGGGCGAAGTCCGGATTGTTGGCATTGCTGACGGGATGGGCGCACGACCCGCATGCGGAGGGTGAGGGGCGCGGTCAGGGGCGCCAGTGCGGGTGTTCGTCCTCGGCCCAGGCCCGGTCGACCTCGCCGGTGCGCATGCCGCGGCGGGATTCCGGGTGGGTCAGCGCCATCCAGAGGTGCCCGGCGATGACGATGCCCATGCCGAGGGCGAGCCAGTCGTGGACGAAGGTGGCGCTCGTGCGCCAGGTCAGCGGTGCCAGGTGCGTGAACCACATCAGCAGGCCCGTACCGAGCATGACGAGCGCGGCGCCCGCGATCCAGCCCGCCCAGAGTTTCTGTCCCGCGTTGAACTTCCCGGCCGGTCGGTGGTGGTGCTGCCGCCGGCGGGCCGCCCGCAGCCAATCCCTGTCGTACGAGGTGAAGCGGCCCAGCAGCGAGAGGTCGGCGCGGAAGGCCCGGGAGGCCAGGCCCAGCACGTACGGGACGGGGAGCAGGACGCCCGTCCAGATGTGCACGGTGACCACCAGGTGACGGCGGCCCACCAGTTCGGCCAGGGACGGCAGGTAGAGGCAGGCCGCGGTGGCGACGCAGGTGAGCATCAGGATCGCGGTCGCACGGTGCACCAGGCGCTCGGCGCGCGTGAACCTCCTGACCCGGGCGGAGGGTTCAGACGGTGGGGGCGTCGGTGCGGCCGTTGGACCTGCCGACCCAGGCGTCGACGTCATATCCCAGTTCCTCCCAGTAGCCGGGGTGGACCCGGTCGGTGACGGTGATGCCGGAGAGCCATTTCGCCGACTTGTAGAAGTACATCGGGGCGACGTAGAGGCGCACCGGGCCGCCGTGCGCGTGCGAGACGTCCTTGTCCTGCATCCGCAGGGCCGCCAGCACGTCCTTGCGGCCCGCCTGCTGGAGGGTGAGGCTCTCGCTGTAGGTGCCGTCGAAGCAGGTGAAGCGGATCGCCCGTGCGCCCGGCCGCACGCCGGCCAGGGACAGGAGGTGCGAGAGCCGCACGCCCTCGAAGGGTGTCTCGGGGACCCGCCAGCCGGTGACGCACTGGACGTCGCGGACCGTCCTGGTCTGCGGCATCGCCCTGAGCTGCGCCAGGGTGTAGGTGGCGGGGCGGTCGACCAGGCCGTCGACGGTGAGGCGGTAGGTCAGGTCCGTCTTCTGCGGGGTGGAGGCGGACACCGAGTAGTAGCGGAAACCGCCGCTGCCGGGGAGGAGCCCGGTCAGACCGGTGGGGTCCTTGCCTGCGGCCGACCCGAGGAAGGAGTCGATGCCGTTCTGGACGTACGGGGCGGCGGCCACGCCTGCCGCACCGAGCCCGAGCATTCCCAGGACGAGACGACGGCCGACGGGCGCTCCGCGGGAACGGGACGCGGAGTCGTCCGGGCGGTGGTGGTCCGGGGGTGGGGGTTGAGGGGTCACACCCCCGATTCGAGCACTCGCGGCCGCCGGGGGCCAGGGGCCGCGAGCACTCGTCAGCGTTTCGTCAGATGTGGCGGGACGCGGATCAGCGTTGCGTCGGCCGGGACCCGGCCGCCTTGTCCAGCTGGAAGGCCTCGTTGCCGAGGCCGATCCGGGCGTGCACCTCGGGCTTCTTCGCCTTGAGCACCGCGCCGTACACCAGGCCGCCGACCGCGGTGACGGCGATGATGCCGGGCAGGATCCAGCTCAGCGCGGAACCGGACTGCGCTCCGACCAGGATGTCGAAGTCCTTGACGGTGTAGACGGCGATCGCCAGGAGGGCGACCCCGGCGAGACCGGAGCAGAGCAGCCGCCACTTCTGCGCCGCGCCCGCCCCGCGCCGTACGAAGAAGGCGATCACCGCGAACGACGCGACGGCCATCAGCAGGATGACCCCGAGCGCGCCGACGTTGCCCATCCAGGTGAACAGGTGCAGGACCGGGGTGGTCGGGTCGCCCACCGGCTTGTCGTCGGTGAGGGCGAACGCCAGGACGACCAGCAGCGAGACGGCCGACTGGAGGACCGAGCCGGTGGCGGGCGCGCCGCTCGCCTTGTTCGTGCGGCCGAAGGCGGCGGGCAGCAGGCCCTCGCGGCCCATCGCGAAGGAGTACCTGGCCACGACGTTGTGGAAGCTGAGGAGCGCGGCGAACATTCCGGTCACGAAGAGGATGTGCAGCACGTCGGTGAAGGCGCCGCCGAGCCGCTCCTGGACCAGGGTGAAGAGCATCCCCGGGCCTTCCTTGGTGGCGAGTTCGGAGACCTTGCCGGGGCCGGCGGCGACGCTGACCGCCCAGGAGCTGAGGGCCAGGAAGATCGCGGAGTAGGCGACGCCGAGGAACATCACACGGGAGACGATGACGTGCGGACGCTTGGTCTCCTCGGCGTACACCGGGGCCTGCTCGAAGCCCACGAACGCGGCGATGGAGAAGCAGAGCGCGGTGCCCAGCGCCACTCCGGGGCCGCTGAGGGTGCCCGGGTCGAACGCGGCGAGGGACAGTCCGGCCGACTTCGAGGGTTCGGCGACTGCCGAAACGTCGAAGATGACGACGAGCAGGCACTCGATGAGGAGCAGGACGCCGAGGACCTTCGCGTTGAGGTCGATCTTGAGCCAGCCGAGGAAGCCGACGAGGACGACGCAGACCAGGGCCGGGACCCACCAGGCGATGCTGAGGTCCAGGTAGGTGGCGAAGATGCCGGAGAGCTCGAAGCCGAGGATGCCGAAGATGCCGACCTGCATGGCGCTGTACGCGACGAGGGCGACCAGGGAGGCGCCGGCGCCCGCGGTGGCGCCGAGACCCCTCGCTATGTACGCGTAGAAGGCGCCCGCGTTGTGGACGTGCCTGCTCATCTCCGCGTACCCGACGCTGAACAGGAGGAGGACCGCGCCGAGGATGAGGAACAGCAGCGGCTGGCCGACCACTCCCATCACCCCGAAGATCGTGGGCATGACACCCGCGACGACCATCAGGGGGGCGCTCGCGGCGAGGACGGACAGCAGCAGGCCGAGCGTGCCGAGGCGGCCCGCGCGCAGGGCCCCCTCCTGCCCCTTGTAGGTGTTGATCCCGGCGTCGCCGCCGCCGTCGCCACCGCTGCCGGTCGCTCTGCTCGTGCGTGTGGATGAACTGCCCGTGGCCATCGCGGGGTTGTCCCTTCGGAGTGGAGGAGGGGGCTGTCATGGTCCGTGGTGCGGGTGGGACTTGTTACGGGTGGGACTTGCTACCGGGTGGAACTTTTTACCGGATGGGACTTTTTACGGGTGGGACTTGAGGGTCAGACGTCGCCGAGGGCGACGCCGCGGGCGGTGCGGAACGCCTGGTGCGGGTCCCGGTCGGGGTACGACCAGGGGGCCGTGGTGCGGTGCGGCCCGATCCGGTGGAACAGCGCCGCCGCCTCCGCGGTGCGGCCCTCGCAGTACTTCGCGTGGGCGAGGAAGTTGAGGTCGACGCGGGAGCGCGGGTGGTCCTCGCGCTCCCATTCCAGCCACCAGTCGAAGGCGGCCTTCATGGTCTGGCGGGCCCGGCGGCCGGTCCAGTGGCCGGAGCTCTCGGGGTCGGGCGGCACCTGCCCGGCGACGGCGAGCGCCCGGTAGCGCTCGGCGTGCGCGACCACCGGCAGGACGGCCAGCGGGGAGTCCGCGGGGGCCTGTTCGGCGGCCCAGGCGGCGAAGTCGTACACCTCGTGGAGGGGGTCCTGCCCTATGTCGGGGCGGCGCTCCGCGAGCCGCGCGATGATCAGGTGGTGGGCGTGGTGGTGCTCCGTGTGGCGCGCCCTTACCTGGTCGTACAGCTGGGTGACCTCTTCCTCGGTGCCGAGGTGACGGGCGAGCAGGAGCATCGCGAGCCACGGCGTCGGGTCGGCGGGGGCGCATCCGGCGGCGCGGCGGCAGGACTGCCGTGCGCGGTCGGGGCAGCCTTTGCCGAGCAGGGCGCGGTGGACCTCGGCGCACGCCAGGAGGGCGGCGGCGTCGGCGCTCTCGGGCTCGGCCAGCAGCCAGTCCTGGGCCCAGGCGTGGGTTCCCTTAGGTTCGGCGAGGACGAGGAGGCGGTGGCCGCGGCGGTCCCAGTCGTCGCCGGTGCGGGCCAGCAGGGAGCGCGCCCTGCTCCAGCGCCCCTGACCCAACTGCTCGCGCACTTCCACGAGTTCGGTGTCGTCGAGGGCCGGGTCACAGGGCGGCTCACCCCGGCGACGACGGCCGAGGAGCGGCGGAGGTGGGGCCATCCGCGGGGTACCTCCACGGCGCGATGAGCCAGCGTTTGATCACGCACAGCAAACCGGTACGGGTGGCTCCACGTCAAGGCCCGTCCGAATTCACGGGTGTCAACTCACCCGTCGGTTGCCGCAGTTGAAATCGGCCACGGGAAGGTATTCCCAGGTGAGGGATGGTTTTTCTCCTAGGATGGCGGCATGAGCGACGAATTGACGTCCACGCAAGCGGCTTCGGAAGGTACGGCCGCTGAGGGCGCGGCCACGCGGCGGGCGGCGCGGCCGGCGCTGCCGCCGTATCTCCTCGCCTTCCCCGGCCCGTTGCGCGACCAGCTGGTCGCCGCGGTGCTGTCCGGGGAGAAGGTGGCGACGACGGGGCTGCTGAGCGAGTACGAGGCGGAGGACGAGGAGTTCCCGCCGGTGGGTGAGCGGTCGGTGCTGATCGACTCGGCCGGGCGCGAGGTGGCGGTCCTCGAAGTGACCGGCGTACGGGTGCTGCGGCTGGGTGACGTGGACCTTCAGCACGCGCGCGACGAGGGCGAGGGGCACACCTCCGTCGCCGAGTGGCGCGCGGACCACGAGGCGTTCTGGCACGGCGAGGAGATGCGGGAGGCGATGGGCGACCCGGACTTCGTGGTGGACGATTCGACGATGGTGGTGGCGGAGAGGTTCAGGGTGGTGGAGAGGCTGTAGGGGCGGGGTGCGCGAGGTGGGCCGGTCGCGGGGGCGTGACACTCCGAGGGCGGGGGTGGGGAGGGAGCGGGGCAGCCCCGCTGCCCAAAGGGGCTGGGGCCGCGAGGCGTCCCGCTGCCCCAGGGGGCTGGGGCCGCGAGGCCCCGCTGCCCAAGGGAGCTGGCCCGCCCCGCGTCAGCTGACCGCTCGGGCCGCTGCCCGTCCTGCCGCGCGGCCCGAGAAGATGCAGCCGCCCAGGAAGGTGCCTTCCAGGGAGCGGTAGCCGTGGACGCCGCCGCCGCCGAAGCCCGCCGCCTCGCCCGCCGCGTAGACGCCGGGCAGCGGGCTGCCCTCCGGTGTGAGGACCCGGGAGGAGAGGTCGGTCTCCAGCCCGCCGAGGGACTTGCGGGTCAGGATGTGCAGGCGTACCGCAATCAGCGGGCCTGCCTTCGGGTCCAGGATCCGGTGCGGGGTCGCGGTGCGGATCAGTTTGTCGCCGAGGTACTTGCGGGCCCCGTGGATCGCGGTGACCTGGAGGTCCTTGGTAAAGGGGTTTGCGATCTCCCGGTCGCGCGCGACGAGTTGGCGGCGCAGGTCCGCCTCGTCGATCAGCGGTTCCCCGGTGAGGGCGTTCATGCCGCGCACCAGCGAGGCGAGGTCCTTCTCGACGACGAAGTCCGCACCGTTGTCCATGAACGCCTTGACGGGGGCCGGCACGGCCGCGCGGGCCCGGTCGACGACCCCGCGCACCGACTTGCCCGTCAGGTCGGGGTTCTGCTCCGACCCTGAGAGCGCGAACTCCTTGCCGATGATCTTCTGGTCGAGCACGAACCACGTGTGGTCATGGCCCGTCTTCATGATGTGGTCGAGCGTGCCGAGCGTGTCGAAACCGGGGAAGAGCGGGACGGGAAGCCGCTTGCCCCGGGCGTCGAGCCACACGGAGGAGGGGCCAGGCAGGATGCGGATGCCGTGCTTGGCCCAGACGGGGTTCCAGTTCTCGATGCCCTCGGTGTAGTGCCACATCCGGTCGCGGTTGATGTGGCTGGCACCGGCCGCCTCCGTGATGCCGAGCATCAGGCCGTCGACGTGTGCGGGGACGCCGGAGAGCATGTGGGCGGGCGGCGTGCCGAGGCGCTCGGGCCACTGGGCGCGGACCAGGTCGTGGTTTCCGCCGATGCCGCCCGAGGTGACGATCACCGCCTGGGCGCGGAGCGAGAACTCCCCGGTCACGGTGCGGCTGCTGGCGGTGCCGCGCTCGGCGGTGGACGGCTCCAGGATCTCCCCGATCACCGTGTCGACAGTGCCTGCGGTGCGGGACAGACCGGTGACCCGGTGGCGGAACCTGAACGTCACCAGGCCGCGCGCCACGCCCTCGCGGACCCGCCGGACGAACGGGGCGAGGAGCCCCGGGCCCGTACCCCAGGTGATGTGGAAGCGGGGGACGGAGTTGCCGTGGCCGCTCGCGTCGTAGCCGCCGCGCTCCGCCCAGCCGACTACGGGGAAGAAGCGGACGCCCTGCCGGTGCAGCCAGTGGCGCTTCTCCCCCGCCGCGAAGTCGACGTAGGCCTCGGCCCACCTGCGCGCCCAGGCGTCCTCCTCGCGGTCGAAGCCCGCGGTGCCCAGCCAGTCCTGGAGGGCGAGTTCGCGGCTGTCCTTGACGCGCATCCGGCGCTGTTCCGGCGAGTCCACGAGGAAGAGGCCGCCGAAGGACCAGTGGGCCTGTCCGCCCAGCGACTGCTCGGGCTCCTGGTCGAGGAGGATCACCTTGCGGCCGGCGTCGACCAGCTCGGCGGTGGCGACGAGGCCGGCCAGACCCGCACCGATGACGATGACGTCCGCGTCGTGGCCCGTGGCGGCTCCGTCGTGGCCCATGGCGGCCCCGTCGTGGCCCGTGGTGGCGTTCCCCTTGGCATCCATGGCCCGATCTTCGGTACGCGGGAGTAACTAGTCAACCGTTCGCCCGGCAGGGCTTCCCGGGCCTCGCATCCGCGGTTTTCTGCGGCAACCCCCTCGCGCGGATGCAATTAATAATGGCCAGCATTACAATGGGGACATGGCAAGGACCAGGACAGGGACAGCGGGGCCGGGCACCCGGGAGAAGCTCATCCGTGCGGCGGAGGAGATCTTCGCAGCTCAAGGGGTTGACGGGGCGCAGCTGCGCGACGTGGTGAAGCTGGCGGGGCAGAGCAACCCGTCGGCCGTGCAGTACCACTTCGGCTCGCGCGCCGGGCTCCTGGACGCCGTGATGGCGGGACGCCAGCAGCGCACCGAGCAGGTGCTCGCGCCGCTGCTGGACGGGTGCGGGGACTCCGTGCGGGACCTCGTCACCGCGCTTGTCGCGGCGGAGGCCTCCGAGCTGGCCACCGACCGGGGCAGGCGCTGTCTGCGCGTCTCGGCGCAGCTCAGCCATGAGAGCGGCGTCCGCTCCGGCATCCCGCACCCGACGCTTGCGGGCACCGCGTACTGGCGGCTCATCGAGCGCGTCGAGGCCGCTCTCGGGCGCGACGGGCTGCCGGAGCCGCTGCGGCGGGAGCGGCTCGACCTCGCCCTGACCCTGGTCGGCGCCGCGCTGGCGGACCGGGCCCGCCAGTACCTGGCCGGCGTCACCCCGCTCACCGGTCAGCACGTGTTCCTCGCCGACCTGGTGGAGACGACCACGGCGCTGCTCGGCGCGCCGCACACCCACGTACCGCACACCCCCTCATGAGAGAAGGCAGCACCATGGGCAACAACGACCTCACCGGCAGGACCGTCGTCGTCACCGGCGGCGCCCGAGGCCTCGGGGCCGAGGCCGCCAGGCAGGCGGTGGCCGCCGGCGCCAACGTCGTCATCACCGACGTCCTCGACGAGGAGGGCGCGGCCACCGCGGCCGAGCTCGGCGAGCGGGCCCGCTTCCAGCATCACGACGTGACGTCGGAGGAGGACTGGGCGCGGGTGACGGCGTACGCGGTCGCCGAGTTCGGCGGTGTCGACGGCCTGGTGAACAACGCCGGGATATCCACCGGCCAGTTCCTCGCGGACGAGTCGGTCGAACACTTCCGCAAGGTCCTCGACATCAACCTGACCGGTGTGTTCATCGGCATGAAGTCCGTCATCCCGGCGATGCGGGAGGCCGGCGGCGGGTCGATCGTCAACATCTCCTCCGCGGCGGGGCTGATGGGTCTGCCCCTGACCGCCGGTTACGGCGCGTCCAAGTGGGGCGTGCGCGGGCTGACGAAGATCGGCGCGGTCGAGCTGGGCACCGCGAGGATCCGGGTGAACTCCGTCCACCCGGGCATGACGTACACGCCGATGACGGCCGCCGTCGGCATCCGGCAGGGCGAGGGCAACTACCCCAACACCCCGATGGGCCGGGTGGGCGAGGCGCACGAGATCGCCGGCGCGGTCGTCTTCCTGCTGTCCGACGCCGCCTCGTACGTCACCGGCGCCGAGCTGGCCGTGGACGGCGGCTGGACGACCGGGCCGACGGTGAAGTACACCATGGGTCAGTAGCTGCGGGTGGGGTTGGATGGGCGTATGAGTTCTGTGAACCCCGTGCATCCGGTGAACCCCGCCGAAGAGATCCTGGACGTCGTCGACGAGCACGACCAGGTCGTCGGACAGGCCCCGCGCGGCGAGGTGTACGCGCGTGGCCTGCGCCACCGCTGCACCTTCGTCCTGGTGAAGGACGCGCGGGGGCGCACCTTCGTGCACCGGCGGACCGCGACCAAGCTCGTCTTCCCCTCCCTGTACGACATGTTCGTCGGGGGCGTCGTCGGCGCGGGCGAGTCCTACGACGAAGCGGCGCTGCGCGAGGCGGAGGAGGAACTGGGAGTGTCGGGGCTGCCCCGGCCGGTGCCCGTCTGCGAGTTCCTCTACGAGGGCGCGGGGCAGAGCTGGTGGAGCCACGTCTACGAGGTGCGCTGCGACCTGCCGGTGAACCCGCAGGCGGAGGAGGTCGCCTGGCACTCCTTCGTGACCGACGAGGAGCTGGCGCGGCGGCTGGGGACGGGGCCCGACGCCTGGGAGTGGGTGCCGGACGGACGGGCCGCGTACGAGCTGCTGGCCCGCCGGTGAGCGGCCGGCGGCAAGGGCTGCGGCTGTGGTGGGCGCCGCAGCGCGTCCAGGAGGAGGGTGAGACGCCCGACTACCGGTTCTCGCTGGCCAACGAGCGCACCTTCCTGGCCTGGGTGAGGACGGCGCTGGCGCTGGTCGGGGCGGGGTTCGCGGTCGACCAGTTTCTGCCGGACCTGCGCTGGGGGGTCCGGGTCGCGATGGCCCTCGCGCTGCTGGCCGCCGGGGCGCTGTGCGCGCTGCGCGCAGTCAACCACTGGGTGCGCTGCGAGCGGGCGATGCGGCGCGGCGATGACCTGCCGGTGACGCGCTTCCCCACCGTACTGAGCCTGCTGGTGGGCGTGGTGGCGGTCGCCATGGTGGTGGTGGTGCTGTTCGGGTGGGAGAGGTGAGTACGGGCGACGCGGCGGCGGGTGCGCAGGTTGGGCGCGATCCCGGTCTGCAGCCCGAGCGGACCCGGCTGGCGTGGCGGCGTACGACCTTGTCGTGCACGGCGGTCGCGGTGCTCGCGGGCAAGCAGGCCGTCCATGACGGGATCACGCCGGCCGGGGTGCTGGCCGGCGCGCTGAGCGCGCTGGTGTGGGTGGCGTTCCTGTTCGTCGCGCACCGGCGGATGCGGGAGCTGGACCGCCCCCGGCCCTCGGCGCTCAGTGTCGGGCGGGCGCTGGCAGGGGTGGGCTGCGTACTGGCGCTCGCGGGCTTCGCGGTGGCGGTGGTGCGGTGAGGCGGGGCGCGGGCGCCGCTCCTCCTGCTTGCGTCCCGCCTGCCGCCCGCGGTGCGGTGGTGGCGCAGCCGACGCTCCTCCCCCACGCCGCCCGCGGTGCGGCGGTGGTCACAGAGTGGTGCGGCCTCTGGACGGCATACCGACTGGTCGGCATCATGAGGCGCAACGTCCCGCACGTCCGTACGCGCCCGGAGGCACTCCATGAGCACCGTCCCCCCATCAGGGCCCCAGGCCACCGCCGCGCAGCCGCCCGGTCTCGACCCCGAGCGGCTGCGCGCGTACCTGGAGCGCGAGCGGCCGGGCCTGGTGGCCGGGCCGTTGACCGCGAGGCTGATCGAGGGCGGCCGGTCCAACCTGACGTACGACGTCGGTGACGGGACGAACCGATGGGTGGTGCGCCGGCCGCCGCTGGGGCACGTACTGGCGACCGCGCACGACATGAGGCGCGAGTTCCGGGTGATCAGCGGGCTGCATCCGACGAAGGTCCCGGTGCCGGAGCCGGTGCTGCTGTGCGAGGACGAGTCGGTGCTCGGATCGCCCTTTTACGTCATGGAGTTCGTGGCGGGGACGCCGTACCGGACGGCGGAGGAGCTCGCCGCGCTGGGTCCCGGGCGGACCAGGGAGGCGGTGCTGAACCTCGTCGACACGCTGGTGGAGCTGCACGCCGTGGACCCCGGGGAGGTGGGACTCGGCGACTTCGGCCGCCCCGAGGGGTTCCTGGACCGTCAGCTGCGGCGCTGGGGCAAGCAGTTGGACGCCTCCCGCAACCGGGAGCTGGCCGGTATCGACGAGCTGCACGCCGCGCTGGGCCGGGCGATGCCCGAATCCCCCGCAGCCACGGTCGTCCACGGTGACTACCGGCTCGACAACGTCCTGATCGGCGGCCCTGAGGACTCCATCCGCGCCGTCCTGGACTGGGAGATGTCCACGCTCGGCGACCCGTTGACCGATCTGGGGCTGCTGGTGATGTACGGGACGAAGCTGGATCTGCCCGGCTCCCCCATCTCCACGACGGCAGCGGCGGCGGGCCACCCCACGACGGACGAGCTCGTCGCGCGGTACGCGGACGCCTCGGGGCGGGACGTGTCGGCGGTGCACTGGTACACGGCGTTCGCCTGGTTCAAGCTCGCCGTGATCCTCGAAGGCATCCACTACCGCTACACCCTCGGGCAGACCGTCGGCGCCGGGTTCGACCGGATCGGCGAACTGGTGCCCGTCTTCATCCAGCACGGCACAACGACTCTCACGTCCCTCCGGAAGGGCTGATTCCCATGGACTTCGCATACGACGCACGCACCGAGGAGCTGCGCGGCAGACTGCTCGCCTTCATGGAAAGCCACGTCTACCCGGCGGAAGCGGTCGCGGACGAGCAGCGGGCGCAGCTCGCCTCGCCCTGGGACACGCCCCCCGTGGTCGAGGAGCTGAAGGCGCAGGCGCGGCGTGAGGGCCTGTGGAACCTCTTCCTGCCGGATGCCGGGTACGGGGCCGGGCTGACCAATCTCCAGTACGCGCCGCTCGCCGAGATCACCGGCCGTTCCCCGCAGTTGGCGCCGACCGCACTGAACTGCGCGGCGCCGGACACCGGCAACATGGAGCTGCTGGCGCAGTTCGCCACCGAGCAGCAGAAGAAGCAGTGGCTCGAACCGCTCCTGGCGGGCGAGATCCGGTCGGCGTTCGCCATGACCGAGCCCGAGGTGGCCTCGTCGGACGCGACGAACATCGAGACCAGGATCGAGCGGTCGGCCGACGGCGGCGAGTACGTCGTCACGGGCCGCAAGTGGTACATCTCCGGGGCGATGAACCCCGACTGCAAGATCTTCATCGTGATGGGCAAGACCGACCCGGACGGCACGGACGTACGCCGTCAGCAGTCGATGATCCTCGTACCGCGTGACACGCCCGGCGTCGAGATCCGCCGCGCGATGCAGGTCTACGGGTACGAGGACCACTACCACGGGGGTCACGCGGAGGTCGTGTTCGACGGTGTGCGGGTGCCGGCGGCGAACCTGGTCGGCGAGGAGGGCGGCGGCTTCGCCATCGCGCAGGCACGGCTCGGCCCCGGCCGGATCCACCACTGCATGCGGCTGATCGGCATGGCCGAGCGGGCCGTCGAGCTGATGTGCCGCCGGGCGGTGTCGCGCAGCGCCTTCGGCAAGACACTCGCCCAGCAGGGCGTCGTGCAGAACTGGATCGCGGACGCGCGGGTGACCGTGGAGCAACTGCGGCTGCTGGTCCTGAAGACGGCCTGGCTGATGGACACGGTCGGCAACCGGGGTGCGCACACCGAGATCCAGGCGATCAAGATCGCGACGCCGCGCGCGGTGCTCGACATCATCGACAACGCGGTGCAGCTGTACGGTGCGGGCGGCGTCAGCCAGGACTTCCCGCTGGCCGAGCTGTGGGCGGGCGCACGGACGCTGCGGCTGGCGGACGGACCCGACGAGGTGCACCAGAGGTCGCTGGCGCGACGGGAACTGAAGAAGTACCTCTGACCCCTCACGGCCCCTCACCGTCCGGATCCGGAGCCCGGCCCCACGGGGGGCCACCCCCCGTGGGGCCGGGCTCGGGACGGGCGGGGCCGGTCCGGCGGTTACGGTCGCAGGGCGCGCAGCAGCAGGTCCGCCAGGTGGTCCGCGACCTGCTGCGGAGCCAGTGGGCCGCCGGGGCGGTACCAGGTCGACAGGTGGTGGACCGAGCCGAAGTGGTAGTCGACCACCAGGTCGGCGGGGGTGGCCTTCGAGAAGACGCCGGCCTGCTGTCCCTCCTCCACCAGGGCGCGGAACCTCTCGTGGTAGCGCCGCCGCTCCGCCCGTACCTGCTTGTCCTTCTCCGGGGCCAAGTGGTGCATCGAGCGGAAGAAGATCGACGCGTCGTCGAGGTTCTCGATCGTGGTGACCACGACGTCCGCCGCCGCGTCCCGCAGCCGCTGTTCGACCGGGGCGTCCGCGTCGGCGAACGCGTCGAGGCGCTCCTGCTGGAGCCGCAGCACCCGTGCGTACACCTCGTGCAGCAGGTCGTCCTTGGAGCCGAAGTAGTGGTAGAGGGCGCCCTTGGTGACGCCCGCCGCCTCGACGATCTCCTGGACGGAGGTGCGGTCGTAGCCGCGCTCGGCGAAGAGCCGGGTGGCGGCGGCCAGCAACCGCTGGGGAACGGGGGTTCCGCTCGGGTCCGTCGCTCTGGCCATTGCCGCCACCTGCCTTGCCTGTCGTCGTATGTCCGTAGAACTACCGCGGGGAACGCAGTTCCCGCCGGAGGATCTTCCCACTTGTCGTCTTGGGCAGCTCGGGCAGGACCTCCACCTCGCGCGGGTACTTGTACGCGGCCAGCCGCTCCTTGCAGTACCCGATCAGGTCCTGTGCCCCGACGCCCGCGCCGGGCCGCAGACTGACGTACGCCTTGACGCTCTCGCCGCGGTAGGGGTCGGGAACCCCGACGACGGCCGCCTCGCGGACCTCGGGGTGGCTGTAGAGGACGTCCTCCACCTCACGGGGCCAGACCTTGAACCCGGACGCGTTGATCATGTCCTTCTTGCGGTCGACGACGTACAGCCAGCCGTCGGTGTCCATGAACCCGATGTCACCGGTGCGCAGCTCGCCGTCGGGGAAGGTCTCGGCGGTGGCCTCGGGCAGCCGCCAGTAGCCGGAGACGACCTGCGGGCCGCGCACCGCTATCTCGCCCTGTTCGCCGAAGGGCACGTCCGCGCCCTTCTCGTCGACGATACGGACCAGGGTGTCGGGGCCCGGCACGCCGACCGACAGCGTCCCGGACACCGGGTCGACGGGCGCCTCCTTCTCCGGCGGTACGGAGGCGCAGGGCGCGGTGCACTCGGTGAGCCCGTAACCGTTGCGGATGTACGGGCCGAGGGCCGCCCGGAACTGTTCCACCAGCGCGGGCGGCAGCGGGGCTCCTCCGGAGGAGATCACCTCGAAGGACGCGAAGTGCTCCCGGGTGACGCCCGGGGTGGCCGCCAGTGCCATGAACGCCGTCGAGGGGCCGACGGTGTACGCGGGCCGGTGCTCGGCGAAGGCGTCCAGGACCACCTGGGGGTGGAAGCGGTAGGCGAGGACGAGGGTGCCCGCGTTGGTCAGGCAGGCGGCCAGCTGGGCGACCATGCCGGTGATGTGGAAGAGCGGGGCGAGGGCGAAGTACGACGACCCCTCGGCGATGGGGTGGCCGCGGCGCTGCCGCTCGGCGTTGACCATGATGTTTCCGTGGGAGTTCATCGCCCCCTTCGGTGTGCCGCTGGTGCCCGACGTGTAACTGATCAACGCCGTGTCGGTGGGGCCCAGTTCCCGCCCGGAGGGTGATTCCAGTCCGGCGCGGGCGACCTCGATCAGGTCGTCGGCGTCAGCGGGCCGCGGCAGCCGCTCGAAGTTCAGCACCCGCGCGTCGTCCGTGCTCTGCAGGTCGAGCTCGCAGCCCGTCAGCACGATCCGTACCGAGGGGGCGGCGGCGGCCGTGTCGCGCAGGTAGGCCTCCCAGGCCCGGTCCGCGCAGACGAGGGCGGTGACCTCGGCGTCCTTGAGGGCGTGGCCGACCTCGGCGGACTTGTACATCGGGTTCAGCGGGACGACGGTGGCGCCCGCCTTCCAGGCACCGAGCAGGGCGATGACGAAGTGCGGCGAGTTCTGGAGCATGATCGCGACGCGGTCGCCGCGGCGCAGCCCCTTCGCCGCGAGATGCCCGGCCACCGAGTCGGAGAGCGCCTCCGTCTCGCCGTAGCTCAGCCCTCCGTCGAAGTAGGCGAGGGCGGTGCGGCCGGGGGCGCGTGCCACGCTCTCCCGGAAGGCGTGCACCAGGGTCGGCGCCGGGTGCACGGGGGCCAGCTGGGCCTCGCTGAGCTGGGCGAGCCACGGCTTGGCCGCATAGCTGGTAGCCGTGTGCGGGGAGTCACTCACTTGCCCGCCCCTTCCCACTTCTGCTGGAGATGGTTCATGCCGGACAGCCAGCGGTCCGGTTCCGTCGCCCGCGCCGTGTAGTAGTCCGCCACCTCGGGGTGCGGCAGGATCAGGAAACGGTCCGCCGCGATGCCTTCGAAGAGTGCGTCGGCGACGGCTTCCGGTTCGATCGCGGTCGGGGCGAGGACCAGGTCGCCCGCCGTCCCGGCGGAGGTCAGCATGTCCGTGCGGACGCCCTGCGGGCAGATCGCGTGGACCTTGACGCCCCTGTGCCGGTAGGTGAGCGAGAGCCACTCGGCGAAGGCGAGCGCGCCGTGCTTGGTGACGCTGTACGGGGCCGCGCCGATCATGGTGAGCAGGCCGGCGGCGGACACGGTGGAGACGAACCGGCCGTCGCCCCGCTCCAGCCACTCGGGCAGCAGGCTGCGTGCCGCCCGTACGTGGGCCATCACATTGACGTCCCAGGCGGTTTCCCAGAGGTCCTCGTCGAACGGGTCGCCCCCGCCGCCGACCCCGGCGTTGGCGCAGTACACGTCGATCGCGCCGCCGAGCGCCTCGCGCGCCTCGTCCACGATCCGTGAGGCGTCTCCCGGCACGGCGGTCGCGCCGATCCCGTCGGCGACCGCCTTGGCCTTCCCCGCGTCCAGGTCGTTGACCACGACCCGCGCGCCGCCGGCCGCGAACTTCCGGGCGAGCGCGGCCCCGATGCCGCCTCCCGCGCCCGTGACCACGACTCCCGCGCCTTGCACCGAATCCATCTGGGCTCCGCCTCTCCACGCCGACTGCTCAGCAGACTAACCAGTCGGTATGGAGTGGGGAAAGGGTTGTACGCACATGATCCGCAGCGCGCTCCGTTCCGCACCGGGAGGACAGGGGCTAGCGTGCGCGGACATGACAGACCGGCCGATCACGGAGGTTGTGCGGATGAGCTTGTCCAGGAGAGGGCTGCTGGCTGCGGGCGGCGGCACGGTGGGCGCGGCGCTCACCACCGGCCCGGCCGCCGCGGCTGCCCCGGCGCGCCACGGCGAAGGCCCCCGGGTCCGTACCGGGTTCGACCGTCTCGCGGCCGACGGCTACCGGCTGCTGAGCGGCGCGAAGGTCGGCATCGTCACCAACCCGACCGGCGTCACCTCCGACGTCCGGCACATCGTCGACGTGATGCACGCCGACGACCGGGTGAACCTCACCGCCGTCTTCGGGCCCGAGCACGGCTTCCGGGGCACCGCGCAGGCGGGCGGCTCCGAGGGGCGGTACGACGATCCGGCGACCGGGCTCCCGGTCTACGACACCTACCTCAAGAGCGGACAGCCGCTCGCCGACGTCTTCACTGCCTCCGGGGTGGACACCGTCGTCTTCGACATCCAGGACGCGGGCGCGCGGTTCTACACGTACATCTGGACGCTGTACGACTGCATGGTGGCGGCGGCGCTCGCGGGCAAGCGGTTCGTGGTGCTCGACCGGCCGAATCCGGTGACCGGGCGGACGGCGCTGGGGCCGGTGCTGGACCGGGCGTTCGCGACCTTCGTGGGGCGGGAGCCGATCGCGCAGGCGCACGGGATGACGGTGGCGGAGCTGGCGCTGCTGTTCAACGCGGAGTTCCTGACGAAGCCGGTGCCTCTCGACGTGGTGCGGATGACGGGGTGGCGGCGCGCCGACTTCTTCGACGCGACGGGGCTGCCGTGGGTGCCGCCGAGCCCGAACATGCCCACGGCGGGGACGGCGCTGGTGTACTCGGGCACGTGCCTCTTCGAGGGCACGAACCTCTCGGAGGGCCGCGGCACCACCTCCCCGTTCGAACTGCTGGGCGCCGAGGGCGTCGACCGGCGGTGGGCGGAGGCGGCGAACGCGGAGCGGCTGGCGGGGGTGCGGCTGCGGGAGGCCTACTTCGCCCCGACCTTCTCCAAGTTCCAGGGGAAGACGATCGGGGGCGTCCAACTGCACGTCCACGACCGGGAGTCGTTCGACCCGGTGCGTACCGGCATCGCCCTCCTGGTGACGGCGAGGCGGAGCTGGAGCGGCTTCGCGTGGCGGCCGGACAACTGGATCGACAAGCTCACCGGGAACACCCGGGTGCGCACGATGATCGACGCGGGGGCGGGGACGGACGAGGTGGTGGGCGCCTGGCAGGCGGACCTGGCGGCCTTCCGCAGAGTGCGGCGCGAGCACCTGCTGTACCGGTGAGGCCGCAGTGCCGGGACGCGGGGTCCCACATGGTGGGACCCCGCGTCCCGGCTATTGACTGCCCCGTACACCGACCGAGAACCTGCCGGTCGTGAACGACGAACCACGCACCACGAAGACAGCGTCACCGGCCGCCACCACCGAAGCGCCCCCCGACAGTCCGGAGAAGCTGCGCAGGGTGGCGGTGGCCAGTTTCATCGGCACCGCCATCGAGTTCTACGACTTCTACATCTACGGGACGGCGGCGGCTCTCGTCCTCAACGAGGCGTTCTTCCCGAACCTCACACCGCTCAACGCGACGCTCGCGTCCTTCTCGACGTATGCCGTCGCGTTCGCCGCCCGCCCGCTCGGCTCGGTGATCTTCGGTCACTTCGGCGACCGGGTGGGCCGCAAGTCGGTCCTGGTCGCCTCGCTGCTGCTGATGGGACTGTCGACCGCGCTGGTGGGTCTGCTGCCCGGATACGGCAGTTGGGGCATCTGGGCGCCGCTGCTGCTGGTCCTGCTCCGCTTCCTGCAGGGCATCGGCCTCGGCGGCGAGTGGGGCGGGGCCGCGCTGCTCGCGGTGGAGCACGCACCCAAGGGGCGGCGGGGCCTCTATGCGGCGTTCCCCCAACTCGGCCCGTCCATCGGCTTCTTCGCCGCGACCGGGATCTTCTGGCTGCTGTCGGCGGCGCTGGACGACGCGGCGTTCCGGAGCTGGGGGTGGCGGATTCCGTTCCTGCTGTCGTTCCTGCTGGTCGCGGTGGGGCTGTTCGTACGGCTGAAGATCAGTGAGACACCGGTGTTCCGGCGGGTGATGGAGCAGCAGGAGGCCAGCAAGGTCCCCACCCTGGAGGTCTTCCGCAAGTTCCCGCGGGAGCTGCTGCTCGGCGCGGGCGGCATGATCGTCGCGTACGGGCTGTTCTACACGGCCACGACGTACTGCCTCTCGTACGCGACGACGACCCTCGGGGTGCCGCGCAACACCATGCTCGGGCTGTCCATGGTGGCCTGTCTGTTCCTGGCGGCGGGCACCTGGATCGCGGCGACGCGCTCGGACGCGGGCGGCCGGCGCAAGCTGATCCTGGCGGGCTCGGGGCTGGCCGTGGTGTGGGGCCTGGTCATCTTCCCGCTGCTGGGCACCCGCCAGCCGGTGCTGATCGCGGTGGCGCTCGGCGGTGCGCTGTTCTGCATGGGCGTCGTGTACGGGCCGATGGGCGCGTACCTGCCGGAGCTGTTCGGCGCCCGGGTGCGGTACTCGGGCGCGTCCCTGGCGTACAACCTGGGCGGGGTGCTCGGTGGCGCCGTGGCCCCGCTGGTGGCCACCCGGCTGCAGGCGGGCCTCGGTTCGGCCTCGGTCGGCTGGTACGTGAGCGCGATGGCGGTCGTGTCACTGCTGTGCGTACTGGCACTGCCGGAGACGCGGGAGCGGGAGCTGGGCTGAGCACGGGCGCTCCTTCCCGTGCTTCACCTCTTCGCATGGGCACTCCGGCCCGTCCTTCACCCCTTCGAGTGAGGCGTTCGAGCGTCGGAAAGACGTGGAGAGACGGGAGGGTTCTGTGCGAATCGGGAGCAATCGATCCCTGATGGGGCCCATCGGATTTTCGATGGAGCCGAAACGGGCACTCGTACGTCCATTCATCGACGCCGAAGTACCAGCGACGGAGGTGGCAGTGCGATGGCCGGTTTTCGGAGTCTCGCAAGACAGGTTCGTGATCCGAGGTGTGATCTTGCGCTGAGGCGGTATTCGCTGCGCAAGTGCCTGGAGCGGTTCGCCCCTTACGGGCACCGGGCGACGTGGGACCACCTGTGCACCCGGCACGGGTTCGCCCAGGAGGACAGGGCGCCCGACCCGGCGCGGCTGGTGGCCGCGCTGGAGGAACTGGAGGAGGCGCGGGCCGTCTGGCTCGCCTACGAGGTGGAGTTCGCGCGGCGGCGCAAGCGCGAGAAGCACGACGGGCTGCGGCGGCCGGGCTCCTTCGACGACTGGCACCGGCGGACCTGGGGCGGTTTCGGGGTCGCGTGGTGCGACGATCCGGCGGTCCATCCGTCGGGGCCGATGGCCGACGTGCTGCGCCGGCTGATCTCCGCACTGGAGTCGGAGCCCGGCACGCACTGCCCGGTGTGTGCGTCGGGGCGGACCGTCTGGAAGCAGGACATGATCCATGAACCGTGGTTCGGGCCGGTGTGCGCGGGGTGCGGCATCCTGGTGCCCCAGCCCGTCCTGACGCCCGAGGCGCTGGCGGAGGCCAAGAGGGTACGGCGCAGGGAACTGGCGTCCGTGGCGTGAGCACGGGTGGGAGTCCGTGGGAGCCCTAGGAACCCGTGGGAGCCCGGGGAGCCCCTGGGGCCCCGGGAGGGTGGTCCGCAACATCCGTGCGAATGCTTGGAGCCTGGCTGATTGTCAGTGCCGCCTGTCACCATCGAATACATGGTCGAACCCTTGATACAGGTCTGTCTGAACGGTCAGCGCGGCCCCGGTGACGGCGGCGCCGTTCCGGTGTCGCCCGCCGCGATGGCCGAGTCCGCCGCCCGCGCGGTCGCGGCCGGCGCCGCGGAGGTGCACGTGCACCCCAAGACCCCCTGTGGGGACGACACGTTGTCGGCGCGGGTGCTCGCGACGACCCTGACGGCGATACGGGACGCGGTGGACGTGCCCGTCGGGGTGACGACCGGTGCCTGGACCGAGCCCGAGCCCAAACGGCGCATCGAGCGCATCGCCTCCTGGACGGTGTTGCCCGACCACGCCTCGGTGAACTGGCACGAGCCGGGCGCCGCGGAGGTCGCCGAGGCGCTGCTCGCGCGCGGTGTCGCGGTGGAGGCCGGACTGTGGTCGGGCACGGACGGGGCGGAGCGCTTCCTCAGCTCCCCGCCGTCGTCCGGACCGCTGCGGGTCCTCGTGGAGGTGACCGACCCCGACCCGCTCACCGCCGAGGACTCCGCGCTCCAGTTCCTGGCGGACCTCGCCCGCCGGGGCGCGGTGGGCAAGGAGGGGGATGTGTGCGGCGCCCCGATGCTGCTGCACGGCGAGGACGGCGGCGCCTGGCCGGTGCTCGCACTGGCGCGGCGGCTCGGCCTGGCCACCAGGATCGGCCTGGAGGACACACTGCTGCTCCCGGACGGCCGGCAGGCCGCCTCGAACGCCCAACTGGTGCGCGCGGCCAAGGACATCCGGTGGCCGGTGGAGGTGGCGTGACCGCGCGGCCGGAGCGGGCCGGCCCCGGGCGACGTGGACCTCTGACGATCCGCCCTCGGGCGTGGAGCCGTCGCGGCCGGGGCCGGGGCCGCTTCAGCCCCTGCGCTTCTCGCCCATCAGGCGGGAGCCGCTGATCGTGTCGCCGACCACGTCGTCCGGGTTGGACAGCACGCAGGTCTCCAGCGAGAGGCAGCCGCACCCGATGCAGTCGGTGAGGTGGTCCCGCAGGCGCCCCAACTGTTTGATGCGGGCGTCGAGTTCGGCGCGCCAGTTCTCGGAGAGCCTGGCCCAGTCCTCCCGGTTCGGAGTGCGCTCCTCCGGGAGTTCGGACAGGGCGTCCCTGATGGTGGCGAGCGGAATGCCGACCCGCTGCGCGGCGCGGACGAAAGCGACCCTGCGCAGCGCGTCGCGCTCGTAGCGGCGCTGGTTGCCGGAGGTGCGACGGCTACTGATCAGGCCCTTGGTCTCGTAGAAGTGCAGGGCCGAGACGGCTGCACCACTGCGCGCGGACAGCTGACCGACGGTGAGCTCGTGGATCTTCTCTGGAATCTGCGGCACCCCGCGAAGCCTAGTGTGCGCGCGTTGACAGACACACATGACCCCAACCATGCTGAGCAAGCGCTTAGACATGAGATGTGAGCAGTGTTTTTTGGCAGCATCCGAGCAGATTTGAGCAGAGGAGCAGAGGAATGGCTGAGCCGAGGATCTTCACATCCGCCGAGGAGCTGCGGGCCGGGGTCGGCGAACAGCTGGGCCACAGCGACTGGCTGGAGATCGACCAGAAGCGGATCGACCTGTTCGCCGACGCGACCGGTGACCACCAGTGGATCCACGTCGACCCCGAGCGCGCGGCCGGCGGTCCGTTCGGGACAACGATCGCGCACGGCTATCTGACCCTGTCGCTGCTGCCGACGCTCGTGCCACAGGTGCTCCAGGTCGAAGGCATGAAGATGGGCGTCAACTACGGGACGGGCAAGGTCCGTTTCCCCGCCCCGGTGCCGGTCGGCTCGCGGTTGCGCGCGACGGCGGTGCTCTCGGAGGTCACCGAGGCGGGCGGCGGCGTGCAGGTCACGGCGAAGGTGACGGTCGAGCGCGAGGGCGGCGACAAGCCGGTGTGCGTGGCCGAGTCGATCTCCCGCTACTACTTCTGACCACCCGCCCGCGGCGGCGGACCGCAAAGGTCGCCCGAGGCGGCGGACCGCAAAGGTCGCCCGAGGCGGCGGACCGCAAAGGTCGCCCGAGGCGGCGGACCGCAAGGGCGCCGCTCCCCGGGCCGCGGCTACGCGCCGGCGGCGACCATGCGCAGTACGAGGTCGGCGTAGAGCGCGCCGACCTCGTCCGGGGTGCGCCTGCCCTCGACGTTGAACCAGCGGGCCACGTCGATGCACAGCGAAAGCACCGCGAGGGTGGTGCCGGGGATGTCGGGGACGTCGAACTCGTGCGCCTCGACACCGTCGTTGATGATGCGCCGGATCGCCGCGTCGCTCCTGCGGCGCAGCTCCACGATCTCCGCGCGGTGCTCGTCGCCGAGTGCGTCCAGCTCGTACTGCACGACGCGCGCCGTGGTGTGGTGCGCGGCGTGCCACCGTACGAAGGTGACGACGGCGTCCGTGAGGCGGTCGGCCGCGGTGCCGGCACCGTCCGCCGCGCTCTCCAGGATGCGCAGCGCCTTGTCGTGGCCGATGCGGCTGATCCGGTGGAGCAGTTCTTCCTTGGTCTTGTAGTGGATGTAGAGCGCGGCGGGACTCATGCCGGCGCGGCCCGCGATGTCGCGGGTCGTGGTGGCGTGGTAGCCCCGCTCGGCGAAGGCCTCGACGGCGGCGACGAGCAGCCGCCTGGCCGCCTCGGGGGCGACCTCGCCCCAGGCGCTCGCCTCGTTCGGGTCGCCGCCCGGCGTTTCCTCCGTGGCCTCCGCCGTGCCCATCACGCGCCCCTTCGTCCGTACAGCTGGACGGACACCATACCCCGGGGCGCTGAGCAAGCGCTTAGCGTACGCCGAGGGAGCAGTGGGAGCCGTGGGGCCGGCCCGCCCCGGGGCGGGCAGCGGCTAGAGCTTCTGGAAGGGGTCGTGCTCGGCGAGGATCTTCTCCAGCCGGGCCTGGTCGACGCGGCTGACGATCTGTCCGGCCTCCTGCTTGTCCCTGATCACCTTGGCGAGGGTGAAGGCGGAGGTGGTGAGGTAGAGCACGGCGATGGCGAGGAAGGCGCGCACCCAGCCGCTGGCGTCCAGGTAGAAGATGCCGACGGTGACCGCCCCCAGCGCCACGGCGAAGGAGAGGATGGCCTGACCGTAGTAGGCCCCGGAGTTCTGCTGCTTGACCTGTGTGTCGCTCATGGATCCAGGGTGACGCCGCGCACACCGCTGCGGTATCCGTCCGCGTACTCAGCAGGTACTCAGACCCCACCTCCCCGCGCCCCCCACGCCAAGGCGGCTGCCGGGCCGGGAGCGTCCCCTCAGAAGGCCGAGACCCCGGTCAGCGCACGGCCGATGACCAGCTTCTGGATCTGGCTGGTGCCTTCGTAGAGGGTCATCACGCGGGCGTCGCGCAGGAGTTTCCCGGCCGGGTACTCGTCGATGTATCCGTAACCGCCGTAGACCTGGAGTGCGTTGTTGGCGGCGCGCACGGCGGCCTCGGAGGCGAAGAGCTTGGCCTTGGACGCCTCGGTGACGAAGGGCAGGCCCCGGTCGACCAGGTCGGCGACCCGCCAGGTCAGCAGGCGGGCCGCGTCGACGTCGACCGCGATGTCGGTGAGCAGTTCCTGTACGAGCTGGTGGTGGGCGATCGTCTTGCCGAACTGCTCGCGCTCCCCCGCGTACGAGAGCGCCGCGTCCAGTGCCGCCTGGGCGATGCCGACGCAGCCCGCCGCGACCGACATGCGGCCCTTGGCCAACGCGGACATGGCCACCGAGAAGCCCTTGCCCTCGGGCCCCAGCATCGCGGAGGACGGTACCCGGACGTCCTCCAGGACGAGCTCGGCGGTGGCCTGGCCACGCAGACCGAGCTTGCCGTGGATGGCGCGGCGGGTGAGGCCCGGGGTGTCCGTGGGGACGAGGAAGGCGGACACGCCCTTGTGGCCCGGGGCGTCGGTGGACCGGGCGAAGAGGAGGACGACGTCCGCCCAGGTGCCGTTGGTGATGAAGGTCTTGGTGCCGTTGATGACGTGGTCGTCGCCGTCCCGGACCGCCCTGGTGGTCAGGTTCCCGGCGTCGGACCCGGTGCCGGGCTCGGTGAGTCCGAAGCAGCCGACGGCCTCGCCCGAGGTGAGTCCCGGCAGCCACCGCTGCTTCTGCTCCTCGTTCCCCCAGGCGGCGATCGTCTTGGCGACCAGTCCGAGCGAGACGGAGACGATGCCGCGCACCGACGAGTCACCTCGGCCCAGTTCCTCGGTGACGAGGCAGTACGCGAGGTGGTCCCCGCCGGAGCCGCCGTACTCCTCGGGGACGGTGAGGCCGAGGAAGCCGAGTGCGCCGAGCTTCTTCACGATCGACCTGTCGACGTTCTCGGCACGGTCCCACTCGATGACGTGCGGGGTGATCTCGCGGGCGACGAAGTCCACGGCGAGCTGCCGGACCGCGCGCTGTTCCTCGCTGAGTTCCAGGTTCACGGACCCCCACCCCACTTCCATGCGCGCAGCGCCGTCGTCCGGCCGGAGCGCCGTCGCCCGGCCAATTAATTAGCACTGCTAGTTTCTTGCTGTCAGGGCCTACTATGTGCCGCATGGCCCGACCGCGCAAGCCCTTGCTGAGCAGAGACCGCATCGTCGAGGCCGCGAGCGCACTCGTCGACTCCGAGGGCCTGGACGCGGTCTCCACCCGGCGGCTCGCGGCCGAGCTCGGGGTCAGCGGGCCCTCCCTCTACAACCACTTCCGCAACAAGGACGAGATCCTTGAGGCGGTCGCGGACGCGGTCTCCGCCAAGGTCGACCTGTCGATGTTCGACGAGGGCGATCCGCGGGACTGGCGGGCGGCGCTGCGCGACTGGGCGCTGTCGTACCGTTCGGCGCTCACCGAACACCCGCACATCGTCCCGGTGCTGGCGCGCGGCCCGGGACGCCGGCCGGCCGGGCTGAAGGTCGCGGACGCCGTGTTCGGCTCGATGGTGCGGGCCGGCTGGCCGCCCGCCCAGGCCACGTACATCGGCGCCCTGATGCGCTACTTCATCACCGGCTCCGCGCTCGGCTCCTTCGCGCGCGGCTTCGTGGACGACGAGGCGGCCTACGACCCGGCGGACTACCCGCACCTCGGCCAGGCCCATCTGCTCGCCGACCACCAGGAGAAGGTGGACGAGGGAGCCTTCGGCACCGGGCTGCGGGCGCTGCTGGACGGACTGGGCTGCCAGTACGAGGCGGGGAACTACGGGGCGGTGGACAGGCCGGCCGGTGGCGCGGAGCGTGAGCCGATTCGCGAGACAGTTCGGTCCGCGCCGAAGCGTTCATAAGGCACCCTGGGAGCATGTCGCATCCTCCCCGCCCCGCGGCCACTCCCACCGGCACCGAGGTCAGGTACTCGCCCCCCGGGCTCCGGATGGCCAACTTCGCGTCCCTGCTCGCCGACGAGACGCGAGCCGTCTTCCTGCTCTCGCTCCTCGACGGCCGCGCCTGGACCGCGAGCGAGCTCGCCCGGCAGGCAGGTGTCGCCGCCTCCACCGCCAGCGAGCACCTGAACAGACTGATCTCGGCCGGGCTGCTCACCGAGGAGCGGCAGGGCAGACACCGCTACGTACGACTGGCGGACGCGGACGCCGCACAGTTCGTCGAGTCCGTCGCCGCGTACGCGCTTCCCGGGCGCGACAACCCGCACACCCTGCGCGCCTCCGGCGCCGGCTCCGCCATGGCGCGGGGCCGCACCTGTTACGACCATCTGGCCGGGCGGCTCGGCATCGCGATCACGGACGCCATGGAGCGGCGCAGGCTGCTGCTGACGGCCGGCGCCTTCGCGCTCACCGACGAGGGGCTGGACTGGTTCGGCGACCTCGGCGTGCACCTGCTCCGGGCCACAGGGCGCCGCCCGATGGCGAGTTCGTGTCTGGACTGGACCGAGCGCAAGCGCCATCTCGCGGGCATCGCGGGCGCGGAACTGTGCCGGCACGCCCTGGCGGAGAACTGGTGCGTGCGGATCGGGAGCGAACGCGCGGTGCAGGTGACGCCGCAGGGCGAGCGCGCGCTCGGCGATCTGCTGGGCATCGAAGCATCGATACTTCGCTGACACTTGCTGGGCGTCGACGCATCAATACTTCGGTGACAGCCGAAGTATTGATGCTCTAGCATCACCGCATGAGCACCCCCTCCTCCCCCGCGGGCCGTTCCGAGCCCCTCGCGCTGGCCGCCGCCGGTGTCACCGTCGTGCTGTGGGCCTCGGCCTTCGTCTCGATCCGGAGCGCAGGTGAGTCGTACGCACCGGGCGCGCTGGCGCTCGGCCGTCTGCTGTCCGGCTCGCTCGTCCTGGTGGCGCTCCTGCTGATACGCCGTGAAGGGCTGCCGCCGCGCGCCGCCTGGCCCGGCATCATCGCCTCCGGGCTGCTGTGGTTCGGCGCCTACGCGGTCGCGCTCAACTGGGGCGAGCAGCTCGTCGACGCGGGCACCGCGTCCCTGGTGGTGAACGTGGCGCCGATCCTGATGGCGCTGCTCGCGAACCGGTTCCTCGGGGAGGGCCTGCCGCCCCGGCTGCTCGCCGGGATGGTGGTGTCGTTCGCGGGAGCCGCCATCGTGGGCGTCTCGATGTCGGGCGGCGGCGGAACGTCACTGCTCGGTGTGGGCCTGTGCCTGGTCGCGGCGGTGACGTACGCGATCGGCGTGGTCGCGCAGAAGCCCGCGCTGGGGCACGCGTCGCCGCTCCAGGCGACGGCGTACGGCTGCCTGATCGGCGCGGTCGCCTGCCTGCCGTTCGCGGGACAACTGGTGCGGGACGTGGCGCACGCGCCGCTCTCCGCCACCCTCAACATGGTGTACCTGGGCGTCTTCCCGACCGCCCTGGCGTTCACCACCTGGGCGTACGCGCTGAAGCGCACGACCGCCGGAAAGATGGGCGCGACCACGTATGCGGTGCCCGCGATCGTCGTGCTGATGTCGTGGCTGCTGCTGGACGAGGTGCCGGGGTGGGTGACGCTGCTCGGCGGCGTGGTGTGCCTGGCGGGGGTGGCGGTCGCCCGGTCCAGGGCGCGGCGGCCGGCCGTGCCGGGGGCCGGGGCGAGCGCCGCGCCGGTGGACGCCGGGAAGGTCTGACGGCGGGCGGCGCCCGCGGGGCGGCCGGTCCCTAGAAGACCACCAGTGCCCGGCCGCCCCGGCCCGCGAGCATGTTGTCGAAGGCGGCGGGGATGTCCCCCAGGGTGATGTGCTCGGTGACCATGGACGCCAGGTCGAGACGGCCGGCCCTGACGTGTTCGCCGATGACCGGGAGGTCGCGGGCCGGGTCGCTGTTGCCGTACACACAGCCGGTCAGAGTGCGGCCCCAGTGGAAGATCTCCAGGGCGTTGAAGGTGACCTGCTGGTCCTTGCCGCCGATACCGACGACGGTGGTGCGGCCTCCCCTGCGGGTGGACTCCCAGGCGGTACGGATGGTGGCGGCGCGGCCCACGCACTCGACCGCGACGTCCGCGCCGTGGCCGCCGGTGAGCTTGCGGACCTCCTTGGCGGTGGTGTCGGACGCCACGACGTAGTCGGTGGCCCCGGCGGCGCGGGCCAGTTCCTCCTTGGCCGGGGAGACGTCGACGGCGATGATCTGCGCGGCGCCGGCGATCCGGGCCGACTGGAGGACCGCGAGGCCGACACCGCCGACGCCGTACACGACGACGCTCTCACCCTCGCGGACGCGGGCACTGTGGTGGACGGCCCCGTAACCGGTGAGGACGGCGCAGCCCAGGAGGGCGGCGTCGGTGAGGGGGATGCCGGCGGGGGCGGGCAGTACGCACTTCTCGGCAACGACGGTCTCCTCGGCGAAGGCGGCGACGTTGAGGCCGGGGTGCAGCTCGGTGCCGTCGGCCGTCGTACGGGCGTGGACGTCACCTGCGCCGGTGAGGGCGTCGGCGCACAGCCACACCTCGCCGAGGGAGCAGGCGTGGCAGCTGCCGCACGAGGGCGCCCAGTTGAGGACGACCTCGTCGCCGGGGGCGAAGCGGGTGACGCCCTCGCCCACGGCGGTGACGGTGCCGGCCCCCTCGTGGCCGAGCACGGCGGGGACGGGAACGCCCATGGTGCCGTTGGTGAGGGAGAGGTCGGAGTGGCAGACGCCGGCCGCGGCGAGGCGGACGCGGAGCCGGCCGGGGCCGGGCGCGGGGAGGTCGATGTCGGTGACTTCGAGGGGGGTGTGGGGGGCGCGGAGGATGGCGGCGCGGGTCATGGGGCGGGCTCCGGGAGTTGGCGGGTCACGGGGGCGGGCAGTGGGGGCGCGGGGGCTGTGCGGCCTGCCACGGCGCTCGCGCGCGGTGCGACGTCCAACCCCCGGCCGCCTTTCAGAACTGCAGCGACTTCGTCTGCAGGTACTCGGCCAGCCCGTGCGGGCCCAGCTCGCGGCCGACTCCCGACTGCTTGTAGCCGCCGAACGGCGCGAGCGGGTTGAAGCGACCGCCGTTGATGTCGACCTGGCCGGTGTCCATCCGGCGGGCGAACGCGGTCGCCGTCTCCGGGTCGGCCGCCCAGACCGCCCCCGCCAGCCCGTACACGGTGCCGTTGGCGATGCGCAGGGCGTCCGCCTCGTCCTCGTAGCGCAGAACGGAGATGACGGGTCCGAAGATCTCCTCCTGGGCGATGGTCATCTCCGGGGTGACGTCGGCGAAGACGGTCGGCGAGACGTAGTAGCCCTTGTCGAGGGGTGCCTGTGCGCCGCCCGCGACCAGCCGCGCGCCCTCCTCGACGCCCTTCTCGATGTAGCCCCGTACCCGCGCCTGCTGCTTCGCGTTGACGAGCGGGCCGACGCGCTCGCCCGGCGCGTACTTGGCGACGGCGTCGGCCGCGAGCGAGAGCGCCTCGTCGTAGCTGTCGCGGTGGACCAGCATGCGGGTCCAGGCGCTGCACGTCTGACCGGAGTTGGACATCACGTTGGCGACGCCGACGTTGACCGCCTTGGCGAGGTCGGCGCCCGGCAGGATGACATTGGCCGACTTGCCGCCGAGTTCGAGGGCGACCCGCTTGACGGCAGCGCCCGCGGTCGCGCCGATCTGCTTGCCGACCGCGGTGGAGCCGGTGAAGGACACCAGGTCGACGTCCGGGTGCTCGGCGAGCGCCTGCCCCGCGACCGGGCCGAGGCCCGTGACGAGGTTGAACACCCCGGCGGGCAGCCCCGCCGCGTGCGCCACCTCGGCGAAGAGCTGCGCGGTCAGCGGGGTGTCCTCGGCGGGCTTGAGGACGACCGTGCAGCCCGCGGCCAGGGCGGGTGCCACCTTGGCGACGATCTGGTGCAACGGGTAGTTCCAGGGCGTGATCGCCCCGACGACCCCGACCGGTTCGTGGTGGACCGTCGAGTTGCCGAGCTTCTCCTCGAAGGCGTACGTCGCGGCGAGTTCGGCGTACGAACCGGCGACCAGGATCGGCAGCCCCGCGTGCACAGCCTGGGCGAGGGCGGGCGGTGCGCCGAGTTCAGCCGTGACGGTCTCCGCGATCTCGTCCTTGCGGGCGACCAGTCCGTCCCGCAACGCGCCCAGCAGCGATGCCCGTTCGGCCTGCGGGGTGGCGGCCCAGCCGGGGAACGCGGCGCGGGCAGCCGTCACCGCGGCGTCCACGTCGGCCGCCGTGCCGGCCGGGACGTGCCCGATGATCTGCTCGTCCGCCGGGTTCACGACGGCGATCGTGTCCGTGCCGAGCGCGGCCCGCCACTCGCCGCCGATGTACATGCCCCGCCTCGCCTGCACCGTCATCGAACTTCCTCCACCGGTCCGGTCTGCCACTTCCTGGCACTTCTCACGATGCCAAACTAGCGGCGTTAGTTTTCTGGCGCCAGGGTTACCCGGGACTCACCGACGCGGGGCCGCCACGGGCCGGCCCCGGCCGGCGGCGCACCCCGGGCGTCACACCTGCGACGGGCAGCAGACGCTCACCTCGAAGCCGTTGAGCACCGCCGTTCCCGACAGGGGGTCCAGCAGGGAGCCGTCCAGCAGCTGGTTGACGTTGGCGCCCGGCCGCGCGGCGGCCACCGACATCCGGGTGCCCGGACGGTCATGGCCCCAGCCGTGCGGGAGGCTCACCACTCCGGTGCGTACCGAGTCCGTGATTTCCGCCGGGGCCTCGATCTCGCCGCCCGCGCCCCGGATCCGTACCGTCGCACCGTCCGCGACGCCCAGGCGTTCCGCGTCCAGGGGGTGGATCTGGAGGGTGCAGCGGTTGGTGCCGCGGTTCAGGGCGGGCACGTTGTGCATCCAGCTGTTGTTGGAGCGCAGATGGCGGCGGCCCACCAGGAGCAGTGTGCCCTCCTCGCGCCGCCTGTCCAGGGCGCGGCGCAGCCGGGGCAGGTCGGCGGCGATCGGGGCGGGGAGCAGCTCCACCCGCCCGCTGCGGGTCCGCAGGACCTCGCCCAGGCGCGGTTTCAGCGGGCCGAGGTCGATGCCGTGCGGGGCGGCCCGGAGCTTGTCCAGGGTCAGGTCCTCGTAGGGCCCGAGGCGGAGCATCAGGTCGAGGCGGCGTTCGGGGCCCGAGTCCCCGGTGAGCGCGGCCTTGAGCTGCGCCGCCTGCCGCTCGGGGAGGCCCGACTTCGCGAGCGTGCGGTCGATGACCTGGTCGTCGACCGCCGCCGGGTCGGCGCCGTGCAGGCCACCGACCGCCAGCACCAGCCTGGCGTGGATCTCGCACTCGTCCAGCAGCCCCGATCCGGGGGCGGCGGCCACCGCGGGTGGTGTGTACCGGACCTGGTCGTGGACCGCGAAGCCGTTGAAGGCGAAGTCGAAGTGGGCGCTGCGGGAGGGCGGGGGCGGCGGCAGGATCACGTCCGCGTGGCGTGACGTCTCGTTGAGATAGGGGTCGACGGCGACCATGAAGTCCAGGTCGTCGGAGAGCGCCCGGTCGAGGCGGTCACCGTCCGGGGCCGAGAGCACCGGGTTGGCGGCGATGGTGATCAGGGCGCGGATCCGGCCCTCGCCCGGGGTGGCGATCTCCTCCGCGAGGGCGGCGAGGGGCAGTTCACCCTTGGCCTCGGGGTGGCCGCTCACCCGGCTGCGCCACCTGCCGAGGTCGAACCCCTTGCCGGGGCCGGGAGTTCGCGGCTCGGGGCCGGTCGCGGAGCGGGGGAAGAGGGCGCCGCCGGGGCGGTCCAGGTTCCCGGTGGTGATGTTGAGTACGTCGACGAGCCAGTTGGCCAGCGTCCCGAACTCCACGGTGGAGCTGCCCACCCGGCCGTACACGGCCGCGGTGGGGGCGGCGGCCAGGTCACGGGCCACCTGCCGGATCTCCTCGGCGGGCACGTCGCACATCCCGGCGACGGCCTCCGGCGTGAACCCGGCGACGGCGGCGGCGATTTCGTCCGCCCCTTCCACCTGTGGCGCCAGGTGCCCGAGGTCGGCCAGCTTCTCCTCGTGGAGAACGTGGACGAGCGCGGCGAGCAGCGCCGCGTCCGTGCCGGGCCGGATCGCCAGGTGCCGGTCGGCGAGGGCCGCGGTGCGGGTGCGCCGGGGGTCGACGACGGTGAGCGTGCCGCCGCGCGCCTTGAGGGCCTTGAGCTTGCCGGGGAAGTCGGGCGCGGTGCACAGGCTCCCGTTGGACTCCAGCGGGTTGGCGCCGAGCAGCAGGAGGTGGTCGGTGCGGTCCAGGTCGGGTACGGGAATGGCGAACGGGTCGCCGAAGAGCAGCCCGCTGGACACGTGCTTGGGCATCTGGTCGACGGTGCTGGCGGTGAACAGGCTGCGGGTTCTCAGGGTGGACAGCAGGACGGGCGGGTAGAGGGCGCCGGCCATGGTGTGCACGTTGGGGTTGCCGAGGACGACACCGACCGCGTTGCCTCCGTACCGCTCGACGAGCGCGGGTACACGGGCCGCGATCAGGTCGAAGGCCTCGCCCCAACTCGCCTCGCGGAGCTGCCCGTCCGTACGGACGAGGGGGCCGGTGAGCCGGTCGGGGTCGCCGTCCAGCTCCGCGAAGACGGCGCCCTTGGGGCAGATGAAGCCTCGGCTGAACACGTCTTCGGCGTCGCCGCGCGCCCCGGTGACGCGGGCGCCCTCAATGGTGAGGGTGAGTCCGCAGGTGGCCTCGCAGAGAGGGCAGATACGGAGGGCGGTACGGGACACGGGGGGCCTCCCTGGCTTCGGCGACGGGGCGAGCATACCGACCGGTAGGCACGGAGGGAATGGCGTCGGTGAAGGGTGAGGTCTCGGGGCCGGGCACGCACGGGGACGGCCGCTCCCGCTTACCGGACCGCCCGAACTTCCCCCGCCCGCCCCGGAGTTCAGTCCAGCACCCGAGCCAGATACGCGCGCAGCAGCTCGCGCGCCTCCTGCACCACTTGCGGGTCGCCCGACGGATCGCCGCGAAAGGCCAGTTGGAGCACCGCGTCCGCCGCCTCGACCGCCACCAGGAAGGTGCGGCGCAGCGTCGCGTCAGGGGTGCGGCCGAGGTGGGCGCAGAGGAGGGTGGTCAGCCGGTCCGCGACCCGGTGGTTGGACTGGTCGGCACGGCGGCCCACCGGTATCTGCATGCCGAAGTCGACGAGGGTGAAGCCCGCCACCGTACGGCGCATCGCCAGGTACTCGTCGAGGACTACGTCGACGGCGCCCCGCCAGTCCGTGCCCGCGAGCGCGCCGACCCCGGCGGCGACCCGCTCCGCGTAGTGGTCGAGGTTGCGCAGCGCGAGGGCGTCGGCCAGGGCCCGCTTGTTGCCGAAGAAACGGTAGACCGACCCGATCGGCACCCCGGCGCGTTCGGCGACCGCGCGGGTGCTCAGCTCCTCGTACCCCACCTCGTCGAGGAGGGCCGCGCACGCGTCGAGTATCCGGGTGAGCCGCTGTGCGCTGCGCCGCTGCACGGGAGCGCGGCGCAGCCTGGCCCCGGGCGGCGGGGCGTCGGGCTCGGATCCGTGGGTCACGGCTCCATCATGCCGTCCGGCTGTCCGGGGTCCGGTTGTTCGCGGTCCGGCTGCCCTGGGTCCGGCGGTTCGCGGTCCGGTGCTTTGCCGGGGCGCCCTGCCGGCGGCGGTTCCTTTGCCGGTCGTTGACGTTCCGGGCGCGCAATCCTACTGTCACGCATAGGATTCTTCTTCGAGCCCTTATTCACCGGGAACCGGGAGTGGACGATGAGCGGCAACGGCACGGACCGAGACGTCGAGGCGGCGCGCAGGACGGCGGAGGCTCTGGCGTACTCCTCGGGCTTCGGCAACGAGCACAGCTCGGAGGCCGTTCCCGGCGCGCTCCCCCATGGCCGGAACTCGCCGCAGCGCGCACCCCTGGGCCTGTACGCGGAGCAGCTGAGCGGCAGCGCCTTCACCGAGCCCCGCGCGCACAACCGCCGCTCCTGGCTGTACCGGATCCGCCCGTCCGCCGCGCACCCGCCGTTCAGCCGGGTGGACAACGGCAACCTCCGGGGCGCCCCCTTCACCGAGACCGTCCCCGACCCCAACCGGCTGCGCTGGGACCCGCTGCCCGACCCCGCGCCGGGCACCGACTTCCTGGCCGGCCTGTGGACGCTGGGCGGCAACGGGGACGCCACCAGGCGCTCCGGCATGGCGATCCACCTCTACCACGCCAACTCCGCCATGAAGAACCGGGTGTTCAGCAACTCGGACGGTGAGCTGCTGATCGTGCCCGAGCACGGCGGGCTGCTGCTGCGGACCGAACTGGGCCTGCTGCGCGCCGAGCCGGGCGAGGTCGCCCTGATCCCGCGCGGGGTCCGCTTCCGGGTGGAGCTGCTCGACGCCACCGCCCGCGGCTATGTGTGCGAGAACCACGGCGCCCCCTTCCAGCTCCCCGACCTCGGTCCGATCGGCGCCAACGGCCTTGCCAACGCAAGGGACTTCCGGGCACCGGTCGCCGCGTACGAGGAGGTCGAGGGCCCGGTCGAGGTGGTCAACAAGTTCTGCGGCAACCTCTGGGCGGCCGAGTACGGCCACTCCCCGCTCGACGTCGTCGCCTGGCACGGCAACCACGTCCCGTACGTCTACGACCTGCACCGCTTCAATGTCATGGGCTCCCTGTCCTACGACCACCCGGATCCATCGATCTTCACCGTCCTCACCTCGCCCTCGGACACCCCGGGGCTCGCGAGCGTGGACTTCGTGGTCTTCGCACCGCGCTGGCTGGTCGGCGAGGACACGTTCCGGCCGCCGTACTTCCACCGGAACGTGATGAGCGAGTACATGGGCCTGATCGAGGGCGCGTACGACGCGAAGACGGCCGGAAAGGGTGGCTTCGTGCCGGGGGGCGGCTCGCTGCACAACATGATGTCGGCGCACGGCCCCGACCGGGAGACCTTCGACCGGGCGAGCGCCGCCGAGCTGAAGCCGCAGAAGATCGACGACGGGCTGGCGTTCATGTTCGAGACGCGCTGGCCTGTCACGGCGACCGGGCAGGCCGCACGGGCCGATCATCTCCAGCCCTCGTACGACGACGTGTGGCAGGGTCTTCAGCGACACTTCCGACCGTAGTACCGACGGAGACCCGCCGTGACCGCCTTCGCCCCCGACTCCCTAGTGCTGAACCGGAAACTGCCGCTCTGGTACCAGGTCTCCCAGTCGCTGCGCGCCTCGATACTCGGCCGCGCCCCGGACGCCTCGCTGCGTCTGCCGACCGAGGAGCAGCTGGCCGCCCACTACGGGGTCAGTGTGCTGACGATGCGTCAGGCGCTCAAGGAGCTGGAGACGGAGGGGCTGATCAGCAGGCACCGGCGCCGCGGCACGTTCATCGAGCCGGGGGCCAGGCGGGGCGCCCCGCGCCGGCTGCTGGGCTCGATCGACGCGATCGTGGCCCAGCAGTCGGGCGAGCCGACCACCCTGCTCGGCCACGGCCCCGTCCCGGTGCCCGGCGAGCTGTGCGAGTACTTCCCGGACGTGAGCGAGGTGATGACCTACCGGCGGCTGCGGCACGACGCGGACAGCGGCGAGCCCACCAACTGGGCGGAGAACGCGGTACGTCCTGAGCTCGCCGAGCGGCTGGCCCCCGGCGACCTGGAGCGCTGGCCGATGACGAAGGTGCTGCGCGACGTCGTCGGTGTGCGCATCAGCCGCGTCACCGACACCATCGAGGCCCGGCTCGCCGACCCGGAGACCGCGGGGCTGCTGAACGTACCGCTGCTGTCGCCGATCCTGCACTACACGGGCGTGACGTACGACGTGGACGGCCGGGTGGTGGACGTGGCGCGGATCCGCTACCGGGGTGACCGGTTCTCCTTCACCGTGACGGTCCAGGCGAACTGACCCGTCGGCGGCGGGTTCGGCGTTACCCGGTCCGATCGGCCGCCGCGCCCCGCAGCGCCTACGATGCGGGGCGTGAGCGATGTTGCCGACACCCCGCAGCCGCTGCTGCTGGACGAGCTGATGCCGTGGTCCGTGGCGCCGCTGCGCCTGGGGCGCGGGTGGGTGCTGGGCCCCGACCCCGCGTCCTTGCGGGCGCGCTGGGAAGCGGTTGTACGGGCCGGCGCACCCGACCGCGACCTGCTCTTCGGCCCGACCCGGCACCGTACGCCCCGCTCGTCGGTCGCAGCCCTGCCCGGCCAGCGGACCGCCACGACCCGGTTCGCGGCCGAGTCGGGGCGCTGCCCGGACCCGGTGCGCGTCCTGCACGGCCCCTTCGACGAGCAGTGGCTGATTCCCGATCACCGGCTGATCGACGCGGCCCGCCCCGAACTGTGGCGGGTGCTCGACCCCACCCACCAGATCTTCGCCGTGGAGCAGGGGTACGTTCCCGGGGCGCCAGGCCCGGCCCTGCTCGCCACCGCGCTGCTGCCCGACGGCCGCTCCCCCGCGGGCAGGCCAGGGCGCATCCGCCCGCTGTACCGCAGGCCGGACGGCCTGGAGCCCAATCTGGCGCCGGGCCTCACCGGTTTCCTGGCCGGCCGGTACGGCCACGAGGTGGGGCCGCAGGACGTGCTGGCATGGGCACTCGCGGTCGCGCGGCCCTCGGCGCGCGGCGCGGTGGTGCCGCTGCCGCAGGATCCGTCGGTGTGGGCGGCCGGGGTGGCGCAGGGCCACCGGCTGCGCGAGCTCCAGCTGCGCGGCGCACACGGGGCGGGGCGCCCGCGGCTGCCCGGCGGGCGGCGCCCCTACGTCCGGGCGGCTGTCCCGGACCGGCCCGCCTCACTCGCGTACGACAGCGCGGAAGAGGCCCTGCTGCTCGGCGGCACGGGGCGGATCTCACCGGTACCGGAGGCCGCGTGGGAGTTCGAGGTGGGCGGGGTGCGGATCCTGGAGCGGTGGTTCGAGGAACGCGCGGCCACGGCGCCCGCGGGCACCCTGGAGGCGATCGGGCCGGGGGTGTGGCCGAAGGAATGGTCGTCGGAACTGCTGGAGCTGGTGACGGTGCTGGCGCTGTGCGCGGAACTGGCGGGCGAACCGGTGCGGTGCGAGGACGTGATCACCCGCGACGAGCTCACGTCGGCGGGCGTCCTGCCGGTACCGGCGACGGCCCGGCGGCCGGCCTCGGTGCTCGACCACCACGAGGAAGGGCCCGGCGGGCAGTTCGCCCTGCTCTAGGCTCCGGCGCGCAGCACGAAGCCGCCCCGCTGCCCCGGGAATGACGGATGGTCGGGCAGCCGGACGGCTTCGAAGCACGGCGCCGCGGCCGTGCGGAACGGTCAGCCGTGGCTGCCGAACAACGATCGGCGCAGTCGCCTCAGCGGCGCGAACAGCGAGACACGCGAGATACGCGTGCCCCGGCTGGTGTTGCGTGTGCGCGGCACCTCACGCGAGGTCAGCTCGCGCATCAGCAGCGTGGCCTCGGCCGACTCACGCAGCGGGACGGCAGGGCCGCCCAGCACCGAGAGATGGCGGTCGAGCCGCGTGCTGGTCGCACTGCTCCCGCATGTGATGGCAGGCACCCGGGGCCTGCTGCGCACCGTTATCTGTTCCATGTCACTCCCCACCCGTACGAGGGCACCCGTCACCGGGCAGGTTAACCCTATCCCCCCGGCATCACACCCGTGTATCCCACCCACAGGATTCATCACAGGGGGAACGGTGCTGACGCACCGTGATGGTTCAAGGGGGCGGCAGGAAGGCGGAGTTGAGCTAGCTTGGAAGGGTTTCGACCATGATGCCGCACCACTGCGGGCCGGGGGGTCTGTCCTGTGAGCGAAGTACCGGGCGAAGAGCGGACGGTGTCGGGCAGATACCGCCTTTTGGCCCCGTTGGGTCAGGGCGGGATGGGCGTCGTGTGGCGGGCCAGGGACGAGGTGCTGGGCCGCGAGGTCGCCGTGAAGGAGGTCCGGGCGCCGGCGGCTCTCGGCGGCACCGACCGGACGCGGCTGTACGCCCGGCTGGAGCGGGAGGCGTGGGCCGCAGCCCGGATCTCGCACCGCAACGTGGTGACGGTGTACGACGTGGCGGCCGAGGACGGCCGCCCGTGGATCGTGATGGAGCTGGTGCGGGGGCTGAGCCTGTCCGACGTCCTGGACGCGGAGGGCGCCCTCTCCCCGCGGCGGGCGGCGCACATCGGCGCCGAGGTCGTCGCGGCGCTGCGGGCCGCGCACGACGCCGGGGTGCTGCACCGGGACGTCAAGCCGGGCAACGTGCTGATCGGGAACGACGGCCGGGTGGTGCTCACCGACTTCGGCATCGCCATGGTCGAGGGCACCTCCGCGCTGACGATGACGGGCGAGCTCATCGGATCGCCGGAGTTCCTGGCGCCGGAACGGGCGATGGGGCGCACGCCCGGCCCGGAGTCGGACCTGTGGTCGCTCGGGGTGCTGTTGTACGCGGCGGTCGAGGGGCGTTCGCCGTTCCGGCTGGACACCCCGCTCTCCACGCTGCGGGCGGTGGTCGACGACGAGCTGCCGCCCCCGGTGGCGGCGGGACCGCTGCGGCCGGTGATCAAGGGATTGCTGCGCAAGGATCCCGCCCGGCGGACGACGGGCGCGCAGGCCGAGCACCAGCTACGCCTGGTGGCCGCCGGGGGCACGGCGGCGGGGGCGGCCGGCGGGGCGGTGCACGGCGGGCCCACGGTCACGACGCCGGCACCCGGGCGGCCGCTGCCACTGCCGCTGCCGCCCTCCGGCACGGGCAGTGGCGGTCACGGAACGGTGGGCGCGCCGACGGGCGGCTTCGGGCCCACCGGCCCGGCCGCCACCACGGCCGCCCGGCCGCAGCCCCGGCGGGCCCTCGCAATGGTGGCGCTCGGTGTCGCGGTGCTGCTGCTCGCCGTCGCGGGGCTGGTGTACGCGCTGACGAGGAAGGACGGCTCAGCGTCGGGGACCGGTGGAGGTGCGAGCCCCACCGGCAGCAACACGGCGGGTGCGGACGGCGGTTCAGTGACCGGCGGCGGTGTGCCCTCCCCCGGCGGCACGAAGACCGGTGGCGACGGCGGCAGCAGCAGTCCCGATGACCCAGGAACCCCGACCGGGAGCAGCACCGGCCACGGCGACGGCAGCGGTGGCGCGACCTCGAAACCGCCGCCGCAGCAGGTCGTACAGGTGAAGGTGCAGGCGGTGCGCGCGAGTTACACGGGGAAGTGCGCGCCGCCCGAGGCGCAGGCGCCCGCCTTCACCGCGACGATCACGGTGGGGCGGACGCCTGCCGACGTCGAGTACCGATGGCGGACCGAGAGCGGTGAGTCCTCCGACCCCGGCTGGAAGACGCTGGGTTTCGCCTCGGGGACGACCTCCCGGCAGATCCTTCACACGGAGCTGACGTACAAGGAGGGGGAGACCTGGAAGGACTCGCTCCGGGTGGAGGTGCGGAGCCCACGCCAGGTGAACTCCCTCTCCCTCTCCTTCTCCGTCACGTGCGAGGAGGAGCCCCCGGCCACCACGGGCGGGGTCACCTCACCACCGGTCGGGACGTACGGGGTCAGGCCGCCGCGGTCATGACCGGCAGGTAGCCTCCCGACTGCCCGGCGGCGGTGGGGTGGTAGGACTCGCCGATGTTGCCCAGGTTGAGGCTGTGCAGCCACGGGGTGGGGGTGCAGATCTCGTGGCCGGTGAAGGCGGAGGCGACCCCGGCGAAGGTGTAGCCGTGGTCGGCGGCGCGCTTGGCGGTCGCCGCGTTGAGGTAGTCGGCCGCGTCGTTGATGGCCTTGCGGGACTTCTCGCTGAGGCCGAGGGCGCAGGAGCCCCCGAGCTTGTAGAAGCGCGGGTAGCCGATGACGACGACCCGGGCGGACGGGGCCTTGGCCTTGATGCCGTTGTAGACCGAGTCGAGCTGTCCCGGGAGCGTCGAGTCGACGTAGGCACGGGCCGTGTTGACGCGCTTGACGCAGGCCGTCTCGCCCTGCAGCACGCAGGTGGTCATGACGTCGGCGAAACCCGCGTCGTTGCCGCCGACGGTGAGGCTGACGAGGTCCGTGGCGGCGCTGAGCGACGTCAACTGGCTGTTGATGACATCGCCCGTACGAGCGCCTGAGCAAGCGGCGAACGCGAAGCTGGTGGGTGACGACTTGGCCGCCCACAGCGCGGGGAACGCCTTGGAGCTCCGCTTGCAGCTGGAGCCGTCGTAGCTGCCGGCGCCCACTCCCGAGGAGTAGGAGTCGCCGAGGGCCACGTAGTCGACGCCCTGGGTGTTCTGATGGGCACTTGCGGCGCTCGCCCCGGTGAGGACGAGGGCGCCGGCGAGTGCGAGCGAGGATGAGAATGCCGCGAATCTGGACAATTTCATGGAACCTCCCTTAGCAGGATTTCCGCCTCGACTGTCGTACCAGCCCTTGTGACTCGCCGGTAGTGTTCATGCCAAGAACATTCGGCCCGGATCTCCTCCACACTCCCTACGCATCCTTGACGGCACTCCTCGGCCTGCGCGACATTGAAGCCCGGCATCCGGCGCGTCGGGGGGCGAGGTCGCCAATGCAGGCCATACAGAACATTCATGACGAGGCATCAGGGACTGAGGGAGCGGACCACGCACTGGTCCCGCTGCTGGCGGGTGCGGCGCTCGCCGTCGCCGCCGCGGGCGCGTTCCTCGCGTTCACCGAGATGCCCTCACCGCTGCGCGCGCCGTGCACCGTCGTGTTCATGGTGTGCGCCCCGGGGTTCGCCGTGGCGGCCTGGCTGCGCGGCCTCGACCCACTGGGCCGCGCGGTGGCGTCGACGGCGGCGGCGCTGGCACTCAACCTGCTCGTCGCCCAGGCGATGCTGGCCCTGCACCTGTGGTCGGCCAGGGGTGGCGTCGCGGTGGTCGCCGGCATCAGCGTGCTCCTCTTCCTGTTCACCCTTCTGCGGCGGCCGGGCGGCCGTACGGCGACAAGGCAGGCACCCTGAGTGGACAACCCCCGTCACGACCCTGACCGGTGGGGGCCGACCGTCCTGCGGCCCGGTGAACTCACCGCCGCCGACCGGGCGTCCTGGACCGCCATGCAGTCCAAGGCGCACCTGCACGGCTCGCCCGAGCTGGCGAACCCGTTCCTGTCCCCCGAGTTCGCCCTGGCGCTGGGCCGGTGCAGACGCGGGGTGCGGATCGCGGTCGTACGGGAGGACGGTGAGCCGGCCGCGTTCTTCGCGTACCAGAGAACCGCCGCCGGGGTGGGGCGGGCGCTGGGTCTCGGCGTCTCCGACAGCCAGGGCGTCGTGCACCGGCCCGGCTTCCGGTGGGACGCCCGCGCGATGCTGCGGGCGTGCGGGCTCGCGGTGTGGGAGTTCGACCATCTCGTCCAGGGGCAGGCGGCGTTCGAGGCCGGGGCGACGGGCAGGTTCGCCTCCCCCGTGATCGACACCGCGGACGGGTACGACGCGTACCTGGCGCATCTGCGCGCCCACTCGCCCAAGTTCCTCAAGTCGGTGCAGGCCAAGGAGCGCAGGCTGCACCGGCAGGTGGGCGGGGTGCGGTACGTGCACGACGAGCGCGACCCGGCGGCGCTGCGGACGCTGATGCGGTGGAAGTCCGCGCAGTACCGCAGGACCGGCCGCAGCGACCGCTTCGCCCAGGAGTGGATCGTCCGGCTCGTGGACCACCTCTTCCACACCCGTGGCGAATCCTTCGCGGGGCTGCTCTCGGTGCTCTACGCGGGCGGCCGGCCGATCGCGGCGCACTTCGGACCGCGCTCGGAGAGGATCATCAGCAATTGGTTCCCGGCATATGACCCGGAGTTCGCAAAATATTCGCCGGGTTTGCTGATGCAGCTGAAGATCGCCGAAGCCGCGGCGGCGGAAGGGATCGCGTACATCGATCTGGGGCGCGGCCAGAAAGAGTACAAGGATTCCCTCAAGACCAGAGAGATCATGGTTTCGGAGGGGTGGGTGATGCGTCGGCATCCGGTCGCATTCGGCCACCGCGCACACCGTGCTCCGCTGCGGGCACTGCGCAATACCGTGGTGGAACGGCCGGAACTTTTCGCTCCTGCCGACAAGCTGTTGAAACGGATGGGGGAAATCCGATCGGGACGGTTCCACATGTGACCGTCGAAGAACGGCCAAAGTCACAAAAAAGCGGGGCTACGTTCCAGGTCTTGCCATAGGGTCCCAATCATCAATACCGTCTTACATTCACCCGCAAAGGTCTTTGAGCGAAGCGGCCCCAGGGGAGGGCTCAGGTGCCGCGGCAGCGACCGGAACGGGAGCGCGGTAGGGGGGTGCCGTGCTCGGCGAGCAAGATCTTTGCCGGGGCACGTGCCGCGCAGAGCAATAGCCAGCTCACCCAACCAGTACGGAGTGCCATTCCGTCATGGCCGGGGTGAAACCCCCCTTTCGAACCGGAAACTCATCCGGACCGCCCGGGGGCGGGCGGTCCACCGGTGGAGAGGGAAAAGACTCATGAGCTCATTTCTCCGACCCGCGGTACCCGGACAAGATCCGCTCGGCGAGCCGTCCACGAATGGCAGCAGTCGCAGCAGCGCGATCAAGAAAAGTCTGAAGTACCGGCCCATCTCTTCTCATCTCGCGATCACACCGCCCGTGAGCGTCGTGATCCCCGCCATGAACGAGGCGGAAAACCTTCCGTACGTCTTCAAGACACTGCCGGAATGGATACACGAAGTCGTTCTCGTCGACGGGAATTCCACCGACAACACCGTGCAGGTGGCCCGGGAACTGTGGCCGGACGTCAAGGTCGTCCGGCAGACCGGGAAGGGCAAGGGCGACGCCCTGATCTCGGGGTTCGCCGCGTGCACGGGTGACATCATCGTGATGGTCGACGCGGACGGCTCGGCCGACGGCCACGAGATCGTCAGCTACGTCTCCGCCCTGGTCTCCGGCGCCGACTTCGCGAAGGGCTCGCGCTTCGCCAACGGTGGCGGCACGGACGACATGACCCCCGTCCGCAAGCTCGGCAACTGGGTGCTGTGCACGGTCGTCAACGCCAAGTTCGGCGCCCGCTACACCGACCTCTGCTACGGCTACAACGCCTTCTGGCGGCACTGCCTCGACAAGATCGACCTCGACTGCACGGGCTTCGAGGTCGAGACCCTGATGAACATCCGGGTCGTCAAGGCGGGGCTGCGCGTCCAGGAGATTCCCAGCCACGAGTTCGAACGCATCCACGGCACGAGCAACCTCAGCGCGGTGCGCGACGGGCTGCGGGTGCTGCGGGTCATCCTCAAGGAGCACGGCAAGCGGCACGGCAGGCGCCGCGCCCCGGTGCCCGTCGTGGCACCCCGCCGGATCATCGGCCGGGGGGAGATGTCTTGAGCGCACCGCTCACCCCGGACTTCTCCGTGGTGATCTGCGTGTACACCGAGGACCGCTGGGAGGACATCCTCGCGGCGGTCTCCTCGGTGCACGCGCAGTCCCGGCCGGCGGCGGAGACGCTGCTGGTCGTGGACCACAATCCGGCGCTCGGGGAACGGCTGGAGAAGGAGTTCAAGGACGTCGACGCGGCGCGGCCGGTGCGGGTGCTCGCCAACGCGGGCCCCCGCGGCCTGTCCGCGGGCCGCAACACCGGCATCGCCGCGGCCCGCGGCGAGCTCGTCGCCTTCCTCGACGACGACGCCGTCGCCGAACGGGACTGGCTGCACCACTTCGCCGCCGGGTACGCCGACCCCCGCGTCATGGCGGTCGGCGGGCGCACCATGCCCGCCTGGGCGTCCGGAGGGCGGCCCGACTGGTTCCCCGAGGAGTTCGACTGGGTCGTCGGCTGCACGTACAAGGGGATCCCGCCAGGAAAGGTGCGGGTGCGCAACGTCCTGGGCGGCAACGCCTCGTTCCGCAGGGCCGCCTTCGACGTGGCGGGCGGCTTCGCCACCGGCATCGGCCGGGACGGCGACAAACGGCCGCTGGGCTGCGAGGAGACCGAGCTCTGCATCCGGCTGAGCAAGGCGCTACCGGACGCCGTCCTCCTGATCGACGACCGGGCGGTCATCCACCACAAGGTGCCTGCGGTACGGGAGGGGTTCGGCTACTTCCGCACCAGGGCCTACGCGGAAGGCCTGTCGAAGGCGCTCGTGGCGCGAAGCGTGGGCGCGGGCAAAGGGCTTGAGTCCGAGCGCCGCTACACGACCCGGGTACTGCCCGGAGGTGTCGTCCGCGGACTGCGGGACGCGGCTCTCGGCCGTCCCGGCGGGGCGGGGCGGGCGGCGGCCATCGTGACCGGAGTGGCCGCGGCGGCAGGCGGGTACGTACTAGGGAGCGTCCGGGCCCGCAGAGGAGGCGGCAGCTTCAAAATCGCGCCGATCGCACCACCGGAGCACGGCGCGGGCGGGGAGGGCGAGGGACGCGAGGGGGCGCACGCATGAGAGAGGCCGCTGCGAGAGGCAGCACGGGGGCGGACAGGAACACCGGCGCGTGCGGGGCGGGGGGCACCGGCGCGAGCGGGGTGGCCGACACCGGCACGAGCGGGGTGGCCGGAACTGGCACGGCGACCGGCACCGGCACGAGCGGGGTGGCCGGAACTGGCACGGCGACCGGCACCGGCACGGCCTCGGTGGCGGGCGCCGGCGCGTGGCAGGTCGAGCCCGAGGGTGCGAGTGCGGCCGCCGGTGCCGTGCCGATTCTGATGTACCACGCCGTCGGGCACCGGCCGGCCGCTGCCGCGTACGGGCTGTCCGTGTCACCTGAGTCCTTCGCCGAGCACATGGCGCTGCTCGACGCGAACGGCTTCACCCCGCTCACCGTCCGGGAGCTGGGGGACGCCTGGCGCTCGGCGCGCGCCGTCCTGCCGCCGAAGCCGGTACTGATCACCTTCGACGACGGCTACGAGGGCGTCCACCGGCACGCCCTGCCCTCGCTCGTCGAACACGGTTTCAGGGCCGCCCTGTTCGTCTCCACCGGCTGGCTGCGCGGTCGGTACGAGGAGGAGGGCGCGCTGGACACCATGCTCGACTGGGACCAGGTCCGCGAGCTCGCGGACGCGGGGGTCGAGATCGGCGGGCACAGCCACAGCCACCCGCAGCTCGACCAGCTCGACGACGGCCGGCTGCGCCACGAGGTGGCCCGCTGCCGGGAACTGGTCGCCGACGAGCTCGGGAGCGCTCCCGCGTCGTTCGCCTACCCGTACGGCTACTCCAGCCGCCGGGTGCGTACGGCGGTGCGGGACGCCGGCTTCGCCCAGGCCCTCGCCGTGAACAACGCCCTCGCCTCCCGTGACCAGGGCCCGTACGCGCTGCGCCGGGTGACCGTGCAGCGCAGCACGGACATCGGCCGGTTCGAGCGGATGGTGGAGAACCGGGCGACCTTCCGCGACTTCGCCAGGGAGCGGGCGCTCACCCGGGGGTACGCGGTGGTGCGCAGGTCCCGGTCCGCCGTCCGCCTCGCCCGGCCGTCGCGAGAGGCAGCCGCCAGCCGTGTCTGACACGACCACCGCACGGGCCGGGAGCGACACCGGGGAGAACCCGGCGGTGGGCGGGGACCGGCCGCCCGCCCCGCAGGCCCGGAAGCTGCGGCTGCCGGTCCCCGGGCGGGGCGGCGCCGGTCCGCTGTTTCGCAACGCCTACGCGCTGATGCTCAACACGGGGGTCAGCGCGCTGCTCGGCCTGGGCTTCTGGCTGCTCGCGGCGCGGTACTACACGCCCGAGGCGGTCGGTCAGGGCTCGGCGGCGATCGCCGCGATGAAGCTGCTCGCCGGGCTCACGGCGCTCACCCTGACCGGCGCGCTGGCCCGGTTCATCCCGGTGTCCGGCCGCCGTACCGGTCGGCTGGTGCTCCGTACGTATGCGGGGAGTTCCCTGGTCGTCGCGGTGGCGGCCGGGACCTTCCTGCTCACACTGGACTTCTGGGGGCCCTCGTACCGGTTCCTGCACGGGCCGCTGAACGGCCTCGGTTTCGTCCTCGCGGTGGTCATGTGGTCGCTGCTGACGCTCCAGGACGGGGTGCTGACCGGGCTGCGCAGCGCGTTGTGGGTGCCGGTCGGCAACACCCTCTTCTCCGCGGTGAAGCTGGTCCTGCTGGTGCTGATCGCCACGTCGGTCCCGACCGCGGGTGTCTTCGTCTCGTGGGTGGCGGCGATCGCGGTGTCCGTGATCCCGCTGGGCCTCCTGGTGTTCCGCAGGCTCGTGCCCCGCCATGTGAGGGCCACCGAAGGGCTGGCGCAGCCGCCGACGACGCGGCAGATGGGCCGGTTCCTGGCCGGCGACTACACCGGTTCGCTGTTCTCGCTGGCCGTGGTCTACCTGGTGCCGGTGATCGTCGCCTCGCAGGTCAGCTCGTCGGACAACGCGTACTTCTACATCACCGCCACCATCGGCAGCACCGTCAACCTGCTCGCCATCAACATGGGGGCCTCGCTCACGGTCGAGGGCGCACACGACCCGGCGTCGCTCGCCCGCAACTGCCGGGCCGCGCTGAAGAAGATGGCCAAGCTGATGCTGCCGGTGACGGCCGTCCTGTTCTTCGGCGCGCCGTACGTGCTGAGTGTCTTCGGCGCGGGGTACGCGCAGGCGGCGACTCCGCTGCTGCGCTGGTTCGCGGTCGGCGCGCTGCTGCGGGTGGTCATAGAGGTGTACTTCGCGGTGCTGCGCGCTCAGAGCCGTACCGCCGGACTCGCCGTTCTCCAGGGCGGATTGTGCGTCCTGGTCCTGGGTCTGACCCTGTTCCTGCTGCCCCGGACGGGGCTGACCGGCGCGGGCATCGCCGAGGTGTCGAGCCTCGCGGTGATCGCCACGATCGCCGCCTTCAAGCTGTACGGGGTGGTCAGGGTGGCCCCGGAGCCTGGGCCTGCCGGTGCGGCGGAGAGGGCGCCGGCGGCGGCCGGGGCTTCCGGGGACACCACGGGGCCCGGGGCGGGCGGCGAGGACGGGAAGGCAGCCGTCGAAGAGGCCGCCGCCGTCGAGGCGACGCGTTCGGGCCCGGGGCGGATCCTGCGGGTGGCCCTGGGGGATGCGACGACGCTGCCGCTGGGCACGCATGTCGACTTCGACCACCCGGAGCGCAGACCGGACGTACGGATCGGCCCGGAGACTCCGGCGGGCGGGCTGTACATCCCCCGGGGGCCCTCCGGTGTCGTACCGGACATGGAGAAGTCGCAGGACGGGCAGTCACAGGACGGGGAGCCGGAGGACGTCCGGCCCGGCGGGCACCGCCCGGCCTGGGCCAGGCGACTGCCCACGCAGGCGACCGACCGCTTCGCCAAGTCGTCCGTTTCGCACAGTACTTCGGAGGCAACACCGACCGCTTCCACCTCGTCGACGCCGGTAGCCGTGCCGTCCGCCGAGGGGGAGGCCGTTGGCGACACCTCCCTGACGCACCGCGCCCTGCTCCGGCTTCGTAGCCGGGCGCCCGAACTCGTCTTCGGCGCAGTGCTGTTGGCTGCCGTGCTGCTGTACTGGCTCCCGGTGCGGGGTATCGGTGCGGACGATCTGGAGCGGATCGGCGGACTCGGGCTGGTCACCGTGCTGCCCCTGACCACGCTTGCCGGCGCCGCGCTGCTCGTGGTGGCGTTCGCCTCGATGCTGTGGCTGGAGCGGCCGAGGACCGCGCTCCTGGCGGTGGCGCTGATCGTGACCGTGGTGTCGCTGCACGCTCTGCCGGCCGTACTTGAGGAGGCGCCGCGCTTCCCCACGGCATGGCAGCACCTGGGGTTCATGGACCACATCGAGCGCACCGGCACGGCCGTGCCCGACCTGGACGCACGGTGGAGCTGGCCGGGGTTCTTCGCCGCGGCGACCTTCGTGGCCGAGGCGTGCGGGATCTCCGACATGACGGAGGTCATCCGCTGGTGGCCGACGGCCATGCAACTCCTCTACCTGGCACCGCTCTTCCTGCTGATGAAGTCGATGCGCGCGGGCTGGCGGGCGAAGTGGGCGGGTGCCTGGTTCTTCGTGCTGAGCGGCTGGGTCGGCCAGGACTACTTCTCGCCGCAGGGCTACACGTACCTCCTCTACCTGGCCTTCGTGGCGATCCTGCTTGTGTGGTTCCGCGAGCCGCGCGTCATCTGGACGAAGCGGCGGCCGGGCGAGGCTGAGGTGCGGGTGGCCGGGCGGCGGGAGAGGGCGACGCTGCTCGTGGTGCTGATCGCCCTGTTCGCGGGGACGGTCCCGGCCCACCAGCTGACTCCGTTCGTGATGCTCGGGGTGCTGACGCTGCTGGTGCTGTGCGGGCGCTCCACCCTGCGCGGGCTGCCGATCCTGCTCACCGTGCTGGTCGCGGTGTGGATCGGCTTCTTCGCCGAGCCGTACTGGTCGGGGCACTTCGAGGAACTCTTCGGCGGGATCGGCGGGTTGGGCGACAACGTGTCGTCGTCGGTGGCGGGCCGCATCGAGGGGGGCAGTTCCTCGCACAAGCTGGTGCTGTACGTACGGGTGGCACTGGCCGGCGGCGTGATGGCACTGGCCTGCTGGGGGGTGTCGCGGCGCCGGTTCGCGGGCTACGGCGAACGCTCGCTGCCGGTGCTGGCATTCGTCCCGTTCGCCATGCTCGGCATGCAGAGTTACGGCGGCGAGATGGCGCTGCGTGTCTTCATGTTCGCGCTCCCCGGTGCGGCCCTGCTCGCGGGCCTGGCCTTCTTCCCCCGTACCGGCGCCACTAGGGCGGAACGCGACGCGGACCGCACCAGCCTCGCCCCGCTCGCCGCACTCCTGGCCGGGCTCGTCCTGATGGGCGGGTTCCTGGTGGCCCGCTGGGGCAACGAGGCGTTCGAGCGGGTGCGGGCGGGCGAGGTCGCGGCGATGGAGTACGTGTACGCGCACGACGAGCCGACGACCAGGCTGTTGTGGATGAGCGACGACGTCGTCGAGAACGTCACTCCCGCGATTCCCTGGGGCGCCAGGGACATGGAGAAGGTGAGCTACGAGCCGACGGAGGCACCGCGTGACCCGGTGCTGGTGGCGGGCCTGGTCAAGTCGCTGAAGGACGCGGGCCCGCAGTCGTACCTGATGATCAACCGCAGTCAGACGGTCTATCTCCAGATGGACTCCGGTTACGCGGCGAGCTGGGAGCGGCGGCTGGTGCAGAACCTGGACGCCCGGCCGGAGTTGAAGAAGGTCCTCAGCAACGCGGACGTGACGCTCTACGCCATGGCCGAGCAGCCGGACGGGCCGGTCGCGAAGGCGGAGCCGGGTCCGGCCGGACCGCGGGTGACGTGGACGCCGTGGTCGGTGGTGGGCGCCTTGGCCGCGCTGGCCCTGATCGTGCTGCTGTCGGCGCGCGAGGTGGTGCGGGTGGCCCGGCCGGAGAGCGTGCGCAAACTCCGCTGGATGCAGTCGACGTACTGGTTCTCGCTGCCGCTGCTGGCGGTACTGCTCGGTTCGCTGGTGGAGCGGCTGGTGTCGCTGTCGGGGGTGGGGTCGTAGGGGCGGGGGGCGCCCGAGCGTTCTTGCTCGTTCTTGCTACTTGCGGGTGAGCCAGCGCACCTCGTAGGGCTTCATGGCGATGTCCTGGCCGTCGACGCGGGTCTCGACGGCCCGGTCGAGGGTGTTCACGACGAGGGCGGTCCTCTCGTCTGCGAGGACGCGTACGTGGGACACGTCGTCGGCCGCGACCGGGACCTTCTCGTCGTAGCGGGTGCCGGGCGGGAACTCGGCGGCGAACCGGGAGATCAGCTTCATCATGGGCAGCTCCATCCCGCCGTCGGCCGCCTGTGTGGGCGTCCAGAGGCAGCCCGCGCAGTCGCCCCGCTCGTTCTGCGGGTTCCAGTAGAAGGCGGTCCCGGTGCCACCGCGTGCCAGCGCGATCATCCCGGCGGCCTGGACCGCTGCCCGGTGCGGTTCGCTCCAGTCGTCCCGGTCGTCGTCTGCGTCACCGGGCTCGACGTAGTACTCGGCCCACCACAGCGGCAGCTTTCCGCCGGTCTGCTGCCGCACCCAGCGGCTGACGGCGGTGAACTTGTCGGTGGCGCCGAAGTCCGACGGCAGCAGTTCGTCGTCCTTGGAGTAGCTGGAGCCGTCGACGACGGCGAAGTCGGCGCCCGCCTTGTGCTCGTTCCAGTACGTGAAGGCGTCGAGGGAGCGCTGGTCGAGGCTGCCCCAAGCACCCCTGACCTGCGAGGCGTTGTCGGTGGCGCGGGGGTCGATGCTGTCCATGACGAGGTAGGGGCCGCCGACCAGGATGTCCTTGTTCACCTTTTTCAGCTCGGCGTACACCAGGTTGTAGAGCTCGGTGTAGCCCTCGTAGTTCCAGCGTCTCGCGCCGTCGTCGAAGAAGCCCTTGAACTCGTTCCACACGATGAAATGCTTGACGTCCGGGTAGCGGCGGGCCACCACCCCCGCGAGTTTCGCGAAGTCCGCGTAGTGCTCGGGGCGGGGCGCGGTCTCCAGCGCCTGTTTGCTCCAGTCGGTGTTCGCGGCGCCCTTCTTGCCGCCCTTCATCCAGTCCGGTGCGCAGCACAGGGTGACCACGGGGGTCCCTCCCGACCTGCGGATCAGGTCGATGCGGCTGTCCATCTCGCCGAACTGGTAGCGGCCCGGGGAGGGTTCGGGGTTGTTGGACCCCCAGCCCATCAGGTGCTGGATCTGCGGCAGCTTCTTCCCGGCGAGGAGCTTCTCGGCGCGGGCGCGGGCGGTGTCGTCACCCGCGTCCGCGCTGAACTGGGTGTGCGTGAAGCCCCAGCCGAGTTCGGCCTTGGCCGTGCCGGGGGCCGGCGGCGGGGTGCCGTGCACCTTGGCGCCGTCCGTGGAGGTGCCCGCGCTGTCGCCTGTGCCGTCGGCGCCGGGCCAGGCGGTGCACATGGTCAGTACGAGCGCGAGTGCGGCCATGCCCACGCCGATCAACGCGGTGAACCGCCACCGTCGCGTCCCCGTGTCCCACCCATGACGTCCCATCGCGTATCACAGTAGCGGCGGGGGGCCTCCTTGGGCAGCGGGGCCGCCCCTCCGTCGCTACCTCCAGCTGCCTTGGGCAGCGGGGCCGCCCCTCCGTCGCTACCTCCAGCTGCCTTGGGCAGCGGGGCCGCCACCCCACCCCTCACCTCAGCCCTCTTGGGCAGCGGGGCCGTCCCCACCCCCACCCCTCACCTCAGCCCACTTGGGCAGCGGGGCCGCCCCCCGGGGGCGGGACGGGTGGGCAAGGGGGCGGCCCCTCGCGCGGAGCGTTCCCCTTCGCGTGCCCCCCCTGCCGGTGCGTTTCCTTCGCGCGGGCGCGTCGTGGCTGGTCGCGCAGTTCCCCGCGCCCCTGGGAGGTGCCCCCTGCGGGTGCGTGGGGATTGTGCGGGTGGGTCGTGGTTGCTCGCGCAGTTCCCCGCGCCCCTGGAGGGGCGCCCCCTGGGCGCGCGGGTGGGGGTCGGCGCGCAACCCGCCCCGGCAGGCCCCGGCGGGTTACTCCGGGAATGTGGCCCTCGTCGCTTCCTCCACCGCCGCCATCGCCCTCGCCCTGCTCAGTCCCAGCCTGCGTGCCCGTTCGGCGTATTCGCGGGCCGCCGACGCGGCCTCACGGTCCGCCGCGTCCCCCGCCGCCGCCACGAGCGTCCCGTTGCGGCCGCGGGTCTCGATCACGCCGTCCGCCTCCAGCGCCCGGTACGCCTTGGCGACCGTGTTGGCGGCGAGACCGAGTTCGGCCGCCAGGCCCCGTACCGTCGGCAGTCTGTAGCCCACCGGCAGGGCCCCGGAGCGGGCCTGCTCCGAGATCTGGGCGCGGAGTTGCTCGTACGGGGCGGTGGCGTCGTCGAAGTCCACGACAATGTTCAAAGTCACGCCGCCGATTGTCCCCCCTCCGCCGGAAAAGGGGAGGCGGACGGCGCGCCCGCTCCGTAACGTCACGCTCCATGACCATGGCTGTCCGAGACTTCCGCCCCGACTCGTCCGACGTGGCGGCGATCGTCGAACTGCGGCGTGCCGCGCTGCCGTACAACGTGACGACCGCCGAGTCCGTCGTGTTCCAGATGGCCAGCGCCTCCCCCGCCGCCAGGCTCCGGTACCTGCTGGCCGAGGACACCGGGAGCGGGCAGGTGGTCGGCGTCCTCCGTGCGCAGCTCAGTTACCAGGGCACCGAGACGGGCCACGCCTCCTGCATCCCGGTGGTGCACCCCGAGCACCGTGGCCGCGGCGCCGGGTCGGCCCTGCTGCGCGCGGGCGAGGAGTACCTGGGCGCGCGCGGTGCGACCGCACTGCACGTCTGGGCCCTGGACGCCCCGTCCCGGGCCTTCGCCGAGAAGCGCGGCTACACCCGGAGCCACTCGATGCACTACCAGCGGCTGGACCTGGCCGCGGTCACCCTGCCCGAGCCGCCGCCGCTGCCCGCCGGGCTCACCCTGTGCGGTGCCGACGTACTGGGCGACGACCCGCGGCCGCTGTTCGAGGCGGACGCCGAGGCGGCCCGCGACGAACCCGGTTCCGTGGGGACCGTCCTCGACGACTACGACGACTGGCTGCGCACCGTCTGGAACGTGCCGCTCCTCGACCGCGCGCTCACCACCCTGGCCGTCACGGACGACGGTACGGTCGCCGCGTTCACCCTCGCCCACACGGACGGCGCGAGCCGGTACAGCTCCGGCATGACCGGCACCCGCCGGGCGTTCCGCGCGCTGGGTCTGGCCAAGGCCGTCAAGTCGCACTCGCTGCGGCGCTCCCGCGCGGCGGGCTGCCGCGAGGCATTCACCAGCAACGACGACGTCAACACCGCCATGCTCACGGTCAACAGGTGGCTCGGCTACGGGCACGGCAACACGGAGGTCGAATATGTCCGCACCCTCGGTTGACCCGCACCCGGACGACCCGCAACGCGACGACCCGCAGCGGACGGTGCGGATCGCGCTCACCAAGGCCGGTCGCCTCAAGATCCGCTACCCGGCCGTGCTGCTCCGTGACGACGGCACGCACCTCACCGTGCGCGCCGCCTGGGCGCGGGACACCGTGAAGGACTTCGGGTTCGTGCGGTTCGTGCCGGGCGACGTCCTCACCGAGCACTACTGGCGCGACCGGTGGTACGCGGTCAAGGAGGTCCGCTCCGGGGACGGCACGCTCAAGGGCTGGTACTGCGACGTGACCCGCCCCGCCGTCGTGCACGAGGACGGCACGGTGGAGGTCGAGGACCTGGACCTCGACCTGTGGCGTTCGGCGGACGGGGCCACGGTGCTGCGGCTCGACGAGGACGAGTTCGCAGCGAGCGGCCTCGCCGGGCGCGACCCGGCGGCGGCCGCCGAGGCAGCCCGCACCCTGGACGCCCTCGAACGGGCCGCCCTAGGCTCCGAGTTCGCCCGGCTCCTGGCCTGACACCGTTGACGCCGCGACCACCTTCGGTACAGGCCGCCGACCGGCTCTCCCCCCGGCAACCTGCCTCAGCCGCTCGCCCCCACGTCGTTGCGCGGGGCCCCGTCGCCCACCGGTGGCAGGTCGCCCCGCTCCACGGGGGCGCCGCCCTGCTCCTTCGCCTGCGGGAGCACCTGGTCCATCTCCTGCGGGCTCGCGTGATGAGCCTTCTCGGCGGCCGCCTTGACCGTGGCCCGGTCCGCTCCCCCGGAGCCGGTCAGGCGCACCACGTGTCCGCCCTCTGCCCGCAGATACACGGTCTGGCCCTGGGCGGAGTGGTACCAGTTGTCGCCGTCCTTGGCGCAGCCCGGACAGCCGTCGGCGGGCAGCTTGCCCCGGTCGACGGAGAGCTGCACCTCACCGCCGCCGCCCGCCGAGACGTACGTACCCGAGAAGCCGTCGTTCCCGATCACCCCCACCGACTGCGCGGCGAGCGTGAACCCGGGTATCTCCGTCACGTACACGTGCTCAAGCGCGGACTCCCCGGCCCGTTTCCTGAGTTCGCCCTGGTCGACGTTCCCTGACGAGCCGGACGTCTCCGTCCCGCACCCGGCCAGCACCAGCGGAAGCAGCAGCACCGCGGACATCCTCCGCGCCCCATGTCTCATGGCGCCCATCAAAGCGCACACGTGCGGGAAGGGGCAGCGGAGGCCGGGAGCACCACCGCCCGGTCCCGTCCGGACTTCTCGTACGCGACCGGGTCGTCGTCCTCGTGCCAGTGCAGGACGAAGCGTCCGCCGCTCCGGTAGGCGTCCAGGCCTGCTCTGCAGTACGCCACCATGTCGTCCGGGAGGGCGGACAGCGGGTGCCAGGAGAGGCCGGAGCACTTGTCGGGTTCGTTGTTGGCGGGCGGGTCGCAGGGGTCGTACGCCGCCTCGAAGAACCAGCCGGTGCGGGGCCGGCCGCCGGGGCCGCGGTGTTGCATGACCAGGGCCACGGACAGGTCGGCGGGGGCGAGCGTGATGCCGGTCTCCTCCGCCGCCTCCCTGATCACCGCGGTCCGTACGTCCTCGCCGTCCTCGACGTGGCCCGACGGGGCGTGCAACAGGCCGTCCGCGTAACCCGTGTTGGCCCGCCGGGACAGGAGCACCTCCTCGCCCCTGCGCAGGATCAGGTGGACGTCGACCACTTCGGTGTGCCGGGCGGGCGAGCCGGCCGGGGCGCCTTTGTCGTTCATGCCCCGATGGTGACATCCGGCACCGACAGTGCCCGGGGCGCGAACGGCGAGCCGGTTGTTACGAGGCCGCTCCTCCACGCCGCAGGAAGGGCAGCTTCTTCACGAGGGGCCAGGCCAGGAGGAGTACGACGATCGCGTACACGACCACGGAGAAGGGCGTGTTGACCAGTCCCGTCACACTGCCGTCGCTGATCTGGAGGGCTCGGCGCAGCTGCTGTTCGGCGGCCGGGCCGAGGATCACGCCGATCACGGCGGGCAGTACGGGCAGCCCGTACCGCCGCATCCCGAAGCCGAGCAGTCCGATGATCAGCAGCACCACCAGGTCCAGTGCCTCGCCGCCGACCGCGTACGCGCCGACCGACGCGAAGAAGAGGATGCCCGCGTAGAGGTAGGGGCGCGGGATCCGCAGCAGCTTCGCCCACAGCGGGGCGAGGGGCAGGTTGAGGGCCAGCAGCAGGACCATGCCGACGAAGAGGGACGCGATGAGGCCCCAGACCAGCTCGGGTTCGCGCTCGAAGAGGAGCGGGCCCGGCTGGATCCCGTACTGCTGGAAGGCGGCCAGCATCACGGCGGCGACGGCGGTGGTGGGCAGGCCGAGGGTCAGCATCGAGACGAGGGTGCCCGCCGCCGACGCGGAGGCCGCGGACTCCGGGCCCGCGACGCCCTCGATGGCGCCCTTGCCGAACTCCTCCTTGTGCTTGGAGAGCCGCTTCTCGGTGACGTACGAGAGGAACGTGGGGATCTCCGCGCCGCCGGCCGGGATCGCGCCGAACGGGAAGCCGATCAGCGGGCCGCGCAGCCAGGACTTCCAGGTGCGCCTGACGTCCTTCTTCCCGAGCCAGGGACGGCCGACGGGGATCGCATCCGCGCCGCCCCGGCGCAGGTGTGCGGCCACCCAGAGCGCCTCGCCGATGGCGAAGAGACCGACCGCGACGATCACCACGTCCACCCCGTCGGCGAGTTCGAGCGAGCCGAAGGTGAGACGGGACTGTCCCGTCATCTGGTCGAGGCCGACCAGGCCGATGGTGAGGCCGATGAGGAGCGAGGCGAGCCCGCGGATCCGGGAGGAGCCGAGTACGGAGGTCACCGCGATGAAGGCGAGCACCATGATGGCGAAGTAGTCGGGTGCGCCGATGTCCACGGCGAGCGCGGCGACGGCGGGCGCCAGGGCGACGAGGAGGACCGTGCCGATCATGCCGCCCGCGAAGTGGCCGATGGCGGCGGCGGCGAGTGCCTGCGCGCCGCGCCCCGCCTTGGCCATGGGGTGGCCCTCCAGCGCGGCGACGACGGCCGCGCTCTCCCCCGGGGTGTTGAGCAGGATCGAGGTCGTGGAGCCGCCGAACATCGCGCCGTAGTAGATGCCCGCGAACATGATGAACGCGCCGGTGGGTTCGAGGCCGTACGTCACCGGGAGCAGCAGCGCGACCGCCATCGCGGGGCCGATGCCGGGCAGCACGCCGATGGCAGTGCCGAGCAGGACACCGACGGCGGCCCACAGGAGGTTGATCGGCGTGAGGGCGGTTCCGAAACCGTCCATCAGCGAGTTGAGGGAGTCCAACACCGTTACAGCACTCCCATCAGGGGTCCGCCGGGCAGCGGGACGCCCAGCAGGTTGTTGAAGACGAAGTAGGTGAAGAGGGAGAGGCCCGCAGCGATCAGCGGGTCCCGTCCGTGGTGGCGGCTGCCGAGGGCGTAGGCGGAGCCCCAGAACAGCAGGGCGCCGGAGACCGGGAAGCCGACCGGGCCGATCAGGACGGCGTTGCCGAGGAAGACTCCGGCGAGGAGCAGGACCGTGCGCCAGTCGCTGGGCTCGGAGAGGTCGATGTCCTCGCCGCCCTCTGCCTCGCCGCGACCGCCGCGCAGGACGTCCACGGCCAGGAGTACGGCGACGACCAGCAGGGCGCCGCCGACGACCAGCGGCACGGTGGTCGGGCCGACCGGGCCGCGCTGGGCGATCTCGACGTGCATGGTGAGCGCGTCGGTGAGGACGAGCACGCCGATCACCAGCAGGAGCGCGCTGACGCCGAGTTCGGAGTGCTCGCGCAGCCAGGCGGCGCGGCCGGCGGGCGCCGGACTCTGCGAGGCCTCGGTCGAACCGGGCGATTTCTCCAGGGAGTTCACAGCCCCAGCTCCTTCAGGACGGAGTCCACGCGCTTGTCCTCCTGGTCGAGGAAGTCACCGAATTTCTCCCCGGTGAGGAAGGCGTCGTCCCAGCCGTTCTTCTTCATCGAGCCCTGCCACTGCGCCGAGGCGTGCAGCTTCTCGAAGAGCTGGACGAGTTTGGTGCGTTCGGCGTCGGTGAGGCCCGGCGGGGCGACGATGCCGCGCCAGTTGGTGAACTCCGTGTCGAGTCCCGACTCGCGCAGGGTGGGCGCGTCGAGCCCCGGTACCCGCTTCGGTCCGGTGACCGCGAGCAGCCGCAGCTCGCCCGCCTCGATCTGGTCCAGGTACTCGCCGACGCCGGAGACGCCGAAGGCGACCTTGTTGCCGAGGATGGAGGCGAGGAGCTCACCGCCACCGTCGAACGGGACGTAGTTGACGTCCTTCGGCTTGATCCCGGCCGCGCGTGCCATCAGCATCGGCGCGAGGTGGTCGGGGCCGCCGGGCGCGGAGCCGCCGCCGACGGGAACCTTGGCGGGGTTCGCCCGCCAGGCGGTGAGCAGGTCCTCGATGTCCTTGTACGGGGAGTCCTTGCCGACCACCACGATGTCCTGCTCCTCGGTGAGCCGGGCGATGGGGGTGGTGTCGGCGAGGGTCTGCGGCGCCTTGTTGGTGTGCACCGCGCCCACCACGCCGAGCCCCATCGACATGGCGACCTTGCCGTTGCCGTGGTCCGACGCGAGTCGGGCGAGGCCGACGGTGCCGCCCGCGCCGGGGAGGTTGAACACCTCGATGCCGCTGCTGAGTTCGGCCTCCTCGGCGTTCTTGGCCGCGGTGCGGGCGGTGATGTCGTAGCCGCCGCCGGGGGTGTTGGGGACCATGAGGCGCAGGCCGGGGATCTGGGTGCCGGTCTCGGAGCCGCTGCCCGTGGTGAGCAGCGGCGGCCCCACGAGCACCAGGAGTGCCGCCCCGGCCATGGCGAGGGGGGTGCGCAATCGCACGGGCGCCGCCTTTCGGTTCGTGTTGGGAGGTGGGGTCATGTTGCCGGGGCGTTAACCAGCTGTCGCCGTTCCGGAACCAACGGACGTTGTGGTCCTTGTGGTCGCGCCCTAGCGTGTGCGGGTGACGAATGTGCTGGTCGTGGACGACGACTTCATGGTGGCGAAGGTCCACAGCCGCTGCGTGTCCGCGATGGACGGGTTTACGGTGGTCGGGGTCGCCCACAGTGGCGCCGACGCCCTGCGCGCCGCCGAGCGGCTGCGGCCGGACCTCGTGCTCCTGGACGTGTATCTGCCCGACATGGACGGGCTCGACGTTCTGCGTGAGCTGCGCGCCGCCGAGGCGCGGGACACCGGCCGGCCGACGGCCGACGCCCTGTTCATCACGGCGGCGCGGGAGGCCGGGATCGTACGGGCGGCGCTGCGGGCCGGCGCCCTGCACTATCTGATCAAGCCGTTCCACCAGGCGGCGTTGCGCGAGCAGCTGCGGCACGTGGCGTCGTTGCGCAACCGGTTCGACGCGCTGTCGGCGCACGGGCAGGCCCGGCAGGAGGACGTGGACCAGCTGTTCGGCACGCGCCCGCCGGGTTCGCGGGAGCTGCCCAAGGGGCTGGCCGTGCACACCGCCGAGCTGGTGGAGCGGACCTTGCGGGCGCACCCGGGCGGGCTGTCGGCGACGGAGTGCGCGCAGGGCGGGGCGCTGTCGAGGGTGAGTGCGCGCAGGTACCTGGAGTACTTCACGACGACCGGCCGGGCGGAGGTGACCCTGCGGTACGGCGGCACGGGCCGACCGGAGCGGCGCTACCGGTGGGTGGCGTGAGCGATCCGGTTCTGCGGGCAGCGTGAGCGTCCGGCCCCGCGCGCCGCGAGAGCCGCTCCGTGCCGGTGCATTCCAGGCACGGTCTTAACCGTCACTGAGCAGGTCCTTAAGCACACCATAAAGAACGCCATCACCCGCTCCCAGCAGGGGATTTCCCGGTTTCCGGGGTCTAGCGTGCTGTTGCGCCGAGGGAGTTCTCCCCCCGCTCCCCCGGCCCTGAAGCCTCTTCCCTGTCTAGGAGTTCCCCACCATGACCGCTGCTCGTCGCAAAGCCGCCACCGTCGCCGCGTTCGGCCTCGCGCCGCTGGCGCTGACCGGGCTCGCCGCCTCGCCGGCCGCAGCCCACGGCTCCATGACGGATCCGGTCAGCCGGGTGTCGGCCTGCTACGCGGAGGGCCCCGAGAGCCCCGACTCGGCCGCCTGCAAGGCAGCCGTCGCCGCCAGTGGCGTCCAGGCGTTCTACGACTGGAACGCGGTGAACATCGCGAACGCCGCGGGCAACCACAAGGCCCTCATCCCCGACGGCAAGCTGTGCAGCGCCGGCAACGACAAGTACAAGGGCCTGGACCTGCCGCGCGCCGACTGGCCGTCCTCGAAGCTCACCGCGGGCAAGCACACCTTCCGCTACAAGGGCACCGCCCCGCACAAGGGCTCCTTCGAGCTGTACGTCACCAAGGACGGCTACGACCCGTCGAAGCCGCTGAAGTGGTCCGACCTGGAGTCGAAGCCGTTCGTCTCGGTCGTCGACCCGAAGATGGAGGCCGGCGACTACGTCTTCGACGGCACCATCCCGAACAAGACGGGCCGCCACCTGGTCTACAGCGTGTGGCAGCGCTCGGACAGCCCGGAGGCCTTCTACACCTGCTCCGACGTCGTCTTCGGCAAGGACACCGGCGGCTCCGGCACGGGCGCGAGCACGGACACGGGCACGGGCACGGAGGCCGGCGCCGGTACGGACGCCGGTACGGACACGGGCGCCGGCGCCCCGGCCCCGGTCGCCTCCGCCCCGACCGACCAGGACATCGCCGCCGGCGCGGACAAGTCGACGGTCGAGCACCAGGGGCACGGCGACGGCGACCACAAGACGGGTGCGTCCGCACAGAACGCCGCCCCGCAGGAGCAGGCCCCGGCCGCCCCCGTGGCTCCGGCCGCCAACGAGCCCGCCGCGCAGGGCGGCTCGCCCACCCCGGTGGACGCCGGTGAGAACCTCGCCGAGACCGGTGGCGACAGCAGCACCCCGTACATCGCCATGGGCGGTGCGGCGGTGCTGGCGCTCGGCGCAGCTGTCATGTTCGGCTCGGTGCGCCGCAGGACGACCGCCGGTGGGCGGCACGGCCGCTGAGCCCCGCACGGTAGACCGGGCGCGGGCCCTCGGTGACCGGCCACGCCCTCGCGGCACGGCCCCCGTCACCCGGGGCCCCGCTCCCGACGGGTGGGCCGTCCCCTTCCGGGGGAGGGGACGGCCCACCCCGCCACGTCGTCGCACCCTTCCTCCGCCCGGCCCACCGGCTCCGCCACTCTCACCCGCCCGGCCCACCGGCGTCGCCGCCTTCCCCCGTCCGGCCCACTCCGCATGCGGCGGTGGACCGTCCGCCGGAGCGTGGGCCCATGTCCTTCGCCACAGAGTTGAAGAACGCGGTCACCCCCAGGGCCTGGTGGCTCGTCATCGGCGTCCTCGCCCTGCAACTGCTCTTCATCGCCTCCTACGTGGGTGCACTGCACAACCCGAAGCCGCGCGACGTGGCCTTCGGCGTGGTGGCGCCCGCCCAGATGTCCTCCCAGCTGGTGGACCAGCTGCGCGCCATCCCCGGCGAGCCCCTGGACCCGCGCGGGGTCAAGGACGAGGCGCGGGCCAGGCACCAGATCATGAACCGGGAGATCGACGGCGCGCTGATCGTCGATCCCGCGTCGAAGCAGGACACGCTGCTGGTCGCGTCGGGCGGGGGCACCGTGCTGTCGTCCGCGCTCACCAAGCTCACGGACACCGTCGAGGCCAGGCAGCAGCGCACGGCGCGGACGGTGGACGTCGCGCCCGCATCGGCCAGGGACTTCGACGGCCTGTCGGCGTTCTACCTGGTGGTGGGCTGGTGCGTGGGCGGTTACCTGTGCGCGTCGATCCTGGCCATCAGCATGGGCTCACGGCCCGCGAACCGGCAGCGCGCGGTGATCCGTACCGGTGCGATGGCCCTGTACTCGATCGCGGGCGGCCTCGGCGGCGCGGTCATCGTCGGGCCGGTGCTCGGGGCGCTGCCGGGCAGCGTGTGGGGGCTGTGGGGGCTCGGTGCCCTCGTGGTGTTCTCCGTCGGCATGATCACCCTCGCGCTCCAGGCGCTCACCGGGGTGGTCGGTATCGGCATCGCAGTGCTGCTGGTGGTCATCGCAGGCAACCCGAGTGCGGGCGGCGCCTTCCCGCTGCCGATGCTGCCGCCGTTCTGGGAGGCCATCGGCCCCTGGCTGCCGCCCGGCGCGGGCACCTGGGTGGCCCGTTCCATCGCCTACTTCAAGGGCAACAACGTCACCGGCCCGCTGCTGGTGCTCGCCGCGTGGGCGGTGGTGGGCACCGTCGTGACCCTGCTCGCCGGCTCCCGGGTCAGGTCGAGCCGCAAGGGCGCCGACGCCGTGCCCGGTGGCGCGACGGAGACCGGCGCACCCGCATCCGAGCTGTGACCATCAGTCCCACGGTCGCGGACCACCGGTCGGCGGGTACTGGCAGAAGCGGTGAACGCCCCGCGTGGCCCGGGAGCTCCGGGCCACGCGGGGGCGGTGTTCACTTTCCGTAGTACGCCCGGGTCATCAGGTCCTTCATGTCGTCGATCATCGGCATCCGCGGGTTGGCGGGGGCGCACTGGTCGGCGTAGGCGTTGAGCGCCTGCTGCGGAAGGGCGGCCAGGAAGGCCTCCTCGTCGACGCCCTCGTCCCGGAAGCTCGCCGGGATGCCGCACCGCATCCGCAGTTCCTCGACCGCCCGGGCATAGGACTCGACACCCTCCTCGGGGGTGGCAGCCGGGAGGCCCAGCGCCCTGGCGATCTCCTGGAAGCGCTCCGGGGCCCGGTAGACCTCGGCCTTGGGCCACGGGGTGGCCTTGGCCGCGACCTGTCCGTTGTGCCGGATCACATGCGGCAGCAGGAGTGCGTTGGTACGGCCGTGGGCGACGTGGAAGGTGTTGCCCAGGGTGTGCGCCATGGCGTGCACCAGGCCGAGGAATGCGTTGGCGAAGGCCATGCCCGCGACGGTGGAGGCGTTGTGCATCTTCTCGCGCGCCTCGGGGTCGTTGGCCCCGTCGACGACGCAGCGCTCCAGGTTCTCGAAGATCAGCTTGACGGCCTGGAGGCAGAGGCCGTCGGTGTAGTCGTTGGCGTAGACGGAGACGTACGCCTCGGTGGCGTGGGTGAGGGCGTCGAAGCCGGAGTCGGCGGTGACGGTGGCCGGCAGGCGCATCGGGAGGGTGGGGTCGACGATCGCGACGTTCGGGGTGAGCGCGTAGTCGGCGAGGGGGTACTTCTGGGCGGCCTCCGGGTCGGAGATCACCGCGAAGGGCGTGACCTCGGAACCGGTGCCCGAGGTGGTCGGGACGGCGACCAGCTGGGCCTTCTCCCCCAGCGCCGGGAACTTGTAGGCCCTCTTGCGTACGTCGAAGAACTTCTCCTTGGTGTCCGCGAACTCCACCTCGGGCCGTTCGTACATCAGCCACATGATCTTCGCCGCGTCCATCGGCGACCCGCCGCCGAGCGCGATGATCGTGTCCGGCTCGAAGTCCCGCATCCGTGCGGCGCCCGCCCGGACGGTGGCGAGTTCGGGGTTGGGCTCGACGGTGTCGATGACCTGGACGACGACCTTGTCCTCGCGGCTGTCGAGGATGTCGGTGACCCGCTGCACGAAACCGAGTGCGCCCATCGTCTTGTCGGTGACGATCGTGACCCGCTTCAGCCCGGCCATCTCACCGAGGTAGCGCAGCGAGTTGCGTTCGAAGTAGATCTTCGGCGGGACCTTGACCCACTGCATGTTGGTGTTGCGCCGTCCGATCCGCTTGATGTTGAGGAGGTTGACCGCGGTGACGTTGTTGGAGACGGAGTTGTGTCCGTAACTTCCGCAGCCCAGTGTCAGCGAGGGAAGGAAGGCGTTGTAGACGTCGCCGATGCCGCCGAAGGTGGAGGGCGCGTTGACGATCACGCGGACCGCCTTGACGCGCCTGCCGAACTCCTCGGCCAGTTCCTCGTCCTCGGTGTGGACGGCGGCGCTGTGGCCGAGGCCGTCGAACTCGACCATCTGTGCGGCCAGCCGCAGTCCGTGCTCGGTGTCGTCGGCCTTCAGGGCGGCGAGCACCGGGGACAGCTTCTCGCGGGTGAGCGGCTCGCCGGGGCCGACCTCGGCGCACTCGGCGATCAGGACCGAGGTGTCGGCGGGGACCTCGAAGCCGGCCTGTTCGGCTATCCACTGCGGGGACCTGCCGACCACGGCTGCGTTCAGCTTCGCGCCGGCGCAGTTGTTGGCGAAGGCCGTGGTGCCGAAGACGAACTCCTCCAGCTTGGTCTTCTCCGCGGCGGTGACGACGTAGGCGTGCAGCCGCTCGAACTCGGCGATGCCCGCCTCGTAGATCTCCGCGTCGAGGATGACGGCCTGCTCGGAGGCGCAGATCATGCCGTTGTCGAAGGCCTTGGAGAGCACGATGTCGTGCACCGCGCGCCGGAGCTTGCCGCTGCGGGCGATGTACGCGGGGACGTTGCCCGCGCCGACGCCGAGGGCCGGCTTGCCGCACGAGTATGCCGACTTGACCATGGCATTGCCGCCGGTGGCGAGGATGGTGGAGACGCCGGGGTGGTTCATCAGCAGGCCGGTGGCCTCCATCGACGGAGTGTCGATCCACTGCACGCAGCCGGCGGGCGCCCCCGCCGCGACGGCCGCGTCACGGACGATCCGCGCGGCCTCGGCGGAGCACTTCTGGGCGGAGGGGTGGAAGGCGAAGACGATCGGGTTACGGGTCTTCAGGGCGATCAGTGCCTTGAAGACGGTGGTCGAGGTGGGGTTGGTGACCGGGGTCATCGCGCAGACCACGCCGACGGGTTCGGCGATCTCGGTGATGCCGGTCAGCTCGTCGCGGGAGACGACGCCGACGGTCCTGAGACCCGCCATCGAGTGCGTGACGTGCTCACAGGCAAAGAGGTTCTTGACCGCCTTGTCCTCGAACACCCCCCGGCCGGTCTCCGCGACCGCCTGCTGCGCCAGGTCGCCGTGCGCGGCCAGCGCCGCGAGTGAAGCCTTCTTGACGATGTGGTCGACCTGCTCCTGGTCGAACCCCTCGAACGCGGTGAGCGCTGCACGCGCTCCCTGGACGAGTCCGTCGACCATCTCCTGGGGCTGCATGACAGGTGCTCCTTCGCTGCGGCCTGTTTCCCTGACGCCTCCATTGCACTCCTGGTGGCGGCCGGAAAGGTTCGGCGAATGCCCCGAACCCGCGGGGCGAAGGTCCCACCGCCGTGCCGGGCGTCCCGTAGAAAACCCCCCTGAGCTGGGCAGACAGCACGGGACCTAAGTCCCTTGCGAGTTTGTGAAAGTTTTCACAAGTTTCTTCGGGAGACCGTCGCACGAAGCCCCGGACCGCTGTCTGCGGGCCGGGGCTCGTGGTGGTGCGGGTGCTGCGCGGGATCAGCCGATCTGGGTGCCCGTGGCCGCGAGCGCGGCCGGTACCGGCTGGAAGAAGGTCTCGCCGCCGGACGAGCAGTCGCCGCTGCCGCCGGAGGTGAGGCCGAGCGCGGTGTCGCCCGCGAAGAGCGCGCCGCCGCTGTCACCGGGCTCGGCGCAGACCGTGGTCTGGATGAGTCCGTTGACGATCTGGCCGTTGCCGTAGTTCACGGTGGCGTCCAGTCCGGTGACCTCGCCGTCGTGGACCTGGGTGGTGGAGCCGCTGCGGGTCACCTGCTGGCCGACGGTGGCGTCACCGGCCTTGGTGATGGCCTGGCTGCTGCCGTTGTAGAGGTTGACCTCGCTCGGGTGGGCGGTGGAACCCGAGTACTTGACGAGGCCGTAGTCGCTGCCGGGGAAGTTCGAGTCGACCGTGTCACCGATCGACGCGCCGCCCTGGCTGTCCGACCAGCTCTGGATGTCGGCGGTGCAGTGCCCCGCGGTGAGGAAGTACGCCTCGCCGCCCTTGGTCACGTTGAAGCCCAGCGAGCAGCGCGCACCGGCGCCCCAGATGGCGTCACCACCGGCGACGAGGGGCCTGAACTCCCCCTTGGAGTGCTTCAGCAGGACCTTGGAGCCGAGCTCCTTGACGGCCTTGTTCAGCTTGGTGAGGGAGGCGCCCTTCACCGTGCGGTCGGCCGTGACCACGATCTTGTTGCTGACCGGGTCGGTCGCCCAGGAGGTACCCGGGATCGTCGCCCTGCCCGCCAGCGCGGTACGCGCCGACTTCAGCTCGGCCAGGGTGTGCTGGACGATTCTGGCCTTGCCGCCGGCCTCGCGCACGGTTTCCGCGGCGGCCTCGTCCGTGACGTTGACGACGAGGGACTTCGCCTTCGCGTCGTAGAACGATCCGGCGGCGTCCGTGCCGAGTTGCTTGGTCAGCGAGGAGGCGAGTGAGTTGGCGCCCGTCACGGACAGGGTCTTCGGCGTCGGCGTGGGGGCCGCGCCTTCGCTCGCGTTCGCGGTCTGGAAGGTGATGCCCGTGGCGACCAGGGCGGCGACCGCGGCTCCTGCCGCGGCCGCGCGCCGCTTGGGTATGCGTCGGTGCTTCACAAGTGACCTCCTGTGGGGGGTCCCGGGCCCGGAGTTGTGGGGGTGGGCCCGGGTGGGGCCTCACTATTCCCAGGCTCACAGGGAGCACACAAGGTCGACTTCCAGACGCGCACACGACAACTACCGCACGCCCCCGTTCTCTTGACATGCCGCCGCTGTGACCGTTTTGCGGACGCCCCGTCACGACTGCGTGCACCCCCTGCGACCGGTGACCGCCCCTGGGTGAGGTCTACTCCTGTCCGGTACTGGCCCTTCCGGTACCGGGCTCCGGCGTTTGCCCCGACTTCCCCCGCGGCATCTCCATAAACGCCCGCCGCCCGCCACCCGCCGCCGCTTCTGCCGCCGCGCTGCGCGCTTTCAGCCGTCCCCCGCGGGCCGGCACGGCAACAGGCCCCCGCCCGGAGGAGTCCGGATCGGGGGCCTGCGTGCTGCCGACTGCGGTTCGGCGCGGACGGACGCGATCGTGGCGGCCGGCCCCTTCCGTGGGGCCGGCCCGGGGTGACCCGGGTGACCCCGTCCGTGAGGGTCAGTAGATGGTGACCCCGTACGCGCTGAGCGCCTCGGTGACGGGCTGGAAGAAGGTCGTGCCGCCGGACGAGCAGTTGCCACTGCCGCCCGAGGTCAGGCCGATGGCCCTGGTGCCGGAGTACAGCGGGCCGCCGCTGTCGCCGGGCTCGGCGCACACGTTGGTGCGGATCATCCCGTAGACGATGTCGCCGCCGCCGTAGTTGACAGTGGCGTTGAGGCCGGTGACCGTGCCGCTGTGGATGCCGGTGGTGGAGCCGCGCCGGGTGACGCTCATGTTGACGGTGGCGTTGGCGGCGCTGGTGATGTCGACGCTGCCGACGGTGCCCGGGTGGGCGACGCTCGCGTTGTCGTAGCGCAGGATGCCGTAGTCGTTGTTCGGGAAGCTGGACCCGGTGGTCGGTCCGATCCGCGTCGTACGGGCGGAGTTGGTGTACCACGCCGGGTTGCCGTCGGTGCAGTGCCCGGCGGTCAGCGCGTAGTAGGTGTTGCCGGAGCGGACGTTGAAGCCGAGCGAGCAGCGCCAGCTGGGCGCGTAGATGGCGTCACCGCCCGAGAGGAGCTTGGAGAACTTGCCGGGGGTGCGTTCCACGCGCAGGGCGCGCGCGTTGTCGCCCGCCGCCTGGGTGATCCGCGCGAGCTCCGCGCGGGAGACGGTGCTGTCGGCAGTGACGACAAGGGTGTTGGTCGCCTTGTCGACGTGCCAGGCGGTGCCCGCGACGTCCGCCTTCAGGACCGCGGCCCCGGCGGAGGCGAGCTGGGTGGCGCTCACTGCGGAGGTGTCGGTGGCCGACTGGGCCTGGGCGTTGGGGACGGTGACGGCGACCGCGGCGGCGAGACCTGCCGCGACGGCCAGGAATCGGACACGTCTCGCCGTGCCGCGACGGGGTGTGGTGGTGCGCTCGTTCCTCACTTGTCGTTCCTCCCGAGGGGAATCGGGGGCCCGGTGCGATGTGGGGTCTTTCCCGGGGCCCGTGAGGCGCAGTCGGGGGCGTGCGGCTGCCCCCGTCGTTCTTGAGGACGGCCGTAATGCCCCTGACAGGCGCTGTCTCGGGAGTATTCGGGCCCTCAACGGGCCGCGCAAGGGCGCCTTTCGGCCGTGCGCGGGCGTGTCACGGTACGGGCAGGCCCGGGACGATCACCGACCCCGGGGCCTCTGCGGCTCCCGGGGCTGGTGGGACCAACTCGCCTACTTCTGGAGCTGGTTGAGCTCACCGACCGGTACGGGGAACGGCAGGGTGTTGCCCGGCGGCGGAAAGGGGCAGATGAAGTGGTCCGCGAAGGCGCACGGGGGCAGCAGTGCCCGGTTGAGGTCGACGGTCACCGCACCGTCGGCGGCGGGCGCGGCGGGCCGCAGGAAGCGGAACCGGTAGCTGCTGCGGCCGCTGCCCGCGTCCGCGAACACCGCCCACAGCGAGCCGTCGTCCTCGACCGCCGCGTGCAGCGAGTGCTCGGCCCCGCCGTACTCGAAGACGATCTCCCCGGCGAGGCCGAGACCGCGCGAGCGCCCGTCCGCGTTCTCGACCTGGATGTTCCTGGGCTTCTCGTACGGTACGAAACGGCCGGGCAGCACCCAGGCGGCGTCGTAGGGGCCGGTCTCGATTCCCGCGAAGGCGTGCCGCGCGGCGGACCGCGGGTCGAAGTCCCGCACCGCCCACCGACCCTCCCTGCTCAGCAGGACGAGGTGCCGCTCGCCCGCACGGACGCGGGAGCCGGGGATCGGGCCGCGGTCGGCGCCGAGCCTGACCTCTCCTTCGAGCGGCTGCCCGTCGACGGTGATCCCGTCCGGGGCCGCGGCGGTCAGCACCACCTCGGCGCCGTCCTCCTGCCACCGCCCCGGCACACCGTCGATGCGGCCGTCCGGGTGGTCGGCGAGCCAGTGGGTGCCGGAGAGGGAGAGCGGCCCGTAGGGCGAGGCGACCGTCTCGACCCGGTGCGCGTGCCAGCGCCGCCAGTCCCGCTGCCCGCCCTGCTCCGGCTGCCCGTCCTGCTCCTGCCGCGTGTCCTGCTCCCGCTGCCCGTCCTGCTCCTGCCGCGCGTCCCGCCGGGGTGCCGCGCTGCCGTCTTCGCTGCTGGTCATGGGCCCAACCCTTCCACACGGCGCCCACGACCGCCCGGAGCAACCTGTGCGGCCCCGGAGGGCGCGGTGCAGGGGCCGCCCGCATGCCGCCCGCTCGGTCATACCGCCTTTCCGGCGCCGCTCCTGGCGCGCCGGGCGGCGGGCAGCCGAAGGCCCAGATGGTCCCTGAGCGTGGCACCGGCGTAGAAGTGCCGGTGCAGACAGTGGTGTTGCAGCAGGTTCACGGTCCCGTTCACGAGCCGTTCGAGATCGCGCTCGGGCGAGAGGGGGGTGATGTGGAACCCGTCGACGACGTCGGCGGCGTGCCACCTGGTGAGCACCTGGGCGAGCCCGACGGGCCCGCCGGTGTACTCGGCCGCTCCGCCCCGCCCGACGCGCACCGGATCGGTCTCCGTGTACGACGGGCCGTGGAGGAGCGGTTCACCGGCGAGGTCGACCGTGAGGGCGGCGAGGATCCGCAGCGCTCCCGGCTCGCGCCCGGCGACGGCGGCGCGTCTGCGCAGATCGGCGCGCAGGGCACCGGCCTCTCCGGGGGAATGGGCGCGGACGATCACGACGTCCGCGTAGTGCGCGGCGACGGCGAGTCCGTCGGCGCCGCACACGCTCACGTCCACGACGGTGACGGGCCGCCCCACCGTTCCCGGGTCGACGAAGCGACCCGTCGATGTGTCGCCCGCGCCGACACCTGGGTCCCGGCCGTCCCAGAGCCGGGTCGACACATCGACCACCGCACCGGCCTCCCGCCACAGCTCCTCGGCAGAACCGGCGGGCTCCGGCCGGTCCAGCTCACGCGCCGAGGCTCCCGCCGGGGCCGCCGAGGCTCCCGCCGGGGCCGACACCGCGACCGCCCAGCCCGCCCGGCCCCGGCTCACCCGGTCGAGTTCCGCCACCGCCGCCTGCAGGACAAACGGATCGGCCCCGGTCACGGTCACGGTGGGCACGAGCCCGATCCCCGAGGTCTCCCCCGCCACCCGCGCCAGCAGGCCGACGGCGTCGCCCACGGCGGTACTCAGGGTCACCAGGTCCAGTGCCCCCTCCTCCGCGAGCCGCACCAGCCCGCCGACGGAGGCACCTCCTCCCACCTCGGCACCGATGTGCAGCGGACGACTGACAGCCGAAGCCATGCTCATTCCCCCTCCATGAACGGATCCCGCCCGGACGGATCCCGCCCGGAAACAACTCCTGCGTCCCCCCGAGCGCCCGGGGAGGGGAACGGGACGGGGAACGGGAAGGGGAGGGCGTGCGGGAGGGGGCGCGGGGCACGCGGCAGGAACACACGGCAGGCGCCGTACGCACGGAGGAATGGAGACAACAAAGGGGACAACAGAGGACCGAGGCTGACATGCGAGGGCTCCGTGGACACGGTGTTCACACACGGGAGTTGCCCTCACCGGACGCAGCCGGCCGCAGGTCGCACACAACGGGCCGAGCCCCTCAGCCCGGTCCCGTACGGAGGGTACGGCGAGCGCTCGGCCGCCTGTCAAGCGCGTCCACATCCTGGGCAGCGCGTCTCGGCTTCAGCCCCACGCCTGTTGACGCCTCATCAAAACACCTGTTCCATGAGCGCCATGCAATCGCAGTGGTTGGTCACGCGCTCCCACATCGACTTCGGTCGCGTGTGGTCCGCGTCCTGTTGAGCCGACGCTCCCCCTCCACTGCCCCCGTTCTCCTCGCCGGCCACGCCGCGCCTCCGTAGGCACACACACCTCAGCGCCCCGGCTGCACGCCCCCTCAAGCCTCACAGCGTGTCAGCAACTGCAGTCGCAGCACTCGCATCCTTCGCAGAAGCTACAACCTTCACAGCACTCACAACACTGGCAGCAGTCGGGGCAGTCACCACCACAGCCCTCCCGCCGCTGCCGGGACCAGGGCCCTTCGAACTCGTCCGCGCAGCACACCTGGCAGGTGCAGAACAGTCCGGTCGCCGCCAGGCAACCGGCGAGCAGTCCCCGCGGCGCACGCGGGGGCGGCGGAGGCGTCGGGTCTCCCGGCGCTCCTGGCGCTCCCGGCGCATACGGATTGCCCGGCGCGGGGGTGTTCCCGTCACCCGGTGCTCCCGGCGCTCCCGGCGCGTAGGGGTTTCCCGGCACCGGGGTGTGGCCCTGCGCCCCGTGTGCGCACGCGGTCGTCCCGAACGCCCGGTTCACCGCCTGCTCCAGCTCGTGCGCCAGCAGTACGTGCACCAGCTTGCCGTCCACGAACTCCGCGTCCCGCAGCGCGAGCCGCACCCCCCGCACCGCGTCGTCGCACAGCCGCCGCGCCTCGGCGAGCGGGGTCCCGGTGGCGGTGAGCGGGTTCCAGGCCCCCGACGCCTCGTCAGCGGCCCTGTCCTCGACCGCGTCCAGCAGGTGCGCGAGCCGGCCGAACAGCCGGCCGGCCTCGGCGAGCGGCGCCGCGTTGCCCGGCCGCCCCGCCAGCACCGCGGTGTGTGCGAAGGCGGCGGCCGTGGCCGACTCGGTCGGCTCGGTGACGAGGAGCAGCGGGGTGCCGATGCCCGCGACCGCCTCGATGCCGGTCTGCCGGTCGACGGCGTCGACCAGGACCGAGGTGTCGAAGCCGAGCGAGGCCCCGGTCCTTGCCCCGGCGCGGTCCCAGCTCCGGGCGACCCGGCGGGCCGCGACGGCCACCGGGCGGCGCCCCAACAGCCCGTCCCGGTCCGCTATGTGGTCGCGTACCTTCGCCGAGGCCAGCACCAGTGAGACCGCGGCGGCCAGCCGCGCGCCCTCTCCCCTGGCGACCGGGGCGGTGCGCATCGCCCGTAGCGGGCAGGGTCCCGCGGTGCGTCGCAGGTCCGCCGTCGGAGCGGACTGAGCCTCCGTCAGGACCGAGACGATCAGGCCGTCGTAGTTGGTGACGATCCGTGAGAACTGGCCGTGATCGCTGCGCAGTGCCAGGCACAGCCCGCACAGATGTGCCGTCCATTGCGTCCTGAGGCCCGGTGTGAGCCGATGCGTGCAGGGTCTGACGATGCCGAACATTGCGCCCCCGTAATGCGGTGGGCCGGGCAATCGCACCGCCCACTGAACAGTCCGTCAGGCATCGTACAGACGACGTATGTTCACCCGTCCGACCCCCTGCTCACCCGTCTGGCCCGTTGGTGCGATTTACACTCTCCCGGCGGGCCCCGCAACGTCGGAGGCCAAGGAAATCACCACAACTTCTGCACCAGTACCGTCACGAAAACCCTGCGCGCCGACTATCCACTTGGCGCGCAATCCGCATGATGGACGACCATAGGGGGAGCGGAACACAAACAGACCGCGGTGAAAGGAGGCGTTCATGGGATCGGTGCGCAAGGCGAGTGCCTGGCTCGGACTCGTCGAGGAAAACGACGAGGACCGCTACTACGACGACGAGTACGCCGAGGGGAACAACGAGACACCCGAGCCCTGGGTCACGGACCCCCGGGTCCGCGTCGTCTCCGAGAAGGCCGAGGACACCGGACGCCGCATCGCCACCGTCACCCCTGACGGCTTCCGGGACGCACGCGGCATCGGCGAACTGTTCCGGGAAGGCGTCCCGGTCATCGTGAACCTGACGGCCATGGAGCCCGGCGACGCCAAGCGCGTCGTGGACTTCGCGGCCGGCCTGACCTTCGGTCTGCGCGGCTCCATCGAGCGCGTGGCCACCCGGGTCTTCCTGCTGACCCCCGCCGACACGAGCATCGTGACCGGCGAGACCGCCGGCCGTCAGACCGGCGGCTTCTTCAACCAGAGCTGAGCAGGGCGCTCACCGGCGCCCCGTCCGGCCGGGTCCGTATCGGCCCGTCACCGGAACGCGTCGAGTCCGGTGAGCGCCTTGCCCAGCACCAGTTGGTGCATTTCCACGGTGCCCTCGTAGGTGAGCACCGATTCCAGATTTGTCGCGTGCCGCATCACGGGGTATTCGAGCGAGATCCCGTTGGCCCCCAGGATCGTACGGCTGGTGCGGCAGATTTCGATCGCCTCCCGCACGTTGTTGAGCTTGCCGAAGCTGACCTGTTCCGGGCGGAGCCTGCCGGCGTCCATGCGCAGGCCCAGATGGTGGGCGAGCAGGATGCCCTTGTGGAGTTCGACCGCCATGTCGGCGAGCTTGGCCTGGGTGAGCTGGAAGCCGCCGATGGGCCTTCCGAACTGTTCGCGCGTCTTCGCGTAGGCGACCGCGGCCTCGAAGGAGGAGCGTGCGGCGCCCATCGAGCCCCAGACGATCCCGTACCGCGCGTGGCTCAGGCAGCTGAGCGGCCCCTTCAGCCCCACCGCGTCCGGGAGTACGGCGTCGGCGGGCAGCCTGACCTCGTCCAGTACCAGTTCGCTGGTGACACTGGCGCGCAGCGACCACTTGTGGTGGATCTCCGGCGCGGAGAAGCCGGGGGCGTCGGTGGGGACGACGAAACCGCGGATGCCCTCGTCGGTCTGCGCCCAGACGACGGCGACCCCGGCCACCGAGCCGTTGGTGATCCACATCTTGCGGCCGGTGAGCACCCAGTCCGTGCCGTCCCGCTTGGCACGGGTGCGCATGCCCGCCGGGTCGGAGCCGTGGTCGGGCTCGGTCAGGCCGAAGCAGCCGATGGTCTCGCCGGATGCCATCGCGGGCAACCACTGCTGCTTCTGCTCCTCGGAGCCGAACCGGTGGATCGCGTACATGGCGAGTGAGCCCTGAACGGAGACGAGCGAGCGGATGCCGGAGTCGGCGGCCTCCAGTTCCAGACAGGCGAGGCCGTACTGGACGGCGGTGGCACCGGCACAGCCGTAGCCGGTCAGGGACATGCCCAACGCACCGAGGGAGCCGAGTTCGCGGGCGAGGTCGCGGATGCCGGGCAGCTCGCCGCGCTCGTACCAGTCGGCGATGTGCGGCAGGACGCGGTCCGTGGCCCAGCCGCGGACCGTGTCGCGGATCGCGAGGTCCTCGGGTCCGAGCAGGTCGTCGATGCCGAGCGGGTCGGCGGGGTCGAACGGCGGAAGCTTCGGGGGATGTGCGGACATGCGGGCCCTCCGGCGGCTCTCGGCTGCGTCGATGCACCACAGCATCTGGTGGGTGCACCACATTCAGCAATGTGCACCACGGCGTTAACTAGCGCTGTTAGTTACAGCTGTGGGGCGACCGTACGGGTCGGGACCTCGGTCAGTCCAGACCGGCCGACGCCTCGGCGTGCTCGCGCCGTGCCGACGGCAGCTTCTTCGCCTGCGGGGAGCCGTCGCCGGGCCCGTCGGCGGGCTCCTGCTCCTGGTCGGGCCCCGCCTGGTCCATGCCGCGCGGCAGCCGCAGCGCGGCGACCGCGCCCAGCAGCAGCAGCCCCGCACTGGTCAGCAGGGTGACGTGCAGACCGTGCACGAAGGCGACCCGGGCGGCGGAGCGCAGGGCGGCCCCGGCCGCGCCACCGAGCTCCTTGGCCACCTCGTAGGCCTCGCCCAGCGAGTTGGACGCGAACTTCGAGTCGGCGGCCGAGACGCCGTCGACCCCCTTGAGCCCTGGTCCGTACGCCGCGTTCATCACGCTGCCGAGCAGGGCGATGCCCATGCCGGCGCCGAGCTGGTACGAGGTCTCCCCGATGGCCGCCGCGCCGCCCGCGGCATCCGCGGGCGCCTCACTGAGCATCGACTCGTAGGAACCGAACAGGGTGGCCTGGATGCCGAAGCCCAGCAGGATGAAGCCGCCCGCCATCAGCCAGGGCCGGTCCTCCTGGCCCATCATCGTCAGCAGGCTGACCGACGCCGCGGTGAGCGTGAAGCCCGACACCACCATGACCCGTGGGCCGATCTTGTGGAGCGCCCAGCCGCCGACGGCGCCGGCCGCCATCGCGGCGAAGGTCAGCGGCAGCAGCCGCATACCGGTCTCCAGCGGGCTCAGCTCGAGCACCAGCTGGAGGTACTGGACGGCGATCAGTTCCAGGCCGACCAGCGCCAGCATGCCGAGCACCAGACAGCCGACGGACGTGGTGAAGGTGACCCGGCTGAACAACTTCATGTCGATCAGCGGATGCTCACGCCGCCGCTGACGGCGTACGAAGAGGACCAGCAGCACCGCGCCGACCAGCAGCGGGGCCAGCGTGAGCACGTCGAGAACGGGGTCGCCGCTGCCCGCCCGCTTCACCCCGTAGACCACGCCGAGCACACCCGCGGATGCCATCAGCGCGCCGACCACGTCCCACGGGCCCTGGCCGCTGCCGCGCGACTCGGGCAGCAGCAGCCTGCCCACCGGGAGGATCACGATCATCAGCGGAATGTTGATCAGGAAGACCGAGCCCCACCAGAAGTGCTCGACCAGGAAGCCGCCGATCACCGGGCCGCCGGCCGCGCCGATGCCGGAGACCGCCGCCCAGATGCCGATCGCCTTCGCCCGCTCGCGGCGGTCCGGAAAGACCTGACGGAGGATCGAGAGCGTGGCGGGCATGATCATCGCGCCGCCGATGCCGAGCAGGGCGCGGGCCGCGATCAGCAGCTGCGGGGTCTCGGAGAGCGCGGCGAGCGCGGAGGCGAACCCGAAGAGTCCGTACCCGAGCAGCAGGATGCGCCGGCGGCCGACGCGGTCGCCCAACGTGCCGAAGAGGATCAGCAGCGAGGCGCAGACGAGGGGGTAGGCATCGACGATCCACAGCAGTTCGACGGAGCCGGGCCGCAGGTCCTCGGTGACCGAGGGGACCGCGATGTGCAGGATCGTCGAGTCGAGCGCGACGAGGATCAGGCTCACGCACAGAACCACGAGAACGACCCAGCGGTTGGCTCCGTCGCCGGAGAGGAGCCGTCGCCAAGGACCTCCCGCAGTCAGCTCGTCGCCGGCCGTGGTTGTCCCTGCCATGTACCCAACCTCCCAGTGATTCCCTCGCGCTCGGTGGGCCGCCGGGGACGTCCTGGTCCGACACGTCCTGGTGGGCCCGGCATCGACGGGCGAGTGAGCCGTCAGCGTACGCGAGTTCACCCCCGGGACACGTGGCCCATCTCTCACCGAAACGCGGGAGCCGGTGTGGTGTGCACCACGCCGTCACCCGCCCCTACCCACGCGGTTACCCCTTACGCCGCGCGCCGAACACGACGCGCGGCGCGCCACCGGCGGTTCCCGGCGCGGCCCGCCCGCCGGGTTCCCCGCCCGGCCATCCCGGCACCGGTACCGTGCGATTGCGGAGAGAAGAATTCCGTCCGACGCTCCAGGCATCGAAATTCAGCAAGAATCCGGCGAGTTGCAGGAGTGGAGCGGATTGAATAGGGCACTAGGTCCCCACCATTTCCGGAACGGCCGGGAATAAACACTACGATGAGACACACCCCACATCACATGGTCATCACAAAGAGGCAGGACCGGTCAGGCCCGTCACCCACCCGCTGTAATGTCGATTGGGTGCCTATCGACCGAATCTTTGCCCGGCTGGACCGGGAACCGGAGCCGCCGAAGATAGAGATCCCCGGCATGAGCCGGACCCGCAAGGTTCTCTTCGGCTCGACGGTGGCGTTCTACCTCGCCATCGTCTGGGCCGTGCTGGTCACCTCCTGGCTCGTCCTGCTCGACTGGCGGGTGATGCTCTTCCGGCCCTACGAGCAGTGGCCGGAGCTGCATGCCTTCCTCGACTACTTCGTGGTCCTCGGCCAGCGCGGCCCGACCGCGGTGATGGTCGCGGCGTGGCTGGGCTGGCGCTCCTGGCGGCAGCACACGCTGCGCCCGCTCCTCGCCCTCGGCGCCTCGCTGCTGCTGCTCAACCTGACGGTGGGCGCGGTGAAGATCGGCCTGGGCCGCCTCGGACCGCACTACGCGACCGAGATCGGGTCCGCCGAGATGTTCGCCGGCGGCGATATATTTCCCTCGGGCCACACCGCCAACGCGGTGGTGACCTGGGGCATCCTCGCGTATCTGGCGACCACGCCGCGGGCCAGGCGCTGGCTCTCGGTGCTGTCCGCCGTCGTCGCGCTGGGCGTCGGCGCCACCACGGTCTATCTGGGCACGCACTGGCTGAGCGACGTACTGCTGGGCTGGGCAGCCGGTCTGCTGATCCTGCTGGCGCTGCCCTGGTTCGAGCCGTTGATCGCACGGGCGGAGGCCTTCGTGTTCGCGGTCCGGACGCGGTGGCGGGAGCGCGGCGCGCTCGCCCCGGCCCTGCCCGGCGCCACCGATCCGGCGGTGCCGGTCCGTACCCCCGCGGCGGTTCCCTCGGTCCGGCCGGGCACCGACCCGGCTCCGGCCCGCGAGCCGGTCGGCGCGGGCAGCGGCAACCGGTACGGGGCCACCAGACCCGCCCACATGCCCGCGCCGGCCCACCTCCAGGCGCGCGGGCACGGGGCCCGCCCCGAGCGCGCGCCCGTCACCCCGGCGGGCAGCAGGCGGCCCCCGCAGTCGCGAGGCGGCGGTTCGCACGCGCCGTACCCGGCACGCTGAACCGGGGCGGCCACCACCGGGGCCCACGCGGGCACCGGCGGGCGGATCCGCATCACGAAAGGCCCCGGGCCGCTCATCACGAGCGGCCCGGGGCCTTCGCGTTGCCCGGGGAAAGGACCGTGCGCCGCCCAGGGCGCCCGGAGCCCCGCCCGGTGTCGTGACGGCGGCTCAGCCGACCCAGCAGCGGGTCACGGTGGCGTCCTCTGCCTCGAAGTTGAGCCGGCCCTGGAGGAACTCCATGGTGATGATCGAGCCCGGCGGAAGGGTTCTGACGGTACTCCAGCCGCACTCGTCCGCGAGCCGCTCGGCCTCCGGGACGGCGAGGCCGACATAGCGCTCGGGGTGGTCTTCGGGCTGGTCCGGGGGTGTGGGTAGGGGTGCCATGGGTCCACCGTAGGCGCCAGATACCTTCCCGGTCACGCTTGTGTCACAAGATTGGGACAAGAGTTTACCGGCGACCCTTTCACTCGACAGGGCGTTTTCGTTATTCATAAATGCCCATTTCCAGCTGGGCATTTGATGCATTCACCGGGTCTCCCATTCTTTCCCCGGATCCGGCCCGGCACGTGGCACTTCCGGCAGTTCCGCAAAAAGAAAGCGGCATGCGTTACGGTCATTCGGAATTGATGATTCCGTATCAACTCCGCACTCCGGCCCGAGCCCTGTCTCGTACCGAACGCACATCCGGTTGCGCACGCCCCCTGTCGGATCAGGGGCCCCCGCGCGCATCATGAGGTCGGTTGGCCCGGTCCGCGGACGGCGAGGGGGCACGATGGGCACGGAGACCGCTCTGACGGCAGACGCACCACCGGCACGGGTCCGGCGGCCGGGCCGGGTGGCCGTGGACTGGCTGACCACGACGGACCACAAGAAGATCGGCCATCTCTACCTGATCACGTCGTTCGGCTTCTTCCTGATCGCCGGACTGCTGGCCCTGATGATGCGGGCGGAGCTGGCCAGGCCAGGTCTTCAGCTGATGTCCAACAACGAGTTCAACCAGGCGTTCACGATGCACGGCACGATCATGCTGCTGCTGTTCGCGACGCCCACCTTCGCCGGCTTCGCCAACGAGATCATGCCGTTGCAGATCGGCTCGCCCGACGTGGCGTTCCCCCGGCTGAACATGCTCTCGTACTGGCTGTTCCTCTTCGGCGGGCTGATCGTGCTCGGTTCGCTGATCGTGCCGGGCGGTCCCGCGAACTTCGGCTGGTTCGCGTACGCCCCGCTCAACAGCATGGTCCGCTCCCCCGGCATCGGCGCCGACCTCTGGATCATGGGTCTCGCGCTGTCCGGGTTCGGCACCATCCTCGGCGCGGTGAACTTCCTGACGACCATCATCGGGATGCGCGCACCCGGGATGACGATGTTCCGGATGCCCATCTTCACCTGGAACGTGCTGTTCACATCGATCCTGGTGCTGGTCGCCTTCCCGGTGCTCGCGGCGGCGTTGCTGGTCCTGGAGGCGGACCGGCGGTTCGGGTCGATGGTGTTCGAGGCGCAGTGGGGAGGCGCGCTGCTGTGGCAGCACCTCTTCTGGTTCTTCGGGCACCCCGAGGTCTACATCATCGCGCTGCCGTTCTTCGGCATCATCACGGAGATCATCCCGGTCTTCTCCCGGAAACCGATCTTCGGTTACGTGATGCTGATCGGGGCGACGATGGCCATCACCGGTCTGTCGCTGGTGGTCTGGGCGCACCACATGTTCGCGACGGGCGCGGTGCTGCTGCCGTTCTTCTCGTTCATGTCGTTCCTGATCGCGGTGCCGACCGGGGTGAAGTTCTTCAACTGGACGGGCACGATGCTCAAGGGATCGCTGTCCTTCGAGACGCCGATGCTGTGGTCCGTGGGGTTCCTGGTCAGCTTCCTGTTCGGCGGGCTGACCGGGGTGCTGCTGGCGTCGCCGCCGCTGGACTTCCACGTCTCCGACACGTACTTCGTGGTGGCGCACTTCCACTACGTGGTGTTCGGCACGGTGGTCTTCGCGACGTTCGCCGGGTTCTACTTCTGGTGGCCGAAGTTCACCGGCAAGATGCTCGACGAACGGCTCGGCAAGATCCAGTTCTGGACGCTGTTCGTGGGCTTCCACACGACGTTCCTGGTGCAGCACTGGCTGGGCGCCGAGGGGATGCCGCGCCGGTACGCCGACTATCTGGCGGCCGACGGCTTCACCGTGCTCAACACCGTCTCCTCGATCGGCGCCTTCCTGCTCGGTCTCTCCACGCTGCCGTTCTTCTACAACGTCTGGAAGACCGCGAAGTACGGCGAGAAGGTCGACCGGGACGACCCCTGGGGGTTCGCGCGCTCGCTGGAGTGGGCGACCTCCTGCCCGCCGCCGCGGCACAACTTCGTCACCCTGCCCAGGATCAGGTCCGAGTCCCCCGCCTTCGACCTGCACCACCCCGAGGTCGCCGAGATCCAGCGGATGACCCAGGTCGAGCCGGGGCCGCTCGACCCGGAACGGGCCCGCGGGGAGCACGGACCCCAGTGAGCCCGCGGGCCGGCGGGCCCCGGCCGGGGCCCGGTCTCGCCCTGCGGTCTCGGAGGGTGCTGACTCGCACCGCCTCGGCCGGTCGTCTCAGGGGGTGCTGACCTGCACGGCGAGGTCGTTGTCGAGCGTGAAGTACGGGAAGGCGACACTCTTGCCGGAGTCACCGACGGGCAGCACCGGGTACTTGAGGACGGGCTGCTTCTCCGCGATGTCGTCCAGCAGCCTGGCCACGCGTATCGGGGGCGCGCCGTCGGCCGCGGAGAGCCACAGGTCCCAGACCCGGGCGCCGCCGTCGCGGCCCTCGTCGAGCGACGCGTAGGGCAGCGTGAACGCGAAGCTGTGCTCCGCCCCGTCGGCCGCGGCCGTCACCGGCTCCCGGTGCACCCGGTCGCGCTCGCCGCGCAGCCGGGCCTCGACGACCGTGTCCCGGCCCGCCTCGATCCCGTACAGCCGCCCCTCGACCGTCATCGTGGCCCCGTCCTGGCCGAAGGTGATGTCGCCGGCCTCGGCGTGCGGGGAGCGGCGCCAGCTGCGGACTGCGAGCCGGCCGTCGGGTGTGGCGTACGGGATGCGTACGGCGACCGCCTCGGTACGCGGGTCGGGCCGGCGGTCGACCAGGGCGCGCAGGTCGCGCAGGCCCGGCCGGACGGTGAGGTCGGCCCCGCCGCCGTGCACCCGGGTCTCCCAGCGCCCCTCGGGGAGGTCGACGGTGCTGGGCAGCACGGCCCGCAGCCTGCCGTGCGCGACGGGGGTGAGCGGCAGCCGTACGTCGTCGCCGCCCGTCCCGCCCGTGCGCCTCAGCACCAGGGCGGCGTCGGGCGCGGCGGCGGCCGCCACGTCGAAGGTGATGCCGCCCGCGGAGTCCGCGGTGCAGTCGGCGCGGGGCGGCACCTGGGTACCGGCCCGGCCGGCCGGTGCCGTCGGGGGCCTGGAGGAGGAGCTGGTCATGCGGTACGCCCTTTCCGGAGCGTGGAGAGGACCTTGCGGCGCAGGGTGAATGCTTCGTCGATGAGGACACCCGGCGCGCGGTGAAGGTTGTCCCGCAGCGGGCTGCGATTGCGGTCGTTGGTGCCACGGGCGACGAGATCGGCGAAGAGAGCCGCGTGCCGTTCGGCGATCTGCCCGGGGTCGAAACGTGCGGAGTTCTCCAGCGCGGCCCGGCCCATCCGCTTGCGCAGCGCCTCGTCCTCGATCAGGGCGAGCAGGGCGCGTGCCACCGCGTCCGCGTCGCCCATGGGGACGAGGCTGCCGTCCACCCCGTCCCGGATGATCTCGCGGGGGCCGTGCGGGCAGTCGGTGGAGACCACCGGGAGGCCGCAGCGCATCGCTTCCACGATGGTCATGCCGAACGCCTCCAGGTCGGAGGTGACGGCGGCGATCGACCCCTTGGGCCACTCCGCCTCCAGGGGGTCGGCAATGCCCATCAGGAAGACGTGGTTGTGCAGTCGCAGCTCCTGGACGAGCCTGCGCAGGGCCGGGGCGCTGACGCCGTCCCCGTAGATCCGCAGCTTCCAGTCGGGGCGCACCGCGACGACCTGGGCGAAGGCCCGTACCAGCAGGTCGTAACGCTTGCCCGGGGTGAGCCGCCCGGCGGCCACCACCCACTTGCTGTCGCCGTCCGCGGGCGGCAGGGCCGCCGCCGGGATGCTGTTGGCCATGGCCTCGATGCGGACGCCCGGCAGCCGCAGCCTGGTCCGGTACGAGCGGGCGTCGGCCTCGGTGACGGTGGTGACCGCGTCCAGCAGGGCGTACCGGTAGCGCAGCTCGCGGCGCAGCCGGTAGCGGTGGCTGTCCAGGGTGAGGTGCTCCTGGCCGACCCGCACGGTGTCGTGCCTGGCCTGGCGGGCGATGTGCACGTTGAGGCCGGGCCGGGTGCCGACGACGACGTCGGTCTTCAGCTCCTGGAGGTGGGCGCCGATGCGCTGGTCCGTGAGCCGGCTGTACTGGTAATGGCGGCTGTCACCGGCCGGGAAGACCCGGGCCGGCAGGGCGTGCTCGGGCAGGTTCGCGTCGTTTCCGGGGCTCTGCTTGCGCTGGTCGACCAGGTGGCCGATGCGCACGCCTTCGGGCGGGCTCATCGAGGGTTCGTCGCGGTGCCGGAAGACCGACATGATCTCCACGTCGTGCTGCTCGGCCAGGGTCTGGGCGAGGTTGAACGTGGTGCGGATGGTGCCCCCGACGGCATAGGCGTTGTGGAGCAGAAAAGAGATGTGCATGCGCCGGTAGGTCCCCCTGGTCTTCGGCGGCCCCGGGCGACCCCCTCACGGTGCCCGTTGCCGTTGCTTCGGTGAGAGGACTGTACTTGTCCCTTCATCGGCCGTGCAGGTGCAGAGCCTGTTACGGGTGCCACGGCGGTGGGCCGGTGGCGGCCCGGCGGCTGCACGAAAGGGCACGCGCCCGGTCAGCAGCCCGGGGCGGCTCGTCCCTACGGGAGGGGCGTCGCGGCGCTCGTCGGCCCGGTGGCGGTGCGGCCCGGCCCCGAGCCGCGGGGAATGACCAGCCAGGTACCCACGTTGAGCCCGTCGGCGCGGGGGCCGACCATCTTCTCGTTGGCCTGGTAGAGGGCCTTCCAGCCACCCTTGACCTGGTACTTCCTGGCGATCGACGACAGCGTCTCGCCCTTCCTCACGATGTGCACGCGCCCTTCGAGGCCGTACCGCCTGGCGCAGTCGGGCCAGGCGGCCCAGCCCTGGGTGGCCAGGACCTCCTCGGCGACCTTGATCTGTTCCCCGCGGGTGGCGAGGTCGGCCCGGGGCGCGTACTCGAGTCCGCCGTATTCCTCCCAGGTCCGCTGCCCGAACTGGAGGCCGCCGTAGTAACTGTTGCCGGTGTTGGTCTTCCAGTTGCCGCCGCTCTCGCACTCGGCGAGACAGCCCCAGGGCCACTGGTCGGCGGCGCAGCTGGGCGGCCCGGACTGCTCCGCGGCGGGCATCGGCATCGGCTGGACGGCCGGGCCTGCGGCGGCGGACGCGGCGGACAGCGGGCAGAGGGCGAGCAGCGCACCGAGCACGGCGCAGGACAGGAATCGCGATCGAGGCTTCAGCACGGGCCCACCCCATCACCGTCCCGCCCGGGTGCACGCGTGCCGCGCGGACGGCGGCCGGGCCCCACCCGGTCGGACGACGGGGCGCCGGCTCCCTCGACCGGCCTCGTCGTCGGCGGCCGCGCGGGCCGGTTGCTCCCGGCCCGGGGGCGCCTGGCCTTGCTTCCTACCTCGGGTAACGGTCAATTCCGGACAGGCAGTTGATTCGCCGATATCAGGATTTGTCGATCTTCCCGTCCGTGCGCCATCGCGGTGCCCAACCGGCGCAATTCCTCCTGAACAGCACGTGTTTCCCCGGGCGGAAGCTGCCGTCCGGTGCCTCACCCGCTGCGCCGGATGAGTCGATTCGGTTCCCCCTCCGGCGTGACCCCGGCCGGGAAAAGTCCGTTGTCCTGTTGAAGCTCCGGGAACCGCCCGGTGCAAGCACCCAGTTCGAGGAGCCACCCGTGTCGCGCATGCTCGACGTCAGCGACGACGTACGCGCCGAGATCGGCGACGTAGAAGCCGACCGGCTGCTCGCCGGCGAGAACGCCCCAGGAAGTTACGACTGCACCTCCTGCCGCACCCCGGGCGACAGCGGACAGGAAGCCACCAGCACCGTGCTGTTCGTGGGCGAGGAGACCGCCGTCCTCGCCTTCGCGCACGCCACCTGCATCCCCTCCCAGGTCGTCCCCGTCTCCGAGGAGCAGCTACAGGGCGCGGTGCGCTCCATCACCGCCAGCCAGGACGGCTCGGGCGGCGGCGCCGACGGGACGCCCGAGCAGGCCGTGCTCGGGGTGACCAGCGGGCTGGTCCTGATCGAGGGTGAGCTGCGGCCCGCGCTGGTCGTCGAACCGACCGCGGCGGTCTCCCGGCCGGGCGCGGAGAACGGCGACGAGTTCCTGCCGCTGCTCATCGAGCAGGGCTTCCAGCCGGTCGCGGACCTGCGTTCGGTGCCCGCCGCGCTGTCCGGCTGGTCCGTGCTCCTCGCGATGGGCCAGCTGCACGCCGTGCTGCAGCCCGGCGCCGCGGGCGGCAACCCCGTCGCCTGGTGGCAGGCGCACCGCCCGCTCCAGGTCACCGACTCCTGGCGGGCCGCCGCCAACAAGTCGCAGAAGATCCTGGTGCTCGCCGCCCCGGTCGGCTCCATCGGCCAGCAGCCGCGCGAGGACCTGCTGCGCGGCGCCCTGGACAAGGCCGCGGCGAACGGCCGTCTGGTCGCGGCGACGATGCCGCTGGCCGGCACCTGACAGCCGTCCCGCCCCCGCTTCCGAGGGGAGCCCGGGTGAATCCGGACGCGGGTGGTCCGTTTGCCGCGCGACTGCCTCACCCGTACCCGCGTCACCCGCATCCGAGAGGCAGTGGGGTCGTTGGCACAGACGTGCACTCATACGACCCCACTCGCCCGTACCAGAGCCAGATCCCTGCCATGCGGCCGTCGCAGGAGGCCCCGCCGCACCACTCGCTGACGCCGATCTACGACGCCCTGTACTCCGAGTACCGGAGGTCCTTCCGGGCCCTGCCCGGCGACCGCAGCGGCGAGGAGGACCTCGGCTTCACGGCCTTCGGTACGGGGCCCGTGTACGGCGGTTTCGGCCACGGCCACCACGGGCATCCGCACGTACCGCAGCACGCGGCCTACCCGCAGCACCTCAGTACCTGGCAGAACCTGCACACCCAGCACGGCCAAGGGCGGCAGTACACCGGGAACCTTCCCGCCGCACTGCCGCCCGGCCCCCGTAGGGGCTACTGACGCCCGGGGCGGGCTACTTGTTCCGGCCGCGCTTCTCGCGCACCCGCACCGAGATGTGGACCGGTGTTCCCTCGAAGCCGAACTCCTCGCGCAGCCGGCGCTCCACGAAACGCCGGTAGCCGGCCTCCAGGAAGCCCGAGGCGAACAGCACGAACCGCGGCGGCTTGGCGCCGGCCTGCGTCCCGAACAGGATGCGGGGCTGCTTGCCGCCGCGGACCGGGTGCGGGTGGGCGGCGACGATCTCACCGAGGAAGGCGTTGAGGCGGCCGGTCGGCACCCGGGTCTCCCAGCCGTCCAGCGCGGTCTCGATGGCCGGGACCAGCTTCTCCATGTGCCGGCCGGTGAGGGCCGAGACGTTGACCCGGGGGGCCCAGGCGACCTGGGCCATCTCGGTCTCGATCTCGCGCTCCAGGTAGTAGCGGCGCTCCTCGTCGAGGGTGTCCCACTTGTTGAAGGCCAGCACGATCGCACGGCCCGCCTCGACGGCCATCGTCACGATGCGCTGGTCCTGCACGGAGATGGACTCGCTGGAGTCGATCAGGATGACGGCGACCTCCGCCTTCTCCAGCGCGGCAGCCGTACGGAGCGAGGCGTAGTAGTCCGCGCCCTCCTGGAGGTGCACCCGGCGGCGGATGCCCGCGGTGTCGATGAACTTCCAGGTGACGCCGCCGAGCTGGATCAGCTCGTCGACCGGGTCGCGGGTGGTGCCGGCCAGCTCGTTGACGACGACCCGGTCCTCCTTGGCCACCTTGTTCAGCAGCGAGGACTTGCCCACGTTCGGACGGCCGATGAGGGCGATCCGGCGGGGGCCGCCGAGCGGGGTGCCGGAGCCGAAGGTCTGCGCGGGCGCGTCCGGCAGGGCCTCCAGGACGGCGTCGAGCATGTCGCCCGTACCGCGGCCGTGCAGGGAGGAGACGGGGTGCGGCTCGCCGAGGCCCAGCGACCACAGGGCGGTGGCGTCTGCCTCGCCGGACAGGCCGTCGACCTTGTTGGCGCACAGCACGACCGGCTTGCCGGCCTTGCGGAGCAGCTTGACGACGGCCTCGTCGGTGTCGGTGGCGCCGACGGTGGAGTCCACCACGAAGACGACCGCGTCGGCGGTCTGGATCGCGTACTCGGCCTGGGCGGCGACCGAGGCGTCGAGCCCCAGCACGTCCTGCTCCCAGCCGCCGGTGTCCATCACCTTGAAGCGGCGGCCCGCCCATTCGGCCTCGTAGGAGACGCGGTCCCGGGTGACGCCGGGCTTGTCCTGCACGACGGCTTCGCGGCGGCCGATGATGCGGTTCACCAGGGTCGACTTGCCGACATTGGGGCGGCCGACGACGGCGAGCACGGGCAGCGGCCCTGCGGCTGCCTCGCCGAGTGCCTCCTGCACCTCTTCGAGGTCGAAGCCCTCCTGGGAGGCGAGCTCCATGAACTCCGCGTACTCGGCGTCACCGAGCACGCCGTGGTCGGCGCCCTGCTCGGGTCCGTGCTCGTCGCCGGAGTGAATCTGGTCGTTCATGAAGTCCGTTCCTCGTTCATCATCGATGGGCCGCGTTTCCCCGCGGCCCACTACTCAAGTCTCGCCCACCGGCGGGCGGGGCGCTAACGCCCGTTCCCGCGGCGGGTCCGGTCAGCGCCCGGTCAGGCGCCTGGCACCGGCCAGGTGGTCGGTGAGCCGTTCCTGGATCCGTACCGTGGCCTCGTCCAGCGCCTTCCTGGTCCGCCGTCCCTCGCCGTCACCGGCCTGGAAGGCGTCGCCGAAGACGACGTCGACCCGGCTGCGCAAGGGCGGCAGCGCCGGTATCAGCCGCCCCTTGCGCTCCGTGCTGCCGAGCACGGCGACGGGGACGATGGGCGCCCCCGACCGTACGGCGAAGTAGGCGAGCCCGGCGCGCAGCGAGGCGAAGTCGCCATCGCCGCGGGTGCCCTCGGGGAAGATCCCCAGCACACCGCCGTCGTTCAGCACGCCCAGCGCGTCGGTGATCGCGTTCCGGTCGACGCCGTGGCGGTCGACCTTCAGCTGTCCGATGCCCCGCAGGAACGGGTCGAGCGGCCCGACGAAGGCCTCCTTCTTGACGAGGAAGTGCACCGGCCTCGGTGCGGTCCCCATCAGCATCGGTCCGTCGATGTTGTGCGCGTGGTTCACGGCGAGCACGACGGGGCCGGTGGCCGGGACCCGCCAGGCGCCCAGTACCCGGGGCTTGAACAGGCCGTACATCAGCCCGATGCCGATGCCCCGCCCGACGGCGGCGCCGCGTTCGCCGACGGCGCGCCCGGCAGTGGCACCGCGCTCACTGCGTTCGGTCACTTCCCGGCCCGCTTCTCCTCGACCAGGGTGACGACGCACTCGATGACCTGGTCAAGGGTCAGTTCGGTGGTGTCGACCTCGACCGCGTCGGCCGCCTTGGCCAGCGGGGAGGTCTTCCGGCCGGAGTCGGCCGCGTCCCGCTTGATCAGGGCTTCCCTGGTGGCGGCGACGTCGGCGCCCTTGGTCTCGCCGCTGCGGCGGGCCGCGCGGGCCTCCGGGGAGGCGGTGAGGAAGACCTTCAGGTCGGCGTCCGGCAGCACGGTGGTGCCGATGTCGCGGCCCTCGACGACGATGCCGTCGTCCACGCCGCGGGCGATCTCGCGCTGCAGCTCGGTGATCCGGGTGCGCACCTCGGGGACGGCGCTGACCGCGCTGACCCGGGAGGTGACCTCCTGGGTGCGGATGGGGCCCGCCGCGTCGACCCCGTCGACGGTGATGGTCGGGGCCGACGGGTCGGTGCCGGACACGATGACGGGCTTGGAGGAGGCGTTGGCGACGGCCGCCGCGTCGTCGACGTCGACACCGTTGGTCAGCATCCACCAGGTGATCGCCCGGTACTGGGCGCCGGTGTCCAGGTAGCTGAGGCCGAGCTTGGCGGCGACGGCCTTGGAGGTGCTGGACTTGCCCGTGCCGGAGGGGCCGTCGATGGCGACAATCACTGCGGCCGGGGCGGTCCTGGCGGCGGTTTCCACGGTGTCGGACACCTTCCTGGTACACGGGGCGGGCGGAGGCAGACTGCACTGCTGCCAACCATCTACGGTACCGGCTCCGTGGCGCACCCCTTACGGCCGGTGCCACGGCGTCCCCCGGGGCACCCGGGCCGCCGCCCGCCACTACCGCCGCAACGACCAGCCCCGCTCCACCAGCGTCCGCGCCAGCGGCTCCACCGCGGCGGGCTCCACCATCAGCTGGATGAGGCCGGCCTGCTGCCCGGTGGCGTGTTCGATCCGTACGTCCTCGATGTTGACCCCTGCGGTGCCCGCGTCGGCGAAGATCCTGGCCAGCTGTCCCGGCTGGTCGCTGATGAGGACCGCGACCGCCTCGTACGCGGTCGGTGCGGAGCCGTGCTTGCCCGGCACCCGTACCCGCCCGGCGTTCCCCCTGCGCAGTACGTCCTCGATGCCGTCGGCGCCGCCGTGCCGCTTCGCCTCGTCCGCGGACTGCAGGGCGCGCAGCGACTCCACCGTCTCGTCGAGGTCGGCGGCGACCGCGGCGAGGACGTCGGCGACGGGCCCCGGGTTCGCGGAGAGGATCTCCACCCACATCCGGGGGTCGGACGCCGCGATCCGGGTCACGTCCCTGATGCCCTGGCCACAGAGGCGTACGGCGGTCTCGTCGGCCTCCTCAAGGCGGGCGGCGACCATCGAGGAGACCAGCTGCGGGGTGTGCGAGACGAGCGCGACGGCGCGGTCGTGGGCGTCGGCGTCCATGACCACGGGGACCGCCCGGCAGAGCGCGATCAGCTCCAGCGCGAGGTTGAACACCTCGGTGTCGCAGTCGCGGGTGGGGGTGAGCACCCACGGGCGCCCCTCGAAGAGGTCGGCGGTGCCGGCGAGCGGCCCTGACTTCTCCTTGCCCGCCATGGGGTGCGTACCGATGTACGCGGCGAGGTCGAGGCCCAGTGACTCCAGCTCGCGGCGGGGGCCGCCCTTCACGCTGGCCACGTCGATGTACCCGCGGGCCGCGCCCCGGCGCATCGCGTCGGCGAGGGTGACCGCCACGTGCGCGGGCGGTACGGCGACGATCGCGAGGTCGACGGGGCCCGCGGGCGCCTCGTCGGTCCCCGCACCGAGGGCGGCGGCCGTGCTCGCCCGGTCGGGGTCGTGGTCGGCGAGGTGCACGGTGACGCCGCGGGCGGCGAGGGCGAGGGCGGCGGACGTGCCGATCAGGCCGGTGCCGATGACGAGTGCGGTCCTCACTGGGCGATGTCCTTGCGCAGGGCGGCGGTGGCGCCGAGGTAGACGTGCTGGATGTCGGCCTTGCCGAGGCCGGTCTCGACGTGCGCCAGGATCCGCACGACGCTCTCCATGGCCCCGTCGATGTCGAGCTCCTGGGCACAGATCAGCGGGACGTCGACGATGCCCAGGCCCCGCGCGGCGGCTGCCGGGAAGTCGCTGTGCAGGTCGGGCGTGGCCGTGAACCAGATGCTGATGAGGTCGTCGCCGGTGAGGGCGTTGCGCTCCAGGACGGCGGAGAGCAGCACGCCGACCTGCTCGGCCATGTGCCCGGCCTCGTCCCGCTCCAGCTGGACGGCTCCGCGGACCGCTCGTACCGCCACGTCGTACTCCTCGGTGCAATGGTGCTGTTGTGGGCCCGGTGCGGTGACGCTGTCGCCGGCCCGGTGCAGGGGCGCTGCCACCGGCGGCGCTCGACGCACCATCCGGGTGATCCGTTCAGCGTAGTGGGCGCCACCGGCAACGGCTCCGGCCGCCCACACCGTCGTACGTACGAGGGCGGGGCGACCGGAGCCGTGGGGCGCGCGGGACGGCCGGGTGCGGCGCGCGGGGGCGCGGGCCGAGGTGCGCGCGCGATACGTGCTGCCTTGCTCAGAGGTTCTGCTGCTCGGTGCAGAGGTTCTGCTGCCTGCCGCTCAGAGGTGGTTCTGTCTGCCTCAGAGGTTCTGCTGCTTGATGAGGTCCTCCAGCGAGGAGGCCTGCGGCAGCTGTCCCTGCGGGGTCAGTTTGTCGACCGCCTGCGGGAGCGCCTGTGCGAGCGAGTCCGCGGCCTCCTGCGGGGACACCCCCGCGTCCTGGGCCGCCTTCGCCAGGGCGTCGTCGGGGAGGGCCTTGGCGACCTGCTCGCCGCTGACCGGCTGGTTGTCGCCGGTGCCGATCCAGGACTGGGCCTGGTCGGCGAGTCCGGACTTCTGGAGCATCTCCATCAGACCGCCGAGCGGATTGCCGCCCTCCTTGTCGGCGGCGCCACCGCCCGCGCCGCCGAGTGCGCCCAGCAGGGAGCCGAGGATGTTGCCGGCGCCGCCGCCCGACGAGGCGGAGTTTCCGCCGCCCAGGAGGCCGCCGAGGAGACTGCCGAGATCGTTGCCCGCCATGGTTCTGCCTTTCGAGATGATCCAGCTGCCGAGAAGGTCGAGCCCGGTCTCAGGCTCGTCAGACTCGTTCAATCTCGCCCAGGTGGCGTCATGCTGCCACTCGGGCGGATCCGTCCCGTCGCTGCCGCTCGCCCCGGTCCGTCCTGGCTATGGACGGCGGGCGCCCGGGTCCGCTTGCATGGGGCCTGCGCCGCCCACCCGGCGCCCTTTCGGTGCCGTCATCGAGCTCTCGGTAGCGTCACCACCGGGTACTCGTGGCGTTGTCATTGGCACGCGTCCGCGTTACCCCTGGCCTTCGTAGGCGTTGCCCCAGGCCTTCGTAGGCGTTACCCCTGGCCTTCGTCGGCGTTACCCCTGTCCCCACCCGCGTCCACGCCGGTGCCACCACGTACCGGCCACGCCGTCGTCATTCGTAAGGGAGCAGTCCCCATGCACCAGTCCACCACCCGCCGCACCGTCCTCGCGGCGGCGGCCGGGACGGCGGCCGTACTGGCCACCGGCTGCACCGAGAACGGCGACGCGGGCGGCGGTGAGAACCCCAAGGGGACCGCGCCCGAGACCACCGCCCCGCCGGCGTCGGACGGACAGAGCGAACCGGCACCTCTCGCCGCGACCGCCGACATCCCGGTGGGCGGCGGCAAGGTCTTCAAGGACGAGAAGGTCGTGGTCACGCAACCCGTCGCGGGCAGCTTCAAGGCGTTCTCGTCGGCCTGCACCCATCAGGGCTGCTCGGTCACCGACGTGTCGGGCGGCACCATCAATTGCCCGTGCCACGGCAGCAAGTTCCGCGTGGCGGACGCGTCCGTCGCGGGCGGCCCGGCGCAGCAGCCGCTGCCGCCGCGCGCGATCACCGTGGAAAGTGGGTCGATCCGGCTGGCCTGACCGGCCACAATCCCGGTATGACCACCCCGCTCTCCCCCGCCGCCCTGGTACGCGACCACACCGTCTACTCCTGCGTCATGGGCTCGCGCGCGTTCGGTCTGGCGACGGAGGGGAGCGACACGGACGTACGGGGGGTCTTCGTCGCCCCCACCCCGCTCTTCTGGTGCTTCGACAAGCCGCCCACGCACGTCGAGGGCCCCGCCGACGAACACTTCTCGTGGGAACTGGAACGCTTTTGCGACCTGGCCTTGCGCGCCAACCCCACCATCCTGGAGTGCCTGCACTCCCCGCTCCCCCTGCACGCGGACGCCCGGGGCGAGGAACTGCTCTCGCTTAGCACCGCGTTCCTCTCCCGCCAGGTGCTCACGACGTTCGTCGGCTACGCGCAGAGCCAGCGCCGCAAGATTGACGCCGACGTACGCCGGCACGGGGCGCCGCGCTGGAAGCACGCCATGCACCTGCTGCGCCTCGTGGGCAGCTGTCGCGACCTTCTCCGTACGGGTGAATTGACGCTCGACGTGGGCGACGCCCGTGAGGCGCTCCTCGCCGTCAGACGCGGCGAAGTCCCCTGGCCGGAGGTCGAGAACCGGCTGGACCGGCTGGCCACGTCCGCCGTCGCGGCCGAACCGGGCAGCCCGTTGCCTGCTCTCCCCGACCGCGCCCGGGTGGAAGACTTCCTGGTCCGTACGCGCCGTGAGTCGGCTCTCGCGTACGGGGAGTCGCTGTAGCGCACCCCCGGGGAGGAACCGGCCCATGGCCTGGAACGAGTGGGAACAGCTGAAAACCGGGACGTCGGGCGGGGCCGGGGGTACAGGTGCGCACGGCGGTGGCGCGGGCGGGCGGGCCGATCTGGTCGCCCACCAGGACGACCTGGGCGCGGTCGGCCACGAGGCGTACCTCCTGCACTGCTCCCTCGTCCGTGCGGCCGACATCGCCGGTACGGGCGCGAACGGGTCCGCGGCCTGCTCCTCCGCGCAGGCCGCGACCGCGCTCAGGTCCCACCACTTCGCGATGGGACCCGCCCTGTCGACGACGCTGTCCCTGTGGACCTCCCAGCTGACGGCCCTCCTCCAGGCCTGTGCCCGGATCTCCGACCACCTCGACCACACGAAGGCGTCGCACGCCATGGACGACGCGAAGATCCGGACCAAGATCCACGGCGTTACGGCGCCCGAGGTGCCGGTGTCCCGTCTCACCGAGTACTTCAAGTAGGGCCGGGCCCATGAGTCCTCCCGCTCCCGCGTCCGACCTCAGCCACGCCGACGTGGCGGACGTGGATCTCACCGCTCTCGGCCGCGCGGTCGCCGACTGGAAACGGACCGCGGCCCAGCTCAAGAGGCTGTCCGCGAACGCCGGGTCCGGTCTCCTCAGGAAGTCGGAGACCGCCCGGTGGAGCGGCGTCAACGCCGGCGTCACACGGGACTTCGTCCGTAGGACCACCAAGGAGTTCGCCGACGCGCTGGCAGAGGCGACCAGCATCGCCAAGGTCCTGGAGGACGCCCACCTGGAGCTCACCAGGATCCAGCGGGCGGTACGCCACATCCGGGAGGTGGAGGGTCCGGAGCTCGGTCTGCGGCTGGTCGGTCTGCCCGGTGCGCCCGTCCCCTCGGTCGACGTCCGCAAGCCGGCCGAGATCGAGCTGAACCACCGGCTGGCCGTCCTGGTCGCCCACGCAGCCGAGATCGACGCCTCGGTGTCCCGTGCCCTGGCCAAGTCCCACGGCAACGACGCCCACAATTTCGGCCACCGCAGCTACCGCTCGCTCGACGAGGCGCAGCAGGAGCGTGCGCTCGAACTGGCGAGGGTGGGGACGATGATGACGGCGCCCCAGTTCGCCGAGCTGAACCGCATCCTGAGGTTCAACGCGAAGGACTCCGACTTCTCGGCCGCGTTCTTCCGGGGGCTGGGCGGGCCGAAGGAGACCTTGGACTTCTACGCGAGGATGTCCCTCGACTGCACGGTCGGCGACCAGCCGGAACGCCTGGCCCTGGCGAAGGAGCTCCAACGCGGGCTGGGCGCGGCACTGGCATCGGCCACGGACCCGGACAACCGGTCGCACCTGCCCGGCTCCTGGGCCGAGGAGTTCCGCAGACTGGGCACCGAACGCCTCAACGCGGACGCGCTCGGGTTCAACGACCCCTACGGCTACCAAGTCCTGGGCGGACTGCTCCGTCACGGGGACTACGACCCCCGGTTCATCAACCCCATCGCCGAGGACATCCTCCGGCTGCACAAAGAAGACCCCGACTTCTTCATGGAGAACAGGCCGCGCACGAACGGCGACTTCGACTTCGGCTTCAACCCGTCCGGACTCTCCGGAGCGGGCTACGACCCGCTGACGAGCGTCCTGGAGGGCCTGGGGCACAGCCCGCAGGCGGCAAAGGAGTTCTTCGCGGGCGGCAGACATCTGGACGACCTGACGAGCGCCGGCTTCAAGTGGCCGGCAGACACGCTGAACCGCACGGCCGAGAGCTCCCACGACGGAGGCCCGGACGCACTCGGCCACGCCTTGGAAGCAGCCACGACGGGCCACCCGTGGGACGACGCACGGCCGGGGTTGCACAGGGATGCGGAGACGGCGGCGATTATGAGGAAGGTTGTTGGGTTGTACAGCCCGACCGAGGAAACAAAGCCGCCAGAAGCGATGATGGACAGCTTGGGGAGGATGGGGGCGGCCTACATCGACGACCTGAACTTTTCAACGCTCAACTTCGGTGACAGTCGCGAGGATTTGAACGGCGGCGAACTGTTCAGATTAGACGCAGGGAATTCACGTACGGACTTCGGCGAGTTCGCCTCACGCAACTTTATGACCGTCGTTGCGGGCAGCGAAGAGGGCTACAAGACCCTCTCGGCAGCCCAGCAGGTGTATACGTCCAGCGCTCTGGCGTCGTTCGAGGACAACCGGTCGTCAGGAATCGATTTCGCGCACAACGCCGCAAAAGTCCACGGAATTCTGGACCAGTCCCGCATCTCTCAAGTCGAAGCAGACTTCAAGGACAAGGAAGATCAGGCGAATCTTGACGCGGAGAAGAGGGGCGAGTGGCGTAAGTACGCGGTGGGTGGCGCGGCCGCGGTGGTAGCCGGCGTAGGCGGCACCCTCGTGCTGGGTCCCGCCGCAGGCGTGGCGGTAGCAACCGCAGTGCCCTTGGCCCTGGACACAGCAGCGGGTGCAGCCAGCACCGCATATGGGAACCACACCTTGCAGTATCTCAAGGACAACGAGGTCAAGAACGACTCCGAAGCCCTGAAGACAATGCAACAGATCGAAGAGCTCTGCGAAAAGGAAGCGTTGACCCCAGTAAGAACGTACGCGGATTCGGTAGGTCTGACCAGGGAGGAGAAGTTCTCCCTCTACCGAGACATCGAGGAGTCACACGCCCTGGGCCGGTCGAAGGTCCAGTCGGCGCGTCAGGTCATCTGAAGGGAAAATGAACAATCACCGCACGTCTGTACTGGCTTTCTTGACCGCTCTGCTGACTACAACAGGATGCTCAACTCCTGTCGCCAAACACCCGCCCGTTGGACAGGACATCTGCACCTCACTGATCGGCCGCGGCAATGTGGAGTCCGTAGCCCGGTCGATGGGAGACCGCGACGTCGCATACGTGAATACAGGGATGCCTTTGAGTGAAGTAGTCACCGCACTGTCATACACGGGTCGCAAGTGGCGGCCGGGAGACGACTATTGGGAACCAGGGTCGACGCCGTGTGTCTTTGGCCCGGCTGGATCCAGGAGCTCTCTGACCGTACGAGTGGGCTGGCTCGGTGCATCACTCGCAACGGCAGAACGCACCGGCTGGCGCAAGGCAGGCGGTGATGTCCTTTCCGGCTGGTGGCTGAACGAGGAGGACTCCCGTTACGCCTTCCCCTGCAAAGTACGCGGCTCTCATGCCGAGCAACAGGAGCAGTTCCCGCTCTCCGTGCGTCTCAACGCGAAGAACATCGACGGCCTCACTCTGGATCTCCGCAGCAGGGTCGCCGCAACCCTGGCCCGCACCATAAGCACCCAACTCAACTGCACCAACAACCCCACCATCCCCGACCGCCTCCTCACCCCTCACACACCCCCGCCGTCCCACCCCTCCCCCAGCCCCACCAACTCCCCCCGGTACTCCACCCGTTCCACCCACTCCCCCGGCCAGGCCCCCGCCCCCAGGTGAGCGCCCGCGAACGCGCCGGTCAGGCAGGCGAGGGAGTCCGAGTCGCCCTGGGTGCACGCGGCCCGTCGTAGGGCCGTCACCGGTTCGTCCGGGAACATCAGAAAGCACAGCAGCGCCGTCGCCAGCGCCTCCTCCGCGATCCACCCGTCCCCCGTCACCAGGCACGGATCCGTCTCGGGCGACAGCGAGGGGTCGCGCAACGCCCCCTCCAGCCGCTCCAGCACCCCCAGGCACTCGTCCCAGCCCCGCTCGGCGAAGTGCTGCGGGGTCGGGTCCTGGGCGTGCCTCCACAGGTCGCCCAGCCACCGCTCCTGGTACACGCTCCTGCTCTCCAGCGCGTACGAGCGCAACTGCCCGACCAGTCCGGTCGGTTCCGCCCCCTGCGCGAGCTGGTAGACCGCCCGTGCCGTCAGGTCGCTCGCCGCCAGCCCCGTCGGGTGCCCGTGCGTCAGCGCCGCCTGCAACTGTGCCGCCCCCGCCCGCTCCCCCTCGCTCAGTCCCGGCACCAGCCCCACCGGCGCCACCCGCATGTTCGCCCCGCACCCCTTGGAACCGGTCTGCGACGCCTTCTGCCACGGCAGGTCGCTGTCGAGCAGCCGGCACGCGACCATGCACGTACGCCCGGGAGCCCGGTTGTTCTCCGGCGAGTGGTACCAGTCCACGAACTCCTCCCGCACCGGCCGCTCCATCCGCCGCGGCCCCAGCGGCCCACGCGCGAGAGCGGTGCCCAGGCCCCGTCCCAGCGCCAGCGTCATCTGCGTGTCGTCCGAGACGTGCGCCGTTCCCGCCCGCCGCGAACCTCCGGACGTGCCCGGCAGCTCCATCTCCCGCCAGGGCCCGCACTTGGCGAGGATCGAGGGCACGTCGTTGAACTCGGTCGGGAAGCCGAGCGCGTCGCCGAGCGCGAGTCCGACGAGCGACCCGGTGGCGGCCTGCTTGGCCGCGGCGACGGAAGTGTTGCCAGAGGCACGGGCAGAGGTGTTGGCAGAAGCGGTGCAAGAGGTGTGGGCAGAAACGGTGCCAGAGGTGGTGGCAGAAGCGGTGGCAGAGGTGTGGGCAGAAGCGGTGAGTGGCTTCATGAGTGAGTCCCTTCCAGGAGCACATCGTCGAAAGGCGGCCGCAGCAACGGCGGGTGCAACGCCCTCGCCGCCCCCGCCCGGTACAGCGCCGCGGGCTTTCCCCTCCCACCGGTACGGCGCGGCGGCCCGCCCACCGGCTCCACGAACCCCGGCGTGGCCAGTACCTTGCGCCGGAAGTTGGGCCGGTCCAGGGCCACCCCCCACACCGTCTCGTACACCTGCTGCAACTCTCCGAGCGTGAACTCCGGTGGGCAGAAGGCCATCGCGAGCGCCGTGTACTCCAGCTTGTCGCCGACCCGCCGCCGCGCGTCCGCCAGGATCCGGCCGTGGTCGAAGGCCAGCAGCGCCTGCAACTCGCCCGTCAGCGGCACCCATTGGGCCTCCGCCGCGTCGCCGCCGCCGCGCGGCTCCGGCAGGTCGGGCACGAGGGCGGTGAACGCCACCGACACCACCCGCATCCGCGGGTCCCGGCCGGGATCGCTGTAGGTACGCAACTGCTCCAGGTGCAGCGCGGACGCGACGGACTCCGACAGCCCTGTCTCCTCGGCGAGTTCACGCAGCGCGGCGCGCTCGGCGGACTCCCTAGGCAGTACGAAACCTCCGGGCAGCGCCCACGTACCTGCGAAGGGGGCCTGCCCGCGGCGGATCAGCAGGACGTGCAGCAGGGCGTTCCGCACGGTGAAGACCGCCAGATCGACGGTGACCGCGAAGGGTTCGAACTCCTTCGGGTCGTAGCCCTGTGGGATGTCTCTCTCCGACACGTTCCGGCCTCCGTCACGCCGTGCCGGCCGTTCCCGGCCTGGTCCACCCCCGTGGGCCCAGGCCGGGCAGCCGTACGACCTTTTAAATGGTCATAGTGACTATAAATGGGGAGAGCCTGCCGGGCAAGGGCCCCGGGACAGCGAAAAGCCCGGGGCCGGTACCTGCACGAGCAGGTACCGGCCCCGGGCGCGCCTCGAAGAGTGCGAGGCAGTGGGAACGGGAGTGGGAGCGGAGGAGGCTAAGGCCTACAGGCCGACTTCCTTCATCAGCATGCCGACCTCCGTGTTCGTCAGCCGGCGCAGCCAGCCGGACTTCTGGTCACCCAGCGGGATCGGCCCGAAGGACGTGCGGACCAGCCGCTCGACCGGGAACCCGGCCTCGGCCAGCATCCGGCGGACGATGTGCTTGCGGCCCTCGTGGAGGGTCACCTCGACCAGGTAGTTCTTGCCGGTGTTCTCCACGACGCGGAAGTGGTCGGCGCGGGCGTACCCGTCCTCCAGCTCGATGCCGTCCTTGAGCCGCTTGCCCAGGTCGCGCGGGAGCGGGCCCTGGATGGCGGCGAGGTACTGCTTCTTCACGCCGTACTTGGGGTGGGTGAGGCGGTGGGCCAGCTCACCGTGGTTGGTGAGCAGGATGATCCCCTCGGTCTCGGTGTCGAGACGGCCCACGTGGAACAGCCGCGTCTCGCGGTTGTTCACGTAGTCGTTGAGGTTCTGGCGGCCGTCCGGGTCACCCATGGTGGCGACGACACCGGCCGGCTTGTTCAGCGCGAAGAACAGGTGCGACTGGGCGGCGACCGTCAGGCCGTCAACCTTGATCTCGTCCCTGTGCGGGTCGACCCGCATGCCCTGCTCGACCACGATCTGGCCGTTGACCTCGACGCGGGACTGCTCGATGAGCTCCTCGCACGCGCGCCGCGACCCCATGCCCGCGCGGGCGAGGATCTTCTGCAGACGCTCGCCCTCCTGCTCGGCGCCCGGGAAGGTCTTCTCGATCTTCACGTCGGGCTTGCCCGCGTAGCGGTCCCGGTTGCGCTGCTCGATCTTGGCGTCGAGCTCACGCGGCCGGGAGGCGCCCGCGTTGTAGTTGCCGCGACGGCCCGGCTTCTGCGGGGTCTTCGGGGACTTCGGGCCGCCCTTGGCGCCACCGCGCGCGGAGTCACCGCGACCACTGCGGGGGCCCTCGTGGGTGGCGGAGGGGCCTACGTCGTAGCGCCGCTCCTCGGGACGGGGACGCTTCGGCCGCTGGTCGCGCTCGGCGTCACGGGAGTCACGGGCATCGCGGGAGTCACGTGCATCGCGGGGATCGCGTCCGCCGCCGAAGCCGCCCTCACGACCGCCACCGGACGTACCGCGACCGCCGCCGAAGCCCTGGCCGCCGCCGAAGCCCTGCCCGCCACCGGACGTACCGCGGCCACCGCCGAAGCCCTGCCCGCCACCGGAACCACCGCGGCCACCGGCGGAGCCACCGCGGCCGCCACCGGCTCCGCCGCGTCCGCCGCCCGCCGAGCCCGAGCCGGAGCCTGCGCCCCGTCCACTGCCCGCGCCGCCGCGCCCGCCACCGGCGGGGCCGCGTCCGTCACCCGCACCCCGCTGGTTCCGGTCGTTGCCGCCGCTGCTGTTCCTGTCGTTGCTTCGCATCAAAAATCCGTCTTGTCGTCGTCTGCTGCATGAGTGCCCGGGGCGTACGGTGCGTCCGGATCGAACGACGGCACACCCTCCAGCGTCTCAGCCTCGATCGCATCTGCCTCAGGGAGGAAGGGCGCGAGTTCCGGGAGCTCGTCCAGGCCCCGCAGGCCCATCCGCTCCAGAAAGTAGTTCGTCGTCCTGTACAGGATCGCACCTGTTTCGGGTTCCGTGCCCGCCTCCCCGACCAGACCCCGCTGGAGGAGGGTCCGCATGACCCCGTCGCAGTTCACTCCCCGTACGGCCGAGACCCTCGAACGGGAGACCGGTTGACGGTACGCGACCACCGCCAGGGTCTCCAGGGCCGCCTGGGTGAGCCGGGCGTGCTGCCCGTCCAGTACGAACGCCTCGACCGCCTCCGCGTACACCGCGCGCGAGTAGAACCGCCAGCCGCCCGCCACCTGCCGCAGCTCGAAGCCGCGCCCCTGGACGGTGTACTCGTCGGCCAGCTCGCGCAGCGCGTCCGTGACGTCGCGCTCGCGCACGTCCAGGACCTTGGCGAGGTGCTCGGCCGTCGCGGGCTCGTCGACGACCATCAGCACGGCCTCCAGCGCGCCCCGCAGGTGCTGCTCGCTCACTCCCGCTCCTCCACGTCGAGATCGAATTCCCGGGTCACCAGCGGCTCGGTGCCCACCCCGCCCACCCAGGTCACCGTCAGCTCCCCCAGCGCCTGCTCCTGGTCCAGCTCGACGGCCTTCTCCCGGTAGAGCTCCAGGAGCGCCAGGAACCGGGCGACCACGGTCAGGGTGTCCGGTGCGTCCTCGACCAGTTCCCGGAAGTCCGCCGCCCCGCGCTGCCGCAGCAGCCCGACCACGATGCCCGCCTGTTCCTGCACGGACACCAGGGGCGCGTGGATGTGGTCCACGTACACCTCGGGCACCGGCCGCGGCTGCATGGCTCGCACCGCCAGTTCGGCGAACCGCTCGGCGCCGATGCCGATGACCACCTCGGGCAGCAGCGCGGCCAGCTGCTTCTCCAGCCCGACGGTGCGCGGGTAGCGGCGCCCCTCGGCAAGCCGGCGCTCCTCAAGGACGGCCGCCACCTTCTTGTACGCCCGGTACTGCAGCAGCCGCGCGAACAGCAGGTCGCGCGCTTCGAGCAACGCCAGGTCCGCCTCGTCCTCGACCTCGGCGGCGGGCAGCAGCCGGGCGGTCTTCAGGTCGAGCAGGGTGGCCGCGACGACCAGGAACTCCGTCGTCTGGTCGAGGTCCCAGTCGGCGCCCATGGCCCGGATGTGCGCCATGAAGTCGTCGGTGACCCGGGAGAGCGCGACCTCGGTGACGTCCAGCTTGTGCTTGGAGATCAGCTGGAGGAGCAGGTCGAAGGGGCCCTCGAAGTTCACCAGCCGAACGGTGAACCGCCCGCCCCCGGGCTCGGGAGCCGGCTGCGGGACCAGCGCTTCCGCGACCGCCGCTCCTGGCCCGGGCCCCGCCGCGGGCCGGCCGGACTCCACCGGCCGCCCCTCACCGAGCACGGGGTCACCGGCCACCGGATCGCCAGGGCCGGCGTCGGCGGGCGCGGGAACGCCGTCCGCCCCCGGCCCCCGCCCGAGAGGGCGGCGGCGCGAGGGGCGGCCGGGTCCGGCGTCCGAGCGGTCGGGAAGGGCGGGCGGCGTCAAAGGATGTCCTGGGTACGGGCGGAACTCGGCGAGGTGGCAGCCGAGGCTACCGTCGCCCCCGTCAGCACCCGCGCAGGCGCCGTACGAGGATGCTCGCGCCGCCCTCGAAAGCCGCCCTACGAGGGTTGGCTCGCGTCGCCCCCGTCAGCGCCCGCGCAGGCGCCGTACGAGGATGCTCGCGTCGCCCCGTGACTCCAGGTCGGCCAGGACCACGGCGACCGCCTCGCGGACGATCCGTCCGCGGTCGACCGCCAGCCCGTGCTCGCCGCGCAGGACGAGACGGGCGTGCTCCAGGTCCATGAGCTCCTCGGCGGAGACGTAGACCGTGATCTTCTCGTCGTGGCGCTCCCGGCCGCTGGGCCGCCGGTTGGCGCCCCGGCCGCCCCGTCGGCGGGGCTGGGCCCCCGTTCCGGCCGGTACGCCGTTACGCGGCGCCCCAGAGGCCTCCTGGGGCCGGTTGGCGGTGGCCTGGGGGGCCGCCGTCGCGGCGGCCGCGGGCGGCCCTTCCGCGCCCCGGGTGCCCTGTCGGCCGCCCGCGTCCGCGGCGGCGCCGTGTTCGGCGCCCCCGCCGCTCTCGGCCGGACCCGGCTCGGCCGCCGGCACCGGCTCCGCCGCGGGCGCCGGCACCCTGGCCGTGTCGCCGTTGACACCCGACCTGCGGGAGGGCGACTGCAGCCCCATCCCCCCGGTCGTACGGAACAGTTCGTCGGCCCCCGGCAGACTCACTCGGCGTGACACCGGGCGAGCACCTCCCTGGCGAGCTGACGGTAGGCGGCGGCGCCGACGGAGTTCGAGGCGTACGTGGTGATGGGCTCTCCGGCGACCGTGGTCTCCGGGAAGCGCACCGTCCGGCCGATCACCGTGTGGTACACGTGATCGTCGAACGCCTCCACCACGCGCGCGAGGACCTCGCGGCTGTGCACCGTGCGGGAGTCGTACATCGTGGCGAGGATGCCGTCGAGCTCCAGGTCCGGGTTGAGCCGCTCCTGGACCTTCTCGATGGTCTCCGTCAGCAGGGCCACGCCGCGCAGTGCGAAGAACTCGCACTCCAGCGGCACGATCACCTTGTGCGCGGCCGTCAGGGCGTTCACCGTGAGCAGGCCGAGCGAGGGCTGACAGTCGATCACGATGTAGTCGTAGTCGTTCATCAGTGGCTTGAGCGCCCGCTGAAGGGTGGATTCGCGCGCGACCTCGCTGACCAGCTGCACCTCTGCGGCGGACAGGTCGATGTTGCTGGGCAGCAGGTCCATGTTCGGAACGGCCGTCTTCAGCAGCACGTCGTCGGCCGACATGCCCCGCTCCATGAGCAGGTTGTAGACCGTGAGGTCGAGCTCCATCGGGTTCACACCGAGACCGACCGACAGGGCTCCCTGCGGGTCGAAGTCGACGAGCAGGACGCGGCGTCCGTACTCGGCGAGCGCGGCACCCAGGTTGATGGTCGAGGTCGTCTTGCCGACCCCGCCCTTCTGGTTGCACATCGCGATGATCTTGGCCGGGCCGTGATCGGTCAGCGGTCCGGGGATCGGGAAGTACGGCAGCGGCCGTCCGGTCGGGCCGATCCGCTCGCGGCGCTGGCGGGCAGCGTCGGGGGCGAGGGTGGCCGCGTACTCGGGGTCGGGCTCGTACTCGGCGTCGGGATCGTAGAAGTGCCCCTGGGGGACCTCGTCGAAGTCGGCGAAGCCGGTGGTGGACTTATCGCCACTCTGGTCGCCGGCCATGGCGTTCACGTGTAGGCCGTCCATGCTCTGGTGGGATGTCGTCATGTGCTGATGGGTGGCGAAGGTGCGGACCGCTACCGAGCCGACAGCTTCGAGCCCTGTAGGGCTCTGGCCCTGCGCAGGCGTTCCCGATCGACCACCCCCGGGAGTAAATGTCGACTCATTCACAAGTCGTCTTACCTCCTTGGGACGTGACCAGGAAACTTATCGATAGGTCAGCGTGGCACCATGCCGACGGTCGCCGACTCTATGGCGTGTCACCGCTCCGCAGCAACACAATCCACCGGACCCGGGTCGATGTGTCGGCAACCGAACACCTCTCTGTCAAGGGTGCGCAGGGGTGTACGCGAAGCACGCGGGCCGGGTTTCGCAGGTGTACGAATCGGTTAAAGGGTTACGTTCGCGACGAGTTGAACGAGCGTCGCAAAGTGACCGGATACACGTCCGGCCGGACCTCGCGGAGGCAAGGTCCGGCCGGGCGCGCGATGTTGACGACGCCTGTTGACGCGTCAGCCCAGAAGGCTGCTCAGCTCAAGGTGCGGGAGGTCGTGCGCCTCCGCCACCTCGCGGTAAACGACCTGGCCGTCATGGGTGTTGAGGCCCTTGGCGAGGGCGGCGTCGCGGCGCAGCGCCTCGACCCAGCCACGGTTCGCCAGCTCGACGATGTACGGCAGCGTGGCGTTGGTCAGGGCGTAGGTCGAGGTGTTCGGTACGGCGCCCGGCATGTTGGCCACGCAGTAGAAGACCGAGTTGTGGACGTTGAACGTCGGCTCGGCGTGCGTGGTCGGGTGCGAGTCCTCGAAGCAACCGCCCTGATCAATTGCAATGTCGACAAGTACACTTCCGGGCTTCATCTTGGCGACGAGCTCGTTGGTGACGAGCTTCGGGGCCTTGGCGCCCGGGATCAGCACCGCGCCGATGACGAGGTCGGCCTCGACGACGGCCTTCTCCAGCTCGAAGGCGTTGGAGACGATGGTCTGCACCTTGGTGCCGAACACCTTGTCGGCCTCGCGCAGCTTGTTGATGTCGCGGTCGAGCAGGGTCACGTGGAAGCCCATGCCCACCGCGATCTGGGTGGCGCTCCAGCCGGAGACGCCGCCGCCGATGACCACGGCCCGGCCCGCCGCCGTGCCCGGGACGCCGCCCGGGAGCACGCCGCGGCCGCCGACCTGGCGCATCAGGTGGTACGCGCCGACCTGCGGGGCGATGCGGCCCGCGACCTCGGACATCGGGGCGAGCAGCGGCAGCGCGCGGTTCGCGGTCTCGACCGTCTCGTAGGCGATGGCGGTGGTGCCGGACTCCAGGAGCGCGTCCGTGCACTCGCGGGAGGCGGCGAGGTGCAGGTAGGTGAAGAGGGTCTGGTCCTTGCGGAGGCGGTGGTACTCCTCGGCGATCGGCTCCTTGACCTTCAGCAGCAGGTCCGCGGCGGCCCAGACCTCGTCGGCCGTGTCGAGGATGCGGGCGCCGGCGGAGACGTACTCGCCGTCCGTGATCGAGGAGCCGAGACCGGCGCCCTTCTCGACGACGACCTGGTGGCCGTGGCGCACGAGCTCGTGCACGCCGGCGGGGGTGATGGCCACCCGGAACTCGTTGTTCTTGACCTCGCGGGGAATACCGACCAACACGATAGATCACGGTCCTTGACTCGGTGGGGATGGAACGGGCTGTGCCTCACATGTCCGGGCGCATGAACAGGCGTGTGACCAGGCATGTGACCAGGCATGGAAGGCACGCCTGGGGAACACCGCGGCTTGATGCGGCAAAGCCAGTCTAATGAAGGATTTCCACCTGTCTAGCCTTACAAAGCATCAACCTCGCGCGGCTGCGCTACGGATTTCGTAGGCTGGAGCGCCTTCTTCCATTAGTCTCTCCGCCGCGCTCCGGTGCAGTCGGGCCGCGGTCGGGTCGCCGAGCCGGTCGAGGGTGTCGGCGAGCCGCAGCTGAAGCGCCGCCTGGAGCCGCACGTCGTCCGCCCGGCGCGCCCATTCGACCGCTTCCTGGCAGGTGCGCAGTGACTCCTCGGGGCGCCCCGCGTACTCCTGCACGCGGGCCATCTCGCTCAACGCCCGTGCGTGCCCCGGGAGATCACCGAGCCGGCGCAGTCCGGACGCCGCGGCCCGCCAGTCGCGGAGCCCCTCGCCGTACCGGCCCGCGTAGGTGTGCACCGCGCCGAGCCGTCCGTACAGGCGCGCCCCGTCCTCGTCCTCGCCGCGTGCCAGGCGCTGGGCGAGCGCCCGCCCGTACCAGTCGGCGGCGCGTGAGAAATCCCCCATTTCCTGGTATGTGCCACCTACGGATTCCATCGCGCGGGCCGTGGCGTACGGGTCACCCGCCGTGCGGCCCGCGTCCAGGGCCGCCCGGTAGCGGGCCAGGGCCTCGGTGGTGCGTCCGGTCCGCGCGTCCAGGTCCGCCAGATTGAGCAGTGCGGCCGCCTTCTCCCGGTGCAGGTCGCGCCGCTCGGCCACGTCGAGGACCAGGCGGTGCAGCCCGTAGAGGTCGGGGGCGGCCTCCTCGGTACCGCGGTGGGCCACCAGCGCCCGCACCAGGGCGGCGATCAACCGCCGTGCGAGGGTGTCGAGTTCACCGTCCGCCACCGCCGTGCGGGCGGCGGCGAGCAGGGTCGGCCGACGGGTGCGCAGCCAACCGGCGGCGGACTGGGGGGTGGTGAAGCGCAGCGCGCGCGGCAGTCCGGCGAGCTTGCGGCGCGCGGGCGAGCCGTCCGGCTCGGTCACCGCCCGGCACGAGTGGAGCTGACGCACGGTCCGCTCCAGCATCCGCGCCCGCGCCAACTGCCGCTCCGCGGGCCGCTCCTGCGCCTCCGTCAGGGCCAGGAGCAACGGGGCGATGCAACCCGGCACCTGGTACTGCGGTACGGAGCCGTGCACCGGGTGCAGCAGCCCCTGGACCGCGAAGTCGTCGAGCGTGGTCTGCGCCGCCGACACCGAGCACCCGGCCAGCGCGGAGGCGGTGTGGGCGTCCGCGAGCCCCGCGGGGGCGAGCGCCAGCAGTCGCAGCATCCGCGCCGTGGGCTGCGGCAGCGAGTCGTGCACGAGTCGCAGCGCCCGCGCCAAGGGGCCCGCGCCCTGCGGTTGTTCGGGGGTTTCGGGCAACTCGTGGAGGTGTTTGGTGACGTCGGCGACCGAGGACTTCGGGCGGCCCGCCAGCCAGCCGCCGACCAGTACCAGTGCGGCGGGCTGCCCACCGCACTCCTCGGCGAGCGCGTCGGCCGCGGTCGGGTCGACAGTGATGCGGACCTTTCCGGTGTACTGCGCGAGCAGCGCGACGGCGGAGGCCGTGTCGAGTCCGCCGAGGGTGCACGGCCGTACGTCCGGGATGCCGGTCAGCGGGCCCTGTGCGGTCGCGATGACGAGGCAGTCCGGGTTGTCGGGGAGCAGCGGGTCGACCTGTTCGGCGTCGGCCGCGTCGTCCAGCACCAGCAGCACCCGGCGTACGGCGAGGGCCTCGCGCACCATCTCCGAGAGGGTGTCGGCGCCGGCGCCGGCCGGGGCGGCGATCGACAGGTCGTCGAGGAGCCCTCGCGCGGTCTCCTCGGTGGGGACGCGGTCGCCGCCGGGGGCGGTGAGCCTGGCCCGCAGCGCGCCCGCCGGGTAGTCGTCCATGAGGGAGCGGGCCAGCTCCTCCGCGAGGGCGGTGCGCCCGGAGCCGGGGCGGCCCGCGATCAGCAGCACGCGGGCCCTGGGCACCTTGCGGCCGGTGAGGGTGTCCAGTCCTGTGCGCTCGATGTCGGCGCGCAGTTCCTTCAACTCCCTTTTCCGGCCGAGCAGTTCACTGCCCGACCAGTCATGGGCGGAGCCCGCCGCCGGTTGTGCCGCGGTGACGGTCGCAGTGACCGCCGCCGCGCCGCCGTTGTCCACCGCCTGGTCCGTCACGGGCCACGCTCCCGTCCGCCTGCGCCCAATCCCCGCCGCGACCGCGGTCGGGGATTCGAGCCTAGTTCACGCTCTGCTACTGATCCGGGGGAGCGCGGCGGACAGGTCCCCCGATCGGATCAGCAGTTTTTACGACCGGCCCGTCTCAGAAGGGCCTGGCCGGCCACGGGGCCTCCGCCGGGCGCAGCGCGTCGAGTCCGCCGCCGGCGCCGGACCGGGCGGCGTGCAGGGCGAGCACCCCGACCGCGAGGCAGGTGTTGTGCAGCTGCCCGGCGAGCACCCCCCGCACCAGCTCGTCGAGCGGCACCCGGGCGTGCTCCATGTCGGCCTCCTCCTCGGAGACCTCGAAGCGTTCGCCCTCCGCCTCCGACAGGTCCCGGGCGAGGAAGATCCGTACCGCCTCGTCGGACCCTCCGGGCGAGGTGTAGACGTCGGTGAGCACCCGCCAGTCCCCCGCCTTGATGTGCGCCTCCTCGTAGAGCTCGCGCTGGGCGGCGTGCAGCGGGTTCTCCCCCGGTACGTCGAGCAGGCCGGCCGGGATCTCCCACAGCTTGTGGCGGACCGGGTGGCGGTACTGGCTGAGCACCGTGACGCGCCCGGCGTCGTCCAGGGCGAGGACGGCCACCGAACCTGGGTGCACCTGGTAGTCACGGCTCGCCACGCTGCCGTCGGGCATGACCACGTGGTCGGTGCGGACGCTGGTCTTCGCCCCTTGGAAGGGGGTCGCCGTCCCGGTGGTCGTCCACTCCTGGGGGCTGTCCTCGATGGCCACGTACATCCTCCTGAAAATGCAGAAACCGGGGTGAGGTCCCAGATAAGGGCCTCACCCCGGCAACGTTAACGCGTGGCCGCCACGCGGCCGTCCCGCGCCTACTCGCCCTGCGCCCGCGCCTGCTGCTGGCGTTCGACGGCCGCCTTCACCAGGCCCGCGAAGAGCGGGTGGGGGCGGGTCGGGCGCGAGCGGAGCTCCGGGTGCGCCTGGGTGGCGACCAGGTAGGGGTGGACCTCGCGCGGGTACTCGACGTACTCGACGAGCTTGTTGTCCGGGGAGGTCCCGGAGAAGACGATGCCCGCCTTCTTCTCCAGCTCGGCGCGGTAGGCGTTGTTGACCTCGTAGCGGTGGCGGTGGCGCTCGTCGACGTACTGCTCGTCGGCGTAGACCTCGCGCACGATGGAGCCCTCGGCGAGCTTCGCCGGGTAGAGGCCCAGCCGCATGGTGCCGCCGAGGTCGCCCGCGCCCTCGACGTACGCCAGCTGCTCCTCCATGGTGGAGATCACCGGGTGGGCGGTGGCGGCGTCGAACTCGGTGGAGTTGGCGTCCTCGATGCCGGCCAGGTTGCGGGCCGCCTCGACGACGATGCACTGGAGGCCGAGGCAGATGCCGAGCAGCGGCACCTTGTTCTCGCGGGCGTACCGGATGGCGCCGACCTTGCCGTTGACGCCGCGCTCGCCGAAGCCGCCGGGGATCAGGACGGCGTCGCAGTCGGCGAGCTGCTTGCGGGCGCCCTCCTGCGTCTTGCAGTCGTCGGAGGTGACCCACTTGACCTTGACGCGGGCCTTGTTTGCGAAGCCGCCGGCCCGCATGGCCTCGGTGACCGAGAGGTACGCGTCGGGCAGGTCGATGTACTTGCCGACGAGCGCGACGGTGACCTCGTGCTGCGGGTTGTGGACGCGGTCCAGGAGGTCCTCCCAGACGGTCCAGTCCACGTCGCGGAACGGCAGGTCCAGCTTGCGGACCACGTAGGCGTCCAGGCCCTCGGTGTGCAGCACCTTGGGGATGTCGTAGATGGACGGGGCGTCGATGGCCGCGACCACGGCGCCCTCGTCGACGTCGCACATCAGCGAGATCTTGCGCTTGATGGCGGTGGGGACCTCGCGGTCGGCGCGCAGCACGATCGCGTCGGGCTGGATGCCGATGCTGCGCAGGGCGGCGACCGAGTGCTGGGTCGGCTTGGTCTTCAGCTCGCCCGAGGGGCCGATGTACGGGAGCAGCGAGATGTGCACGACGAAGACGTTGTCGCGGCCGACCTCGTGGCGGACCTGACGGACGGTCTCCAGGAACGGCAGCGACTCGATGTCGCCGACGGTGCCGCCGACCTCGGTGATCACGACGTCGACGTCGTCGGTGGCCATGCGGCGGATGCGGTGCTTGATCTCGTTGGTGATGTGCGGGATGACCTGCACGGTGTCACCGAGGTACTCGCCGCGGCGCTCCTTGGCGATGACGGTGTTGTAGACCTGGCCGGTGGTGACGTTGGCCGAGCCGTCGAGGTCGACGTCGAGGAAGCGCTCGTAGTGGCCGATGTCCAGGTCGGTCTCGGCGCCGTCGTTGGTGACGAACACCTCGCCGTGCTGGAAGGGGTTCATCGTGCCGGGGTCGACGTTCAGGTACGGGTCGAGCTTCTGCATGGTGACGCGGAGACCGCGCGCCTTCAGGAGAGCGCCCAGGCTGGAGGCAGTCAGACCCTTGCCGAGGGAAGAGGCGACACCCCCGGTGACGAAGATGTGCTTGGTCGTCGTGGATTTGTTCTGCATGGCCAAGACGGGGCTCCCGTGGTCGCGAGGTGAGGGTGCGTTTCCGGCCTCCCCACCGGTGGACAACCAGTGCATTCACCGGTCTTCTCGGGGGACGCCGTCGCTGCGGTTCGGGGGGTTTTGCTCCCCACCGTCCACGGGCTACCAGGGTAACAGTGACTCCGGCAGGCTGCTTCCGGCGTCCGCGCCCGAACGCGGCCGCGGGCCTGGTCGCGAACGGATTCCGGCCGCCTCCTCGGCCGCACCTGTGAAGACGCCCGCGCGGGGCCGAAGTCCGCGAACGCTGTCATTCGGCTGCCCGTTCGAGCCTCCTTCACCATTTGGGCACAGCGGCTCCACCTGCGCCTCACCCGTTCGGCCCACTCACGTTGCAGCGACCTCACGCGGATGAGCTCTCTCCGTCGTATCCTTCACGAACACATCGCTGCGAGCCGGCCGGCGACGGCATCTTCCCGCCAGCTCCGGCCTCCGAAAGCTCGTCGTCGAAGATCCCCTGACCGCAGAAGCCCCCGCGAGGGTGCGGATGTGGCCGTTCGACTGGAGATTGCACGTGGCCGGGCGCATCGAGGACTACGCACTCATCGGAGACATGCAGACAGCGGCGCTGGTCTGCCGGGACGGTTCAGTCGACTGGCTGTGCCTGCCCCGCTTCGATTCCCATGCCGTTTTCGCCGGACTCCTCGGTACCGAGGAGCACGGCTTCTGGCGGATCGGACCCTCCTATCCGGACGGCAGTGAGGCCCCGCCGGCCTCCCGCCGCCGCTACCGCGGTGACTCCCTGATCCTGGAACAGGAGTGGGACACCCCGCGGGGCACGGTCCGGGTGACCGATTTCATGCCGCCGCGTGACGGCGCGCCGCAGCTGACCAGAATCGTGGAGGGCGTCAGCGGCCGGGTGCCGATGCACTCGGCGCTGCGCATGCGGTTCAGCTACGGCCGGGTGACGCCCTGGGTGCACCGGGTGGACAACCGCACGGTCGCGGTCGCGGGCCCCGACTCCGTGTGGCTGGACACGGACGTGGAGACGCACGGCCAGGACCTCACCACGCACTCCGACTTCACGGTCGGACCCGGTGAGCGGCTCGCCTTCACCATCCAGTGGCAGCCCTCGCACCGCGAGGCCCCGCCGGTTCCCGACCCGGAGGGCGCGCTGGAGCTCACGGTCGACTTCTGGCGCGAGTGGGTCGAGCACTGTACATACCACGGGCCCTACCGGGAGGCCGTGGTCCGCTCGCTGATCACGCTCAAGGCCCTGACGTACGCGCCCACCGGCGGCATCGTCGCGGCCCCCACCACCTCCCTGCCGGAGGACATCGGCGGCTCCCGCAACTGGGACTACCGCTACACCTGGCTGCGCGACGCGGCGATCACCCTCTCCTCGCTGCTGCGCACCGGCTACCGCGAGGAGGCCCGCGCCTGGCGCGAGTGGCTGCTGCGCGCGGTCGCGGGCGACCCGGAGAACCTGCAGATCATGTACGGGATCGCCGGCGAGCGCGAGCTGGGCGAGGCCGAGCTGGACTGGCTGCCCGGTTACGAGAACTCCGGCCCGGTCCGGGTCGGCAACGGGGCCGCGGGCCAGCTCCAGCTCGACGTCTACGGCGAGGTCACCGAGGCCCTGCACCTGGCGCACATGACGGGCCTGGCCCGCAACGACTACGCCTCGCTCCTCCAGCTCAAGCTGATCCGCTACCTGGAGGGCCACTGGGACCAGCCCGACGAGGGCATCTGGGAGGTGCGCGGCCCGCGCCGGCACTTCGTGCACTCCAAGGTGATGGCCTGGGTCGCCGTGGACCGCACGATCAAGCTGATCGAGGCGGGCGACGCGGACGGCCCGCTGGAGCGCTGGCGCGAGCTGCGTGACGAGATCCACGCGGACGTCTGCGAGAAGGGCTACGACCCCGAGCGCAACACCTTCACGCAGTCCTACGGATCCAAGGAGCTGGACGCCTCCCTGCTCCTCATCCCGCAGATGGGCTTCCTGCCGCCCGACGACAAGCGCGTCATCGGCACCATCGAGGCCATCCAGCGCGAGCTGTCCACCCCCGACGGCTTCGTACTGCGCTACCCCACCACCGGTGACGACGCGGGCGTGGACGGCCTGGAGGGTGACGAGGGCGCGTTCCTGGCCTGTTCGTTCTGGCTGGCCGACGACCTGGCGATGATCGGCCGGGTCGACGAGGCGCGCCGACTGTTCGAGAAGCTCCTGTCGCTGCGGAACGACCTGGGACTGCTGGCCGAGGAGTGGGACTCCAAGGCGCAGCGCCAGGTCGGGAACTTCCCGCAGGCCTTCAGTCACGTGCCGCTGATCGACACGGCGCTGCGGCTGACGGCCTCCGGCGCGTACGGCGGCTGACCGGCCCCGCCCGGCGCCCCGCACCCCGCGCACCCCAACGCCCCGGAGGCCGTCGCCTCCGGGGCGTTCCGGTACCGTCCCGGTGCATGGACACGCAGGGCGGAATCACCGTGCAAAGGGCACTTGAACTGCCGGGACTCCGCAGCGGGCTGCCGGAGGTGGTGGCGGGCGCCGACCGGCTCAACAGGACCGTGCGCTGGGTGCACGCGGGTGAGGTCCCCAACATCGCCTCGCTGCTCAAGGGCGGTGAACTGCTGCTGACGACGGGGCTGGGGCTGGGGACCCGTCCGGCCGAGCAGCGGGCCTTCGTACGGAGACTGGCCGACCGGGGCATCGCGGCCCTCGTCGTCGAGCTGGGCCCGCGCTTCGGCCGGCTGCCCTCGACGCTGGTGGAGACCGCGCGGACGGCCGGACTGCCGCTGGTGCAGCTGCACCGCGAGGTGCCGTTCGTGTCCGTCACCGAAGAGGTCCACACGGAGATCGTCAACGGGCACTACACGCTGCTGCGGCGGGCCGAGGACGTCCACCGCCGCTGCACCGAGGCACTGCTGGGCGGCGGCGGGGTCCCGCAGGTGCTCGGCATCCTGGCGGACTTCACCGTCAACCCCGTCTTCCTGGAGACCGCCGACGGACAGCTGCTGTACGCGGCGGGACCCTCGGCCAAGGACCCGGGCGCCGACCCCCTCCAGGTGTGGGAGGGGCTGCGCGGCCGGCGCGAGGCACGCGAGTCGGGGCCCCCGGCCAACGGGGTGCTGGTGGACGTGCCGGGCGGCGGCCCCGGAGCGGGCTCGGTACGGGCCCGGCTGGTGCTGCTCGGCGTCGGCGCGCCGCTGCTGCCGGTGCACCGGATGGCGGCCGAACGGGCGGCGGACATCCTGGCCGTCGTACTCATGCAGGCGCGGCAGGAGGAGGAGCTGGCGGCGCGCGGGCGCGGCGACTTCCTCTCCGACCTCGCACAGGGCCGCGTCTCGGCGGACGACGCTCCCGCGCAGGCCCGGGTGCTGGGCTTCAAGCCCGGCGAGGGGCCGCTGCTGCCGGTGGTGATGCGGCTGGCCGCCGAGCTGTCGCCGTCCGGGAACTGGGCGGTCCTGGCGCGGGCCGTGCTGGAGGAGCTGGCTTCGGTCGGCGTGCCGGTGCTGCTCGGCGTACGGCCGGTGGAGGGACGGGTTCCGCTGCTGCTCGGGCTGCGTACGGAGTCGGAGCGCACCGCGGTGGCGGACCGGGTGGCGGCCGCGCTGCGGGCCGGGGTGGAGCGCGCCGGGCTCGGCCGGGCGGGCGCCCATCCGCCGGTCGTGGTGGTCGGGGTGGCGGGCGGCTGGGCGGCGGCCTCGGCGGGGCTGCGGCACGCCGCGGAGACGGCGACGGCGGCGCAGGGGCTGCACGAGCGGCCCTGGTACGACGCCCGGCGCCTGGACATCGACCTGCTGCTGTGGCGGCTGCGGGACCACCCCGACCTCGCCGCCTTCGTCGACCGGGCGATCGGCCCGCTGCGCGACCACGACCGCGCCTCCCGGCCACCGCTGCTGCCGACCCTGGAGACGTATCTGGCGCACGCGGGCCGCAAGGCGGAGACGGCGCGCGAACTGCACCTCAACCGGCAGACCCTCTACAACCGGCTGGCCCGCATCTCGGAGCTGCTCGGCACCGACCTGGACGACCCGCAGACGGTGCTGGCACTGAGCCTGGCGCTACGGGCACGGCGACACGCCTCCTAGCGGCGGCGGCCGGACCCGGCAGGCGCGCGGCGCGCGCCGTCGACCGGGTCCCGGTGCCCCGCGCCCGGCCCCGGCACGCTCAGCCGTGCCCCGTCAGCTCGTCGTACACGCTGAGCACCTGGGCGACCGTCTCGTCCTCCGTCGGCCAGGTGGCCGCCTGCCGCCGGCCCGCCGCGGCGAGCGCGGCGCGGCGCTCCGGGTCGTCGAGCAGCGCGAGGACCGCACGTCCGAGGGCGTCGGCGTCCCCGTACGGTACGAATTCGGCGGCGTCGCCGACCAGTTCACGGACGCCGCCGACGTCTGTGGCGACCAGTGCCACCCCGGCGCGCAGTGCCTCCTGGGCCAGCACGGAGCGCGCCTCCCAGCGGCTGGGCAGCACGGCGACGTCGGCGGCGGCGAGCAGCTCGGAGATGTCCTCGCGCCGCCCGATGAGCCGTACCGGCAGGTCCTCGGTCTCGATGCGGCGCTGGAGCGCGCCCCGGTCGTGGCCCTCCCCCGCGATGGTGAGCAGCGGTGCGGGATCCAGGCCGCGCCACGCCCTTGAGGCGTCCAGGAGGACGTCGTATCCCCGGTGCGGCACCAGGCTGCCGACGGCCATCAGCAACGGTCGCTCCACGGCGCCCAGTTCGGCCCTCGCCTTGCTCTCCTGGTAGCCGGTGGGCGGCCGGGGCGCGGGCACCGTGACGGGTGCGAGGCGCGCGTCACGGGCGCCCCCGCCGCGCGCGCGGTCGACGAGTTCGGACGAGGTGCCTAGCACGACCGAGGCGGCCCGGACGGCACGGCGTTCCATCAGCCGTGCGACATGACCACGGGCGCCCTCGGTGTGCGGCCGGGTGTGCCAGGTGACGACGAGCGGCACGCGCGGCACGGGCCGGTCCGCCTGACTGCCGTCCGGCCTCTCCCCCTGGCGGCCCTCGGGCCACCGGGCCGTGCGCCGCCCGGCCGGCATCCCGCTCACGGCGAAGGCGGCGCGCACGGCGGCGTGCAACCCGTGCGCGTGGACGACGTCCGCGCCCACGCAGGCGGTCCGCAGCGCGGCGACGGCGACGGGGTCGCCCCGCCGCGGGACGTTCACCACGTCGGCGCCCGCACCGGCGAAGCCGTACGCCTGTTCCAGCTCGGCGGGGGCGCACACGGTGACCCGCACCCCTCTTGCGACGAGCCCCGCGGTCAGCGACCTGACGTGCGCGCTGCTGCCTGCGCTCCCACCGCCGAGCACTTGGACGACGCGGAGCGGCGACTGTCCGTACGGCGGTGGCGGGCTGCTGCTCACGGTGGTGGGTGCTCCTGGGTGCCGGGATACCTGCGTGGCCGATTGGTGAAGTCTGGTGCCGGAATACCTGCGTGGCCGAGTGCGCGAAGGCTGGTGCCGGGTGCGTGGCGTCACGCCGGGTGTGTGACGCCGAACACCTGTTCACCGGGTGCGCCGGTGCCCGATCGCATGCCTCCTCGAACTCCCGAACTCCTGCGCACACCTGCCGAGCCCGCTGCCGCACTGTGCGTGCGGTACGCACTCCGGCGCCAAGGATGCCAGCACCCGGGGCCGTTGGGGCACCACCCGTGCCACGGCTCCGTGACTTCCCGCGCGCTTCCACCCGCACGAGTGATCATCGGGCCGGTAGCTCCCGCCGGCCGGGCGTCAGACGTCCGCGCGCGCCGTGGCGAGCAGTTCCTCCGCGTGTGCGCGGGCTGTCTCCGAGTCCTCCTGGCCCGCCAGCATCCGGGACAGCTCGCGCACCCGGTCCTCGCCCTCCAGGACGGTGACGCCACTGCTGGTCACCGAACCGTCGTGGGTCTTCTCCACCAGCAGCTGCCGGTCCGCGAACGCCGCCACCTGCGGCAGATGCGTCACGACGACCACCTGCGCCGACTTCGCGAGCTTCGCCAGCCGCCTGCCCACCTCGACCGCCGCCTTGCCGCCGACGCCCGCGTCGACCTCGTCGAAGAGGTACGTCGGCACGGGGTCAGAACCGGCGAAGACGACCTCCACGGCGAGCATCACCCGCGACAGCTCACCGCCGGACGCGCCCTTGCCGATCGGCCGCGGGTGCGCACCGGGGTGCGGTGCGAGCAGCAGCTCCACCTCGTCGGCCCCCGACGAGGTGTACGCGACGAGCCGCCCGCCGACCTCGATGCCCCGCTCGGCGTCCTCGGTCTGCCGGATGTCGATGCTCACGCGGGCGTGCGGCATCGCGAGGGAGGCGAGCTCGGCGGTCACCGCGTCGGCGAACCGTGCCGCGGCTTCCGTGCGGGCGTCGGTCAACGCCTGCGCCAGGGCGGACAGTTCGTCCTTGAGGGCGTCGCGTTCCGCGGTCAGCTCACCGATCCGGTCGTCGTCGCCGTCCAGTTCGGTGAGCCGGGCCGCGCCCTCCTGCCCCCAGGCGAGCACCGCGTCGATGTCCGGCCCGTACTTGCGGGTGAGCTGGGTGAGGGCCGCCCTGCGCTCCTCGACGACGGCGAGCCGCAGCGGGTCGGCGTCCAGGTCGTCGGCGTACCCGGCGAGCTCGCCCGCCACGTCGCCGAGCAGGATGCCGATCTCCCCGATGCGCTCGGCGAGTGCCGAGAGCGCCGGGTCGTGCGCGCGGACCGCGTCCACCGCCCGCTGGGCTCCCGCGACCAGGGTGTTCGCGTCGACGCCCTCGGGGTCCTCGGGGTTGCCGGCCAGCGCGGCGTGCGCCAGGGCGGCGGCGGAGGCCAGTGACTCGGCGTGACCGAGCCGCTCGGCCTCGGAGGCCAGCTCGATGTCCTCCCCCGCCTGCGGGTCGACGGCGGCGATCTCCTCCAGGCCGAAGCGCAGCAGATCGGCCTCCTGGGCGCGCTCGCGGGCCCGCGTGGTGATCTCGTCGAGTTCGGCCGACACCGCCTTGAGACGGCGGTACGCGGACGCGTACTTGGCGTGCGGCACCGCGACGGCGTCGCCCGCGTACCGGTCGAGGGCCTTGCGCTGCCGGGACGGCCGCAGCAGACCCTGCTGGTCGGTCTGCCCGTGCACGGCTGCGAGGTCGTCGGCCAGTTCGGCGAGCAGCCCCACCGGGACCGAACGCCCGCCGAGGTGGGCGCGCGAACGTCCCTCGGCGGAGACCGTCCTGCTGATGAGCAGCGCCCCGTCGTCGAGTTCCGCCCCGGCCTCCTCGGCCCGCACGGCCGCGGGGTCGCCGGGGCGCATCGTGAGCCGCCCCTCCACCACCGCCGACTTGGCGCCGAGCCGTACCAGGGCAGGGTCGGCCCGGCCTCCGAGCAGCAGCCCGAGACTGGTGACGACCATGGTCTTGCCCGCTCCGGTCTCGCCGGTCACCGCCGTGAATCCGGGTGACAGCTCGACGACAGCGTCGTCGATGACTCCGAGCGACCGTATCCGCATCTCCTCCAACACGGACACGACCTTACGAGGTTCAGGGCCCCGTGTGTGACGGGACCCGTCCGACGCGCTCCCGACGGACCCACCGGAGCCCCCGGAGCGCGCGGACCTACCGGAGCCCCCGGAGCGCGCGGAGTCCCCGGAGCCGTCGGAGCCGTCGGAGCCCGCGGTGATCCGCGGCCTGAGCTGTTCAGCCTGCTTCATGGTGCCCGCCTGCCCCACCCGGCCGGCCTTGACCCCCGCGAACCGTGCCGGGACCTCCGGGTGCGCCGGGGCGGTGTGCGCCGGTGTGACGCTGAAGGGCGCCGGCGCGTCAGTGCGGTGCGCCGCGCCAGCCCGCCACGGGCAGGGCGAACTTGGCGACCAGCCGGTCGGTGAACGAAGCGTGGTGCAGCCGCGCCAGCCGTACGGGCACCGCCCCCCGCCTGACCTCCACGCGCGCCCCCGCCGGCAGTTCGACGGTCCGCCGTCCGTCGCACCACAGCACCCCGTCGGGAGTGTGCGGCTGCACCTCGACCGCGAGCACCGAGTCCGGCGACGTCACCAGTGGTTTCGCGAACAGCGCGTGCGCACTGATCGGCACCATCAGCAGCGCCTCCACCTCGGGCCAGACCACGGGCCCGCCCGCCGAGAAGGCGTACGCGGTGGACCCGGTGGGCGTCGCGCACACGATCCCGTCGCAGCCGAACCCCGTGACCGGACGACCGTCGATCTCCAGCACCACTTCGAGCATCCGCTCGGGCGAGACCTTCTGGACGGCGGCCTCGTTGAGCGCCCAGTCCCGGTGGATCACGACGCCGTTGTTGTGCACCAGGACATCGAGCGTCATCCGCTCCTCGACCTCGTACGTGCGGGTGACGACCCGGTCCACGACCTTGTCCAGGTCGTCGCGCTCCGCCTCGGCGAGGAAGCCGACGCGGCCGAGGTTGACGCCCAGCATCGGCACCCCCGACGCACGGGCGATCTCCGCGCCCCGCAGCAACGTACCGTCGCCGCCCAGCACGATCAGCAGCTCACAGCCGTCGAGCACGTCGGGGGTCGCCTCGACGACCGTCTCCACGGAGGACGGCAGCGGCAGGTCGACCGCCTCCGACTCCAGCAGACGTACGCCGAGACCGCTCTTGAGCAGCCCCTCCACTACGAGCTCTGCGCTGCGGATCGCCGCCGGGCGCCCCGTGTGCGCGAGCAGGAAAACGGTGCGTTCGGCGGCGGGTTCGAGCACCCGGGCCGCCTCCGCCGCACCTGACGTTCCGGTCGTCCCTTGTGTGGTCACCGAGGCCCCTCCGCCACTGCACGGTCAACATCCGCCGGGTCGAGCTCCGGAGCTCCGGCCCTCAGCCACAGAAAGTACTCGACGTTCCCTGAAGGCCCTGGCAGCGGGCTCGCGGTCACTCCCCGCACGCCGAGGCCCAGGGCCCACGCCTGCCGGGCCACGTTCCGCACGGCATCGGCCCGCAGCTCGGGGCTGCGCACCACTCCCCCGCTGCCGAGCCGCTCCTTGCCCACCTCGAACTGCGGCTTCACCATCAGCACCAGGTCCGCGTCCGGCGCGGCGCAGCGCGCCAGGGCGGGCAGCACCAGGCCCAGCGGGATGAACGACAGGTCGCCCACCACCACGTCGGCCGGCGTCCCGTCGATCATCTCCAGGGTCATCTCGCGCACGTTGGTGCGGTCCTTGACGGTGACCCGGTCGTCGGACTGCAGCGACCAGGCCAGCTGTCCGTAGCCGACGTCCACCGCGACCACGTGCGCCACCCCGGCCCGCAGCAGGACATCCGTGAAACCGCCGGTGGAGGCCCCGGCGTCGAGCGCCCGCCGCCCCTCGACCCGCAGTCCCAGCGGTGCGAAGGCGGCCAGCGCCCCGGCCAGCTTGTGCCCGCCGCGCGACACGTAGTCGGGGTCTCCGTCGTCCTGGAGCACCACCACGGCCGCCGCCGTCTCGACCTGCGTCGCGGCCTTGCTCGCCACCGCCCCGCCGACCTTGACCCGGCCCGCGGTGATCAGCTGGCTCGCGTGCTCGCGCGAACGGGCCAGTTTCCGGCGGACCAGCTCGGCGTCCAGGCGGCGGCGTGCCACTCCTGCCACTCTCGTTCAGCTCCTGATGTCGTACGGGGAGGCGGGGTGCGCCGGAGGTCCCGGGCGTGCGTCGAGTGCGCTCAGCGTCTCGCGCAGCCCCCGGTGTACATCTTCGTACACCTCGATGTGTCCGTCCGCCGTGAGGTGGTCGACGTCCGAAAGACGCTCCAGGCGGGCGTCCACCTCGGCGTTCCCCGTCGTGCCGCGTGCGACCCCGAGCGGCGCCGGGGCGGCCGGGTCGTACGCCACCATGCCCTCGGCCCCGCCCGCCCCGCCGTCCCCGCCGTCCCCGGCCGGAGCGGCCGCCGCGTGACCGGCGGCGACGGGTGCCGGGCCACCTGCCGCGGCTGTGTCCTGTGCGTCCATGCTCACGACGCTACCGCGAAGCCGTGACGCGCGGCCTGAGGTACGGTCGGCCTTGATGGCGACCATGGAGGAGTGCCGCGGCGCACTCGACAGACTCTCGGACACTCTCAGCAGGTCCGACAACGACCGCGTGCGCAGCGCCGCCGCGTTCGACCGCTCGCTGAGCTGCTACCTGACCGACCTCGACCAGACCTTCACGGGCCGGTTCTCGGACGGCCGGATAAGCGTCGAGGACACCAGGCCGGGACCGCCCGCGGAACGCGCGCAGATCCGCCTCGCGATGACCGGCGACGACCTGGTCTCGATGGTCGAGGGCGATCTGGACTTCCCGCGGGCCTGGGCCACCGGCCGGGTGAAGCTGGAGGCCGGTTTCCGCGACCTCCTGCACCTCAGGAAGCTGCTGTAGCGGCCTGGGCCGGCGTCCGGGGCCTCCGCGCCGCCGGCACCACCAGCGGGGTCCCCGTCTCGGGGTCCGCGATCACCTGGCACCTCAGCCCGAAGACCCGCTCCACCAGCTCGGCGGTGACGATCTCCGCCGGCGCCCCCTCGGCGACGACCCGCCCGTCCCGCATCGCGATCAGATGCGTGGCGTACCGCGCCGCGTGGTTGAGGTCGTGCAGTACGGCGACGAGCGTGCGCCCCTGTGTCTCGTGCAGCTCCGCGCACAGGTCGAGCACGTCGATCTGGTGCTGGATGTCCAGGAAGGTGGTCGGCTCGTCCAGGAGCAGCAGCGGCGTCTGCTGGGCGAGCGCCATCGCGATCCAGACCCGCTGGCGCTGGCCGCCGGACAGCTCGTCCACGTACCGCTCGGCGAGTTCGGCGACCCCGGTGGCTGCCATCGACTCCTCGACGATCCGCTCGTCCTCGGGCGACCACTGCCGCAGCAGCCCCTGGTGCGGGTAGCGCCCGCGGGCCACGAGGTCGGCGACGGTGATGCCGTCGGGCGCGACCGAGGACTGGGGCAGCAGACCGAGCGTCCTGGCGACCTTCTTGGCGGGCAGCGCCCCGATGGCCTGCCCGTCGAGCAGCACCCGGCCGCGCGAGGGCTTCAGCATCCGCGACAGGGCGCGCAGCAGGGTCGACTTGCCGCAGGCGTTGGGCCCGACGATGACGGTGAAGGAGTTGTCCGGTATCTCGACCGAGAGGTCTTCGGCGATGACCCGTTCGTCGTAACCGAGGGTCACCGCTTCCGCGACGAGGCGCTGCATGGACGTCGTACTCCTCCGGTTGTTCCTGCTCATTTGCCCGTCACTGCTCTTTTGCCGCTCGCTACCGGTCTTCCGCCGCTCGGTACTGCTCGTCCGAGCTCCGGTCCTCCGCACTCCGGTCTTCCGCGCCCCGGCCGGTGTCATATCCGTCCCGCCTTGCGCTCGGTCACCAGCAGCCACAGCAGATAGCAGCCGCCGACCACGCCGGTCACCACGCCCACCGGCAGCTGCCGCTCGCCGAACAGCGACTGCGCGGCCCAGTCAGCGACCACCAGCAGCCCCGCCCCCATCAGCGCCGACGGCACCAGGTTCGGCCCCGGCGACCGGGTCAGCCGCCGCGCCAGCTGCGGCGCACCCAGCGCCACGAAGGTGATCGGCCCCGCCGCCGACGTGGCGACGCCCATGAGCAGCACGGCGCTCAGGAGCAGCACGATCCTGGACCGCTCCACGGGCACCCCCAGCGCGTACGCCGCGTCGTCGCCCATCTCCATCATGCGCAGCGCCCGTCCGTGCAGCAGCACCAGCGGCACCAGGACGGCGCAGGCGACGGCCAGCGGCACCACCTGCTCCCAACCGCGCCCGTCGAGCGTGCCGGTGATCCAGAGCACCGCCCGGGTGGCGTCCATCAGGTTGGCCTTGGTCAGCAGGTACTGCATGACCGCGGTCAGCATGGCGGCGGCCCCGATGCCGACGAGCACCAGCCGGTAACCGTGCACGCCCTTCTTCCATGCGAGCAGGTAGACCAGAACGCCCGTCAGCACGCAGCCCGCCAGCGCGCCGGCGGCGACCGCCCAACTGCCGCCCTGGAAGAGCACGATGACGACGAGCGCGCCGACCGTCGCCCCCTGGCCGAAGCCGAGCACATCGGGGCTGCCCAGCGGATTCCTGGAGATCGACTGGAAGATCGCCCCGGACAGTCCGAGCGCCGCACCGACCAGCAGCCCGGTCAGCATCCGCGGCAGCCGCAGGTCGACGACGATGAACTCCTGGGCCACCGCGCCGTTCCCGAGCAGCGTCTGCACGGCCTCGCCGGGGGTGATCGGGAAGTCACCGCTGCCCACCAGGACCAGCAGTGCGCCGACCACGAGCGCCACCAGGCCGATCGCGAGCGTCGCGACGACGGCACGGGCGTGCAGCCGCAACGACAGCCCACTGCCGAAACGTATCGCCGCAGGCTTCCTGGACCGGGTGGCCGTGGTCCTCTCGACGGTGCTCACAGCTGTCCCATCCTCCGACGGCGTACGAGGTGGATGAAGACGGGCCCGCCGATCAGCGCGGTCACGATCCCGACCTGCAACTCTGCCGGGCGGGACACGACGCGCCCCAGCACGTCGGAACCCAGCAGCAACACGGGCGCGAGCACGGCCGCGTACGGCAGGATCCACCGCATGTCGGGCCCCGTGACGGCCCGCACCAGATGCGGCACCATCAGCCCGATGAAGACGATCGGCCCGCAGGCGGCGGTCGCGGCGCCGCACAGCAGCGTCACGGCGACCATCGCCAGGACGCGGGTACGGATCAGGTGCACGCCCAGCGAGCGCGCGCTGTCCTCGCCCATCTCCATCGCGTTCAGCGGCCGGGCGATCAACAGTGCCAGCACGAGCCCCGCCGCGATGAACGGCCACACCTTGCCCACCACGGCCGCGTCCGCGGACGCGAGGGACCCCACGGTCCAGAACCGCAGCCGTTCCAGGGCCGCCGAGTCAAGCAGCTGTACGGCGTTGACGTAGCCGAACAGCGCGGCGGTGGCGGCCGTCCCGGCCAACGCGAGCCGTACGGGCGTCGCTCCCCGGCTGCCCCCGAGCACGTACACGAGCACGGAGACCGCCCCCGCGCCGAGGAACGCGAACCACACGTAGCCGGTCAGCGACGTCACCCCGAGGAAACTGATCGCGGACACCACGGCCGCCGAAGCCCCCGCGTTCACCCCCAGGACCCCCGGCTCGGCCAGCGGGTTACGGGTGAGTCCCTGCATCACCGCACCGGCCGTGCCGAGCGCGGCCCCGACGAGCACGCCGAGGACGGTGCGCGGGATGCGCACGTCCCGCACGATGACGTCGTCGTCGGTACCGGAGAAGTGCGCGAGGCCGTGCCAGACGTCGTCGACCGGGATCATCTTGGCGCCCACGGCGATGCTCGCGAGCACCACCAGCACCAGGGCGCCGAGGGAGACGAGCAGGCCGACGGCACGCACGGCGTTCCGCCGACGGGCGGGACGCGAGGCGGACGGAGCGGAGCCGGGCTCCACGCTCTGTTCAGGTGGACTCTCAACCAACACCTGGTAAGGCTAGCCTACCCTCGCCTTCCTCTCCGTGGAGCCTGTGGCCAAGAGCCAAGACCCAAGAGCCAAGAGCCACAAGCCACAAGCCAGAAGCCAGAAGCCAGAAGCCACGAGCCACGAGCCACGAGCCACCGCAGGCTCTCGCCCTCCCCTCGCGCCCGGCTACTCCAGTCCCGCCACCTTCAGCGCCTCCGTCGCCTTCAACTCGCACGCCCCGTCGCCCGCCTGGGCCCAGGCCGCCGCGCACAGCGCCCGCAGTGCGTCGATCGGCTCGCCCTCGCCCTCGCCCTCCACCGCGAGCGCGTCCCCCCGTACCGAGGCGCTCCACCCACCACAGGTGAACGCCCCTTCCTCAGCCACCACTTCGGGCTGCCCGCGCAGCAACCCCCGCAGGTCCTCGTCCACATACGTCGGCCGGTACTTGGGTTCGGCCGCCAGCAGCTGGGCGGCGTCCGTCACCCCGGTCAGCACCAGCAGGGAGTCGACCTCCCCCACGTTCGCGCCCTCGATGTCGGTGTCCAGCCGGTCCCCGACGACCAACGGCCGCTTCGCCCCGGTCCGCAGGATCGTCTCCCGGTGCATCGGCGGCAACGGCTTGCCCGCCACCTGCGGTTCCGCGCCGGTCGCGATCCGCACCACCTCGACCGCCGCGCCGTTCCCCGGTGCGATGCCCCGCGCGCTCGGAATCGTCAGGTCCGTGTTCGAGGCGAACCACGGAAGGCCCTGACGGATCGCGTACGAGGCCTCGGCGAACCTGCTCCACGTCATGTCGGGCCCCCCGTACCCCTGCGCCACGGCCACCGGCCCGTCCTCCGCCGAGTCCACCGGTTCCAGACCGCGCTCACGCAGTGCGACCTCAAGGCCCTCCCCGCCGATCACCAGCACCTTCGCCCCTGCCGGTACCTGATCGGCGATCAGCCGGGCCACGGCCTGCGCGGAAGTGATGATGTCGGAAGCCTCCGCGGGCACTCCGATCTCGGTCAGGTGGGCGGCGACGGCATCCGGCGGCCGCAGCGCGTTGTTGGTCACGTACGCGAGGTGCATCCCGCCCTCCCGCGCCGCGTCGAGCGCCTCGGGCGCGTGCGCGATGGCCTCGCCGCCCTTGTACACCACCCCGTCGAGGTCCAGCAGGGCCGTGTCGTAGGCCTCGCGCAGCACCGTCTCGCTGCTGCCCGGACGGGTCCTGCTCTGCTGCCGGCTCATTCTGGTCCCTTCCTAGGTTCTGCTGGTTTTCCCCCGATCATCACCCATCCCCCCCCACCCGACTTACGATGCACCAATGAGCACACCTGGGCCGCCCGGGGACCACGGCCTGCGAATGGTCCCCCTGCGCGGACTTCGCTATGTCCCGGAGCAGGTCGGCAGCCTGGCCGCCGTGACCTCCCCGCCCTACGACGTCGTGGTCCGTCCGGACGGCCTGCTGCACCTGGAGTCCGCGGACCCGCACAACATCGTGCGTCTGATCCTGCCGCAGGCGGACACTGCGGCCGCCCGTCACCAGCAGGCCGCGCAGACCCTCCGCGACTGGCTCGGCAAGGGAATCCTCGCCCCCGACGCCGAGCCGGCGCTCTACCTGTACGAGCAGTCCCGGGGCGGTCTCCTGCAGCGCGGCATCATCGGCGCGCTCGCGCTGTCCGCCCCCGAGGAGGGTGTCGTCCTCCCGCACGAGGACGTCATGCCGCACGTCGTCGAGGACCGCGCCGATCTGATGCGCGCCACCGCCGCCAACCTGGAGCCCCTCCTCCTCACCTACCGCGGCGGCCCCGGCCCCTCCGGCACGACGGACACGGTCGAGCGCACGGCCGCCCTGCCCCCGCTCGTCGCCACCACCACCGAGGACGGCTTCCACCACCGCCTGTGGTCGATCACCGACCCGGCCGAGATCGCCGCCGTGACCGAGGACCTCTCCCACCACCAGGCCCTCATCGCCGACGGCCACCACCGCTGGGCGACGTACCTGCGTCTCCAGCAGGAGCGCACCGCCGGCCCGAGCCCCTGGGACTTCGGCTTGGTCCTCCTGGTCGACACGGCCCGTTACCCGCTCAAGGTCCGCTCGATCCACCGGCTGCTGCACCGCCTCCCGGTCTCCGATGCCCTTGCGGCGGTACGCGACCACTTCCGCATACGCCGCCTGGACACATCCCTCTCCGAGGCCCTGGCAGCGCTGGCGGACGCGGCGAGCGGCGGCAACGCGTTCCTCCTGGCGGGCGACGGGGCGTACCACCTGCTGGACCGCCCCGACCAGGAACTCCTCGACCGTACGATCCGCAAGGACCGGCCGGACGCCTGGCGCACACTCGACGCGACCGTCCTGCACGAGACGCTCCTGGCCCATGTCTGGCACGTGCCGGACGCGCCGGAGCACGTCGCGTACATCCACGACACGGAAGCGGTCGTCGAGCAGGCCGTACGCCACGACGCCACGGCAGTCATGATGCACCCGGTCCGCGAGGAGGTCGTCCGCGACCTGGCCCGCCAGGGCGTCACGATGCCCCGCAAGTCGACGTCCTTCGGCCCGAAACCGGCCTCCGGTCTGGTCCTGCGCAGCCTCGACATCGACTGACCGCGACGCCTCCGCCGAGGCGGCCCCGGAACGCAAAGAAGGGCGGCACCCCGGAAACCCGGGGTGCCGCCCTCTGCACACTGCTCAGCCCTTGTCGGCCGTACGCCCGCTCTCGTCCGGACCGTCGCCCGGCTCCGAGTCCTCCGCGTCAGCGTCAGCGTCAGCGTCAGCATCGACATCGACATCGGCCGCAGCCTCGTCGGTGGCCTCGGCCGGAACCGCGGTCCCCGCGGCCTCCGCCGCCTCCACGAACAGGGGCTGCACCACCGAGGCGACCTCCGAATCGTCCGCCGCGGCGGAACGACCGTCAACAGCGTCGCCCTCGTCCTCGACGAGCGCGTCGACGAACTCGACGCCGTCCAGCTCGGCGAGCCGGTCGGAGGCGTCGGTGCTGCCGTCCTTGTCCGCCTCGACGGCCTTGGCGAACCACTCGCGCGCCTCGTCCGTACGGTCCGCCGTCAGCAGGGCGTCGGCGTACGCATAGCGCAGCCGAGCCGTCCACGGCTGTACGGAGCTGGAGCCGAGCTCGGGACCCTGCAACGTCACGATGGCGGCATCGATCTGCCCCATGTCACGCCGCGCGCCCGCCGCGACCAGTCGCATCTCGACCTGTCCGGCCTTGTCCAGCTTCTTCACCTCGGGCTCACCGGCCATGGCCATCGCCCGCTCGGGACGACCGAGGCCCCGCTCGCAGTCGGCCATGACGGGCCACAGCTCGACGGTGCCGGTCATCCGGCGGGTGGCGCGGAACTCGGCGAGCGCCTCGGTGTAGCGCTGGGTCGCGTACGCGGCGAAGCCGGCGGCCTCGCGCACGGCAGCCACCCGCGAGGCGAGCCGCAGGGCGATACGCGAGTACTCGTACGCCTCCTCGGGCTCGTCGTCGATCAGCTTGGCCACCATCACCAGGTTCCTGGCCACGTCCTCGGCCAGGGTCTTCGGCAGGCTCATCAGTTCCTGGCGTACGTCCGGGTCGATCTCGCGGCCCGTGACGTCGTCCGGGATCGGCAGCCGCTTGACGGGCTCCCGCTCGCGCTCGTCGCGGCCACGGAACCCACCGCGGTCACCGCCCCGCTCGTCGCGCGCGCCACGGTATCCACCGCGGTCGCCGCCCCGGTCGTCACGCCCGCGGAACCCGCCACGGTCGCCGCCGCGGTCGTCACGGCGCTCGAAGCCACCACCGCTGGGACGGCCACCACGATCGTCCCGCCCACGGAAACCGCCACGGTCACCGCTCGGACGGTCATCACGACGCGGCCCACTGCTGGGACGGTCGTCCCGACGGAAGCCACGGTCGTCGTCGCGACGCGGTCCACGCTCGGCGCCACGGTCGTCACGGCCGCGGAACCCACCACGGTCGCCGCCGCGGTCATCACGGCGCTCGAAACCACCGCGGTCGCCACCCGGGCGCTCGTCGCGACGGAAGCCGCCACGGTCACCACTGCTGGGGCGGTCGTCCCGACGCTGGAACCCACCACGGTCACCGCTGCCGCGGTTGTCGTCACGGCGCTCGAAACCGCCACCGGCCGGACGGCCACCGCGGTCGTCCCGCCCGCGGAACCCACCACGGTCGCCACCGCGGTCGTCGCGGCGCTCGAAGCCACCACCGCTGGGACGGCCACCACGGTCGTCCCGCCCACGGAAACCGCCACGGTCACCGCTCGGACGGTCATCACGACGGGGCCCGCTGCTGGGACGGTCGTCCCGACGCTGGAAACCACCACGGTCGCCACCGCGGTCATCACGGCGCTCGAAACCACCGCCGGCCGGACGGCCACCACGGTCGTCACGCCCACGGAACCCACCACGGTCGCCACCGCGGTCGTCGCGGCGCTCAAAACCGCCACCGCTGGGACGGCCACCACGGTCGTCCCGGTCGTCACGACGGAAGCCACCACGGTCACCGCTCGGACGGTCGTCGCGGCGCTGGAAGCCACCACGGTCGTCACGGCGGTCGCCGCCGGTCGGGCGGTCGTCCCGGCGCTGGAAACCACCGCGGTCGCCCCCGGTGGGGCGGTCGTCGCGACGGAAGCCACCGCCGCGGTTGTCGTCGCGGCGCTCGAAGCCACCGCCGCTGGGACGGCCACCACGGTCGTCACGGCGGAAACCACCGCGGTCACCGCTCGGACGGTCATCACGACGGGGCCCGCTGCTGGGACGGTCGTCCCGACGCTGGAATCCGCCGCGGTCACCGCCGCCACGGTTGTCATCACGGCGGAAGCCACCACCGGCGGGCGGTCGGCCGCCCCTGTCGTCACGGCGGTCGCCGCCGGCCGGACGGTCGTCCCGGCGCTGGAAGCCACCACGGTCGCCCCCGGTGGGACGGTCGTCGCGACGGAAGCCACCCCGGTCGTTGTCACGGCGGGGTCCGCGGTCGTTGTCACGACCACCGCGGTATCCGCCCCGGTCACCGCTGTCACGGTGACGCGGCTCGCGCTCCGGACGATCGTCAGGAGAGTTGGTGGACATGGGTGACTCCTAGTCTTCGGGCAACGCAGTCATTCTCGCGCAGTCGGTCATCCGACGCGCTTCGGGCAGAAAAACAAAAAAGGACCCTTGGTCCCAGCATGAACGCTGGGACCAAGGGTCCTTTTGAAAGATTGTTCGGCGGCGTCCTACTCTCCCACAGGGTCCCCCCTGCAGTACCATCGGCGCGGAAAGGCTTAGCTTCCGGGTTCGGAATGTAACCGGGCG
>NZ_JBIVVC010000016.1:0-180623 GCF_044757485.1 Streptomyces sp. NPDC091272
GCGACCCGCTACGACAAGACCGCCGAGTCCTACCAGGCCGCCGTCACCCTGGCATCCCTGCTGATGTGGGCGTGAGATTTGACGACAACTCCTAGCCCTCGACTTGTTCGGCCTTTACCTCTCGACGCGTTCCGCCTCCGACGTACGGGCCGTCCCGCCCGCCGCCACGACACGACCCGGCCGCCCGCCCGAGAGCGCGGCGACGGCGACCGCCACCAGGGCGAGCGCCGCGCCCGCGACGGTGGCGGCCGTGACGTGTGCGTCGCCGTGCGGCAGCAGCAGGTCGAGGGCGAGCGACCCCACCAGCTGACCGGTGATCGTGCACAGGCCGAGTACCAGCACACCGAGCTTGCGCACCGCGCCGACCGCGATCGTGATGAAGGAGATGCCGACCAGCCCGCCGAGGTAGAGGTACGGCTCGGCGGGCAGACGGGCCGGGAAGCCCGTGAAGGCGGCATGCGTCAGGAAGATGAGAAGCAGCGCGCCCACACCGGCGGCGAAGTTGAAGAAGGTCCCGGTGTACGCGGAGCCCGACGCGTTGCGCACGTGCCCGTTCACGGCCTGCTGCCAGCTCACGCACACGCCCGCCACCAGCGGAAGCAGCAACATCGGGTACGGGAAGCCGCCGCCCAGCTTGTCGGCCATCGACAGGCCCACGGCGCCGAGCACGCACACCGCGCCGACCAACCGCCGCCTGGTCGGCCGCTGCGGCCCGGCGGGCCCGAGCCCCATCCGGTCGAAGAGCAGGCCCCCGGCCACCTGGCCCGCCACGATCGCGACGGTGAACAGGGCGACCCCGAGCGCCCCGACGGTGAGACCCTGCGCGAGCAGGAAGGCCGCACCTCCGAAACCGCCGAGCACCTGCCACCACTTGAGCCGGCGGTTACGTACGTCAGCGACGACCAGCCGGACGCCTCGACGCGGCTTGCGCAGCACGAGGAGCCCGAGGGCCAGTACGGCGAATCCCGAACCGAACGAGATCACGGCGGCGGCGAAACCGTCCCCGCCGAGCCCGGCGGCGAGCTCACCGGTGATACGGGCCTGCAGGGATATCAGCGTGCCGGAGAAGACAGCGAGAAGCAGCCAGGGAGCTGCGGCGGTGGGCATGTGCGGACGACCTCTGGGACGTTGACGGATACGCGGCAAAAGTCCCCGTCCACGCACGGCGCCTCCGGGTCCCCAGGACCCCGGCCGCACGGGCGGCGCATTCGGGACCCCGCCCCCTTTGTAAGCGATCAACTCACCCCGCCGCGGCGCGGGCCGCATGACGAGACGGGGCGCGGGAGCGGCGGACAACCGGGCGCAACCCGGTACCTGACGCGGCCCGGTACCGGACCCGACCCAATCCGCCCCGGAACGGGGTGAGGTCACAATGAGGTCATGCCTGATCATGTTCGAAGCGACGCGCACCCCGACTTCCGCAACAAGCCGACGCTGAAGGGGGAGAGGTTGTGGCTCAGGCCGGTCACGGTGGACGACGTGCCCGCGCTGCTGCCGATGTTCCTCGACGCGGAGGTCGCACGCCTCACCGGCAGCCACGGCGAGGCCGAGCCCGACCAGGCCCGGATACGCACCTGGTACGACACGCGCCAGGAGCAGGACGACCGACTGGATCTCGCCGTGGTCGAGCGCGCGACGGGGGACGTCGTCGGTGAGGTGGTGCTCAACGAGTGGGACCCGTGCAACGAAAGCTGCAACTTCCGGATCTCTCTCGTACCGGCCACCCACGGACGCGGTCTCGGGACGGAGGCGACCCGGCTGCTCGTCGGACATGGCTTCGAGACGCTGGCGCTCCATCGCATCTCGCTGGAGGTCTACGCCTTCAATCCGAGGGCCCGCCGTGTCTACGAGAAGGTGGGGTTCGTCGCCGAGGGCGTGCTGCGGGACGCGCTGCTCCGGGAGGGCGAGCGGGTGGACGCGACGGTGATGTCGATCCTGGCGCCGGAGTGGTTCCGCCACCGCGGCAGGCCGGGCGCGGTGGGCCCGGCGGCGCGTTGACCCGCTTCGTGGGCAGAGCGGGGCTCGGTGGGGGCGGCTGACGCGCAGGCGCAGGCGCCTGGGCTTCCGTGGTGCTGGTTGCGAGGGGGCGGTTTTTCATTTTGTTCGGTGGGGCGGGCCCTTGGTCACTTCGGTTGGGGGCGTGCCCGCCTTGTGGCCGAGCGAACCGTTTCGCAGCTGTTACGTCGTCGACGGGCGGTCGTCGGACAGGCGCCGGAGGGGCCAGGACCTACTCCCCGTAGGGCAGGGACCTGTGCGGCCGGTCCGCGCGCCGGGAGCGTGATGTGGTGGAGGGACCGGTGGCGCTCAACGCCGCGCGCCGCACCCGTTCGTTCCGTTCCGGAAGGCGTCTATCCATGATCTCTGCGCGTTTCACCTCGTCGCGCGGCCGCCGTGCCGCTTCCGTCGTCGCAGGCCTTGCCGTCACGGGGGCGGCCCTCACGGCCGCGACCGCCGCTCCCGCTTCCGCGGCTCCCACCGAGCCGAAGCCCCCGGCCCCCTCGTACGGGTACGACGGCCACTACGGCGACGCCTGGACCGGCGGCCGCTGGGGCCAGGACTACTACCGGTACCCGAAGCCGAAGGTCGCCCAGGCGGACCTCAAGGTCTCCGCATCGGGCCCCGCCCACATCGACCACAACCAGGAGCAGGTCTGGCGCGTGGTCGTCACCAACGTCGGCAAGAGCACCGCCGCCGACGTCAACCTGGTCACCACCCTCCCCAACGGCATCAGCCACGTCGCGGACCGGGTGAGCCAGGGTTCCTCCTCCTACACCCCCGGGGGCAACCTCGTCGCCGGAGTGGGTTCGCTGAAGCCGGGCGCCACGGTCACCCTGGAGCTCGCGGGCAAGGGCCCCTCGTACGGTGGCGGCACGGTCCACCTGCGTACCGAAGCCGGTACCAGCAGCCGTGAGACCAACACCGCCAACAACTCCGCCTCGGTCGCCACGCGCATCAGCTGACGAGGTCGCGCCCAGGGCATCAGGACTCCCCGGATCCAGGGCATCAGGGCTCCCGGCCGCCGTGCGGACGCACTCCCGTACGGCGGCCGGGCACCGCTCAGCGCGTGACGAACCGGTAGCCCACACCCCGCACCGTCTCGATCGCCTCCCGGCACGGGGAGCCCAGCTTGCGCCGCAGACGAGCGATGTGGACGTCGACGGTGCGGTGGTCCGCCTGACCGCCGTAGTACCCCCACAGTTCCGCATACAGCTTCTCGCGGGTGTGCACCCTCCCGGGGTGGTCCACGAGGTGAGCGAGCAGGTCGAACTCCAACCGGGTGAGCTCCAGTTGGTGCCCGGCCGCCACCACGGTCCGGGTGTCGGCGTCCACCTTGATCTGCTGCGCCGGGGAGGCGCCGCCCGACGGCAGCCCGTCAAGTGCCTGCGGCAGGGCGGGTACGAGTACGAGATAACCGGCCAGGCGCGTTCGGCCCGGTGGGTCGGGCAACGCCGATTCCGGCACCTCGAACCAGGTGGCGTCCGCCAGTTCGCTCCACGGGGCCGGTGGTCCGGCGGCCGGGTGCAGTGTTGCCAGGCCCTGCCCGTCGGAGAAGTCGAGACGGGGCGAACGAGTGGTGCTCACGGAGAGACCGCATCCTCTCTCGGGACCGGCGAACAGCTCACGAACGCGTCGTGGCGCGTCCACCGGTGCGGGGCATCTTGTCCGTCCTGCGCCCGGTTGACACTACAGGTGACGACCCCTCATCGGAAAGTAACTTCCGGAAGCCGAGATTCTATGGCTGGATCTCGGGGATGGCTGTCCGGGCCCGGTGGTGTGCGCACGTGCGTGATCTGCGTGATCTGCGTGGTCGAAGTCTCGGAGCGTGCGTGCCGAGGATTCTCAGAGCGTGCGTGCCGAGGATTCTCAGAGCGTGCGTTCAAAGCTGAGGAGAGCCCTGTTGAAAGCCTTCGGCTGCTCCATGTTGGCGGCGTGGCCGTCGGCGGCGATGACACACGACGAGCCTCTGGGCGCGAGGGCCGCCGAAGCCTCGGCGTGGGCCGAGGGCCAGTACTCGCTCTCGGCGCCGGCGACGAACAGCACCGGCACGGCGGTCCCCGCGATCGTCGCGCGCCAGTCCGCCTTCGCGTGCTCGTTGAGCAGTGCGAGCTCGCCCGGGGTGAGGGCGCGTTCGGCGTCCTTCATCGCCCTGAGCAGGCGTACCAGTCGCCTGCCACGGCGCCACAGGGGAGTGCCGTGGCCGGTGTCGGGAATGCGCTGGGCGAAGTACGTGTCGACGTTCGACCCGTCGTAGCCGTAGAAACCGTAGGGCCAGTCCGCGGTGTTCAGCATTTTCGGGGTCTGGTCGACGACGGCGATCCCGGCGACTCGGTCCGTGGCGGGTCCGGCCTGGTCTCGTCGGTCCACTTCGGGTCGGTCGGCGCTCCGTTCGTCGCGACCGTGCCGGGACAGGTAGGCCCAGATCGTGTTGCCGCCCATCGAGCCGCCGACAAGCAGGGCGTTGCGCAGGTCCAGGGTGTCAAGGACGTTGCGCACGTCCTGTCCGCGCCGTGCCATGTCGACGCCTGACTCCGGCCGGTCGGACCGCCCGTGCCCGCGCAGATCGACCGCGAGCACGCGGTGTCCTGCGGCGGCGAGCGGGCCCACCTGGTAACGCCAGCTCGTCGCGGCTGCCTTGAAGCCGGCCAGCAGGACGACGGGCCGCCCTGACGGATCCCCCGTCTCCGTGAGGTGGAGACGGACGCCGTCGTCCGCGGTGATCGAGGTCGTCGAGGTCACCGGGTTCGCCGGGTTCTCCGGGGTCGTCGGGTTCTCCGGGGTCGTCGAGGGCATGAACTCACGCTCCGTTCGGGGTGGTTGTCGGTCAGTGCCGACCATGTCTGTCTGCTACCTGGCCATTCGGAGTGCCAACTCGCGCAGTCGTAGCGCCAGTTGAATGTCGAGCGAGCGGTCGGGGCCGCGCCAGTCCTCGCCCAGCAGCTGGTCCGCCCGCTTGAGCCGCTGGTAGAGGGTGTTGGCGTGGATGTGCAGGTCGGCGCAAGTACGGGCGTGGTGCTGGGCGTTGGCCAGGTACACCGCGACGGTCCGGGCAAGCGCGCCGCCCCGGCCACGGGATTCGTCGTGGTCGAGTACCGCCCCCACCGTGCGCTCGATGAACACCCGCGCGTCGTTTGCCTCGGCGCGCGCGAAGAGCGCACGGTAGGCGCCCAGGTCGGCGGGCTCGGCGACGCCCTCCGTGCGGCCCAGGGCCCTGAGCATGGTCGCGGTCTGCCGGGCCTCCTGGTGGGCCCAGCGGATCCCGGCCACCCCCCGGCCGCACGGGGCGACACCCACGGGGCCGGACAGCCGCCGCCCGGTGAGCACCTTGCGCAGCCCGGCCAGGTCAAGGCCCGGCACCACCAGGGTGATCTGGTCGCCGAGCCGGGTGCTCCACCCCGAGGTCTCATGGGTCAGACGCGCCACCTGGTCGGCTGCGCCGTCGATGTCGTACGCGTCGAGAACGGCGACGGCCGTGATGGCGTCGACGTCCATGCCGGCACCTCGCGCCCGGCGCCGTACGTTCGTCTCGTCGGAGTCCGGCGAGAGCAGCGAGGTGAGGATCTCGCCACGGGTGCGCAACTGCGCTTCCTGCATGGAGCGTTCGAAAGCCGCCACCAGAGCGACCGCCATCGCACCGATCGACAGCAGCCGCAGGTCCTCGTCGGTGATCTTGCGTTCCCCGATGGCCACCAGGGAACCGGCGTGGCCGTCACGCACCAGAACCGGCAACACCACGCCGTGGCGCGAACCGCGCCGGAAGCGGTACGGGGACGAGGCCGGCGAGGGCGACCGGGAGGGAGCTGACGACGGCGACCGGGACGAATCCGCCGACGCCGACGCCGACGCCGACGCCGAATCCGAATCCGAATCCGAATCCGAATCCGAATCAGCGTCGGACGGCGGCAGCGCCTGCGCCATGTCCTCGGCCCCCGCCAGCAACGCGCCGCCCGCGTCGAGCACAGAGGTGCGCAGCCCCGTGGCGTCGGAGACGACCTCCGCCAACTCGCCGAATCCGCCGCCGCGGACCACCGCCTCCATCAGCCGGTCCCGCAGCGCGGCCTCCTGCCGACGCGACGCGTCGGCTGCCCCCATCGTGCGGTTCGCCGCCCGTAGATCGGCGATGAGGGCGGCGTTACGGACGGCAGCCGCCGCGTGTGCGGCGAGCGCGGCCAGCAGCTCGACCTCACGGTCGGTGAACCGACGTGGGCTGCGGTCCGCCACGAGCAGTACCCCGACCGGCTCGTCGTCGACGATCATCGGCACACCGAGAATGCTGCTGAGCCGCTCCGACGCGGCGACGCTGTCGACGGTCGGCAGATGCGTGAACGTCGCATCGTCGAGGTACCCGTCCGTGGACCGTGGCGCCCCCGTGCGCAGGACCTCGCCGCCGAGCCCCATCCCGCGGTCGAGTTCGATGCCGCGCAGCATGGAGCCCATCGAACCGTCGACCGTCTCGATGCGGAGCCGCCCGTCGTCGTGCAGCACCATGATGTACGCGAGGTCCACGGAGAGCAGTCGGCGGGAGTGTGCCACGACCTCCTGGAGCATGCCCTTGGACGGGGTCAGCGCGGCGAGCTGGCGGGCCAGGTCGTTCAGCGCGGCGAGTTCGGCGGACTGGCGCTGCTGGCGGGTCATCCGGCGCAGGATCTCGCGGGCGTGCGCCGCGTCCGTCTCCACGTCGGCGGACTCGTCGCCCCGCGCCAGCAGTTCGACCCTGAGCACGTCGACGGCGTCGGGTGAGGGGCCGTCGGCGAGCAGGCGCAGCCACGGGTTCTCGCTCATCCTCACCTCCGCGAAGCTCCGGGCAGCACGGTGCGGCAGTCTGCAGTCCTCTGCCGGGCCTCCAGGTCTGCCAGCCCTCTTCAGGTCCTACGCAGCCCTCTGCAGGTCCTCCGCAGCACTCTTGCGTACCGACAAATCTTCCAGCCCGGGGCCACCACCGCTGTGGAGATTTCCTCCGGTAAGTATGGGGGAGGGTGGATCTTCTCTCCATGCGGATCCGGGGCGTGACGTGCTTCCATTCGTCCCGGACCGGTAGTCGTACTTCCGTCGGATCGAGGCGGTCGCACCGTGAGAGAGGACCGATCATGAGCGCCCCCGTCGTCAGCGCGATCCTGCGACACCTCCCGGAGGACCGGGTGCTCACGGCCCCGGAGAGCGTCGAGGGGTACAGCCACGACCAGGCCGCTTGGGCGCCGTACGGCCGTCCGGTCGCGGTGGTGCGGGCCACCTGCACGCAGGACGTCGCCGCCGTGGTCCGGGCCTGCGTCGAACACCGCACTCCCGTCGTCGCGCGCGGCGCCGGCACGGGCCTGTCCGGCGGCGCCAACGCCCTCGACGGTTGCGTCGTGCTGGCGCTCGACGGCATGGCCGAGATCGTCGAGGTCAACGAGCTGGAACAGCTCGCCGTCGTACAGCCGGGCGTCGTCAACGACGACCTGCGGGCGGCGGTGGCCAGGCACGGGTTGTGGTACCCGCCCGACCCGGCCAGCTCCCCCTGGTCGACCATCGGCGGCAACGTCGCCACCAACGCGGGCGGGCTGTGCTGCGTCAAGTACGGCGTCACCCGCGACTACGTACTCGCCCTGGAGATGGTCAACGGGCTCGGCGAGGTCGTACGCCTGGGCAGGCGGACCGCGAAGGGCGTCGCGGGCTACGACCTGGCCGGACTCGTCGTCGGTTCGGAGGGCACGCTCGGCATCGTCACCGAGGTCACCGTACGGTTGCGCCCGCTGCCGGGCCCGGCGATCACGGTGGCCGGTTTCTTCTCGTCCCTCACCGACGCCGGAGCCGCCGTGCGTGCGGTCGCCGCGGCGGGGCTGACCCCGTCGGCGCTCGAACTCATCGACCGGCACTGTCTGCGGGCCGTCGACGAGTGGAAGAACATGGGGCTGTCCGAGAGCGCGGACGCCGTACTGCTCGCCCGGGTCGACGAGCCGGGGGAGGCGGGGGCCGCGCAGGCCGAGCGGATGGTGGCGTGCTTCCGGGACGCGGGGGCGGGATGGGCCGAGCGGTCGAGCGACGCGCAGGAGGCCGACGCGCTGTTCGCCGCCCGGCGGCTGGCCTACCCGGCCCTGGAGCGGCTCGGTCCGGTACTGACGGAGGACGTGTGCGTCCCCAAGGAGCACGTGCCGGAGATGCTGCGGCGGATCGAGCGGACCGCGGCCCGGCACGACATCGTGATCGCGAACATCGCCCACGCCGGGGACGGCAACCTGCACCCGCTGCTGATCACCCCGCCAGGCGACGAGGCGGCGAAGACCCGTGCGCAGCAGGCCTTCGCGGAGATCATCACCGACGCGATCGCGCTCGGCGGGACGGTGACGGGGGAGCACGGAGTGGGACTGCTCAAGCGCCCGGGTCTCGCGGCGGAGGTGACGCCGGAGGTGATGGCGATGCACCACGCGGTCAAGAAGGCCCTCGACCCGCACGGCGTACTCAACCCGGGCAAGGTCCTGTCCTGACGTCCTGACGTCCTGACGTCCTGACGTCCTGACGTCCTGACGTCCTGACGTCCTGACGTCCTGACGTCCTGACGTCCTGACGTCCTGATGCCGCAATGCCGGCTGTCCCTGTCCACTTGTCCAAGACCGGCGCCGGACGAAGCGACGCGGGGCCGCCGATATCCTGTGCCCATGCCACCCACGCGCCGCACCGCACGACAGACCGACCTTCTGGAGCGGCTGGTGGTGCTGGTGATCGCTGAGGGGTTCGCCGCCTTCACCCTCGACGACCTCGCGGAGCGCCTGCACTGCTCGAAGACCACGCTGTACCAGCTCGCCCGCAGCAAGCACGGTCTCGCCCGCGAGGCGGTCAAGCACTACTTCAGGAACGCGACGTCCGCGGTCGAGAAACAGGTCGCGGACGCCGCGGCGCCTGCGCAGCGGGTGGTCGTCTATCTCACCGCGGTCGCGGAGCAACTGCGGCCGCTCTCACGTCAGTTCCTCGACGACATGGCCGACCTCGACGTGACCCGTGAGGTGTACGAGGCCAACACCCGGCGGGCGGCCGACCGGATCCGTGAGCTGATCACGGAGGGGGTCGCCGCGGGCGCGTTCCGGCCGGTGCACGCGGCGTTCGTCGGGGAGGCCGCCGCGGCGACCATGCAGGCGATCCAGCAGGGCGAGGTGGGCCACCGCACCGGCCTGAGCGATTCGCAGGCTTACGGGGAACTGGCCTCACTCATCGTGCACGCCGTCGCGCCCTGACGCCGGGGCGTGGCTCTCAACGCTCCTCGGCGACGGCGCCGCCGACGGGCCGGGCGCTCAGCACGCCCGTGCCTGCGGAGCGCAGCGCGCGGCTGATGACCAGGCGCTGGATCTGGTTGGTGCCTTCGAAGATCTGCATGACCTTGGCCTCGCGCATGTAGCGCTCCACCGGATGATCGCCCAAGTAACCCTCGTCGCCCAGGAGTTCCACCGCTTGCCCGGTCACCCGCATGGCGTTGTCGGTGGCGAGCATCTTGGCGATGGACGCGTCACGGCCGAACGCCAGACCCTGGTCCTTGAGGCGGGCGGCGGCGAGGGTCGCGGTTCTGGCTGATGTCACGGCGGCCGCCATGTCCGCCAGGGTGAACGCGGGTCCCTGGTGTTCGATGAGGGGCACGCCGAACATCTCGCGGCGGCAGGCGTGTTCGACCGCCGCGTCGAGTGCTGCCTGGGCGAGGCCGCTGGCGACCGCCGCGATGCCCATCCGGCCGTTGTCGAGGGCGGCGAGCGCGATCTTCAGCCCCTGCCCCTCCTCGCCGATCCGCCGCGCCACGGGAATGCGTACGCCTTCGAATCGCATGCTCGTCGTGGCCGACCCGGTCAGCCCCATCTTCCGCTCGGGCGGGTCGGCCACCAGGCCGGGGGTGTCGGCGGGGACGAGGAAGCAGGAGATGCCGCGCGAGCGGTGGTCGGAGGTGCGGGCCATCACGGTGTAGAAGTCCGCGTGACCGCCGTGCGTGGTCCATGCCTTCAGGCCGTCGATGACGTAGTGGTCGCCGTCGAGCACCGCGCGCGTGCGCATCGCCGCCGGGTCGGAACCGGCCTCGGGCTCGGACAGGCAGTACGCGCCCAGGGTGCTGCCGCCGAGCATCTCCGGCAGCCACCGGCGTTGCTGCTCCCGCGTACCGAAGTGGGCGAGCGGGAAGCAGGCCATGACGTGCACCGACACGCCGACACCCACGGTGGCCCAGACCGTCGCCACTTCCTCCAGCGCCTGCAGGTAGACCTCGTAGGACCAGCCCCCGCCGCCGAACTCGACGGGGTAGGGAAGTCCCAGCACGCCCAGGTCCCCCAGCGCGCGGAAGGCAGCACGGGGAAAGACCGCGTCGGCCTCGGCCGCGGCGACCTGCGGTGCGAGCTTCTCCTGTGCCAACGCGCGGACATCGCGCAGGAGTTGAACGGCGTCGGGGCTGGGCAGCACGCGGTCAGCAGGCAAGACTCCCCCTGGCTTTTTGATACTGAGAACAGCTTTTGATACTGACAACAGAACGACAGTATCACCGTTGGTATCGTCTTGGGGGTTGTGCGGGTTGCCGGTGGGTGGACGTATGAGTGCGAGGAGAGGCCGGAGTCAGGGGCCGGCCGTGGCGACGAGGCGTCGCAGGGCGGCTCGGGCGGGCGGGCCCCAGCTGGGTTTGCCACCGGGGCGGCCGTGGGCGCCGGCGTCCGCGATGACGAGGCACACGAGGGCTTTCAGGGCCGCGTACCCGCGGGCGCGACGCAAGGTTGCCGCGTCCACGGATGGCCCGTACGCAGCCAGGAAGCGGTCTGCGGCGCCGTCCGGCAGCAGGAGCCAGGCGGCAGCGAGGTCCCAGGCAGGATCGCCCGCGAACATATCTCCGAAGTCGATCACGCCGCAGAGAGCTCCGTCGGAGGTGAGAACGTTTGCCGCATGCAGATCGCCGTGGAGCCACAGCGGCGGTCCGGCCCAGCAGGGCGCGGCAACGGCGTCCTCCCACACGGCTCGGACGGCGCCCGGGTCGGCGAGCAGCCCCAGTTCGGTGGCCGAGGTGAGCAGCCCGGCGAACCCCGTGGCGTGGTCGGCCGGCGGCCCGCCGCGGTCACGTCCGGCGGGTGCGCCGACGGGCGCCGGCCGGTGCAGCGCCGTCAGGAAGGCAGCCAGCGCGTCGGCCGCCTGCGCCGCGCGGGTGGCGGGGAAGCGGTCGGCAGGCTCGCCCGGCACCCAGGTGGTGACCAGCCAGGGCCGCGGAAACCGCTCGGACGGCTCGCCGAGGCGCTGCGGTACGGGGACGGGCAGGGGGAGGCGCGGGGCGAGAGCCGGGAGCCAGGTGTGCTCCTTGCGCAGCAACTCGTCCGCGGAGTGGGTCGCATAGGGCAGCCGGACGGCCAAGTGGTCCCCGAGCCGCCACAGTTGGTTGTCCCAGCCGTGCGCGCCGAACTCCAGTGGGAGGCCGGCCAGATCGGGGTGCTGGTCACGGAGCAGCTTCCGGACCAGTCCCGCGGTGACGTCGATCCCGGTGTGGCTCATGCGGAACAACGGTAACCGGTGGGTGCACCCCCACCGGCGCGCTCCGGGTCAGCTGTTCGTCAGGTGGGCCGTGACGACCACGTTGCCCCGGTAGCGCTGCAGCTTCTTGTCGAAGCCGCCGCCGCAGGTGATCAGGCGGAGTTCGGGGCGTCCGGTGTCCGCGTACACCTTGTCGTTGGGGAAGTCGTCCGCGTCGTAGACGTTGACGCTGTCGATGGTGAAGCGGGCGGTCCTGTCGTCGGCACGGGTGACGTTGATCTTCATGCCCGGGGTGAGGGCGCCGAGGTTGTAGAACGCCGCCGGGCCGCCGGGGACGTCGACGTGGCCCGCGATGATGGCGGTGCCGTCCGTGCCGGGAGCGGGCCCCGCGGCCCACCAGCCGGCGAGATGCCGGTCGTCCTCGGGCGGAGCGGCCAGCCGCCCGTCGTCCTGGAGGGCGAGGTCCGTCAGCGGTACGTCGATGCGGACGGCGGGCACCTCCACGCGCAGGGGCTGCGCCGCCGGGAGCGGAGGAGCGGCAGGCTCCGTACGGGCGCCCTGCCGGACAGCGCCGTCGGCCGGTACCGGGGCGGGCTGCGACGGGTGGGAGGGCAGCACGTGGGCCACACCCGAGACGACGACCGTCATACCGATGAGGACCAGGCACAGTTCCCGGGGGAACCGCCACTTCAGCGGCCGCCGGTGCTCGCCGTCCCGCGACCGGCCCGCCTTCGCGTCCGCGTCCGTATCCGTATCCGAAGGCGCGGTCGCGATCGCGGACGAAGTCACGTTCGTACCCGTACCCGTACCCGCACCCGTACCCGCACCCGTACCCGTCCCCGCACCCGTGTGCGCGCCCGCTTCCATGCCCTGACCTCTGTTCGTCCTCAGCCTGCCAACGTGCCCGAGCTGTCCTTCGCGGGTGCCGTGCCGTCCTGCCTGTCCCTGGGCAGGACGGCGCACGGCGTCGGGAGTCAGTGCTTGCGGCTGCCGGTCGCGCGGCGGTGCAGGGCGAAACCGCCCGCGGCGGCGACGACGAGGCCGCCGGCGGCGGCGAGGGCGGGAAGGGCCGCGGGGTCCGTGCCGGTGGAGCCGGTACCGGTGTGCATGGCGCCGGAGGGCTTCGTGGAAGCCGGTGCGGTCGGGTTCATCACCGTGTCACCGCAGACGCGCTGGGCCGCTGAGGCCGCGGAGTCGGACCTCTGCTTGAGCTGCTCGACGTTGTCCTGCTCGGCCTTGCCCGGGTGTCCGCCGGCGTCGACCTGCTTCTGGTAGTCGGCGAGGGCGGCCTTGTAGGCGGTCTCCGCCTCCATCGCCGCCGCGGTGGCGGGGTCGCACCGGGTGTCGGCCGCCACGGCCATCGGCGCGGCGAACAGGATCGCGGTGCCGGCCAGGATGGTACCGGTGGCTATCTTCAGCGAACGCATCAGGTTCCTCCAGCTACGGGCGACCGCGGCACCACACGCGCCGTCAAGCAAACCGCCCTCGCCCCGACTCAAACCGGAACGGCCGCACCCCGCAGCCTCCGCGCCGGGTGGCCGCCGCGGCCTGCCCGTACCACCGGCCAAGAGCGTGCAGCTCACAGCTATCGGTGTGGTGCAGCCGGGTGAAGCAGCGGCGACTGCGCTGAACGGGACGCCGCACGGTCGGCGAGTGCCGGAGCGACCGCATACGGGCACGGGCTGTCGGCCGCCTCGGCTGGCGACGGGCTGTCGGCCACCTCAACCGGCGACAGGCTGCCCGCCCCCCCCAGCAGGCGACAGGCTGTCCGCCGCCTCAGCTGCCGGTGGTGACCTGGTGGATGAGTTCCTGGAGGCGCAGGCCGCGGGCCGCGTCGATTCCCGTGCCGGTGCCGGTACGGACCGCCGTGGCGAACTCTTCGCGCAGCACCGGCCAGCACTCCTCGGACAGGGAGGCCTGGCTGACCGCCCCGTTGGCGTGCTCGCAGGTCAGCTCCATTCAGCGGCGGGGATCACCGGCGCCGCGCACGGACACGATCGGTGCCACCGCGCTGTCCAGCAGGTCCAGCAGGTGCGGGCCCAGATCGAGCAGCGCGCCGTGCTCCCGCCGGCAGGAGGTCGCGAACTCGCCGCCGAGGAAGGCGCCGTGGAGGGCCAGGCCGACCACCCCGAGGCGGTGCCCTACCCGCACTCCTGCACACCGCAGGCATGGGCCGCGGCCACCCCGCTGGCGATCCTCACGGCCCTGCGAGGGGTGGCCGGCGGCGCCTGAGCGACCGTCGGTGACCGCGACCCCACGGTCCCACGGCGCTGCCCCGCATCCCGGCGGGCAGCGCCGTGGGGCCGCCGCCACCCCCGTACGGTCAGATCATCAGCCCCAGCAGCTCACGCGTCCTCGGCCGGCCGGCCGGAGCCCCTGCGGCGCACCCGTACCGCCGCGACGACGCCCAGCACGCACCCGGCCGCCAGCACGATGAGCCCCCTGAACCAGACGCCGCCCTCGATCTGGGTCGCGAGCAGCACGCACGACAGCGCGCCGAGCACCGGCACGACGGTCGGCGCCCGGAAGTGGTCGTGCGCGACCGTGTCGCGCCGCAGGACCAGCAGCGAGGTGTTCACGAGGAAGAAGACGACCAGCAGGAGCAGTACCAGCGTGGAGGCGAGCGTGTCCACGCCGCCCGTCATCGCGAGCAGCAAGGAGAGGGTTGTCGTCGCCGCGATCGCCGCCCACGGCGTGCGCCGTCCGGGCAGGACCTTCGTCAGGAAGCCGGGCAGCAGACCGTCCTGCGCCATGCCGTACGCCAGCCGGGACGACATGATGCCGGTGAGCAGCGCGCCGTTCGCGACGGCCACCAGGGCGATCACGCTGAAGAGCTCGGTCGGGACGCCGCCGGCCGCCCGGACCACCTCCAGCAGCGGACCGCTCGACTCGACCAGCTTGCCCGTCGGCACGGCAGCCGCCGCGGCCGCGCCGACCAGCGCGTACACCGCCCCGGCGGTGATCAGGGCGCCGAACAGCGCGCGGGGGTACGAGTGCCGGGGGTTCAGGGTCTCCTCGGCCACGTTGACGGATGTCTCGAAGCCGACGAAGGAGTAGTACGCGAGCACGGCCCCGCTCAACAGGGCCGCCACCGGGCCCTTGTCGGAGGTGCCCAGGTCCGTGAGCCGCCCCAGGTCCCCGTCACCGCGCAGCACGATCCAGGCACCCAGCCCGATCACCAGCAGCAGCCCGCCGACCTCGATGGCCGTGGCCACCGCGTTGGCCCGCGTGGACTCGCGGATGCCCCGCGCGTTCAGCAGGGCGAGCGCGACCAGGAACACGATCAGCACGAGTACGAGCGGCAGGGTGACGAACTCGGACAGGTAGTCCCCACCGAACCCCCGGGCCAGCGCGGCCACCGAGACGATACCGGCGGCGAGCATGCAGAACCCGGTGACGAACCCAGCGAAGGGCCCGTACGCCAGCGTCGCGTAGTGCGACGAACCACCCGCTCGCGGGTACTTGGTGACCAGCTCGGCATAGGACGCGGCGGTCAGCAGCGCCAGACACAACGCCGCGAGCAACGGCGCCCACACCGCCCCGCCACTGTCCGCCGCGACCTGTCCCACCAGCACGTACACACCTGCGCCGAGGACGTCCCCGAGGATGAAGCAGTAGAGCAACGGCGTGGTCAACGCCTTCTTGAGCGCCGCCGGAGAGCTCGATGCCGCCGGCTGGTCGGGGGAAGTTTTCACGCGATGCCGTATACCCACTCCGTCGCCGGACAGGCGCCGGTTCCCTCGGATGCGGGGGCCCGGTCAGGACTCCGCCAGCAGCCTGCGTACTGCTTCCTCTGTCGGGCCCTGGGTCGCGGGGTGGCCGAACACCGCTCCTTCGCCCAGCCGGTCCAGGTCCTCCGCGATCGTCCTGCCGTCCTCGAACAGTTCGATGAGGCGCGGGTTGATGTAGGAGGCGCGGCACACCGCCGGTGTGTTGCCCAGGTAGTGGCTGACCTCCTTCACCACCCTGGCGACGGCCCGTCTGCGGGCGGTCGGTGAGTCCTGGGCCGCGGGGGCGGAGACGGCAAGGCCGACCGCCGCCAGGACAGTGGCGTGCCAGGTGCGGAAGTCCTTCGCGGTGACGTCCAGCCCGGCGAAGTCCTTCAGGCACGCGTTCAGGTCGCCACCGGTGAGGCCGTGCCAGCGCCGGCCCTGCCAGTACTCGAAGAGCGGGCCCTCGTTCGAGCGTCTGCGCAGCAGGGCCCGTACGGTCTCGTAGGCGGGCGGGTCCACCACGGCGCGCACCTGCTGCACGGAGGCCTTTCCCGGATAGCAGAAGGAGATCACGCCGGCCCGGCAGTCCACGTGTTCCCTGAGCATCGTGGTGAGGCCGTACGTCTGGTGCTCCTGGGTGTACGCCGGCGTGCCGATCCGGAAGAGGCCGAGGTCGAGGAGCCGTACCGCGCACGCCGAGACCCGCTCCTGGGAGAGTCCGCGCGTCGCGAGATCGGCGGTGGCCCGTTCCCGCAGCAGCGGCAGGGCGGCGGCGAACTCGCGCACGTGCTCGTGCTTGGCCCGCTCCTGCCGGGCCCGGAACTCCGCGTGGTAGAGGTACTGACGGCGCTGGGCCGCATCCGTGCCCAGTGCCTGGAGATGGCCGTTGGGCCAGGGGCTGATCCAGACGTCGGTCCACGCGGGCGGGATGGCGAGCGCGCGCACCCGCTCCAGATGGGACGCGTCGGTGAGAGGCGCACCGGCGGTGTCCAGATACCTGAAGCCCCGGCCCCGGCGCTCCCGTCGCAGCCCCGGCGCGTTGGGGTCCACCGTCCGCAGCCGCATCGTGGGTGCCTTTCGCCGTCGGTGGTACGGGGAGACGCCGTGCCGGCGGGTGCCGTGCCTGCCTGGGGCCCCTCGTGCGGCGCCGGCGGCAGATCACCGGCGTCCTCGTGCGGCGCCGGTGGCAGGTCCCGGGCCGGCTTATTTCTCGGGGTCGTGGCCCCAGTTCATCAGCGAGTAGCGCCAAGGGGTGTCGTTGGCGTCGCCCTTGGGACGCTGCGCCAGGTGCCGGTGCACGTAGCCGGTGACCTTGCGCATGTGCGCGAGGTCGGCCTCGCCCAGGTCTGCCTCACGGGTTCGGAGCAGCTTCACGATCCTTCGGCCGGAAGCGTGCCCCGTGGACTCCCCGCCGCCGTCCTTCTGGCCCACTTCGCGGGAGCGCTCGGTGCCGAGCCACTTCTCCAGCTCACCGGCGGTCATGTTGACCGCCTCGTCGAACCCGTCCAGCGTCTCCTGCCGTTCCTGGTCGCTCCCACCGGTCACGAACCGTCTCCGCTCTTCTTCCTGCGCAGTGACTCCGGACGGTGGACGGCCTTCTTGCCCGTCTTGTCGCTGCGCACCTCGTACTGCGGCTCCTCCGTGGAGGCGTCCACCGTCCGGCCGGCCGCCGACGACCGCTTCTCGATCTTCCGGGTCACCGATCCGTCGACCTTCTGCCCGTGGCTCCGCCAGCTGACGTCGTCGCCCTTGGCAAGCTTCTTCTCCTTGGCCATGGTGTGCTCCTCTCCGGTCGCCGGCCCGCTGCCGGCCGCCGGGCCACCCTGTGTGCGCCCGACCCAGCCAGGATCGTGGCTGTGCGCCGACCGCGCACCACGGCGGGGCGGTGGGGACGAACTCCGCGCCCGCCCTTACAGGTGAGTCGTCGTCGCCGTCGGAGGACTCCTCCCGCGCCGCTGCGTTCCGCCCGCGGTGAACCCCGGCCCGAGGGGGCTCGAAGGTCACTAGGTTCCGGCCCATGACGACGATCACCACGCGCACGGTCGAGTACCCCGCCGACGGTCTGACGATGGTCGGGCACCTCGCACTCCCGGCCGGCGTCGACCGCCGGCCCGCGGTGCTGCTCGGGCCGGAGGGCACGGGGCTCAGCGACGTCGAGCGCCGCCGGGCCGACGCGCTCGCCGAGCTGGGGTACGTGGCGCTGGCCTTCGACCTGCACGGCGGCCGCTACCTGGGCGACCCGGAGGAGATGCTGGCCCGCTGTCTGCCGCTGCTCGCCGACCCCGACCGGATGCGGGGCATCGGTCATGCGGCGCTCGACGTACTGCGCGCCGAGCAGCGCACCGACCCGGACCGGATCGCCGCCGTCGGCTACGGCACCGGGGGCGCCGTGGCGCTGGAACTCGGGCGCGACGGCGTCGACCTGCGCGCGATCGCAACGGTCAACGCGACCACCACGGGCCGACCGGGCGAGGCCGCGCGCATCCGCTGCCCGGTGTGGGCGGGGGTCGGGTCACTGGACCCGATCATGTCGCCCGAGCGACGGGACGCGTTCACCGCCGAGCTCCAGGCCGCGGGCGTCGACTGGCGCCTGGTGGTCTACGGCGGCGCCCTGCACGCCTTCCACCACCCACCGGTCGACCACCCCGTGGTCCCCGGCGTCGGCCACCACCCCCGGCACGCGCAACGAGCCTGGCGCGACGTGGTCGACCTGCTCGCCGAGTGCCTGCCCGTGACCGGGGAATCGGTGGGTCCAGGCTCGGGCACCCGCTGACCAGCGATTGCCGGGGGCAGCCGGGCAGCTGCCTCAGCCGCCTGCCGTGACCGGGGAGTCGGACCTGTCGCCGACGGATGCCCCGGTGGCGGATTCGGGGATGGGGCGGTCCTGGCGCACGGCCGACCAGACCTCGTGGGACGCCTTGGCCAGCGGGAGCACCCGGCCGGGGTCCTGCGGGTCGTAGGTGACGGGCAGGGTGACCATGTTGGTGTTGTCGGGCGTGACGCCCTTCAGCTCCTTGGCCAGGCCGAGGAGTTTGTCGGCCGAGGCCAGGTCCGAGTCGGCGCTGATGCTGCGCGTGGCGGTGTCCGCGAGCTCGTAGGACTTGGCGGGGCTGGCGAGCGGGTCGACGGATTCGGCGCGTCGGATCAGCGCCTTGACGAAGGCCTGCTGGAGCTGGATCCGCGCCAGGTCGCTCCCGTCACCCACACTGTGGCGGGTACGGACGAGTGCCAGGGCCTGTTCGCCCTTGAGCCGGTGCTTGCCCGCGGTCAGGTGGAGGTGGCTGCCCTCGTCGTTGATCGCCTTGTGGGTGGTGATGTCCACGCCGCCGAGTTCGTCGATCAGCTTCTGGAATCCCTTGAAGTCGACCTCAAGGTAATGGTCCATGCGCACCCCGGACATCGCCTCCACCGTCTTGACGGTGCAGGCCGGCCCGCCCGTGGCGTAGGAGGAGTTGAACATGGCCCGCTGCGCCGCCGATGGGCCGGCGCCGTCCGACGTGCCGCACGCGGGGCGCTGCACCACCGTGTCGCGCGGGATGCTGACGACGGAGGCCTTGTGATGGGTCCTGTCGACGTGCAGGACCATCGCGGTGTCCGCGCGGGCACCGCTGACCCCCTGGCCGTACCGGCCGCCCGTGCCGGCCCGGGAGTCGGAGCCGAGCAGCAGGATGTTCATGGCTCCGTCCCGACCCTCGGCGGGGCGGTCCTTGCCGAGGGCGGCGCCCACGTCGGTGCCCTGGATGTTGCCGTTGAGGTGCTGCCAGCCGTAGGCAACCCCTCCGCCGCCGATCAGAGCCAGCCCGAGTGCGCCCCATGTCACGCGGCGCAGGGTTCTCCTGCGGTGCGCGTGCCGGGCGCGGTGGGTGCGCGGCGGCCCGTAGCCGGGCGCTGCCGGGCCGGCCGCAGGGAGGTTCTGGTCGGACGGGTGGTGATGTCCGCTCTCGTGCGGCATGCGCTGCACCTCTTCCTCGCCCCCCTGGGCCCGGCGGGCCCTCGGCATACGGATCAGTAGGCGGAGTCGACGTTGTCGATGGAGCCGTACCGGTCGGCGGCGTAGTTGGCAGCCGCGGTGATGTTGGCGACGGGGTCGGTCAGGCTCTGCGAGGTGCCGGACACGTGGTAGGCGTCGAAGGTCGGCTGGATGACCTGGAGCAGCCCCTTGGACGGGGTGCCGTTGACGGCGTTGATGTCGGTGTTGTTCTGGGCGGCGGGGTTGCCCGAGGACTCACGCATGATGTTGCGGTGCAGTCCCTCGTAGCTGCCGGGGATCCCCCTGGACTTCATGATGTCCAGCGACTGACGGATCCAGCCGTCGAGGTCGTCCGAGTAGGTCTTGGCGTTCACCGCGGTCTTGACGGTGGGGGCCTTGGTGACGGCCGGCGCGGCGGCCTGGGCCGGCGAAGGAGCCAGGGCCAGGGTTGCGGCGGCGGCACCTGCAGTGGCAATGCCGGCGACGGTGAACCTGCGGATGCGGGCGTTGCGACCGGTGGTGGTCTGCGTCTGCGTCTGCGTGGTGGTCATACGGGTCGAGCACTCCAATGCGTACGTCCTAAATCCTGCGGGCGAATCCGCCCGGCAGGTCCCTGGCTGTCCGGGGACGTCACAAGAGTTAGCGGTGGTGGGAGCGGGGCGCAATGATGCGATGTACTACCCGATGTCGGGAGAGCTCCCGAACATGACGCCCCCCGAGGCCCCTGGTGGGGCCGCACGGGCTCACGCGTTCTACTACCGCCGTTAGTTTGTGCAGTGGGTCATATGTGTGGAGTCACAGCTGGGGCGCCGTGGAGGGGGTTGGAGGCGGATGGGAGTGGCGTACGCGAACGAGGGCCGGCGGGAGTGGCGTACGCGAACGAGGGCCGGCGGGAGTGGCGTACGCGAACGAGGGCCGGCGGGGGTGACGGCCGCTGTGCGACTGACACCCCCACCGGCCCTGTGCGGCGGCGACCGGGCCGCCCGTACCTCTTCGTCAGCGCTGGGCGGCGCGTCCGCGACGGGTCAGCAGCAGACCTCCGCCGAGCAGTGCGGCACTCAGGGCCGCGGCGCCACCGAGTTCACCGGCACCGGTGTGGGCCAGGTGCGGCTTGGTGGCCGTCGGGTTGCCCGGGGTGGTGGGCAGGGCAACGGAGGGGCGGCCCGGCATGGACGGCTCGGCACCGGAGGGGTTACCGGGGGTGATGGGCGTGGCACCGGAGGGGTTGCCCGGGGTGGTGGGGTTGCCCGGGGTGGTGGGCCTGTCCGAGGTGGGGGGCTGGGAGGCCGGGGGCTCTGCAGCCGGAGGCTCCTCGGCGGGGGGCTGCTGGGTGGGGGGCTGCTGGGCCGGGGGCTCGTGGGCCGGAGGCTGGTGTACCGGCGGCTGGTGTACCGGAGGCTCCTGCGTCGGAGGCTCGTGGGCCGGGGGCTCCTCGGTCGGCGGCTGGTGTACCGGAGGCTCCTGCGTCGGAGGCTCGTGGGCCGGCGGCTCCTCGGTGGGCGGCTGGTGCACCGGCGGCTCGTGGGTGGGCGGCTGCTCTGTCGGCGGCTCGTGGGCCGGGGGCTCCTGAGCCGGCGGTTCGTGCGCCGGGGGCCCGGCCGGGGGCTGGTCCGTCGGCGGCTTGTGCTTGCCCGGTCCGTTGGTGCACTCGTTGCCGAAGGCCGGATTCAGCAGGGCCACCACGTCGACCGTGTTGCCGCAGGCGTTGACCGGAACGTGCACGGGGGCCTGCACGTTGTTGCCGGACACGACCCCGGGGGAGTTGGTCACCCTCGACCTCGCCGTCGCGCCGCTCACCTTGCCCGGGCCCCTGCCGGACGGGTTCGCGCACTTGTTGCCGAACGCGGGGTTCAGCAGCCCGATCACGTTGACCGTGTTGCCGCAGAGGTTCACCGGGACGTTCACCGGTACCTGTGCGCTGTTGCCGGAGACGACGCCCGGGGAGTTCGAGGCCGAACCCTCGGCCGCCGCGTCCGCGTAGGCGTGCCCACTCGTCATGGACATAACACCCGAGACGGCCGCTGTCACCAGCACGCTCTTGCTCAATACCTGTCGCACTTCGCCGTTCCCTGTCTTTCATGCTTGCGGGGCTAGCCGATTGCTCACCCACACACGAGGAGGCGTTGACCGGCCGGCCCCCTGAACGCATGGCGTGCGTTCAGGGGGCCGGGCGGGCCCGGACACGCGAGGGTCCGGGCCTGGGACCACTTGTTGATGCGGGGGTCGCCGAACGCCAAGTCCGGCGGGCCGAGTCCACGTTGACGCTGGTGCCGCGGAGACCCACGGGCACCCTGGAGCCTGTTGCAGATCCCCGTAACGCCGCCGTCGCTATCCGTAACGACCCGGCGGCGCTGAGGAAACTCATCTGATTCCGCGAGATCCCCGCTCCAGGCCGCCGTGGTCGTCGAGTGCGGTGGCGGGGGCTGTGCCCGGACGGCTCTCCCGGCGGGTGCCGCACCTGACCCGGTGTTAGACAGAGCGCATGACCATGACGCGTTCCTGGGCGGTGCGTGCGGCCGCGACCGCATTCTCGGGGCTCCTGGTGTGCTCCCTCGCCGCGTGCGCCGCGAGTGAGGGGCCTGTGCGCGGCCCCGGCCGGGCGGGGGCGGCGGCGGGGGCTCCGGCAGGGACTCCGGCAGGGACGGCTCACCTGGCCGGCTGCCCCACGGTCGACGTCCTCGGCATCTACACACCGAAGGCCGTCGCGGCCGTGGGAGGCGACCACCGCCTCCCGGCCACCTCGCGCACGATCGCCGCCCGGATGAACCGCTCGCTCAAGGACAGCGGTGTGTGCGGGAAGATCCGGTTCCTGCGCTCGTACGCGGCCACCGACTACACCGGCTCCGACGAGTTCTCCTCCGCGTACCACCACATCAAGGACCCGGACGACCCCCTGGGCGCGGAGGCGCACCGCCAACGCGACCGGTACGGCGCCGATCTCGTGGTGCTCCTCGTCAACCAGCCGGAGCGGGGCGGCGGCACCGCGGACTACACCACGACGCTGGACCGGGCGTCCGACGAGTACGCGTACTCGATCGCCGACATCCAGGGCGTGGACCTGGACTCGGTGAGCCACGAGATGGGCCACAACCTCGGCCTCGCGCACGACCGCGACACCATCGACGCCGACCCCGAGGGCAGGATGAGGATCAGCACCACCCGGCCGTACAACACCGGCTGGATCACTCCTGACCGGCAGTACTTCACGATCATGGCGTACCAGGGCACCTGCGGCCCCTCGTGCAGGCGGATCAGCCAGTTCTCCAACCCGGACCGCACGTACCGCGGCCAACGCCTGGGCGACGAGGGCAGCAACAACGCCCGCGTCCTGCGCGAGACCCTGCCGATCGTCGCCGGCTACCGGTGACTCGCCCGCTACCTGTGACTCGCCCGCTACCTGTGACTACAGGGCGCGCAGAACCGCGGTGACCTTGCCGAGGATGACCGCTTCGCCGCCCCAGATCGGGGCGAAGTCGTCGTTCTCCGGCAGCAGCCAGATGTCGTCGCCGTCGCGCTTGAAGCGCTTGACGGTGGCCTCGCCGTCGATCATGGCGGCCACGATGTCACCGTTGCCGGCGTCGGGCTGACTGCGGATGACGACCTGGTCGCCGTCCATGATGTGCGCGCCGATCATGGACTGCCCGCACACCGTGAGGATGAACAGCTCGCCCTCGCCCACCAGTTGCCTGGGCAGCGGCAGTACGTCCTCGACGACCTGCTCGGCCAGGATGGGCGCTCCGGCGGCGATGCGCCCGACGAGCGGCACGTAAGCGGCGGCCGGGGTCGAAGGGCCGCCGTCGGCCGTACCCGCGCGGTCGGCGCAGATGCGGTAGGCGCGGGGGCGGAACGGGTCGCGCTCCAGGAACTTCTTGCGCTCCAGCATCGTCAGCTGATGGGCCACCGACGAGGTGGAGGCGAGACCGACCATCTGGCCGATCTCCCGGATGGACGGCGGGTAGCCGCGCTCGTTGAGGTGGCGGCGGATCGCGGCGACGATCGCGGACTGACGGTCGGTGAGCCCGTCGGCACGGTTGCGGCTGCCGACGGGCCGCCCGGGCCCGGCGTTGGTCGCGGTGGTCGTCGTGCGCATGAAACTCCCCGTTTGTGATCTCCAGGTGGGTCGACCGTACCCCGACCTCGGACCGAATGGGAACGCGCGTCCCCCTTGCCGTACGCGACGGCTCATCCCCGCCGCCGGGCGCGGGAGTCCGGCGCCGCGGTGTCCTGGGCCGGCCGCGCGCAGGTGTCAGCGCCCTTGCAGCCGTGTGACGCAGGAGCCGGTGCGGCCGGGGGAGTCGCTCGCGTACCCGGCGTGCAGAAGGTAGTCCCCGGGACCGCACGAGGCCGCCTCCGTCACCCGGAACTGCGCCTGCGGGGAACCGCAGTCCACCTTCGTCAGCCGCTGCTCGGGCCAGTCGGCCTCGTTGCGTACGCAGTCCCCGACGGACAGCGTGGCGGGGGTTTCGTCGTCCCCCGCGAACAGGCCAACGGCGAGCAGGACCGGGACGGCCAGGGCGACCAGTGCGACGGGGGTCAGGATCAGCATCGCGGGGGCGCGGCGCAGCACCCTGCGGCCCGGATCGAGCGGCCGGCGCACCGCTCCGTACGGTTCGGGCAGCCGTCGCAGCGCGGCGCGTGCGCCGAGGACGTTCGCCAGGACCACGAAGGGCGTGACGAACAGCGAGAACAGCCCCCACCAGCCGGTGATCAGGGTGCTGGAGGTCATCTGCCGGTAGACGGCGAGACCGCAGGTACGGCAGAGAACCGCCCGCCGCGTGACGGTACGCATGATCACGATCATGCCCTGGTGGGAGCGTACGGTCACACCGGCCGCGGGCTGCGCCCCGCAGACCTCGCACCCGGACGGGCATCCCGGCGGCGTCGGCGCCGGTCCGCCGCCGGGGTACCCGTACGGCTGCGTCGGGGCGGGAGCCCCGAAGTGCTGCTGGGGGAAGGGGACTTCGTACGGCTGCGGGCAGGTCATGGCGAAGTCCCCCTGTGTCGACGAGATCAGCACCCTAGCCGGACGCTAGGCGGGACCCGCGTCCGGAGGGGTGGCGGTCAGGATGAGTACCGCCTGGTCGTCGTCCACCTCGCGGTCTTCGGTGAAGGCACGGACCGCGGCGGTGAGGGTGGCCAGGACCTCCGGGGCCCGGCGCGGTGACGGGGTGAGCGCGTCGGCCAGACGGGCCTCGTCGAACAGCACGTCCGCACTGTTGCGGGCCTCGGTGATGCCGTCGGTGTAGAGCACCAGGCTCTCCTCGGGGGCGAGGGCGACCCGGCAGGATTCCAGGGCGGGCTCCGGCAGGACGCCGAGGAGCGGGCCCTCGCTGGTGACGGGGCGGGCGCCGGCGTCGGTGAGGTGCAGGGGGAAGGTGTGGCCGGCGCGGACGAGTTCGATGTCGATTCCGCTGCCGGTGGGTGTGAAGTGGCCGTAGACGAGCGTCACGAAGCCGGTGCCGTGGCTGCCGTGCCGCTTGATCAGGGCTTGGTTGATGGACTGGACGACCGCCTGCGGGCCGGGCAGGAACGAGGCGACGGCGCGCGCGGTGTGGCGTACCAGCGCCGTGGTGGTGGCCGCCAGCGCTCCGCGGCCGCACACGTCACCGAGCATGAAGGCCCAACTGCCGTCCGCCAGGGGGAAGACGTCGTAGAAGTCCCCGCCGATGTCCAGTCCTTCGCCCGCCGGGTGGTAGTAGGTGGCGAGCTCCGCGCCCGGCAGGGCGGGCAGTTCGGGCAGCAGCAGACCGGCCTGGAGGTCGCGGGCGAGGGCGGCGCGCTGGGTGTACTGGCGGGCGTTGCCGGCGGCGGTGGCGGCGCGGCGGGCGAGTTCCTCGGCCAGGGCCACGGCATGACCGTCGAAGACGTGGTCACCCGTGGTCAGCAGGGTCAAGGTGGCGAAGGTCTGCCCGCGGTCGGTCAGCGGCACGCACAGGTAGCCGGTGACGCCCAGGTCCTGCCAGGGGCCGGGGCCGGTGGGCACGCGGCGGGCGACCTCCGTCAGCGAGGAGGCCAGCACCCGCGCGACGGCGTCGTCGTCCGCGTCGAAGACCGGTATGTAGGCGGCCAGCGTCTGCCGCGCGTGTTCGGTCGGGGCTGCGGTGGCGACCCGGCGCACCCGCCCTCCTTCGACGGCGTCGACCGCGCACAGCGGGGCCAGGGCCGGCACGCACAGCGCGGCCAGCCGCTGGAGGGTCTGGGCGTAGTCGAGATCCGCGCCCAGCGCCGTGCTGGCCCGCAGGAGGAACGCCAGGTCGTTGCGGGCTGCCTTCTCCCGCGCCTCGGCGGCCAGCCGGGCCTGCTCGGCACGGTGGCGTTCGATGGCCAGCGCCGCAGTGTCGGCGAAGACACCGGCGAGCGCGAGGTCGGCCTCGACGGGGGCGCGGGGCACGCGGTGGTACATCGCGAAGGTTCCCAGCAGCTGCCCGTCCCGGGCCAGGATGGGCGTGGACCAGCAGGCGGCGAGCCCGGCACGGACGGCCAGTTCGCGAAAGTCGTCCCAGTACGGGTCGGTGGCGATGTCGGAGACGATGACCCGCTGCCTGCGGTGCGCGGCGGTGCCGCAGGAGCCGACGCCGTCACCGGTGGCGATGCCGTCGATGGCCTCGTTGTAGAAGTCCGGCAGGCTCGGCGCGGTGCCGTGCCGCAGGTGAAGTCCGTCGGCGTCGGCCAGCAGCACCGAGACCAGGACCTCGGGGGACAGGTCCTCGATGGCCTTCGCCATGCCCTCCAGCACCTCCTGCAGGGGGGCCTGGCGGGCGATCTGTTCGAGCAGGGCGCGGTGCTCGGCGGTCAGCCGCTGGGCGTGGTGGACCTGGGTGGTCTCCACCCCGATCATCCGCACGCCCATGACATTGCCGCCCACGTCGCGACGGGGCTCGTAGGTGAAGTCGAAGAACACCTCGCGCTGCTGCGCGCCCTCGCCCAGCAGCACCCGTGCGTTACGCCCGGTGAAGGGCCTGCCGGTGCGGTACACCCGGTCGAGGAGCGTGACGAAGCCCTGTTCGGCAAGCTCGGGCAGCAGCTGCCCGATCGGCAGCCCGGTGCGTTCCTCGGTACGGCCGAAGGCGGTGAAGAACACCGGGCTCGCGGCCTCCAGGAGATGCGCGGGACCGGACATCGACGCGAACACGACGGTCGACTCTCCGAAGAGCGCGCGCAGGTCCGCCTCCGCGGCAGGCCGCACCCCGTCCTCACGCTTGTGCAGGGAGGTCGGCCGTTCTGGCGTACCGGTCATCCCGTCCCCCCTCGCAGGGCGGTGATTTCCGCCCTGTCGTCAGCCGGCCCGCCGCGCCGCCCCCGGGTGGCGGCGATGGCCTGACCGGTGCTGGAGTGTACGGGGATCACGCCGTCCAGTCCGGTCAGCGAGAAGACCTTGGCCACCGGGGCGGGCGCGGCCGCCAGTCGCAGCTGTCCCCCCGCGGCCGACAGCCGCTGGTAGAGCCGGACGAGACCGCCGATGCCGGAAGAGTCGCAGAACGTGAGAGAGGTGCAGTCGACCACCACCAGCCCTGGGGCCGGCCGCGCCGCGAGCGCCGTCTCGGCCGCCTCGTTCAGCTGCACCACGCTTTCGACGTCCAGTTCTCCGCGAAGCTGGAACACCGCAGCACCCTCCACCGGCCCGACCGTAACTGAAAACACCTGCCGCCACGCCTCCTGCCCGCCGGTTCGCCGCACAATGCCCCTCATCGTAGAAGTATTCGCACGTATCTACGAAGCCCGCCCCCCCGCTGCCTCGGACGGAGACCCATGACCTACGACGAAGAAACCCACCCCGGTCCGCCCGACGAAGCGCACGACGGCGCCCTGGACGGAGGCCGGGACGGAGCACCTGACGGCCGGCCGGGCAGCGCACCCGTCGGGGGCCAGGACAGCGCCCCCGACGGACAGCGTGACAGCCCCGCGGCTCTGCTTCCCCTGCTGCGTACCTCCGTCGACCGGCTGCTCTCGACCGCCGCCGCGCTGTCGGACGGGGACGTGCGCGCCCCCTCCCTGCTGCCCGGCTGGACCCGCGCCCACGTCCTGACCCACCTGGCCCGCAGCGCCGACTCGCGCTCCCGCCTGCTGGCCGCCGCCAGGACCGGCGCCGACCTGCCGCAGTACGCCGACGAGGACCAGCGCGAGCGGGAGATCGAGCAGGGCGCAGGGCGCCCCGCCGGGGTGCTGCTCGACGACCTGGGAACCTCGCTGCGCCGATTCCTCTCCGCGGCCGCCGACCACCCTCATCGCGCCTGGGAGGTGCCGGTGCGCTGGCTCGGGGGTGGCCTGCGGCCGGTACGCGGAGCCGTCGGCAGCATGCTGCGCGAGGTGGAGGTGCACCACACCGATCTGGCCACGGGACACGCCCCGGCCCACTGGCCCGCCTTCTTCGTCGCCCGCGAACTGGAGTCGACCACCGGGAAGCTGCGCGACGACCCCGATGCCCCGCCCATGGTGCTGTGCGCCGACGAGGACCACGTCCTGCGGGTGATCGGCGACCGCCCTGGACCGCGGGTGAGCGGACCGGCGGCCGAGGTGCTCGGGTGGCTCACCGGACGGGCCGACGGCCAGGCGCTGACCGTCGAGCCCGGAGGCCCGCTGCCGGCCCTGCCCCCCTGGCGGAGCTGACCGTCGAAGCGCCGAACCGGGCCGGGAGCCAGGACAGTTGCACCGCCTCCTGGAACCGGCCGCCGCCCTCGTGGCCGTTAAAGGAGTAAACCTCGATGCTCTTGTCCCGTCCGGCGTAGGCGTGGAAGGCGGCGAACACCGTGGAGGGCGGGCACGTCCGGTCCTCCAGGGCGACGGAGAAGAGAGCGGGCGCCAGCCCGCGGGAGGCGAAGTGCACCCCGTCGAAGTAGGTGAGGGTACGGAAAGCCTGCGGCACCCGGCCGCGGTGCGTCGCCAGGTAGTGGCCGACCTCGCTGTACGGCACCCGGTCGGCGAGCGCGACGGCTCGTGGCAGGTCGCAGAGGAAGGGCACGTCGGCCAGTACGGCCGCCAGGTCGGGGACCAGGGCGCCGACGGCGAGTGAGATGCCGCCGCCCTGGCTGACGCCCAGGACCGCGGTGTGCCCGGCGTCGACGAGCGGGTGCGACCTGGCGGCCTCCACGGCCCGTACCGCGTCGGTGTACAGCCGCCGGTAGTAGAAGTCGTGCGGGTCCTCGATGCCGCGGGTGAGGAAGCCCGGGTAGGAGGGCGCGCTGCCCACCGGGTCGGATGTGTCGCCGACCGCCCAGCCGCTGCCCTGGCCCCTGGTGTCCATGACGAAGTGCGCGTAGCCGGCCGACGCCCAGAGCAGGTGGGAGTGCGGCAGCCCGCGCCCGCCGCCGTAACCGAGGAACTCCACCACCACGGGAAGCGGTGCGGTGGTGTGCGCGGGGACGACGAACCACCCCTTGATCCGGTGCCCGCCGAACCCGCTGAACGTGACGTCGTACGTCTCGACGGTGCTGAGCCCGGTGTCCGTCCGTGGCGAGAACCGGGCGTCGAGGTCGTACGTCCGGGCCTCGGCGAGTGTCCGCGACCAGAACGCGTCGAAGTCCTGCGGCTCCTGCGAGCTGCTGCGGTAGGTGCGCAGCTCGTCGAGCGGAAGATCGAAAAGGGGCATGGGAGGAACGTCGCCTTCTCGTGGGCGGGACGCCGCGGGGGTGGCGCGGCCTCGTGGGTGGGGCCGGCGGCATTGGAGTAGCCGTCCGGCAGGGGGAGGGACGGTGCGCCGGGAGGGGGGACGGACGGTGCGCCGGGAGGGGGACGGACGGCGCGCCGGCAGGGGGACGGACGGCGCGCCGGGAGGGGGTGCACGAGGCGCGCACCCCCTCCCGGCGACCGGCGGCCGGCGGCCGGCAGCCGGATCAGCCGCGGGCCACGGCGATCGCGCCGGCGAGCCGCTCGCCGGCCTCGTAGACCATGTACGGCACGCCGTTGTCGCTGCCGAAGGACGGGGCGGCGGCCCTGCCGTTCTCCGGGGCTGCCGCGAGGGAGTTGTAGAACACGCCGAGGTGGTTGGCGCGGGTGAAGTCGTTGCCGACCTCGGTGATGAGGATGTTCCCGCCGTTCTCGATGTTGGAGTTGTAGACGACGTACGTCGTGTTGTTGCGGTACAGGAGGTGCGGGCCGCCGATGTTGACCGCCCCGACCTCCTCGTGCCTGACCAACGGCTGCTGTGCGAAGGACCAGTTACGGCCGTCCGCCGACCAACCCCAGCCGATGTCACGGTGATTGCTGGTGTTGTTGGTCATGAAGACCATGACGTAGCGGGCGCCCCGCGAGGGGAGGTCGTGCCGGAAGACGCGTGCGTAGGATGTCTCGGTGGTCCCGGCGGGCAGCATGGCCGTGCTCAACACGCCTTTGTCGTAAGTAAAGTTGATGCCGTCCTTCGAGCGGGCGAGGCGGGTGGTGGTGTTCTCGCCGTGGTAGTAGAGCCAGAGTTCCTTGACGTCCTCGTTCCACATGACGTGCGGGGAGGAGACGTGGCTGACGTTGTGGTGCGGGCTCCAGTTGTTCTTTACGATCGGGTTGGCCGTGTACTCGGTGAACGGGCCCTCCAGCGAGTTCCCGTAGGCCAGGCAGATGCCGCCCGGGGCGTCGTGCGGTGCGTAGTAGAGGTAGTACCTGCCGAGCGGCGATGCGATGCGGCCCGCCACGCCCCGGATGCACGGGAAGATGATCTCGCCGGTCGGGTTGTACTTGAGCTGCGAGGGCTTCAGCAGCGTCTTCACGTACTTGTACTGCGGGAATCCGGCGGGCACGGCGGCCGGTCCCGCGGGCACCGGTGCGGCCGGTCCCGCGGGTACGGCGGCCGGTGCGGGGCCCGCGGTGAGGCCTCCCACGGTGAGGGCGCCCCCTGCTGCCGCGGCACCGAGGAGGAACTTGCGGCGGTCGATCTGCGACATGGCGGTACTCCTAGAGGTAGCTGGCGGCGGTGACGCACAGGCCCGCGAGGGCCACGGCCCAGACGTACGGCAGGGTGCGGATCATGACCTGCTGCGGACTGACACCCGCGTACTGGGCGCTCCACACGGTCTGCGTGCTGGTGGGGTCGGCGACGCCGAAGACCTGGTTGTACGAGGTGGCGAGGCCGAGCACCGCCACCGCGGGGTAGATGCCCGCGGCGATCAGCACACCGGCTATTCCGGCGCCCAGGCCGAAGACGTTGAGCGGGCCCCGGTAGAGGCAGAGGGGCACCAGGAGGGTGAAGACCAGGACGAAGAGCACCGGGTTCTGCGGGCTGACCGCCTTCACCAGGGGCTCCAGCGCGGAGACCGCGCCCGGCAGCTTCACGGCGGCGAGCAGCATGCCGATGGCGACGAACAGGGCGATCGGCGGGGCCGCGACCTCGAATCCGCCGTAGAGGGTACGCAGCAGCCGCTTGGCCCACTCGCCTGGGCGGGTGGTGGTGACGAGCGCGTACAGCACGCCCGCCAACAGCGAGGGAATGATGGGCAGTTCGAACCCGAGCGCCAGGGCCAGCGGGACCACGGGCGTGAGCAGCGCGAACCAGGGTGCGTCGCCGAGGCGCCTGCGGTGCGAGGGGCGGGCGGCGGGGGCCCGCACCGACCAGGCGTGCTCGACACCGCGCCGCCGGGACTCGACGACGACGAAGAGGACCGCGGCCGCCAGCGCGAACGGGAACAGCTTGAACATGAAGCCGCGGACCACCGGGATCGGCAGTTCCAGCGCGGTCGAGAAGAACTGCCAGATCGGCAGCTCGAACGGCATCCCGGCGGCGATGCCCATCAGGATCGTGCCGCCCGCGGTGACCTTGGGGATACCGACGGCGATCATCGCCGGGATACCGATGATGCCGGCGAGCATGGCGGCGGGCGCGGAACCGGTGACGGTTCCCACCAGGGTGGAGACGGCCAGCACACCGAGCGCGACGACCACCGGGCGGTCGCCGCCGAATTCCACGATCTTGCGGACGAGGGTGCCCGCGATGCCGGTCTCGTCCAGGAGCTTGCCGAGCCAGGAACCGAGAATGATCGCGATCATCGTCGCGGCGAGGGCGGGCGCCCCTTCCTGGAGGACGGTGTCCAGGACGCTGTTCTCGCCGCTGAGGGACGCGCCTGCGGCCACGGCGATGGCCACGGCGAGCAGGACCAGGGCGAAGGCGGTGGGGACCTTACGGGTCAGCATCGCGAGGACGCCGAGAGCCATGATGAGCAGGATGACGACACCCATGGCGTCAGTTCTCTCTTCCGGGGGATGCCGCGGCGAGGGCGGGGGATGTCGCGGCGGGCGCGGCGGGCGAGGGGGCTGCCGCGGCGAGGGTGGGGGATGCCTTCGCGACGGCGGGGGATGCCGCAGCGGGCACCAGGGACACCTCGGCGAGGGCTTCGGTGAGAAGCAGGGGGCTGCGGCCGAGACCGCAGACCTTGCGGGCGTACGCGTGGGCGGCGATCTCTTCCGCGCCCGCCACGTGGCCGTAGAGGCGACGGCGGCCCACGCGCAGCACCACGTGGTGCAGCGCGCGCCGCAACCCGGCCCTGCCAGGACCGTGGTGGAGCTGCTCGTGCACCGCCTCGTGGGCCAACGCGGCGGCGCGCACGGAGCCTTGGGGGAACCAGTCCCGCCAGCCGTTCGCGTCGATCAGGGCCTCGGCCCTGGCGAGGGTGTCGGTGAACAGCTCCACGGTGGGCCTGGGCCGTGAGGTGTAACGGGCGAGCAGCCCGAGCGGCAGGCCCCCGTCGCTCTCCACCACGCGCGCCCGGCATGGAACCTCGCCCAGCGACTCGCCGAACTCCGTCGCGGCGGCGGCCCACCGACGCAGCAGGGCGTGCTCACGCCCCTCGTGGGTGGGCGTGCGGGCCAGGAGACGGGCGCCGAACTCCACCGCGTCCAGGGACTCAAGGTCCGCGGCGCTCATCCGCGTGCCTCCACGACCGCCACGACGGGTTCGTCCGCGCCGCGGGTGCGCAGTTCACCGGCGGCCAGGGCGAGCAGCGGCTGCGGCTCCAGGACCCCGGAGAGGTCGGCGATCCTCGATCCGACGAGCAGTCTGAGTGCGGGGGCGCGCACCCCGCCGTCGCCGTACGACGTTCCCTCCCGCACCAGACGGGCCAGGAGTTCGGGCGCTCGGGCGACCGTGGTCGTCTCGACCCGGGCATCGGGGGCGTGCAGCCGTACGACGCCGTCCGCGTCCACCACCCGCACCGGGCGGCGCACCCCGCGCAGCCGTCGGCGTACCTCGGCGCCGTAGACGGTGTGCGCGGAAGTGCCCGCCAGGACCCGCACGTCGGAGGGGTCCGCCTTGAGGCTGGCGGCGGCGGCCCGCAGTCGTTCGGCGTCGTCCGCGCGGTGCGCCCGGTCCTGGGCGCGCAGCTCGGTCGCGCCGGTGGCGACGGCGCGGACCGTGGAGGTCTGCGGGTCGACGGTCACCTCGACCTCGACGCCGTCGGGCGCGGCACCCTGGGCGATGACGGCGCGCTCGGCCTCCGCGCGCACCGCGAGGATCTGTTCCTCGCCCGCGCCCGGGACGATCCGTTCGATCTGCTCGCGGACCAGGGCCAGTGCCACACCGATCGGGCTGATGACCTCGCTGTGCCGGGCGATCCGGCCCTCGAAGCCGGTACCTGCCGCGAGGTGCGGAGTGACGGCCGCGGCGCCGCCGCCCCCGCCGACGAGCACCAGGGTGTCCTCGTCGAGCCGGTAGTCCGAGATCATCGTCTCCACGGTCCTGCGCACCTGCGCGCAGCCCGCGTCGAGCACCTGGGTGGCCGCTGCGGCGACGTCCGTGCCGAGCGCCCGCGCGAGGGGTGCCAGCGCGGTGCGCGCCGCCTCCGGGTCGCAGCGGGCGAAGTCGCCCTCGGCCACCCGGCCGAGGGCGTTGGCCGCGCACGTCATGGTGAGGGCGAACCGGCCGCCGGCCGCGTCGATCACCGCGAAGTCCTCGGGGTCGCCGGCCATCGGACGCACCGTGGCGAGCCTGGCGTCCCGCAGTTCGTCCAGGGAGGCGAAACAGGCGTACGGCAGTCCCGCGATGTGCGCGCTGCGCGGACCGACGGCGGTGACCCGGCCGCCCGCCACGCGGACCATGGACCCGCCGCCGACCCCGACGGTACGCACGTCGAGCGCCGAGAGGTAGGAGCCCTTCCCCAGGATGGTCGCGTGCCTGACGGCGACCTTGCCACGGCGTACCACGCTGATGTCGGTGGAGGTGCCGCCGGTCTCCAGGAAGACGCCCTCGCTGACGCGTTCCTGCATCAGCGCGCCCGCGACACCCGCGGCCGGCCCGGACAGTACGGTCAGCAGTGGCCGCCTGCGCATCTCGTCCAGCGACATCACGCCGCCGTCGCACCGCATCACCATCAGCGGCGAGGTGACGCCCGCCTTGGTGATGGAGGAGTCCACCAGGTCCGCGGTGGCGAGCATGCGGGGCAGGATCGCGGCGTTCACCACGGCGGTCCGGGTGCGCTTGTGCAGACCGTAGAGCGAGGTGATCTCGTGCGCCGCGGTCATCGGCAGCCCGTGCGGGCGGGCCGCCTCCAGCACGGCCAGTTCGCCGTCGGGGAGGTCCACCGCGAACGGTTCGCTCGCGACCAGCACCTGGGCGCCCTGCTCGACGACCTGGGCCACGGCCTGCCGTACGGCGGCGAGGTCGTCGGGGTCGGCCACATGGGCGTAGGCCAGCGGAAGGCGTTTGCCCGGGGTCAGTTCGAGCTTGGCGAGCGAGGCGAGCCTGCGGGTCAGCACCGCGCCCGGCCCCTTGCCGATGCCGAGCAGCCCCACGGTGGCGACGTCGCCCTCCAGCAGGGCGTTGGTAGCCTGGGTCGTGCCGTGGGCGAGGAAGGCCACGTCGTCTGGGGCGCAACCGGTCTGCCGTAGCAGCCGGTCGAGGGCCTCGACGATGCCGTGGGCGACTCCGCCCTCGTGATGGTGGCTGGTGGGAACCTTCACTTGCCCCAGCAGAGCGAGTGTCGTGGCGTCTACGGCCACGGCGTCGGTGAAGGTTCCGCCCACGTCGATGCCGACGCGGATGCGGTGGGTGGTCATGGTTGGGCACCTCCTCGTGCGAGTGGGTCGATCTGCGCGGGCGGGCCGGGGGGACAGGTGGAGCTGTCCCCCCGGCGTTCTCCCGCGGTCGGTTCTGCGGGCGGGCGTCGGCGCCGGGTCAGTAACCCCGTACGTCCGGCCAGTGGCGCTGCACCCCGGCGCGCTCCAGCAGGGTCGCGAACTGGGCGAACCGCTTGTCCTCCGCCTGGACCCGGTGCGGCTCGACGCCTTCGTCGAGGCAGTGGGCGGCCAGTGCGCCGGCGACCTCGCCGACGTTCCACTCCACCGGGTGGAGCCGGTAGCAGCCGTTGGTGATGTGGGTGGTGCCGATGTTCTTGCAGGCGGGGAGCAGGTTGCGGACCCGGCGCGGCACGAGTGCGCCGAGCGGGATCTCGAACGGCACCGAGCCGATGTCGATGTAGTTGTCGCCGCCGGTGGACGGGTGCAGGTCGATCCGGTAGCCGCCGACGCCCACCGAGTCGCGGTAGCGGGTACCGCCGCGCGGTCCGACGATGTCGATGGCCACGTCGTGCTCGGTGATGGTGGTGACCGCCTTGATGCGGCGGGACTCCCGCACGTACGCGGCCTTGGCGAGGCCGTCGGCGGTGCCGGTCACGTCGGGGCGGATGCGCAGCCCGGGGAAGCCCTTGCCGCCGTCCTCGCGGGGCGCCTCGGTCTGGAGCCAGTACAGCAGGGACAGCGACAACTGCCGTGCCTCGTGCAAGGCTTCGGCCTCCTGGCCGATGTACGGCTTGAGCCAGTAGTCGTTCAGCGGCCAGTTGACGAGGGTGATGTCCGAGTCGAAGGCGCCCGGTCGGTGCATCTTGCGGGCCAGGATGCGGCGGAACCCCCACAGCTCCTTGTCGCCCGCGTCGGCGCTCTGGTCGGCCGACACGTCGAGGGGGTCGAGCTCCGGGTTGGGGACCAGGGTGCGGGCCACCGGTTCGAGCGAACGCGGGTCCGGCGCCTGGAAGCCGAGCAACGGGCCCGGCCAGAAGTCGGGACGGTAGGAGCGCCAGAAGTCGTAGTCCGCGGGGCGCTCGACGGTGTGGTCCTCACCCTCGTGGTACGAGAGCGCGAAGCACACGGTGATGCCCTGCTGGTTGGCCGGGTCGGCCTCCTCCGGTGCGTGCGGCTCGTCGAACTCCGCGCGGGACTCCGTGCCCAACGCATGTTCCACACCGGCGAGTTCGAGGAGTTCACCGGTCTCGGTCGCGTCGATGACGTAACGGGCCCCCAGCGTGCGCCCGTCGTCGAAGGTGACGCTCCTGACGTAGTCGCCCTCGGTGGCGGCCGCGGTCGGGCGGATCCCGGTGAGCAGCGTCAGCAGCCCGGCCGACCGGTAGGGCGCGAGCATGCCCTCCAGTACGGCGAGTGCGGCGCGGGGCTCCGCACACAGCTTGCTGACGCGTCCCGCCCCCGGGTTGAGCCGGTCCAGCGCGAGGGCCTCCGAGCGCATCGGGTACCACTGCCGGTAGTGCGTACGAATGCCCTCACGCAGGGTCCGGTACGCGGCGGTCGTACCGAACTGCTCGACCCAGGGGTGCTCGTCGGGCGGCACGGCCTGGGAGGTGAGCTGACCGCCGATCCAGTCGCTCTCCTCGGTGAGCAGGACCGTACGGCCGGCCCGGCAGGCGGCGAGTGCGGCGGCCACGCCGCCCAGGCTCCCGCCCACGATGAGGATGTCGGCTTCGGGTATCACAAGACTCCTTGCGCTGTGCGCTGGACGGGCCCGGAGGTGGTACCGGGCCGGAAGGTGCAGGCCACCAGGGGCTCGGGGGCAGGATCGCCCTCGACGAGTGAGGCCAGCAGACGTACTGCTGCGGCGCCCAACTCGGGCCTGGGGATGTTGAATCCGGTGGGGGGCGGGTCATCGGCGAGATCCGACGGGGGGCTGCCGAGCAGTGCCAGCGACACCTCGTCCGGCACGGCGAGGGCGGCGCCGCGCACTGCCGCGACGAGTTCGCGCCAGGCGCTTGCGGTGTCGGTCTCCTCCGCCACGAAGGCGGTGACACCGTTGTCGTGCCAGGCGCGCACCCGGGCGGGGGTCAGCTCGCGGTCCGGCGCCGCCAGCCGTACGACCTCGCCGGTGAGGCCCGAGGCCGCAAGCCCCTCCCGGAATCCGCGTTCGCGGTCGGTGGAGGCGGGCGCCTCGTCGTCCTCCCGGACCAGCATGATCCGCCGGTGTCCCAGCCCGGCCAGGTGTGCGACCACGTCACGGGTGGCGCTGACGTAGTCCGCACCCACCCAGGCGAGGCCCTCCAGTTCGTCCCGGCGCCCGAGGTGTACGGCTGGGAACCCCTCGTCGACGAAGCGGCTCAGCTGGTCGGTGGGAATGTGCCGGCCGAGGAAGAGACAGCCGTCCGCCAGCCGTACCCGGCCCAGCGCCTCGGGCCCGCCGGCCCCGGCGCCGCCGGGACTGGAACCGGTGAACAGCACCAGGTCGTACCCGCGGGAGGCCGCCTCCTGCTCGACCCCCACGAGGAACGGGTAGTAGGAGTGCTGCACCTCGGTCGGGAAGGTCGCCGTGAAACTGAAGACGCCCAGCAGGTTGTTGCGCGCGGCGGCGAGGCGGCTGGCGGCCGGGTCGGGGACGTAGCCGAGCTCACGCGCCGCGTCCATGACCTTGCGACGGGTCTCGTCCGAGATCGCGACACTCGCCTTCTTCGCCAGGACGAGGGACACGGTCGCCTGCGAAACGCCTGCCAGCCTGGCCACTTCGGCCTGCCGCGGCCTGGCCGCACGGCCACGACGCGCCACGGGCCGGCCCCGCCGGGGCGTCGCTTCGGGGTGTTCCACCGTTGACTCCTTCTGCGTTAATGCGCATTAGTAATGCGCATTAGTCCGCTACTTTGGAGCTGCGGGGCGCACCGGTCAAGGGTTCGCGCAGAACTTTCCTCCCGCGAACTGAACCGTGCGGGCGGGTACTTGGGGTGGCACCCGCAGCGCGTACGGGACCGGCCCCCTCGCTCCCGCCGGTGGGACCGGGCGGGAGCGAGGGGGCCGGGAGGGGGTGAGCCGGAGCCGCAGCACCGGCGGCCGGCTGGGGTCAGGCCTTGCCGAGCCGGACCGGGAGCGCGCGCAGGCCGCCGACGATGAAGCCGCCGGCCGGTTCCAACGCGTCCTCAGAGGCGGCGAGTTGGAGGTCGGGGAACCGGGTGAAGAGGGCCGGGAGGGCGATCCGGGCCTCCATGCGGGCCAGCGGGGCACCGATGCAGTGGTGGACGCCGTGCCCGAAGCTCAGATGCTCGGGGCTCGGGCGCCGTACGTCGAAGACGGCCGCCGTGTCACCGTGCTGCTGCGGATCGCGCCCTGCGCCCGCGAACGACGCCAGGATCGCCTCGCCCTTGCGGATGGTGGGCCCGCCGGAGATCTCGATGTCCTCCACGGCGTACCGCAGCGGGAGGTTGGCCACGCTGGGCGCCCAGCGCAGGGTCTCCTCGATGACGTCGTTCCAGGGCACCTCGCCGGAGAGCGCCGACGCCAGGGCCTCGGGATGCGTGAGCAGGGCGTGCACGGCGTTGCCGATGAGGTTGACGGTGGTCTCGTGGCCCGCGACCAGGACCAGCAGGAGCGTGTCGATCAGCTCCTGCTCGCTCATCCGCTGCCCGTCCTCGTCCCGCGCGGAGACCAGGATGCTGGTCAGGTCCTCCGCGGGCTCCCGGCGCTTGAGCGCGGCGAGATCGCGCAGCAGCCCCTGGATGGCGACGAAGGTGGCACCGGCCTCCGCCGGGTCGACGGAGGTCATGATGATCTCCGACATCCGGGCCAGCTCGCTGCGGGTGTCGCCACCGTCGGGGATGCCGAACAGCTCACATATGACCTGCATCGGCAGGGGATGCGAGAAGGCCTCCCGCAGATCGACCGTGGCACCGTCGGCGCTCGCGGCCAGCCGGTCGAGGAGGTCCGCGGTGATGCGCTCGACGGACGGCTGCATCGCGTCGGTGCGACGCGCCGTGAAGGCCGGGGCCATCAGTTTGCGCAGCCGTCGGTGGTCGCTTCCGTACGCCGTGAACATGTTGTTCACACCGACCCAGGTTGCAAGCCAGGTCTCCCGGTACTCGCCGCGCTGCCAGGCGGGCCAGTGCTGACGGGCGTCCTTGGAGACGCGCGGGTCGGTCAGGAGGTCCTTCAGCAGGCCGTGCCGGGTGATCGCCCAGGCCTCGGGGCCGTCCGGGAGCCGGACCAGGGTGGCGGCCCCTAGCTCGCGGAGGCGGGCTGCCTCGGCGTGGACGTCTGATCCGGCCGGGTCGATGGCGATGGGCTGCTGTCCCACGGTGTGGCTCCTGCCTGGTTGGGGGTGATGGGGGTGAAACGGGCCGGAAGGGCGGCGAGGGCCCGCTGGAAACCACCGGGCCGCCACTCCACCCGCTGTGCGGGGACGGCGAGTTCGATGTCGGAGAGCCACGCGGTGAGCCGCTCGATCGCCGTGGTGGCGATCACCAGCGCGTGCCGTTGCACCGGGCACGCGTGGGGGCCCGACGACCAGGAGAGGTGGGCGCCGCCCCCGGAACGGCCCGCTTCGAGCTGGACCGCCCCCGCCTGGGTGTTCGCCGCCGCGTAGGACACCAGGACCAACTGCCCCGACCTGACCCAGGTGCCGTGGAAGAACACGTCGCGGCGGGGGTAGTGCGCGGAGTAGTTGGACATCGGCGGGTCGTTCCACAGCACTTCCTCGATGGCGTCCCGCGCCGTGAGCGCGCCGCCGGAGAGGGTGCTGTAGTAGCGGTCGTCGGAGAGCATCCGGGACAGCGCGTTGCCGATGAGGTTGCCGAGCGGCTCGTTGCCCGCCGCCATCGTGAGCACGATCTGCGCGATGACCTCCTCGTCGGACAGGCCGTTGGGATGGTCCATGAACCACGAGGTCACGTCGGGGCCGCGCTGCGCCTTCTTGGTGGCGACCATCTCCATGATGTAGGCCTCGAACGCGGCGTTCGCGCTGTTGGCCTCTTCCGGGGACGCCCCGTCCATCAACCCGCCGACGGCGGCGATGAGTTGGGGGCCGTACGAGTCGGGCATGCCGAAGAGGTCGTTGAACATCAGCATCGGCAGCAGCTGCGCGTACTGCGCGACCAGGTCGACCTTGCCGGTGGCGCCGAAGCCCCGGATGAGGGTGTCCGCCGCGTGCCGCACGCGGGCGCGCAGCTCGTGCGGCTCGACGAGCCGGAAGCTGTCGGTGATCACCTGCCGGTAACGCCGGTGCACCTCACCGTCGTTGAAGAGCGCGTTGGGGCGCCAGCCCAGCATCGGGACGACCGCGGAGTCGGGGGGCACCGTCTCCATCCAGGCGCGCGAGTCCTTGGACCAGGTGGTGTCGTCGTTCAGCAGCTCCAGGGCGGCGCGGTAGTCGGTGACCAGCATCGCGGTCACGCCGGGGGCGACCTCCACCGGTGCGAGGGCCCCGTACCGGCGCAGGTGCGCGTAGTAGCGGTGCGGGTCGGCGGCGAACTCCGGGTCGTAGAGCCTGACGAGCGTGTCGAGCCCGGCGCCGTCGAGCGGATGGCCGCCGGGGCCGGCGGCGCTCCTGTCCTGCTGTGCCTGCGGCAGGGCGTACGGGTCGGCCCCGCCGTGCGAGCCGGCGACGGCGAACGGTTCGGCCGTGACGGCCGTGTGCGCCGTGGTGAACGGTTCGGCCCCGCCAGGGGATGCGGCCGCGGCGAACGGTTCGGCCCCGCCGGGAGTGTGCGCGTGTGCGGGGCAGCCCGGCGGCGGTGCGGCCCCCGGCGGGTGGGGGGAGGCCCCTGGCGGATGCAGGGAGGCCCCTTGCGGGTGCGGGGAGGTCAAGGATTCTCCTGGGGCGTGTGGGCCAGTACGTGACCGACGAGCGCGATGAGCGCGTCGACGGACTGGTTCTGGTCGCGGGCGTCGCACATCACGAGCGGCGTCTCGGGGTGCAGGTCGAGGGCCTCGCGGAGCTTCTCGGCGTCGTAGTGCGGGGCGTCGGGGAAGGTGTTGACGGCCACGGCGTAGCGCAGCCCCGCCTCTTCGACGATGTCCATCACCTCGAAGGAGTCCGCGAGGCGACGGGTGTCGGCGAGGACCAGGGCGCCGAGAGCGCCGCGGGCGATGTCCTGCCACAGCGGCCGGAACCGCTTCTGTCCCGGGGTGCCGAACAGGTACAGCACCAGGTCGCCCGGGAGCGTGAGCCGCCCGAAGTCGATGGCGACGGTGGTGGTGGTCTTGTTCCGGACCCCGGCGAGGTCGTCCACGACGGCGCCGGACTGCGTCATGACCTCCTCGGTGTGCAGCGGCGGCGTCTCGGAGAGGGTCCGGATGAGCGTGGTCTTGCCGACCCCGAACGGGCCCGCCACGAGCAGCTTGACCAGGGTCTGGTCGGCGCTCGACAGATACATGCCGGCGGTGTCGGTCCGGGGAAGGACGGAGTGGTCAGGACTTGAGAGAGCGGAGTCCATCGAGAACCCTCTCCAGGATCTGCCGGTCGAATCGCTCGGCTTCGGGTATGGGGACACGGGCGTGCAGCCGCCCGGCATCGACGAGGTCGGCCACCAGGACCTTCGCCACACTGACTGGCAGCCCCAGGTGGGCCGCCACCTCGGCCAGAGACAACGCCCCGGGCTGGAGGAGTTCCAGGACCCGGTGCTCCTGAGGGCGTACCTCACTGGTGACCGGCATCCTCGAACTGCTCAGCAGCGAGAGCCGGTCCAACGTGTTGCGGCTGGGCGTGGCACGGCCGCCGGTCGCCAGATATGCCGGTACGAGACGCCTGTTGCTCTGGCGCGGGGTCATGCGGGGCTGCCGAGGTCCCGGGCCGGGCTGTTCATGACCTTGGCGCCGAGGGTGCTCACCTGGACCTGCATGTGGTGGGCGACGACCCCCATGTTGACCTCCGGTGCCGCGAACACGGCGAGGTAGGTGTTGCGCCCCGCGGGGATGGCGAAGACCCAGCCCTCCTCGGACTCGATGACGGTCTGGCGCAAGGTCGCGTCCTCCTGCTCGGCGAAGGCCGCGGTCACCGCCCGGCCGGCGCCCTGGAGCGCGGACATCATCGCGGCCACGCCCTCGGCCGCCTCACGTCCGAGGCCGGGGGAGGCCCCCTCGACGAAGCCGTCGCCGGAGATCACGGCGGCGTGGGTGACGTGCGGCAGCTCCAGGAGCGGGGCCAGCACCCAGGACTTGTCCTCGGTGACACGGCGGCGTACGGGGCTGTTCATGAGAGTGCGTTCCCTTCGGGGTGACGAGGGGGCCGGGGGCCACCGGGAGGCTGGGCAGCCGGCCCGGCCCCGGGCCGGCCCGCGGCCCGGCCGGACTCTGTGCCCTGCTGGAGGGCGGCCCAGCGCGAGGCGTTCTCCTCCGGGGTACGTGAGGGGGCGGGTTCGGCGCGCGGAAGGCTCTGCTCGACCTCCGAGGCGGGCCTGCGGCGCCGCCTGCGGGGGAGCTCACCCTCGGCGTCGGGGGACACGGCGGATCCGCTGGGGACGCCGGCTGATCCTGTCGGGGCGGCGGACTGGGCCGGGGCGGCGGATTGTGCCGGGGCGGCGGTGGCTCCTGCCGGGGGCGGGGCGGTCGCGGTTCCGGCCGCACCGCTCGGCGCGACCTGCGCCGTGCGCGACGGCAGTGGCGTGTGCGGCCGGTCGGGGGCGCCGGAGTGGTGGGGCAGCGGGGTCATCACGGACATGGGCTGCCGGCTCTCGTCGAGTACGGTCAGGAGAGGGTCACCCGGGATGTACACGACGGCGCGCACGCCGCCGTAGGGCGAGGGTTCGACGTGCACGCCGAAGCCGTACTGCCGCACCAGCCGGCCCGCGGCGGCGAAGCCGGACCGGGGCGGGTCGCCGAGCTGGGTGAACAGCAACTCGTCGTCGCCGGACAACAGCTCCTTGGCACGCTGGAGTTCGTCCGCGTGCATGCCGACGCCGTAGTCGTCGATGATGACCGACGCGCCGCGGTTGCCCTGCTGCAGGGTGACGGCGACGGGCAGCCCGTGGTGCGAGTGGTGCAGCGCGTTGGCCAGCAGCTCGGTCACGGTCACGGCGACCGGCTCGACGGCTCGGGCGACCACGGCGACCGGGTCGCGCAGCTGGTTGCTGACCTGTACCCGCTCGTAGCCGCGCAGCCGGGAGGAGGCCCCGACGACGAGTTCCGCGAGGTAGGAGTCCTCCCGGGTCAGTCCGGGCCACGCGCCGCAGACCACACCGGTCGCCTGGATGCGCCGCAGCGCCTGCTCGTTGAGGAAGTCGGCGGTCAGCAGGTCCTGGGCGATGCCCGGGTCGTCGTAACGGTGCTGCATGTCCTGGAGCGCCGTCTGGAGCTGGTAGAGCAGCGCCTGGATGGTGGTGGTCGCGCCGCGCAGCGTGGACTGGGCCGCCGCGTCGACGCGCTCGCGCTCCTTGGTGACCGCGGCGCCGGTCTGCTCCAGCACGGCGCTGAGCGCGAGGTCGGTCCCGGTGCCTGCGAACCGGGGGTCGAGCAGGCCGCGCACGGGTACGTGCGGGTGGGCGAGCGCCTGGGCGAAGTCGGGGAGCCGGGCGCCCGCGAGATGCTGGATCTCCGCCTCGACGGCGCGCAGCCGCGCCGACAGTTCGGTGTTGGCCTGCAGGGACGCGCTGTGCCGCGCCTCGGAAGTGGCGTGCTGTGCCTCGGACTTCGTCAGGCGGTGGCGAAGGTCGGCGCCTTGCATCCGGGCGCGGAACAGGGCCGCCGCCAGAACCACGGCGGCGGCCGTACCTGCGCTGAGGCACCACAACAGCGCCTCGGGTATGGATGTCATCGAGTTCCTCGGGTGGGGGACGATTTCTGGTCGGCACTTACCGGGGGTTCGGTCGGCACTTACCGCGGCGGAGCCGATCTTCGTGCGATGCTACCCGCGAGTTGACGGACCGTAAGCTTGTTCGGCGTGAGGGTACTGAGAAGTACGGAAGGTGCGATTCCGTCCGTGATGCCCGGTCGGTGACGCGATGGCCCGCACGGCAACGCGACGCCGTGGATGCGGAATTGGGCCTGTCGGCATTCCTGCTGCGAAATCGGACGGAGGCAACGCACCTTGTGCGCAACGAAGTTGCACCGTCCGGACGTCCCGCGCGAGAAGCCCGACAGCTCGACGGCCCAAACAGCAGGACGGCTCGACAGCCCGACAGCCCGACAGCCCGACCGGCGACCGGGCGGAGCCGGTGCCGGGGAACGCCGGGGGGCCTCAGGCGGCCGGGGTGGCGGCGGTTCGGCCGGTGTCCTGGCCCTCGGTGGCGGTGAGCCGGGTGGCGAGTGAGGCGAGTCCCCTGGCCAGGGCGCGGCGCTCGCCCGCCGGCATGCTGTCGATGGCGTCGTGCAGCATGTCCTCGCGCTGTTCGCGGATGCGGTGCAGGTGCCGCTTGCCGGCCGGGCTGAGCCTGAGGGTGATCTCCCGGCCGCTGTCGGGGCAGGGGAGGCGTTCGAGGAAGCCGACGGCCTGGAGGCGGTCGCACATCCGGCTGACGTTGGGTGCCGAGGAGGCCATCAGCTGGCAGACGACGCGCATCCGGATGCCGTCCTGGCGGTCGACGACGTACATGAGGCGCAGTTGCGAGGTCGACACGGGGGCGGTGGCCTGGGCAGTGGCGTCCTTGGCGCGTTCCCACATGATGTCGAGGAGTTCGGCGATGCCGCTGGCGGTGGGCGCGGCTTCGTGGCGGGCACTGCTGGAGGCGGCGTCTGGTGCGGGCATGGCTCCCCGTCGGGTGGGTGTGCTGCTGCCTGACGATCGGTCCGGGCAGTGGCTCAGGTGGTGCCGTCAGGTCCGGTGGGGCGGGCCGCTCCTGCCTTCTCCTCACGTAGGGGAGGGTGCGCGGTGCCGAGCTGCGGGTTCGCGGCTGTGGTGGTCATCGCCCTGAAGTGTTCGAGGGTACCGGTGACGGCCAGCAGCCGCTCCAGTCCGGACGGCCGGTCGGCCAGATGGAGACGCACCTGCGCGGCGGTGGTGCGGCGGCCGATCATCAGCAGGACGGACAGCCCCATCGAGTCGACGGTGCCGAGCCCGCCGCAGTGCAGGTGCAGATCCTCCAGGTGCGGCCGGGCGGCCAGCAGGGCGGTGACCTCCTCCAGGAGGAGGTCGGCGGTGTCGTGGTCGAGGTCCCCGGTGATCTCGACGCGGACTCTGTTGTCGGCGTCGACCGTGGTCAGGTGCAGGGCGGGGGGCGGCGTGCTCATGCTGGCTTTCCGAGGGCGGCGGAGGGGGCGGCGGACGAGGTGGGAGCGAGCGATTCGGTGCCGCGCCGAAGGATGCGGGCGGCGCGGGGGAAGTCCTTGAGTTCCCCCGCGAGGAGGTCAAGGGCCGGCGGCAGGGAGTGCGCGGGCACCCCGCGGGCGACGAGGATCCGCGCGGTCCAGGCGAGGAACCGGACGAAGAGGTCTCCGTCGCCGAGGTAGAGCGCGGTGGCGAGGAACTCCACGATGTGCGCGAGATCCTCCGCCGTACGCTCGCGCTGCATGTCGTCGTAGCCGCGCATGGCGGGGAACGCGTCCTGCAGGGCGTGGAACACGGTCCGCAGGGCGTGGAACACGGTCCGCACCAGCGTGTCGCTGCTGCGGGAGACCATCGTGTACTCCTGGTCGGCCAGGTGCGGCAGATCGTCCATCTGCTGGCGGTCGGCCTCAGGGCGCGGCAGCGGCCCCTCGGCGAGCAGGTCGGCAGCGGCTCGGGCATCGGGCGCCCACGCCTGGGCGCCCAGCAGGCGTGCGTACCGGCCGTCGGGCCCGAACGCGGCGCCGCCGACCAGGACCGGCACGCCCACGGCCTGGCACGCGGTGATCGCCGCGTGCGCGGTCGGCAGCCGGGTCGCGATGGAGCTGGACAGGGCGACCGCGTCCGCCCCGGTCCGGTGCAGATGGGCGATGAGGTGCGGTGCGGGGACCTGGGCGCCGAGGTAGTCGACCTGCCAGCCGCGCAGCTTCAGCACCTCCGCGACCAGGCGGGCGGGCAGGGCGTGCCACTCACCGTCCACGCAGGCCACCGTGATCCGGCCGAGGTCCGGGGTCCTGCGGGCGGCGGGATGCCCGGCGAGGGCGGCGACCGCGCGTTCGTTGACGGCGGTGGCGGCGTGCTCCTGGGCGACGCTCATCCGGTTCGCGGCCCATTCCTCCCCCACCTTGCCCTGCACCGGGGCGATCACGTCCAGCAGGACGGTCTCGGGGTCGACGCCGTCGTCGAGGGCGCGCGTGACGACCCCGGTGGCGGAGTACTCGTCCCCGGCGGACACGGCGTCCCACAACTGCTCGGCCGACCGCGCCGGTCGTACGGCGTCCGGCAGACGGGGAGCGGTGGGCGCGCTCATGCGGTGTACCTGCCGCGGGTGTGCCCGTCGACCGCGCTCAGGTGGCGGGTGCGGGGCGCGGAGATGGCGACGACGGCCATGTCGTCGTGGCGGCGGTCGCCGAGCCACTGCGAGGCCAGCATCTGTACGTGTTCCACGATGCCCTCGGACGGCATCCCCGCGCACCCGGCCAGGGCCCGCTTGAGGCGGTCCTCGCCGAACAGCGCGTCACCCATCGGGCCGCCCTTGGCCTCGGTGATCCCGTCGGTGTACAGGATGCAGGACTCTCCCGGCGCGAGGCTGACCGTGGTGGTACGGGCAGGTGCGTCCGGCATGGCGCCGACGAGGGTGCCGCGGGTGTCGGCCTCGTCGACGGTGCCGTCCGCGCGGACGATCAGCGGGCGCGGGTGGCCGGCGCTGGTCAGCCGTACCCGTACCTCGTTGCCCCGGCGGACGGCGGAGGCCAGCACGAGCGTCGCGAAGCGGGTGTGATGGGAGTTCAGCAGCGCGGTGTTCAGCAGGCTGAGCATCCGCTGGTGATCGTTGGCCATGGGCAGCAGCGCGTGCAGGGTGTTGCGGATCTTGCCGGTGAGGACCGCTGCCTCCAGCCCCTTCCCGCACACGTCCCCCAGCATGACCAGCGAGGGCTCACCCTCCACTGCCGAGGGGTGCACGTCGTAGAAGTCCCCGCCGATCCGCTCGTGGTCGGCGGACGGGCGGTAGCTGCCGGCGAAGTCCACGCCCGAGATCTGGCGCAGCGTCGGGGGAAGCAGTTCCCGCATCAGCACCTCGGTGATGGCCGTCTGCTCCGCGTACAGGCGGGCGGCCGACATCGCCGCTCCGGAACGCGCGGCGAACAGCCGGGCGAAGACCTCCTCCTCGTCGGTGAACGCCTCGCTGCCCGCCTTGCGGAGCAGCACCAGCGCACCGGCCGGAACACCGTGGCCGGGCAGCGGGGTGATCACGATCGAGCCGATCGGGCCGAAGCCCTCGGGGATCATCCACGCGGGAGCCTGCGCAGGGTCGATCCACCGGGAGGGCACCGGCGGAAACCCGCGCAGCGCCTCGCCCAGGCCCGGGACGTCGTCCGCCTCCACCGCTTCGTGCGCGGTGGTGGGAGTGCCGCCGCGCAGACAGGTCACCACGGGCAGCCGCCGGCCCCGGGCCGGCGCGATGGCGAGCGCCGCGTCGGCGAGGTTCTCGGCGGCCAGCTGCGCGGTGACGTCCATGCAGCGTCCCAGGTGGAGGGAGGAGAGCAGCGTGCTGGACGCCTTCGTGAGGAACGCGGTCCGCCTGCGCTCCGTGCGGAGCGCCTCCCGGGCGAGCTGGTGGTCCGTGTCGTCGACCAGCCACCAGGCGACCTGGCCGTCCTCGCGCACGCTCGGGTGCGCCTCGTAACGCCGCCCGTCGATCACCCCGGTCAGCGGTACGCCGTCGGCCGGCTCGGGGCGGCCCCCGCGTCGGTGCAGCGCCCGGTGGGCCGTGGCAAGCCAGTCAGGGGTGGCGTCCGCCAGAGGTGTGCCGGGCCTGGCCGCGGGCAGGAGAGCCTGTGCCGCGTCGTTGCGCTGCACGACAAGGCCGTGGGTGTCAGCGACCAGAACGGGATACGGGGCGTGGGCCCACGGGAAGTCCGGCTCCGTGACGGCGACGGTTTGCGCTTGGGTCGAGACCAAATATCGAGGACCCGCTGGGCGAATCCCTCACCTCATCCTCTCGGAGAAAACGTTGCCTGAGGGAAACCATCCCGCACGGGACGTCCTCCTGGCAACCCACCCCCTCCGTCCACCCTGATCTGCACAGACGTGGAGAGCGGGTGCGTACGGGCACTCCGAGCACGGAACGGGTCCGCACCGGCACGCCGGGAAAGAGGGAGCCTCCACGCGCGCTGCGGAGAAGGCCGGCGGGCAAGAGGGGAGTCCCTTGCACGGCCGTCCGCGAAAGTAGGTATCTTGCGGCGGTGCCCGATCCGAACACGTCCTCCGCCGGCGACCCGACCCCGCCACCCCTGCCCGTGACGACGGGTCATGGGGTGATGGGGCAGTACCGGCTGCGCGAGGCCGCGGTGGTCGTGGCCTCCGGCGACCTGGACGCCGACACCACCCCTGCCCTCGGCCGGGCCCTCGCCGAGGCGGCCTCGGCCGCGTCCGTGCTCGTGCTGGACGCCCGCCACGTCACCTTCGCCGACTCGTCCTTCCTGACCGTTCTGGCCCGTGCCCATCAGGCGGGGGACTTCCGGGTGGTGGGGCTGCCGCCGTCGGTGCTGACCATCCTGCAGATCACCGGGCTCGACATGGTGCTGCGCCGGTACGACACCGTGGCAGCCGCCGTCGGTACCGGCTGAGGGTGGGCACCGTGGCGAGCGCCACGGACCGGACCGGGCGGGTACCGGCGTGTCCTTCGTCTCAGGGTGTTGCCGTGCCTTCGACGGGGACACCGAGCCGGTCGGCCGCGTCGGTGAGGACCTGGCCGAGCGGCAGCGCCACCCGGGTCAGGGCGTGCCGGTCGCCACGCGTCGGGTCCCTGTTGACGATGAGCACCGGTTTGCCGGCGTCGGCCGCCTGCCGCACGAACCGCAGACCTGACATCACCGTCAGGGACGAGCCCAGCACCAGCAGGGAAGCCGCCTGCCTGACCGCCTCACGGCACTGCTCGACCCGCTGCGGCGGGACGGACTCGCCGAAGAACACCACGTCCGGTTTCAGGACGCCGCCACAGATGGTGCACGGCACGACGTGGAAGTCGCCGACCTGCTCATCGGTGAGATCGGCGTCACCGTCCGGGTTGATCCCGGCCGCCACCGGCGCGAAGCCCGCGTTGGCCTCGGTCAGGCGCAGGGCCAGTTCCCGGCGGGCTCCGACCGTGCCGCAGGTCAGACAGACCACCCGGTCGAGGCTGCCGTGCAGTTCCACGACGTCCTTGCTGCCCGCGGCCTGGTGCAGGCCGTCGACGTTCTGCGTGATCAGCCCTGAGACCAGGCCGTGCCGCGCGAAGGCGGCCACGGCACGGTGCCCCGCGTTGGGCCTGGCGCGGCCGAAGACCCGCCAGCCCAGGTGGCTGCGCGCCCAGTACCGACGCCGGGCCCGCGGGTCGGAGGTGAACTCCTGGTAGGTCATCGGAGTGTGCCGGCTGAGGCTCCCGCCCTCGCCCCGGTAGTCGGGGATCCCCGACTCCGTGGAGATGCCCGCCCCGCTGAGCACCAGGACGCCGCCGCGCCCCAGCGCGTCGGCGACCGGCCCCCAGTCCGAGGAGGCGGGCGGCAGATCCCCGTCGGGGACCCAGTTCAGGGTGGGGCGCATACGCATGCTGCCAGGGTACGAAAAGCCCGGCGGACGGGAGCAGGAGCGGGGTGCGTCACGAGGGCGGGGACGGGGAGCGCAACGAGGGCGGGAACGGACCACGTGTTACGAGGGCGGGGACGGGGAGCGTTACGAGGGGAGGGACGGCGTACGCGCCTCGTCCTGGGAGCGGCCGAAGGCGGAGAACGGGCGCTCCTCCCGTTTGGTGGCAGCGGGTCGCAGGGCGCTCCAGTCCAGGGCCTGCTGTGCCTTGTCCTGGGTCTGCCGGGCGGCGGTGCGGCTCTCGGTCAGTGCGTCGCCCAGTTCCTGGACGAGAAGGTCGTAGATCGGGGTGGGCGCGGGTATCGCGGAAGTAGTCACGAACGATCATCCTGCCCCCTCGTGAGCGAACTATGAGGCGGGGGTCCACCAGAAGTGATGGAGCCCGGCGTCACGGCCTCCCGACCCGGGTCTCCCACGGCTCAACTGTGCGCGTCGGCGCCGAAGTCGGGAAGCTCGGCGGAGATCAGGGTTGCGGCGCCGTCATCGAGGAGCTTCTGTATCTCGTGGGAGCGGGGCACCATCGTCTTCTCGTACGTGCGGACGGCGTCCTGGACGCTGTCGCTGTGCACCACGGCGAGGGCGAGTTCGGCGGCATCGAGCATGGCGAGGTTGACGCCGACACCGAGCGGGGGCATCAGGTGGGCGGCGTCCCCGAGCAGGGTGACGGCGGGGTCGGGGTCCCAGGTGTGCGGGACTGGAAGGGCGTTGATGGGGCGGTCGACGTAACGGCCGTCGTTGTCGGTGAGCAGCCGGCGCAGGGCGGGTGACCAGTCGCGGAACCGCTCGACGAGGAGCGCGCGGATGCCGTCGGTGTCCTGGAGGGTCAGGCCGGCGGCGGTGATCCAGTCCTGGGCCACCCGCTGGATGACGTAGACGCGGATGTGGCCGCCGCTGTTGCGCTGGGCGAACAGACCGCGCTCCCCGTCGGCCGCGGCGGCGCTGCCCTGCCCCACGAGTGCGGCGATCTCGGGGTGCCGGCGCTCGACGTCGTGGAACCGGGCTTCGAGAAAGCTGATGCCGGTGTACCGGGGGACGGCCGGTGAAACGGCCCGGCGGACCTTCGACCAGGCGCCGTCGGCGCCGATGACGAGGTCTGCCTCGACGGCGGTGCCGTCGGCGAACCGCAGCTGCCGCGGTCGCGCGCCGCGTCCTTCGACGGACGTGAGGGTGTGACCCCAGCGGACGGTACCGGGCCGCAGGGAGTTCAGGAGGAGGTCGCGGAGGACGCCACGGTCGATCTCCGGCTTGAAGAGTTCGCCCTCCGCGGGGGTGTGGTGGAAGAGGGTCGTGCCGTCCGTGGCCAACTGGCGCATCTCCTGTCCCTCCGGGCGGGAGAGGCGGGAGAACTCGTCGAGGAGACCGGCTTCGCGCAGGGCGATCTGCCCGTTGTCCTCGTGCAGGTCGAGGGTGCCGCCCTGGTTACGGACGTGCGGGCCGGCCTCGTGGTCGTACACGGTGACGGCGATGTGGTGCCGCTGGAGGATGCGGGCGCAGGTGAGCCCGCCGGGGCCGGCGCCGATGACTGCGATGCGGGGGGTGGTGGTGTTCATGGGAATGCTCCGTTTCTGACGGTTCGTCGGGGGACGGGGCGGCAAAGAGAGTGCGGTCATGCGCCCGGCCTGCCCAGGGCCCCAGGCCCCCGTCCGGGGCGCTGCAAGGCCGGTCGTACGGCCGGTCGGCCGTGGGTGACGCCGGGGGCCGGGCCCTGCCTGACGTCACTTCGCCGCCACATGAGAAAAGCACACCAGCTCATTAAGTGCAACGGTTAAACTTTTTCATTCGGTCCACCTTCGCCGTAGACTGCCGGTATGACCCAGCCAGAGCCCCCCGCCCCTGCGTCGCCCCCGGGGCGCCGCGAGCGCAAGAAGGCCGCCACCCGGCAGGCCATCGCCGATGCGGCGCTGCGCCTGTTCCTGGAGCGCGGCTACGACGACGTCGGGATCCGCGAGATCGCCGACGCCGCGGACGTGTCCACCACCACCCTCTTCAAGCACTTCCCGGTCAAGGAGGCCCTCGTTTTCGACGAGGAGGCCGACCGGGAGACGCAACTGCTCGCGGCCGTACGCTCCCGCCCCGAGGGGCAGTCGATCCCGGCCGCCCTGCGCGACCACGCGCTGCACCACCGCGTCGCCATGGCCGGCGGCGACGCCCCTTTCCGGGAGTTCGCCGCGTTGGTCAACGGCACCCCGGCGCTACGCGACTACGCCCAGGGCATGTGGCTGCGTCATGCGGATGCCCTCGCCCGCGCCATCAGTGCGGAGAGCGGTCTGCCCGAGGACGACCCCGCCTGTACGGCTCTGGCCCACTTCGCCCTGGAAGTGCCCCGTGTCACCCGCGGCCACGACGACCCGCGCCGAGCCATCACCCGCGTCTTCGACGTTCTGGAACAGGGCTGGTGCGCCGTGGCGGTGGACGGGCCGTAGTCGTTCGTCGGCGGCGGCCCTCCCCGCGCCGCCCGGGCCCGCGCCGCCCCGGCTGGTGTTCGGCTCGCGTGTGACGTCCGGCCCACCGGTTCGGCCGTCCGCGCCGACCGGTTCGACCGACCGGGCGACCGGCACATGGGCCAGAGAACGTCGCCCGATCGGTTCGTGCGCGCCCCGTGCGCCGGTCCGTCCAAGTTGCGCGCCGCTACCGCGCGGCGTCCGGAGGGGTTTCCTTCCACGCTGGTCCGGGGGCCCTCACCGCCGCCGGCCAAGATCACGATCCGTACGCCCCACCCGAACGGCCCAACCGCCAAAAGTCACACCAGCCCCACGTCTTGCAGCAAATCCGGGCGTCAACCGGGACAGGATTCCCGGAACGACAAGCCCCCGCCGTCGTGGCGGGGCGGTCCCGGCGACGTCCGCACCTCGGGTGTCGCCGGGATGTCTGGTCGACGAAGGGTTGCGCATGACTGCGCACATGCACGCACATGTCCCGACGCTGATCGCCAGGGCCTTCACCACATCGGCCCTCACGTTCGCGGTGGTGGGTGCCGGCCTGGTGGCCCCCGGGGTCGCCCCGGAGGCCCACGCCGCGGCGTACGCCACGAAGGCTCTGGAGATCGCAGCGTCGAAACGGGGCGCCCCGTACAAGTACGGTGCCAGCGGCCCCTACCGCTTCGACTGCTCCGGGCTGACGCTCTACTCTTTCAAGCAGGCGGGCAAGAGCCTGCCGCGCTCGGCACAGTCGCAGTACAGCAGGACAAGGCACGTGGGCTCCGAGAGCCGGCTCCGTGGTGACCTGGTGTTCTTCCACCGCGGGAACCACGTCTACCACGTGGGCATTTACGCGGGCGGCGACAAGATCTGGCACTCACCCACGCCGGGCTCCGTGGTGCGACTTGAGCGCATCTGGTCGAAGGGTGTCTGGTACGGGCGGGTGAAGTGACGGCCGGTCAGGTATGAGGCGCCTCGGGGGCGCCGCACCCTGGCCGCCCGCGCCGCAGCGGCGAGCACGTGCGCACCGGCCGCGAAACCCGCGCGCTCGCCACATGTCCGTACAGGTCCCGCCACGGGTTCGTGCAGACACGCCACCTGTTGGCGCAGGCCACCTACGCGTTCGTACGGGATGCGCCACCGTCACGAGTGCCGTGCCGGCTTGCGATGCGTCTCCTGCGTGCTCGCCACACGCCTCGTGCGCGCTCGCCACCTGGTCGAGCCGCGCACGCCACCCACGCGTTCACGCGTGATGCGCTACCGCCGCGCGCCTCGTGCCCGCGCGCCCCACGCTCGTACGCACTACCATCCGGCACCCGCGCCAGTCGGACGTACGCACGGGCTCACGTGCGTCCCTGCGCGGCACCGCCCGCCCCCAACGCCCCGTCAGTCCCGCCACGGCGTACGCGCCCCCGCTCGTGTCAGCGGCGTCGGTGGCTCGCCTTCTCGATTTCTTCGCGGGCATGACCGAGCGCCTCGGAGAACCCCTTTGCGACGCCCGTGATCGCCCCCTCCTTCGCAGTGCGGGAGCCCGTCGTGCCGTTGATGATGTCGCCGAGCCCCGGCGTCCGGCTGCCGCCCGATTCGAGGTCGAGACGGTTGCACGCCTCCGCGAAGCGCAGGTACGTGTCGACGCTGGCGACGACGATTCGGATGTCGATCTTCAGTATCTCGATGCCGACCAGGGACACCCGTATGAAGGCGTCGATCACGAGGCCGCGGTCCAGAATCAGTTCCAGCACGTCGTAGAGGCCGCTCGTGCCCCCGCCCCTGCCTTGCTGCTGAGGTATCGCCGTCGTCATGTCCGTCTCTCCTGTTCCTCGCCGGGGGCCGCGTGCCGCTCCGGAACGTGTCCGCGTGCCCGATGAAATCCGGTGCCACGTCGACCCGCCCGCCGTCGCCTCCGCCCCTGTGTCGTTCCGTATGCCCGCCATCCGCGAATGCACGACCGCCGGAGCAGCACAAAAACGGAAGGACCGCCCGCCTCCGAGGTGCCGTCGACGTGCAGGTGGAGGCGGTACGGGGCCGGGGCCCGGCGTCTCCGGGGGAGGCTCGCTCCTCGCGCGAGCGGCTGCCGCGACCGGCGCGGCTGACCAACTAGCTATCTGGGGAGCGGGAGTTGGGCGAGACAGGGTTGGTCGGCCACCCCGTGCGTCGCCGCCTGCCCGCCCCCTCGGCCCCGTGCGCCACGCCGCGTGCCCGCTCCCTCGGCCCCCGCCTCGAACACGCTACGGCATTGGCATGGACCTGTTCATGATCCTTCGCTAGTCTCCCTACCGGCACGCCCTGAGAGCGCTCTCACCATCGCACTGTTCCACCCCCACATCGCCGGAACAACGAAGGGCCCATCGTCATGAGACGTCACACAACTCTGCGTACCGTGTTGTCCGCATTCCTCGTCACAGGAGCTTGCGCGACCCTCGGATCCGCCCCCGCGTCCGCTGCGGACGACGCCCCGAAAGCAGTTCGCGCCCCGGCGTCCGAAGGTGTACTCGCTGCCATGCAGCGGGACTTCGGGCTCACCCGGGGAGCGGCGCAGGCGCGACTCGCGGCGGAGAAGGAGGCGACCGCGGTCGAGGGCAAAGCCCGCTCCGCGGCAGGCTCCGGGTACGCCGGCTCCTGGTTCACCCCGGAGAACGGCCGGCTGACGGTCGCCCTCGCCGACCGCGAAAGGGCCGACGAGGTACGGGCCACCGGTGCGACCGTGCAGCTCGTCACCCGCAGCGCCCGGCAGCTGGAGGCGGCACAGATGCGTCTGGACAGCCTCAAGGCCCCGTCCGGTGTGAGCAGTTGGCACGCCGACTGGAAGAGCAACAAGGTCGTCGTGGAGATCCAGGCCGACCGGCAGGACGACAACGCTGTCAAGCGCTTCCTCGCGCAGGCACGTGACACCGGGCCCCTCACGGTCCGGGTCACCGAGCACAAACCCACCACCCTCGCCGCGGGCACTGTCGGCGGTGACCCGTACTACACGGGCAACGTGCGCTGCTCCATCGGCTTCTCCGTGCACGGCGGATTCGTCACGGCGGGTCACTGCGGTGGCGCCGGCCAGAGCGTCAGCGGGTGGGACGGCTCGTACATCGGCAACTTCCAGGGCTCCTCGTTCCCGGGCGACGACTACGCCTGGGTCAACGTCGGCAGCGGCTGGTGGACCGTCCCCGTGGTGATCGGCTGGGGCACCGTCTCCGACCAGCTCGTCCGCGGCTCGGCAGAGGCCCCCGTCGGTGCCTCCATCTGCCGATCGGGCTCCACGTCCCACTGGCACTGCGGAACCGTGCTCGCGAAGAACGAGACCGTCAACTACAGCCAGGGCGCGGTCTACCAGATGACGAAGACGAACGCGTGCGCCGAACCCGGCGACTCGGGCGGCTCGTTCATCAGCGGTGACCAGGCCCAGGGCGTCACCTCCGGCGGCTGGGGCAACTGCGGCAGCGGGGGAGAGACCTGGCACCAGCCGATCAACGAGATCCTCAACCGCTACGGCCTGACCCTGCACACGGCCTGACCCTGCACACGGCCTGACCGCCGGCCGGCGGGGCCGGTCCGGCGCGGGCGACCTCTCAGGGCCGGCCATCGGCCGCCAACACCACACGGGGTCCACGTGCACCTGCGACGTGGGCCCCGACGTGGCTCCGCTTCTGCGCTCCCGCGCTCCCGCGCAGTCGGGCCTTCGGGCCGTCAGACCGTCGATCGTCGGGTGGGACGCAAACCGCGGCGTGTCGCGCCGAGTTGACGGCAGCGCGGTAGGCCCTACTGGGACCGTAACGCCTCGTTCGTGCACCGCGTGCCGCGGACGTGGGCATCGCACACGGCCCGGGGCTTCCCCGGGTCCCGGTCAGGAGCGAGACATTGCGCAAGTCCCCCCGCGCCCCCGCACGCCGTCGCAGGCTGCGCTTCGACGGATGGATCGCGGGGATGGGCACTTCCTCGGGAACGCGCATCGTGGTGGGACACTGGCCGCGCACCCCGTACGGCCCGTTCAGTGACGTGATGCTGGAACGCCCCGACGGGGAAAGGCTGTTGCTCGCGCCCACGGAGGACACGGCTCGGTTCATCCGGGAGACCTACACCTTCGACACGGTTCACGTCGTCCCCGTTCACGTGCGCGTCGAGGGTGACACCTGGACCGTGGCGGCAGGGGAGCTGGACCTCCGGTTCACCGTCGGCAGGCGAGGCCCTCTCGGGCTCCTGCTGCGCGCCGTACCCGGCGCCCTCGCCCGCCGCCCCGCCTGGATCGCACTGATCGACCGGCCCGCCCGCCTGTTCCTGGACGGAGTACGCACCCGAGGCAGTGCGGGCGGAGGACGCCGTGAGTGGTACGGGGCACAGGACCTGCGGCCGGTCGTCGCGCTGTCCGCGGCCTACGGGGCGGACGACCTCGGCACCGGCGCACCGGTCGAACCACTGGTGCGCTTCGGCTTCGGCTCCGTACCGCGCAGGCCGGGCCTCACCCGGGTGACGACAACGGTGGAGCTCGGACCTCTGCCGCCGGTCACTGCGCCGGGGCGCTCGTCCAGGTGAAGCCGTCCGGGTCGGTGAAGTCGCCGAGCGTTCCGCCGAGCACCAGGCGGTGGGAGCCGGAGCCCTCCGGCGAGGTGCCGAGGTCCTTCGCCAGGCCGGTGCGCTTGTACAGGGCGAGCTTGGCACGGCTGCTCCCGTGCACGGCGAACTCGGCGTACTTCCCGCCGAAGGACCGGGCCACCTGAAGCCCGCGGTCTGCGTAGTACTGCTTGCTGGCCTTGACGTCGTCGACCCCGAGCAGGACGACGAAGTCGTCGATCTCGGACGTGGCGGGACCGGTGTCCTTCTTGGCGGACGTGGCGACCTTCCAGATCGCGCCGTCCGGAGCCTGCACCACACCCCCGTAACCCCACAGCGACTTCGAGCCGGGCTTGAGCACGGTGGCGCCCGCCTGCACAGCGGCGTCGAGGAAGCGGTTGACGGTGGCGGGCCCGGCCACGGTGAGCGCCAGGGTGAACCCGCGGAAGCCGGAGGAACCGGCCGCGGACTCGCCGAGGGGACGCAGGGAGACGAGCGAACTCACACCGAAGGCGGTGCAGAAGCGGTCGGCGGCCGCCACGTCGGGCACCTCAAGGGCGACGGTCGTGAGGGAGGCGGTGCGCGTGCTGGTGGTCATGGCTGATTCCTTACTCGGTGGGTCGGGCGGGGCGGGCGGGGAGGTGGTGACTCGTGCGTGGAGCGGGGCCGTGGTGATCCGAGCGGGTGGGGCGGACGGGACCCGGCGGGCTGTCGGCAGGTTGTTGGCGGGCTGCCGGCCGGGTTCCCCGTGCTCACCCCCAGGCGCCGGCGATCTGCCTGGTCGTGGCGTTGAGCCGGTTGAAGAGGTTGGTGATGCCCGTCATCAGGACGAGCGCGGCCAGTTGCTTCTCGTCGAAGTGGGTCGCGGCCGTGTCCCACACCAGGTCGCTGACGGCGTCCGGGCGGTCGGCGAGGCGGGTGGCGGACTCGGCGAGGTCCAGCGCGGCCCGCTCCGGCTCGCTGAAGTACGGGGCCTCGCGCCAGGCGGCCACGGAGGCGAGCCGGTCCTCGTCCACGCCGGCCTTGCGGGCGGACTTCACGCCGCCGGCGACGCACGCGCTGCACCCGTTGATCTGGCTGACCCGCAGATGCACCAGTTCGAGCGTCCGCGCGTCCACCCCGCCGGAGTGGACCGCCTTGAACAGGGACTGGATGGCCGGCATCGCATCGGGCAGGAGGACTGCGGGATTCTGAAGGCGAGACTGCATTTCGGTGGGCTCCTTGCGGTGTCCTTCGCCCCGTCCCTCGGGGCATGACCCCATCTCAGCCCGTCCCGCTCCCCCCGCCCAGCTCCGTGGGACACCGTGGGACAGTGCCCCGGCCCTTGAGCAGCGGGGACGTGTGGGGTTACGTTCTTCCGGCAGCGGGACACTGGTGTGTTTCCCGCCGGCGCGCGGGAGCGTGCCGTAAGCGTGCGACGGCGGGGGCGTGCGGTGGACGTGGGAAGAACGGCGGCTCCGGGGCCGCAGGGTGAACTGGCCGACAGGCTCCGGCTGATCCAGGAACTGTCCGGACTCGGGGTGCGGGCCCTGGCGCGGGAGACCGGACTCAGTTCGTCGTCCCTGTCGCGTTACCTCACGGGCCGGTCCGTGCCGCCCTGGCCCGCCGTCGTCGCCCTGTGCCGGCTCGTCAAACGCGACCCCCGCCCGCTGCGCCCCCTGTGGGAGCGCACCTCCCAGGCGCCTCCGGCGCCACCGGTGTCCAGCCGGCAGGGGCGGCCGGCGCCCCGCAACGACCTGCCCCGCGACGCGCCGGACTTCACCGGCCGCGAGGAGGAACTGGCCGCCGTGCTGGCCTCGGTGGGCGCACAGCGGGTGGTGGCCGTGGACGGCATGGCCGGGGTGGGCAAGACCTGCCTGGCGGTGCACGCGGCGCACCGGCTCGCCGGTGACTTCCCCGACGCCCAGCTCTACGTGGACCTGCACGGGTTCACCGAGGGCAGGCAACCGCTCGACCCCGAGTCCGTCCTGCGGATGCTGCTCGGCGCGCTCGACGTGCCCTCCGAGCGGGTCCCGCGGGAAGGCGTCGAGCAACTCGCCGCGTGCTGGCGCTCCGAGCTCGCCCGGCGCAGGGCCGTCGTGGTCCTCGACAATGCTGCCAACGCCGACCAGGTACGCCCGCTGCTGCCGGGCGCCGGTTCCTCCGTCGCCCTGGTCACCAGCCGAAACCGGTTGCTGGGCCTGGACGAGGTGCCCCCGGTCTCCCTGGACGTGCTGAGCGCGCGCGAGAGCGCCGAACTGCTGGGCCGGGCGAGCAGCGGGCCGGCGGGCCCCGACGCCCGGCTGTCCCGTGAGCCGGACGCAGCGGCCGAGGTGGTGCGGCTGTGCGGCCGGCTGCCGCTGGCGCTGCGGCTGGCCGCCGCCCGGCTGCGCCACCGGCCGGGCTGGACGGTGGGCATCCTGGTGGAGCGGCTGGGACAGGGCACCGACGAGCTCGACGCCGCGCTGGCCATGTCGGTAAGGCAGTTGGACCGCGCGCAGGCCCGGCTGTTCCGGCTGCTGGGGCTGCTCCCGGGCGGGTACTTCGACGAGTACCTGGCCGCTGCGCTCGCGGACGTCTCCCTGGGCAGTGCGCGGGACATGCTGGACGATCTTCTCGACGCCCACCTCGTGGAGCAGCCGACGGCCGACCGCTACCGGCTGCACGACCTGGTGCACCAGCACGCGCGCCGGTCCGGCGGCCAGGAGGACCCGGCGGTGGACCGGGAGCGCGCTCTGGGCCGGATGCTGGACTACTACGTCCACGCGGCCGCCGCCGCGGACGCAGCGCTCACCTTCCTGCCGCCCGGCCGGCCCGCCACCGCCGGCCAAAGGCCCGCCGCCCTGCCGCCGTTCAAGGACAAGCACGCCGCGTACGCCTGGCTGGTCGCGGAGTACGGGAACCTCGTGGGCGCCTTCGAGACGGCCGACGCCGTCGGCGCGGACGCGCACGTCTGCGAACTGCCGCGCTTCCTGCGGGCCTACTTCGCCCGCCGCTGCGGCACGACCCACCTCAACGTGCTCTTCGAGCGGGCGCTCGCCGCCGCCCAGCGCCTGGGTGACCCGCGGCAGGAGGCCGAGGCGTACGCGGACCTGGGCTTCGCCAGGTACAACGCGGGGCGCATGGCGGAGGCCGCCGACGCCTACCGGCTCGCACAACCCCTCCTGCGGCAGGCGGGCGAAACCGTACGGGAGGCGGAACTGCTGCTGCGTCAGGGGTACTTGGCGTGGGATGCGGGGCGGGTGGAGGAGCCGCTCGAACTGTTCCGGCGGGCGGGCAAGCTGTTCGACGAGGCCGGCTCCCCGGCGGGCGCTGCGCACGCCGCCGCGTCAGAGGCCTGGGCGATGCTGCAACTGGGGCACCGCGAGGAGGCTGCCGCCCAGGCCCGTACGGTACTCGCCTTCCCGCACGAGGACCCCGCCTGGCCACCGGCGCTGACCGCCCGGATCACCCTCGGTCTGGCCCTCGCCCTTGAGCAACCGGACGAGGCGGCCGCCCACTTGGAGGGCGCACTGGCCCAGGCACGCCAGGAGGGGCACCTGCACAACGAGGCGTGGTGCCTCAACTGCCTGGGTGTCGCGTACAGCCAGATGGGCCGGTACGAGGAGGCGCTGGCGAGGCACAGCGAGGCGTTCGCGCTGCTGGACGACCTCTTCGAGGAGCACTGGAAGGTCCGCTACCTCAACGGGTACGCCGAGACCTGCCGGCTCGCGGGCCGGCCCGACGAGGCCCTGCGGCTGCACCGCCAAGTGCTGAGCCTGGCGCCGCAACTGGGCCGCAGGCACGAGGAGGCCAGGGCCCACGAGGCCCTCGCGGCGCTGCTCGACGGCGCGGACCCCGACGCGGCGGCCGGGCACCGCGCGGCGGGCGAAGCGCTGTCACGGACCGTCGCGGGCAGCCTGGCGTAACCCGCCGTCGCCCGGCGCGACCTGCTTCGCCCGTCGCACCGGGTGCGGGCCCGCCACGGCCCGTGGAGGCACGTGCCGGCTCAGTGCCCCTGCCGGGCGCCGGGGGGTGGTGTCCCGTCCTCGTCCTCTGCGCGGTGGTGGACGGCGAGGCCCGTGGTGTGCGGGCTGAGGGCAGGGCGCAGTACCAGGTTCTCGTCGTAGTCCCCGCCGTTCTGGTGCCGGAACGGGATCGGCCGGGTGTGGGGGAGGTCCTTGAGGCGGCGGCGCAGGGCGTCCGCGTGGGCTTCGTAGGCGGCGGCGTCCACCCGGTCGGCCCCGTGCACGAGAAGCGGGGGCAGGACGTCGATGCCCGCGTACCAGAGGGTGCCGTGCTGGAGGGGGAAGAGCAGGTCGCCGAGTTCGCCGTTGATGCCGCGCGCGCCGAGACTGGCCTCCCGGGCGCCCGCGCTGACGACGACCATGGCACGCTTGCCGGCGAGCGCGCCCTCCCCGTAGCGCAGTTGGCGGCCCTGGGCGTCGTGGATCCCGAAGGCGAAGCCCCTGACGAAGACGCGGTCGAACCAGCCCTTGAGGATCGCGGGCATCCCGTACCACCACAGGGGGAACTGCACGATCAAGGTGTCCGCCCAGGAGAGCTTCTCGTGCTCCGCGAGGATGTCGGGGGAGAGGGTGCCGCGCCGGACGGCCTCCTCGGCGGCGCTTCCGACGACCAGGCGCTCGCCCTGCCCGTGGGGGAGGGGCCCGCCGCCCTGCGAGGGGCCGCCCTGCCCGTGGGAGAAGTCGGCCGCCGACACGACCGGGTTCCACCCCATGGCGTACAGATCGGACGTACGGACCTCGTGCCCCTGCTCCTCCAGGAAACGGACGCCTTCGCCGTACAGGGAGCCATTGAGGGAGCGGGGATCGGGGTGGGCGGCGAGCCAGAGGACTTTCACCGTGTGCTTCCTTTCGGCCGAGAGCATGATCCCCGGCGCGTACCCGTGCCGCCGTCGGGCAATCACAGTGGCCGGCGGCGTGGGGAGCGTCACCGTGCGAGAGCCCGCCCGTTCCTTGCAACGATAGAAATCCGGCGGCCGGCCGAGGGCACGGGAACGCGGCGACCGGACGGGCACTCACGAAGGTGTCGGGGCCGCGTCCGGCTCCTACGGCCGCCAACCCCTCCGGATGCCGTTCCGTGAACGCGTTCCATGATTTTGTGCGCGAGACATGGACACGCCCAAAAGAGCGTGCTGTCATTCCGCATGACACCGCTTTTCCAACGTTGGAATCCGTGCACCCCTCGGATCCCGACCGCTCCTCCCCGCACCGTGGCTCCCTGAGATCTGCTCGGGGCGGTGATCCGGTCGCACGGGGCGGGGTGCGCAGCTCGCCGCGTCGCCGAACCGCCCGGCAACTCCACCAGGGCGCTCCGGTGCTCCGCGGCCACGCGCGCCCCACCCCGCTCCGTGCCGGACCCCCACCCCGGCAGGCCCGCTCCGCGCACCTCCCCGCGCGGATCCGTCCCGCTTCCCACGGAGAGCAGCATGTCCCTGACGCGACGTCAGTTCACCCTCCTGGCAACCTCGGTGGCTATCGCCACCACCGGTCTCAGTCAGGCCCTGCCCCGCCCCGCGGCGGCAGCCGGGGCCGGCCTCCCCCCGGCGCCCGGGGGCCGCTACCACCCCAACGCCGCTCCGCTCGAACCCACCGCCCTGCTCAGACTTCCCACCACCGCCGTCACCCCCCGCGGCTGGCTGGCCGGGCAGCTGCGGTTACAGCTCGACGGCCTCTGCGGCCGTCTCGACGAGCTGTCGCACTTCCTGGACCTCGACACCTCCGGCTGGATCAGAACCGCCCGCGCCGGCTGGGAGGAAGCCCCCTACTGGCTGCGCGGATACGTCGACCTCGCCGTCGTCACCCGGGACCCCGACGCGCTCGCCACCGCCCGCCGCTGGATCGACGGCATCCTCGCCACTCAGCGCCCCGACGGCTTCTTCGGCCCCGAGGCGCTGCGCACCTCCCTCGGCGGCGGCCCCGACTTCTGGCCCTTCCTGCCGCTGCTCCAGGCACTGCGCTCCTGGCAGGAGCACGCCCAGGACAACCGGGTCATCCCCTTCCTCACCCGCTTCCTGCGCTTCATGAACGCGCAGGGCCCCGGTGCCTTCAACCAGAGCTGGGTCTCGCTGCGCTGGGGCGACGGGATCGACACCGCGCTCTGGCTCTACAACCGCACCGGCGAGGCCTTCCTGCTCGACCTCCTCGACAAGATGCACACCCTGGGCGCCGACTGGACAGGTGGGCTGCCCAACCAGCACAACGTCAACATCGCCCAGGGCTTCCGTGAACCCGCCCAGTACGCCCTGCGTTCCGGCGCCGCCGCCGACACCCGCGCCGCGTACACCACCTACGACACGGTCATGGGCCGGTACGGGCAGTTCCCCGGCGGCGGGTTCGCCGGGGACGAGAACATCCGCGAGGCGTACACCGACCCCCGGCAGGGCTTCGAGACCTGCGGTGTCGTGGAGTTCATGGCCAGCCACGAACTGCTCACCCGGCTGACCGGCGACCCGCTGTGGGCCGACCGCTGCGAGGAACTCGCCTTCAACGCGCTGCCGCCCGCCCTGGACCCCCAGGGCAAGGCCGTCCACTACGTGACCAGCGCCAACAGCGTCGATCTGGACAACAGCCCCAAGACGATGGGCCAGTTCCAGAACGGCTTCGCCATGCAGTCCTATCGCCCCGGTGTCGACCAGTACCGCTGCTGTCCGCACAACTACGGCATGGGCTGGCCCTGGTTCACCCAGGAGCTCTGGGCCGCCACCCCCGACAACGGCCTCTGCGCCGCGATGTACGCCCCCTCCTCCGTCACCGCCGAGGTCGCGGACGGCGTGACGGTCACCGTCCGCGAGGACACCGACTACCCGTTCGGCGACACGGTCACCTTCACCGTCAGCACGCCGAAACCGGTCGCCTTCCCGCTCGCCCTGCGCATTCCCGGCTGGTGCGCCGCACCCGTGCTGACCGTCGCGGGCCGGGCCGTGGCAGCTCCCGCGGGCCCCGCCTTCACCGTCGTACGGCGTACCTGGTCGAGCGGTGACACCGTACGGCTCACGCTCCCGCCGCGCCTTGCCGTCCGCACCTGGCCCGTGAACGGCGGCTCGGTCACCGTCGACCGCGGCCCGCTCAGCTACGCCCTGCGGGTGGGGGAGGAGTACGTCCGCACCGGCGGCACCGACACCTTCCCCGAGTACGACGTGCACGCCACCACCCCGTGGAACTACGGGCTCGCGCTCGACCCCGCCGACCTCACCGCGGGCCTGGCCTTCACCGCCGCGGGCGGGGCGCTGCCGGCCAACCCCTTCACCCACGCCACCACCCCGTACCGGATCACCGCGCCCGCCCGCCGGATCGCCGAGTGGCAGGCCGACAGCCAGCGGGTCGTCACCCCCCTCCAGCAGAGTCCCGCACGGTCCACCGCCGCGGTCGAGTCCGTGACGCTGGTGCCGCTCGGCGCGGCACGGCTGCGGATCTCCGCCTTCCCGCTCGCCTCACCCACCGGCCGGGCCTGGACCGTGCCCGGCGCCTCCTTCCGGATCGCCAACCGCGTCTCGGGCAAGGTCCTCGGCGTGGACGGGATGTCGCAGGCGGACAGCGCCCAGGTCGTGCAGTTCGGCGACACGGGCACCGCCGACCACCTGTGGCAGCTCGTGGACGACGGCGGGGGCTGGTACCGCGTCCGCAACGTGCACTCCGGCAAGGTCCTCGGCGTCGACCGGATGTCCACGGCCGACGACGCACGGGTGGTCCAGTTCGGCGACACAGGGACCGCCGACCACCTGTGGCAGGTCGTCGACCAGGGCGACGGCTCCTTCAAGCTCCGCAACCGGCACAGCGGCAAGGTACTCGCCGTCCTCGGCGGCTCCGCCGCGGACAGCGCGCCCGTCGTGCAGTACGCGGACGACGGCGCGGCCGGCCACCTCTGGCGCTGGCTCCCCGACGGCGACGTCCGCGTGGAGAACAGGCACTCGGGCAAGGTCCTGGGCGTGGACGGGATGTCGCAGGCGGACAGCGCGCAGGTCGTGCAGTTCGGCGACACCGGCACCGCCGACCACCTCTGGGCGTTCCTGCCGGACGCGGACGGCTGGTTCCGCATCCGCAACCGGCACAGCGGCAAGGTCATCGGCGTCGACGGCATGTCGGGCGCCGACAGCGCGCGTGTGGTCCAGTACGCCGACAACGGCACCGCCGACCACCAGTGGCGCCTGGTGCACGACGGCGGCGGCTGGTTCCGGCTGCGCAACCGCAACAGCGGCAAGGTGCTGGGGGTCGACGGAATGTCCACGGCCGACAGCGCACGGGTCGTGCAGTACGCGGACAACGGCACGGCCGACCACCTGTGGCGCCTGCGCTGACCCGCCTCTCCACCCGCCGGCACGCACCCGGCGCGCACGCCGGGACCAACGCGCCGCTCCGCACCCGCACCACTGCGCACCCGTACCCGCGCCACCGAGCACCCGCACCACTGCTCACCCGTACCCGCGCCACCGCGCACCCGTACCCGTACCCGTACCACTCCGTACCCGTACCACTCCGTAGCCGTACCCGCACCCGTACTGCCCCACCCGACAGAGGAGTTCTCCCGTGCACCTTCCGTCACCGTCGTCCCGCAGACCCCGGCGTCCGGCGCGACTTGTCGCCTTACTGAGTGCGCTGGTCCTCCTGTGCCTCGGCCTCGTCGTCGCCGGCGGGAGCGCCCAGGCCGCGCCACTCGCCTGGACCCCGAAGCCGTCCCCGATGACCACGCCGTGGACCAACCAGGTCTCCGTCGACAATCCGCTGCCCGAGTACCCGCGCCCGCAGCTCACCCGGCCCGACTGGGCCAATCTCAACGGCATCTGGGACTTCGCGGTCACCGGGGCTGACGCCGGGCAGCCGGCCTCGTTCGCCGAGCAGATCCGCGTCCCGTTCGCCGCCGAGTCGGCGCTCTCGGGCATCCAGCGGAAGATCACCCAGAACGACAAGCTCTGGTACAAGCGGACCTTCACCGTGCCGGCCGGCTGGAACGGCCGCCGAGTCCAGCTCAACTTCGGCGCCAGTGACTGGCGCACCACCGTGTGGGTCAACGGGCAGCAGGCGGGCGCCGTCCACAGCGGTGGCTTCGACGCCTTCCGGTACGACATCACCCCGCTGCTCAACGGCGGTACGAACACCGTCGTGGTGTCCGTCTTCGACCCGACCGAGACCGGCAACCAGGCCGTCGGCAAGCAGCGCATCCGCGACACCGCCCCGCACCCGGGCGGCGGCATCTTCTACACCGCGGCCTCCGGCATCTGGCAGACCGTGTGGCTGGAGCCGACGGCGCCCGCCCACGTCAGCAGGCTCGACATGGTGCCCAGCCTCTCCGACAACAGTCTCAAGGTCACCGTGCGCGGCACCGGGACCACCAACCAGACGGCCAGGGTGACAGTGTCGTCCGGCGGCACCCAGGTGGCCACCGCGACCGGCGCGGTCGGCAGTCAGATATCCGTGCCGATCCCGAACCCGCACCTGTGGTCCCCCGAGGACCCCTTCCTCTACGACGTGCGGGCCGACCTGCTCTCCGGGACCGCCACCGTCGACTCGGTCGGCAGCTACGCGGGCCTGCGCTCCATCTCCGTGGGCAAGGTCAACGGCGTCCAACGCACCCTGCTCAACGGCAAGTTCGTCTTCCAGACCGGCACGCTCGACCAGGGCTACTGGCCCGACGGCATCTACACCGCGCCCACCGACGCCGCCCTGAGGTCCGACCTCCAGAAGCACAAGGACCTCGGCTTCAACATGGTCCGCAAGCACATCAAGGTCGAACCGCAGCGCTGGTTCTACTGGGCGGACCGGCTCGGCCTGCTGGTCTGGCAGGACATGCCGTCCATGGACAACACCCCCTCCGACACCGCGTCCCGCGACCAGTGGGAGGCCGAGTACGACAGGATCATCGACCAGCACCGCAGCTCGCCCTCCCTGGTGATGTGGGTCAACCAGAACGAGGGCTGGGGCCAGTACGACCAGGCCCGGATCGCGAACGAGGTCAAGGCCTACGACCCGTCCCGCCTGGTGAACAACATGAGCGGCGTGAACTGCTGCGGCTCGGTCGACGGCGGCAACGGTGACGTGATCGACAACCACATCTACGTCGGTCCCGGCAGCACCACGCCGACCGCCACCCGCGCCGCCGTCCTCGGCGAGTTCGGCGGCCTCGGCCTGCGCGTCCCCGGCCACGAGTGGTTCCCCGGCGGCGGCTTCAGTTACGAGGACCAGCCCGACGCGGCGGCCCTGAACAACCGGTTCGTCGGGCTGATCGACTCGCTGCGCGAGAACCAGATGCCCGCCGGTCTCTCGGCCTCCGTCTACACGGAGATCACCGACGTGGAGAACGAGGTCAACGGGCTGCTGACTTACGACCGCCAGGTCGTCAAGGTCGACGCCGCCCGGGTCAGGGCCGCCAACCTCGCCCTCGTCGACGCCTCCCGCAACCCCCCGCCGCCGGTGACCCTGCCGGTGGGCCAGAACAAGTCGCTCCGGGTCACCACACCGGGCCACACCAACAAGTACCTGCGCCACCAGGAGGGCCTGGCGTTCACCGCGGTCGTCGACGCGAACAGCTCCGCGCTGCTCAAGAACGACGCCACCTTCAAGATCGTCGCCGGGCTCGCGGGCACCGGCTGCTACTCCTTCGAGTCGCGCAACTACCCCGGCCAGTACCTGCGCCACCGCGACTTCCGGGTGTACAAGGAGGCGGGCGACGGCTCGGACCTCTTCAAGGCCGACGCCACGTTCTGCGCGGTGGCGGGCAACGGTGGCGTGCGCCTGTCTGCGTACAACTTCGCCGGGCAGTACCTGCGGCACATCAACTCCGAGGTGTGGCTCGCGACCCCGGGCGGTTCGCACGCCTGGGACAACCCGGCCAGTTTCGCGGCGGACACCACATGGGCGGTGGACGCCCCCTGGGCGCCCTGATCCCGACCCGGACCTCGACCCCGACCCCGACTTCGACCCCGGTCCCGGCCGTCTGACGGCGGCACAGGTTCACGGCACCCCCGGACGTACATCACCCGGGGGTGCCTTTCGTGTGCCCCGCACGTGCCTCCGGCGGCCAGAGCGGGGGCGACGCGTGGTTGGCCAACTGGTCAAGTGGTAAAGGAGGGTTGTTCGGTCACGGCGTGGCCGATTGCTCCGTCGCGCTGTGAATACCCGTTTCCTCTCCCGGGGTTGACGCTCCCAGTGGTCTATGCCACCTTCAGTCTCGTACCTGACCAGTTGCAAAATTGGTCAGGTGGTAACCCCCTGGGCGTACGCCGTGCACCCCTCGGTGACGTCTCCGCGCCATGCGCTTCAGCACGATCCCTCACCCCCCCCCGAGAGGAACACCGTGTCGAGAAACAGCACCCGCCAGAGGACCACTCGCCCGTGGACCCGCACGGCAGTCGCCACCGCGACGGCCGCCGTTCTGGGCGCCACGGCGCTCGGGGTCTCACCGGCCTCCGCCGCCGGTGAGGCACTCACCGTGCAGTACCGGCAGAGTTCGGCAGGCGGTGACCAGGTCGAGCCCTGGCTCAAGGCGGTCAACACCGGCAGCGCCCCTGTCGCGCTCAGCCAGGTCAAGATCCGCTACTACTTCAAGGCCGACTCCGCCTCGTCCTCCTACACCTACGCCTGTTCATGGGCGGTCAAGGGCTGCGCGAACATCACCGGCACTTTCGGCACACTCCCCCACCCGACCGCCACGGCCGACCGCTACCTGGAGATCGGCTTCACCGCCGGCGCAGGCAGTCTCGCGCCGGGCGCCGACACCGGGGACATGCAGCTGCGCTTCCACCGCTCCAACTGGCAGGCGCTCAACCAGGCCGACGACTACTCCTTCGGTCCCTCCCGGACGAGCTACGGCAACTGGTCCAAGGTCACGGCCACCGTCGCGGGCGCTCAGGTGTGGGGCACCGCACCGGAGGGCAACGACCCCACTGACCCGACGGACCCCACGGACCCCACTGACCCGCCCCCCACGGGCGCCACGCTCTTCGACGACTTCAACTACACCTCGCACACGGACCCCTCGATCGCCGCCCACGGGTGGAGCGTACGGGCCAACTCCGGCGGCCCCGGCGTGCCGGGGGCGACCTGGGACCCGCAGAACGTCACCTTCGCGAAGGAGGGGACCAACTCGATCATGAACCTGGAGAGCTCCACCGCCGGCACCGCGCAGAGCACGGAGCACAGCGAGGTACTCACCCAGGCGTCGAAGTTCAAGAACGGCACCTACGCCGCCCGCGTCCGCTTCTCCGACGCGCCGCGCTCGGGCCCCGACGGCGACCGGCTGGTGCAGACGTTCTTCACCATCAACGACCTGAAGGCTCCGATGGCCGACGACTACGCGGAGTACGACTTCGAGTACCTGCCCAACGGCGGTTGGGGCGAGCCCGCGAACATCCTCTACACCACCTCGTGGGAGACCTACCGGCCCGACCCCTGGGAGGCCGTGAACCAGCACAGTGAGTCCCGCACCAGCTTCGCGGGCTGGCACGACCTGGTGCTGACCATCGACAACAACGCGATCGTGTACTACGTCGACGGGCAGGAGTTCGGCCGGCACGACACCCGCTACCTCCCCGAGCGGCCGATGTCCATCAACTTCAACCAGTGGCTGATCGACCTCGCAGGGCAGACCAGCACCACGCCGCGTACCTACGACCAGAAGGTCGACTACGTCCTGCACGTCAAGGACAAGGTACTGACCCCTGCCCAGGCCGCCGCCACGGTCGCGGCCTACCGCACGGCGGGCACGACCTTCGTGGACGGAGTCCCCTCCGCCTGACCGGACCGGTTACCCGGCTCCTCCTCCCCGGGAGACCGGGAGACCGGGAGCCGGGGAGACCGGGAACTCAGGAGCCGGGGAGACCGGGAACTCAGGAGCCCAGGGCCCCGGAGGCGGGCGGGTGCCGCGCGGAGCACCGCGCGGCACCCGCGTCAGACCTGGGCGGCCCGGTGCGTGGGTCGCCCGTCGAGGACCGTGAGCAGGACGGGCAGCTCGGGGAGGTCCGTCGCGGCGGTGGTGAGCGGGTTGCCGGCGAAGGCCGTGAGATCCGCCCGGCCGCCGACCGTGATCCGGCCGGCCTCGTGCTCCTCTCCCGCCGTCCACGCGCTGTTGACCGTCATGCCCTGCAGGGCCTCCAGCCCGCTGAGCGCCTGTTCGGGGCCGTGCGGCGGCTGCGTGACGTCGCGGGAGGGACGGCGGTGGCGGGCCCCGGCCATCACGCCCAGCGGGGGGTAGGGGGCGATGGGCCAGTCGGAGCCGAGGACGACGGTGGCTCCGGCGTCCCACAGGTCACGGCAGCGCCAGGCGCGCGCCGCGCGCTCCTGGCCCAGCCGGCGGGACCAGTTGTCGGTGTGGTCGGCCCTGGTGAAGTCGCAGCAGTGCGTGGGCTGCATGGAGGCGACGACGCCCAGTTCGGCGAAGCGGCGCACGGTGTCGTCGGGGACGGTCTCGATGTGCTCGACCCGGTGGCGCACCCCGCGGCCGCTCTCGGCCTGGGCCTGCTCCACGGCGTCGAGGACGTGCCGGACGGCCGCGTCCCCGATCGCGTGGGTCGCGGTGGGCACGCCTGCCCGGTGCAGCTCGCCGACGATCCTGGTGTAGACGGCAGGGTCGGGCCAGAACGCGTGCGTGGACTCGCCGTGGTGGTCGGGCCGCTCCAGCCAGGCGGTGCCGTTGTCGATCGTGCCGTCCATGAAGATCTTCACGCCGTCGGTGCGCCAGAGCCGTCCTCCGGCGCCCTGTTGGGCGATGAGCGCGCGCAACTCGTCGTCGCCGGTGCCGGGTTGGCACCAGGGCGCGACGCGCAACCGCAGCGGGAGGTCGCCCGCGGCGTCGAGTTCACCGTAGAAGGCCAGGCTGTCCCCGCCCGCGTCCATGACATGGCCCCCGGTGAGGCCGGTGGCGGCCATCGCGCGCAGCGTGGCGGCGAGCCGGTCGCGGCGCTCCGCACGGGTGGGCCGCGGAGCGGCACTCTCCACCAACGCGCAGGCGGCGTCCTCCAGCAGCAGACCGGTCGGGCGGCCGTGCCCGTCGCAGACGATCTCGGCAGACGCCTGGGTGAAGGTGCGCGGACCGTCCACCCCGGCGAGTTCCATGGCCCGGCGGCTGGCCAGCATGGAGTGGGCGTCGAACAGGAGCAGCAGGGCCGGGACGCCGTCGAGGACCGCGTCGAAGGGCGCGGTGGCGACGGGCAGGTCGCCGAAGACGTTCGGGTCCAGCCCCCAGGCGTGCAGCCACGCCCCGGGAGCCAGGGAGGCGACCTCGCGTGCGAGTGCCGCACGTACACCCGGGATGTCGGTGCACGCCGACAGGTCGAGGCCGTGGGTGAGTTCGGCGCCGGACACGGGGTGGAGGTGTCCGTCGACCAGGCCCGGGGTCACCACGGCCCCCTTGAGGTCGATCACCGTGGTCGAGGCGTCGGCGAGGGCGCGGATCTCCCGGTCGTCGCCGAGGGCGGTGATGCGTCCGCCGGCCGCGGCGAGGGCGGTCTGCGGGAGGAAGGCGCCCGAGACGGGGTCGAGCAGGGCTGCCGAGAGCAGAACGAGGGAAGTGGACATGCTGGCTCCATCGGGGACGGGTCAGTTCGGGGTGGCGGCCGTGCGCAAGGAGCCGGTGGGCAGGCCCAGTTCGCGTTCGGCTGTCGTGACGGCCAGGTGGGTGATGCCGGAAGGCCGGTCCGGGGCGCCCGTGTTGGCGTGGGCTCCGAGGCCGTCGATGACGACCAGGATGTGAACGGCCGTCGCGGACGGGGATTCGGTACGGAACTCCCCCCGCTCGACGCCCTCGCGGATGAGCCCTTCGAGCCGGCCGCGCCATGATTCCTCCTGCGCGGCCACCCGGTCGCGAAGGACGGGGCGGTAGCGGCTGAGGTGGCGGGCGTTGAGCCAGAGCCGGCTGACGTCGTCGTACGCCGGGCCGCTCGCCCGGGTGAAGAAGCGCGCCAGGTGCTGGGTGGGCGTGGCGTCGGCCCGGTCGGCCGGCAGCAGGCAGTCGAGCTCGCTCCCCGCGGCGTCGCCGTACGCCTCCGCGACGAGATCCTCCACGGCCGGGAAGTAGTGGCTGATCAGTCCGGGCCGCACGCCGAGCTCGTCGGCGATGCGGCGCAGGGTGATGCACTCCAGACCTTCCGTCAGAGCGACCGCCGATGCAGCGGCAACGATTTCCGCACGTCTGGCCGCCGGAGATCTACGGATTCGCTTGTTCGGAATGCTTGACGACATGGAATCGATGCTATTGAGTTTGCGACCAATAAACAACCAGGTGGGTACGCAGCATGCGGAGGAGCCCGATGGCAGCCACGTTTCCCGACCCGCGACCCGGCACCCGCCCCACGGACGAGGCCGCGCATCCCGCCTCGGACCGGGCGAGCCGCGTCGAGGCGCACGGCATCGACCACATCGCCGACGAGGAACGCCACGGCCACCCGCGGCAGTTGTTCTCCATCTGGGCGGCGGCGAACGTCAACTACCTCAGCCTGGTGACCGGTGGGGCGCTCGTCCTGATGGGACTGAGCCTGTGGCAGGCGCTCGCGGTCATCGTGGTGGGCAACCTGTGCTGGCTGCTCACCGGACTCCTCGCCGTCTCCGGACCCGCCGCGGGGGCGCCGAGCGAGGTGATCACACGGGCGATGTACGGCGTGTTCGGAAACCGGGTGAACAACGCGATCGTCGGCTGGCTGATCTCCGTCTGCTACTTCGCGCTCAACCTGGCCGCCGCCGGGACCGCCGCCTTCTCCCTCGTCGAGAAGGCCGGTCTCACCGCGAACACCACCGTCAAGATCATCGTCGTCATGGTCATCGCCGCCGTCACCCTGGCCATCGGCGTCTACGGCCACGCCATGATCACCAGGCTCTACCTCCCGATCACGCTCGTCCTCACGGCGGTCTTCGCCGTGGTCGCCGTACCGGTGCTGGCGCACACCGACTTCGGCCACACCCCGGCCGAACCGCTCAGCGGCGCCGGTCTCTGGTCGGCGCTGGTCGCGGGCGTGACCCTGATCGGGGCCGGGCCGCTGTCGTACACCACCAGCGCCGACTTCTCGCGCTACCTGCCCCGTACGGCCCCGGTGAGGGCCGTGTTCGGCTGGACCGCCCTGGGCGGCTTCGTCCCGAGCGTCGTCGTCTGCTCGCTCGGGGCCTGCGCGGCGACCGCGGTGGACATGAGCAATCCGCAGACCGGCCTCGAACAGCTCCTGCCCGCCTGGTTCACCCCCGTCTTCCTGCTGGCCCTGGTCCTCGGCACGATCGCCATCAACGCGCTGACCTCCTACAGCGCAGGGCTCGCCCTCCAGGCCGTCGGGATCCGTATCCGCCGCACCCGCAGCGTGCTCGTCGACGGTGTGGCAGCCGTCTCCCTCACCCTTTACGGACTGCTCATGTCCAACTTCCTGGACACCGTCAGCAACGTCCTCCAGCTCACCGTCGTCCTCCTCGGCCCCGCCATGGCCGTGTACGCCACGGACATCCTGCTGCGCCGCAACCGCTACGACGGGCCCGCGCTCATGGACGAGACCCCGGACAGCCGGTTCTGGTACACCGCGGGGTTCAATCCGGCCGGGGTGCTCGCCCTCCCGGCCGGAGTCACCGCCGCCGCCCTCTGTGTGAACACCCTCTACACGGGCCCGGTCGCCCACGCGCTGGGCGGCCTGGACCTGGCGCTGCCCGTCGGCATCGTCGTCGCCTCGACCCTGTACGCCCTGCTCACCAAGGCGTTCGCCCGCACCTGAGCCGACCGGGCTCCTTCAGACCGGCCGGGCCCTCTCAGACCGGGCCGGGCCCCCTCAGACCGGCCGGGCCCTCTCAGACCGGGCGGGGCCCGGACGCCGCGGCCGGTGGTTCCTGCGCCGCGGCGCGCAGCGCCCGCGCCAGCCACTTCAGCTGTCCGGTCGCGTCGGGGGAGGCGGCCTGTCCGCGAACGCGGGCGACGAGCCCGCGATAGCGTTCCGCCTCCGCCGCGATCCCGGCCTCCAGACTGCGCAGTACGCCGGCCCGGTCGGCGTCGCCGAGCAGATCGTCCAGCACTCCGGCCGCGTCGGGCCCCTCGGGGGTGATCCCGCGCTGCTGGGCCTGGGCCACGCGCCGGACGGTCTGCCTGGCCCACCAGACGGAGGCGCCGGGCGGCGGGCCCTGCCCCGGCGCGGGCGTGTTGAGTTCCATCCAGGTGCGCAGCCGGACGCGGAAGCCGGGGTCCGCCACCAGTTCCGCCAGTTCGATCCAGGCGTCGGCCTGCCCGGGGGTGGGGTCGTCTGGCAGGTCGACGCGGAAGGCGCGCAGGCGCTCGCGCAGGTGCGGGTCGACGTCGAGTGCGCCGAACACCTCCTCCTTGAACTCCTCCACGATTCGCTCGCGTTCGGTGGCGGAGAGCCGTGCCAGTCGGTTCATCAGTGCTGTCTCCTCGGTGGTCGATCCACGTTTCGCCACGGTCGAAAGGACGGCCCGGCTCACCTTGAGGGAGCGGATCCGGGCGTCGAGCGCGGTCACGTGCGCGGCGGCGATCTCGGCGACCGTGGTGCGGCCGCCCAGGACGCGGCACACGTCCTCCAGTGCGAGATCCAGCTCGCGCAGGGTGCGGACCAACTCGACGCGGGCCACGGAACCGGTGTCGTACAGCCGGTAGCCGGCCGCCGAGCGGGCCACGGGCGGCACCGCTCCCTGGTCGGACCAGAAGCGCAGGGTGCGTACGGAAAGGCCGGTGCGGTGGGCGAGTTGGCCGATGGTGAGCAGGTCGGGCCGTTCGTTCTCCATGGCCGAGATCCTGGACCCTCCGGCCGCTGGAGACTCAACCGGCCGCAGCGACCGGAATCCCCCGGGAGCGGGGCCGGCCGCCCGGAGAGGGCGATACTGATCGGGACAGCCGTCCCGCCGGCCGCACGGAAGCCGGGCGCGGCAGGGCGGCACGCAGGCCGATGTCTTCGAGGGGAGCCGCTCATGACCACGGCGAAGGACCTGTTCAGCATCGTGATGGACCCGGGGTCGGTGCACACCGTGGGGCAGGGCGACCTGTCGCTCGCACTGGCCGGAGCAGAACTGGTCGATCTCATCGGCGCGGGGGCGGTCGCCCTGGACGGCGACCGCATCGTGCCCGGTGGGCCGTCGGCCCCCGGCGACCGGACCCTGGGCGAGGCCGCGGCAGCACTCACCCGGCAGCCGCCCTACGAGAGCGTGGAGGACTGGCTGTGGCGCCGCGGCCGGGACCTCGCGGCCGCCTACCAGGCCGTTCTGGAGGAGGACGGAGAGCTGACGCGCAAGCGCAGCGGCCGGTTGTCCTTCGGCCCCGACCGGCTGGAACCGGTCGAGACGCCCGCGCGCCGCCGGGCGGCCGACCGCTGGGCCGCGCGGGAACCCGTCCTGCTCTCCCTCGCCGCCTGCGTGGGAGCCGGCCCCGAAGACTCCGCCGACGAACCTGAACCCGGTGACGAGGCGGTGGCCACCGTGGTGAAGGTCGTCCACGACGCGGTGACCGAACTGGAGGCCGTACGCCAGCGTCGCTCCATCGAGAACGCGGCGTTCGCCAACCTCTGGCGCGGCCCGTGAGCGGCGCGGGCCCCTCTCCTCGCTGAGGGTTACGTCCCCGCGGCGCGGGCCGCCCGCCGCGACTCGCCGAGGGGTTGTGTCCCTGTCCTGCGAGGAGGGCGAGGCGTTCGGCGTCCTGGGTGCCGGGTTCGGCGGTGTAGACCATGACGCGCAGATCGCTGCCCGTGACGGTGAGGACGTCGCAGTCCAGCGTCACGGCGCCGACCTCGGGGTGGTCGACGGTCTTGTGTGCGCTCCGGTGCGGTCCGACGGCGCCTGACTCCCACAGCTCGTCGAACTCATCGCTCCCGGCGCGCAGTTCGGCGATGAGACGTCGCAGCCGCTGGTCCGCCGGGTAGCGGCCGGATGTGACGCGCAGGTCGGCGACCTGCTGGGCCCGCAGGGCGCCCCGGGAGTCGGGGGTGTGGCGTACCCGCGAGCCGGTGCCGAGGAAGTTCCGCCGTACCGCGTTCAGGTCGTCACCCTGCCGGTCGCCCATCAACGCGGTGTAGAGCGGGTTGGCGAGGAGCTGGGTCCAGGCCGCGTCGAAGACCGCGACGGGCGTGCCGGCCAGCCGGTCCAGCATCCGTCGAACGCCGGGGGTGACGTACGTGGAGATCGTGTCGGGGCCGGGCGGCGCGAGCGCGCACAGCTGGAAGAGGTGGGCGCGCCCGCCCGCCGAGAGCCGCAGGGCGCGGGCCAGGGCCTCGACGACCTGGGCGGAGGGACGGGTGGCCCGGCCCTGTTCCAGCCGGGTGAGGTAGTCCACGGAGACACCGGCGAGCTGGGCCAGCTCCTCGCGGCGCAGCCCGGCCGTGCGCCGGTGTCCGCCCGGGGGCAGCCCCGCCGCCTCCGGCGACACCTGGGCGCGCCATTGCCGCAGGGTCGTTCCGAGTTCTGTCGCCGCCATACGAAGCAGTGTCGCAAATGTGCCGGGAGAGGTTCCTGGTACTGCTGGTCCTATGAAGGAGGGTCTACTGGCTGTTGGGGCGTTCTGTCCGCATCGTGGAGGTACGGCAGCACGAAAGGAACCTCCATGAACAAGCTCGCCCTCGTCACAGGCGCCACCTCCGGAATCGGCAAGGCCTTCGCCGAACGCCTCGCCGCCGACGGCCACGACCTGGTGATCGTCGGCCGTCGGCAGGAGCGGCTGGACGAGTTCGTCGCCGCGCACCCAGAGGTCAAGGTCCGTTCCGTCGTCGCGGACCTGTCCACCGACGAGGGCATCGACGCCGTCGCGGCGGTCGGCGCGTCCGAGCCCCTGACCCTGCTGGTGAACAACGCGGGCGTCTCGCACTACATGCCGCTCGCCGAGCTGCCCGCCGACAAGGCCCGCGAACTGGTCAACGTCAAGGTTCTCGCCCCCACGCTGATCACCCGTGCGGCCGTCGGAGGCATGCGGGAGCGCGGGCAGGGCGCCATCGTGAACGTCGCCGGCATGATCGCCTTCAGCGGCCCCGCTCCCCATGAGCAGATGCCTCGCAGGGCCGTGTACGCCGGTACCCTCGCGCACCTCGTCGCGATGAGCCAGGCCCTGTCCGCCGAACTCGAAGGCACCGGGGTCCAGGTCCAGGTCGTCTGTCCCGGAGTCGTCGCCACCGAGTTCCACACACGACAGGGCCTGGACATGAGCGCGGTGCCCCGCATGAGCGCCGACGACCTCGTCACCGGCTCCCTGCGCGGACTTGAGCTCGGCGAAGTGGTCTGCGCCCCCGGGGTCGAGGACGCGACGCTCCTGGACGACATCTTCCGGGCCGACCTCGCGGCCTTCGGCTCCCAGAGCCCCGAACTCGCCACCCGCTACCGGACCGCCTGACCGAACACCCGCTCTCCTGTGCCGGCGGACCGCTAGGGGAGAGGCGGCGGCGGAGGCGGCCCGGAGGGCGGCCTGGGCGTGACCCGGCGTGCGGCCGGCGCCGGGGCCGCGGGCGGCGGAGGCGGCGGTCCCCATGCGCTGCGGCGGGGCCGCGGGGTCCCGGGGGCACGCGGAGTGACCGGGGGCGGCGGCTGGGGCGGTGGTACGTACGGCTCCTCGACCGGCAGCAGTGGCCGGCCCGCCCTGAGACGTTCGATGCTCAGCTCCGCGCGGCGGCGGGCGTTGGGTGCGTCGTCGCGTTCGCAGACCAGGCGCTGGCCGGCGTGCCGAAGGAATTCGTAGGCGACCAGCCGGTAGCCGAGCGCGTGCGCCACTTCCTCGGCGCGCGGGCGGTACCCGCTCTCCACGTTGGCGAGCAGCATCTCGACCCGGGCGCGCCCGTCGAGCTGGGTGCGTATCTCGTCGTCCTTCATCCGGCTCCCTTCGCGATTGACCGCCGGAGCCGTGGACCGCGGCGGGCGGGGCGCCCCGCGCAGGACCGGGCGAGGGTGTCCGCCGGCGGCTCCGGCGTGCCGCGGGGCCCGGAGCGGCCTAGGCTGGGTCGCCCGGACGCTGGAGGATACCGATGCCACGCCCAGTCTGGAGCGGTGCGGTCAGTTTTGGCCTGGTCAGCATCCCTGTCAAGGTGCTGCCCGCCACGGAGAACCACAACATCAGCTTCCACCAGTACCACCTGGAGGACCTGGGCCGGGTCCGCTACCAGAAGGTCTGCGATCTGGACGGGGAAGTCCTCAACCAGGACCAGATCGGCAAGGCGTACGAGGTCGCCAAGGACACCCTGGTGGAGATCACGGACGAGGAGCTGGACAACATTCCGCTGCCGACCGCGAAGGCGATCGAGGTGGTCGGGTTCGTACCTTCGTCGTCCATCGATCCCGTACGGATCGGCACCTCGTACTACCTGGCCGCCGACGGCCCCGTCGCCGCGAAGCCGTACGTGCTGCTCCGGCGGGCCCTGGAGCGCAGCAGCAAGGTGGCGGTGGCGAAGTTCGCGTGGCACGGCCGTGAACGGCTCGGGCTGCTGCGCATCCTGGACGACGCCCTGGTGCTGCACGCGATGAAGTGGCCGGACGAGATCCGCTCCCCGGACGAGCTGGCCCCGCGCACGGTCGACCTCGACGACGAGGAGGTCGACGCGGCCGTCTCCCTGATGGAGGAGATGACCACGGACGACGGCCTGGAGGGGTACCGCGACCACTACCGCGAGGCCCTGGAGGAACTGCTCGCCGCGAAGTCCGGCGGACGCCGGCCGGCTGCCCCGCAGGGAGGGGAGGAGAAGCAGAAGGAGACGGTCGTCGACCTGATGTCCGCCCTCCAGCAGTCCGTGCGTTCCGCCCGTGCCTCGCGGGGTGAGGGCGACGGCGAGGGTGAGGGCGACGCCAGCGTGCACGACCTCGGGGACCACGCCCAGAAGAAGGCGGCTCGCGCGAAGAAAACCCCCGCGAAGAAGGCCGCGGAGAAGAAGACCGCGGCGAAGAAGGCCCCCGCGAAGAAGACGGCCGCCCGGAGGTCGAGTGCCTGAGCCGGCAGACCGCTACCGGCTGTCGGCCGGGCGGCCGTCTCACAGGTGTCGCGGCGGACTGTTGCGGATGGCCGAGCGGCGGGCCCACAGTGCGCAGGCGAGCAGCACCAGGCCTGCGAAGGAGTAGGCCCACGCGTTGGCGGTGCCCCGTGCCGCGCCGACGCCCCAGGCCAGCGACCAGATGGCGAGCAGGACGCACAGCGCGGTCCAGGCGAGTGTCCACATCTGGTTGCGGGCGGCCAGCCGTTGTGGCGTACCTCGCTCCATCTCGCCGAGGTCGGGCGAGTCATGATGTTCGTCACGGATCGTCATACGGTGCCTGATGCCCCCGGCGGACCGCGCCAACCGCCCAACGCCCGCGCGGGAACGGCGTACTTGTACCGCCGCACGGCGGACAGGCGCGGGCGTTCCCGGGCGGGCCAGGAGCGGACGCGGGTGGCTCAGGGGCGGGCCCGGGTGGCCGTGTCGAGGTAGAAGGCGTCGATGCTCTGGACGGCCTGCTCGAACTCCTGCAGGTTGACGGGCTTGGTCACGTAGGCGTTGGCGTGGCTGCTGTACGCGCCGGTGACGTCGTCAGGGGCGGTGGAGGTGGTGAGCACGACCACCGGGATCGCCTGGAGGTCCTCGTCGGTCTTCAGGACCTTCAGCAGCTCGCGCCCGTTCATGCGGGGCATGTTGAGGTCGAGGACGATCAGGTCGGGCCGCGCGGTGTCCGCGGCGCGCAGGTGTTCCAGTGCGGCGACACCGTCGGTGACCTGGACCAGGTTGCGGGTCCCGCGCTCGGAGAGGGCTTCCTCGATGAGCATGGCGTCGGCCATGTCGTCCTCGACGAGCAGGACGTCGAAGGGGCGGGCGGGGACGGTCATCATGTGCTGCTCCGTGGGTTGCTCAGGGGAGTGGTGGAAAAGGCCCGGCCAGCGGCGCCTGGCGCCTTGGCGGGTCATGCCGCACGCGGCACCGATCTGCGGATAGCCGGCGCCCGCGCGGGCGGCGGCCACGGCGGCCTCCCGCTGGACCCGGCCGGTCGCCTGCTGGAGGTGCTCCAGGGCCTGGAGCAGCGCCAGCGCGCTCACCGGCCCGGCCGGCCGCGGCGGCGGCAGGACGTCGAGCAGCTTCCCGGCAAGACGGCGCGCGAGGTCGTCGACTGCCGCATCGGTGAGGGCGTCGGATTCTTGCGTGCTGCCCCACGGGGGGAAGTTCATCTCTGGCACACCGGCACTGTAAGGTCCCGAAGCGGCCCACGACAACAACGGTTGTCGACCGCCACCGTGCCGGCGGTCCTCGCCGCCACGGCGGCGGGTGCGGGCCGTGCTTGCGAAAGTCGGCTGTCACAGCGAGGAGTCCACACGATGAGTAGTGCCGAGCAGGGGCCGCCGCGTGCGCGAGGGCTGTCCACCTGGACCACCCGGCGCTGGCTTCGCGTGGGAGTGGCCGTCTCCCTGGTCCTGCTCGCCGTGCTCGGTACGACGGGTGCATGGGTCCTGGGGCGGACCGGGTCGCTCAGCGAGGACCTCGCGGACGTACGCTCTCCCGCACTCACCACCGCCTTCCGCCTCGAATCGGCCATCCTGAACCAGGAGACCGGAATCCGCGGCTACGGGCTCACCGGCACCCCCGAGTTCCTCGCCCCCTACCGGCAGGGGCTCGTCGACCAGCGCAGGAGCGGCGCGGAACTCACCGGACTGCTGCACGACGACCCGGCCCGCCTGGCCGACCTGAAGTCCGTGCAGGGCGCCCTGACGCGGTGGCAGGAGAGGATCGCGGACCCGCTCGCCGCCGCGCCCGCCGGATCCCCCCTCCCCCTGGCCGCCGACCGGGCCGCGGAGGGCAAGGCGGCCTTCGACAAGGTACGGGTGGCCCTGCGCGCCCAGCAGGACCGGCTGCGTGCGGACCGGGACCTGGCGCGGACCGATCTGATGGACACCATGTCCTTGCGCAACTGGATCTTCAGCGCCATCGCGTTCCTCATCCTCATCCTCACCGTCTGCGTCTTCGAGGGGCTGCGCCGCGGCATCAACAGGCCGCTGGAACGGCTCGGCGCCGACGCCCGGACCATCGCGGGCGGCGACTTCGAGCACCCCATCACCCCGACCGGGCCCGCCGACCTCCGGCGTCTCAGCGGTGAGATCGACTTCATGCGCCGACGGCTCGTGCGGGAACTGGCGTACACCGAGGAGGCCCGCCTGCGGCTGGACGCCCAGGCTGCGGACCTCCAGCGTTCCAACGCCGAGCTGGAACAGTTCGCCTACGTGGCCTCGCACGACCTCCAGGAGCCGCTGCGCAAGGTCTCCAGCTTCACCCAGCTGCTCCAGCGCCGTTACGGGGGCCAGCTCGACGACCGGGCGGACCAGTACATCGGCTTCGCGGTCGACGGGGCGAACCGCATGCAGATCCTCATCAACGACCTGCTGGACTTCTCACGGGTCGGCAGGCTGCACAACGCCCACGAAGAGGTCGAGCTGGACACCGTGCTGGAGCAGGTGCTGGCGGCCCTCAGCGTCGGCATCGAGGAGTCCGGCGCGAAGATAACCCACGATCCGCTGCCCGCCCTGGCCGCCGACCCGACGCAGATGGGCATGCTCTGGCAGAACCTCGTCGCGAACGCGGTCAAGTTCCGCCGCCCCGGGACGGCGCCCGAGATCCACGTGACCGCGGCCAAGGACGGCGAACTGTGGCGGTTCACCGTGACCGACAACGGCATCGGCATCGACCCGCAGTACGCGGACAAGGTCTTCGTGATCTTCCAGCGCCTGCACACCAAGGACGCCTACAGCGGCAGCGGCATAGGTCTCGCCATGTGCAAGAAGATCGTCGAGTTCCACGGCGGCACCATCCGCGTCGACACCACCTACACGGGCGGCACCCGGATCGACTTCACCCTCGCGCCCCGGGCGACGGAGAACGCGGACCCCTCCGTCCTGCCCCAGGCCACCCGCGCGGGCGAACAGCTCGCGGAGCTGACGCCATGACCTCCGTCGCCCCCCTCACCCCGGCGGCCTCCGTCGAACCGACCTACCGCATCCTGCTCATCGAGGACGACGCGGGGGACGCGCTCCTCGTCGAGGAACTCCTGCACGACACCGGCCTGCGGTTCGAGCTGACCACCCGCGCCACGCTCGGGCAGGCCCGCGGTGAACTGACCGGCAGTGCGACCGACTGCATCCTGCTGGACCTGCACCTGCCCGACATCTCGGGCACCGACGCGGTCGCCGCCGTACGCGCGCTGGCCCCGCACACCGCCGTGATCGTCCTGACCGGGCTGTCCGAGTCCCAGGCGGGCCCCGAGGCCATGTCCGCGGGGGCCCAGGACTACCTCGTCAAGGGAAAGGTCGAGGCGGACCTGCTGCGCCGTACGGTGCGCTACGCCGTCTACCGCAGCCAGACCGAGCGGGCCAGCGCCCAGGCCCAGGCAACCCGGCTGCGCGCGGAGGAGAACGCCCGCCTGGAACGCGGCCTGCTGCCCCGCCCGCTCCTCGACACCTCCACCGTGGAAGTGACCTCCCGCTACCTCCCCGGGGCGGCGCTGGCCCTGCTCGGCGGAGACTTCCTCGACGTCGTGGAAGGGGACGACGGGCTGCTGCACGCCGTCGTCGGTGACGTCAGCGGGCACGGCCCGGACGCCGCCGCGCTCGGGGTCTGCCTGCGGATCGCCTGGCGTTCCCTGGTCCTGGGCGGGCACCGCGGCGACGACCTGCTGCACCTCATGGAGCGCATCCTGATCGCCGAACGGGGGGACCAGCAGCTGTTCGCCACCTGCACCCTCCTGACGATCGACCAGGAAGCGGCGACCGCCACCCTGCACCTGGCCGGTCATCACGAGCCCCTGCTCACCACCGCCGACGCCACCCGCGAGGTGGCTGCCACCCACGGCATCGCCCTGGGGATCGTCCCCGGACTGCACAGCTGGCCCTCCACGGTCATCCCGCTCCCGCCCACGGGCGCCCTGACCCTCTACACCGACGGGCTCACCGAAGGGCACAACGGGGCGACGGGCGAGCGCCTGGGCATCGAGGGCCTGCTCGCCCTGATCAGCAGCCTTCCGCCCACGGACCCGGCCGCCCACGTCGACCGTCTGATCAAGGAAACGCACCAGCTGAACGCCGGACGCCACTCCGACGACCTCGCGGTGCTGCGCCTGGACTGGAACAGCGACCGGAGGTAGCGCCACAGCGGATCTCAGTCGGCGAGCCTCGCGGAGACCGGGGTGCCGACCTCGACGGTGCGGCTGACCGTGCAGAGCCGGTCGTGGGAGGCCTTGATCCCGCGCGGCAGGATCGCCCTGGCCCGCTCGCCGGCCCCGCCGTCCGGGAACGTGACGGAGAAGACCATTTCGAGGTCGGTCAGCCGGTGCCCCAGATCGTCCTCGGTCTTGTTGCCGCGCACCGTGACGGAGAACCCGGTCGGCTCCACGTGCCGGCTGGTGGCTACGTCGACGTCGACGGCCGTGCACCCGCCGAGCGCGGCGAGGAGCAGTTCCACAGGGGTGAACGCGTCACCGGGGCCGGTGCCGAATTCGAGCGTGCCGCCGCGGGCGTTGGTGGCGGTGAACCGCCCCGTGGCGGTCCGTTCGACGGTGATGGAGCGCAGGGAATCGTCAGTCATACCGGTGACAGTAGTGTCGGCGGGGCCCATTCGCGCGTCATGACGCATCGCCGGGCGGCAAGTGCAGCCAGCCGCGCAGGCGTTCGCCGAGCACCACGTCGTGCGGCAACCGCTCAAGCTCCCGCCCGTCCGGGTGGGCGTCGGCGCCCGGCCGCTGTCCGAGGGCGTGTGCCAGCGCGTCCCAGTGGGCGGCCGCCGCCTGTTCGTACGTCTGGTCCTCGTACGGTTCGTCCGGACCCACCACCATCCGGGCCGTGGTCGTGATGTCCTCGACCGACGTCAAGGCCCGGACGTCCGCGCGGGAGCCCAGGGCGGACGAGCTCCAGCCGCGGTCGTCCAGCAGAACCACCCGGCCGCCGTCCGCGAGCAGGGCCTCAAGTCGTGCCGATACCGACAACTGGCCCGCGTCCGTGGCCATTTCGTCCAGTTCGACGTAGGTGACCAGACCCACCACCGCAGCCATGCAGCTCTCCTCCCGGCCCGTACGTACGAGTCCCCGCGACCCTACAGATCCGCGAGAGCGTCGACCAACTGCTCCGCCTGCTGGATCTCGGCCGTCAGCGGGTGGTCCTCAATGACGTGCGGGAACTCCGCCGCGGCCAGCCGGAAGGCCTCCCGCAGCGGGGTGTCGGGCAGCGGGGCGTCCGACATCCGCAGGGCGCGGACCGCGCCGAGCAGCTCGCAGGCCAGCACCGTGCGGTACGCGGCGGTCGCGGCCACCGTGCTGCGGATGGCGTGGGTGGAGAAACTGGCGTGGTCCTCCAGGCCGCGGGAGATCACCGCCGTGCCGAGCGTGACCGGGGCCGCGGCGTGCCGCAGGGTGCCCAGGGAGTCGTGCGCCACGTACTCAAGGATCATGATGCCGGAGCTGCCCGCGGGCCCGGCGGCGAGGAAGGGCGGCAGCCCGCTCAGGTCCGGCTCCACCAGGTCGCTCAGGCGCGCGGCGGACAGCTCCGCGGTGTGGTGCAGCGCGGCGCGCAGATAGTCGAACGTCAACGCCACCTGGGCGGTGGAGAACTGGCCGTGATGGTAGGCGCTCTGGCTGTCGACGTCGATGAGCGGGTTCTCCGCCGCCGCGTTGAGGTCCACGTCCAGCACCCTCTTCACATGGGCGGCGGCGTCCAGCGCCGCCCCCTGCACCTGGGGGAAGGCGCGGAGTCCGAACGGGTCCTGGAGGCGTCGTCCGGGCGGCAGGTCGCCCGCGGAGGTGAGCAGCCTGCGGAGCTCGGCGGCGCACCGCACGGCGCCGGGATGCGGCCGGCTGGCGTGGACGCGCTCGTCGTACGCCTCGGCCGAACCGCCCAGGGCGCAGAACGTCAGGGCGGTCACCACGTTGCTCGCCGCCAGCAGCCGGGTCAGGTCGTGCCAGGCGAGCACGCCCTCGGCGAGGGTGGCGGCGTTGCTGGAGATGAAGGCGAGTGCGTCACCGGGGCTGATCGCGACCGGCTCGATCTCCCCGGCGGCCCAGGGCAGCTCCCCGGCCAGGGTCAGGCCGATCTCGGCCAGCGCGGTCAGGTCTCCGGTGCCGATCGCCCCCCGCTGGTGGACGAGCGGCAGCGCTCCGTCGTGCAGGGCCCGCTCCAGGGCGTGCAGCAGACGCGGGTGCACGCCGCTGCCCGCGGCGGCGAGCTGGTTGAGGCGGATCGCCAGGACGGCGCGCACCGTGTCGTCCGGGAGGGTGGCGCCGATACCGCCGGCATGGCTGCGGAGCAGCCGCAGTCCGTGCAGGTCGGCGGAGCTCGGGTCGACCACGACGTGCCGGTTCGCGCCGACGCCGGTCGTCCGTCCGTAGACGGCGCCCTTGGCGCCGAGCTCCACGGCGAGTGCGTAACTCTGTTCCGCCCTGCTGTGGGCGCCGGGGGCCAGCCCCAGCCACGCACCGTGACGGGCCACGCGCACCACGTCGGCACACCTGAGCCCGGAGCCATCTACTTCGATGCGGCGGGAGTCGGTCATCGCCCCTCCTCTTGACAAGTCTTCATTCATTGCTGCGAATGGCATGTAACTCTTTATTCATCCCGCTGGCAAGAGCTTCGAGGAGGAGCGCCGCTCCTGACGTGCGACCACCCCCAGCACGCCCAGAGCGACGGCCGCCTCCAACTCCCTTGCCCAGACGTACGACACGGCTCCGCCGCGACGACCGCCGGCCTGGCCTGCACCTCTGACGGGCACCGATCGGAAGGACCCGAAAACCATGCCGCAGAGCGAGACCGCCTGCCCCGGCGGCGACGCCACCGTCGCCACTGGGAGCACGGCCGCGGCCGCCGCCTTCGACGACGTACCGCTGAACCGCTTCCATCTGCGTATTACCGCACTGACATTCTGCGCGAATGCCTCTGACGGTTACGAACTGGGCATCATCAGCATCGCCTTGCCGCTGATCGCCGCCCAGCTCGGGTTCGGCACGGTCTGGCAGGGACTGCTCGGTGCCTCGGCGCTGATCGGCATCTTCCTCGGCAGCGTCATCGTCGGCTGGGCCGCCGACAAGATAGGCCGCCAGCGGCTGTACACGTACAACTTCCTGCTCATCGCCGTCGCGTCAGCGGCCGAGTTCTTCGTGACCGGTCCGACCCAGCTGTTCGTCCTGCGACTGCTGATCGGCATCGGCATCGGCGCGGACTACGCACTGGGGCCCACGCTCGTCGCGGAGTTCGTACCGCGCAAGTACCGAGGCGGCCTGCTGGCCTCACTGACCGTCATGTGGACGGTCGGCTACGTCGTCGCGTTCTTCCTCGGCAACTACACGGTCGCCCTCGGCGACGACGCGTGGCGCTGGCTGCTCGCCTCCAGCTGCCTCCCTGCCCTCGCCGTCGTGCTGCTGCGCCTCGGCGTGCCCGAGTCGCCGCGCTGGCTGCTCGCCAGGGGCCGCATCGAGCAGGCGCGGGCCGTCGTGCGCCGACTCGGCGGCGACGAGGGCGCGTTCACCTCGGCGCACCCCGTCGGCGTGACGAACTCCGCGCCGGCGGCGCGCTACCGCGACCTCTTCGGCCCCACCTACTGGCGCCGCACCGCGTTCGGCGTCGTCTTCTACAACGCGCAGGTGATCCCGTACTTCGCGATCTACACGTTCCTGCCGCTGGTGCTGGTGAAGATGGGAGTCGGCGAGCAGGACACGACCAGTGACGGCCTGCTCAACCTCTTCCTGCTCGCGGGCAGCCTCGCCGGCCTCTGGTTCGTGGCGAGGACGACGCGGCGCGCACTGACCATCTGGTCCTTCGCCGTCCTCATCGCCACGCTCGCCCCGATGGCGCTCTGGCCCGAGGCCCCCACCGCACTGCTCTTCCCGCTGTTCCTGGCGTTCACCTTCACCATGTCGGGCGCGGTCAACCTCGACCAGGTCTACCCGGCCGAGCTGTTCCCCACCGCGCTGCGCAGCTCCGGCGTCGGCCTCCTCAACGGCATGAGCCGCATCGGCTCGGCGATCGGGACCTTCCTGCTCCCGCTCAGCCTCGAACACTTCGGCTTCTCACCCACGATGCTGGTCCTGACCGGCGTGCTCGCGGCGGGGCTCGCGGTGTCGGTGGCGTGGGCTCCGGAGACGAAGAACATGGCTCTGGACTGAGCTCCGCACCGAAGGGGCCCGGAACCCGGGGCGGGACCCGGCGCACGAGTGGCGGACCACCCCGGCCCGGGAAAGACTGGACGGCGGTGAGGTGAGGGGAGCGCGTGATGCCGGGACGGGACGAGGGGAGCGCGTCATGACAGGCGAGAGCGAGCGCGAGCAGCGCGCCGTCGTGCGGGCGCTGCTCGAAGGACACGGGCGCACCTACGCCGCCGAGGCGGGGATCCGGCTGCGGGACACCCCGCAGCCGCTGTACGAACTGCTGGTCCTCTCCCTCCTGTTGAGCGCCCGTATCCGCAGCTCCACAGCCGTCGCGACCGCCCGGGAACTCTTCGGCTCGGGACTGCGCAACCCGCGGCACATGCAGGACGCCACGTGGCAGCAGCGGGTCGACGCACTCGGCCGCGGCGGCTACCGCCGCTACGACGAGCGGACCTCGACCCAGCTCGGCGACGGCGCGCGGCTCCTCCTCGACGAGTACGGGGGCGACCTGCGCAAGCTGCGCGACCGGGCGCGGGGCGAGGTCGCCGAGGTGCGCCGACTGCTCCAGAGGGTGCCCGGGATCGGCCCGGCGGGCAGCGACATCTTCGTACGCGAGGTCCAGGGGGTGTGGCCCGGCACCTCGCCCTACTTCGGCGACAAGGCGTTCCAGGGCGCCGAACGGCTCGGCCTGCCCGGCCGCGCCGACAGGCTGCTGCGCCTCGCCGGTGACGCGGACCCGGACGTCCTCGCGGCGGCGCTCATCCGCGCTGCCCTGGACCCGGAGGTGGTGCGGTCGGTCATGGAGCGGGCGCGGGCCTGAACCCGGGTGACCCGAAGTGCGGGACGCGGGCGGCCGTGTGAGTCTGGTCGCGGCTGAGGCGCCCCCTTCGGTGCGGGCAGCCGGACAGGGACGAGGCCCGCGCGCACGGTACCTGGCAGAGGGACCCGCGCGCCCGGTACCTGGGAAGAGGGAGCTGCGGTGAGCGACGAGGACGGACGGGACCCGCTGCCCCCAGCCCTGGACTCCCTGCCCGCCGCCCTGGCAGCACGCACCCGCCCCGCGCGCCCGGGCATCGAACTGGCAAGCTCGCCCATGCTGGCGACCCTCACCGACCGGCGGGAGTTTCCGCAGGGCTGGATCTTCGAACGCAAGCTTGACGGCGTACGGGTGCTGGCGGTGCGCGAGGACGGCCGGGTGACGCTGCGGTCCCGCTCGGGACGGCGGATCGACGCCACGTACCCGGAGATCGTCCGGGCGCTCGCCGCGCAGAGCGCCACGGACTTCACCCTGGACGGCGAGATCGTCGCCTACTCGCACGGCCGCACGGACTTCGCCCAGCTCCAGCAGCGCATGGGGCTCACCCGGCCCGCCGATGTCGCCGCGAGCAAGGTCGCCGTGACGTACTACGTCTTCGACCTGCTGCGGCTCGACGGCGTCGACGTACGCCAACTGCCGCTGCGACAGCGCAAGTCGCTGCTGCGGCGCGCGATCACTTTCGGGGCGCCGCTGCGCTTCAGCACCCACCGCAACGAGGGAGGCCCCGACCTGCTCGCCGACGCGTGCCGGCGCGGTTGGGAGGGACTGATCGCCAAGCGGGCCGACAGCACCTACCAGACACGCCGTTCGGGTGACTGGCTCAAGCTGAAGTGCGCGCGCGGCCAGGAGTTCGTCGTCGGCGGGTTCACCGAACCCACCGGCAGCCGGGTCGGCATCGGCGCGCTGCTCATCGGCTACTACGAGGACGGAGAGCTGCGTTACGCGGGGAAGGTCGGTACCGGTTTCGACGACCGCACCCTGCGCGGCCTGCGGGAGAGACTCGACGCGCTCGCGGTGAGCGAGCCGCCGTTCGCGGGCCGGCCCGTCGTGCGTACCGCGCACTGGGCACAGCCGCGGCTCGTGGCGCAGATCGCCTTCGCGGAGTGGACCCGGGACGGGATGCTGCGCCACCCGCGCTACCAGGGGCTGCGGGACGACAAGAATCCGGCGGACGTCGTCAGGGAACGCGGGCAGACGTAGCACAGGGAACGCGGGCAGACGTAGCGAGGGCGCCCAGTCCCTCACCCACCACACAGATGCCCCCGCTCATCCGATTGCAGTTGCCTTTCACGGGTACCGGAAGGCACAAAACCGCATGAGACACCACAACCTCTTGCACCACAGAGACGTACGAGACAGGAGACGCGCATGACTTCCGCGGCCACCCCCCACTACACCGTCCCGGGCCTCACGGTCGAGGACGCCGGCAAGGTCATCGAGCTGCTGCAGCAGCGCCTGCACGCGCTCAACGACCTGCACCTCACGCTCAAGCACGTCCACTGGAACGTGGTGGGCCCGCACTTCATCGCCGTGCACCAGATGCTCGACCCGCAGGTGGACCAGGTGCGCGACATGGCCGACGACGTCGCCGAGCGGATCGCCGCCCTGGGCGGCGTCGCCCAGGGCACTCCCGGCGCCCTCGTCAAGGGACGTACCTGGGAGGACTACAGCGTGGGGCGGGCCGACGCCATCGCCCACCTCGGCGCGCTCGACCTCGTCTACACCGGCATCGGCGAGGACCTGCGCACCGTGGTCAAGACGGTGGGCGAGATCGACCCGGCCACCGAGGACCTGCTGATCGGGCAGCTGCGTGACCTGGAGCAGTTCCAGTGGTTCGTACGGGCCCACCTGGAGACGGCGGGCGGCACCCTCTCCACCGAAGGTGCCTCGACCGAGGCAGAGGCCGCGAAGCAGTCCGGCGGCCGGTGACGCCGGGCCCGTGGGCCCGGGGGACGAGCCGGGGCCCGCGGGGGCGCGGGAACGTGCCGGGGGCCGTCGCGACGCGGCGGCCCGGCCGGAAGGGCACCGTGAGGGTATGACCGTACGAGGGATCGACCACGTGGGTGTCACGGTGCCCGACCTGGAGAGCGCGACGCGCTTCCTGGTCCGGGCGCTCGGGGCCGAGGTGCTGTACGACACCCTGCCGCGCGCCGAAGGGCCGAATGGCGGCCCGCGGACGGAGCAGCGGCTCGGGGTGCCCGAGGGCACCGAGCAGCGTGCGATCCGCATGCTGGCCCTGCCCCGGGGGCCGGGCATCGAGCTGTTCGAGTTCGGCGGCCCGCGCCGGCGGGAGCCCGCGCTGCCGTGCGACCTCGGGTGGCAGCACCTCGCCCTGTACGTCGACGACCTGGACAGCGCCGTCGACCGCTGTGTGGGCGCCGGCGCCACCCTGCTCGCAGACCCGCACCCCCTGCCGGGACCCGAGGCGGGTGAACGGAATCGTTTCGCCTACCTGCGGACCCCGTGGGGCAGCACCCTTGAACTACTGACCTACCCCGACCCGCAGCCGTACGAGCGGACCACCTCCCGGCGCCGCTGGACGCCGTAACAGCCCCTTGGCGCCCGGCGCCGCGCGCCGGGTCTCCGTGGCACCCACCGGTGGCCGCTCCGGCCGACTGCGGCCACCATGGGCAGCGGGAACTCCCCGCCCCCGACGAAGCGTCCGGAGTGAAGCATGGGCAACGAGCAGAGCGCACCGGCCACCATGAAGGCCATGACCTACCAGAAGTACGGGGACAGCGGAGTCCTGGAGCTGACCGAGCAGCCGGTACCCAAGGTGGGCCCCGGCGAGGTCCTCGTCCGGGTGCGGTACGCCGCGGTGAACCCCGTCGACTGGAAGGTCATGTCCGGCGGCCTGGACGCGATGATGGAGACCGTCTTCCCGGTGATCCCCGGCTGGGACGTCTCCGGGGTCGTGGAGCGGGTGGGCATCGACGCGCCCGAGTTCACGGCGGGCGACGAGGTCTTCTCCTACGCGCGCAAGGACTTCGTGCACGGCGGGACGTTCGCCGAGTTCGTGACCGTGCCGGTACGCGCCCTGGTCGCCAAGCCGTCCTCCCTGAGCTGGGGCGAGGCGGCCGGAGTGCCCCTGGCCGGGCTCACCGCCTACCAGACCCTGACCCGGCTCGGCACGGGCAGCGGCGACACGGTGCTGATCCACGGGGGCGCGGGCGGTGTCGGCACGTTCGGCGTGCAGATCGCCCGAGCCCTGGGCGCCCGCGTCATCGCCACGGCCTCCGAGGCCAACCACGACCGGCTGCGGGAGTTCGGCGCCGAGCCGGTCAGTTACGGGGACGGGCTGACCGACCGGGTCAAGGCGCTCGCGCCGGAAGGCGTGGACGTGGTCGTCGACTACGTCGGAGGGGTGCTGGACACGACCCGCGCGGTGCTCCGCGAGGACGGCAGGCACGCGTCGATCGCGGATCCGGACGTCACAGCGGCGGGCGGCCAGTGGATGTGGGCCCGCCCGGACGCCGAGGGGCTGCGGGCCCTCAAGGACCTGGCGGAACAGGGCCGGCTGCGGGTGCAGGTCGCGGAGACCTTCCCCCTGGAGCGCGCCGCGGACGCCTTCGAACTGAGCCAGTCGGGGCATGTGCACGGCAAGATCCTCATCCGGGTATCGGACGAGTAGCCGCCGCACCCCAGCGCGGGCAGTTACGAGTAGCCACCGCACCCCCGCGCGGGCGGTGCCCGCCCGGCGTGGGGGAGCGGGCGTCAGTGCGCGGTCCAGCCTCCGTCGAGGACGAGGTTGGCACCGGTCATGTAGGAGGACTGGTCGCTGGCGAGGAACAGCACGGCCTCGGCCGCCTCCTCCGGGGTCCCCAGCCGCTTCAGCAGCGTGCGCTCCTCGAACTCCTTGCGGCGAGCGGCCGCGTCGCCGGTCGAGTCGAGGGCCGTCTGCAGGAGATCGGTGAGGATCACCCCGGGGCTCAGCGCGTTCACCCTGATGCGGTCGCCCGCGTGGTCCACGGCGAGGGCGCGGGTCAGTTGCAGTACACCGGCCTTGGACGCGGAGTAGGCGGCCACCGCCTCCGAGCCGACGAGAGCCAGCTCCGACGCGACGTTGACGACGACTCCTCCGCCACCGTCGCGCAGGACGGGAAGCGCGTGCTTGGCACAGAGGAAGACCCCCTTCAGGTTGACGTCCATCAACCAGTCCCACTCCTGCACCGTGGTGTCCTCCGCCCGCTTGGCGAACTCGACCCCGGCATTGTTGACCAGCACGTCGATCCGGCCGAACCGCTCCACGGCCCGCCGCATCAGGGCCACGACCTCTTCCTCACGGCTCACGTCGCACCGGACCGCGCACGCCTGGCCGCCCGCGTCCGTGATGAGCGCGGCGGTCTCCTCCAGCGGCTGCTCCTTGTCGCCCGCGACCACGACGAGGGCCCCCTCGGCCGCCAGGCGCACCGCGATCGCACGCCCCAGTCCGCTTCCCGCGCCGGTTACCACGGCACAACGCCCTTCCATGCGCATGTGACGCTCCTTTCCTGTTTCTGCCGGTGTGTCGCTGTTTCTCTGTTCCTGTGCCGTTGTGGCTCTGCCCGGCCGACCGCGGTCCCTCCCGCGGTCGTGACGGCGCCAGAGGACCGTACCTCCGAGCGGCACGACGACCGAAAAGCCTGGCGCGCCGGTGACGACGGGCCCGGTGGCGACCGCCCCTTCCCTTCTCGCACGGCATGGGCTCGGATGCCGCCATGACAGAAGCGACCGAACCACCGGACCCCGGCCCTGCCCCCGCCCCCCTTCCGGGCCCCGCGCGCAGCGTGCCGCGGGGGCTGCCCGCGCCACCCCCGCCGGGCGTGAGCGCACTGCCCCCGGCCACGTACGACGGACGGACCGTACTCGTCACGGGCGGGGGCACGGGACTGGGCAAGGCGATCGCGGCGGAGTTCGCCCGGCTCGGCGCGAACCTGCTGCTGCTCAGCCGCGACGAGAAACATCTCGCCTCTGCCCAGGCGGAGTTGACGGGCCTTGGAGGAGAGGTACGGACAGCCACGTGCGACATACGGGACCCGCAGCGCATCGCCGAGGTCTTCGCCGCGCACGGCACCGCGGACGTCCTGGTGAACAGCGCGGCGGCGAACTTTCCCGTACCGGCCGAGGACATGTCGCCGAACGCCTGGCGGGCCGTCGTCGACATCACCCTGACCGGGACGTGGTTCATGACCAGGGAGTTCGGCCGGCGGCACCTCGCGGCCGGTACGGCGGGGTCGATCGTCTGCGTCGGCGCGTCGTACGCGTGGACCGGCGGCCCGGGGTTCGCGCACAGTTCGGCCGCGAAGGCGGGGGTGAAGAACCTGGTGGAGACGCTGGCTGTCGAGTGGGGCCCGTACGGGATCCAGATCAACGGACTCGTCCCGGGTCTGATGCCCCACGAGGACATGACGGCGGACATCCGAGAGGGCCTGCGAACCGCGGGCCCGGGGCCCGGGCCAGGGGCACGGCAGCCCGCCCTGCGGGTGGGGCTGCCGCGCGAACTGGGCTGGGCGGCCACCTTTCTGGCCTCCCCGTACGCGCGCTACATCACCGGGCACACCCTGGTCGTCGACGGTGCCAACTGGCAGCGGCGTGGGGTGGTGAGCCCGCCGGTCGTCGCGGTGCGGGAGCAGCTGGGTCGCGGACCGTTTCGACCCGAGATTCGCCGGGAGGGCCCGCCGTGAAATTTGGGTCGCGGAGTTTTCGGTGAGCCCACGATCAGCCTCCCTCGAAGCGTGGGGTCCGCCGGTCCGCTCCCGCCGCGTACCCCTCTGCCGCGTCGTCGGAGGTGAGGGTGAGGGCGGCGGCGAGTGCGGTGCGTTCGAGCGCGGAGGCCATCGCCGCGTCCGCGAACGCGTCGATGGAGCGCTTCACGGACTGCACGGCCAGCGGGGCGTTGGCTGCGATCTCGGCAGCGACGGCACCGGCCGCGTTCGCCAACTCGTCGCCCTCGACGACCTGTTGCAACAGTCCCAGCCGCTCGGCGGTGGCCGCGTCGATGCGGCGGCCGGTCAGCGCGAGCAGCTTGGCCCAGCCCGCCCCCGCGTCGCGGGCGATGCGCAGATCCCCGCCCGCGTCCACGGCGACGCCCAGCCGGGCCTCGGGCAGTGCGAGAACGGCGTCCCGCGCCGCGACCCGGATGTCGGCCATCAGCGCCAACTCGAAGCCGAAGCCCAGGCAGTAGCCCTGGACCGCGGCCACCACGGGCTGCGGGAGGCGAGCGAAGGCCGCGAACCTCTCGTGCGCCCAGCGGATGCCCTCGTGATAGTTCCGGGTGCGCCGGGCCGCCGAGCGGCCCGTGATCCCACCGCCCGGTGCGGTGAAGTCGATTCCGGCACAGAAGGCCCGTCCCTCCGCGCGGAGCAGGACCACCCGGACGCGGTCGTCGAATCTGATCCGGTCGGCCAGCAGGCCCAGCTGCCGGGTGGACTCCCAGCTCCAGGCATTGAGTTTGTCCGGCCGGCAGAGGGTGAGAGTGCCCACGCCGTCCTCCCCGACGTCCAGGCGCAGCCGCTCCTGGCCGTCCGGGATCTCCGTACCGATGGTGTCGATCATCCGCCACCCCACCTTCTCTGACGACCTGTCAGGTTACCGGCGGAGGCGCGGAATGACGACGGGCGCGCGTTCCTGGACAATCCCGTTGGGCAGGGGAGCCCGGCCCTGCTAACTTTTCCGGAGGCCGTGCGAGCGACAGAGGAGGTGGTACCCGTGAACGCAGTATCGACATGGGTGCTCCCCCCAGGGGTCACGGTCGGGCGGTAGGCAGGTCGTCCGGGAGCGCCGTTCCAGTGCACTCCCGAAAGGCACGACCATGCGTTTCACTTCCGAGCAGCGCCTCGACGACGGCGTACTCGAACGAGAATTCACCCTCGGGGAGATCCCCGGCATCCTGTGGACGCCCCCGGCGGCACCTGTACCGGGCATGGCTCCGGATCCGGCCCCGGCCCCGGGCCCGGCTCCCCTGATCCTCCTCGGCCACCCACCCCTCGGGCTCCGCAAGATGTATCCCCGGCTGGTGGACCGTGCCCGGCGCTCCGCGGCGGACGGCTTCGCCTCGGCAACCATCGAACTCCCGGGCAGCGGCGACCGGCCCCGTCAGCCCGCCGCCGAGCAGGCCCGCGCCGACCTGCGGCGCGCGATCGAGGCGGGCGAACCGGTCAGCGACGAGATCGTCGACGCCCTCGTTCTGCCGCTGGTCGACCAGGCGGTCCCGGAATGGCAGTCCGCCCTGGACGCGCTGCTCGCACTGCCGGAGATCGGCGGGCCGGTCGGTTACTCGGGGGGAGTGATCTCCGTCGGGGTCAGGCTGGCCGCGGTCGAGCATCGCGTTGCGGCCGCCGTGCTGTTCGCCGGGAGTTTCGTGCCTCGCGCGGTGTTCGAGGAGGCCAGGCGGGTCACCGTTCCGCTGCACGTCCTGTTGCAGTGGGACGACGAGGGCAACGACCGGCAGGCGGCGCTGGACCTGTTCGACGCGTTCGGCTCCGAGGAGAAATCGCTGCACGCGCACCTCGGCGGGCACACCGGTGTCCCGCAGTCAGCGGGCGACGCGGCGGCCCGGTTCCTCACCCGACATCTGAGGTGAGGTGGCCGTGCCCCGGTGCGTGCATCAGGGCCGAAAGGTAGGTGTCGAGCCGGCCCTCCACCACCGGCGTCGTCAGGTCCGGTCTGCCGGCCTCCCGCCACGGCTGCGACACCTGCCGTACCTCCTCCGAGCACGCCAGGGCGTCGCGTACCTGCCAGGACAGCCGCTCGCTCGCGGCCGCCGCCAGTACCCCGCCCGCCTCTTCGTACGCCTCGGCGAACCGCGGCCCCCACGCCGGACCGTGCAGCAGCGCGAGATTGGTGGAGCAGTGTGCGACATCGAGGTCCGCCGGGCCCCAGGAGGCCGCTGCCCAGTCGACGACACCGGTGATCCTGGCGTCCGCCGGCCAGGTCGGCGGCACGTCGAACAGCACGTTGCCGGGCTGGAAGTCCCGGTGCAGGAAGCTCCCAGCCGAGAGCGGCGGTGGCCGGCGGATGACGTCGACCGCCGCCACCCACACCGCCGCGTCGGCGCACCTCGGCACCACGACGGTGTCGGCGGTCGTCCGCGTCACGTACTCCCGGGGCCGCGCAGCGGGCCGTAGCGCGTGGATCGCCACAAGTTGCCTCGCCAGCAGCGGAACGCGCGCCTCCACCCCCACCTCGTCGAGGACCGTCCGGCCTTCCAGATGTGTCATCAGGAGCGAGGGGTACTCGCCGTGCGCGGCCGTCGGGTCGACCGCCACCAGCCGGGGAGCCGGCACACCCGTGCCCGTGAGGTCGGTCAGCGCGCGGGCTTCCCTGTCGAGCCGGTCCTCGGCGCACTCCGCGTCGACGTAGGTCCGCAGCACGAGGTCGCGGGTGCCCCCGTCCCGCGTGCAAATGGTCAGCCGGCGCATCTCGGCGGTGATGCCGCCGTGCAGCGCCCGCGCCCCGGCGATCCACTCGTCGGCCCCCAGCTGCCGACGCACCCAGGCCAGCGTCAGGGGGCGGACGGCCGAGCTCTCAGCTGTCTCATCGCCGGGGGCCACCGTTGCACCTCACCACCTGAACGGCGTCACGCGCAACGGCCGCAGGCAGGCACGCCACGCAGTCCCTGAACGGCGCACTCCGGCAGGGGGGCGCCGGTCCGGCCGTCCTACTGTGAGGCGTCGGGACCAACCAGCGGCAGGGCGGAGAACCCGTGGGCGGCGAGCGGCGCAACATCCCCAGGAGGCGGAACCTCTGGGTCGCGGGCGTGGCTTCGCTCGGACTGGCCGGCGCGGGGATCGGCGCGTGGACCGTGTTCGGCGGCCAGCAGGATCCGAGGACCGGGCCGCCGACCGCGTCGGAGGTCCGGGCGGCGGCCGACGCGTTCCTCGACGCGTGGGGGAGGGGCGACGCCACGGCGGCGGCGGAGCGGACCGACGACGTGACGAACGCCGACGCCGCGCTGCGCGACTTCCAGGAGCGTGCCCATCTCGACGCGCGGGACCTCCGCGCGGGCGTGCCGGCCGGTGCGCGGGTTCCGTACTCGGTGCGGGCCGAGTTCGCGTACCGCGGGGCTCGCGCGCCCCTGGCGTACGAGAGCGCGCTCACCGTGGTGCGGCGGGCCGGGGACGGGCAGGCGGTCGTCCACTGGGACCCCCGGGTGCTGCATCCCCGGCTGGGTGCGGACAAGCGGCTGGCGGTACGGGAGACGGGACCCGTTGCGATCCGTGCGACGGCGCGCGACGGACGCATGCTGGACGTGCGGGAGTTCCCCTCGCTCGGCCAGGTCCTGGACGGCCTGCGCCAGACGTACGGGAGGACGGCGGGCGGCAGCCCCGGCGTCGAACTCCGCGTCGAACCGACGACGGCGACAAGCACGGACGCGGCGGCGTCCCGTGCGGCGGCGCCGCCCCCGGGCGCGGCGGCGTCCCAGGCATCGACACCGCCCCCGGACGCGGCGGCGTCCCCAGCGGCTCCGGAAGCGGCGGCGTCCCGTGCGGCGGCGGCGCCCCCGGACGCCGTACCGCCCCGCGACGCGCCCCTGCTGTCCGTCGCCGCAGGTGCGTCCAAGCCACTGCGGACCACCCTCGACGCCAGCGTGCAGAAGGTGGCCGAGCGCGAGGCCGCCCTGCGCGCCGACGCGTCCATCGTGGTCCTGAAGCCGTCGAGCGGCGAGATCCTGGCGGTCGCCAACAGCCGTACGGACGGCCCGAACACCGCCCTGGTGGGCCGCCTCGCACCCGGCTCGACCATGAAGATGATCACGGGGTCCCTGCTGCTGGAGAAGGGCCTGGCCTCGTCGGACAAGCCGCACCCGTGCCCGAAGACCGCCTCGTACGGCGGCTGGCAGTTCCACAACGTCGACGACTTCGACATCCCCGGCGGTACGTTCCGCAGCAGCTTCGCCGCGTCCTGCAACACCGCATTCATCACCCAGGCGGGCAAGGTCGCGGACGAGGACCTGTCCAGGCAGGCCAGGGACGTCTTCGGGATCGGCGCGCCCTGGTCGGTCGGTCTCCCCGCCTTCACCGGGTCCGTGCCCGTGGAGCACGCGGCGTCGAAGGCGGCCTCGATGATCGGTCAGGGCCAGGTGCGGATGAACCCGCTGACCATGGCGTCGGTCATCTCCACCGCCAGGACGGGACGCTTCACCCAGCCCTACCTCGTGGCGCCCGCCCTCGGCCACCGCACGCCGACCGCGGCCCGGCGGCCGTTGGAGGCCGCCGCGCACCAGCAGCTGAAGGACCTGTTGCACACGACGGCGACGTCAGGTTCGGCGGCCGGTTCCATGCGGGAGCTGCACGGGGACGTCGGGGCCAAGACCGGTTCGGCCGAGGTGATTGGGCAGGAGAAGCCGAACGGCTGGTTCGCGGCCTGGCACGGCGACATCGCCGCTGCGGCCGTGATGCAACGCGGAGGCAGGGGCGGCGAGTCCGCGGGCCCGCTGGTGGCAGCCGTACTCAAGGCGGTCGACAGCGATCAGTGAGCAGAGAGTCGGTAAGAAGAGAGAACGAGAACGAGCAGGAAGGGCGTCCGGGCTCGGGCGCGGCATGCCCCCCTCCGGGGGCACCTGGGAAAGCGCAACATGAACTCCCCCTCCGGGGGCACCTGGGAAAGGTCGTCACGTGCTCCCGGGAATTCCCTGGGAGGCGTGGGGCCCGGTACGCGACTACGTTGGGGTCCGTGGTTCTCCAAGGAGCGGAAATGAGCGACAGCGCAGCGGACCGGATCTCAGCCCTCGAACCGCCCCCCGCCGCCGAACTCGCGGCGATGGACAGGTACTGGAGAGCTGCCAACTACCTCTCGGTGGGGCAGATCTACCTGATGGACAACCCGCTGCTGAGGCGCCCCCTCGCGGCCGAGGACATCAAACCGAGGCTGCTGGGCCACTTCGGCACCTCACCCGGGCTCAACCTGGTGCACGTCCACCTCAACCGCGTCATCAAGGCGCGGAACCAGGCCGCCGTCTGCGTATGGGGACCCGGCCACGGCGGGCCCGCCGTCCTCGCGAACTCCTGGCTGGACGGCACGTACACGGAGACCTACCCCGACGTCACCCGCGACGCGGAGGGGATGGCCAGGCTCTTCCGCCAGTTCTCCTTCCCCGGAGGGGTCCCCAGCCACGTCGCCCCCGAGACGCCGGGCTCCATCCACGAGGGCGGGGAACTCGGCTACTCCCTCTCGCACGCGTACGGCGCCGCGTTCGACAACCCGGACCTGCTGTCGGTGTGCGTCATCGGCGACGGCGAGTCCGAGACCGGCCCCCTGGCCGCCTCCTGGCACTCCAGCACCTTCCTGGACCCGGTGCACGACGGCGCCGTCCTGCCGGTGCTGCACCTGAACGGCTACAAGATCGCCAACCCGACGGTCCCGGCCAGGCTGCCGGAGGGCCAGCTCGACGAGCTGATGCGCGGGTACGGGTACGAGCCCGTACACGTCACGGGTGACGACCCCCTGACGGTCCACCGGGACTTCGCCACCGCCCTCGACGGCTGCCTGGACCGGATCGCCGCCATCCAGCACGCGGCCAGGACCGGCCGGGGCACCGAGAGCCCGAAGGGTGCCTCCGCACCGCGCTGGCCCATGATCGTGCTGCGTACCCCGAAGGGCTGGACCGGCCCCAGGACGGTGGACGGCAAGCAGGTCGAGGGGACCTGGCGCGCCCACCAGGTCCCGCTGGCCAACGTCCGCGAGAGCGCCGAGCACCGTCACCAGCTGGAGGAGTGGCTGCGCTCCTACCGGCCCGAGGAACTCTTCGACGACGCAGGGAGCCCGGTCCCCGGACTTCTCGACCTCACCCCGCGGGGCACGCTGCGTCTGGGGGCCGGTCCGCACGCCAACGGAGGCCTGCTCCTGCGCTCGCTGCCCCTCAAACCGCTGGAGGGCTTCGCGGTCGACGTGAGCGGCCCCGGCGCCTCGCGCAGCGAACCGACCCGGGTGCTCGGCGGCTACCTGCGGCAGGTGATGGCCGACACCGCCGAACGCCGGGACTTCCGGCTCGTCGGCCCGGACGAGACCGCCTCCAACCGGCTGGACGCGGTGTACGGCGCGTCGGGCAAGGCCTGGCAGGCAGAGATCCACGACGTGGACGAGGACCTCTCCCGGCACGGACGGGTGATGGAGATCCTCTCCGAACACACCTGCCAGGGCTGGCTTGAGGGCTACCTCCTGACCGGGCGCCACGGGTTCTTCTCCTGCTACGAGGCGTTCGTGCACATCGTCGACTCCATGGTCAACCAGCACATCAAGTGGCTGCGCACCAGCCGCAAGCTGCCCTGGCGGGCGCCCATCGCCTCCCTCAACTACCTGCTGACCTCCCATGTGTGGCGGCAGGACCACAACGGCTTCTCCCACCAGGACCCCGGATTCATCGGCCACGTCCTCAACAAGAGCCCGGAGGCGGTGCGCGTCTATCTGCCGCCGGACACCAACACGCTGCTCTCCACGGCCGAGCACTGCCTCGCCTCGCGTGACTACGTGAACGTCGTCGTGGCGGGCAAGCAGCCCACCTTCGACTGGCTGAGCCTGGACGAGGCACGCGCGCACTGCGCGCGGGGCGCCGGGGTGTGGCCGTGGGCGGGCACCGAGGACCGCGGTGGAGAGCCGGACGTCGTCCTGGCCTGCGCGGGTGACGTGCCCACCCTGGAGGTGCTGGCGGCGGCGGACCTGCTGCGCACCCACCTGCCGGAGCTCGCGGTGCGGGTGGTCAACGTGGTCGACCTCGCGAGGCTGCTGCCGGAGAGCGAGCATCCGCACGGCATGCCGGACGCGGAGTTCGACGCCCTCTTCACCCGCGACAAGCCGGTGATCTTCGGCTTCCACGGCTACCCCTGGCTCGTGCACCGGCTGGCCTACCGCCGTGCGGTCCACCCGCAGCTGCACGTACGCGGGTACAAGGAGTACGGCACGACCACCACCCCGTTCGACATGGTGGTCGCCAACGACCTGGACCGTTACCGGCTCGTGATGGACGTCATCGACCGGGTGCCGGGGCTCGGCGTCCGGGCGGTGGAGGTGCGCCAGCGCATGGAGGACGCCCGGCTGCGCCACCACGCATACGTACGCACCCACGGCATCGACCTGCCCGAGGTACGGGACTGGTCCTGGGGGAGCTGACCCCGCCCCGGTGGAGCACAGGGGCGGGGCCGGCGGCAGAGACCGTTGACCCCGCCCCTGTGCTCAGTGCCGTGCGAGGGGGCGGGCGCCGTCAAGGATGGCGAGTTCGCCCTCGGTGGCCTGGAGCTTCCACTCGGGGGCGACGGCGGCGTAGGTGGTGACGTCGTGCCAGATGCCCTGGGTGCGGAACAGCTGGCGCAAGGTCGCCTCCGGGTGCAGGCCCGCGGCGAGCATCACGGTGGACATCAGGTGGTGGTCGCTGCGGTGGCCCGCCCAGATGCGGTGCAGCCCCAGCTGTCCGAACCCGTAGGCCATGAGCAGGCGGCCGGCCTCGTAACCGTGACCGCGCACGGGCGTTCCCGGGAGGAGGGTGAGGCTGGTGAGCATGGCGTTGCTGCCGTAGTCCTCCACCAGCAGGCCCATGGTGCCCACGAGGGTGTCCCCGTCGGGAGGGCAGACGGCGAGGGTGTACTTGCGGCGCGGTTGGGCGTGCGGCCCGGCGAGGCTCTGGGCGAAGGCGTCGTGGGCCTGCTCGGCGGTCATCCGGTCGATGCCGAGGTAGCGGGTCAGGAGCCGGTGGGTGAGGATCCGCGCGAAGGCCTCGTGATCGCCCGCGTGCAGTTCCCGCAGGCGCAGGTGCTCCCCCTGGAGCGGCGGGACCGCGTTCACGAGGCGGCTCCCTGCGGCTGGGGCAGTTCCTGGGCCGGGATGAGCGCGTCGAGGTCCACGCAGTGGCGGCCGGAGGGCAGCGGCTCGCCGAGCAGGATGCGGCGGGCGGTGTCGGCGACGAGGGCCGCGCCGAGCATGACCCCGCTGGCCAGTTGCGGCCAGCTGGAGAGAGTGTCGCCGATACGGCCGAGGGCGTCGGTCATCGCGGGGCTCAGCCGCCGTTCGTCGACGACGTCGAGAAGGAAGCGGATGCTGCGGTCGCGGTCGAGGGCGCGTACGTCGGCTGCGGTCAGGGCGCCGGCGCGGCCGTGGAAGAGCGGGCGGTCCGGTTCGAGGTCGAAGCGCTCGATGTCCAGCAGCCCGCGGTCGTTGGTGTCCATGAGGACCGGGACCCCGCGGCGGCGGGCGTGCTCGCGGGCGGCCACCTTCACCCAGGGGGTGTCGCACTCCTCGACCAGCACGTCCAGGCCACGGCCGTCCTCGGCGTCGGCGAAGAAGTCCTCGATCGTGTCCTCGGTGACGCCGCCCCGGTGGATCTCGATGTCCAGATAGGGGTCCAGTTCGTACATGCTCCGGGCGCACAGCACGCTCTTCTCGCTGCCGAGTTCGTGCACCCCGGCACGCAGCCGGTTCAGGTTGGAGAGACTGATCCGGTCGAAGTCGGCCAGCCGGAAGGACCCGCCGACGCCCTCCATCGCACACGTCAGCGCGGCGCTGCTGCCGACCGAGAGACCGATGACACCCACCCGGCGGCGCAGCAGCCCGTGCTGCTGCTCGCGGGTGATCTTGTCGCGGTTGCGGTCCGTGCGCACCAGGCGGAACTCCGCCTCGGGCAGCACGTGGACCAGCCTTCCCGACCACGGGTACCAGGCCCACCGGCCGTACGCGTCCGGCCGGCCGTCGACGACCTCGGCGACCGCGCGGGCCGACGCCCGCTCGTCGAGTGCTGCCCGCGGCGCCCGGCAGCGCACCAACTCCGCGACCTGGTCCTCGATCCGGTCGTGCACCTCGTGCAGCCGGCCGGAGTCCCGCAGGGCGGCGAGGGCGGCGGAGCCGGCAGGGTCCGCGGGATCCAGCAGTACCGGGCGAAAGGTTTCATCAGCCTCGCGGGGCGCGGGCACGACGAAGGGGTCCGGCACCTGGCCGGATTCGAGAAGATGAGTCACGGCCAGGACGCTAGCAATCCAGCTGCGGGGAAAGCGTCCCGTCACCCGAGGTCACGTACTCGAATTGATCTTCTACTTGTACCCTGCCCGCGACCGTCGCCGACGGACCGGCCGCGATCACCTGCGCCACCAGTCAGCGCGCCGGGGGCGGTTTCGGCCGGCACCCGGGTGATCAGTAGGTTGGACGGATGAGCAGCACGGATGGACAGCGCCTGGTGGGCGGCCGGTACCTCCTGGTCGAACCCTTGGGCCGCGGCGGCATGGGCACGGTCTGGCGCGCCACCGACCAGGTCCTGGAACGGGTCGTCGCCGTCAAGGAGACGCATCCGCAGCCGGCCGGCGAGGCACGCGAGGAGCGCTGGGAGCGGGCCCGCCGCGAGGCCCTCGCCGTGGCTCGGATCGCCCATCCGCACGTGATCGACATCTACGACCTGGTCCACCAGGACGACCGGGCATGGCTGGTCACGGAGTTCGTCGACGGGCCCTCGCTCGCCGATCACGTGGCGCAGAACGGCCCTCTCGACGTCCGGCGGGTGGCCGAAATCGGCGCACAGCTCCTCGACGCGCTGGGAGCGGTGCACGCGGTGGGCGCCCTGCACCGGGACGTGAAGCCGGCGAACGTGCTGCTGCGCCCGGACGGCGCCGTGGTGCTGTGCGACTTCGGGATCGCCACGCTCGCCGGCGCGGACTCGCTCACGGTGCCCGGCGGCGTCCTGGGGTCGGTCGAGTACATCGCCCCGGAGCGGCTGACCGGCGGGGACGTCGGGCCGGCGAGTGATCTGTTCTCGCTGGGCTGCACGCTGGCCGCCCTGATCGGCGGGCGCTCGCCCTTCGCCCGCCAGGTGCCCGTCGCCTCCCTGCACGCCGTGGCGAGCGAGCCGGCCGAGATCCCGGCCGCGGCCGGCCCGCTCGGCGGCCTGCTGGAGAGCCTGCTGCGCAAGGACCCGGCCGAGCGGCCCGCTCCCGAGGAGGTGGCACGGGTACTGCGTACGGTGGCCCAGGGCGCCGGGCCCTCCCGAGGTGACACGCGCCTGTGGACAGGTCCCGTACCGGCGCCCGCACGCCGCCGCCGGAGCAGGGCCTTGCGCAGGTCGCTGGTGGTCGCGGCGGCCCTGCTCCTGGTGGGCGGCAGCGCCGTCGCCGCCACCGTGCTCCATGAGCGGTCGGCGCCCCGCGCGGGCTCGGGAGGTGCGGAAGGCGCCGCGGCTCAGGCGAAGAAGGAGCTGCGGGTCATGACGCTGAACACCTGGGACGCGGGGCAGCACGTCGACGGCGCGGCCGGGGCCATGGCCCGTGCGATCAGGTCGTCGGGCGCGGACGTGGTGGCCCTTCAGGAGTCGTCCCCCGCCCTGACCTCGCAGGTGGCCGCGGCACTCGGCTGGCGCCACCGTACGGACGGCGACGCGGGCGTCGACCTGCTCAGTCGCAGACCCGTACAGGCGCAGGACTCCTTCACCGACGACGACAGCGGCGCCGAGGCGGTCGCGGTGCGTGTGTCGGGGGTCTGGGTGTACTCGGTACGCCTGGATCCGGAGAACTACGGTCCGTACAACGCCTGCTTCGACGAGGACAGCTACCAGGACATCTACGCCGACGAGGAGAGCCGCGCGGCGCAGGCGGCGGCCGTCGCCCGGTGGACCGGGTCCGCGCCGGCGATCGTCGCGGGCGACCTCAACGGCCCCTCCCACCTGGACTGGACCGAGGACACCAAGGACCACCACTGCGACTCGGTGGTGGAGTGGCCGACGACGAAGGCGTTCGCCGACCACGGCTTCCAGGACTCCTTCCGCGAGGTGCACCCCGACCCGGCCGCGGACCGCGGCGACACCTGGTCCACGGTGGCGAAGCGGAACACCGACCACGACGACCGGCCCGAACCGCAGGACCGCATCGACTTCGTCCTGCACAAGGGCGGAGCGACGAAGGCACTGGCATCGCGCACCGTCGGCGCGGGACAGGGCTGGCCGTCCGACCACCGGGCGGTGCTCACCACCTTCCGCCTGCTGAACTGACGAGGGGCGCGCGCCGTCGCCCGCCGGACCGGGCCCGCCCCTGCCGCCCGCTGCCCCGGCCCCCGCCCGGTCGAGTCGCCGGGCCCGACCCGGCGGGTGATCATGTGCGGATGGACCCTACCGAGGAGAGCGCCCCGGGCCGCCGGAGGGCCAGGGCCGCGGCGCGCGGCGGTCGCGCCTGGTTGCTCGACGGGCTGAGCGAACAGTCAGCCCGGCACCCCGGCCCGCACGCCACCCTCCCGGCCGAACACCGCGGCCACCCGTGGTGGCGGGTCATGTGCCTCACCGGGGTGGACTACTTCTCCACCCTCGGCTACCAGCCCGGCATCGCCGCCCTCGCCGCGGGGCTGCTGTCACCGCTCGCCACCGTCGTACTGATCGCCCTCACCCTCCTCGGCGCGCTGCCCGTCTACCGCCGGGTGGCCCAGGAGTCCCCGCACGGCGAGGGCTCGATCCACATGCTGGAGCGGCTGCTGCCCTGGTGGTCGGGGAAGCTCTTCGTGCTCGTACTGCTCGGCTTCGCCGCCACCGACTTCATGATCACCATGACGCTCTCGGCCGCGGACGGGGCGGCCCACGTGGTGGAGAACCCGTTCGCACCGCACTGGCTCGAAGGGGAGCACACCCTCATCACCCTGGCCCTCCTCGCCGCACTGGGCGCGGTCTTCCTCAAGGGGTTCAAGGAGGCCGTCAACATCGCCGTCGTGCTGGTGGCGGTGTACCTGTCGCTCAACATCGTGGTCCTCGTCACCGCAGCCGTGCAGGTGATCACCGAGCCGGCCCGGATCACCGACTGGACGCAGGCGATGACCACCGAGCACTCCTCACCCTTCGCGATGCTCACGGTGGCGCTCCTCGTCTTCCCGAAACTGGCCCTCGGCATGTCCGGCTTCGAGACGGGCGTCGCCGTGATGCCGCAGGTCAAGGGCGACCCCACCGACACCCACGCCGCGCCCCTCGGACGTATCAGGGACACCCGCAAACTGCTCACGACGGCCGCCGTCACCATGAGCTGCTTCCTGCTGCTGTCCAGCCTGGCCACGACCCTCCTCATCCCGCAGCGGGAGTTCGAGCCGGGGGGCAGCGCGAACGGGAGGGCGCTCGCCTACCTCGCGCACGCGCACCTCGGCGAGGTCTTCGGCACCGTCTACGACCTCTCCACCATCGCGATCCTGTGGTTCGCCGGTGCCTCGGCCCTCGCCGGGCTGCTCAACCTGGTGCCGCGCTACCTGCCGCGCTACGGCATGGCCCCGGAGTGGACCCGGGCGGTGCGTCCGCTGGTCCTGGTGTTCATGGCCGTCGCCGTCTTCATCACGCTCTGGTTCAACGCGAGCGTGGACGACCAGAGCGGCGCCTACGCGACCGGCGTCCTGGTACTGATGCTCTCCGCCGCCTTCGCCTGCACGGCCGCGGCCCGGCACGCGGGCCGGCGCAGGGCGGTGTACGGATTCGGCGCCATCACCGCGGTCCTGGCGTACACCCTCGTCGACAACGTGGTCGAGCGGCCGGACGGCATCCGGATCGCCGGCCTCTTCATCCTCGCGATCATGCTGCTGTCACTCGCCTCGCGCATCCACCGCGCCTTCGAACTGCGCGCCATGGACGTGACCTTCGACGAGACGGCGCAGCGCCTCGTCGACGCCGCCGCGAGCCAGGGCCCGCTGCAGATCATCGCGCACGAACCGCCCCCCGGCCGGCGGCCCGGGACCCCGCCGGACAAACGCACCGCCCTGGAGTACCGGGCCAAGGAGCGCAGCCAACGCGACGAGACCCACATCCCGTACGGCCGCCCGGTCCTGTTCCTGGAGGTGTACGTCCAGGACTCGTCGGAGTTCCGCACCGACGTGGTCGTCCACGGCCAGGAGACCGGCGGGGCGCGCCGGCTGCTCGTCACCGGGCCCGTGATCGGCAACACCGTGGCCGCCGTCCTGCTGGAACTGCGCGACCGCACCGAGGAGATCCCGCACGTCTACTTCAACTGGACCGAGGGGCACCCGATCAGCCAGCTCCTGCGCTTCCTCGTCTTCGGCGACGGCGAGGTCGCACCGGTCACCCGCGAGGTGCTGCGCCGCGCCGAACCGGACCCGGAGCAGCGGCCCCGGGTCCACGTCGGCTGACGGGACCCGGAGCGGCGGCCCCGGGTCATGGCGGCCGTGCCGGTCGGCTGAACGGCGCGGGCTTCACTGCTCGGGCAGCTGCTGCCTCACCTCCCGTGCGTTCAGGGGCCGCAGTGTGAGGTCGTAGGAGTACTCCCGGTCCGCACGCACCTGGTAGCGCGTGCGCAGGTCGTTCGGTGTGTCACCGACGCCGCTTGCCGCATGGCCGGCGTGCAGGGTGATGCGGCCGGGGGAGCGGCGCAGCTGATGGGGCAGCGCGGCACGGTCGATGTCGGCGTACGGGGTCGCGCTGACGTCGTGGGCACCTGCGACCAGGAGTCCGCCGCTGCGTCCGTCGGTGAGCAGCGCCCAGCGGGAGTCGGTGTGGTTCCCGTGGTCCTGCGGGCGGTGGTAGCCGACGTACTGGTCGTCGACGTCGGAGGTGTACACGCCGACGGGCGAGCCGTCCTTGCGGTCGTTGTACGTCTCCTCGGGCCCGCGGCCGTACCAGCTGAACCGGTCGAAGCGGTCGGGCACCGCGAGCTGCAGCCCGATGCGCGGCAGGTACGACAGTTTCCGGGCGGCGCCCCGGGCGCCGACCTGGTGGGACAGCCGCACGGTGCCCGCGGCGTCGACCCGCAGTGTCAGCGTCTGGTCGAACGACGAGGTGTCCGCGAGACCGGGGGCGGCGGCCGTGGAGGTGACGCGGACCGTGGCGCCCGTGTCGTCGTCCTGGTCGACGGCGACGGACCGCACCGTGGTGACGAGCCGGTCGAGGCCGGCGGCGCGCCAGTCCTCGCCCTCGATGGTGCGGCCCCAGCTGCTCTCGTTGCTCAGCGGCGGGCGCCAGGCGTCCAGGCTCGGCCCGGCCGGCGCGACGCCGTCCTCCTCGCCCGGCCGCGGGGGAGGAGCGAGGAGCTGGGTGCCGTGCGCCGTCATCGACTCCAGCGTGCCGGTCCTCTTCGACAGTACGTAGCGGAAGCCGGTTCCGGTCAGGACGACCGAGCCGTCCCTGTCGGCGACGCTCACCTTCCCGGACGGCGTGGGAGCCGTCGTGCCGGGCACCGAACTGCCGCCCAGCGGGAACTGGTCGAGCGACACCACGTCGCCCGTGCTGCGCACGGTCAGGAAGCGCTCCCTGTCCCGCGGGTTGCCCGGCAGACGCACCGGAACGGTGGTGCTCGCCCCCGGCGCCAGGCTCAGGGCCCGGTCACCGGCGCCGACGGTGCGTGAGCCTTCCCTGACCTGCCAGTGCAGCCTGGTGCTGCCGGTGCCGGCGAAGGCGCGCTCGCTGCGCACGGTGAGCTTGCCTTCGGCGTACGAGTACCGCAACGGCTGGTGCACCTGCGCGAGTTGCGCCGTCTCCGGCTGCGGGGTCCGGTCGGCGGAGACGAGGCCGTCGATGCCGGAGAGGCTGCCGCCGTAGGAGAACATGCTGCCCTTGCCGGGCGCCTCGTCGAGGTCCAGGGCCAGGACGGCGTCGTCCGAGCGGTCCGCGGTGCCTCGCAGGTCGCTCGGGGCGAGGGCACGGTCGTAGACGCGGACGTCGTCGACGGCGCCGTGTGCGGTGCGCCCGTTGTGCTCCTCGCGCATGTTCTCCGAGTCGCGGCCGACGCTGACCTCGTGGGAGGTACGGTCGATCGGGCCGTCGTACGCCGTGGCCCCCACCTGCTCGCCGTCCAGGTAGAGCCTGACCTGCTGTCCGTCGTAGACACCGCTGACGCGGTGCCAGTTGCCGTAGAAGTCGTCGGGCACCTCGGCCCGCGCCGCGTGGTAACCACCGTTGGCGGCGCTGTGCACGAAGAACTCCAGGGTGTCGCGGTCCTTCATCTTCAGCGAGTAGGCGTGGTCGCCCTTGCCGACGACGGGGAAGCTGCTCATCCACTCGCCCGGCTTGATCCAGGCGTCCAGGGTCAGTGCCCTGCCGGTGATGTCGAGCTTGCGGTCCCGGTAGACCTCGACGAAGTCGTCCAGGCCCGACAGCTCAAGGGCGTGCCCCTTGCCGTCGTGGCCCGGGACCTGGCGGGGCAGTCCATTGAGGTAGGCGTCGATCTGGTTGCCGGACGAGTCAGGTGTGACGCGCAGTTCCGTGCGGATGTTCTGCTCGACCCAGTCCCAGATGAAGCCGCCCTGCAACTGCGGGTGGGTGCGGATCTCGTCCCAGAACTCCCGGAAGTTTCCGAGGCTGTTGCCCATGGCGTGGGCGTACTCGCCCATGACGACGGGCTTCTTGGTGGCGGCCGCCTGCTCCTTGAGCCGTTCGGGGGTCGGGTAGCGCGGCCCCCAGACATCGGCGAACGGCGCGTCTCCGTCCGGGCTGTTGGACTGGTGGTAGAGCAGCCGGGTCGGGTCGTTGGCCCTGGCCCAGTCCGCCATCGCGTGGTGGGCCTTGCCGAGTCCGGCCTCGTTGCCGGTGTCCCACATGATGACGCTGGGGTGGTTCTTGTCGCGCTCCACCATGGCGACGAAGCGGTCGAGGAAGGCGTCCTGCCACTCGGGGCGGTCCGCCAGGCACTCCGTGGGGCAGGACTCGTGGGCGTGCGTCTCGACGTCGACCTCGTCGTCCACCCACAGGCCCTCGCTGTCGGCCAGTTCGTAGAAGTACGGGTCGGAGGGGTAGTGCGAGGTGCGTACGGCGTTGACGTGGAACTTCTTCATCAGCGCCACGTCCTGGGCCGTCCGCGCGCGGGGCACGTGACGGCCGCCGTCCGGGTCGGAGTCCGAACGGTTGACGCCCTTGAGGAGGATCCGCTCCCCGTTGACCTTGATCTGCCGGTCCTGGACGGTGACTTCCCGGAAGCCGACGCTCTCGCTGGTGAGGTGCGGGCCGTTGCGCAGGACGAGCGTGTAGAGGCGGGGGGTCTCGTCGCTCCAGAGCTGCGGGCCGCGCACCTCGGCCGTGAGCCGTGCGCTGCCGCCCTCGGCCCGCCGCGCCCGCAGGACGGCGACCTCCCGGCCGTCAGGACCGCGCAGCGAACCGCTGAGCACCGTGCCGTCGGGGGTGCCTTCGAGATCCGTGACGGCGGTGAGGACGGCGGACCTGTTGTCCGCGGCCACGTCGGTGGAGATTGTCAGGTCCCGGATCTGCTGCCGTGGCGCGGAGTACATCCAGACGGAGCGGAAGATGCCGCTGTACCGCCACTGGTCGACGTCCTCCAGGTACGAGCCGGAGCCCCACCGGTGCACCTGCACGGCGACCCGGTTCTTCCCCGGGTGCAGGGCCTCGGAGATGTCGAACTCCGCCGGGGTGTAACCGCCTTGGTCGTAACCGATGTAGCGGCCGTTGACCCAGACGAAGAACCCCGAGGTGACGCCCTCGAAACGGAGGTAGTTGCGCCGCCCGTCGTCCTGCCAGCTGTCGGGCAGGGTGATGTCCTTGACGTACGCGCCGGTGGGGTTGGTGTCGCGGGGGACCTTGGGCGGGTCGTCCGGGTAGATCTCCTCGGCGATGTTGCGGAACATCGGATGGTCGAGCCCGTCGGTCTGCCAGGTGTGCGGGACGCTGACCGTCTCGAATCCGCCGGTGTCGTAGTCCTCGGCGTAGAAGCCGCGCGGCACGTCCTGCGGCCGCTCGGACATGTGCAGCCGCCAACTCCCGTCCAGCGAGCGGGTGTACGGGGTGGACTCGCCGCGACGTGCGGCGCTGTCCGGGTCGGCGTACGGGCGCAGTTCCGCGTGCGGAGGCTGTTGCCCCTCCCCGGTCAGCTCGGGGTTCTCCAGGTAGGCGTAGGCATCGGGCGCCGCGGCGACGGGCGCGACGGGTGCGGCGCGCGCGGGTGCGCCCGGTGCTGTCAGGCATGCGGCCGTCAGGACCGCGAGCAGGGATCCGAGCAGTGAGCGTGAATGCCTTCGCACACTATTCCTCTCATTCGATCAATCCGTCACACTGAATTAACAGAACTCAACAGTTCTTGCTATGCCCATGACAAGACTGGCGCGAACGGGCCCGCCGGCCGGGGCACCACCTGCGGAGATCATCGGACACGGCGCCGCCCCGGATGCCTACTGGCCGGTCGCGGAGAAGTGCTGGTAATCGGGGTGGGGCCAGCGCCCGCCCCAGAGCCAGCCCACCGCTGCCATTGACGTGGTCACGGCGTCACCGCGCCGGATCATTCCCTTGACCGGACGGTCCCGGCGCAGGTACTTCCGGCCGGCTGCGGGGTGCACCACGCCGTTGGCGTCGACGTAGGGGTTCTCGACGGTGTTGATGTCGACGGCGTCCCCGTAGGAGTGCCGGGACAGCTCGGACGGATCGCCCGTCACGCGGCGGCAGTTGAACGCCGAGGTGTTGTCGTCGGCCATGGCGGCCTCGTCGTCGCCACGGTAGTGGGCCATCACACGCATCCTGCGGATGGGGAAACGGGCGGCGAACATCTTCCCGAACACCTGGGTGACGTCCTTGACGACGCTCGCGCGCACGATGAGCTCCCCCCGCTGCACCCGCCCGTCGAAGTCCCAGTGATTCATCCGGATCAGCCGGAGGTCACGCGCGGGCACGGGGCAGCCGGGACGCAGGGTGTGGCGCAGTTTCGCCCCGGGTACGGCGGACACCACCGCGCTCAGCGCGGGGGCCGGGGGAGGAGCCGTGGCCTCGGCGCGCGCCGGACGCTCGCCCGTCGCGGACGGGTGGCCGCATGCCGGAACCGGAACGGACAGGGCCAGAGGCAGCGCCAAGGCGACGAAGCGCATTCTGATGCTCACCAGCGCAACGTAGAACGAAGATCACACATCTGGCGCGCCAACACGGTCCTGACGCCGGGAGCAGGACCGATCGGGCCAGTGGTGACCGGGTGCACACCGCGCCCCGGGCCCGTCACCGCAGGACCGTACCCCCGGGTGCCGGGGGTGCGGGAGGGACCGGGGAGACTGGTCCTCCGTACGGCAGCCAGGTGCGGTGGACATGCAGGAGCAGGAGGAGTGCCGATGATCGAGGTGCTGGTCGTCGACGACGATCCCCGGGTGGCCGGGATCAACGCCGCCTACACCGAGCGCGTGCCCGGCTTTCGCGCGGCGGGCACGGCGCACACCACCGGCGAGGCGCTGGCCTGGCTGGACGAGCACCACGCCGACCTCGTACTCCTGGACCACTACCTGCCGGACGAGAACGGTCTCCGGCTCCTTCGCCGGCTGCGCGAGAGCGGCTCCCGTACCGACGTGATCATGGTGACGGCCGACCGCGACGTGGCCACCGTGGAGGCCGCCATGCGCTACGGCGCCCTCCACTACCTGGTCAAGCCGTTCAGTTACAGCGGCCTGCGGGCCAAGCTGGAGGGGTACGCCGTACTGCGCCGCACCCTCGCCGACGGCCCGGAGGCCGGGCAGGACCAGGTCGACCGGATCTTCGGGGTGCTGGGCAGCGCCGCGGCCGGGCCGACCGTACTGCCGAAGGGGCACTCGGCGCAGACGGTGCGTCTGGTGCGGCAGGTGCTGCGGGAGACCGGGCAGCTGTCGGCGAGCGGGACGGCCGACCGGACCGGGCTGAGCCGGCAGACCGCGCAGCGCTATCTGAAACTGCTGGAGAAGGCCGGGCAGGTGGGACTCACCCTGCGCTACACGGGCTCGGGCCGCCCGGAACACGTATATACGTGGACGGGCACCGACACGGACGAGTGAGCGGGCCGGCCCGGCCGGGCAGAGCGGGCCGGCCCGGCCGGGCAGAGCGGATCTGTCCGACCGGGCCGGGGCCTGCCGAGGACGGGGCGGTGGAGCGTCCGGCGTCAGGCGATGCCGAACAGCAGGGCTGCCGCGAGGATCACCAGCGAGACCAGGACCGCCCATTTGACCGTGGCACGCGTGTGGTCGCCGAACTCCACCTTCGCCATGCCCACCAGGACGTACACGGCCGGCACCAGCGGGCTGGACATGTGGAGCGGCTGTGCGACGAGCGAGGCACGGGCGATCTCCAGCGGGGAGACGCCGTGCTGGGCGCCCGCCTCCGCGAGGATCGGCACGATCCCGAAGTAGAACCCGTCGTTGGACATGAAGTACGTGAACGGAATGCTCAGCAGGCCGGTGATGAGTGCCATGTGCGGGCCGAGGGCGTCCGGGATCGCACCGACCAGGGACTTGGCCATCTCGTCCACCATGCCGGTGCCGGTCAGTACGCCCGTGAAGACGGCGGCGGCGAAGACCATGCCGGAGACGTTGAGTACGTTCTCCGAGTGGGCGGCGATGCGCTCCCGCTGCTGTTTCATGTGCGGGAAGTTGACCGTCAGGGCCAGGGCCGCGCCGAACATGAAGATCACCGGGATCGGCAGCCACTGGGCGATCAGGGTGACCAGCACGGCCAGGGTCAGCAGGGCGTTGAACCAGAAGAGGCGGGGGCGCAGGGTGGGCCGGCCCGGGTCCAGCGTGCCCCAGACGGCCGCGGCGCCGTCGCCGTCGCCGGGGAGCGCGGGGTCGGAGCGGGGGGACGACTCGGCCTGCTCCGGCGAGGCTGCGGTACCGGGGTAGCCGGAAGCGGCGGGGGAGCCGGGGGAGCCGAAGGCGTCGGGTGTGCCGGAAGCGCCCGGGGAGCTCGGCCGGTTCGCGGTGAACGGCGCGCCCGCGCCCGCGCTCACCAGGGCGAGGTCACGGCTGTCCGCCTCCTCGGTGACGACGGCCTCGGCCGCGGGGCCGGTCTCCGTGAGCAGCCCCAGACGGCGGCGTTCGCGCAGGCCCAGGCACCAGGCGAGGGCGAGGACGGCGAGCATCCCGCAGCCGAGCGCGGGAAGCATGGGCACGAAGATCTCGCCCGCGTCCAGCTTCAGCGCGGTGGCGGCGCGGGCGGTCGGACCGCCCCAAGGGACGGTGTTCATCACGCCGTTGGCCGTGGCGGCGACCATCGTCAGCTTGAGCACGCTCATCCTCAGCCGCAGATAGAGCGGGAGCAGGGCGGAGACGGTGATCATGAACGTGGTCGAGCCGTCACCGTCCAGCGAGACGATCGCCGCGAGAACGGCGGTGCCCAGCACGATACGGGCGGGGTCGGCCTTGCAGAAGCGCAGGATGCCCCGGACGATCGGGTCGAACAGGCCGACGTCGATCATCACGCCGAAAAAGATGATGGCGAACATCAGCATGGCCGCGGTGGGCGCCAGCTCGCCGATCCCTTCCAGGACGTACTCACCCAGGTGGGCCCCCTGCCCCGCGATCACGCAGAAGAGGGCCGGGATGAGGATGAGCGACGTCATCGGAGACATCTTCTTCAGCATGATCAGCGTCAGGAATGTCGCGATCATGACGAATCCGAGGACCGTCAGCAGCATAGATCTTTCACCTTCGTCCAGCTCAGGGCCACAGCTCTGTGGCTGGACGAAAGTACGAGCGTGGCTTCCGCGCACACAAGGAGTAAACGCGTGAGCAATACCCGCGAAACCCTGTTCCCGATCACCGCCGGACCGTCGTGGGTCCCTTCGTGACGGCTGCGACGGCCGTTACGGCCTCGGCAGCGTGAGGATCTCGGCTCCGTCCTCGGTGATGGCGATCGTGTGCTCGCTGTGTGCCGTCCGGCAGCCCGTCGCGCTCCGGAGGGTCCATCCGTCGGCGTCGGTGACGAGCTCGGCGGTGTCCGCCATGACCCACGGCTCCAGCGCCAGCAGCAGCCCGGGGCGCAGTTTGTAACCACGGCCGGGCCGTCCGGTGTTCGCGACATGCGGGTCCTGGTGCATCGTCGACCCGATGCCGTGCCCTCCGAACTCGGTGTTGATCTGGTACCCGGCCTCGCTGAGGACCGTCCCGATGGCGTGCGAGAGGTCGCCGACACGTGCTCCGGGACCGGCGGCGGCGATCCCCGCGGCCAGTGCGCGTTCGGTGACGCTGATCATCGCGATGCTCTCCGCGGGCCGTGCCTTGCCCACGACGAAGCTGATGGCGGCATCCGCGGCGACTCCGCTCTTGGAGACGGCGAGGTCAAGGGTGAGCAGGTCACCGTCGGCGAGCGCGTAGTCGTGGGGCAGGCCGTGGAGTACCGCGTCGTTGACGGCCGTGCAGATGTAGTGGCCGAACGGGCCGCGCCCGAAGGACGGCGCGTAGTCGACGTAGCAGGACTGAGCTCCTGCCTCGGCGATCATTTTCTTGGTCCAGCGGTCGATGTCCAGGAGGTTCGTGCCGACGGTGCTCCGGTCCTTCATCGTCTGCAAGATGTCCGCCACCAGGGCGCCCGTGTCCTTCGCGCGGGTGAGCAGGGCGGGGTTCAGGATCTCGATCATGTGCCACTTTCCTTCTGGAACCAACAACTATACCGGTCAAACTATACCGGTATAAGAATCGGGCATCCATGCGGGAAATGTTCCGGCTCCGGCACGCCCCTTGTGTGCATTTTGCGGTGCATATGCGGTTTCACCGTTACATCCCCTACGGAATGCCTTGATGTGACATGCGTAGCTTCGTAGATGTCGCCACGGAGCAAACGGCTCGGGCGGACATCACATCCTGAAACCGTGACCCGGAAAGGGCCTCTTTCACCATGCGTATGACTCCCCGCGCGCTGCGTACCAGCATCATCACCGCGACCGCCGCCGGCGCGATCACCTTCGGCGCGGCCTCCGGCGCCATCGCCGCCACCCAGGACCACGCCCCGGCGGCGATCGAGGCCTCCGCCCACGCCGACACCAAGCGGCCGCACGTGAAGACGGTCAAGCTCGCCTCGAAGAACCACACGGCGAAGATCTACAAGCTCGGCAAGTGCAAGTACCGGGCCGACGTCCTCTTCAAGGGCAAGAAGATCGCCGTCCTGAACGCGTTCGGGAAGACCGCGAACGCCAACCTCAACGGCCTGCACGTCAAGCTCACGAAGACCGGCACGGTCTCCTCATGGGTCGAGCGCGCCAAACCGCAGCCCAGGCCGCACCCCAAGCCGCACCCCAAGCCCAAGCCCAAGCCGAAGCCGCAGCCGGAGAAGCGGGAGCACGTGCGCAACGACACGCTCGCCGACGGCTCCATGGCCCGGGTCTACAAGCTCTCCGCCGGCCACTGGCAGGCCACCATTTACGGCGGCAGTGCCGGCGCTTCCGCGATCGGCACCCTGGACGCCGACGGCCGTTCCGCCGCCGGCGAGCACAACGGCATGCACGTCGTCCTCGCCCCGGACGGCTCCCTGACGTCGTGGCTCGACACGGCCCCCGTCCCGGACCCGGAGCCGAAGCCTGACCCCGAGCCCAAGCCCGACCCCGAGCCGAAGCCGGCCCCGGACCCCGTCGACCCGATCGGGCCCGATGACAACGCCAAGCCCTACCCGGACGTCCCGGACGTCCCGGACGTCCCGGACGTCCCGAGCACCCCGGACGTCCCGAGCACCCCGGACGTCCCGAGCACCCCGGACGTCCCGAGCACCCCGGACGTCCCGAGCACCCCGGACGTCCCGAGCACCCAGGACGTCCCGAGCACCCCGGACGCCGTGGCGCCGCAGCCGAACAAGGCCACCGAGCCCGCCCCGGCCCCGGTCGCGCCGTCCACCGACCCCGGCAAGGTCCAGCTCACCCCCGCGGCCTGATCCACCGCAGTGCCGGGGCGCGCCTCCCCGCGCGCCCCGGCCGGGCGTACTCCTTCCGCACACGCCCGCAGTGGGTGTGCTAGCCACGCAGACATGCCCCCCCGCCGGGTGTGCTCGCCACGCACGTCTCCCCACGCACCCCCCCGTTCGTTCCCCCCGTCGTCCGGTACGGAAAGGCAGCCGACCCATGCCCGCGCGCGAGCGACTTCGAGCTCTGGCCATCGTGACCGGGGCCCTTGCCGCCACCACCCTGCCCACCGTCGCGGCCTTCGCCCACACCCCGCAGCTCCCCGCGAACGTGCCGCACTCCACTCCGCGCGAGGAGATCCAGCCGGCCGCGCACATCGTCGGCCAGCTCGCCCGCCGGACCGCCGAACGCTTCACCGGCAAGCCCCTCGGCATCGTTCCCGAGCAGCCCAGCCGGCTCATCGCGCTCAAAGCCCCGCTGCCTCACCCGTGCAGCCCCAACTGATCCGCGTCGCCGGGCAGTCGTGCGACGTACGAGCCCGCCCTTCGGGTGGCACGTGCCTGTCGCCGAGGTGTGTGCCGGGCGGGTAGCGGTGATCATGGGCCCATGTCCCCGCGACCGGTACGACCCCTGCTCGGCGCGATGGTGATCGGCGCGGTCGCCACCCTCGCGGCAGGGTGCGCGGACGCGGAGGAGCTGCGCGGGTACGGCGACCAGGCCGAGCTCAAGGCGCCGCTGTCCATGTGGGCGACCTCGACGCCCTCCCCGCCGGCGCCCGGCCAGGCCCCCAACATGCCCACCCGGATCGACACCCCGGACGTCCCGTCCGGCGACATGCGCGGGGCGGACGCCCTGGCGGTGGTGAAGGCGGACGTGGCGGCCTCGGGACGGGCCGACCGAGGCAAGGGCACTCTCGTCGACCCCCGGGCGGTCGCCGCCCTGGCGTCCTGCCGGGGCGACCGCTGCCCGGTACGCCCACCGGTGCACCACGACCTGACCGGCGACGGAAAACCGGAACTGATCACCGCCGTGGACCTGGACGGCAGGGTCAGCGAACTGCGCGTCTACACCGCGCGCGACACCCAGGTGGTCCGGATCCTCGCCCGCCGCGCGGTACTGGAGGCGACCGAGGTGGCGGCGGGCCATCTGACCGTACGGGAGCCGACCTCGAACGCGGACTTCGTCAGTGTCTCGGAGTACATCTGGGACGGCACCCGGATGCGTCTGGGCGGCCTGACCCTGGACGACTGCCCCGCGCACAAGAAGTCGGCCGCGCCATGTCCCCGCAGCGAGCTGTGAACCTCCCCCGCTACCGCCCGGCCTGGGCCTCCAGCCTGCGGTGGACGATCGCCGCGAGTACCACCGCAGTGTGCTGCGCCGTCGCGGTCGTGCTCGGCACGCTGGTGCACAACGAGGTCGCCCGGCAGACGGTGGGTCAGGTGCGGGCGGAGGCCCGCCAGGCGCTGGACGAGGCGTCGACGCAGTACACGTACGGCACCTCCAGCGGCGCGGTGGCCGTCGAGATCGACCCGAAGGAGCTGCCGGAGGAACTCCGTGAACTGGTCCGGGGCAGACGGAGCGGGAGCATGGTGGGGCGCCGGGCGGGCAAACCCGTCATGTGGGCCGCAGCACCCGCCGACGGACGGGCGCTCGCTGTCTGGGTGCCCTACGAGAGGACCCGTTCCCACCTGCGCGACATGGACACGGCGATCATCGGTTTCTCGGTCCTGGCGGCGGGGCTGGTGGCGCTGGCGGGTCTCTTCCTGGCGATGCGGATCAGCCGCCGTCTGTCCGCGACCGCGGAGGTGGCACGGCGGATCACGGACGGGGACCTGAACGCGCGGGTGGGGATGGCCAGGGGCGGCCGGGGCGAGAACCGCGACGAGGTCCTGGCGGTGGCGACCGCGCTGGACTCGATGGCGGGCTCGCTCCAGGCCCGCCTTGAGAGCGAGAAGCGCTTCACCGCGGACGTGGCCCACGAACTGCGGACACCTCTGACGGGAGTGCTGGCGGCGTCGGGTCTGCTGCCGGAGGGCCGCCCCAAGGAAATGATCAACGACCGGCTGAACGCGCTGCACAGACTGACCGAGGACCTGCTGGAGATCTCCCGGCTGGACGCGGGGGTGGAGACCGCTGAACTGGCCGTGCACCAGTTGGGGCCGATGACGGAGCGCGCGGTACGGGCGACCGGCCTGGGCGCGGAGGTACGCGTCCTGCGGGACGCCTGGGTGGAGACCGACCGGCGTCGCTTCGACCGCGTCCTGGCCAACCTCATCGTCAACGCGCACCGCCACGGAGCGCCTCCGGTCACCGTCACCGTGGACGGACCCGCCGTCGAGGTCCGCGACCACGGGCCGGGCTACCCGCAGGGCCTGATCGAACAGGGCCCGCAACGCTTCCGCACCGGTGACCCGGGCCGGGGCAGGGGCCAGGGCCTGGGACTGACGATCGTGCAGGGCCAGGCGGAGGTACTGGGGGCGACGCTGGAATTCGGCAACGCGGACGACGGCGGCGCACGGACGGTGGTGTCCTTCCGATCGGCGGAGGAGCAGCGGCGGCGTGCGGGAGCGACCGAGGCCTGAGGTCCGGGGACACCCCGTTTCCTCCCGGCGGGAGGGGGCAGGCGGTCGTTCGAACACCGATGGAGGGATCACCATGAGCGCTGGAGAAAAGGCCAAGGCCAAGACCGAGCAGGTCGTCGGGAAGGCCGTGAAGAAGACGGCCCACGCGGCCGGCAAGGACACCACGGCAGCCAAGGGCGCCGCCCTGGAAGCCCGGGGCGAGGCCCGGGAGTCCAAGGAGAAGGCGAAGGACACCTTCAAGCGCTGACGCGTACTCGGCGTTCGACCGCACACACAGGCAGGGCGGGTTTCCGGTGACGAGCCGCAGACCCGCCCTCCGTGCGTCCGAGCGCGGTCGCGGGCCCTCCTTTCGAACGGCCTGCCATAGTGTGGAGGATTCGATAGATGTAGCGGGCATCATTTAGTGCGCTTCGAGGTGGATCGAGCAGATCGTGCCGGTTGAGCAGATCATGCAGATCGGCCAGATCGAGGCGGACTGACGGGAGATGCCCGCGGCGAGCCCCCTGGAAGACCGTGGACACCAGCAAGAGCAGCACCGGGAACGACCCCCAGCCGGCCGGCCCCGCCGGACCCGACGGCGCGCCACCCCGGGAAGTACCTCCCTCACGGCGGGGCTGGCGGCGATGGGCGGTGGACACCCGCCCGTTGCGCATCCCCGCCTACCGCCGTCTGTGGTCCTCGACCATCGTCACCGCGGTGGGCAGCCAGCTCACCGCCGTGGCCGTGCCCAAACAGATTTACGACCTCACCGGCTCGTCCGCGTGGGTCGGCGCCGCGAGCATGGCGGGGCTGGTGCCCCTGATCGTGTTCGCGCTGTGGGGCGGTGCGATCGCCGACAACGTGGACCGGCGCAAGCTGCTCCTGGTCACCAACTGCGGCATCGCCGTCACCTCGGTGCTCTTCTGGCTGCAGGCCGCCGCGGGACTCGACTCCGTCGCCGCGCTGATGGTGCTGCTCGCGGTGCAACAGGCGTTCTGGGGGCTCAACGCCCCGGCCCGTAACGCCTCCATCGCCCGTCTGGTACCAGCCGACGAGCTGGCCGCTGCCAACGCGCTCGGCTCGACGGTGATGCAGACCGGACAGGTCATCGGCCCGCTGCTCGCGGGCGTCCTGATACCGGTCATCGGCTTGCCCGAGCTGTATCTCGTCGACGCGCTCGCGCTGTGCGTCACGGTGTGGGCGGTCTACCGGCTCCCCTCGCTGCCGCCCCTGCACAAGGAGACCGGCCGGCGGACCGTGCGACTGGGCGGTGTGCGCGAGATCGTGGCAGGTTTCCGCTACATCGCCTCGCACAAGGTGCTGTTGCTCTCCTTCCTCGCGGACATCATCGCGATGGTGTTCGGGATGCCCCGGGCCCTGTTCCCGCAACTCGCCGCCGAGACCTACGCCCCGTACGGCGAAGGGCTCGCGCTCGGCCTGCTGTTCGCGGCGATCCCCGTGGGCGCGGTGCTCGGCGGTCTGTTCTCGGGCACGTTCTCCCGGGCCCGGCGGCACGGCTGGATGGTGATCGGCGCGGTGCTCGCCTGGGGCGCGGCGGTGGTCGGCTTCGGGCTCAGCGACAGCCTGTGGCTCGCGGTGATGTTCCTGGCCGTGGCCGGGATCGCGGACATGGTCTCGATGGTCTTCCGCGGCGCCATCCTGCTGTCCGCGGCCACCGACGAGATGCGCGGCCGCATGCAGGGGGTCTTCACGGTCGTCGTGGCGGGCGGACCGCGGCTGGCCGACGTCCTGCACGGCTCGGCGGGCTCGGCCTTCGGGGCCCCCGCGGCGGTGGTGGGCGGCGGGCTTCTCGTCGTGGTCGCCATGACGGTACTGGCTCTGGCGGTACCCGCCCTGCGCCGCTACCGCATCTGAGGCGATGCGGGGGCGGGGGCGGGGGCGGGCCCCGGGGTGCGGAGCCCTCTCCTGCCCTGACAGGAGAGGGCCCCGCGAGTCAAGAACCGGTTACGGGCGCCCAGTTCGGACGACGGGCTCTCAGGGATGGACCTCGATCTTTCCGATGCCGGTGCCGAGTGCGCCGCAGTGCGCGGTGGACTGGCCGCTCTGGCCGGGACGGATGGTGACGCGCTCACCGTCGACGTCCGGGGACCAGCCGCAGATCAGATGGACCCAGAAGGTCTGTGTTGAGCCTCCGTTGTTCGTACAGAACGCCCAGCCGGTGTAGTCGTCGTTGTTGTGGACGCCGGTGTCGCAGGACAACCCCGGCGGGATCGCGACCGGCGCGTCGGCGAGGGCGGTGCCGGTGGTCAGCGGCACGGCGAGCACGGCGGCCAGCCCGAACGCGGTGGCGGCCCGGACCGTGTTCCGGAGGAGGGACGAAGCGGTACCCAGGAAAGGCGACATGGTGGTGCTCCCTTTTCTGCTGAGATGTTGCTGATTGAACCGCTTCACGAGGTTGATCCCCACGAAGCACCCCGAAGCTCCCCACACCCTGAGTGAGGAAAACATCGGGAGACTTCGCTCTCTGTCATCAGCCTGACGGGTGGGCCGACACGGGGTGCACATGGCGATGCCGGCGAACGCTCGCCGCCGGCCCTCGCAGGCCGCCCTGGTGCGCCAGTTGGCGGCCGGGCAGGCTAGTTTGGCTCGGATGAGTCTTCTTGATGATGTGGCTGAGCGCGACGGCTGGCAGTGCTGGGTGTGCGACGAACCGGTGGACCCCGACGAGTCGGTGAACGATCCGCGGGGGCCCAGCGTCGACAGCCGGACCGCCGACCGTAAGGCCAAGGTCGCCGAGCGCCTCGCGCACCGCGGGTGCAACACCCGCAAGGGCGCGGTCAAGGTGGTCATCGCCTGGCCCGAGCACCTCTACGTGGTCGAGCCCGCGCCGCTGATCGCGGTCGCGGCGAGGCTGGAGCGCAAGGGGGGCCGCGAGATGGTGGGCCGCTGTCCGACCGAGCGGGACGCCCAACAGGCGGCGGACTGGCTGGTGGACCGGTTCTCCCGACTGGTACCGGGGCTGCCGGTGACCGCCGGCGTCGAGGCGGGCGGCGGCCAGTTCCTCGTCACCCTGTCCACCGGCCGACGCTGACCCGGAGCACCGCGGTACGGGAGCGCTTCCCGTACCGGAACGCCGAGCGGGCGTCAGTGCCGGCCGTGCTGTCGCTCGTTCAGCGGCTGCTGATTCTTCGGGACCGGGGAGCGGCCGTCACGGGGAGCTCCTCGGGGGCGCCGTACCCGTCGTCCGTGGGTTGTTCCTGGTGGGGGAGGTCCGGCTCGACGAAGAGATTGTTCCAGGCGGGCTTGGCCGGGGTGCGGATTCCGGCGACAGGCGCGGAAGATGTGTGGGGCTGAGCAGTCATGGGCGGGACTCCGGTGGAAAGTGTGTACGGGCAGATGAGCTGAGTGTCCCTCAGCGCACGTCGAACGACTACAGCACCTCCCCCCTTCCCGCGCGGTGTAGGCACGCGTGGCGCGACCCACCAGCTTCCCGAGCGTGAGAAGTCAGGGCGTGCCACGGTGACTCCCGGTGCTCCAGCGCGACGGAGGCGGTTGCCACCTCTCACGCACCGAGCCCCGCGCACCCGTACGAACAATCACAACAATCACATGGTGCGCAGCGCCTTCCGTGGACAGAATGGCCGGATGCGCCGTCTCGTGGTTCTTGACGCCCCGTCCAACCTCGGCCTCAGGCCGCCCGCCGAAGGCACCGTGCCCGGGTGCTACAAGCTGGCGGGTGCGCTGCGCGAGCAGCGGCTGGTGCGGCGGCTCGGGGCGTACGAGGGCGGAGTGGTCGTGCCGCCCCGCTACGACCGCGGCGGGTGGCAGGAGGGTGACGGCGTGTTCAACGCCGGGGCGATCGCCGCGTACACCCGCAAGCTCGCCGATCGCATCGAGCAGCACGTCCGGGCGGGGGAGTTCCCGGTGGTTCTGGGCGGGGACTGTTCCATCCAGCTCGGCGCCTCTCTCGCGCTGCGCCGCATCGGGCGGTACGGGCTGGCGGTCGTCGACGGTTCGTCGGACTTCCGGCACCCGGGGAACTCCGACCACGTCGGCGCCGCGGGTGGCGAGGAACTGGCACTCGCGACCGGCCGCGGCCAGGCGGACCTGACGGACATCGAAGGGCTGCGGCCGTACCTCAGGGACGAGGACGTCCGGGTCCTCGGCATCCGGGACTACGACAAGGACCGGGCCGAACTCACCGAGCTCAAGATCACGAACGTGACGGTCGGGGAGATCCGGCAGTGGGACGCGGCGGAACCCACGGGCGGGGTGCTGCGAGCGCTCGAAGCACCCGGGACCGAGGGGTTCTGGGTGCATCTGGACGCGGACGTGCTGGATCCGTCCGTCATGCCCGCCGTGGACAGCCCCGACCCCGGTGGGCTGCTGCCCGCCGAACTCGCCTCGCTGCTGCGCGCCTTGGTGAGGTCGGAGCGGTGTGTCGGCTTCAACCTCACCATCTACGACCCCGATCTCGACCCGGACGGCTCCTGCGCGGCCCTCCTCGCCGACCTCCTCGAAGCGGCCTTCGTACGCCCTTGAGGCAGGTGTGACGGAACCGGCGGACCGGTAGGCGCCCGGCCGGGCCGTTGCCGGGGACACGGTCATGCGGTCACCTGCGAGGTGGATCCGGCAGGTGTGAATGTGCGGTCCGTGGGACACATGGGATTCCAGGGATGCATTTTTACGTACGAAACGCCGCAAAGCGCACGAGAGGGAAGGGCAGTACCGATGGGTGAGACCCCGCAGGATCCGAGGACCAAGCACCCGCAGCCGAAGTTTCCGCAGCAGGACCAGGAGACGCCGGGCGCGACGGGGGCCATGGACCCGGCGCCCGACCACGGCGAGGAGTCCTACCGGGGCAGCGGACTGCTGCGCGACCGGGCCGCGGTCGTGACCGGCGGCGACTCCGGCATCGGCCGTGCCGTCGCGCTCGCCTACGCCCGCGAGGGGGCGGACGTCCTCTTCACCCACCTGCCCGAGGAGGCGGAGGACGCACGCACGACGGTCGGCCTGGTGGAGCAGGCGGGACGCCGGGCGGTGGCCGTGGAGTGTGACATCCGGGAGGAGGAGCAGTGCCGTGCGCTCGTCGAGCGGGCCGTCGCGGAGTTCGGGCGGATCGACGTGCTGGTCAACAACGCGGCCTACCAGATGTCCCAGCCCGAGGGCATCCAGGACATCAGCACCGAGCAGTTCGACCGGGTCGTGCGCACCAACCTGTACGGCATGTTCTGGCTGTGCAAGATGGCCGTGCCGCACATCCCGTCCGGCGGGTCGATCATCAACACCACCTCCGTGCAGGCCTACAAGCCGAGCCCGCACCTGCTCGACTACGCGATGACCAAGGGCGCGATCGTCACCTTCACGCAGGGCCTCGCGCAGATGCTGATCGAGAAGGGCATCCGCGTCAACGCCGTCGCACCGGGGCCGGTGTGGACACCACTGATCCCGGCCACACTCCCGGACACCGAGGAGTTCGGCGCGCAGGCCCCGATGGGGCGGGCGGCCCAGCCCGCCGAGATGGCCCCCTCGTACGTCTTCCTCGCCTCGGAGCACGCGAGCTTCATCACCGCGGAGATCATGAACGCGACCGGCGGTACCCCGCTGCCCTGACCGGTCCTCCCGCCGCGCGCCGCCTCACGTAGGCGCGTGGCCCGGTGGCGGGAGCGGCGGGGGCGGATCACCCCGCGGCGGGCGGACCCGGCGGGGGGCGGGTCACCCCGCGGCCATGTCCGGGCCGGGTCGCAGCGTCTCGTCGAGGTGGTACCCGAGTTCCTGGAGCCCGCGGGCGACCGCGATGGCGCGGCGGTGGCGCTGGGCGAGTTCCGGGGACGGCGGGTCCTGCGAGGGGGCGCCGGTATCCGCCCCCTCCACCGGGTCGGGGGCCGGCGGCGTGGCGTCCTGCACCGCGTCCCAGGCGTCACGAGCGACCTGTTCCGCCACCTGGTCGTCGACACGGCCGCTCTCGCGCCACTGCTCCAGTTGCGCTTCGCGGTCCGGGGACTGCGTACGGGCGAGGAATTCCTCGACGGCCTGCCGCGCCTGGCGGACGTCGCCCGAACCGGCCGAGCCCAGATCAGATTCTGTCGTCATGTCGACAACTTAACGTGACGGGTGGGTACTGGGCATGCGGACACGAGCAGGCGCACGGTCGGTCCACGCCGGCCCCGGTCCGGCGAAGTGTGCCCCTTTCGTCGTCGGGTGTGCCCCGGCGCACCTGGATCCACGGTGCCGGATCGAGTGAAATGGGAAGATCCATTTCCTTGAGGAGGACACATTGGCTTCCGCCATGGACCGGGAGAAGGGGCGCGCCGGAGAGCGCGAGGCCGCTCCCCGGCGACGTACCGACGCTCCCGCGAGCACCGTCGACCGAGGTCTTCTCGGGCTGCAGGCGGCGGCGGGGAACGCCGCTGTCGTCCAGCTGCTCCGAAAGAACGGGCATCCGTGGGCCCAGGACGACCATGAACACTCTGCCCACTGCGGCGCGGGGGCTGAGCAGCACGCGGTGCAGCGTTCCGCCGTCCACAACGTTCTGCGCGGGCCGGGGCAACCCCTGGAAACCGGGATCCGCGCCGAGATGGAAGCGCGCCTCGGGGCCGACTTCTCCAATGTCCGCATCCACTCCGACAGCGCCGCGCAACAGTCCGCGGCGGAGCTGGGAGCGCGTGCGTACACCTCGGGCAGCCATGTGGTCGTCGGGCAGGGCGGTGGCGACAAGCACACCCTCGCCCACGAGTTGACGCACGTCATCCAGCAGCGCCAGGGCCAGGTCGCGGGGGCGGACAACGGCAACGGGCTGCGGGTGAGCGATCCGTCCGACCGCTTCGAGCGCGAGGCCGAGGCCAACGCGCAACGCGTGATGGGCGGCCCGGCCCCCACCCGGAGCCACGAGACCGCCACCCCGGCCGCGGGCGGCGCCGACGAACTCGCGCCGACCGTCTCGCGGGCGGTGCAGCGCGCGTACGGCGGCCGTCACTATGTGCAGTACGGCAGCACGAACAACGGCGTGGGCACCGCCATGTCCGCCGAGCTGCACCCCAAGTCCCTGGGCAAGGGCAGCTCGCCGAAGGTCAAACCGTCCTGGTGGCCGTCGTCGAGCAGCGGCGCCACGGGCGCCTGGTTCGCGCGGAACATGGTGCAGGGCCACCTGCTGAACGAGAACCTGGGCGGCCCGGGAAACACCCTGACCAACCTGACCCCGCTCACCAAGACCGGCAACTCCAACCACCTGCACTACGCAGAGGCGAACGTGAAGAAGGAGATCAAGAACGGCAACGTGGTGGAGTACCAGGTGATCGCCCACTTCGACGGAGTGACGGGCGCCGACCTGGGAGCGACCGGCGCGGTGGCGGCCGACATCGACCAGAACTACGCGTACGCCATTCCCTCGCACCTCGAATGCAACGTCCAGGTGTACGACAAGCGGGGCAAGGAGCTGTACGGCGAGAGCTGGTTCGTACGCAACACCAAGTGAGCCAGCCCCGCCCCAGCAACCTCAACACCCCCGCCGGCGGTCGTTCGAGAGCGCCGGCGGTCGTCGCACACGGGCCTGTGACAGGCCGGGGGTGCTCCCCGTCGGCCCGCGTTGTCAGTGGCAGCTGGAAAGCTGGGACGCATGGACAGGGACGAGGAGTTGCTGCGCGGCCGTATCTACGGTGAGGAACACGATCACCCACGGCCCGGCCCCAAGCCGGGCCGGGTCTACGCGCAGTTGGTCGGCGGGCCGCTGGACGGCCTGCTGCTCGACATCACGGGATGGACGGCGGACGAGATACGGACCGGCGCCGTCCTGCAGACCGAGCTGGGAAGGTTCGGCGCCGGCGGCCGGGCCCTGTACGACCCGCGCCCCGGCGAGAGCACCAGGTGGGACTGGTCCGGCGACACGCCCTGATGTGCCGGCTCCGCCCCGGAGTCCATGACTGACCGACGCGGGAACGCCCACCGACTCCAACTGGTCGCGGCAAATAGATGGTTGATCAACACATCCGGGTTGGCTAAGGTCCTTCGATTGGATCAGCTGGTTCGAACGAGCGCGCGTGCCGGGCTCCGAGGACCAGCGTCATCCGCAACACGAGGCGCTGCTTCACACGAGGCGCCGCTTCACACGAGGCGCTGCTTCACACGAGGCGGCGCTTCACACGAGGCCCCGCCTCCAAGCCCTCGCCGACACCTCGTCGGACGCCACCCCACAGAAGGAGTCCTGTGATCACGAACCGTCGTCTCAAGCGAATAAGTGCCGTCGCGGGCACTGTCTCCGCCGCGCTGCTCCTCACTGTCACCCAGGCGAACGCCGCCGGCCGTGAGGTTGACCGCGCCACCACCACCTCCCACGACGGTGAGTGGGTGAAGTGCGTGAACAAGAAGGAGAACGGCAGCATCGTCTACCAGGCCTGCTTCGACCCGACCGGCGACTGGTTCGCGGTCTACGACGGTAAGTCGGACGGTTCCTCCGCCGTCGTGGACTGGGAGGCGGGCAGCCGCTGGGGCGCCATCTTCAACGCCGACGGCGCCTCGGACTACCGCTACAAGAACAAGGACTTCCCCGAGAGCTCGACGATCCGCTTCCGCGTCTGCCTTGGCCACTGGGACACCAAGCTGATCACCGCGGGCACGTGCTCCGGCTGGGTGAGCAACCTCGCCTGAGACGAAGCTCGGTGAGCCGGCCGCATGAGCCCGGCCGGCTTGCTCGTCCCACGGGGTTCGGCCGAGGTGTGCGGGGCAGCCGCCGCGCACGTTCAGCCGTGGATGCTGCGCTCCGTGGCCAGGGCGATGCGGTCGACCTTTTCGGTGGTACCGAGGGGGAACCGGGTGAACTCAACGCTTGCCGACCTGCCACGCGACCGCGCCACGGGAGACGTCGAATGACCGACACGGACGCCGGCGCGGCCACCGTGACCAAACGGCCCCTGGCCGCCCTGGTCGTGGCGAACTATCTGTCCTGGATCGGGAACACGATGACTCTCGTCGCCGTCCCGATGTACGTACTGGAGATATCGGGCAGCGCCGCCGAGGCCGGGGCCGCGGGGTTCGCCGGAGCGCTGCCCATGATTGTCGCCGGGCTCGCGGGCGGCGTGATAGCCGACCGCGTCGGGGCACGGCGCACCAGCGTGTGGGCGGACGTGCTGGCCGCCGTCTTCATGGCGGCGGTGCCGCTGCTGCACAGCACGGTCGGGCTCGCGCTGCCCGCGCTGATGGCTCTGCTCTTCCTGCGCACCCTGGTCGACGCCCCGGGCGCGGCGGCGCGACTGGTGCTCCTGCCGAGCGTCACCGAGCTGGGCAAGGTGCGTTCGGAGAGTGCGAACTCCCTGTTCCACTCGGCGCAACGGGTCGCGTTCGTGGTCGGCCCCCCGGCGGCGGGCGTACTCGCGAGCCTCACGGAACCGGCCGCGGTGCTCTACCTGGACGCGCTGACCTTCCTGGCTTCCGGGCTGCTCATCGCGTTCGCGGTGCCACGCGCCCAACCGGCTGCCGGTACCGCCCCGGACGCCCGGAAGGCGGAGTCGCAAGAGCCGCGGCCGGGGCTGGTACGAGAAGTGAGCGAGGGCGCCCGGTACATCCTGCGGACGCCCGTCCTCGCCGCGATCATCAGTGTGGTCGTGTGCACCAACTTCCTGGACGACGCGCTCACACCGGTGCTGCTCCCCGTCTACAGCCGGGACGTGCTCCTCGACGCCGACCTGGTCGGCTGGCTGCTCGCCGCCAACGGCACGGGCGCCGTCATCGGATCGTTCGCGTACGCGCCCGCCAGCCGAAGGCTGCTGCGCAACCGCTGGGCGACGTTCGTGGGATGTTTCGCACTGATCTGTGTCGCCCGGCTGGCGATGGTGCTCGAACCGGGGCTGTGGCCGATGCTCCTGGTGACCTTCGCGATCGGTCTGGCCAGCGGCCCGATCAACCCCCTCGTCACCGGAGTGGTCGAACGATCCACGCCGCCGGAGATGCTGGGCCGCATCTGGGGCGCGGTCATGGCCATGGCCTTCGCGGCCGCCCCGATCGGCATCTTCCTGAACGGCTACCTCACGGAGGAACTGGGGCTGCGCGCCACGCTCGCCGTCTTCGGCGGGCTCTACGTCCTGCTCATCGTGTACGCACTCACCAACCGGGCCCTGCGAGGGCTGGCGGACGAGGACCACAAGAGTGAGAAGGGAGAGAAGGGAGAGAAGGGAGAGAAGGGCGACAAGGGCGACGGGGGCGACGAGGGCGCGGGGGACATTCGCGACGGGGCGCCGGCTCAGTCGGCGTAGGACTGCCCACCCGCCGTTGGCAGCACAATAGTTATTGACCGAGCGTTCTGGATACGACTATGGTCCTGCGTGTGGCCAGGACCAAGGAATTCGATCCGGACGCCGCGCTGCAGTCGGCCCTGGAGCTGTTCTGGCGGCGCGGTTACGAAGCGACGTCGATCGCGGACCTCGTCGAGCACCTCGGCATCGGCCGCGCCAGCATCTACGCGACCTTCGGCAGTAAGCACGGGCTGTATCTGCTGGCCATGGACCGGTACGCCGAGACGCGCGACCCGCTCCTGCTGGCCGAGCTGTCCCAGCCGGGCCCCGCGCTGCCCGCGGTGCGCGCGGTGGTGCGCAGGTTCGCCGCGGAAGCCGGTTCCCCCCAGGAGCGCCTGAACGGCTGCTTCGTCACCAACACCGCGGCCGAGCTGGCTCCGCACGACGCCGCGGCTGCCCGCCGCGTCCAGACCAGCTGGGAGCGTATCGAGACCCCGCTGCATTCGGCGCTGGTACGGGCCCAGGCCCAGGGGGAGCTGCCCGACGACCGGGATCCGCGCGCCCTGGCCCGCATGCTGCTCGTCCTGCTGCAGGGCGTACGGGTCGTGGGCAAGGCGTCGGACGATCCCGCCCGGGTGCGGGACGCTGCCGAGCAGGCGCTGACCCTGCTGGACTGAATCAACCTCACCGGAGTCACCGGGCCCGATTTCGTGTGCCCGAATAATGGATCGATCGGTCAAATATCGGGGGAGAGCATGACCGTCACAGGCACCGCCCGCACCGCCCGCACCGCCCGCACCGCCCGTACTGTCCGTACTACCCGTACTACCCGCACCGCCCGCACCGCCGCCACGCGGCACCGACCCGCCTTCGTCCTCCTCGGCGGCGTCCAGACCACGCTGATCTTCACGCTCGCCGCGATCGCGGTGCCGCTGCCCCGCATCGGACGCGAACTCGGGCTGCAGCGCGCCGACTTGATTCTGCTCAGTGCTGCCTACGGGCTGACCTTCGCCGGCCTGCTGCTCCTCGGCGGACGCCTCGCCGACCGCTTCGGCGGACGGCCCGTCCTCAACGCCGGTCTTGTGCTCCTCGCCGTCGCCTCGGCCGCGGCCCCTCTCGCCCAGGACATCGGGACCCTCCTCGCGGCGCGCTTCGGCCAGGGCGCGGGCGCGGCCCTCGTCGCGCCGGCCGCCATGGCCGTGCTGCGCGTGGTCCTCCCCGACCCCGGCGCGTACGGCAGGGCCATGGTCACCTGGGGCGGGCTCTCCGTACTCGGCGCGACCGCCGGCAATCTGCTCTCCGGTCTCATCTCGGCCCTGCTCGACTGGCGTTGGGCCTTCGCCGTGCCACTGGTGGTCGCGGTCGCAGCCCTCGCCCTCGCCCCGAGGCTGCTGCCGGACACCGTCCCGAACCGGGGCAGAGCCCTTGACCTGCCGGGTGCCCTGCTTGCCACCGCCGGTATCACCCTCACCAGTTACGGGCTCGTCGTCACGGACGACCGGCCCTGGTCATCGGCCGTCGTCCTGGTGCCGCTGCTCGGCGGGGCAGCGCTGCTCGCCGCCTTCTGGTACGCCGAACACCGCGCGCGGGACCCGCTGTTGCCCATCCGCTTCCTCCTCGACCGGCGCCCGGCCCTCGCGCTCACCGCCATCGCCCTGAGTGCCTGCGGGACGGCGCGGAAGCCGTCACCACCGCCGGGCTCGGCACGGCCGCGGCAGGGCTCGCCCTCCTCGCGTTCACCGGGCTCGACGCACACCTCTGGTACGGGTACGGCTTGCTGCCCGGCCTCGTACTGCTGCCGGCGGGCGCCGCTGCCTCCTTCGCCGGAGCCGCCGTGCTCACGACCAGAGGCGTACCGCAGCAGCAGAGCGGGCTGGCGGGCGGTGTGCTGAACACCGCGATGGAGTTCGGTCCGACCGCCCTCTTCGCCGTCCTGCTCACGCTCGGCAGTGACACCGCCTCGCTGGCCACGGCCGGGGCCGCCCTCGCCGTCGCCGCCCTCCTCAACCACCGCACCAAGTAACCCGTCGGACCGACGTCACACCGGACCGACGTCACACCAACGAACAGCGCACCAGACCGACATCACACCAGGGAGTCACCGAGATGAACCGCTTCACCGGCAAGACCGTCCTCGTCACCGGCGCCGGCTCCGGCCTCGGCCGCGCCATCGCGCTCGCCTTCGCCGCCGAGGGGGCGTCCGTGGTCGCCGCGGGACGTACCGCCGCCACCCTCGACGAAACGGTCGGCCTCATCGAGGCGGCCGGCGGCGCGGCCGCTGCCGTCACCGCGGACGTCACCGTCTCCGCCCAGCTCCAGCACCTCGTGGAGGAGAGCGTCACCCGCTTCGGCGGACTGGACATCGCCGTGAACAATGCCGGCATCCTCCGCGGGAACGGACCCGTCGGCGAGGTGAGCGAGGAGGACTGGGACGCGGTCCTGCGCACCAATGTCACCGGCGTCTGGCTGGCCATGAAGCACGAGATCGCCCATATGAAGGAGAACGGCGGCGGCGCCATCGTCAACATCGCCTCCAACCTGGGCGCACACCTGCGGATCCCGAACGCCGCCGCGTACATCACCTCGAAGGCGGCGGTCTCCGCACTGACCCGCGCGGCCGCTCTCGACCACATCCATCAGGGCATCCGCATCAACGCGGTCAGCCCCGGCGCAGCCGCCGCCCCCATGTCGCTGCGGGCCGGCGAGACCGAGGCCGACCGTACCGAGCGGGTGAAGACGGAGAACCCCCTCGGCCGCGTCGCGGAGGCCGAGGAGGTGGCGGCGGCGGTGCTCTACCTCGCCTCGCCCGCGGCGGGCGCGGTGGTCGGCACCGACCTGGTCATCGACAGCGGTGCGGCGGCCTGACGGCCACGCCTGCGCCCGTTGACATGCCGAAGGCCGTGCTCCCGCGCCCCGTTCAGGCGCGGGCCGGTGCCTGCCCCACCGGTGCTTCGTCGTGGGCCGGGGCGGGGGAGCCGGCGCGTACGGCCGGGATGAGGCAGGCGACGGCTGCGGAGGCGAGTGCGACGCCGCAGCCGATCAGCAGGCCGGTCCGGAAGCCGCCCTCGGACGCGAAGGTCCGGCCGCCCATGGTGAGGGTCATCGGCCGAGGAGACGGCCAGGGGTCGGGGGAGTGCTAGTGGTCGGAGTAGCTGAAGTCGCCCACGGTCCAGGCGCTGATGTCCTTGATGGCCACCCGGTACATTCCGCCGGTTTCCGGGATGCCTACCGTGCCCTGCAGGATTCGGGCGACGTGGAAGTGCAGATGGGTCGGCGGCTCGTCCCGCTTCGCATGGGTGTGGAAGACGGCGGAGAACTCTCCCAGTGCATCGGAATCGGTGAGCACCTCCGACACCCGCAGCCGCCACACTGCTTCGGGAGCGAGCCGGCCGGTGATGACAGCACCACCGGTGACCACGGTCAGGGACATCTGGGTGCTCTGCCCGGATTCCACCAGGGCGGCTACGTCAACGAGCAGCGCGTCAGGCTTCGACATAGGACGGATTGTATCCGCCGGTCACACACCTGCTCAGGCGGAGGGGTGTTTTCGAACCCGCCACAGGCTTCCTGCGGGCAGGCGCGTCAGCGCCGGCCGAGGACACGCACCGGCACCTGCTGCCGCGTACCCTCGACCAGCTCCCCCGGGGGCCCGGGTGTCACTGAGCATCCGTGCCCCTCCGGCGCGTCCACAAGCTCCGCGGGACTGCCTACAGTTCGAGCGTCCGTAGATGACGCGGCTCAAGGACCCGTGCCCCGTACGCCGCGACCGTGGTGCGCAGTGACTCGACGGCCGCCTTGTTCACGCTTGCGGCGAGGTCGGGCTCGGGCCCGCGCAGTGAGGTGAGCATGTCGTCGTGATGGCTCGGTACGACGACGGGCGGAGCGCCGAGTGCCTCCATGACCCGCTCGACGTACCTGTGCACCGCGGTCTGACCGCTGACGCCCAGGACCAGGACGTCGGGGCGGGCGCCCGAGACCTCTCGCTCGACGAAGTTCGCCGTCCCGCTCAGGAACATCACCCGCAGCCTGTCGGCGCCCACCGTGACCTGGTACGCCAGCGTGCCGCCCTCGCGCATGTCGCCGAGGGTGCGGACCTGCGCGGGCGGGTCGTTGAGGGTGCCGGGCGCGAAGAAACCGTGACCGCCGTACTGGCTGTGCAAGCTGCGGAACGCCTCCACCGTGTACGCGGGCGTCGTCGCCGTCGGCCCGGCCGGGAACCTCAATACCTCCCCGCCGGTGAGTACGACGCACCCGTCGGTACGCGCACGGCTCGTTCCCATGCCCCGCAGCAGGTGCCAACTGGTCTCTCCGCAGAGGGTACGAATGGGGTGCTCCTGCCAGGCAGGGCGGTCGAGGAGGTGCGGTACGTCGAGCAGGTGGTCGAAGTGTCCGTGGGTGACGAGGACCAGGTCGGGCGGGGCCGGGAGGTGCCCGTTCACCACGTGCTCGACGAGGTCGGGCATCGGCTCCAACGGCCGGTCGGCGTCGATGGCGCCGGTGCCGGGGACGCGGTACTCCTGCCTGGAGAGGTACGGGTCGACCAGGATGTGGTGTCCCTCGAACGCCAGCTCCCAGCCGGCGACGCCCAGCCAGCGCAGCGAGACCGGGTGCCCGTCCCCGCGCCGCCGGGCCCGCTCGCGGGCAGCCCCCGCCTCAGTCGCCCCCGCGGCACCGTCGGCCCCCGCGGCACCGTCGGCCCCCGTGGCACCGTCCGTCCCCGTGGCACCGTCAGTCCCCGTGGCGGTGTCCTGCCCTGCGGCTTGTGCCTGCCCTGCGGTGCCCACCGTGAGTCCGATGCCCGCGGCGGCCGTTCCCCCCAACGCGCCGCGGAGCAGCCCTCGTCGGCCGATCTCGGACCCGGGCACCTCCGGTGCGCCGCTACCGTCTCCCACACCACCACACACACCGCACACGAAACTTCAGCCCCTTCTGTGTCGGAGTCACTTCGTGTGATCAAGGACGCCGCTCTCCTGGTGCCGGTTGCGGGGGGACGGACCTCGGCCCTGTGCAGGAAAACGGCGCAGTCGTCGGTGCTCCCAGACGTACACCTGCGGGCGGTCGGCGGTGGCCGCGACGTGCGGGCGGAACTCCGGGACGGAGAGATCTCGCGTCGAGTTGTTCGCATACGGATTCCCAGCCCGTGGGCGACCTTCTCCAGCTCCACCAGGACGCGGGAATTCAGCTGCGGATCCTGGGCAACCTGTGGGAGTTCTGGGAGGCGGTCACAGTGAGCACCTTGGGATTCGGCGGAATAGGTCTGAGAAGTGCGCTGCCCCGTCCTGAACGGCACTGACGTCCGCGCCCGGCCGGAAAAACACCCGACCGGAAAAACAGATGATGAATCCCGATGCCTGCCGGGCCTCATCCTTTCGTTCGAAATCCGACAGTGAATCGGAACCCGTAGCGGCCAATTGACTTTTGGTACAACGGGGATTGGACTTTCACGGCGGTGTCACGCAAAGTCTTCCCGACCGCAGGTGGGCCGTCGGCGGCTCCGGGATGAAGTGAGTCATTCAGGTGTTTGGCAAGGGCGTTGAATTCGCGGGTTCACGAATTCCCTTCCGTGGGCCGGTCATTCCCGCGACGGGTCGTTCGTACTGCCGGTTGGCCGAGGTTCTGGTGTCCGCGTGCTGAGCGCGGAAGCCGCGGTCCTCAGCCGCAAGCTGGTCCGGAGCTGGCTGCGGACCACGGACCCCGAGGAGACCGGCGAGGTGTACGCCGGGCTGCGGGGGGCCGGGCCGCTGGTCCGGGCGCCCTGGGGTGCGCTGCTCGTCCCGGGACACCGGGACGTGCGGCAGGGGCTGGTCGATCCGGCGCTGGTGATGCTGGACGCGCCCTGGCGGGACGTGCACACACCCGGCTGGCGGGGGAGCGCGGCGACCGAGGCGCTCTGCGGGTCACTGCTGATGCAGAATCCGCCGGAACACCCGGTCAACCGGCGCCCGTTGGTCGCCGCGCTCACCGCGCGCTCGGTGGCGTTGCTGGGTGACCCGATCCGGGAACAGGTCTCGGCCGCCGTCGCGGAGTTCATCGGCGTGCTGCGCAGGGACAGGACCGCGGACCTGATCGGCGACCTGTGCAAGAGGCTGCCCGCCGAGGTGCTGTGCCGGCTGACCGGACTTCCCGAGCAGGAGGCCGGACGGCTGGCGGAACTCGCCACGGTGATCTCCACCGGCGGCGAGATCCGCCGCCCCGTCGAGGAGCTCGCAGTGGCCGACCGGTCGGCGGAGGAACTGCTGTGCCTGCTGGCGAGGTTCACGGCCCGGCGGGACGCGTCGGTGCGGCCCGAGCCCGAACTCCCCTCGCGCATCTCGCCGTTCTCCTCGGGCCAGTTGTTCGTCATGAAGGTCGCGGGACTCTTCACCACCACGCATCTGCTCGGCAACCTGTGTGACCGGCTGCTAGACATGACCGTGGGGGCGCAGCGGAAGGCCACCGCCCCGGAGGGCCGCGGACCGCTGATCGAGGAGACGTTGCGCTGGGACCCGCCGGTGAAACTGGCGACCCGGAGGGCCGAGCGCCGCACGGTGCTCGGCGGCTCGGAAGTCCCGGCAGGAACGGTGCTGCACCTGATGGTCGGCGCCGCACACCGCGACCCGGCCTGCTGGCCCGACCCGGACGTGTTCGAGCCGGACCGGGACCACCGGCCCGGCTTCCCGTTCGGCCAGGGCGCTCACTTCTGTCCGGGCGCGGCACTGGCGCGGGCCCAGGCCGAGGCCTTCCTGGAGAGTTTCGCCGAACACCTGCCGGCCGTCAGGCGCGAGGGCCCGACGGTCCGCCGCCCCGGACCGAGTTTCACCGAACCGGTCACCCTGCCGGTCTCCCTGCGCTCGACCGCTCCGCGCACGACCGCGCTCCCACCCACTCCACGCCCCGCCGCATCGCTGCTGCCCGCACCGCACCCGACCGCGGCACCCCCCACCCCGCACCCGACCGCTCTACGTCCCGCCCGCACCGTGGCGTCGACGGCGGTCCGCCCCCTTACGGAGGACTCCGATGGCTGACCGTAACGACGCGTACTCCCGGCTGGTCCGCATTCTGATCGGCCCGCTGGAGGTCGACTTCGCGTTGGTCTCCCCCGAGGCCACCCTGTCCGAGCTGCGGTTGGACTCGCTCGCGGCGGAGGAGTTCGTCCTGCTGGTCGCCGAGGAGTTCGGCGGCGACGGCTCCGCGCCGTACGACCTCGGCGAGGTGCCGCTGGCAGAGCTCGCCACCCGGCTGGCCGGTGCCGGATCGGGCGCCGGTGAGCCGTGCCCTGCCGTGACGTGTGCTGTCGGACAGGGCCAGGCCGGGCCGGATGCTGCCGAGCCGAGTCTTGCCGGGCACGGCGGGGCCGGGCGGACCGGTGACGTCGGGCGGGTGTCCGGATGAACCGGGCGGTGGTGACCGGGATCGGGATGGTGACCCCGGCCGGTGTGGGTACGGAACGCAGTTGGGCAGCGATCTGCGCGGGCCGGCCGGTCGCGACGGCCGACCCCCTGCTAGGTGACTCCCCGGTCGGGATCTCCTGCCGGGTACCGGAGTTCGACCCGGTGGCCCTGCTGGGCGCGGGCCCGGCCCACCGGCTGGACCGCATCTCCCAGTTCGCCCTGACCGCGGTCCGCGAGGCGGTCGCCGCGTCGGGGCTCGTCCACCAGGACTGGGACGGCACCCGGGTGGGCCTGGTGCTGGGCATCGGCGGCTGGGGCTCGAACACGCTGGAGGCGCAGCACCAGCGGCTGCTGGTCCAGGGGCCGGCCAAGGTCAGTCCGTACTTCCTGCCGATGGCGCTGCCGACCGGGGCGATCGCGCCGATCGCCGTCGAATTTGGTGTGCACGGGCCGACCCATGTCGTCTGCACGGCCTGCGCCTCCGGCACCAGCGCGATCGGCCAGGCGCGGCAGCTGATCGCCACCGGGGCCTGCGACGTGGTCCTGGCCGGTGGCTGCGAGGCCTCCCTCACCCCGCTGATCAGTACCGGCTTCTCCCGGATGGGGGCGCTCTCGCGCCGGACCGACGACCCGGCCGGGGCGTCCCGGCCGTTCGACGCCGATCGTGACGGCTTCGTGCTGGGCGAAGGGGCCGCCGTACTGGTGCTGGAGAACGCCGTCCATGCGCGAGGCCGGGGCGCGCGTCCGCTGGCCACCGTGGCGGGGTACGCCGCGACCAACGACGCCTATCACGCGGCCGCCCCGGACCCGGCGGCCACGATGGCCACCGCCGCGATCCGCCTGGCGATCGCCGACGCAGGGGTGTCGGCCACCGAGGTGGACCACGTCAATGCGCACGGCACCGGCACCCGCCTCAACGACGTCACCGAGGCCCGCGCGATCGGCGCCGCCGTCCGGTCCACCCCGAGCGTCACCTCCGTCAAGGGCGTGACCGGCCACCCGTTGGGCGCCGCGGGCGCGATCGAGGCGGCCTGCACCGTGCTGAGCATCAGGGACGCCCTGGCCCCGCCCACCGCCAACCTCCGCCGGCTGGATCCGGAGATCGATCTGGACGTGGTCGCGGGACCGGCCAGGCCGCAGCGGATCGATGTGGCGCTCAGCCAGTCACTGGGCTTCGCCGGGCACAACGCGGTACTCGCCTTCACCTCGCCCTGACCCGTACCTGACCTACCGCGCTCGCCCGGGCCCGTACCGGACCTGCCTTCACCTTGCCCTGACCCGTACCGGGAGAACCCCCTCGCATGGACAGCACGATGCAGCGCACCACCTGGCAGCTCGTCGACGCCGCGGTCGGGTTCCTGGCCAGGCACTACTTCCGGGTCGAACTGATCGGCCTGGAGAACGTGCCGGACGAGGGCGGGGCGCTGCTGGCGGCCAACCACGCCGGCATGATCCCGCTCGACTCGGTGCTGATCGTGTCGTCCGTACGGCAGCATCACCCGCTGGCTCGTACCGTGCACGCGATCGCCGACGAACTGCTGTGCAAGGTACCGGTGTTGGGTGAACAGGCGCGGCGCTCGGGGCAGGTCTGGGCGACCGATCCGGCCGCCACCAGGCGGCTGCTGCGCGAGGGCGAGCTGGTGCTGACGTATCCCGAGGGCGTCCGCGGACTGGGGAAGGGCTACGCGAAGCGCTACCAGCTGCAGGACTTCGGCCCTGGCGGGTTCGCCGCCGTCGCGATGGCCACCGGGACGCCGATCGTGCCGGTCGCGGTGATCGGCACCGAGGAGGCGTATCCGGTGCTGGCCAACTGCAAACCGCTGGCCCGTCTGCTGGACCTGCCGTACGCCCCCGTCACCCCGACGCTGCCGCTGCTCGGCCTCGCCGGGCTGCTGCCGCTGCCCGCGAAGGTCACACTGGTCTTCGGCGAACCGATCAGGGCCGAGCCTGCGGCCCGCGCCGCGGCGGTGCGCGAGCAGGCCGGGGCCCTCGCCGGGCAGGTCCGCTCGGTCATCCAGACGGCGTTGGACACCTATGTCGGCCGTCGCCGGAACGGCGGCTTCGGCTGACCCCCTGCCCCTCCGGCCCTCTGACCTTCCGACCCTCCGTCCCTCCGGCCCTCACGGCCGTCCGGTCCGGTCCGGCGGCGAGCCCGGCAGCCGGCCGAGGAGGTCCGCGGCGTGGCGCAGGTCCGCAGCGGTGACGGCGCAGCGACGGGCGTGGCCCAGCAGGGCCAGCCGGAACTTCTCACCGACCGGGCCGTGCCACCTGGCGTCGTCGGCGCATTCGACCAGGCCGTCGGCGTGCCGGGCGAGGCGGGCCGCCCCTGCGGTGGCCAACCGGGCGTAGTGGGAGGTGGGTTCGCCCTGCGGGGCGAGGTCGCGGGAGGTACCGGTACGGCGGGGCTCCGGTCGGGCCGGGACCGGCTCGCCCTCCGGGTCGCGCAACGCCAGCCGCAGTGCCTCGGGGCCGAGCACCGCCGGCAGTCGGTGGCGGTCCAGCGCCGGGGCGAGCAGGACCGGCCGGCTGGCATTCCCCACCGCGTCGACCACGCTCCGGGCCACCGCGACGGCGAGGTCGGTGGCCCGGCACGGGTCGGCAGAGGCGCACAGCGGCGACGTGAGCGGAGCCGGCCGGGCCCCGTCCGCCTCCCGGCGGGCCAGCGCGTTCAGTACGGCCGACGCGCACAGGATCGTGGACCCGGCGGGGACCTCGGTGCCTTGCCAGTCGAAGGGCCGTCCCGTCCGGTACAGCGTGGCGGCCACCGGTGGCCACAGGTCGAGCGCGGCCCGGACGGTGTCCTGTGCGCGGTCCTGACCGGTGTCGGCAGCGGTACCGGGGTCGGGGTCGGCGACGGTGCCCAGCGCGAGGGCGAGCGGGACGGTGTGGCAGAGCGCCTCCGTCACCAGGGCCAGGGTGTGTTCGACGGCCGGCGCCACTTCCTGGAGCTCGGCACGCCGGGTCAGGTAGCCGGCCAGACCGCTGCGGGCCGAGCCGCCCAGGTAGGGGGTCAGACGTCGACGCAGGGCCTCGGCCCAGTCGGCCTGGCGACGCGTGCCGGTCGCCTGCACCGTGGCGGCGACCAGGCGGCTGAGTACGGTGTCGTCGGCCGCCGCTTCCCCCACCACCAGCCGCCGGGCGATCCGCTGGGCCGCCTCGGTCCAGTTCGGGGCGGGGATCAGGTCCTCGGAGTCCCGGTGCGCCAGCAGCCGGACGGTCTCCTGGGCGGCGACCGCGGCGGCGGTCCGCTCCAGGGCCCGCGCGGGGTAGCGAACGGGTGCACAGGCCGGCTGACCGTGCGGACGGCCCGCGTGGTCCAGGCCCGCGCCTGGTTCCAGCGCGCCCGCCGCGCGAGCCGCCAGGAGCAGGTCGCCGGCATCCGCCGCGCCGACCGGAACCAGATAGGTGCCGAGTGGGGTGGGCAGCCGGAGCGGGTGTCCGGCGTGCACCTTGTTCAGGTGCCCGGCGAGCAGCTCGGTGAGTCCGTCCAGGGTGAGCGCCCGCATACCGAGGGCACGGGCGGGCGCGTCCAGCCACGGCAACTGACGTGCCGTCAGCAGTGCGCCGAGCAGGGCGCCTTCGTAGGACCAGAGGGCCGATGGCCTGGGCGGTCGCGCCGGCGTCGTGGTTGTCGTGGTCACCTGGGGGGGGCCTTCCGGGGTCAGTGGTCGCGCAGCAGATAGAGCTGGTTGCCGACGATCTCGCCGTCGTAGCGGCTCAGCAGCATGTTGGCCGTCTCCCGCTGCGGTGCGGCGAGGCCCCGCAGCGAGATCGCGTACGCCTGCGGGGAATGGCTGAGCGGGTAGTCGAACGTCGAGTCCAGCCAGGCCAGTTCGGTCCAGTCGGCGGGGACGTCGTGCGGGGACGCGGGGCCGCGGCCGTCCATGCCGGTGATGACGTCGTACCCGTTGACCAGGCTGATCACCTTGGTGTCCGGGTCGGCCGGGCGCTTGTCGTCGATCGCCGATCCGGTGGGCAGGACATGGGTGAGCCGATAGGTGGTGACGAACTCGAGGTCCGCCGCCAGGTTCATCGCGGCCATGCCGCCGAGACTGTGCCCGATGATCATCAGCTCCGCGCCGAGGGGGACGCCCGCGGATTCCAGGGCCCGTCGTGCTGCCCGGGTGTACGTGGTGTCGGTGTGCAGCGTGTTGTCGATCCCGCCCATGATGTCGGCGGGTGTGTTGTTGCTCGGCCTGGCGAAGGAGAGCCCCGGCAGCAGCAGGACGTAACGGGTCGTGCCGTCGGTGCAGTGGATCCGGCGGAGCAGCGCGGCGCCGTGGTTGCCGAGGGCGGCCATGTTGTCGAGGTAGCTGGTGATGTCGTTCACCGAATCGGCCATCACCTGCGCCAGCAGCGGGTCGGGATCGACCGCCTCGGCGCGGCCGGGACCGCGCTCCAGATGGGAGATCCAGCCGGACGGCAGGCCCACCACCGGGTCGGTGGGCGGGAGTTCGCCGTGCAGCAGCGCCCAGGCGGCGTCGTCGTTGAACGGGTTCTCGTCGAACAGGCCCGCCCAGGCCAGCAGTTCCTGGGCCACCGGTCCGACCGTGGTCAACGCCCTTGTCACACCGAGGCGTTCGACGAGGGCGAGCCAGGCCCGCAGGGTCGCGGGGCGGTCCCTGGCAGCCACCGCCTCGACCAGAGCCGCCACCAGGGGCGACTCCAGGTTGGGATGCTCGAATGCCGCGGCCCTCACCCGCAGGTCGAACGCGTCCGCCGCCATCGCCACGGCGGCGGACCTGCGCCGGGCCAGCGCCCCGGCCCAGCGGAACGCCTCGCCGACGGCCCCGCCGACCGGGCCGAACCCGAGTCCCGCCGGGTTGAACAGGGCCCGCGCCACCGAGGCGGCGGCCATCGCGGCGGGCACCGGCTCGCGCATCGCGTCGAGCGCGAAGCGCCAGCCGGTCACGCCGGCAGTGAGCCCCGCGCCCGCCCTGCGGACTTCGAGCGCGGCCTCCGCGAGCAGGACGGACGCCCGCAGGAGGAGTTCCGGATCGGGGCCCGCCGTCGTCGGCTCGGGCCGTCTCTTCTCGGCAGAGGGGCGCAAGATCTCTCCTTCACGGGCACGCCGTCCACCCGCACGAGCGCGCTGTCCAGTAGGCCGCACGCTCGGTGCAGCCCGCCCCTGAGTACCACCGACGTCCGCTCCGGGCCTGCCCGGCGGCCCGGTGCGCTCGTACGTTCACCCGGACGTGTCGCGGGCAGCGGACACCGGTCGTCGCCGACGCCGGCGCGACCTGCCCGTCTCGGGGCCCACTGCGGCCGCCCTACGGCTTCTCCGCCGCGCTCATGCGCCGGGCCAGCTCTGCGAGCCGATAGTTCTGCGCCTTGGCCGCCTGCCCTACGACCAGGGCCCGCAGCGGTCGCGGAAAGGTGACCCGGACACTCTCGTGCAGGTGGGTTCCCGCGCTGTCCGTGGTCAGATCGACCGTCGCCTCCAACCGGACCCGGCCCGGACTGCGGACCTGGCTGACGATCCGCCGGCCGGGCCGCGGGAAGGTCATGGTCACCCGTATCGGGTTGTCCCAGCGCAGTGGCCCGAGCCGGAACCGTTCGACGGCGACGTACCGCACCTCGTCCGCCGAGAGGTGGACGTCCCGTACGGCGATCACCAGCGGCGACAGGCCGACATAGCTGTCCGGGCGGGCCAGGTGGTCGAACACGGCCTCCGCGGGGCGGGCGACCGTGACGCCGCGGGTGAACTCCTCGGTGAGCATGGGCACATCATGCCCGGGGCCTTCGTGCGGGGTCGATCCCGGGCCGCCGGAAGTCCACGCAACGGGCCGGTGGCACGGCGGCCGTGCTCTCCTCCCGGCAGTGCGGTCCGCCGCGGAACTCACCCTCCCGCGAGCCTGACCGCCCTGCTCAGGGCCGCGACGAGTTCGCGGTTGCTCACACCTTTGAGTACGTACTCGCACACGCCGACGCTCATCATCTGCTCGCGGGAACCCTTGTCGTCGTACGCGGAGAACGCCACGATGCGGCTGGCCGGTGAGCACCGTGCGATGTCTCTGGCGACGGCCGGACCGCCTCCGGGAAAGCGCATGTCCAGCACCACCAGGTCCGGTTGCCGGGTGCGGGCGAGCCGTACCGCCTGCTCGCCGGTCCGTGCGGTGCCCACGACCGTCAGGTCCGGTTGTGCCTGCACGACCTCGATCAGGGTTTCCAGCAGCAGCTGGTTGTCGTCGCACAGGATCACGCGGAACGGTGGGCCGGGGGAGCCGCCCGGCGCCGACGCCGTCACGCCGCGTCGTCCGATGTCGTCGGCGCGGGAATCGGCGGCAGGTCGGGCAGCCAGAACTCGACCTTCGTACCCGCTCCCGGCCGGCTGTGCACGGACCACCAGCCACCTGCCGTCTCGGCCCTCTCCCGCATCTCGATGACCCCGAAATGGGAGCGGGCGCCGTCCTGGGACGCCGGCTGTCCGGTGCCGTCGTCCACGACGAGGGTCAGGACACCCCCGTCGGTCGACCCGATCCGGACGTCGATCCTGCTGGCGCGGGCGTGCTTCCGTACGTTCAGCAGCGCCTCCTGGACGATACGGAAGATGGTGATCGCAGTCTCCGGGGTGGGTTCCCGGTCCAGTTCGTGCTCGAACGCGTAGGCCATGCCCCAGGCGTTGCCCACGACGTCCTCCAAGTGGCTGGAGAGCCCCTCGACCAGGCCGTGCCTGTCGATCCCGGGCGGATGCAGCCGGAAGGTCAGGCTGCGCAGGCGGGTGATCGCCTCGCGCACCGATGCGTCGAGACGGAGCAACTCGGCGGAGAACGGCTCCGGCACCCGGTCCGTCAGAAGCTCCAGCCGCATCGCGACCGCGACCATGGCCTGGATGGAGTCGTCGTGGACGTCCCACGCGATGCGCCGTCGTTCCGTCTCCTGGGCCTGGACCAGGTGGTCGAACAGCCGCCGTCGCTCGGTGAGGGCGTGCTGCGCCGCCCGCCGTTCGGACATGTCCCGGGTGACCTTGCCGAACCCCTGGAGTACGCCCTGGTCGTCCCACAGCGCGGTGATGACCACGTTTGCCCAGAACCGGGAGCCGTCCTGGCGGACGCGCCACCCCTCGTCCTCCAGGCTTCCCTCGGCGACGGCGGTCTCCAGCTCCCACTGCGGTTTGCCCGACGCCTGGTCCTCGGGCGGGTAGAAGGCGGAGAAGTGCTGCCCGAGGATGTCCTGCGCCCGGTATCCCTTGATCCGCTCGGCGCCCGCGTTCCAACTGATGATGTAGCCCTGCGGGTCGAGCATGAAGATGCCGTAGTCGCGCACTCCCTGGACCAGCAGGGTGAAGGCCGCTTCGGACAGCGGAGCGGCCTGCTTGCGCCTCCGCTTCTGGTGCGGCGGTTCCAGGGTCACTGGAGGAGCCCCTCGCGCCGCGCGATCGTCACGGCTTCCAGCTGGGAGCGGGCCCCCAGCTTTTCCAGTACCCGCTGGACGTGGTTGCGCCCGGTGTTGAGAGCGACGCCCAGCTGGTCGCTGATGTCCGCCGTGGTGCGGCCCTGCCCCAGCAGTTGGAGAGCTTCCCGCTCGCGCGGGGTCAGGTTCGCACCGACGAGTGGCGTCCGGCCGGTCAGTTGCCCCAGTACATCGCCCAACAGGTCCTGGCTGAAGACCACTTCGCCCGCCGCCACCCGGCGGACGGCATCCTCCAGCTCGCGCAGGCCACGGGCCTTGAGAATCAGGCCCGCCCCGCCGCTCTCCGCGACCCGAGCGGCCACCGACCCGCTCCCCTCGCCGGCCAGGATCAGTACGCGAACCCCGGGCCTGATTGCCAGCAGGTCCGCGATGGCGGCCACCCCGTCGCCGTCCGGCAGCCGCCGGTCCATCAGCACGACATCCGGCTCGCACCGCGTCGCGTCGTGCAACGCCGCCGCCAACGTCGCCGCCCGCCCCACGATCCGCAGGTCGGGAGATCGTTCCAGGGCCATGCAGATGGCCTCGGCCACCATGTCGTGGTCCTCGACGACCAGAATTCTGACCGGACTGCTGTGCGGGGGCGGTGAGGGCATTTACACATCCTTGCAGGCGGCGGACCCCATGATCATGTCAGTAGGTCCCGGAGGGGCACCTCCGCGGTGGCCATAGCGGTGTCGTGACGTATGGCGATCACGTCCGAGGACATTACGTCCGAGGACATCACGTCCGAGGTGATCACGTCCGACGTACGGCGGGCAGGATGGGCGTCCGCCTGCCTGCCGTGCTCGACGAGGATGTCGTCGGCCCCGATCAGGGAGATCAGCCGCGCCAACTGCGCGCAGATGCCTTCCACCAGAAGGTCCGTGCCCGCCCGGAGGACGGCCAGCCGGGCACGGAGCAAGGCGTTCAACCCGGCGCAGTCGCAGAAGGAGACGCCGGTCAGATCGAGGAAGAGAGCCGTGGGCCGCTTCGCGAGAGCGTCCGCGACCGCCGCCCGGACGTGGGGGGAGGCGTCCAGGTCCAGTTCGCCCGTGAGAATCACTCGGGCGACGCCTTCATGGACCGCGGTTCGCGAGGTGAACCGGTTTCTGGTCACAACGCCCCACCCTTCTCCGTGCACTTGCGCGGTACGCGCCGACGCGGGGTGCACTTGCACGGTGTGCGCTTTCGGGGTGCGCACCTGTGCGGTGCGCGCGGGTGTGGCGTCGGCCGGTGAGGCCGTCCTGCGGAGAGCTCCGTCGGTGTCGGCTGCCGCATCACTACCTCATAGTGCGAGAGCATCAGTGCATCCCTAGTGAATCTGCACCAGGTGCGGAAGTCAACACGCCTCAACGGGGGTTGACGGCGGCATCGGAAGGGGGCGGTGGGCGGGGTGACGGCCCGCGAAGACGCCCGCCAGTCAGGTCCGGCTGGGCACGTCTGCCGTCGGCCTGCAGGTCCGGCTCGGCACGACTGCCGTCGGCCTGCGGGTCGGGCTGGGCACGACTGCCGTCGGCCTGCGCGGTGACGCCCGTCCGCTGCCGGTCCGCTGCCGATCCGCTGCTGGTCCGCCGCCGGTCCACTGCTGATTCGCTGCTGATTCGCCTCGTGCACGGTGGTTCCTGCCGGTCCACCAGGCCGGCGCAACACGCAGACAAGAACACGAGGTATCGGTCATGACACTGGGGATTCCCGGCTTCGAGTACCTGCGGCTGCCGGGTGTGGACGATGTCGAACTGAATGTCGCGGTGGGCGGCAGCGGCAGCCCGGTCGTACTGCTGCACGGTTTTCCCGAGACCCACCTGATGTGGCGGCACGTCGCCCTGAGGCTCGCCGCCGGGCACACGGTGATCGTTCCGGACCTGCGCGGCTACGGGGCGAGCGACAAGCCGCGGGCGACGACCGAGGACGTCTACTCCAAGCGCACCATGGCCGCCGACATCGTCGCGCTCGTCGCCCACCTCGGCCACCAGGAGTTCGCCCTGGCCGGCCACGACCGCGGCGCACTGGTGGCCTTCCGGGCAGGACTGGACCACCCGGAGGCCGTTACCCAGCTGGGGATTCTCGACGTCGTGCCGACACTGGACATGTGGAACGTGCTCCAGGGCCTGCCGGCGGCGGTCGGCTTCCACCTGTTCCTCATGGCGCAGCCCGCGGGCCTGCCCGAGACGATGATCGCCAACAGCTCGGACGCGTTCTTCGCCTCCTTCCTCGACACCTGGGCGAAGGACCCGGCGGCCGTCCCGGACGAGGTGCGTGCGGAGTACCTGCGGGCGAGCGCGGGTGCGGTGGATTCGATCGTCGCCGACTACCGGGCATCGGCAGGTGTCGACGTGGTCCAGGACCAGGCGGACCTCGACGCCGGTTCCCAGCTTGCGATGCCCGTCACCGTGATCCAGCAGGACTGGGGGTCGCAGCTCGGCTTCGACGCCTCGCAGGTGTGGCGGGCCTGGGCACCCGACCTGGACCACCGTCTCACCCGGGCGGGGCACTTCATGGCGGAGGAAGCACCTGATGAGATCGTGGCAGCCCTTCAGGATCTGCTTGCCCGCTGACACTGCCCGCCCGCGCGGCGTGCCCGGGGTCGGCAGGGGCGCGTACGCCTGTGACCGGGAGGGGCCCGTGCCCCGCGACCCCGAAGGAGAATGCACCACATGCGGATCGATGTGCTCGGCGCGGTACAGGCACGGCACGACGACGGCCGGCCGATCAGCCTCGGCGGACCGCGTCACCGGGAGGTCCTGGGCCGGCTGGTCGCAGCCGAGGGCAGCATGGTCACCACCGACGCCCTGGTCGGCGATCTCTGGATCGATCCCCCGGCCGGGGCGGTGGGGGCGCTTCGTACCTTCGTCGCCGCACTGCGCCGAGCCCTCGAACCCGACCGGCCGCCCCGTACGCCCGCCCGGCTGCTCGTCACCCAGGGCACCGGCTATCTGCTGCGGCTGCCCCGCGAAGCCGTCGACGTCCACCGCTTCCAGGACTTGCTCGCGGCGGCCCGCCGTACGCCCGCCGAAGCGGCCGGCCTGGGCGAGGCGCTCACCCTGTGGCGTGGACCGGCCTACGCCGACCTGCCGAATTCACCCTGGGTCCAGCAGGAACGCTCCCGGCTTGAGGAACTGCGGCTGCAGGGCGTGGAGCTCAGGGCGGACGCCGTTCTCACCGCGGGGGGCGGCGCCGACCTCGTCGCCGAACTCGGCGGACACGTCGCCGAGCACCCCTGGCGCGAACCTGCCTGGGGGCTGCTCGCCAGAGCGCTCTACCGCGACGGACGCCAGGCCGAGGCACTCGACACCCTCCGCAGGGCGCGCACCATGCTCGTGCAGCAGCTCGGACTGGACCCCGGCCCGCGACTGCGACGCCTGGAGACCGACATCCTCAGACGATCGCCCGACCTCGACCCGCCCGGCGCGCAGCACCCGAACGACCCAAGCGTTGTACGGACCGGCGCGCTGGGCCCGAACGACCCAACTCGCGTACGGACCGGCGCCCAGCACCCGAACCGTTCATCCCCCGCAGCCCCCGTGCCCCCCAAGCTGGGCCCGCGCACGACGGTGGAGTTGGCGCGTACCCTCGCGCTCGCCGGGGGCGACGCGCTCGTCGGGTCGCGGCGTGACCGGTTGGCGGCCGTCGCGGCAGCCGAACGTACCGGGGACGTACTGCTGACCGCACGCGTCATCGGCACCTACGACGTCCCTGCCATCTGGACCCGGGCCGACGACCCCGAACAATCGCGTGCCGTCGTCGCGGCAGCCGAGCGTACGCTCCACCAACTCGGCCCCCAGGGGCCCGCCGATCTGCGCGCCCGCCTCCTCGCCACGATCGCGGGCGAGAGCCGCAGCGCCGAGACCACCGGTACCGCTCTCGAAACCGCGCGCGTGGCTGCACGTGATGCCGAAGCCCTGGCACGCGACCTCGGGGATCCCGCCCTGCTGGCCTTCGCCCTGAACGGCGTGTTCCTGCAGTCCTTCAACCGCCCCGGGCTCGCGGCGCCGCGCGATGCCGTCGGCGCCGAGCTCGTCGCGCTGTCCCGTCGGCACGCGCTGCCTGCCTTCGAGATCCTCGGTGCTCTCGTACGCCTGCAGTCCGCGTCAGCACACGGCGATCTCGCGGCAGCAGCCGATCACGCCGAGGCTGCGGAACAGGTCGCCAACGTCCACGAGTCGCCGCTCGTCCCGGTTCTCACCGCATGGTTCCGGGCCCGCGTCGCCGCTGCCCGCAGTACCGAACCCGGCGGCCCCACGGCCGCGACGGCCGCTGCGGCCTACCGCGCCGCCGACAACGCCCTGGCCACAGCAGGCATGCCGGGACTCCACCGGGGCCTGCTCCCACTCGCGCTCCTGGGCCTGCGCCTGTTGCACGACCGCCCCGCTCCCACCGACCCAGCCCTGGACTGGGGGCCGTACCTGCCCTGGGCAACACCCCTGCTCCTGCTGGCCGACGGCCGGACCGAAGAGGCCCGCGCCGCCCTCACCGCAGCCCCCGAACCCCCCGGCGACCACATGCAGGAGGCTCTCTGGTGCCTCGTCGCGCACGCCGCGGTGCGCCTCGACGAACCCGACATCGCCGCCCGCGCGGCGGCGGCGCTGCTCCCCGCCCGGGACGAACACGCGGGCGGCGCAAGCGGGTTGCTCACCCTCGGGCCCGTGGAGCGCTACCTCGACGAGGCAGCGGCCCGCGTCCGAGGACGTCACTGAGCCCGACGCTCCCTGCCGCCGGCGAACAACCGGTCCAGATGCAGATCGATGGCACGGAGCGCGTCCTCGGGCTCGATCACGTTCAGTTCGATCAGGGGGGTGAAACCGGTGAGCGCGAGGAGCAGGTTCGCCTCGGTCGCCGGGTCGTGCCCGGGGCCGATGTGCCCGTCGTCGACCGCCTGGCGGACCAACTCCTCGACGAGGGAGCGCCCTTGCAGCAGGCCCTGGCGGGCCTGCTCGTGGACGGCTTCGTCGTGCAGCGCCTCCAGGACGTAGGCGGCGCTCATCCGGCTGGTGGCGCGGGCGTCGGCGTGCAGGGGAAGCATCTCCGCGAGCGTCAGCCGTAGCACCTCGCGGGGGTGCGGGGAGTCTCCGTACTCCTTGAGGCCCTGATGGATGCGCAGTGAAGTCTGCTCGGACGCGAAGTCCATGGCGAAGGCGAGCATGGCCGCCCGGGAGGCGAAGTAGTGCTGCAGCTGGCCGAGGGAGATGCCCGCCTCTTGCGCGACCACGCGCATGGTCAGCCGTGAGACGCCCTGCTGCGCCACCACCCGCCACAGCGCTCGGGCGATGGCCTCGCGACGGCCGCGGTGATCCACCTGTTTGGGCAACTGCCCACCTCTCTCCCGTACGACTCGGCGAGCTTAACCCATACAGTTGACATAATACGGTTGACCTATAACGGTGGAGTCCACGGGAGAATCCACCGGAGACCGGAAGACCGGAAGACCGGAAGACCGGAAGACCGGAAGACCGGAAGACCGGAAGACCGGAAGACCGGAAGACCGGAAGACCGGAAGACCGGAGCGCGGAGAGGGGCAACGCCATGCGTGATCAACTGCCGGCACGGCCAAGGGTGCGGACCGCCGAAGGTGTGGTGCAGGGGGTCCGTCGCGGCGGGCACGCGGTGTTCCGGGGCATCCCCTATGCCCGGCCCCCGGTGGGCGCGCTCCGGTTCGCGGCGCCCGCCGCGCCGAGCCGCTGGGAGGGCACGCGGCAGGCGGTGGAGTTCGGTCCCTCGGCTCCGCAGTCGCTGCCCGTCGACCCTGATCCGGCACAGGGCCCCAGCGCCCCGGGCCCGGCACAGGGCCCCAGCGCCCCGGGTCCGCCGCAGGGCACGGACTGGCTGACCCTCGACGTCGCCACCCCGGATCCGGGGGCGGCCGGACTGCCGGTACTGGTGTGGATCCCGGTGGGTGGTTACGTGGCGGTGGCGTCGAGCAACCCCGCGTTCGACCCTGGCGCACTGGCCGAGGGGGGACTCGTGGTGGTGAGCATCAACTGCCGTGTGGGTGCGGAGGGTTTCGCGTTCCTCGACGGCGCCCCGCCCAACCGCGGCTTCCTCGACCAGATCGCGGCACTGGAGTGGGTGCAGCGCAACGTGGCCGCCTTCGGGGGTGACCCCGGCCGGGTCACCGTGGGCGGGGTGTCCGCCGGGGCGGGGTCGGTCGCCGCCCTCCTGACGATGAAGTCGGCGCGCGGACTGTTCCGGCGGGCCGTCGCCCATTCCGTGCCGGGGCTGCACAGCACCCCCGCGCTGGCACGGCAGGTCACCGCCGCGCTCGCGGACCGGCTCGGCGCGTCGGCGCCCAGCGCCGCGGCCTGGCGCGACATCGACCCCTGGCACCTGGCCGCGGAGCTCAGCTCGTTCAGCGCCGGCCTCCCCGCGTACCGGGAGGGCTGGGGGAGGCTCACGGAGACCGGTACCGCCCTGTGCCCCGTCGTCGACGGCGAGATCCTCCCCGAAACGCCCTGGTCCGCGCTGACCGGTGGGCGGGCGGCCGGGACCGAACTGCTGGTCGGGCACACCCGGGACGAGTTCAGGGGGTTCAGCGTCCTGAGCGGCCGGCAGGGCACCTTCACCGAACAGGACGCCCTCGCGGCCCTGCGGCTGCTCGCCCCGCAACCGGACGGCCCGCGGGCGTACCGAACCGAGTTCCCGCAGGCCGGCCCGGAGGAGCTGGTGGAAGCGGTGTACGCCGACGCCCTCTTCCGTATGCCCTCGCAGCAGCTGGCCGAGGCGAACACCGCAGCCGGCGGAACCTCCTACCTGTTCGAGCTGTGCTGGACCGCCCCGGCCCTCGGCGGTGCTCTGGGCGCCTGCCACGGCCTCGACGTGCCCCTGGCCTTCGGCACGCTGGGCAGCGCCGTGGGCAGACAGTTCATCGGCGACGAGGCCACCCCCGAGGCGGTCGCGCTCTCCCGCGAACTGAGGGAGTCATGGATCCGCTTCGTCACCACCGGCGACGCGGGATGGGCCGCCCACCGGCCCGACCGGCTGCTCACCCGGGTCCTGGACACCGAACCGGCGACCCTGCCCTACCCCGAACAGGCCTCCCGCCGGATCTGGAAGGACCGGTTCCCGGCGCCCTTCGCCCTTTCTTAAGTAGGGGCGTGGGAGCTTCTTAAGTAGGGGCGCGGGAGCGTGGACGCCGGGAGCGCTGAGCCCGTCCGACGAACCCTGGCCGCGATGTGCTCACCAGTCGTGCACGGTTCCGTCCTGCAGTCGGTTGACCGGCAGGTAGGCCGCCTCGTACGGGTGGGACGCCGCGAGTTCCTCGTCCAGTTCCACGCCGATTCCGGGGGCGTCGCCCGGGTGCAGATGGCCGTCGGTGAACGTGTAGGCGTGCCGGAAGACCTCGTCGGTGCGGCGGGTGTGGCCCGAGTACTCCTGGATGCCGAAGTTGTGCACGGCGAGGTCGAGGTGCAGCGCTGCCGCCATGCCCACCGGGGAGATGTCCTCGGGGCCGTGCACCGCGCTCTTGATCTGGTACTGCGCGGCGAAGTCGAACAGCTTGCGCAGCGGTGTGACGCCGCCGAAGTGGGTGACCGCGGAACGTACGTAGTCGATCAACTGCTCGGTGATCAGGGTCTGGTAGTCGTGCACGGTGTTGAAGACCTCGCCGATGGCCAGCGGCGTGGTGGTGTTGCGGCGCACCAGCCGGAGGGCCTCCTGGTTCTCGGCCGGTGTGCAGTCCTCCAGCCAGAACGGGCGGTACGGTTCCAGGTCCCGGCCCAGCCGGGCCGCCTGGATCGGGCTGAGCCGGTGGTGCGCGTCGTGCAGCAGCGGCAGCGCGTCGCCGAACTCCGCGCGGACCGCCTCGAAGATGGTCGGCGTGTGGCGCAGGTAGGCGTCGGTGTCCCAGTCCTCCACCAGGGGGCGGGCCTGCTGGTGCAGGACGGGAGCGCCGTCGTCGTCGGCAATGTGCACGCCGTAGACGGCCTTCAGACCGGGGATGCCCGACTGGATGCGCACCGCCTGGTAACCCTCCGCGAGCCGGGCCCGCACGGAGTCGAGGAGTTCGGGGATGTCGCGGCCGTTGGCGTGTCCGTAGGTACGTACGCGCTCCCGGCTCGCGCCGCCGAGAAGCTGGTAGAGCGGCAGGCCTGCGGCCTTGGCCTTGATGTCCCACAGGGCGACGTCGACGGCGGCGATCGCCGCCATGGTGACGGGACCGCGGCGCCAGTAGGCCCCCCGGTACAGGTACTGCCAGGTGTCCTCGATCCGGTGCGGGTCGCGGCCCACGAGCAGGGGGACGACGTGGTCGGTCAGATAGCTGACGACGGCGAGTTCGCGGCCGTTGAGCGTGGCGTCGCCGAGACCGGTGAGGCCGTCGTCGGTCGTCAGCTTCAGGGTGACGAAGTTGCGTCCGGGGCTGGTGACGACGATCTTCGCGTCGACGATCTTCATACGTGGGTTCTTTCCGGTGCGGTGGCGAATGGCGGGGGAGGGGAGGCGCTCGGCCTCTGATCGGGGATCAGCCGCTGATCGGTGCTCAACCCCTGGTAGGTGCTCGGCCTCTGGTGGGCTCAGCCCTTGGTGGCGCCCGAGGTCAGGCCCGCCACCAGGTACTTCTGTCCGACGACGGCGGCGATGACCACGGGGACCGTGATGAGGGTGGCGGCGGCCATCAGACCGCCCCAGTCGGTGCTCGCGTACGAGATGAAGTTGAAGAGGGTCACCGGCACGGTCTGGGTGCGGTCGTCGGCGAAGACCAGCGCGAACATGAAGTTGTTCCAGCTGAAGACGAACGCGAGGAGCGAGGCCGTCGCCGTGCCCGGGGCGGCCAGCGGCAGCGAGATCCGCCAGAAGGCGCCGAACGCGCTCAACCCGTCGGTGCGCGCGGCCTCTTCGAGCTCCACCGGAAGACCGGCGAAGAAGCTGATCATGATCCACATGATCAGCGGCACGGAGACGAACATGTGGCTGAGCACGAGGACGGTGTAGGAGCCGACGAGCCCCAGCTGCGCGAACAGGTAGTACCAGGGCACGAGCAGCGAGATCGCGGGAACGATTCGGGCGATCAGGATCACGGAGCCGGTGCGGTGCATGCCGAACCGGCCGACCGCCCACGCGGCGGGCACCGCGATGACCGCGGAGAGCACCGTGGACACCGCCCCCACCAGCAGGGAGTTGCCCATGGAGCGCACGATCTGGCCGGCCTCCACGATGCTGCGGAAGTTGTCCAGGGTGGGCTTGAACCACAGGCCCACGCCCGGATCGGTCACCTGCACGTTGGTCTTGAACGCGGCGGCGAACATCCACACCAGGGGCAGCGCGAAGACCAGCGTGACCAGGGCGATGGCCGTGCCGCGCAGCCAGGTCCACCTTCGTCGCCCGCGGGCGGCGGGCGCTGCGGGCGGACGGGTGACGGCCGGCCGGGTGGCGGGGGTGGTGGCACTCATGCGGTCCTCCGTCCGCCGCGGCGGCGCAGCAGGACCACGACACCGATGATGAACAGCGTGAACAGGACCAGGACCGCGGCGGCCAGGCCGTACTCCTGGTAGTCGAAGGTCAGGCCGTAGGCGTAGACGTTGAGGGTCTCGGCCTCGAAGTCGGAGCCGCCGCCCGCGCCCTTGGTGGCGTAGAGGATGTCGAAGGTCTTGAGCGCGTCCACGGCGCGCAGCACCAGCGCCGTGGCGAGCGTGGGGCCGAGCATCGGCAGGATGACGTGACGGAAGCGCTGCCAGGCGTTCGCGCCGTCGACGAGCGCGGCCTCCTCCGGCTCCTCGGGCAGGGTGGTCAGCCCCGCGAGCAGGAGGAGCGTCATCATGGGCGTCCACTGCCAGACGTCGATGAGCATCAGCACCGGCAGGGACTGGCTCACCGAGCCCAGGAACTCCTGGCGGGGCAGGCCGACACCGGCGAGCAGGTGATTGGCGATGCCGTTGGTGGGGTCGAGGATCAGCAGCCACAGCACACCGATCGCCACGGGGGTGGCGAGCAGCGGGATGATCAGGACCGTGCGCACCAGGCGCATCCCGCGAAACGGTTTGCGCATGAGCATCGCGAGCGCGAGGCCCAGGACCGTCTCCAGGAGCACGGCGCCGACGGTGAAGACCAGCGTGCGGCGTGCGGCGGGCCAGAAGCGGCGGCCGTCGCCCAGGGCGTCGGCGAAGTTCTGCAGTCCGATGTGGCGCTTGCCGGCGTTCACCGCCCCGAACGCGTCGGTCAGGCTCAGGTCGAGCGTGAAGGCGAGCGGGAAGACGATCATCAGTCCGACGAAGAGCAGGGCCGGGGCGAGCATCGTCCACTTCAGCCGCCGGTTGGCCTGCTCGAAGGTGCGCGGCGGCCGGTCGCGGCGGCGCGCGGCCGTGCCGGGGGGCGCGTCGTGGCCCCGGGCGGGGGAGACCTCGGTGGCGGCCATCAGGACTCCTTGTGGCGGTTGTCGCGTACGAGGAAACTGGCGAACTCCGCGTCGGCGTCACGCGCCACGGGCGGTACGGGCTCGCCGAGAATCGCCGCGACCAGCGGTCGTCCGACGATGTCCCTGGCCCGGCCCACCTGCAGGACCGGGGGCCGGTCGTGACCCAGACCGCGTGCGGCGTTGATCCGCATCGAGTCGGCGAGGTCCTTGGGGAAGGCAGCCAGCGTCCGGGGGTCCTCCCACACGGAGCTGCGGGCGCCGGGGATGCCGTCGGACTGGAGAGCGGCGGACATGTCAGGTCCCGCGGCCCACCTGATGAACTCCCAGGCCTCGTCGCGCAGGAGGGAGAAGCTGTTGATCCCGAGACTCCAGGACGGAATGTTGTGCGGCCTGGCGCCTGCCGGGCCTGCGGGGAACGGCGCGAAGCCGACGGACTCGCGCACGCCCTGCGTCGCGACCTTCGGGTCGAGGAAGCTGCTGTAGACGGCGTCGGCGTCTATGTAGAACGCGACCTTGCCCTGCGCGAAGATCGGCATGGCCTGCTCCAGGCTCATGTTGGTCGCTCCCGGCGGCCCGGCCCTGCCGAGCAGCCCGCCGTAGTACTCGTAGGCCGCCAGCGCCTCGCGACTGCCGATGCCGGACCTGCCGTCGACGAGGAAGTCACCGCCGTGCGAGTACAGGAAGCTGGACCACTGCGAGACCGCCCCGCTGCGCTGCCCGCGGCCGACGTACCCGTAGAACCCCTTCTTCTTCCGGGTGAGCTCCAGCGCGGTGGACATCAGCGCGTCCAGGGTGCGCGGCGGCCCGTCGACGAGGTCCTTGCGGTAGTAGAGCGTGGGGCGTTCGGTCACCACGGGGACGCTCAGCACCTTGCCGCCCGCCACGGAGGCCTCGCGCGGAGCCTTCTGGAAGTCCGCCCAGGCGAACTCCCGGTCGCCCTCGACGCGGTCGGTGAGGTCGGCGAGCCAGTCGTTGTGAGCGAAGACCAGCTGCTCCTGCAGCGCGCGCACCATCATGACGTCCACGTCGGTGCCCGAAGCGTTGAGCTTGACGTTGTAACTGCTCGACAGCTGGTCGGCGGTGAGCAGGGTCATCGAGACCCGGCGTCCGATCCGCTCCTCGAACTCCTCGGTCCGCCGCTTGACCGCCTGCGACCACACATGGTTGATCGCCATGATCCGCAACGGGCTGTTGGCCGAGGCCTTGGCGCGCTGCGGTGAACAGGCGCCCAGCGCACCCGCGCCGACGGCCCCCGCCGCGCCCGCGGCCAGCCTGCCGAAGGAGCGCCGGCTCAACAGCTGGCTGCTCGTGGACATCGTTGTCCTCGTCTCTGTGAGGGTGTTCCCGAGGGTGAGTTCCCGTAGTGCCTTGGTGGGTCTCTCGCTCTCCCGACCACTGGTCCAACTGGTAGGACCAGTTGGATCTGACGGGACCGTAGCAGGATGCGCATGCGCGGGAACAGCCCCTGAGTGAAAGATCCGTACAACGGAACGGTCACGCCGCGCCTCTATCCGGGCGTTGACCTCGGGCGTTGACCGGGGGTCAACGTTCCCCGGTGCTACTTACCCGCCCGGCCGTCCGCCCGCCGCGCCTGTGACCGGTCCAGCAGCGTCTCGATGTGGTTGCGCGCCATGATGTCCACCTGCACGTCGAGATCCGCGCCGTACGTGCGCAGACCGAGCATGAGGTGCTCGCGCATCCGCGTGGCCGCGAGTTCCTCGTCCCGTGCCTCGATCGCCTCGAAGATCTCCGGGTGGTGCGGCACCCCGGGCTCTCCGATGGAGGGGTCCGAGTTCGAGCGGAGCATCATCTCGAACATCATCCCGCTGATCGACGACAGCATGATCCGCAGTACCGGATTCTTGCTCGCCACCGCGATCGCGTCGTGGAACTCCATGTCCGCCTGTGCCTTGACCACGACGTCCTTGGCCGACTCCAGGGCGTCCCGCGCGCCACGCAGCACGGCGATGTCCTCGTCCGTGGCGTTCCTGGTCGCGAGCCTGACCATCTCGACCTCCAGCGGGAGCCGCGCCTCGATGAGCTGACGGACCGTCGGGCGGCCCGCGCGGTACAGCGAGTCGTACTCCCTGGCCCGGCCCGAGCTCTGCTCCCGTACGAAAGAACCACGCCCCGGCGCGACTTCGATGAGGTGCTGCGCCTCCAGCCGCCGCAGTACCTCGCGTACGACATTGCGACTGGAGCCGAACTGCGCGGCCAGCTCCCGTTCGGAAGGCAGCTTCGCGCCGACCGCGATCCCGCCCGACCGGATCTCGTGCTCCAGCTGACGCGCGATCCGCTCCGTCAGCAGGCCGCGCTCAGCGGGTTCGGTGGGACGGTCCGACTGCGCGGAATCCGGCGAAGGAGAGGGAGCGGACGGCTGCATGGTCGCAGCGTACAGCCGTCACGAGGGCCGGAACCGGCCGAGGGGCAGGAGCTGTCGGGGGCAGGGAGTGCGGGTGCCCGGGACGGCCGGGCAGGGTGTTCGGGATGGCCGGGCAGGGTGTTCGGGATGGCCGGGCAGGGCGCTCGGGCTCGCCTGGCGAGGTGCTCGGCTCGCCGGGGCTGGGTGTGCGAGGACCGGCTTTGGCCGTCGGGGAGCACCGGTTGCGCCGATTGCCGTGAGTATGAACGTATTACTCCACTTGGCTCCGGAAAGACGAAATGTCCTCGTCGTCCTCTGCTGCGTGTGTTCTGTATGAGGCGTCACTGGATTCGTCTCAGAGGAGAGACTCGTGCTTCGTCGCATCGCAACTGCCCTGGCCGTGGCCACCGTTGCCGGTTTCATGGCAACCGGCACCGCCGTCGCCGCCGACAACGACAACGGCGTCTACGGCGAGGGCCGTCACGCGAGCCACCAGGCCTACAACCTGGGCGGCCCCTACGGAATCACCCACACCGGCACCAAGGTCGGCGGCTACCGCTACGCGGTCTCCTTCGACCACGCGGACAACGACGACTGACACTCCCAGCCAGGTGGCCAGGGAGTCCGCCCCACCGGACGACCGCCACCGGCCGGGGTGAGCACCACCCGGTAGAGCGACCTGAGGCCCCGCCGCCAGCGGGGCCTCTGTCGCGTCCGGCCGCGTCTCAGCGGGTCACTCGGCGGGCCTGGGCCGGGTCGGGCCTGCGCCTTCGGCCCACCGCGAGGGTGGCGAGGGCGGCCACCGCGAAGGAGAGCAGGGAGGCGCTCATCCACGGCTGGACGGTGAGGCCCACGGCGCCTTGCAGCCAGGCCCAGAAGTCGGACCAGCCGGCGATGTTCGTCGGCGCGATCAGCTGGTAGGCGGCGAATCCGAGTACCCACGGCACGAGCATGACCGCGCGGGTGGGGGCCTGTTCGGAGACGTCCCAGGCGCGGTGGCCGCCGAGCACGAAGAAGTCCACCACGAGGACGGCGAACATCGGGATGAAGACCGCGCCGATCAGGTAGAGGAAGCTGGCATAGCTGTCCATGTTCACCAGGAGCGCCAGAGCGGTGGCCACAGTGCCGCTGACCAGGCACAGGACGCGGCGGTCCGTCCGGGGCAGCAGGTTCTGGGCGGAGACGGCGGTGGAGTAGACGTTGGCGAAGGACTGGTCGACCTCGCGCAGCACCAGGACGCCGAAGCAGATCACGCCGACGCTGGTGGCGGTGAACGGGTCGAAGACCTTGTACGGGTCGGTGCTGTCGAACGCGATCACTGCGAGGGCTGCCACGCCGAGGACCGAGCCCGCGATGCCCGCGAGGGTCTGCCCGACCACCAGGCCGCCGAACGCCTCCTTCTCGCTGCGGGAGTGCCGTGAGTAGTCGGCGACCAGCGGCAGCCACGAGATCGACACGGCGATCACGCTGTCGGCGGCGAACCAGAAGTCCTTCCAGGAGCCGCCCTCCATCGGGATGCCGCGGCCGGCCAGGTCCCAGCCCAGGTACAGGATGGCCAGGACGACGGCGACGGTGACGTAGCGGCGGATGATGCGCAGGGCGCCCAGCGGACGCAGGGTGAGCGCTGTCGTCACCGCGCCCGCGACGAGTACGTACAGCCAGCCGGGGCCCGGCTCGCCGAAGGCCTGGCGGGCCAGGATCTTCAGACCGGTGGAGATGACCACGAGTTCGAAGACCGCCCAGCCGACCATCTGCAGCACGTTGAGGACGGTGGGCAGATAGGACGCCTTCGCGCCGAACAGGCCGCGCAGCAGGACCATGGAGGGCGCGCCGGTGCGGGCCCCGGTGACGGCGGCGAGACCGAGCGCGAGCGTACCGATCAGGGTGCCGACGACGGACGCGGTGACGGCGGCGGCGAACGACAGGGTCGGACTGCCCGTGCCCAGCGGGTCGAGGACGACCAGCATGCCGCTGAAGCCGAGCAGGCTGACGCCCAGGTTGGCCCAGAAGGCGCCCTGGTCCAGGCCGGTCAGGACCTTGGGCGTGGGCTGGCCGAGGGTGAGCGGCGCCTCGTTCGCGGGGGCCAGGCCCGGAGCGGCGGGTTCGGTGCCGGTCGTCACTTCGCGGGCTCCGAAACCTGGGCAGGGGCGGCGCCGAAGGGCCAGGACTCCATCCGCCAGGCGGCGTCCCAGAACATCCACTCCCAGGTGGAAGCGGTGGTGAACGCCGTACGCATCCGGGCCCGGGTGGCCGGGTCGGCCTGGTCCGCGAGGCGGCCCACGATCTGTCGGGCGCGTTCGGTCGAGGCTTCGAACTCCTCGTCCGCGTAGGTGCCGATCCAGTCGCCGTAGGGGTGGGCGGCGAGGTCGCCGGCCTGGCCGAGGAGGGTCCGGCCCACCTCGGCGTAGATCCAGAAGCAGGGCAGGACCGCGGCGGCCAGCTCGGGATAGCCCTGGGTGTGGGCCACGGAGAGCAGGTAGGAGGTGTATCCGGTGCAGGTGGGCGAGGGCGCCCAGGCATCGACGTCGACGACGTTGGTCTCGTGCAGGCTGCTCTCGACGACGACGGCGTCGTGCGCGGACTTGGCGAAGAACGCGATGTCGCGGGGCCGGTCCGCCTTCGCGGCGGCGCTGGCCAGCGCACGGGCGTAGTCGCGCAGGTAGAGGGCGTCCTGGGCCAGGTAGTAGACGAACTTCTCCCGGTCCAGGGTGCCGTCACCGAGGCCGGTGACGAACGGCAGCTTGTCGATGGCCGCACGTATCCCGGCCGTGTCCGTCCACAGGCCGTCGCAGAAGGTCGTGGTCATGGGGCTCAGCTCCAGTACTGGTGGAAGTGGTGGACGGGGCCGTTGCCGCGCCCGACACGCAGGGTGTCGGCCGCGCGCAGGGCCCCGGTCAGGTACTCCTTCGCGGCGCGGACGGTGGTGTGCCAGTCGTCGCGCTGCGGGCGGAGGGCGGCGATCGCGGCGGAGAGGGTGCAGCCGGTGCCATGGGTGTTCCGTGTGTTCACGCGCGGCGCGGACAGCTCGACGACGCCCGCGCCGTGGGCGGGGTCGACGAGGACGTCGACGGACTCGGTGTCGTGCGTGTGGTGGCCGCCCTTGAGGAGGACGCGGCTTGCGCCCGTGCCCAGGAGAGCGCGGGCCTGCTCGACGGCCTCGGCGCGGTTCCGCGCGGCGGCGGTGCCGAGGAGGTCGCCGGCCTCGGGCAGGTTGGGGGTGACGAGGTCGGCGAGCGGCAGGAGACGCTCGCGCAGCACCGCCACCGCGGCGGGCTCCAGGAGGCGGTGGCCGCTCGTCGAGACCATGACGGGATCGAGGACGACGTACCGGGGCCGGTGCCGCTCCAGGGCGTCCGCGACGGCCGCGGCGATGGCGGCGTCGGCGAGCATTCCGATCTTGACCGCGTCCACCTGGACGTCGGCGAACAGAGTGTCGATCTGCTCGGTGACGAACGCCGGGGGGACGGCATGGATGCCGGTGACGCCCCGGGTGTTCTGGGCGGTCAGGGCCGTCACCACTGCTGTCCCGTACGCGCCGTTGGCGGAGAACGCCTTCAGGTCGGCCTGGATCCCGGCGCCGCCGGAGGGGTCGCTCGCGGCGATGGTGAGGGCGATGGGCGGGGTGGTCACGAGGGTTCCTCCTGTCGCAGGGCGTGGACGAGTGAACGTGCCGCGGCCTCGGGGTCCGGCCGGCCGCAGACCGCGCTGACGACGGCGATCCCGGCTGCGCCGCCTGCCATGACCGAGGCGGCCTCGGCCACGCCGATCCCCCCGATGGCCACACAGGGCAGCGGGCTGTCCCGGACGATCCGGGCCAGGCCGGCCGGCCCGAGCGGTGCGTCCGCGTCGGGCTTGGTGGACTGCGGGAACACCGGACCGACGCCGAGGTGGTCGACGGCGTCCGGCACGTGGGCCAGCTGCTCGGGCCGGCTGACGGACAGACCCACGTACGCGTGTGGACCGAGCAGGCGCCGAGCGGTCTCGGGGGAGACGTCCCGCTGCCCGAGGTGGACGCCGTCCGCGCCGAGCCAGGCCGCCACGTCCAGCCGGTCGTTGATGATCAGGGGGACGCCGGTGCCGTCGAGTTCGGCCTGGATCGCCCGCCCGAGCGAGAACAGCGCGCGGGCGTCCGCGTCCGGGTCGCGCAGCTGGACGGCGGTGACGCCGCCCCTGACGGCGGCTGCCACGGTGCCGGCGACGCCACGGCTGCCGCAGAGACGGGTGTCGGTGACGAGGTACAGGGAGAGGTCGAGAGGAGGTCGCGGGGATTGCAGGGGTCGCAAAGGTCGCATGGGCAGGTCCTTGGAGGCCTCCGGCCGGCTGAGGGCACGGGAAGCGCATCGGGATGTACGGGCAGGAAGTACGGGCAGGGGAGGGCCCTAGCGCGCAGGAGCGGTTTCGGCGGGTGGCCTCCGGGCCGGCCGCCAGCACGGGAACCCCGCGGTACGCGCGCGCTCAGCGCAGGTTGACAGCCTCGACGAGCCGGTCCTGGCCGAGCGCGTACAGAGCGTCGATCAGGGCGACGGCGAACGTGCCCGGCCCCGCGGAGCGGCTCGCGGCGTCCTCGGCGGCCACGGTGAGCAGCGCGGTCGCGGCAGTCGCGGCCAGCAACGCGTCGTCCGTGACGGCGGTGCAGGCGGCAACCAACGCGCCGAGTGCGCAGCCCGTCCCCGTCACCAGCGGCAGCAGCGGGTGCCCGTTGGCCAGGCGCACCACGCGTGTCCCGTCGGTGAGGACGTCCTGCGGGCCGCTCACCGCCACCGTGCAGCCGTACCGTCCGGCAAGTGCGGTGGCCGCGGCCAGCGCCGCCTTGGGGGCGTCCGCGCTGTCCACGCCGCGTCCTCCCGGGCCGCCGTCCAGCGCCAGGATCTCGGAGGGATTGCCGCGGACGACCGCGGGGGGCGCGATGTCCAGCAGTTCGTGGGCGAGCCCGGTGCGCCAGGGCAGCGGACCGACCGCCACCGGGTCGAGCACCCACGGCCGCCCGGCCCCGGCCGCTGCTGCGACCGCGACGCGCATCGCCTCCGCCGTCACGGACGTCACCGTCCCCAGGTTGACCAGGACGCTCCCGGCCACCCGCGCCATGGCGCCGGCCTCCTCCGCGCTGTGCACCATCGCGGGGGCGGCGCCCACCGCGAGCAGCACGTTCGCGGTGAACTGCGACACCACGACATTGGTCAGACAGTGCACGAGGGGCCCGGAGCCCCGCAGCGAAGCGACCACGCCCGCCACGTCCTCGCGGGAAACGGCAGAGCCGTACCGGCCGGGTATGGAGGCAGTATCCATCGTCAGCACCCTTCCTACGCCGGCATTACCCGGTCCAGGTTCATGCGGTCGGCGGAAAGGGGAGCCAACAGCTCCCGTCCGCCCTCTCAGCCCGGCTGCTCCCGAGCTCCCGCGGTGGTCGCTACGCAATGTACCCCCTTAGGGAACGGCAGTTCGCACTCGGGCCCCGGCGGTCCGTCCCGCGGGCGCAGGTGGCTCAGACGTCGGCCACGCACCGGAAGCCGATGTTGCCGCTGCTGCTCTCCTCGGTGTTCGAGGTGCGGGCGGCCACCCGGTAGCGGTTGCAGTACGAGGCGTGGCACAGGTACGAGCCGCCGCGCATGGCCCGTCCGGCCCGGCCGGAGCCGAAGGGGTCGGCGGTCCACTCCCACACGTTGCCGACCGTGTTGTACAGCCCGAAACCGTTCGGACCGTACGCGTCGACGGGGACCGTTCCCACCTGCCCGTCCTCCTTCTCCGTGACCAGCGGGAACTCGCCGCGCCAGATGTTGCACCGCCAGGCGCCCTCGTGGTCGAGGTCGTCACCCCACGGGTAGCGGGCACCCGGCAGGCCGCCGCGGGCCGCGTACTCCCACTCCGGTTCGGCCGGCAGCCGCTTGCCCGCCCACACGGCGTACGCGCGGGCGTCGTCCCAGGAGACGTGCACCACCGGATGGTTGTCCTCGTACACGGATCCGGGCCCGTACGGTTCGCGCCAGGACGCGCCGCGGACCCCTCGCCACCAGGGGGTCGCGGCCGGGGCGGGGGAGGCGTGCACGACGGCGGGATCGAGGAGACCGGCGAAGACGTACGACCAGCCGGTGCGCTCCGCGGTGGTCCGGTGTTCCGTGGTATCGGCGAATAGCCGGAACGCGGCGTTGGTGACCGCGGTCGTGTCCACCCGCAGTGCGGACAACTCCACTTTCCTGACCGGTCCTTCGGCGTCCTGCGGATTGGCGTACCGGTCCTCGTTGCCCATCAGGAAGGCGCCGCCCGGGAGTTCGGCCATGCCCGCGTACCGGTCCGGGTCCGGGAGCGGGGTCGGGTCCAACTCCGTTGTGTACGCGGCTGGTCGGCCGGCCACCGGCCGCGCGGGAGCGCAGCACGGTGCGGGTTGGTCCGGCATGAAGTCCTCTTGGTGGAAGGGTGGGTGGCAGGGCCGGTGGGCGGGGCGGTGGACGGGGCGGTGGTCAGCGTGAACGCCGTGCACCAGTGTGCGGGTACGTCCGAGCCGCCAGGTGCGCCGTCACAAGCTTTTTATGTTGTGTACATGGTTATCCCGGCCCGTACTGCGCATGATCGGCGCACCTGGCCGCCGAGCGGAGCCGTCCGCGCCCCAAGGAGTCCCCATGTCCAGTCGTCGACACTTCCTCGCCGGGTCCGCAGCGGCCCTGGGCCTCGCCGCCGTGCCCGCCGCGCCCGCATCGGCGCGGTCCGCCGACTCCCGTGCGGGCGGCGGCCGGGCGGCCGTCCGCGCACCCAATCTCGTAGTGATCCTGGCCGACGACCTCGGCTACGGTGACCTCGGTGCGTACGGCCAGAAACTCATCACCACTCCCCGGATCGACCAACTCGCCTCCGAGGGGCTTCGGTTCAGCGACGCGTACTCCCTGGCGGCGGTCTGCGCGCCGTCCCGCTGCTCCCTGCTCACCGGACTGCACACCGGGCACGCCGCCGTGCGGGCCAATCCGGACGGGCCGCAGGGGCCGCTGCGTGACGGGGACACGACGTTCGCCGAGGTGCTGCGCAGCCGCGGCTACCGCACCGCGGTCATCGGCAAGTGGGGCTTCGGCCCCGAGCAGGGCGATCAGGCCAGTCATCCCAACGCGCGCGGCTTCGAGGAGTTCTACGGCTACATCGACCACGGCCACGCCCACCAGTACTACCCGCAGTACCTGTGGCACAACGGTGTCAAGGAGCCGATCCCCGCGAACGAGGGCAACGCCAAGGGCGCGTACGCCCCCGACCTCATCGAGCGGCACGCGCTGGAGTGGATCGACGCCCGTGCCGACGAGCCGTTCCTGCTGTTCCTCACGCCCAACGTCCCCCACTCCCCGAGCGACATCCCGGACAGCGGCGCGTACGCCTCCCGCCCGTGGACCCAGCAGAACAAGGGGCACGCGGCGCAGATCAGTTACTTCGACGCGACCGTCGGCAAGGTCGTCGACAGGCTCAGGGCCCGGGGCATCGCCGACGACACCATTCTGTTCGTCACGAGCGACAACGGGCCGCACGAGGAGGGCGGTGTCGACCCGGACCTGTTCGATGCGGGCGGGCCGCTGCGCGGCTACAAGCGCAACCTGTACGAGGGCGGCATCCGGGTCCCGCTGATCGCGTGGTCGCCCGGCCGGATCGGCAAGGGCACCACCGACCGGCCGACCCCGCTCACCGACGTGCTGCCCACCCTCGCGGACCTCGCGGGCGCCCCGGCCCCCGCCGACATCGACGGGCTGTCCGCCGCCCCGCTGCTCGCCGGCACCGCTGACGCCGCCCGGCACAACCACCTCTACTGGTACCGGGACGAGCGCGGCGTCACGAGCCGGGCCGACAAGCAGGACAAGGGCCGGGCCACCTGGCTCGCGGAGGCCGTACGCAAGGACAGGTGGAAGGCCGTGCGGTTCGCCCCGGTCCGCGACCACAACCTGCCCGACGGACAGTGGCAGGTGGAGCTCTACGACCTGTCGAGCGACCTCGGCGAACAGCGCGACGTCGCGGCGCAGAACCCCTCCGTCGTCACCGGCCTCGTGGCGCTGATGCGCTCCTCGTGGGCCGACTCCTATCCCCGCAAGCCGCACGGCCTGCGCGTCACCGTGCCGGAACAGGCCTCCCCGGCACAGGCGTTCACCGTCTCGGCGACCTTGGGCAACGCCTCGGCCAAACCGTGGACCGACGCCCTGCTCACGGTGCGGGCGCCCGCGGGCTGGGCGGTCAGGGCGATCACGGCGACCGGTACGGCCCGGCTGGCGCAGGGCGCGAAGCTGACCGCCTCCTGGCAGGTCACCGCACCGGCCGGGACCGCGCCCGGCACCACCTGGCCGGTGTCCTTCGAGGCCACGGCCGGTTCCGCCGGCGGGCCGCTGAGGTACACCGGGGCCGGACGGACCAGCACCCTACCCGCGGCGCCGACCGTCGACTCCTGGCTCAGCGACCTGGACCGGGTGTCCGCCGCGAACGGCTGGGGGCCCGTCGAGCGCGACCGTTCCAACGGCCGCAAGGAGCCGGGGGACGGCACTGCGATCGCGTTCGGCGGCACCACGTACGCCAAGGGCCTCGGCGTGCACGCGCCGTCCGAGGTGGTGTACCACCTGGGCGGCAACGCGAGCCGGTTCACCGCACTCGTCGGCATCGACGACTTCTCCACCCGGCAGGCCGCGACCGGGGCGACGAAGGCCTCGGTACGCGGCGACGGCAAGGTCCTGTTCAGTACGGGCAAACTGACGGGGGCGGGCGGTCCGGTGGCCGTGGACGTCGACGTACGGGGGGTGCGGCTGCTGCACCTGGTGGTGGAGGATGCGAACGGGAACTCGGCGTACGACCACACATCGTGGGCCGACGCACGGGTCACCGTCCGCTGAACCTGGCCGGTTACGGCCCCGCCACCCCCACCGCGACCGGGCCCGGCTCCGGCCCCACCACACCCCCGTGGCCGTCGGTCCGCTCAGCCGACGGTCACGGGGTGGCGGACCACCGCGTCGAACAGATAGCCCTGTGTGTTGTGGACCGTCACCGCAGGCTGCGTGTACCCGGCGGCGTCGGTCGCCCGCGCCAGCAACGTCGTGGGACCGGCCGTCCGCGGCAGCCACTCGGCGGCCCACCGCACCCAGTCGCCCCTGCGCGGCACGTCCAGCAGCCGGGCCCGGCGCCACCGCTCACCACCGTCGGTGCTGACCTCGACCAGGCGCACCGGCGCGCCGCCGGACCAGGAGCGGCCGGTCAGCCGGTACGGGCGCCGCAGCGCGAAGCGCGCACCGGCGGGGAGTTCGAAGACGCTCTTGAGCGCCTGCCGGGTGAGGGGTGCGCTGCCCCCGGCCGGGTAGGCCTCGCCGAACAGCCGGTACAGCCCGGTGTTCCAGGGGGAGGCCAGCGGTGTGTCGCTCACCTCGATGTCACCGACCCACTTCACCGATGCCACCCCCACCCAGGACGGCACGACGACGCGGACCGGGAAGCCGTGGTCGGGCGGCAGGGGCAGGCCGTTCATCTCGTACGCGAGGATGACGTCGTCCAGCGCCTTGGCGACGGGCAGCGGACGGCGCACCCGGCCCTGGTTCACCCCGTCGGTGACGACCTCGCCGTCGAGGCCGCGTGGCATCACGTCCACCGCGTCGGGGCTGATGCCCGCCCGCCGCAGCACGTCGGCGAGGCGGGCCCCGCGCCAGCGGGCAGCGCCGACCGCGCCGAGCGTCCAGGCGGTGCCGGTGACGGCCTGGCCCTGCTGGGAGGTGAAGAAACTGCGGCCGTTGCCCGCGCACTCGATGAACGCGGTACGGGTGACTGCGGGCAGGGCGCGCAGGTCGGCGTAGGAGAAGTCGACGGGCCCGCCGCGCAGCCCGCTGCCCCAGACGGTGAGCTTCCAGGTCGTGGCGTCGATACGGGGCGTACTGGTGTGGTTGCGGACGAAGAACCGGTCGACGGGGGTGAGGTGCCCGGTGCCGCGCAGGGCCTCGCTCCTGGTCTCCGCGTTGGTCCCGCGAAGGGTGAACAACTCGGCGGGCAGCGGCTTGACGACACCGGGCAGCGTGGGCACCGGGGCTGCCGGGCGGGTCCGCGCAGCCACGGTTCCGGTGCCGAGGAGTGCGGTGAGCGGGACGCCGGCTCCGGCTGCCGCGGCGAGCCCGAGCACTCTGCGCCGGTCCGGGCCGGCGCCCCCGGCTCCCGCTTCGGCGGGGTGGCGGCCGGGGGCGGCGGGGCCGGCCGGAAGACTTGCGGGCATGGAGTCTCCTTGAAGGTGCCGGGACGAGGGGGCGGCCCGGGTCCGCGCCCGAGCCTGGGACGGAAGGTAGGGCAGAGGCGCCCGCGGGGGTAGAACTCCGTTCGGATCCCCACGAGTTGGCAATGTCCGGCAATGCTCCGGAAACGAGGGTGGCTGCCGGGCGGGCCCCGCCGACCCCCGGTGCGGGAGGAAGCCCGCGGCCACACTCCTGTACCTACTCCTGTACCAACTCCTGTACCAAGCAACCAGCCCTGTTGCCGTACGTGTCGTCCCAGCTGCGGTGCGTATGAATCCTGGTCGGTCGCCGCGGCTTGGGGTGGGTCGGGTGAGGGCACTGATGCCCCCTGACAACTCGCCCTTCTCCGCGCGCAGTTGATGCGTGCGGCGCATGGGTGAACAGATACCTCCGGATGGAGCGAACACCGTGATACCGCACCACTCCCGAAGACCCGGTTCGAGCCGGCCCGGCGGGCCGCGCCGACAGAGCTCCCGTTCCCGGCGCGCCGCCGTACTGCTGACAGCCCTGGCTCTGGCACTGGGCGGCCTCGGGCTGGGCACGCCGAACCCGGCCGAGGCCGACACCACCTTCGCCGCCAAGGTCGACTTCGCCCCCGCGAGCACCGTGCCCCCCACGGGCTACCTCCTCGACCACGGCCAGGCCTACGCCGCCCGCACCGGCCCCCACCAGGGCACCGGTCTCAGCTACGGCTGGGTGGGTCTCACCTCCAGCACGCCGCTGAACCTCGTCGGCAACGGGCGCGACCGGGGCGCCGCCGAGCCCGACCGGCTGCTGGCCACCTTCCTGCACATGCAGCTCCCGGCCGCCTCCCAGGGCGTCAGCACCCCTGGACGCTGGGAGCTCGCGGTGCCCAACGGGACGTACGCCGTGACCGTCGTGGTCGGCGAGCGTTCGAACCTGGACAGTACGCACGCGCTACAGGTGGAGAACCAGAACGCCGTCGACGGCTTCGTCCCGACGAGCGCCGCCCCGTACCGCACCCGGACCCTGTACCCGACCGTCACCGACGGACGGCTGACGGTCAGTCCCGCCGGCGGGACCAACACCAAGCTCAGCCACCTCACCGTCGCTCCCCTGACAGACGCCGCGGTCCACCCCGAGATACGCACTGTGACGCCCGCCAACACCGCCACCGCCGTGCCGCCCACGGGAAGCGTCGTCGCGGACCTCCGGCTGGTGGGCGGCGGGGTCGACGCGGCCACCCTCACCGCCGCCACGGTCACGCTGCAGGAATCGGCGACCGGAGTCGCGGTCCCCGCCCATGTGGTCACCAGCGGCGGGGGTGACGTGATCAACCTGTCGCCGACCGGCGCCCTCAGACCGAACACCCGCTACCGGTTCACGGTCACCGCGGGTGCGAAGGACCTGTCCGGCCGTACCTTCACCCCGTGGTCCTCGGTGTTCACCACCGGCGCCGGTACCGGTACCGGCGGCCCGGTCGCCTTCGACAAGGTCGCAAGCGGCGCCTCGGGCAAGAGCTTCACCTCCGTGGTCAAGGGCCCGGACGGCAAGTTGTACGCGGCCACGCTGGACGGATACATCCTGCGCTGGACCATCGGCGCCGACGGCACGCTGAGCAGCCCGCAGACCATCTCCACCGTGCGCGACGACGCGACCGCCAGGGGCCTGCCCGGCGCGCCGAACCGTACGGTCATCGGTCTCGCCTTCGAACCCGGCACCCCGGCGGCCGGACCCGTCCTGTGGATCACCTCCAACACCATGTACGCGGGCGGCACCCCGAACGAGCCGGACTTCTCGAGCAGCATCGCGAAGCTGTCCGGGCCCGCCCTCGGGACGTACACCGAGGTGATCAGCCGGCTGCCGAGGTCGGTGAAGGACCACGAGTCCAACTCGCTGGCGTTCGGACCGGACGGCGCGCTCTACCTCAGCCAGGGTGCGAACAACGCGATGGGGGCCGCCGACGCGACCTGGGGGAACCGTCCCGAACGGCTGCTCAGTGCGGCGGTGCTACGCCTGGACCGGGCGAAGCTGCCCGCGTCGGGCCCGGTGGACGTCCGTACCGAGAGCCCGGGGAGCTACGACCCGTTCGCGGTGAACGCACCCCTGACCCTGTACGGCACCGGCGTGCGCAACGCCTTTGACCTGGTGTGGCACAGCAACGGCCACCTCTACGCCCCGACCAACGGCTCCGCCGCGGGCGGCAGCACCCCGGCCACTCCGTCCACCCTGCCGCCCGCCTGCGCCCGCCGGGTCGACGCCGGCACCAACGGGGCGTACACGGCACCTGCCGTACCGGGCCTCACCTCGGTCCGCAGCGCCGAGACGGACTACGTCTTCGACGTGCGCAAGAACCGCTACTACGGTCACCCCAACCCGGCCCGCTGCGAGTGGGTGCTGGCCGGGGGCAACCCGACGGCGGGCGTCGACCCGTTCGAGACGGGCGACTACCCGGTGGGCACCTTGCCGGACCGCAACCTCGACCTGGCCGGAATGTACGACGCGGGACTGCACGCCTCGGCGAACGGCGCGGTGGAGTACCGGAGCAACGCCTTCGGCGGCGCGCTGAAGGGCAAGCTGCTGGTGGTCCGTTACAGCAGCGGCCAGGACATCGAGGTCTTCGGCGTCGATCCCCAGGGAAAGCTGTCCGCCCCGACGACGGGCACCCCGGGGTTCACCGGCTTCCAGCAGCCGCTGGACGTCACCGAGGACACCGCGACCGGCAACTTGTACGTCTCCGAACTCGGCGCGTCGAAGATCACGCTGCTGCGACCGAGGGTGGTGCGGGGCTCCGGCGGGTGAGCCGGGGGGCGGCCCGAGGGGGCCATCCCCTCGGGCCGCCCCCGGCCACCTTCTCGGTAACGGCGACGACCAACGCGACGTCCACCACCCCACCCCTCCGTCCCCCTGCGAAAATCCGACCGATATTCCCGGACGGACAAAGGTGCCCAAGCGGCACCCCGCCCCGCCTGTGGGGAGTTCGGTGTACCGCGCTTGCCCGGCCGGAAGCCACGCGGGTGCTTGGCTGTGGGCATGACCCGATTTCGTACGCCCTTGCTGGTGGGCCGGTTCGCGACCGCCCTGGCACTGCTCGTCGCCCCGCTGTCGCTCACCGCACCGGCCGTGGCCCAGACCGAACCACCGCCCCCGGGCCTCCAGGTGCTGAGCCTCTGCGACCCGGCGAGGACGACCGCGGGACGCGCCTGCGTCCTGGCCCCGAAACAGTGCCTCACCGCGCAGTGTCCGCAGCGGGAGCAGGCGCCCGCCCTGGCCGGCCAAGAACGCCGACCCCCGAGCCCTGCCGCCCCGCCGGTCCCGTGAACCACGGGCACGTGAGGCAACGGCCCCCAGCCACCAGACGGGCACACCTACGTCCCGGACACTCACAGCACCTCGGGCACACCCCAGGGTTCGCAGAGGTCGTTGAGCCACCGGTCGGGCAGCTCCCCGTTCCAGCGTGCCGCCAGTGCGTGCCGGGTGCGGACGGAGGACAGACGCTCCAGCGCGATCAACGACACCGGGTGCGCGAAGAGCTCGCACCGCCCGTGCTGGGCGATGGCGGCCTGGGGCCCGTACTGCGCGTACAGCCGCAGGAGTTGATCCTGGTGCCGGCTCACGAACTCCTCCAGCTGGGCCGGATAGGTCTCCCGTTCCGCCGCAGCGATCACTGACCACAGGACGGGCAGGACCTCCTCGGTCATGCCGTCGTCGAAGCGCACATGTACGGCGAAGGCGGCGTACGAGCGGACAGCGACCGCCAGCGTCGCGTCCGCGTCGCCTTCCCGTACGTCCTCCGCCGCCCGGTCCACCGCACCGCCGGTGTACGCATCCGTGCTCATCTCATCGCCTTCTTCGTCCGTGCCGCCGAGGTCCACCGCGTGCCGAGCAGGCCGGTCCGGCCCACCCCGTCGTTCCTCGCCGGTTGTGCCGGCACGCTTACGGATGTTGTCCAGGACCAGGGTGGAGGCAAACAGCGGTCACCTCCGGTCCGCTGTGGCAGGAAGGTACAACGGATGGGACGCCGTGGCCCTCGGTTCGGCTGGGGGTGGGAACTTCCTTGCGATCCCGAGGAGTTCACCGTGCATGATGAGCACGGTGTGGCAGGTCGTCGGCGGATTCGGTGCACTGGCCGTGGTGGGGTTCCTTGCGGACCGCGTGCTCCTGTGGGCGGAACGGCGGGGCTGGATCTACTGGCGCAGACGCAAGGGCCTGACCTCCGTCGGCACGGAATTCCTGCAGGAGGTCACCCCCGGGGCGCAGGCTCAGAGACAGGCCTTGGCGCAGGAGCGGGTCCGTAAGAACGTCAGGCCGGCGGAAGAACCTCCCTTCCAGGTGGACCTGGACGCGAAGGTGGTACGCATTCGCTCCGTGCGCCGGGGGGACACGGCGGACGCGCGAGGACAGGGAGACGGACAGGGCTGACCACGACTCCTGGGGAGGGAGTGGTCCGCTCAGGTGCGGGGCGGCAGGCGGTGCAGGCGGACGTCGGTGAGGTGGGCGCCGGACACCTCGGCGGTCATGTACGTGCAGTGCGGTTGGCGGCGTCTGTCGGTCGGAGAGCCGGGGTTGAGCAGGCGCAGTCCGCCCCGCGCAGTGGTGTCCCAGGGAATGTGGCTGTGGCCGAACACCAGGACATCGAGGTCCGTGAAACGCTGGGCGCACCGCTGCTCGCGGCCCTGTGCGGGGCCCGTCTCGTGCACGACACCGAAACGAAGCCCACCGCACTCCACCCGCGCCACCTCGTCGAGCTGGGCCCGCAGCTCGGGCCCGTCGTTGTTCCCGTAAACGGCCACGAGGCGTCGTGCGCGCTCCCGGAACACGTCCAAGGTCGCCACGTCCACCCAGTCGCCGGCGTGGAAGACGACGTCAGCCGCAGCGATCTCGGTGAGCAGGACGGGTGGCAGCTGCTTGGCCCGCTTGGGCAGGTGCGTGTCCGACGTCAGCAGCAGGCGCACGACATCCACCCCGTTCGGTTGCTACTACGGTTGACGACGCGCCCGCCGGCGGGCGCGCAGTGCGTCATCGTACCCATGCGACTGCTCGCCGGAGGGCACGACTCCGGTGTCGAAGCGAAGGTCCAGAACCGCGTTTCAACTCCGCCTCGGAGCAGCATTCTCAACGTCCGTACTGCCTGCGGCAGGCAGCCACGGTGGCCGGATCTGTGCCGATGCCGCCTGCCCAGTTGCAGACCATGCTGCCGTCGTAGGTGGCGCGCGGCCGGTGGCGGGGCGCCTGCCGGGCATCCGGCCGCCGCTGCGTCTTCGCGGCGGGCGGGCGCCCGGACACGGCCGACCGGACGCGCCGAGGCAAGGGCGGGAGCACGGTGCGCTGCGGCTCAGCACGGCGGCGACGCGGCGGCAGCGGGCGGTTGTCTCCCTGCCCCGCCGCCACTTCTCCGCGCTCACCGCCCTTCGCGTCGTCGGGAGCGACCGGCGAGGCTCGGTGCGGGCCGGTGGGCTCCAGCGTGGAGTACGCGCGGGGCTCGGCCACGACCGGCCAGGCCGGAACCATGTGCACCTGCTGCGGTTCCCGGGCCGGCGGGGCGGACCCCGTAGGGGAGGGGGAGGAGGGTACGAAGACGCAGCCGGCGCTGAGGGCGCAGCACAGCAGGAGCAGCGCGGGAGTCAGCCGCGCCTGACGAAGAGGAAGGAGCATGCGCCCACGGTGCCGCACCTGGCGAGGCCCTGGTGACGCCCCGGTGACGGGCGCGGCGGGATACGGCGCGAGCTGGGCGGTCACGGGGGTGTGGGACGCAGGCCAGGCGCCCCGTCGTTGCGACGCGTCGCGATTCGCGAAGACCGGCTCTCCGGTCGGCGCACCGACGCACCGACACCACCCCGCCCCGGACCGGGCAGGCCGCCCGGCTTCCAGAACCACCACCCGACGGGCCTCGCACCAGCCAGAATGAGCGGCATGGCCAACGAGGACAACGACCGCTTCACGCTGCCGCGGGGGGCGACAGGTTTCTACCGGCCGAAGCACGGCCCACTCCCCGAGACTGACCTGTCGGCGTTCCGAGCTGCTCTGTATGCCGCTGCCCGGGTCGCTGGAGGTGAAGTAGGTGAGGTGGAGCAACGGGTGTACCCCCGGACCTTCCACACCGCGACGGTCGTCGAACGCGAAGGCCAGAACATTGTCCTCTGTCACGCTCACCACCCCTGGGTCGCCTTCACCAAGGCACCGCGGGACTGGTACGGAGAGGACTTCCTCGCGCCGCCGACATGGGCTCATGTCTTCGCCAACGTGGGCTTCACGGTCCTGAGCAGCGAACGACTCGCCACACCGCTCTCCGAAGTGGACACCTCAGTGCTCACGCAGGGCGAGGGGCGCGAAATACGCTTCTACGGCATCACCACATTGGGCGGAGTCCTCTTCAACGCGTGGGACTGACACACCGGCAGGAAGAGCCGTTCAGCGCCGACCGTTGAACGACAAGCTTGTTACGCGCCCGCCGACTTCAATCAGTCCGCCCGGCCGCGGTGCCGTCTCGATCCGTGAGCCGCGCCCCTGTGCGATGTGCAAGGGACGGCCGAGACGGGAGGTGAGCAGCAGTGCTGCCGCGCCCGTTGCCTCGTCCTCGTCGATCCCGTCGCCCCGACCGGGGAAGGCGCGGGCCCTCACCTGGCCGGCCGCCTCGTCCTGCCATGCCCATGCGTAGATCCACTCCCCGGGCTCGGGCACAGGCAGCGCGTTCACTTCCGCCACGGAGCCGTACTGGCGCAGGGTACGTGCCGGTGCCCATTCGGCCCGCGCCGTGATCCGGGTGAACTCCCCGTCGGTTCGGGCGCCCACCACCCCTGCCGGCGTGACCAGCGCAGGCACGTTGAGCAGCCAAGCAGCGCCCACGCACGGGTGCCCGGCAAAGGGCAGCCGTGATGTCGGCGTGTAGATGTCGATGACACCGCGCTCGGGGTCGTCGACGAACACGGTCTCGCTGAATCCCACCTTTCTGGCGAAGGCCAGACGCTCGGCCTCCGAAGGGACGGCGGCCCCTTCGAGGACGACTCCGAGTTCGTTGCCGTACTGGCCGGCGGGCCCGCAGAAGACGCGCAAGACGTCGCACTCAGTCACCCGTGCAGTCAATCACCCTGGTCTGGGAGGGGTGCGAGTGCCTCGATGCATTCGTTCAGGTTGGGGGACCCGGCAGCCCTGGCTCCGCCAGCTCGTCGAGTACTGGCTGCACGGCTACGACTGGCGCCGTACCGAGGCCGAGCTGAACGCGCTTGCCCGGACCCGCGCCCCGCGCACCGGTGCCGACCACCCGTCCGCCCCCCGGACCCGCACCCCATCCGTACCGCCCCCCGCCCTTGTTCACCAGGTATACATCTGAGGCCGGAGCAACCGGTTGTCCGGCGGCCGCTGTGCCGACACGAAGGAGGACCACGCTCACGCAGAACTGACCCCCTGCAGAGGAGACTTGCGTGACTCGCTCCACCATCGCCCGGTCACTCGTACTGGCCGTGGCCACCGCGCTCGCGGCAGCGGGCATCGCCGTGCCGGCCCAGGCCCACCGTGTTTCCGGCGGCTCGCTGCCCGTGCTCACTCCGCGTGCGGAGACTCCGGTCCTGCATGATGACGACGAGGGCGGCAACGCCGACGCCGACGACCCCGCCATCTGGCGCAACACCAATTCCCCGGGCCGCAGTCTCGTCATCGCGACTGCCAAGGAGGGCGGTCTGCGCGTCTACGACCTGGACGCGCGGCAGGTCCAGTCGGTGGCCGCGCCGCCGGCCGCCGGGCCGGAGGACGCCCCGGGCCGGTTCAACAACGTGGACCTCGTCCAGGGAATGCGCCTGTCGACCGGACGGGCCGACCTGGCGGTCACCAGTGACCGCGGCCACGACCGGCTGCGCTTCTACCGGATCGACCGTGACCGACCGGGCGGCGGCGGCCCGCTCATCGATGTCACCGCTGCCGCCGCTCCCGCCGTGTTCTCCCGTGACCAGGCCGAGGTCAACGAGCAGCGGACCGCGTACGGTCTGGCCACCTGGACCGACCCCGCGAGCGGGCGCTCGTACGCCCTGGTGAGCCGGCGCGAGCGCACGAGCATCGCTCTGCTCGAACTGCTCCCCGCCGCGGGCGGCAAGGTCACGTACCGCAAGGTTCGGACCCTGGACCTGCCCGCTACGTTCCGCCTGCCGAACGGCAGAGCGTGGGCCCCCTGCGCCGCACCCGGCGAACTGCCCCAGGTCGAGGGCATGACCGTCGACCCGGCCGACGGGACCCTGTACGCCGGACAGGAGGACATCGGCATCTGGCGTTTGCGCGCCGACCTCACCGGTACCCCCGAACTGGTCGACAAGGTCCGTGAGTTCGGGGTCGACGGCATCTACGACGAGCAGACCGACGAGTGTTCTCCGGGCGCGGACCCCGGCTTCGGCGGCACCCGGCTCTCCGCGGACGTCGAGGGCCTGACGCTGGTCGCCGAGTCGGGTGGTGACGGGTACCTCCTCGCTTCGAGTCAGGGTGACAACACCTTCGCCGCCTACGACCGCGAGCGCACCGACGGCAACGAGTACGAAGGCGGGTTCCGGGTCGGACCGGCGAACAGCACGCTGGACGGCTCCGAGGAGTGCGACGGCGCTGCCGCGCTGAACGCACCTCTCGGCTCCCGGTACCCGCACGGCCTGCTCGTCGTCCAGGACGGCCACGACAACCCCGGCGACGGCGACCGTCCCGCGACCAATTTAAAGTTCGTGGACCTCGGGAGGGTCCTGAACGCCCTGGACGACTGAAACGCCTGGACGACTGACCCGTCCCCCCCCGCCGGCGCTCCGACCGGGGCCGTTGACTCGGCACGCACCGACGAGTCGTGAGGACGAGTCGTCAGGACGAGTCTCCAGGACAAGCCGTCAGCTCGCGTAGACAGCCAGCCCCGACAGCTGGCCGGCCGGCCAGCCGGAGTTGCCGGAGAACACGACCCGGACGAAGCGGGTCTGCGCGGTCGCCGGGAGGGTGACCGTACGGGTGTTGCCGGAGGCCGGGTCGAAGACGCGGGCGGCTGGGGCCACCAGTTCGGAGAACGCCGTGCCCTGCGTCGAGCCGAGGACGGACAGCGTCTGGGTGCGGGTGCTCCACGCGGGGTCCGGCGGGAGGGACAGCACCAGCCGGCGCACCGGCCGCACCGACCCCAGGTCTATCTGGATCCACTGCGGGAAGGAGTGGTTGGCGCTCTCCCAGTAGCTGCCGGCGTTGCCGTCGACCGCGTTGCCGGGCCCGTACTGCTGCGTCTGGCTGCTCGCGCTCGCCGGCCGGCCGAGTGCGAGGTCACCGGTGGGCGGGGGCGTGGGGCCCCCGACGGTGGGCTGGGTGGGGCGGACCGGTGTGGGGGCGAGCTGCCCCTTGAGCATCCGACCGCCGTCGCCGGTCAGCCGCAGGTAGTAGTCGGCGGAACAGGCCGTGCCGTCCTCGTCGAGCGCACGGATGCCCGAACCGACGGGTGTCTGCGCGGAGGTCTCCGCGGTCTTGGCGATCTGGTTGCCCTCGTTGTACTCGTCGAACATGGAGATGTAGATGCCCTGCACCCCCACCCGCACCATGTTGTAGAACTGCCGCCACATGAAGTCACCGTGCGCGCGGTGGCCCGACTGGAGGTCGCCCGGCAGGACGCACGGCTGGTAGTCGATGCCGTGGGCCGTGCAGTGTGCCTGGTCGGGGGTGTTGACGTTGGCGTAGAAGTGGTCGGCGCCCGCGATGTCGCCGATCCGGCCGACCATCCACGGCGAGAGCATGTCGAAGGCGTGGTAGACGTCGAGATACCCGGCCCTGGAGTCCTCGTTGCCGCTCCGCCAGTGGGTGGGCACACCGCCCATGACGTAACAGCCCTGCTCCTTGAACCAGTTGACGACATCCAGGCACACCGGCGCCGACCACGTCTTGTTGGGCTCGTTGAAGCCGAAGCCCCAGATCCCGACCACCGGTCTGCCGTTCTGCCGGGCGTAGGCGGGGGAGGCGGTGTGCGCCTTCATCTTGGCGAGCCAGTCCGCCTTCATCTCCGGCTGCATGTTCGTCCAGCCGGTGGCGTCGTACATCACGTAGAACTTCCGGTCGTGCTTCTCCGCCGCCGCGCGGACCTTGGCGGCCATCGCGTCCCGGGTGGCGCCCTCACCGCCGTTGGGGTTGAAGCGCTGGAGCGCCGCGGTGTCGATGCCGTACTGCCGCATCCACGCGAAGTGCGTGTCGACGGTCTGCTGGTCGTACGAGGAGAACAGCGTGGCGGGCAGACCGCTGCCGAGCGCCGGGTACGCGCTGCGGTAGGTGCTGGTGTAGTCGCTGACGTCGGGCCAGCTCACGATGGCGGTGTTGGTGGGGGACGGCGGCTGGCTCCAGTTGTTGGACCAGTGCCACCAGCCGTTTATCGGGGCGCCGTCGCCGGAGCAGGCGAACCAGCCCTGGTAGCCCACCGTGATCGCGCCGACCACGTCGCCCGGCGGGGAGGCGGTGGGGGCGAGGGGGGCGGCGGTGGCGGTGCGGGCGCTCAGGCCCACCGCCGCACCGGCTCCGATGAGGGCAGAGGTCAGGGCGGTCCGTCGGGATACGGGCACGGTGGTTCCTCGCAATCGGCTCAGCACGTGGGGGTGCGGGAGGAAGGAGGTACGGGGAAGCCGGCCCCGCGTCCCGGCGGAAGCGGCTGCCCGCGGCACAACCTATGGGCACTGGATTGCAAGAACAAGCTCAAGTCACGCAAAATAAAGACGAGTTACCGTCCGGTGTCGTACGGTCGGTCATGGGCGGTCCCCTCGGGGCCCCGCCGACGCTCACCCGTAGAGCGTGCGGCCTCCCGGGCTGTCGGCCGTGAACCGCTGCCCCGCGGCGATCTCGTCGCCCACCACCGACCAGGGGCTCTCGTCGTCCCGGAAGGGGAGTGGATCGATTCTGGCCGTCTCCCGCCGGACGAGCTCGACCTCACCCTCCAGGCGCTCGAACTCCGACTCCTCGTCCCCGTCGAAGGTGAATTCGTCGAGCAGGCGCTGGAACCGGACGGTGACCTGGATGAGGGAGGAGACGTCCGTGTGGAGTTCCCGCACCAGGCCCTCGTCGGCGTCGAAGGCGTACACCTTGCCGGTACCGGGGTCGAGGGCGACATGGGTGTTGAGCAGCCAGCCGACCACGGGCCACTCGCCCGTGCCCGGCAGAACTTCTTCGAGTTCGAGGGCAACGGTGTCGACGACGTCCCGTACCCGGGTCGGCCGACCGGTCTCCCCGTCCGGCCCGCGCAGGTGCAGCGTCCCGGTGGGGGCCCCGACGGTCTGCAGCAGCCGGGCGCCCTCGGAGTCCACGGCGGCGGGCGGGAAGGCGCCGGGGGGCAGGGTCGCGAGCCGGTGCTCGCCGAAGATGCCGGCGAGCCGGCCGCAGGTGACGTCGAAAAGCACTACGTGAACTCCGAGCTGGTCTCAGTGGCGGGACAGCTCGTCGACACGGTCCCGCCGTCGCACCTGGGGGCGGACCCGCTTGATCCTAAGCGCCACCACGCGGGGTGCAGTCCGGCACGTGGGGTGCAGTCCGGCAGGCGAGGTGCAGTCCGGCACGCGCGGCGCAGCCCGCCACGCGAGGTGCAGAACCGTTTTGCCGCTCGGGCGTTAACAGGGTGGCGTCCTGTCCAGCCAGCGCCGGATGCCGCTCCTCCCCTGGCTAGCTGATGCACCGGGCCGGATCGAACACGGCCCCGTGCGGAGGTGGGGATACGTGATGTCCGGCCTCATGGCCCGCTCCCTGGTGAGGCCGGACACCACCACTGCGCACCACCCCTCTCGCACACTCCATGCCGCAACAAGAGTTTTCGCGAGAGCCGTTACCGCCTATCCATCCGTGCGTTGAACGACCGTGACGGTCGCGACCCCGCGGCCGGCCCTCGTGTTCGAAGGAGAACTGATGTCGCGTTTCGCCAAGACTGCCGCTGTCGTGGCCGGTGCCGGCGCCCTGATGGCCGGTGGCGCTGGCATGGCCACCGCCGACGCCGGTGCCGAGGGTGTCGCCGCCAACTCCCCGGGCGTGGTGTCCGGCAACCTGGTGCAGGTGCCGGTGAACATCCCGGTCAACCTGTGCGGCAACACCGTGAACGTCATCGGGCTGCTCAACCCGGCGTTCGGCAACACCTGCGTCAACGACGGCGATGACGAGCACCACGGTGGCTACGGCAACTGATCTCCACCACGTACCCGCAGCCTCCTCGACCTCGTCAGGAGGCTGCGGGCACGTTCCGGCCGCGTCCACCACGCCGCGCGCGTGGACGGGTCTCACGCGTACCGGTACAGCCCGCTGTGGTCGAGCAGTTGGGCCGGGCGCATGTTCCACGGCGGCATCGTCTCGTTGAGGCTGTAGATCCGGCCCTTCTGCGGGTCGTTCGCGTCGAGCGGCCCGGCCGGCTGGTAACCGCTGCGCGGGTGTGCCTTCTGCCAGCGCAGCCAGAGCAGGTCGACGAACGCGTGATGGAGCCAGAAGACCGGGTCGTTGGGCGAGGCTCCGCCCAGCATCACGCCACCCACCCAGCGGTGCACCCGGTTGTGGTTGTTCCCCTTGTCGGCGTTGCCGGTGGCCCACCCCTCCAGCTTGTTACGGAATCCCCCGGTGGCCGTGCTGTCCCAGGGGGCCGAGTCGTACACGGCGTCCCGGGTCGCCCAGGCCACGTCCTCCTTGGTCGGGAGGGTCACCCTCCCCTTGGGCCCGCCGAAGTTCCGGGTGAGGAAGCGGTCCTCGGTGACCGACGCGGCGATCTGCCAGTGGCCGTTGGCATGGGCGAAGGGCCCGGTCATCACCTGCTGGTCCCGCTTCCTGCCGTTGCCGCCCAGGAAGTCGTCCGCCCACAGCGAGGCCGCGGGGGTGTTGTCCGTGGTCCAGTCCCAGTACGGCAGCGAGACGGACGGATCGACCGTCCGCAGGGCCTGTTCGAACTCCAGGAGGAACTGGCGGTGCCACGGGAAGAAGGACGGGGTGCTGTGTGCGGCCCGCGGTCCCGTCTCGCCGTCGGCGGTGTAGTACTGGACGTGCACGGACACGAATTCGTCGTAGCGTCCTGATCGCTTGAGCTCCAGGAACGCGGCCACCAGACGCTGCTTCTCCGTCCGAGTCAGGTTCCGCTGGTTCTTGCGGGTGTACATCGCGACCGGTTCTCCTGGCTCAGGTGGTGTGCGTGGGGGTCTCGGACAGTCGGGCGAACCCCAGGACGTCGACGGCGGCGCGGGCGGCGGCCAGCAGCGTCGGGAACGACTCGTAGTGGTTCACGACGCTCAGGTAGCCGCCGTTCGCCGACCTCATGACGTGCAGGGGACGGCCGTCGATGTACACCTCGGGCCGGCACCGCTCGGCCGCCCGTGCGTCGAAGGGCCCGTGTCCCTCGCCCGACCTGCTCGCCGCCTCGTTCGGAAGCACGCAGTCGATGCGGCGGCCCCGGTACATCTCGGTGAAGTGCTCCGTCGTCGGCGGGGGTGACGCGCGTACGGCCGTCGTGCTCCCCGTGAGTGCTGCCGTGGCCGGCGGGCCCGCCGCGGGGGTGCGTCGTGCCGGACCGGCGGACGCCTTGCCGAGGATCGGGGCGAGGGCCCCCGCGGTTGTGGCGACGACGCCGGCACCGAACAGCGCCCGCAGGACGGCCCGGCGGCCCGGGAACCCCGGCGGAACGATTCGGCCGCTGCGACGTCTGTTACGGAACCTGGTGTACGCGTTCATTCCGGGTGGCCTCCACATCTGTCCATGTAGTTGACAACGAGGTCGCCACGAAACGGTTCTCGGCACAAGCCGGGTGAGGGACCGTTCGGACCGTATCTGCACGCGAATCGAAAATGCGTGCCAGTCTCCCACGACCGTTCCTGGCGGCTTCGCGGACTCCGACCATGCGTAATTCCACCCGCCTGGCTCGATAGTGTGCTGCACGCTTCACCGACGGCCTATTGAAAAGCCCCAAAAAAATCACTGGTAGGTATTTCCGATTACTGTCCAAGAATATGGATGCCCAGGGAACCAGGAGAGGCTCATGCGCACACGGCGGAGTCTGACAGCCATCTCGATCGGGACGATTTCCGCGAGCCTCTTCGCCGTCGCCTGCAGCGCACCTGCGCAGCGGACGGAAGAGGGCAAGAACCCCGGAGCGGGCCCCGCCGTGGTCCGCCCGACGGCGGAGCCCGTCGCCGCGCCCCCCGCCCCCCGCCCTTCGACGCCGGTCCGCCCCGCGTCCGGCGCGGACCGGCCGGCGACCGCCGTGGGTGCCTATCTGCACTACGGACCGGCCGGTGTGCGGCGGATGAAGAAGCTGTCGCGCTGGCTGGACGGCACCAACGTCACCGTCGGACACACCTACCTGCCGGGCGACCTATGGTCCAACATCGAGGGGCGGCCCGGGTTCCTGCGCCCCTGGGCGAAGTGGAAGCGCGGTTCCGCCGAGCGGATGTTCGTCCTCAACGTGCCGATGATGGAGGGCAACGAGGATCACGTCTCCGACCGCAGGGTGCGCTCCCTGCTGCGAGCCGGTGCCCGGGGCGACTTCGACAAGCACTACCGGAAGCTCGCCGAGCACCTGGTGAACCTGGGTGTCCCGGACACGGTCATCGTGCTCGGCTGGGAGATGAACGGCACGACCTACACCCACCGTTGCGGGCCCGACCCTCAGTCCTGGAAGACGTACTGGAGGAGCATCGTCGCGGAGATGCGGTCCGTTCCGGGGCAGAAGTTCCGCTTCGACTTCGCGCCGAACCGCGGGCTGGACGCCGTCGCCTGGACCAAGTGCTACCCCGGTGACGACGTCGTCGACATCATCGGCATGGACTCCTACGACCAGCCGCCCGGCGTGTCCTTCGACGATCAGGTGCGCACCCCTTACGGGCTCCAGCACCAGGTGGACTTCGCCGCCGCCCACGGCAAGGCGATCTCGTACCCCGAGTGGGGCCTCTTCCGTAACGGGGACAACCCCGAGTACACGCGGCGCATGCTCGACTGGTTCGCCCAGCACAAGCCGCTGTACCAGACCATCACGGACTACTGCCCGCACGGCGTCTGGCAGTGTGCCGAGAACCCGGAGTCGTCCGCGGTCTTCCGCAAGAAGCTGTCCGCGAAGCCCACAACGGTTCCGCCGAAGCCGACCACCCCGACCCAGCCCAAGCCGACCACCCCGACCCCGACCAAGCCGAACCCCGACAACTGGTGCCTGCCCTGGGACCTGGGCGACTGGCTGGGGCGCTGGCTGCCGGAGCTGCGATCCTGCGCCAAGCCGTACCGGACCCCGAGCTGGAACCGCTAGGTCGTTTCTGATGGCTCTTGGACGGTGTCGCGGAGCCAGATGGCGATCGCTGCGACGGTGAGGGTGCCGTTGAAGATGTAGTCGCGCTTGT
>NZ_JBIVVC010000017.1:0-6894 GCF_044757485.1 Streptomyces sp. NPDC091272
CCGGACGAACTCCCACTCGGCATCGGACAGTTCATGACGACGCATCATTCGACCATGATCCACTATCCAAGATCGTCATTTGACGACAGGCCCTACCCCAGCTCCTTCCTCCGCTCCTCCTTCAGCCGTTGCTTCTCGGACTTGCGGAGTTTGCGTTCCACGCCCACGCCGCCCATCAGTGCGAAGCCCGTGACCTTGACGACCGGGGAGCCCGGGGTGCCCTGGCCCGTGGCCTTGTCGTCGAAGTCGCCCATGATGCCGATGCCGGTGACCTGGACCGTCAGCTCCTGCGGGACCTTGACCGCGATGCCGCCCATGATCGTGATGCAGCGGATCGTCACCTCGCGGTCCTCGAAGCGCGCCTCGCGCAGGTCGATCTCGCCGCCGCCCCACATCGCGAACGCGGTGAACCGGCGTGCCACGCTCCACTGGCCCCAGCGCCTGAACCCGCCCCAGAAGGCGAACGCCCCCTTCGACGTGGCGGGCACCCCCACCCGGCCCGCCCAGCTCACCGTCTCCCCGCCGGTCGCGTGCGCCGGCAGGACGGTCGGCGCCGAGCCCGGCGTCAGGGGCAGGTCCCTCACCAGGTGCTGGAGTTCACCCTGGGTGCGCGACGAGTACGCGGCGCCCAGCCGCTCGTCGAACTCCTCCATGTCGAGGCGGCCCTCGGCCACGGCCTCGCGCAGCACCTCGGCCACCCGTTCGCGATCGGCGTCCGACGCCCGGAGTTCAGGAAGGTCACTGGTCATGCGACTCACCCTAGCCGCGCGCCCGTTGCCCCGCCCGTCCCACCGGCGTACATTTTCGCGATCACCGCCTCGATGTCCGGCTCGCGCACCGACAGGTCCAACAGGGGGTATTCGGCGGCCAGTTGGGCTACCAGGGGCGCCGCCGACATCGACGCGGGGAAGGCGAGCCACTGCCGGGGGCCCTCCACCTTCACCACCCTGGCCAAGTCGGTTCGTACCGGCGGCATTTCGTGTTCGAGGTCCACCACGAGCGTACGTTCGCTCTCCCCCACCTCGTGCAGTCCGGCCAACGCCCCGTCATACATCAGCCGCCCGTGGTCGATGACCATCACCCGCTTGCAGAGCTGCTCGATGTCGGTCAGGTCGTGGGTGGTGAGCAGGACGGTGGTGCCGTTCTCGGCGTTCAGGTCGCGCAGGAACTCCCGGACCCTCGACTTCGAGACGACGTCCAGGCCGATCGTCGGTTCGTCGAGGTAGAGGACCTCGGGGTCGTGGAGGAGGGCAGCCGCGATGTCCCCGCGCATCCGCTGGCCGAGCGAGAGCTGCCGCACGGGTACGTCCAACAGCTCGCCCAGGTCCAGCAGTTCGACGCACCGGGCCATGTTCGCGGCGAACCGGTCGTCGGGGATGCGGTACATGCGGTGCATCAGACGGTAGGAGTCCTTGAGTGGCAGGTCCCACCAGAGAGTGGTGCGCTGCCCGAAGACCACGCCGATGCGCTGGGACAGCCGGGTGCGCTGCCCGGCGGGATCGATACCGGCGACGCGCAGCCGGCCGCCGGACGGGGTGAGGATGCCGGTCAGCATCTTGATGGTGGTGGACTTGCCCGCGCCGTTGGGGCCGATGTAGCCGACCATCTCGCCGCGCGAAATCGTGAAGCTGATCCCGTCGACGGCTCTGACCTGCCGTTTCTCCCGTCGCATGAAGCCCGTTTTGCGGCGTACGTCGAAGACCTTCTCGACGTCCGTCAGCTCGATCAGCTCACCCATGTCCGCCTCAGCTCCCCGTACTCCGGTACGACCTCAGCCCCGACCGCCACAGCAGTCCCGCCACCGCCCAGAACCCCACCGCCACCGCCGGCGACAGGAACGCGCACCACTGCGGCAGTGCGAGCGGGTACGGCCTGCCGAGTACGTACATCGCCGGAACCCAGTTCACGAACGCGAGCGGCAGCAGGAAGGTGACGCCGCGCACCAGGTCCTTCGCGAACACCGTCGGCGGGTACTGGAGCAGCGCGTTGCCCCCGAAGGTGAACGCCGACTGGACCTCCGCCGCGTCCTGCGCCCAGAACTGGAACGCGCCCCCCATCGTGAACACCGCCGCGAAGATCACCGCGCCGGTCAGCACCGTCAGCGGCACCATCAGCACCTTGAGCGGCGTCCACTCCACCCCTCCCGCGCCGGTCAGCTGGACGAGCGCGTACGCCAGCACCGCGAGGCCCTGCGTCGTCCGGCCGAGCCTGCGCAGCGCGAACCGGTCCGCCGCGACCTGCGCGAGCACCGGCGCGGGCCGTACCAGCAACGCGTCCAGCGTGCCGTCGCGCACCTTCTGGCCGAGCCGCCCCATCGAGCCCATCGCGAGGTCGGCGAGGCCGAGGGAGGCACCCGCCAGTCCGTACAGGAAGGCCACCTCACCCAGCGAGAAGCCGCCGAGACTGTTCACGTGCTGGAACATCAGCAGCACCGCGACGAAGTCGAGGCCCGTCCCCACGAAGCTGCCGGCCGTCGTGAGCACGAAGGACGTCCGGTACGCCATCGTCGAGCGGATCCACATCGCCGCGATCAGACCGTACGCCCGCAGGCCGTCCCGCAGCAGCGACACCCGGCCGCGCACAGGACCCCGCACCCGCGCCCACTCCCGCTCCTGGCGCCGTTCGCGGGCGGTGGGTTCCCGCCCCGGCAGGAGGTCAGCCACCCTGCACCACCACCCGCCGTGTCGCCACCGACTGCAACAGCCTTCCGCACAGCAGCAGTACGCACGCCCAGCCGGCCTGGAAGCCGTACGCCGCCACCAGGTCCCAGCCCGTCCGCCGGCCCAGGTACACGTCCGCCGGCACCTGGAGCAGCGAGGACCACGGCAGCGCCCGCGCCACCTCGCCGAGCGCCCCGGGGAAGAGGTTGAGCGGCAGCAGCATCCCGGAGAAGAACATCCCGGCCAGCCAGGAGAGCTGCGCCGCCCCCGCCCCGTCCATCAGCCAGAACGCGCTCAGCGCCACCAGGTAGCGCAGCGCGAAGCTCACCACCAGCGCGAGCGCCACCGACCCCAGGAACGCCGCCCACACCCAGCCCGACGGCGGCAGCGCCACCTCGAAGGCGAGCGCCCCGGCCACCATCGGGACCACTCCGCGGCCCAGCAGCTGGAACGCGCCGCGCCCCAAGTCCCCCGCAAGCCACCACATTTGGAGGTCCGCGGGACGGTAGAGGTCCGTCGCGACCGCGCCCGTACGGATGCGTTCCATCAGCTCGTCCTCGAAGCCGCCGCCCATCAACGACGCGGCGGCCAGCAGCGCTTGGCCCAGCCAGACGTACGCGAGGGCCTGCGGCAGGTCGTAGCCGCCGAGTCCGGGCCGCTGGTCCCAGAGCGCCGTGTAGGCGTACGCGAGGATGAACCCGAAGACGGTGTTGGTGAACACGCCCGCCACCGTGGCCGCCCGGTACGTCGCGTAACGGCGGAAACCGCCGGCCGCCACCAGCCCGTACAACCGCCAGCGCACCCGCGCCTCGTGCACCGGCTTCCCACCCACCCGCAGTCCCCGCACCCGCACCTCCCGCGCACCCTCGCTCGTTGTGCCACTTGGCTCACCGCTGCTTCCGGCACCAAAGCGCACGACCCTAGCCCAACGGGGTCACCGTCCGCGAGCGATTACTCGCCGAGTGCGAGGACGAGTGTGAATCGCGGTAAGGCGCGGTGTTTTATGGGAGTGCAAGCGAATCCGCCCGATACGACACTGTTATGCCGGAGTGTGAACCTCTGGCCGCGCCCGAGGAGTCTTCACAGGCATGAGTGACGAGCCAGAGCAGCAGCCGGGCTGGGCCCCCCGGGACCCCTCCATCCCGGCCCCGGGCCCGAACTCCGCCTCGAACCCGGACAACCACCAGGCGGCCAAGGAGAACGGACAGAACGGCAAGGGCGGCAAGCCGGGCAAGAAGCCGAAGCGGCCCAGGCGAACAGGCTGGCGACGGCTGATCCCCACCTGGCGGATGCTGCTCGCCGCCTTCGCGCTGCTCGCCCTCCTGCTCTGCGGCGCCTTCGTGACCGGCTACATGATGGTCAAGATCCCCAAGGCGAACGACACCGCCACCGCGCAGTCCAACGTCTACCTGTACGCCGACGGCAGCTCCCTCGCCCGCGACGGCGACGTCAACCGGGAGAACGTCAAACTCGCCCAGGTCCCCAAGGACGTCCAGCACGCGGTGCTCGCCGCCGAGGACCGCGGCTTCTACAACGAACCCGCCGTCGACCCGCAGGCCATGGTCCGCGCCGCCTGGAACACCCTCACAGGCAAGGGCAAGCAGTCCGGCTCGACCATCACCCAGCAGTACGTCAAGAACTACTACCTGGCGCAGGAACAGACCGTCACGCGCAAGGTGAAGGAGTTCTTCATCGCCATCAAGCTCAACCGGGAGGAGTCCAAGGACTCGATCCTTGAGGGCTACCTCAACACCAGCTACTTCGGCCGCAACGCGTACGGGATCCAGGCCGCCTCGCAGGCCTACTACGGCAAGGACGTCGGGGAACTCGGCGCCCCCGAGGGCGCCTACCTCGCCTCGCTGCTCAACGCCCCCAACGCCTACGACGTCGCCACCCACCCCGAGAACCGCGGCAAGGCGCTCGCCCGCTGGAACTACGTCCTGGACGGCATGGTCAAGGAGGGCTGGCTCGGGCAGGCCGGCCGGGCGCGGACCGTCTTCCCGCAGCCGCAGCAGGCCAAGCCCGCCTCCGGTCTCTCCGGACAGCGCGGTTACATCGTGCAGGCCGTCGAGGACTACCTCACCGACAACAAGGTCATCGACGAGGAGACCCTCAACACCGGTGGCTACCGCATCACCACCACCCTGGAGAAGCCCCGCCAGGACGCCCTCGTGAAGTCCGTCGACGACAACGTCATGAAGAAGACCGACGCCAGGCGCAAGGCGGACCGCAACGTCCGTGTCGGCGGCGCCTCCATCGACCCGGCGACCGGCAAGGTCGTCGCCCTGTACGGCGGCATCGACTACACCAAGCAGTACGTCTCCAACGCGACCCGCCGCGACTTCCAAGTCGGCTCCACCTTCAAGCCGTTCGTCTTCACCGCGGCCGTCGAGAACGGTTCCACCACCCAGTCCGGCGTCCCCATCACCCCCAACACCGCCTACGACGGCACCAACAAGCGCATGGTCCAGGGCCCCGACGGGCCCACCGGCTACAACCCCGAGAACGAGGACGACCGTTCCTACGGCCAGATCTCGGTCCGCACCGCCACCGACAGGTCGGTGAACTCCGTGTACGCGCAGATGGCCGTCGACGTCGGCCCCAAGAAGGTCAAGGAGACCGCGGTCGCGCTCGGCCTCCCCGAGGAGACCCCCGAACTCAACGCGTACCCCTCCATCGCGCTCGGCGTCGCCACCGCGAGCGTCCTCGACATGACCGAGGCGTACGCGACCCTCGCCCACCACGGCCAGCGCGGCACGTACTCACTCGTCGAAAAGATCTCCAAGAACGGCACCGACCTCCCACTGCCGAAACAGGAGGTCAAGCAGGTCGTCTCACGCGCCGCCGCCGACACCACCACCTCCATCCTGCAGAGCGTCGTCGAGGGAGGCACCGGCGCCGCGGCCCAGGCGGCGGGCCGCCCCGCGGCAGGCAAGACCGGCACCGCCGAGGAGGACAAGGCGGCCTGGTTCGCGGGCTACACCCCCGACCTCGCCACGGTCGTCGCCGTGATGGGCGCCGACCCGGACACCGCCGTCCAGACCCCGCTCTACGGCGCACTCGGCCAGGAACGCGTCAACGGCGGCGGCGCCCCGGCCCAGACCTGGGCGCAGTACACGGCGGCGGCAATGAAGGGCAAGCCGGCCAAGGACTTCGAACTGGAACTGGAGGAGGGCGCCGAAACACCGGTCGAACCGCCGCCCACCCGGCGCGAGCCGCTCCGCTCGCCGCCCGGCACCACTCCCGGCGAGAACCCCAGCGCCACCACCGGCACCCCCGCCCCGGACGGCGGCCAGCAGCAGGGCGGCCGGACCGGCACCCCGGGCACGGCCACCGGCGGCGATCCGGGCGGCAACACGCCCGGCGGCGACAACGGCGGAGCGGTCACGGGCGGCGACGCCACCGGCGGCAGCACCAACGGCGGCGCGGACAACGGCGGCACGACCGACGGCGGCAGCGACGACACCGGCGGCACCACCAACCCGGTCGGCGGTCTGATCGGCGGCGGGGACGACACAGGGACCGACGGCGACGACAGCGCGGGCGGCGCCCGCCGCCCGGCGGGCGGCAGCGCCCCGGCCTTCTGAACCTGACGGCGCCCCCGCCCTTCTGAGCCTGACGGCGCCCCGGCCTTCTGAGCCTGAGGTTCAGCGGGCCGGGACGGCGGGGCCCCGGGGAACGAGGGGCCGGAGGCTAGTGCCCCGAGGTCGCCTTCAGGCCCACCACGGCCACCAGCAGCAGACAGACGAAGAAGATCCGGGCGGCGGTGACCGGCTCGTTCAGCACGACCATCCCGAGCACCGCCGCACCGGCCGCACCGATACCGACCCACACGCCGTACGCCGTACCGATCGGCAGCGTCTTCGCGGCCTGCGACAGCAGCACCATGCTGAGGACGATGCCGACACCGGTGCCCAGGCTCGGCCACAGCCGGGTGAACCCCTCGGTGAACTTCATTCCGATCGACCAGCCGACTTCGAGCAGACCTGCGACGATCAGCAAAACCCATGCCATGACGGCACCTCCGGAACGAGAAACGCGGAATCTCACGGGGTGCGTCGTCTTTGCGGACCCGGTACGGCGCGTCTCGTCGGGGTCCTTCCAAGGTAGCAAAAAGTGCGGGTGGGGGGGGGGGGGCCAGGGGGCCCCCCCCCCCCCCCCCCCCAACCCCCCCCCCCCCCCCCCAACAAAAAGGCCGGGGGCGTGGACGGCACCCCCCCCGCGGGGGCCCCCC
>NZ_JBIVVC010000017.1:6904-138955 GCF_044757485.1 Streptomyces sp. NPDC091272
TAAACTAAAACCGGTAATACGCGGGGGGGGGTGGTTTTGGCCGCCCCGGGCCGGGGGGTTGGGGGGGGGGCCCTACCATGTTAAAAACTGGGGGGGGGGGGGGGGGGCCCCCTGGCCCCCCCCCCCCCACCCGCACCCAACCGCCCGCCGCAGGCCTACAGATAGAGGCCGGTCGAGTCCTCGGACACCCGCTCGGAGGCGACCGCGTGCAGGTCGCGCTCCCGCATCAGTACGTAGGCGGTGCCGCGCACCTCGACCTCGGCGCGGTCCTCCGGGTCGTACAGCACCCGGTCACCGGGCACCACGGACCGTACGTTCTGGCCGACCGCGACCACCTCGGCCCAGGCCAGCCGCTTGCCGACGGCCGCCGTCGCCGGAATCAGGATGCCGCCGCCCGAACGGCGTTCGCCCTCGGGCGAGTCCGACCTCACCAGCACCCGGTCGTGCAGCATCCGGATGGGCAGCTTGTCGTCGTTGGCGTCGCGGGGACGGGTCTTCTCGCTCACGCCACGCAACCTACCCGCCCCCACCCGCACGGGCCGAGACAGGGGGGCGTCAGGCCCTGCGGCGGCGGGTGGACAGGACGAGCAGCCCCACGACCGCCACGGCGACCACGCCCACCGGCACCAGCCGGTCGAGCCGCGGCGCGCCCTCGGCGTCCACGAACCGTGCGCGCACGTCCGTCACCTTGCGGTTGACCGCGACGAAGGCACGCCCCGCGGTCTCGTCGACGGCCGACCTCGCCTTGGCCTTCGCGTCGCCCACGATCGTCTTGGGATGCAGCCGCACGCCGATCTCGTCGAGCGTCACCGCGAGCTGGTCGCGCCTGCGGACGATGTCCGCCTCGATCTGCGCAGGGGTCCTGGCTTCCGACACTGCGCCGCCTCCGTGGTCCGGTCCGGTAATCCGTCGTGAGCAGTCTGTCAGCTCCCGCGCCCGTACACCCATCGGCACCCCCATTACGCTCAACCCGTAACCCGCCCTCCACCCTCACCTGGGAGTCCCCATGAGCGAGCGCCTGGCGCCCGGCGACACCGCCCCCCTCTTCACGCTGCCCGACGCCGACGGCAACGACGTCTCCCTCGCCTCCCACAAGGGCCGCAAGGTCATCGTCTACTTCTACCCGGCCGCCCTGACCCCCGGCTGCACCAAGCAGGCCTGCGACTTCACCGACAACCTGGACGTGCTGGCCGCCGCCGGGTACGACGTCATCGGCGTCTCCCCCGACAAGCCGGAGAAGCTCGCGAAGTTCCGCGAGAAGGAGTCCCTGAAGGTCACGCTGGTCGGCGACCCCGACAAGTCGGTGCTCACCTCCTACGGCGCCTTCGGCGAGAAGAAGCTGTACGGCAAAACGGTGACGGGCGTCATCCGCTCCACGGTCGTCGTCGACGAGGAGGGCAAGGTCGAGCACGCCTTCTACAACGTCAAGGCGACCGGCCACGTCGCGAAGATCATCAAGGACCTGAAGATCTGAGCCACGCGCGGCCCGCCCCGGGCCTGCCCGGGGCCCGCCACCGCCGGCGCGCCCGCGCTCTGCCGTGGCTGGGCCGTTCGGCCGTCGATTTGCGTGACGGAAGTCCCAGATCCCTGGGACTTCCGTTTGCAACCGTCGCGATTGTGCAGAAGTAACCCTTGGATACGTGTCCGAGGAAAGGAATCTGCACCATGGCGCTCAGCGGCCCCGAGAGAGCTGAGGATCCCGAGGCGGTCAAGCGTCACCGGAACCTCTTCCGCACCATCAAGCGACGCAAGAACCCGCCGCTGCGGCGCTCCGACATCACCGTCACGGACGAGGCAGCGGTCAAGCGCGCCACCAAGGCAGCCTCCCTCGGCAACGCCATGGAATGGTTCGACTTCGGCATCTACAGTTATCTCGCCGTCACCATCGGTCAGGTCTTCTTCCCGTCCGGGAACGACACCGCGCAGCTCCTCTCCTCCTTCGCGACCTTCGCCGTCGCCTTCCTGGTGCGCCCGCTGGGCGGCATGTTCTTCGGCCCCATGGGCGACAAGATCGGCCGCAAGAAGGTCCTCGCGCTCACGATGATCCTGATGTCGATCGGCACCCTCGCCATCGGCCTCATCCCGTCCTGGGACTCCATCGGCATCTGGGCACCGATCCTGCTGATCTTCTTCCGGATGGTCCAGGGCTTCTCCACCGGCGGCGAGTACGGCGGTGCCTCCACCTTCATCGCCGAGTACGCGCCCGACAAGCGCCGCGGCTACTTCGGCAGCTTCCTCGAATTCGGCACGCTGGCCGGTTACGTCGGCGCGGCCGGCCTGGTCACCGCCCTCACCGCGATCCTCGGCAACGACGTGATGCGCGAGTGGGGCTGGCGCATCCCCTTCCTCGTCGCCGCGCCGATGGGCCTGATCGGCCTCTACCTGCGGCTGAAGCTGGACGAGACCCCCGCCTTCCAGAAGCTGGAGTCGGAGAACGCCCGCGCGTCCGAGGCCGCGGACGCCGTCGAGAAGACCACCAAGGGCGACCTGGCGAAGATCTTCCGCACGTACTGGCCGACCCTGATCCTCTGCATCTGCCTGGTCGGCGCGTACAACGTCACTGACTACATGCTGCTCTCGTACATGCCGACCTATCTCTCGGACGAGCTCGGCTACTCGGAGACCCACGGCCTGCTCATCCTGCTGGGCGTCATGGCCTTCCTGATGTTGATCATCAACCAGGTCGGCAAGCTCAGCGACCGCTTCGGCCGCAAGCCGCTGCTGATGGCGGGCATGGTCGGCTTCTTCGTCCTCTCCCTGCCGGCGTTCCTGCTGATCGGCCAGGGCAGCATCCCCGCGATCATCATCGGCATGCTGATGCTGGGCCTGTCGCTGGTCTGCCTGCTCGGCACGATGTCGGCCGCCCTCCCGGCCCTCTTCCCGACCTCGGTGCGCTACGGCTCCCTCTCGGTCGGCTACAACCTCTCCGCGTCGATCTTCGGCGGTACGACCCCGCTGGTGATCACCGGCCTGATCGCCTGGACCGGCAACAACCTGATGCCGGCGTACTACTCGATGGCGGCGGCCCTGATCGGCATCATCGCGGTCGCCTGCATGAAGGAGACCGCCCAGAAGCCGCTGGCCGGCTCCCCGCCGTCGGTCGAGACAAAGGAAGAGGCCGCAGAACTGGTCGAGGCCCAGGCCCGCGAACCGAAGTTCTGACCGCGCGCTCCGCCCGGCGGCGCGCGCACCTTACGATGGGTGCGCGTCGGCGGCCGTGGTGGAATTGGCAGTCACGCTGGGTTTAGGTCCCAGTGGGGTAAAACCCGTGGGGGTTCGAGTCCCCCCGGCCGCACACAGCAAGAAGGGCCGCCCGTCCGAGACGGGCGGCCCTTCCGCGTACCTGCCGACGGGACTTCAGCCCAACACCTCCCGCAGCACCGGCACCAGCGCCCTGAATGCCTTGCCGCGGTGGGAGATCGCGTTCTTCTGCGCCGGGGTGAGTTCCGCGCAGGTGATGTCGTACCCCTCCGGCTGGAGGATCGGGTCGTAGCCGAAGCCGTTGGTGCCGGCGGGGGCCGTGCGCAGGGTGCCGGGCATGGTGCCGAAGACGACGCGTTCCGTGCCGTCCGGGAGGGCGAGGGCCGCCGCGCAGACGAAGTGGGCGGCGCGGTGCTCCGGGCCGATGTCGGCGAGCTGGGCGAGGAGGAGGTCCAGGTTGGCCCGGTCCTCGCCGTGGGTGCCGGACCAGCGGGCGGAGAAGATGCCGGGGGCGCCGTGCAGGACGTCCACCGCGAGGCCGGAGTCGTCGGCGACGGCGGGCAGGCCGGTCGCCTGGGCCATGGCGTGGGCCTTGAGGAGGGCGTTCTCCGAGAAGGTGACGCCGGTCTCCTTGACGTCGGGGATCTCCGGGTAGGCGTCCGTGCCGATCAGGTCGTAGGGGAGATCGGCGTCGGCGAGGATCGTGCGGAGCTCGGTGATCTTGCCGGCGTTGCGGGTGGCGAGGATGAGGCGGGAGGTCATGCCCTCCAAGTTACGGCGTGCAGACCTTGCCGATTTCGCCTGCCGCGTCGGTGACCGGCTTGAGGTCGGGGGTGGTGTCGCCCGAGTCGATGGCCTTGCGGACGTTGTCCACGCCGGCGCCCAGGTCCGTGACCGCCTTGGCGAGGTCCGCGTTGTCGGTCCTGTCGCCGAGGGACTTCAGTTCGCGGTCGATGTCGTTCAGCGCCTGCTGGGACTGGAGCGGGTTCTCGGAGGCGGAGGCGATCGCCGTGCTGAGCCTGTCGACGCTCGCGGCGATGGTGGTGGCCGTGCTCGCGCAGTCCATGGCCTTGTCGAGGGCTCCGCAGCCGACGGCGAGCGGCAGCGCGAGGGCGGTGGCCGCGAGGGCCAGGGCGGTGCGGCGGCGTACGTACGACTGCATGGAGCGGGTCCTCCCCCGAGGAACGACGACGGCTGGACGGGCGTACGGGGTTCAGTCCGTACGCCCGTATCCGTTACGACGCGGCAGGGGCGTCCGTGGTTGCCGCGGTCAGGGCGCGGGCCTGGAGGGCCGCGAGGTCGGCGCAGCCGCCGGCGGCCAGGTCGAGCAGGGCGTTGAGTTCGGCGCGGTCGAAGGGCTCGGCCTCGGCGGTGCCCTGGACCTCGACGAAGCGGCCGTCGCCGGTGCAGACGACGTTCATGTCGGTGTCGGCGCGGACGTCTTCCTCGTAGCAGAGGTCGAGGAGCGGCTTTCCGTCGACGATGCCGACGGAGACGGCGGAGACCGTGCCGGTGAGGGGTTCGCGGTTGTGCTTGATGAGCTTCTTGGCCTTGCCCCAGGCGATGGCGTCGGCGAGGGCGACGTAGGCGCCGGTGATGGCGGCGGTGCGGGTGCCGCCGTCGGCCTGCAGGACGTCGCAGTCCAGCACGACGGTGTTCTCGCCGAGGGCCTTGTAGTCGATGACTGCGCGCAGCGAGCGGCCGATGAGGCGGCTGATCTCGTGGGTGCGTCCGCCGATCTTGCCGCGGACGGATTCGCGGTCGCCGCGGGTGTTGGTGGCGCGCGGGAGCATCGAGTACTCGCCGGTGACCCAGCCTTCGCCGCTGCCCTTGCGCCAGCGCGGGACGCCTTCGGTGAAGGAGGCGGTGCAGAAGACCTTCGTGTCGCCGAAGGAGACGAGGACGGAGCCCTCGGCGTGCTTGCTCCATCCGCGTTCGATGGTGACCGGGCGGAGCTGTTCGGGGGTGCGGCCGTCGATTCGAGACATGGTGAGGAGCCTAGTCGGTGGCTGCGAACCGCTGGTTCCGGATTGCGCGAAGGCCCTGTTCCGGCCGGTTGATGTGGCTGGAACAGGGCCTTCGGGGTGCCGTGGGGCGGTGAGCTCAGTGGCTCACATCATGTCTTCGATCTCGCCGGCGATCGGGTCGGCGTCGGTGCCGATGACGACCTGGATGGCGGTGCCCATGCGGACGACGCCGTGGGCGCCGGCGGCCTTCAGCGCGGCCTCGTTGACGAGGTCCGCGTTGACGACCTCGGTGCGCAGGCGCGTGATGCAGCCCTCGACCTCTTCGATGTTGTCGAGCCCGCCGAGCCCGGCGACGATCTTCTCAGCCTTGGTGGCCATGTGTTTCTCCTTGAGTGGTCAAAGGTCGCTGCATCACGCCGCGTCGGCCCAGCGTTGGCCGCTTCGTCACGTTAACCCACGCTTGGCCCAACTTCTCGGGCGCACGGGGCTGCCGTGACGAAAGATGACGATCACCGGTGGTGCGTGGTCAGACGCACTTCCGGGACCGTATCGCGACTGGTCTACACCAGTGTGCAACATCCGCGAGGGATGGCTTGTTCCGGGAGGACGTCCATGAGTGTGCAGAGCGCGGCTCCGCCGTCGCCGAAGTGGTGGAACGGCCTCTTCCAGGGCCTGCAGAAGATGGGTCGGAGCCTTCAGCTGCCCATCGCGGTGCTGCCGGCGGCGGGCATCCTGAACCGGCTGGGCCAGCCGGACGTGTTCGGCGCGGACGGCCTCGGCTGGGAGAACGTCGCCAAGGTGATGATGGGGGCCGGCGGCGCGCTGCTGGACGCCAACATCGGGCTTCCGCTGCTGTTCTGCGTGGGTGTCGCGATCGGCATGGCCAAGAAGGCGGACGGGTCCACGGCGCTCGCCGCGGTGGCGGGCTTCCTCGTGTACTACAACGTGCTGCACCAGTTCCCGAAGGACTGCACGGGCGGCGCCAAGGCCGCGGCGACGGGGTGCCAGGCGGCGGACGGGGCCGTGACGGCGTTCGAGTACCAGAATCCGGGGGTGTTCGGCGGCATCGTGATGGGGTTGCTGGCGGCGTACTTCTGGCAGAAGTACCACCGGACCAAGCTGGTCGACTGGCTCGGCTTCTTCAACGGCCGGCGGCTGGTGCCGATCATCATGTCGTTCGTGGCGATCGTCTTCGCCGCGCTGTGCCTGTGGGTGTGGCCGCCGGTGGGTGACGCGCTGGAGAGCTTCAGTGACTGGCTGATCGGACTGGGCGCGCTCGGTGCGGGCATCTTCGGCGTCGCCAACCGCGGGTTGCTGGTGATCGGGCTGCACCAGTTCCTGAACGTGCCGATCTGGTTCCAGTTCGGCAGCTACACCAAGCCGGACGGTTCGGTGGTGCACGGTGACATCAACCGGTTCCTGGCAGGCGACCCGACGGCGGGCCAGTTCACCACCGGTTTCTTCCCGATCATGATGTTCGCGCTGCCGGCCGCGGCGCTCGCCATCACGCACTGCGCCAAGCCGCACCGGCGCAAGGCCGTCGGCGGTCTGATGCTGTCGGTGGGTCTGACGTCGTTCGTCACCGGCATCACGGAGCCGTTGGAGTACTCGTTCCTGTTCATCGCGCCGCTGCTGTACGCGATCCACGCGGTGCTGACGGGTGTGTCGATGGCGGTGACGTGGGGCCTGGGGGTCAAGGACGGCTTCAGCTTCTCGGCCGGTCTGATCGACTACGTCATCAACTGGGGGCTCGCGACCAAGCCCTGGATGATCATCCCCATCGGGCTGTGCTTCGCGGCGGTGTACTACGCGCTGTTCCGCTTCGCGATCACCAAGTTCAACCTCCAGACCCCGGGCCGTGAGCCGGAGGAGCTGGAGGAGGAGATCGAGCAGGCGAACACGAAGTAGTCCCGGACGACAAGTAGCTGTATACGGCAATGGGTTCGGGGCTTACGCCCCCTACCCCAAGGCCCTCGGACCCTCGCGGTCCGGGGGCCTTTGTCTGTTGTGCGGGGCTGTGTCCCGGACCACCGGAATCGGGGGTTCCTTATCTCACCCTCACCGTGTTACAACTGGTCTACACCACTGAGTGGTGTAGACCACGCGTCCGACCGGTTCGGTCCGCGTGAACCCCGGAGACGCCGCCGTCACCATCTTTTCCCATGTCCCCGGCGGCGCCTTGCCCCCATGGAGGATCAGATGTCCAAGGCCAGCGCCGCCGCACCCGCGGCCGACAAGAAGAAGAAGGGCGCGGGCGTGATGGCTGTCATGCAGCGCATCGGCCGCAGCCTGATGCTGCCGGTCGCCGTGCTGCCGGCGGGCGCGCTGCTGATCCGCCTCGGCCAGCCCGACATGCTGGGCCGCGAGTCCTTCGGGGCGTTCATCAACAAGATCGCCACGTTCATGGCGGCCGGCGGCAGCGCGATCATCGACAACATGGCGATCCTCTTCGCCGTCGGCATCGCGATCGGCTTCGCCAAGAAGTCGGACGGCTCGACCGCCCTCGCCGCGGTCACCGGCTACCTGGTCTTCCAGAAGGTGCTCGCCACCTTCACCGACGGCAACCTCCCGAAGGTCGCCTCGGTCGTCGAAGGCAAGATCGTCATGGCCGAGGCCCCGGTCAACGCGGGTGTCCTCGGCGGTGTCGTGATGGGCATCGTCGTCGCGCTGCTCTACCAGCGCTTCTACCGTACGAAGCTGCCCGACTGGGCCGGCTTCTTCGGCGGCCGTCGTCTGGTCCCGATCCTCTCCGCCTTCGCGGGTCTGTTCATCGGCGTCATCTTCGGCTACATCTGGCCGGTCCTCGGCACCGGTCTGCACAACTTCGGTGAGTGGCTGGTCGGCTCGGGCGCGGTCGGCGCCGGCATCTTCGGTGTCGCCAACCGTGCGCTGATCCCGGTCGGCATGCACCACCTGCTGAACTCCTTCCCGTGGTTCCAGGCCGGTGAGTTCGAGGGCAAGCACGGCGACATCTCCCGCTTCCTGGCGGGCGACCCGACCGCGGGTCAGTTCATGACCGGCTTCTTCCCGATCATGATGTTCGCCCTCCCGGCGGCCTGCCTCGCGATCGTCCACTGCGCCCGCCCCGAGCGTCGCAAGATCGTCGGCGGCATGATGTTCTCGCTGGCGCTCACCGCCTTCGTGACCGGTGTGACCGAGCCCATCGAGTTCACCTTCATGTTCCTGGCGCCGGTGCTCTACGGCGTCCACGCGGTGCTGACCGGTGTCTCGATGGCCCTGACCTGGGCGCTCGGCATGAAGGACGGCTTCGGCTTCTCGGCCGGTGCGATCGACTTCCTGCTGAACCTGGGCATCGCGACCAAGCCGTGGATGCTGGTCCTGGTCGGCCTCTGCTTCGCGGTCGTCTACTACTTCGTCTTCCGCTTCGCGATCACGAAGTTCAACATCCCCACGCCGGGCCGCGAGTCCGACGAGGAGCTGGCGGAGCTGCAGAAGGCTGAGGCCAAGTAGTCGGCCCGGCCCGAGGTACGCAGTAGGAGGCAGGGCCCCGGAACCAGTCGGTTCCGGGGCCCTGCCTCCTTGTCATACGTACGGCCTGCGGTACGGCTAGACCTCGTACACCGCGCCCCTGGTCGCCACCTCTGCGGGGCCCCGGTAGGTCTGGCGGGCGTCGCTCAGGTTGCGTTCGGCGTCGGTCCACGGCGGGATGTGGGTGAGGACGAGGCGGCCGACGCCCGCCCTCTGGGCGTACTCGCCCGTCTCGCGGCCGTTCAGGTGCAGGTCCGGGATGTCCTCCTTGCCGTGCAGGAACGATGCCTCGCAGAGGAAGAGGTCGGCGCCCGACGCGAGCTCGTCCAGCGCCTCGCAGGGGCCGGTGTCCCCGGAGTACGTGAGCGCGCGCCCGCCGTGTTCCAGACGGATGCCGTACGTCTCGACGGGGTGGCGCATCTTCTCCGTGCGGACGGTGAAGGGGCCGATCTCGAAGGTGCCCGGCTTCAGGGTGTGGAAGTCGAAGACCTTGCTCATCGAGTCCGGGGACGGGGTGGCACCGTGCGCCGTGGTCAGCCGTTCCTGGGCGCCGTCGGGCGCGTACACCGGGATCGAGGGGGCCATGCCGCCGTCGTGCCGGTAGTAGCGGGTGACGAAGTACGCCGTCATGTCGATGCAGTGGTCGGCGTGCAGGTGGCTGAGGAAGATCGCGTCCAGGTCGTACAGACCGGTGTGGCGCTGCAGCTCGCCGAGGGCGCCGTTGCCCATGTCGAGGAGCAGCCGGAAGCCGTCGGCCTCTACGAGGTAGCTCGAGCAGGGCGATTCCGTGGAGGGGAACGAGCCCGAGCAGCCGACGACGGTGAGCTTCATGGAGCGGGAACCTCCGGGTGCGGGTGTGGGAATGAGGAGGGGGCCGGGTGCCGGGGTACGGGGCGGGGTCCCGAGCTCTCCGCTGTGGTGGGGTCCGGGAGCCCGTTCGGGAAGGGGCGGACTGTGCGCGGGCGGCGAGCGCACGGATGGATCGAGCGTAAGTCGCGTCGGGAGCGCCCGCTCCTCGGTGGTGTGCCGTTGTGGGGGAACTCACCTGTGCTGTCACCGGTTCGGGGGGAGCGCGCGGGGGCGCGGGCACGCGCCGTGCCGTGGACGGCCGTGCCGCGGGAACACACTTTCCCCGCCGGGGTGTTGGACGCGCCCGCCACGGCCCGGCCGCCGGTCGTGAGCAGGCCGCGCGGTGCCGGGGTCCGGCCCGCCCGGTACCGTCGGGCGCATGGACATCTCGTGGTGGTGGGCGCTGGTCGGCGTGGTGGTGCTGGCGCTGATCGCCGCCCTCAGTGACGGGTGGGGCCGCGGGCAGCGGGCGAGGCGGCAGCGGCCCGGCGGGCGGACCCGGCCGCCTGGCCGGCCCACCGGCCCCCGGCGGAAACCGGCCGGCCGGCCGCAGCGGACGCCGCAGGCCGGGGAGATCTGGTGGGCCGACGTGCCGTACGAGGACGGGCCTGGGTCCAAGGACCGGCCGTGTCTGGTGCTGTCCGTACGGGGTGGGAGCGCGCGCGTCGCGAAGATCACGAGCAAGCCGCACCAGGACCGCCCCGGCGTGCTCGCGCTGCCGCCGGGGTCCGTCGGCGACGCCGAGGGGCGCCAGAGCTTCCTGGAGACGGACGAGCTGCGGGACGTGCCGGTGCGGGAGTTCCGCCGCCGGGTCGGCGACGCGGACCCCGAGATCTGGCAACAGGTCCGCCACCTCGCCCACTGAGGACGGGTCGTCGGGGGACGGGGGCGGGGACCGGCGCCGCCGGGACGTGGGCCGGTGCTGGAGACGAACCCCTCCGTGCGGCCCGCGGTGGGGCGAGGGCCCGTGCTGAAGCAGCCCCCTTCCGGCACGGCTCGCGGTGGGACGAGGGGCCGCGTGAAGCCGACCTCCTCCCTTCGGCCCACGGCGGGACGAGGGCCCGTGCTGGCGCCGGCCCCTTCCCTGCCGCCCACGGCGGGACGAGAGCCCGTGCTGGCGCCGACCCCTTCCCCCGGGCGCGGCCCGCCGTGGGATCCGAGGCGGGCGGGGCCGAACACAGGGGGAGGCCGTGACCGGGTTCGGGTCTGGCAGGTTAGGCACCTCGACCTGGGTCTGTTCGTCGTACTGCGGCCGCCGGCCCTTCCCGAAGAGCCGAAGAGATGCCTGTGCCTGTCTCCGTGTCTGCGACCACGATTCCCGTCCCCCGCTCGCGCCCGGCCCTCCTCCCCCGCCCCGTCCTGCGTCCGCTGCGTCCGGCCCTGCCCGACCGGCTGGACTGTCTCACCAGCCTGCGCTTCTTCGCCGCGTTCGCCGTGTTCACCCATCACTTCACGGGGCTCGGCAACCACTCCGGCTACGGCACCGCGCCGCTGATCTTCCCGTACTCGCTGATCGGCGGGCACGGCGTCACCTTCTTCTTCGTGCTGTCCGGGTTCCTGCTCTCCTGGGGCCACCGGCCAGGGCAGCACCTCGGGGCGTTCTACTGGCGGCGCGCGGCGCGCATCTGGCCGGCCACGCTGGCTGCCGCGCCGCTCGCCGTGTACGCGTTCTTCGTGCTGCCGCAGAAGGACATCGACGTGAGCAGCCTGCTGGCGTCGCTGTTCCTGGTGCAGTCGTGGTTTCCCGGCGTCACCCCGAACCTGCCGGGCAACGGGCCCACCTGGACGCTGGGCGCGGAGCTGTTCTTCTACGCGCTGTTCCCGCTGGTCATCAGCTGGGCGCGGCGGACCAGGACGGGGGTGCTGCTGGTCCTGAGCGGGCTCGGCCTCGCGGGCATGTTCGTGGTGAGCACGGCCGCCGACGCGCTGCTCGACGGGCCGACGGCGAGCTGGGTGCAACGGCACCCGGTGTTCTTCTTCCCGCAGTTCGTACTGGGGCTGACCTTCGCACTGGCCCTGCGCCGCGGCTGGCGGGTGCCGCTGCGGCCTGCCGTGCCGCTGGTGCTGCTCGCGCTGGGCACGTACGGCTACTACCAGGGCAAGGCGCGCTGTGCGCCGGAGGTCGTGGCGTACCTCGACGCGGCGGTGCGGCCGGTGCTGGCGGTGCTGGCCGTGCTGATCGTGGTGGCGTTCGCGCAGCGGGAGGCGGCGGGGCACCGCGGGGTGCTGCAGTCGCGGGCGATGGTGCTGCTCGGCGTGTGGTCGTACTCCTTCTATCTCGTCCACCACTCGGTGAACCGGCTGCTGATCGAGCGGTGGGGGCGCGGCGGGGACGACAACAGCGTGCTGATCGACCTGCTCGGGGTCGCGGTCGTCTCGCTGACGCTGTCCTGGGCGGTGTACCGGTACGTGGAGGACCCCGCGGCGCGGTGGCTGAACCGGCGGGTGCCGAGGCGCTGGCGGTCGGTGCGCCCCTGAGTGCCGGACGCGGGGAGTACAGGGAGTCAAGGGTTTAGGGGTGTAGGCGTGGAGGGGTCGTGCAGGGACGCGGGCCCGGCGGTCGGCAACAGGCGGGGCCGCCGTCCCTCGCGTTAGCCTGGCGTTGACATGTCCGCTCTGCACGGGGCCGCATCTCCGTGCTCTTCCACGAGCGGTTCCCCCACGCTGAGGACTTGCCCATGGCTCTCCTGTCCGCTCCCACGAACGATCGAATATCCAGTCGGACGAACACTCCGAGGGACATCTTCTTCGTCAACAACAGCGTGGACGAGCTCGGCGGGGTCACCAGCTGGTCCCACCACATGGCTCGGCTGTTCAGCGACCGCGGTCACGCCGTGCACGTCGTAGGCATCACCCCGGCGCCCGACGGCCGCCGGGCGGAGCTGCCCGAGGGCCTCCCGTACGGCACGACGACGCTGTACGACGCGCACCCGCCGGGCGCCCGCGTCCTCAAGGGGCTCAAGGGCCGGCTGAACGTGGCGGAGCAGCGCAAGCAGGCGGCGCGGCAGGCGGGCATGGAGGAGCAGGCCGCGAAGCTGTCGCTGCTGTTCGGGGCCGCGCGACCGGGCAGCATCGTCATCGTCACGCAGGTGTGGGCGATGGAGTGGGTGGCTCTCGCGGAGACGGCCGGGGTGACCGTGATCGGCATGAGCCACGAGTCCTTCGAGGCGTCGCGGAAGTCCTCGCGGTTCCGCCGGGTCAAGCAGTTCTACCGGGATGTGGACCGGCTGCTCGTCCTCACGCGTGAGGACGCGGACCTGTGGATCCGCCAGCACCTGAACAATGTGGGCTTCATGCCCAACCCGCTGCCCTTCTTCCCCGAGGAGCCCTCGCGGCGCGAGGCGAAGACGGTGGTCAGCGTCGGCCGGCTGTCCCACGAGAAGGGCATCGACCTGCTGCTCGACGTCTGGGCGCAGGTCTGTGGCCGCCATCCGGACTGGAAGCTGCGGATCTTCGGCGCCGGTCAGGACGAGCGCAAGCTGCACAAGCTGGCGGCCGAGCTGGGCATCGCGTCGTCGGTGGAGTGGATGGGCCGCACCAACGATGTGCCGGGGGCGCTGCGGGACAGCTCGGTCTTCACGCTGACCTCGCGCCACGAGGGGTTTCCGCTGGCGCCCATGGAGGCGATGGCGTCGGCGGTGCCGTGTGTGTCCTTCGACATGGCGCCGGGCATCCGGGAGATCGTCACCGACGGTGTGGACGGTTTCGTCGTGAAGCCGGGCAACACCACGCTGTTCGCCGAGCAGCTGGACGCGCTGATGACCGACAAGGATCTGCGCGACAGCATGGGTGAGGCGGGCCGGGCGAACATCCAGCGCTTCTCGACCGACAAGATCACCGCCCGCTGGGAGGACCTCTTCGCCTTCCTGGAGCGCTAGCCGTACGGCTGCGGGCCCCGGGCCCGTGGCACGAGCAGGGGCCCCGGCGGACGTCGCCGGGGCCCCTGCTCGTCGTACCGCGGCTGCTCAGGCCCAGAGCTGCCCGTGCAGTGTCTCGATGGCGGCTTCCGTCGTCGGGGCGGTGTAGACGCCCGTCGAGAGGTACTTCCAGCCGCCGTCGGCGACGACGAAGACGATGTCGGCGCTCTCGCCCGCCTTGACCGCCTTCTTGCCGACCCCGATCGCCGCGTGCAGTGCGGCGCCGGTGGAGACGCCCGCGAAGATGCCCTCCTGCTGGAGGAGTTCGCGGGTCCGGGTGACCGCGTCGGCGGAGCCCACGGAGAAGCGGGTGGTGAGGACGGAGGCGTCGTACAGCTCGGGTACGAAGCCCTCGTCGAGGTTGCGCAGACCGTAGACGAGGTCGTCGTAGCGGGGTTCGGCGGCGACGATCTGGATGCCGGGCCGGTGCTCGCGGAGGTAGCGGCCGACGCCCATCAGGGTGCCGGTGGTGCCGAGACCCGCCACGAAGTGGGTGATGGAGGGGAGGTCGGCGAGGACCTCGGGGCCGGTGGTGGCGTAGTGCGCGCCGGCGTTGTCCGGGTTGCCGTACTGGTAGAGCATCACCCAGTCCGGGTGCTGGGCGGCGAGCTCCTTGGCGACGCGGACGGCCGTGTTGGAGCCGCCGGCCGCCGGGGAGGGCACGATCTCGGCGCCCCACATGGCGAGCAGGTCCCGGCGTTCCTGCGAGGTGTTCTCGGGCATCACGCAGACGATGCGGTAGCCCTTGAGCTTCGCCGCCATGGCCAGCGAGATGCCGGTGTTGCCGCTGGTGGGTTCCAGGATGGTGCAGCCGGGGGTGAGCCGGCCGTCCTTCTCGGCCTGTTCGACCATGTGGAGCGCGGGGCGGTCCTTGATCGAGCCGGTCGGGTTGCGGTCCTCCAGCTTGGCCCAGACGCGTACGTCCTCGGAGGGCGAGAGGCGCGGCAGCCGGACGAGCGGGGTGTTGCCGACGGCGGAGAGCGGGGAGTCGTACCGCATGTCAGCGGGAGCCGCCCGCGACGGCGGGCAGGATCGTCACGCTGTCGCCGTCGGCGAGCTTGGTGGAGATGCCGTCGAGGAAGCGGACGTCCTCGTCGTTGAGGTAGACGTTGACGAAGCGGCGCAGTTCGCCCTTGTCCTTCTCGACGATGCGCTCCTGGATGCCCGCGTGCCGGGTCTCCAGGTCGGCGAAGAGGTCGGCGATGGTGGCGCCGCTGCCCTCGACGGCCTTCGCGCCGTCGGTGTGGGTGCGGAGGATGGTGGGGATGCGGACCTCGATGGCCATGGCGTGGGCTCCAGTCAGGGAGTACGTGCGTGGGAGGCACGTGCGTGGGAAGGGCGCGCGCGGCAGTTCCTCCCCCGCGCGAGGGGGCGTTGCTGGTGCGCGGACGTACGCGCGTCAGGCCGTACAGATGGCGCTGTCGAGCCTGCACAGGTCGACGTGCAGGCGCGCAACGAGCATGACGGGGCTCGGCGTCTCTCTCACGTCATGGGCAACCATGCGGTCATCGTATAGATTCCCGGCCCGGATCCAGGTATGTGATCTCAGCAGGCAAGACGAATGCGTCCGTCAGATGGACGCGGGGAGGTAGACCACGGTCGGCGCCCCGGTCGTCGGATGCTCACTGACCTCGGCGTTCACCCCGTAGACCCGCTTGAGGAGGTCGGGAGTGAGGACCTCCGCGGGGGTGCCCTCGGCGACGATGCGACCCGCGTCGAGGACGTAGAGGCGGTCGCAGTAGTACGCGGCGAGGTTGAGGTCGTGCAGGGCCAGCAGGTTCGTGGTGCCCAAGTCGCGCACCAGGGAGAGCACTTCGAGCTGGTAGCGGATGTCCAGGTGGTTGGTGGGCTCGTCCAGGACGACAACGGCGGGCTCCTGGACCAACGCGCGTGCCACGAGGGCGCGTTGGCGCTCGCCGCCGGAGAGGGAGGGGAACGGGCGGTCGGCGAGGGCGTCGATGCCGACGCGCCCCAGCGCGGCCCGCACCAGAGCGGCGTCGGCCGCGGTGTCGGCCTCCCAGAACCTCTTGTGCGGGGAGCGGCCCATCGCGACGACCTCGCGGACGGACAGCTCGAAGACGGCCTGGCCGTCCTGCGGGACGGTGGCCAGGCGCCGGGCGCGCTCCTTGGCACCCATGGTGTGCAGGTCCTCGCCGTCCAGGAGGGCGCGGCCGTGGGTGGGGGCCAGGGTGCCGTAGACGCAGCGCAGGAGGGTGGTCTTGCCGCTGCCGTTGGGGCCGACGAGACCGACGGTCTCGCCCGCGCGGGCCTCGATGTCGACGGAGTCGACGAGGTGGCGGCCGTCGGTCCCGTACGAGAGCCCCTCTGTCCGCAGTGTGGTCATGCCGGGACTCCTCGGGGACGGTGCGGGGCGGGCGGGGACGGTGCGGGGCGGGCGGGGGCGGGCGGGACGAAGGGCCGGGCGTGAGGGCCTGCCCCGCCCTGGCGTCGGCTCATGACGGCGCCTCCTCGGGTCTGCGGCGCAGCAGCCACAGGAAGAAGGGGCCGCCGATGAGGGCGGTGAGGATGCCGACCGGGATGTCCTGGGGTTCGGCGATGACGCGGGCGCCGAGGTCGGCGAGGACCAGGAAGGCGGCCCCGGCGAGCGCGACGACCGGCAGCAGTGTCCGGTGCGAGGCCCCGACCAGCATCCGGGCGGCGTGCGGGACGAGCAGGCCGATGAAGCCGATCGCCCCGGAGACGGAGACCAGGACGCCGGTGACGAGGGAGGACAGGACGAATACGCCCGCCCGGAAGCGCGAGGTGTCGAGCCCGAGGACGGTCGCTCCCTCCTCCCCCACCAGCATCAGGTCGAGCGGCCTGGCGAGGGCGACGAGCAGCGCGGTACCCGCCGCGAGGACGACGGCCGGCAGCAGGAGCATGTCCCACCGGGCGCTGCCGAGGCCGCCGAGCGTCCAGTACATGGCTTCCTGGAAGTGCTCGCGCTTCGCCGAGGTGACCATGACCAGGCTGGTCAGCGCGGACAGGATGTACGCGACGGCGACCCCGGCGAGGACGAGCCGGGTGCCGGTCATCCGGCCGCCGCGCCTGGCGAGGCTGTAGACGAGGACCAGCGCGAGCAGCGAGCCGGCGAACGCGCCCGCCGGCATGGTGACGGTCGTCGCGAGGCCCAGCCCGCTGCCGATCCCGAAGACGATGACCAGGACGACGCCCGCCGACGCCCCGGAGGAGATGCCGAGCAGGTACGGGTCGGCCAGCGGGTTGCGTACGAGCGCCTGGAGCACCGTGCCGACCACGGCCAGGCCCGCGCCGACGATCGCGCCGAGCAGGACGCGCGGCATCCGTACGTCCAGGACGATCGTGCGGAAGGGGCTCGGCTCCGCGCCGCCCGTGACGATGTCGAGGACCTGGGAGGCGGGGATGCGGACCTGTCCGAGGGCGAGGCCCGCGACCGTCGCCGCCGCGAGTGCGGCGGCGAGGACGGTGAGGACGAGGGTGTAGCGGAGCGGCCCGCGGGCGGGCGGTGTGCGGCAGCTCACGGCGGGGCTACTTCTTCAGCTCGGGGTGGAGCTGGGTGGCGAGGCGTTCGATCGCGGCGGGGGCCCGGACGCCGACCACCAGCTCGGAGAGCGGCAGCACCGCGAACCTCTTGTTCTTCACCGCGGGCACGTCCTTCAGCGCCGGGTCGTCGAGCAGCCGCTTCTTCTTCTGCTCGACGGTGGTCGCGCCGTAGTCGATGATCATGATGACCTCGGGCCTGCGGGTGACGACCTGTTCCCAGGAGGCGTCGGTGAAGGACTTCGGGACGTCCGCCATGACGTTCCTGCCGCCGGCCCGGGTGATCATCTCGTTGGCGATGCCCTTGCCGCCCGCGGTGGAGGCGGTCTTGTCGCCACTGTCGTACGCGAAGACGCTGACCGGCTCGACACCGGCCAGCCGGGCCGCGGTGTCCTTGACCGTCTTCTTCGCGCCGGCGACCCAGGCGTCGGCGCGCGCGCCGACGCCGAAGGTGCGGCCGGTCTCGGTGACTTCCCGGTAGATGTCGTCGACGGCGCTGCTGCCCTCGGTGCAGTACTCGATGTTGAGCCGGGAGTCGATGCCGGACTTCTTGAGGTCCGCGCGGCCGGTGCCCTGCTTGGGGTCGAAGGCGGAGGCGTAACCGCCGTAGACGAAGTCGGGGTCGGCGGCGAGGAGCTTCTCCTTGGAGGGGTACTCCTTGGCGACGACGGGGATCTTCGCGTAGTCGGCCGCGTACTTCGGGAGGATCTTGTCGTCGAGGTAGGCGGTGCCGGTGACGGACTTCGCCAGGCCGAGTTCCAGGAGGACCTCGGTGGCGTGCTGGTTCATCGCCAGGGCGCGCTCGGGGGGCTTGGTGTACGTGGTCCGCACGCCGCAGTTCTCGACGGTGTACGGGAAGCCGGGGGCGGCCTTCGCCCGGTCCCTCGCCCCGGTGTCCTGCGGCTCGCCCGCGCAGGCGGTGAGCGGGAGCAGGGTGGCTGCGGCGGCGGCTATGACGAGCGTGCGGCGGAACGCGGGCATGACGGTGGGCCTCCTCGGGGGATGTCCTCGTCCCCTCGTACGGATGGGAGGCGGCAGGTCAGTTCCTGGCTTCCGGGCCTGCGAGGGCCTGGTCACAGTGGCGGGACCGTGCCGGATTCACACCGGCTTCCTGGGTTCTGCCGCCCAGGTCGCGCACAGTCTCTCACCTGGGAGGAAGCGGCCGTCCTCCCAGGCACGTCCAGGCACGTCACCACTGCCGGCGGCGGCCCCGGCTAGCCGGCCACCTGTACCTCTTCCTCCGTGATCACGCCGTCCACGATCCGGTAGGACCGGAACTGGAACTCACCGAGGCCGTCCGCGTCGGCCGTCGACACCAGGACGTAGTGGGCGCCCGGCTCGTTGGCGTAGGTGACGTCCGTGCGGGACGGGTAGGCCTCGGTGGCCGTGTGCGAGTGGTAGACGATCACCGGTTCCTCGTCCCGGTCGTCCATCTCCCGGTACAGCTTCAGCAGGTCGCCCGAGTCGAACTCGTAGAAGGTGGGCGAGCGCGCCGCGTTCAGCATCGGCACGAAGCGCTCGGGGCGGCCCGTCCCCTCCGGCCCCGCCACCACGCCGCACGCCTCGTCGGGGTGGTCGGCGCGCGCATGGGCCACGATCTGGTCGTAAACGGTCCGGGAAATGGTCAGCATGCGGCCCAGGATATGCAGAAGGCCCCGCCCGTACCGAGGAGTGGTACGGGCGGGACCGAATGCTGGACGACCTGGCGGACTACCTGCGGGACGACCCGCCGGACGATCTGCTGGACGACCCGCCGGACGACCCGCCCGACGGTGTTACTTCTTGGCCGCGAACTTCTCCGGGTTCCTGGCCTTCATCACCAGGTAGGAGACGCCCAGCAGCAGCGCCCACACCGGCGCGCAGTACAGCGAGATCCTGGCGTCCTTGTCGATGCCCATCAGCACGATCACCATCGCGATGAACGCCAGCGCGAACCAGCTGGTCCAGGGCGCGCCCGGGGCCCGGAACGAGGACTTCGGGAGCACGCCCGCGTCGGAGAGCTTCCGGTAGCGGATCTGCGAGCAGAGGATCATGATCCAGGCCCACATGCCGGAGATGGTCGCGAAGGAGACGACGTAGTTGAACGCCTCGCCCGGCCACTGGTAGTTGATCCACACGCCGACCAGCATGAGTGCGGCGGAGAACGAGGTGCCGGCCAGCGGCAGCCCGCGTGCCGTCAGCTTGGTGAAGAACTTCGGCGCCTGTCCGTTGAGCGCGAGGTCGCGCAGCATCCGGCCGGTGGAGTACATGCCGGAGTTGCAGGAGGACAGCGCCGCGGTGAGGACGACGAAGTTGACGATGGCGGCGCCGACGCCCAGGCCCATCTTCTCGAAGGCCGCGACGAACGGCGAGATGCCGGGCTGGAAGTGCGTCCAGGGCACCACCGAGAGGATCATGATCAGCGCGCCGACGTAGAAGACGGCGATGCGCCACGGCACGGTGTTGATGGCCTTCGGCAGCACGGTCTTCGGGTCCTTGGACTCGCCCGCGGTCACACCGACCAGCTCGACGGCGAGGAAGGCGAACATGACCATCTGGAGCGTCATCAGCGTCGAGCCGATGCCCTTGGGGAAGAACCCGCCCTCGGACCACAGCAGCGAGACGGACGCGGTGTCACCGGCGTCGGAGAAGCCGACGGTCAGGATGCCGGCGCAGATCAGGATCATGCCGATGATGGCGGTCACCTTGACCATCGAGAACCAGAACTCGAGCTCGCCGAAGAGCTTCACCGAGATCAGGTTGGCGCCGAAGAGGACGACCGTGAAGATCAGCGCGAAGACCCACTGCGGCTGGTTGATCCAGCCGGTGGCGTCCTTCGTCCAGTACTGCATGTACTCGGAGGCGGCGGTGACTTCCGTGATGCCGGTGACGACCCAGAAGAGCCAGTAGGTCCAGCCGGTCACGAATCCGAAGAACGGGCCGAGGAACTCCCGTGCGTACTCCGAGAAGGAGCCGGAGACCGGGCGGTACATCAGCAGCTCGCCGAGCGCCCGCATGATGAAGAAGATGACCAGGCCCGCGACGGCGTACGCGAGGATCAGGCTGGGGCCCGCCTTGGAGATGCCCTTGCCCGCGCCGAGGAAGAGGCCGGTGCCGATGGCGCCACCGATGGCGATCATCTGGATCTGGCGGGCACCCAGTCCTCGCTGGTAGCCCTCGCCGGACTCGCCCTGCGCGTTCTCGGCCTCACTGCCGTCGCCCGTTTGGTTGTCGACCTGCACTGAGGTCATGGTGGTGCGCCTTTCTCCATGCGATCCGGCCGTATCGCTCAAGGTGCGCGGCTCGGACCGACTGTGACGATCCTTGCTCGGGGCGTCCGCCCCCGGATGTGGATGGAGTGCATCGCCGGGTTCGTCCGGCGACAGCGCCCCCACGGACAGGGGTGGCGTCCGTGGGCGGTCGTGCAGATCTATCACGCCCGGCGCGTTGATCGACTGATGGTTTGTGCCCTATTGCACAGGGAAAAGCAGACAAAACTCCCCTGCGGCAGCAAAGCACACAGGGGAGGTAACCCGATCGTTATTCGGATTTGAGCGTCCGATGAGCGAACGCCGGGGTTTCGAGGGGTGATACGCGCCGTGCGGCGCGGGTCACGGCATCAGGGTCTCGACCAGGGTCTCCTGCAACCCGCCCAGCCACAGATAGGCCATCACCATCGGTTTGCGCGGGTCCTCGTCCGGCAGGTGGAGAAGCATGTCGCCCTCGTCCTCCTCGGTGATCTCCAGCCGGGAGGCGATGGTGAGGCGCAGGTCGTTGAGGGTGCCGAGCCAGCGCCTGGACTCCTCGGGCGCCAGCTTGAGCACGAGGCCGCTCTCACCCTCGTCCGCCGCCGAGGTCAGCGCGTCCAGGCTCCGTACGACGGACAGCGCGTCCTCGCGCTTGCGGGTGCGCAGGTCGTTCTCGGTGAAGCGCCGGAATTCCGCGGACGCGGCCCGCTGCTCCTTGTCGGGCTCACTGCGCGGATCGGCGTACGCCTCGGGGAAGAGCCGGGCCAGCGCCGGATCGGTGGGGGCCTCGCTCGGCCCCTCGGCGAAGAGCGCGGCGAGCGGGTCCTCGCCCTCCACCGGCTCGTCGCCCGGCCCGATCAGTTCGAGCAGCTGCACGGCGAGGGAGCGCAGGATGGACGTCTCGACGGGGTCCAGGGCGACGGCGGCGCCGTCACCGGGGACCGCCTCGAAGTAGCCCGGCATCAGTTCCGGTCCTGGGAGAGGGTCGCCCACAGTCCGTACCCGTGCATGGCCTGCACGTCGCGCTCCATCTCCTCGCGGCTGCCCGCGGACACGACCGCCCGGCCCTTGTGGTGGACGTCGAGCATCAGCTTGTTCGCCTTCTCCTTGGAATACCCGAAGTACGTCTGGAAGACGTACGACACATAACTCATCAGATTGACCGGGTCGTTGTGGACCAGGGTCACCCAGGGGGTGTCCGGCTCGGGGACGACGGACGTCTCCTCGGCCGACTCGGGGCGTTCGATCTCTACGGGGGCGACACTCACCCTTCCCATGCTGCCACCGCGGGGGAGCAGGCGCACAAACGACCCCCGCCGCCCGTTCGGCGCACCCCATTTCGTCACTCTGACGAGATCGGGGGTAGCATCCCTCGTATGAACACAGCGGATCTCGGCCTGCCGGTGGATGTTCCCTCGACAGCGCTCTTCACCGACCAGTACGAGCTGACGATGCTCCAGGCAGCGCTGCGCGCCGGCACCGCCGACCGGCGTTCCGTCTTCGAGGCCTTCACCCGAAGGCTCCCCTCCGGCCGCCGCTACGGCGTCGTCGCCGGTACGGGCCGCGTCCTGGACGCCGTCGAGAACTTCCGCTTCGACGCCGACGTCCTCGCCTTCCTGGAGGAGCAGGACATCGTCGACGGGCCCACCCTTGAATGGCTCGCCTCGTACCGCTTCAACGGCGACATCTGGGGCTACCCGGAGGGCGAGGTCTACTTCCCCGGCTCGCCGATCCTGCGGGTGGAGGGCAGCTTCGCCGAGTGCGTGCTGCTGGAGACCGTCATCCTCTCGATCCTCAACCACGACTCGGCGATCGCCGCCGCCGCCTCGCGGATGGCCGCGTCGGCCGGTGAGCGCCCGCTCATCGAGATGGGCGCCCGCCGCACCCACGAGCTCTCCGCGGTCGCCTCGGCCCGCGCCGCGTACGTCGGCGGCTTCACCTCGACCTCGGACCTGGCGGCGGGCTTCCGCTACGGCATTCCCACCGTCGGCACCTCCGCGCACGCCTTCACCCTGCTCCACGACAACGAGCGCGACGCCTTCCAGGCGCAGGTGAACTCGCTCGGCAGCGGCACCACCCTCCTGGTCGACACGTACGACGTGACCGAGGCGGTCCGCACGGCCGTCGAGGTCGCCGGTCCCGACCTGGGCGCCGTGCGCATCGACTCGGGCGACCTGCTGCTGGTCGCCCACCGCGTCCGCCAGCAGCTCGACGAGCTGGGCGCCACCCGCACCAAGATCGTCGTCACCTCCGACCTGGACGAGTACGCCATCGCCTCGCTCGCCGCGGCCCCGGTGGACGCGTACGGCGTCGGCACCCAGCTGGTCACCGGCAGCGGGCACCCCACCTGCTCGATGGTCTACAAGCTGGTCGCCCGCGCCGAGTCGGCCAGCCCGAAGGCGCCGCTGGTCCCGGTCGCCAAGAAGTCCATGGGCGCGAAGTCCTCGCGCGGCGGACGCAAGTGGGCGGCCCGCCGCCCGGACGCGTACGGGATCGCCGAGGCCGAGGTCATCGGCACCGGACCGGTCCCCGCCGACCTCGCCGGCCACCAGCTCCAGGTGGAACTCGTGAAGTCGGGCGAGGTCGTCGCCCGCGAACCCCTGGACGCGGCCCGCGACCGGCACAAGGCCGCCCGCGGCGCGCTGCCGATGTCCTCGGTCCAGCTCTCCCGCGGCGAGCCCGTGATCCCCACCGAGTACCTGTGAGCCGCCCGCCGCAGCGCGGATCGCGCCTACGCCCGCACCACGCCCACTCCCCCACGGCCGCCTGAGTCTCTACTCTCAGGAGCACGACCGCCCACCCCACTCCCGCGCTGAAGGGCATGCCATGCACCGCGCCTTGATCGTCGTCGACGTGCAGAACGACTTCTGCGAGGGCGGCAGCCTCGCGGTCGCGGGCGGCGCGGACGTCGCCGCCGCGATCACCGAGCTGATCGGCGAGTCCCAGGCCGGTTACCGCCACGTGGTCGCCACCCGTGACCACCACATCGACCCCGGCGACCACTTCTCTCCGAACCCCGACTACGTGAACTCCTGGCCGGTGCACTGCGTCGCGGGCACCGAGGGCGTCGGCTTCCACCCCAACTTCGCCCCCGCGGTCGCGTCGGGCGCCATCGCCGCGGTCTTCGACAAGGGCGCGCACTCCGCGGCGTACAGCGGCTTCGAAGGTACGGACGAGAACGGCGCGACCCTCGCCGAGTGGCTGCGCGCCCATCACGTCACCGAGGTCGACGTGGTCGGCATCGCCACCGACCACTGCGTGCGCGCCACCGCCTTGGACGCGGCCCAGGAGGGCTTCACCACGCAGGTGCTGCTGGATCTGACGGCCGGGGTGGCCGCGCCGACGACGGAAGCCGCCCTGGAGGAGCTCCGTGCCGCGGGCGTGGACCTGACCGGCAAGCCGGTGGTCTGACCACCTGGTCCGATCCGCTGTCCGGCAGGCCTCCCGGACCTCTCAGGCCGGCCGCAGCAGGGCGCGGATCGGGTGCCAGAGCTCCTCGCGGGACTGCGGGGCGGTGCGCCACAGCAGGCCGTCCGGGTGGTGCAGGACGGCGGTGATCTCGTCCAGGGTGGGCGGCTCCGCGTTGCCGCGCAGATAGACCGCGCGCAGGCCCAGGTTGCGGAGCCTGGTCAGGGCCCTGGCGCGGTTGGCCGCGTGGACGAGTATGCGGACCTTGGTGTTCGTCGGGCCGGGGCGCGGCAGGGTCAGTGCCACCACCACGCTCCCGTTCGGGAGTCTGTTGAAACCTCCTGCGGACATGCCTGTCACTCCCCCGTGCGACATCGGGGAACTGCCCCGTGAGACGTCGCGTCAATAGCGAGTAGGTAAGAGGCATCTAAACGCGATCGGCCGCCGCCCGCTAGAGGGGCGGCGGCCGATCATGCTCTGACCTGGGGAAATGGCCTAAAAGTGATTACCGGCCGGCGGCCTTGCTGACCAGGATGGACATCGTCCGGCCGTCCAGCGGCTGTCCGACGATCGAGATCCGGGTGTTGGTGTCAGTTGTCTTGACGCTTCCCGTGGGGTTCTCCTCGGACCAGTAGGTGTTCTTGTGGTCGTCGAAGTACGGGACGCCGAGCTGGGCCGGGACGCGGGTGGCGACGCCCTCCTTGTGGAGGGTGAAACCGGGGTTCGGGAACCAGCTGAAGGCGGCGTCGTACGGCTGGATCTTGTTGGAGATCAGCTTGCCGGTGTTCTGCCACTTCAAGGGCTTGTGGTGGGCGTCGACCGGCAGGAGCAGGCCCTTGCCCGGGTGCTCGCTGACGTTGTTGTTGCGCTGCGAGGTGTCCCACTGCCAGATCACGAGACCGGGGCGGTAGGCGTAGTGCTCGACCCAGTCGGGGCGGTCCGTCTTCTGGAAGCCGAAGTTGTACGGGCCGGAGCTGAGGGTCTTGTCGTAGCTGACGTACTGGCGGTTCTCGGCGATGTAGTACTGCTCGAAGTCGCCGTTGACGGAATCGCCGACGCGGGAGAAACCGCGGACGGTCCAGCCGTTGTCGTCGCCCTCGGCGTTGTCGGTGAATACGGGGGCGCCGTCGGCCTGCACGGTGATGTTGTCGGCCGTGAAGCCCTTGCCGCCCGCGCCGCCGTCGGTCTTGTAGCGGAACCGGACACCGATCTTCTTGCCCGCGTACGCGTCGAGCGGGAAGACCAGCTTCTTGTGGGTCTGCGAGACACCGGTGATGGCGGGCTTGTCGCCGCCGTCGCGGGTGATCGGCTCACCGTCGGCGGTGCCGTCGATGGACTGCCAGCTGGCGCCGCCGTCGGTGGAGACCTGGGTGTAGAGGTAGTCGTAGTCGGCCTCGATGTCCCACCAGCCGGTGAGTTCGAGGGACGCCTTCGCCTTGCCCGTCAGGTCGACGTCGCGGGTGAGCGTGTTGTTGAGGTCGTCGCCGTAGTCCGACCACCACTGCTTGGCGCCCTCGGCGGGCTTGACCACCTCGGTGGTGACGTTCTTCTTGGGCAGTTCGACGACGACGGCCTGCGGGTTCTTCGTGTTGTACTCCGAGACGCCCAGCTTGTGCAGGGACGTCTTGGCGGCCTTGGCCTTGTCGTAGTCGAGCCAGCCGAGCTGGAGCTTGTCCCAGGCGGTCATGTCGCCGGGGAGGTCACCGATCTCGTTCTTGCCGGTGCCGAGCCAGGAGCCCGCCGACATCAGCGACCAGAAGCCGACCGAGTTCTCGGCGGTGTTGGTCGTGTCGTAGAGGTCGGGCAGGCCCAGGTCGTGGGCGTACTCGTGGGCGAAGACGCCCAGGCCGCCGTTCTCGGGCTGCGCGGTGTAGTCGCCGACCCAGATGCCGGTGTCGCCGATCGGGGTGCCGCCGGCCTTGAAGCCCGCGGGGCCCGTCTCGCCGTCGTCGCGGCCGAACGCGTAACCGCGGTGTGCCCACACGGCGTCGGTGCCCTGGGCGCCGCCGCCCGCCGAGCCGTCCTCACCGGCGTGCACGACCTGGAAGTGGTCGATGTAGCCGTCGGGCTCGTTGAAGTTGCCGTCGTTGTCGTGGTCCGTGCGGTCCCACGCGTCGTACTTCGTGAGGTCGGCCTTGATCTGTGCGTCGGTGCGGCCGGCCGCCTTCTCCTTGGCCACCCAGGCGTTGACGCCGTCGCGGACCAGGTCCTCGACGTTGGGGCAGTTGTTGCTGCCGCAGTAGTCCGAGCCGTAACGGGCCTCGTTCGCCTCGACCTTGACCCAGTCGGAGACCCTGCCCTCGACCGAGTAGCGGCCCGATGAGGTCTTCTCGTAGTACGTCTTGAGGGACTCGACGGGCTTGCCGTCGGGGCCCTTGCCGGTACCGAAGTACAGGTTCTGGAAGTGGGCCGAGTTGTAGTCCTGCTGCCAGGCGGTGGAGTTGTCCTTCTTGCGGTCGGGCTCCGCTATCTGGTTGTGCAGCGGTCCCGGGGTGCCGCCGTACTTCTTGATCGGCGGCTTCGGACCGCTGCCGTCCGGGTCGTACATCGTGGTGTTGTCGACCTTGTCGCCGAACTCGACCAGGATCGTGAAGATCTGGTCGGTGCGCTCACGGCCGAGCTCCACGTACTTCTTGTCGTCGAGCTTGACGACGCTGGAACTGCCTCGCTTCTCCGCCTTCTTGGTCCCCCTGAGGACCTCCTCCAGGGCGGTCTCGCGCTGCTGGGCCTGCTGGGCGCTGTACGGGCCGTCGATGACGTGGCCCTTGTCGCCCTTGCCTGCGGCCCCGCCCGAGTCCGGCTGCGCCGGGTCCTGGTGGCCCACGGCCGCCGGGAGCCGCACCGGCGCAGCGGCCTGCGCGGTGGCGAAGGTGGAGGCGGTGGCCGCGGTCGCTGCCAGCGCCACGAGCACGGCGGTGCCTCGCAGGGCACGTCTCTTGACTGTCACTTGGTGGTGTCCTCCCCCGCGGGCCGGCCGGCCCGAAGGGTGAGGGGTTCCGTGCGCGGCGCGCGTCACAAGTGACGACATTCGACCGGAGTTGTGGAAGAAAAGACAGACCTTGACATGAACTCACCGCGCACGCTAAGCAGTTCACGAACTCCGCTATCCGGACTTCTTGTAGGTAACAACTTCCTCACGGAGCGCCGGAAGTGCCCGCCGGGCCTCCCCCTGCGGGCGCTCGCGTCTCAAGGGGCGGACGACCCCGTGACGCCGTGCGCCCCCCATGCATCGGCACCGTGGGTTAGGTCACGCTTACCGGCCGTTCCGCGTGGGAAGCTCATGGTCGTAGGGTCAGCCCAGACCCGCGACCCCACCCCCGTGCTCCGAGGACGGAACTGCCATGCAGCGGACGCGCCAGACTCCGATCCGGATCCAGCTCCCGACCCCGTCGGTCGCCCAGTGCACGTACGGTGCGATGACCGCGGTCCTCTCCACCCTCGCGATGATCCTGCTGTCGCAGACCACGTCGGGCGCCTGGATCGCGGTGATCGCCTGCGCGGCACTGGGGCTCGGACTGCTGGTCGCGATGACCGTGCCGATCTCGCACACCAGGCGGACGGCGCGCAGCTCCGCGGGCGAGCCCGCCGCCGTCCCCGCACCGGCCGCGCCCGCCCGGCCGGGGGCGTACGACGGGGTCCGGGTGCCGGGTCCCCGCGCACGCTCCTCGGTGGGCGAGCACTCACTGCCCGGCTAGGGTCCCGGCGGCCCGCGGCCGGGCGCCCGTCACGGGGCGACCGTGACGACCACGGTCTTCGCCGCCTTGTCGTGCAGGCCCTGCTTGTACGGCTTGTCGACGGCGATCATCACCAGCGTGATGAGCCACCACAGGCAGGGGCAGCAGATCAGCGCGGGCAGCAGCAGCACCGCGGCGCGCACCAGGGCGGAGTTCGTCTGCGGGGTGCTGCCGTCGTTGAGCATCGCGACGCGCAGGCCCATGATGCGCTTGCCGAGCGTCTGCCCGTTCTTCTTGGTCAGGTACGTGTCGTAGGCGAGGTACACGAGGATCGAGATCAGCTGGAAGACCATGCTCTTGCCGGTACTGACCTGGGTGATGGTGTCCCCCAGGTCGTCGGTGGTCTTGTTGATCCGCTCGTAGGTGCCGAACGGGATGCCGATGATCGCGAGCGGGATGCCGACGATGAGCAGGTCGAGGAACCTGGCCAGGAACCGCTTGCCGAGCGAGGCCAGTGGGGGCATGCCGCTCAGCGGGTCGGCCCCGGGGCCACCGCCGTAACCGCCGCCGAAGCCGCCGTGGCCGCCGCCGGGTCCGCCGTCACCCCCGTACGGGCCTCCGCCGTACGGCGGCAGTGAGCCGCCCGTGTCGCCCGGCGGCCGGTCGTAGGGGTTGCCGGCGCCGCCGCCCTGCGGGGGCGGGGGCGGCGGGTACTTCCGGAACGGGTCGTTCTCAGGCGGCACGCCGGGCGGCGGCTGGTCGGTGGTCATACCGGCAGTCGACCCCCGGCCCCCAGTGCCCGCAAGGGCTCGGACGCCGTATGGGGGACGTGGGGGGCCAAGCCGGTGACAGGCAATCAGATGCGCGGGGGTCAGTTCCTGCCCGCGACGAAGGTACGGGCCGCCTTGTCGTGCCAGCACTGGCGCCACGGCCGGTCGACAAGGCACCAGAGCACGTTCAGCACGCCGACGCCGAGCATGCCCAGCACCCCGTACACCAGCCAGCGGCGCAGCGCTCCGCCGAAGCGCGGCGGCTGGTGCTCCTCGATGTCGCGGACCTGGAGTCCGAACACCTTCTTGCCGAGCGTGCGGCCCCACTTCGCGGTGGGCACCGCCTCGTAGAGGACACCCAGCACCAGGAACGCGCCGAGGACGATGCCGAGGAGGCCGACCGTGGTGCCGTCGAGCAGGTAGACCGTGACGGTCGTGCCGGACAGCTTGGCCTCGCGGATCTTCTCGTCGATGTGCTCGACGGCCTGTGCCGCCAGGGGCACGCCGACGGCGGCCACGGCGGCGCCGAGCACGACCGTGTCCAGGAGGCGGGCCGCGAGGCGGCGGCCGAGACCGGCGGGCCGGGCGGCGGCCTGCTCACGGGCCGCCTTCGCGAAGACGTCCTCGACGGGGGGCTTCCAGGGGACCACCGGAGGGGCGTCGGCGTCGGACGCGGGAGTGGCTGCGGGCGCGGGAGCGGGTGACGGGGTGCTGCGGGCGGTGGCCGGCTGGTCGCCCCGCTGGGCCCAGGAGGCGGGCCTTGCGGACGACTGGCTTCCCTGCGAGGGGAGTTGCCCCTGCGGGGCCGACGACTGCGGGGGTACGGGGCGGGGGTCGGGCCGTCGCCGGTCCGGGGGGCTGACGGCGCGGATGGACAGGGTGCCGTCGGGCGTGCGGGGGGCGGGGGCGCGGGGGGCCGTCGTGCGCGGGGTGTACGTGTCCGCGGAGGTTGCGCCGGAGGTGGCGGCCGGGGCCGGGGTGGCGGGGCCGATGCGGGGCGCGGCGGCGGCGAGGGGCGCGGCCCCGCCGGGGGCCGACCCCTTGCCCGCCCTCGCGGCCCCGCCCTGGGCCTCCAGGGCGGGGCGCTCGGCACGGGCGGGGAGGGCGGGGGAGGTGTGCGAGGCCCGCGAGGTGTGCGAAGGGCGGGGAATGCGGGGGTCGGCGGTGGAGGGGCCGGGGGTGCCAGGGGTCCCGTGGACGCCAGGGGCCCCATGGGCGCTGGGGGTCCCAGGGGCGCCGGGGGTCCCAGGGGCGCCGGGGGCGCTATGGGTGCCGGGGGTGCCAGGAGCGCCATGCGTGCCGGGAGCGACGCGGGTACCGGAAGCGCCGTGGTTACCGGAAGCCCCGTGGTTACCGGAAGCGCCATGAGTGCCGGGAACACCATGGGCGCCGGGGGCGCCATGAGTACCGGGGGCGTGCGGGGAGTGGGAGGTGGGGGACGCGGGGTTCGGGGAGTCGGGGGAGCCCCAGGAGACTCGGCGGTCGCGGGCGGTGTCGAAGCCGTTCTGGCGGGCGGTGTCGGCCTGCCAGGCGACGGCGGGTTCGGCGGCTCGCCGTACCTCCACCTCCTGGCCGGCGGGCCCACCGGGGGCCGCCGCTTCCGGCTCCTCCTCGTCGAAGAAGAACGGGCCGGTCTCTTCCACCGAGGGGACGGACGGGCCGGCAGGACCCGGGGCCGGGACGGACGCCAGGTTCGGCAGGCCGGCGTGCGGGGCGGGCGGGGGAGCGGGGGCGGCCCCCGGCGGCGGGGCCGGCATCGGCTCGCCCGGGGCGGGGGCCGGCCTGCTGGTTCCCGGCACCCAGGAAGCGCCGTTCCAGTAGCGGACGTAGCCGGGGATGGACGGATCGGGATAGAAGCCGTGGCCGGGTGCGTGTCCGCCGTCGGCCGGTGTGGGGGCGCTCATCACCGTGTCCCGTATCTGCTAGAGGCCTCGTTGTCTTGAATTCCGGGGTCCACATCTACCAGACCGCCACCCACCACCGGGCCCGTCCGCCCGGATGCACCACTTTTCGGTCAATGCCGGTCCCACGGCAAAACTTCGGCGGAAGTCGCGTAATGAACGGCGGACAGCGCGCTCTCCTCCGGTACGGCCCGAGTGGGGGCCCCGTACCGGAAAGGAAGTGCACCCGTGCAGCACACCGTCGTGGAGCGCGAGCTGGAGCTCGACCTCGTCCTCTCCCCCGAGCGTGCCATCCCCGTACCGGCCCGGCTGATGTACCGGACGAACGACCCGTATGCCGTACACATCACCTTCCACATCGGATCGGACTACCCGGTCAACTGGACGTTTGCGCGCGAACTGCTCGTGGACGGGGTGTTCCGGCCCTGCGGCCACGGAGATGTCCGGATCTGGCCGACAACGGTCGACGGGCGTTCGGTCGTGTGTGTGGCGTTGACCTCGCCCGAGGGGGACGCGCTGCTGGAGGGGTCCGCACCGATCGTGTCGGCCTGGCTGGAGCGGACGTTGACCGTGGTGCCGCCGGGAAGCGAGGGCGGGCAGCTCGGTCTCGACGACGCGCTGGCCGAGCTGCTGGCCACCTCGCAGGAGGGAGAGAGCTAGTCGGTCACGTAGGTGTGGGTGAGGAACTCGAAGAAGTGGTTGTCCGGGTCGCGGAAGTAGAAGCCGCGGCCCTGGTGGTCGTGGTTGATCTGCTGGGGCTTCCTGCTGTACGGGTCGGCCCAGTACGGGATTTCGCGCTCCTGGACGCGGCCGAGGATGACGTCGAACTCCTCGTCGTTGACGAGGAACGCCAGGTGCTGCGACACGATGGGGGCGTCGCCCTCCTCGCCGTGGTGCTCACCCCGCGCGTCGGCGTAGTCGATGGAGACGCCGTTCTCCAGCGGGACGGTGGCGAACGGGCCGAAGGGTTTGGGGTCGGGTGCGCCCATGAGTTCCGTCAGGAAGCGGGCGGAGGCGAAGCGGTCGCGGCTGTGGACGATGGTGTGGTCGAGTCGTGCGGGCACGATTCCTCCTCGTCGGACGGTCGGCTGTACTCCGAGCACGCTATGCGGGACGCACCGGACGCACATCGGACGTTCGGCCCGGCGGGGGCCCGCCGCTGGACCTACGCCCCGAGGAGCCCCGCGGACCGCGCGCCGAAGGCCGCGGGCGGGCACGGTGCACCGCGAGGGCGCAGCCGAGCGCGTTTCCTCAAGCGACGAACACGCGTCCTCAAGCGACGAGCACATGTCCTGAAGCGATCAGAACAGCTTTCCCGGGTTGAGCAGTCCGAGCGGGTCGAAGGCGGCCTTGATGCCGCGTTGCAACTCCACACCGACGGGCCCCAGTTCGCGCGCGAGCCATTCCTTCTTGAGTACGCCGACACCGTGTTCGCCGGTGATCGTGCCACCCAGTTCGAGGCCCAGCGCCATGATCTCGTCGAAGGACTCACGGGCGCGCCGCGACTCGTCCTCGTCGGCGGCGTCGAAGCAGACCACGGGGTGGGTGTTGCCGTCGCCGGCGTGCGCGCAGACGCCGATGGTCAGGTCGTACCTGTCCGCGATGGCGGCGGTGCCCTCGATCATCGCGCCGAGCTTCGAACGGGGTACGCACACGTCGTCGATCATGGTGGCGGTCTTGACCGCTTCGAGCGCGGTGAGCGACAACCGCCTTGCTTGGAGCAGCAGTTCGGACTCTGCGAAGTCCTCAGCCGGTACCACCCCGGTGGCTCCGAAGGCGGTGCAGATCTCCCCCACCGCCGCGAGGTCGGCGGCCGGGTCGGGGGTGTCGAAGGCGGCCAGGAGCAGCGCCTCGGTGGACTCGGGCAGGCCCATGTGGGCCATCGCGTTGACCGCGCGCAGTGTCGTACGGTCCATGAGTTCGAGCAGCGAGGGCGCGTGGCCGCGTGCCATGATCTCGCACACGGCGTCACAGGCGGCCTTCGCCGAGCCGAACTCGGCTGCCAGGGCGAGCTGTTGGGGCGGGGCGGGCTTGAGCGCGAGCACCGCGCGGACGACGATGCCGAGGCTGCCCTCGGAGCCGACGAACAGCCGGGTGAGGTCGTACCCGGCGACGCCCTTGGCCGTACGGCGCCCGGTGGTGAGCAGCCGTCCGTCGGCGAGGACGACGTCGAGGCCGAGCACGTACTCCGCCGTCACGCCGTACTTGACGCAGCACAGCCCGCCGGACGCGGTGCCGATGTTCCCGCCGATGGTGCACATCTCCCAACTGGAGGGGTCCGGCGGGTAGTAGAGGCCTTGGGCTGCGACCTCGCGGGACAGGACGGCGTTGATGACGCCGGGTTCGACGACGGCGATGCGGTCGACGGGGCTGATCTCCAGGATGCGGTCCATCTTGACCAGGGAGAGCACGATGCAGCCGTCGGAGGCGTTGGCCGCGCCGGACAGCCCGGTGCGGGCGCCCTGCGGGACGACGGGGACACGGCAGGCGGTGGCGGCGCGCATGACGTGCTGGACCTGCTCGACGGTGCGGGGCAGGACGACTGCCGCGGGCAGCCCCGCCGCGCAGAAGCTGGCCATGTCCCTGGCGTAGGAGTCCATGACGTCGGGGTCGGTGATCAGGGCTTCGTCCGGCAGGCCCTCGCGCAGCAGGGCGTGCAACCTCTGAAGATCATCCATGCTGTCCAGCCTGGCACCCCGGGGCCATCGGTGTGAACCCGTCTGCGTCTGTGTTCGCGGCGCACGGGTGTGCTCGTCGTACTGGCGCACAGTGAGCGGCATGGACGCCATGGAGCCGGAGCCCGCCACGGATCTCGTCACGGAAACCGCCGCAGAGTCACCGGAGACCGGGCGGAGGCCCGAGCGAACGCAGGAACAGGGGCAGTCGCTCTCCCTCCCCCTGCCGCCGCCGGACAAGGCGGTGCCGCTCCGGCCGGCGTCGAAGCTGCTGGACCTTTCGCGGCTGCCGAGGGGCAGGGGGGTGCGCAAGCTGTCGAAGCCGGTGCGCCGGGCCGCCATCGCCTCGGTGGTGGCGGCAGCGGTCGCCGGCGGCGTCCTCGTGGCACTCCCCCGGTCGGGTGAGGAGCAGAAGCCGGCCGCGCGCCCCGCCGCCGGCGCGCCGGGCGTCGCGAGTTCGCTCGCCGCCCTGAACGCCCGGGTGCGCACGAACCCCCTGGACCACGGCGCGTGGTCGGCGCTCGGCGGTGCACTGGTGGAGCGGGGCGCGCGGGGGGCGGACGCCGCCTTCTACCCGAAGGCGGAGGCGGCGCTGAAGCGCTCCCTGGCCGTACGGCCCGCGGCGCGGGGCAACGTCGCCGGAATGACCGCGATGGCGCAACTCGCCCACCAACGGGGGGACTTCGCGGCGACCAAGCGGTGGGGCGAGAGTGTGCGGATGCAGTCGCCCGGGTCGTGGGCGGCGTATCCGCTGCTGATCGACGCCTACGGGCGGCTCGGTGACCCGAAGGCGGCGGCCAGGACGGCCGAGGAGCTGATGGAGAAGCGGGGCGGGGCCACGGCGCTGGGCTGGACGGCGCAGACCTACCGCGACAAGGGCTGGCGGGAGGACGCCGCGGCTCTGACGTCACAGGCGGTGGCGTTGGCCGGCACCCCCCGGGAGAAGGCGGACGAGCTGCTGCGGGCGGCCGAGCTCGCCTGGGAGCGGGGCGATCTGTCCGAGTCGCTCGGCTTCTACGACTCGGCGCTCGCCCTGGACCGCAGGCAGGGCGCCGCGGTCGCGGGCCGGGCCCGGGTGCTGGCGGGGCTGGGGCGCACACCGGAGGCGGTGAAGGCGTACCGGACCGCCCTCGCGCTCACGCCGCGCCCCGAGTACGCGCTGGAGCTGGGCGAGTTGACGGAGGCCGACGGCGGGAACGGCGAGCCCCAGTACGGGGTCGCGCGCGCCCAGGTCGCCTATGACAGCAGGCAGGGCGTGCGCGGAAACCTGGTGCTCGGGCGCCTGGAGGCCGATCACGGCGACGCGGACACGGCGGTGGAGCTGCTGCGCGAGGAGTGGTCGCGGCGGCACGGGCCCGAGGTCGCGGACGCGCTGGGCTGGGCGCTGCACCGTGCGGGCGACGACGAGGCGGCGCTGGAGTACGCGCGCAAGGCGACGAAGGCGGGGGTGCGCAGTGCCCTGTTCTCCTACCACCGCGGTGAGATCGAGCGGGCCGTGGGCGACTACGGGGCGGCCCGCAGGCACCTGGAGGAGGCGCTGCGCGTGAACCCGGTGTTCTCCCCGCTGTGGGCCCCGCGCGCCCAGGCCTCCCTGACCCGGCTGGGCGACCCGCCGGAGGGCGGACCGGCCAGCATGTGGCCGTCGCGGCCGGTGAGCCCGCCCGCACAGGGCCCGGCCGGGCGCAGCCAGGAACCGCGCACGGCAGAGCCCTCCCCCCGCAAGAAGCGCTGACGCCTCGGGCGGGGGGACGGCGATCCCCCTGGAGGCGGGGGGGGACGCCGATCCCCCTTGAGGCGGGGAGGGGCGCCGATCCCCTGGAAGGCGGGGGGCGCCGATCCCCCTTGAGGCGGGGGGGGACGCCGATCCCCCTTGAGACGCGGGACGCCGGTCCGCCTAGAGGTTTCCGCGCTTCTCCTGCTCGCGCTCGATCGCCTCGAAGAGGGCCTTGAAGTTGCCCTTGCCGAAGCCCATGGAGCCGTGCCGCTCGATCATCTCGAAGAAGACGGTCGGGCGGTCCTGGACCGGCTTGGTGAAGATCTGCAGGAGGTAGCCGTCCTCGTCGCGGTCGACGAGGATCTTCTCCTCGCGGAGGATCTCGACGGGCACGCGGGTCTCGCCCGCCCACTCGCCGAGGGTGTCGTAGTACGAGTCGGGGGTGTCGAGGAACTGGACACCGGCAGCCCGCATCGCGCGCACCGAGGCGACGATGTCGTTCGTGGCGAGCGCGATGTGCTGGACGCCTGCGCTGCCGTAGAACTCCAGGTACTCGTCGATCTGCGACTTCTTCTTCGCGATGGCCGGCTCGTTGATCGGGAACTTGACCTTGAGCGTGCCGTCCGCGACGACCTTCGACATCAGGGCGGAGTACTCGGTGGCGATGTCGTCGCCGACGAACTCCTTCATGTTGGTGAAGCCCATGACGTTGTTGTAGAAGCTGACCCACTCGTTCATCTTGCCGAGCTCGACGTTGCCGACGCAGTGGTCGATGGCCTGGAAGGTCCGCTTGGCCGGGGGCTCGACGATGGGCGCGGCGGCGACGAAGCCGGGCAGGTAGGCGCCCGTGTAGTCCTTGCGCTCGACGAGGGTGTGGCGGGTCTTGCCGTAGGTGGCGATGGCGGCCAGCACCACGGTGCCGTGCTCGTCCTTGACCTCGTGCGGCTCGGTGAGTCCGGTGGCGCCCTGCGCGGTGGCGTAGGCGTACGCGGCGCGGGCGTCCGGCACCTCGATGGCGAGGTCGATCACGCCGTCGCCGTGCTCGGCGACGTGTGCGTCGATGAAGCGGCCGTGGTCGCTGGAGGCCCTGATGACGGAGGTGAACACGAAGCGGGCGGAACCGTTCGTGAGGACGTAACTGGCGGTCTCGCGGCTGCCGTTCTCCGGTCCGGAGTACGCGACCAGCTTCATGCCGAAGGCGGTCGAGTAGTAGTGGGCGGCCTGCTTGGCGTTGCCGACGGCGAAGACGACCGCGTCCATTCCCTTGACCGGGAAGGGGTCGGCCTCGCGCGCGGTGGTGGGGGTGACGTGTTCAGTGGTCTCAGTCATGTGTGGAGCGTCGCCCCACATCGCAAGGTGCGCAATAGTTTACGTAAAAGCTGGTCAATCTGTGCAGCGGGAGGCGAGGATGAGCGGGCGATCTGTACAGGATGACCAGCGGTGGGAGGCTCTTGTGGCGGTGGACGAGCTGGACGGGCGGCTGATCGTGCTGCTGGCCAGGGAGCCCCGGATAGGGGTGCTGGAGGCGTCCCGCCGGCTCGGGGTGGCGCGCGGGACCGTGCAGGCCCGGATGGACCGGCTTCAGTCGAATGGCGTCATCCGGGGGTTCGGACCCGACGTGGACCCGGCGGCGCTGGGATATCCGGTGACGGCGTTCGCGACGCTGGAGATCAAGCAGGGGCAGGGCGCGGACGTACGGGCACACCTCACCTCGGTGCCCGAGGTGCTGGAGCTGCACACCACGACCGGGCACGGCGACATGCTGTGCCGGCTCGTCGCCCGCTCGAACGCCGATCTTCAACGTGTGATCGACCGGGTTGTGGGTTTTGATGGCATCGTCCGGGCCTCCACGGCGATCGTCATGGAGAATCCCGTTCCGCTGCGGATCATCCCGCTGGTGGAACAGGCGTCCGGCCTGTCCTGACCGCCCGTGGTCCGCGCCGCCCGTGGTGCGGAGCTTCGCCCGCCGTCGCCGAGGAGTGGCCCGTGGATTTCTGGCAGTACCTCGGCAGCAGGTACCAGCAGTTGCTGGCGGACGCCTTCCAGCACGCCAGTGCCGTGTTCCAGTGCATGGTCGTGGCGACCGTGCTCGGGGTGCTGATCGGTGTCCTCACCTACCGCAGCGAGTGGGCCGGGAACCTGGCGACCACGGCCGCGTCCGGGATCCTCACCGTGCCGTCGCTGGCTCTGATCGGTCTGCTGATCCCGGTGGTGGGGCTCGGGGTGGCGCCGACCGTGATCGCGCTGGTGCTGTACGGGCTGCTGCCGGTGGTGCGCAACTCGATCGTCGGGCTGCGGGGCGTGGACCCGACGCTGGTGGACGCGGCGCGCGGCATCGGGATGTCCCGGGCGGCGCGGCTCGTACGGGTGGAGCTGCCGTTGGCGTGGCCGCCGATCCTCACCGGGATCCGGGTCGCGACGCAGATGCTGATGGGGATCGCCGCCATCGCCGCGTACGCGTCGGGGCCCGGCCTCGGCAACGAGATCTTCCGCGGGATCGCCTCGCTGGGCAGCAGGAACGCGCTCAACCAGGTGCTGGCGGGGACGCTGGGAATCGTCCTGCTCGCGCTGGTCTTCGATGCCGTGTACGTCCTGGTGGGGCGTCTGACCATCCCGAGGGGGATCCGTGCCTGAGCAGGCCGCGAGTGGCGCAGCCATCCAGCTGGAGAAGCTGACCAAGCAGTACGCGGGGAATCCGTACCCCTCGGTGGACAACGTCAGCATGGACATCCGGGCCGGGGAGACGGTCGTCTTCGTCGGCCCGTCCGGCGGCGGCAAGACGACCCTGCTGAAGATGATCAACCGGCTGATCGAGCCGACGTCCGGGCGGATCCGGATCGACGGCGAGGACGTCACGGACATGGACCCGGTGAAGCTGCGCCGGCAGGTGGGGTACGCGATCCAGTCCTCGGGCCTCTTCCCGCACATGACGGTCGCGCAGAACATCGCGCTCGTACCGAAGATGGTGGGCTGGAGCAAGGCGCGGGTGGCGTCCCGGGTGGAGGAGATGCTGGATCTGGTGGGTCTCGACGCGGGCCAGTTCCGGGGCCGCTACCCGCGTCAGCTGTCGGGCGGACAGCAGCAACGCGTGGGCGTGGCCAGGGCGTTGGCGGCCGACCCGCCGGTCCTGCTGATGGACGAGCCGTTCGGCGCGGTGGACCCGATCACCCGCGACCACCTCCAGGACGAGTTGATCCGGCTCCAGCACGAGCTGCACAAGACGATCGTCTTCGTCACCCACGACTTCGACGAGGCGATCAAGCTCGGGGACCGGATCGCGGTGCTGCGGGACCGGTCGCACATCGCCCAGTTCGACACCCCCGAGGCGATCCTCACCAACCCGGCGGACGACTTCGTGTCCGGGTTCGTGGGCGCGGGCGCCGCACTGAAGCGGCTGAACCTGACGCGGGTACGGGACGTGGAGATCGCCGACTTCCCGACGGTGACCGTCGAGGACCCGCTCCAGGAGATCTTCGACAAGCTGCGGGACGCCCAGGCCAACGAACTGCTGCTGCTCGACCGGCACCGGCGGCCCTACAAGTGGCTGCGGCGGGGGGACCTGATGCGGGCGAAGGGCTCGCTGGCGCGCGCGGGGACGCTGGTGCACGACACGGTGACCCGGGACGCGACGCTGCGCGACGCGCTGGAGGCGGTACTGATCGACAACGCGGGCCGGGTCGCGGTGACCGGACGGCGCGGTGAGTACACCGGGGTCGTCGACATGGCGACGCTGATGAACTCGGTGCAGGAGATGCTGGAGGCGGACCGCCGGGAGGCGGCGGAGCACCGGGTCCGCCCCGCCCCCGCCGAGGAGCGTTCATGAGTCCGGCGGGCGGCGCGGAGCGGGAGCGGCCCCAGGGGGAGCACGAGGTCAAGGGGGTCGCCTTCCTGGACGACGGCGCCGGGGCGCCGGAGGCCGCCGGGGTCGGCCCGGTGGTGGCGCGGGAGCGGCTGCCGCGTCGGGTGACCTGGCTGAAGGTGGTGTTGATGCCGGCGGTGCTGGCGGTGGTGCTGCTGGTGACCTGGCTGTGGTTCCGGTCCGCGGACCTCGACTCGATTGCGCGCAACGCGCTGGCGGACGGCAACGTGCGGCTGCGCTTCCAGGAGCACGTCGAGCTGACGGCGATCTCCACCTTCTTCGTCCTGCTGATCGCCATTCCGCTGGGGATCGCGCTGACCAGGCCGGGGCTGCGCAGGGCGGCCCCGGTGGCGACGACGCTCGCCAACATCGGGCAGGCGACCCCGGCGATCGGGCTGCTGGCCCTGCTGGTGATCTGGCTGGGCATCGGCAAGAAGGCCGCACTCATCGGCATGATCATCTACGCGGTGCTGCCGGTGCTCTCCAACACCGTAGCGGGGCTGCGTGCCAACGACCCCACGCTCCTGGAGGCGGCCCGCGGCATCGGCATGTCGAGGACAGGGGTCCTGACGAAGGTGGAGTTGCCGCTCGCCGTGCCGCTGATCCTGGCGGGGGTACGGACCGCCCTGGTGCTGAACGTGGGCACGGCGACGCTCGCGGCCTTCGGCGGCGGTGGCGGACTCGGCGACCTGATCACGACGGGGATCACGACGCAGCGGATGCCGGTGCTGGTGCTGGGCTCGCTGCTGACGGTGGCGCTCGCGCTGTTCGTGGACTGGCTGGCGTCGCTGGTCGAACTGCTGCTGCGGCCGCGCGGCCTGGAGGTCGGGACATGAGGGCCACTGCCGCGGCGACCGCGGCGGCTCTCCTGGCCTGTGGCGCGCTGATCTCCGGGTGCGGGCTGACCAGCGGCAGTCCGATGGTGGACGACGTACGGCCGGGCACGGTCGGCGCGGGGCTCCCCCTCAAGGGGGCGCAGCTCACCGTCACCTCCAAGGAGTTCACCGAACAGCTGGTGCTGGGTCAGATCCTGGGCCTCGTCCTTGAGGCGGCCGGCGCGCAGGTGCTGGACCGCACCGGCATCCAGGGCTCCATCGGGGCGCGCGAGGCGGTCAAGGGCGGCGACGCGGACGCGATGTACGAGTACACGGGCACCGCCTGGATCACCTACCTCGGCCATGCCGAGCCGATCAACGACCCGGCCGGACAGTGGCGGGCGGTACGCGACGCGGACCGGGCGAACGGCGTCAGCTGGCTGCCGCCCGCCACCCTCAACAACACGTACGCGCTGGCCATGAGCCGGGCCAACCAGAAGAAGTACGGCACCAGGACCCTGTCCGACGTGGCGGCCCTGTCGAAGAAGGACCCGTCGGCGGTGACGCTGTGCGTGGCCCCCGAGTTCGCGTCGCGGGACGACGGGGCGCCGGGGATGCAGAAGGCGTACGGGATGAACATCCCCTCGGCGAACGTCGCGAAGATGGACAGCGGAATCATCTACACCCAGGTGTCCGGGGGTTCGTCGTGCACCTACGGCGAGGTCTTCACGACGGACGGCCGGATCAAGGCGATGGACCTGGTGGTGATGGAGGACGACAAGCGCTTCTTCCCCAACTACAACGCCGCCCCCGAGGTCAACAGCGAGACGCTGGCGAAGTACCCGGCCATCACCGGCCTGCTGGCCCCGGTCACGGCGAAGCTCAGCAACGAGGTGGCACAGGAGCTGAGCGCCAAGGTGGATGTGAACGGCGACGATCCGCATGCGGTGGCGAAGGACTGGCTGGTGGCGGAGGGGTTCATCAAGGAAGGCTGAGGGAGAGGGAGTTGGCCTCCTCATCCATGCAAAGAAGTAACTGCAAAGAAGTAGTTGCAAACAACCTCTTGCAACCGACTCTTTGCAACTTTACGGTGGGGCCATGCCCGAAGACGACGCCCCCGTACACCCGTCGAACCGACAGGACCCGCCCGGCGCGGCACGCAAGGTGCACCACCTCGACGCACGCACCCTGCGCGGACTCGCCCACCCGCTCCGCATCCAACTCCTGCGCGCCCTGCGTGACTTCGGGCCCGCCACCGCCTCCCAGCTGGCGGACCGACTGGGTGAGTCCAGCGGCGCCACCAGCTATCACCTGCGCCAACTGGACACGTACGGCTTCGTGGAGGACGCCCCGGAACGCGGCAAGGGCCGCGAGCGGTGGTGGCGCTCCACCCACCAGGGAACCAACTACGACGGCTCACTGGCGGACAGCCCCGATCCGGCGCTGCGCGGCGCGTCCGACCTGTTCCTGCACGAGATCGCCAACAGTCACACCAGGGATCTGAGCACCTGGCTCGGCACCTCGCGCGACTGGCCGGAGGAGTGGCGCCGGCCCGCCCTGCTGAGCGAGTACACCCTGTCGGTGACGCCGGAGCTCGCGGGCGAACTCGCGGCGAAACTGCACGAGTTGATCGAGAGTTACCGCCCCAGGGCCAAGGACGCGACGAACACCGAGAAGTTCCGCTTCCATCTGCACGGTTTCCCCCTGCCCAAGGACTGAGAGCCGGTCCGGGTTCCGAGCCACGGGACCCGGGACCCGGGATCGCAGGTCCGAGACCGCGGACCCGAGACCCGAGACCCGAGACCCGAGATCCGAGAGGAAGACCCGCCATGCACGTCGACTCGTTCCTCCATCTGCACGCCGTCCGCTCCGCCGATCTACGGCGCGAGGCCGCCGCGGAGCGCCTGGCCCGCTCCGCGGCACGCGCGCGCTCGCACGGTCACGACGTACGCGGCCAACTCGGCTGGGCGCTCGTCGAACTGGGCCTGCGCCTCGTCCGTACGACCGCCGGGGGCGCCGCGGCCGAGAACCGGTTCCGTACGGCGGGCAGCGCCTGAGTCAGCAGCTCGGGACGCGCCCCGCGCCGCCCGGACTCGCCAGTTCGGTGAGCGCGGACACGGCGCCGTCGAGGGTGCTCACCGGCACCAGCCGCATCCCGGCCGGCAGATCGGTCTTCGCCTGCGAGCACTCGGCCTTCGGTACGAGGAAGACGGTCGCGCCGTCCTTCCTGGCGCCCTTGATCTTCAGGGGGACGCCGCCGACCTGGCCCACCGTCCCGTCCGCGTCGATGGTTCCCGTACCGGCGATGTCACGGCCGCCGGTGAGGTCGCGGCCCGCGCCGTTGCCGTCGATCTTGTCGATGATGCCGAGCGTGAAGAGGAGACCCGCGCTCGGGCCGCCGACGTCGGCGAGGTGGAGGTCGACCTTGGCGCCCCTGCCCTTGTCGCCGAGGTAGCCGAGTGCGGCCGAGACGGCGCTGTTCTGTGACTTCAGCATCTCGCCCTTGTTGTGCTCGGCGATCTCCTCGTCGTTGCCGCCGGTCGGGTAGACGACGTCGTGCGGCATGACGGCCCGGTCCTCCCTGAACCAGGCGTCGGCGAGCTCGCCGACCCGGTGGTCGATCGAGGGCCCCGTCGCCACGATGGTCGTCATCCGCAGCTTCCCGGTGGTCTCCCGGGTCGGCACGCCGGACACGCTGATGACCGGCCGGCCCTCGCTGTCCTTGCCCAGGACGTCGGTGGCCGTACCGGGCTGTGCCACCGCGAACGGCAGCGGCACCAGGGCGGCCACCCCGAGCAGTGCGACGACGGGCAGGGCGCAGACGGCGAGACGGCTGTTGCGGGAGAGCCGCGAGAGAAGAGGGAGCACTCCCCCAATCTAACGGCCGCCCCCTGACACCTCACGCCCGCCGGAGCTGCCAGGGGCAGGTCGCCGCCCGCCGGAGCGCGCCCTAGCGCAGCGCGTCGGCGACCTCCTTGGCCGCGTCGACCACCCGGGGGCCCACCCGCTCCGGGACCGAGTCCGACAGCATGACGACGCCCACGCTGCCCTCCACCCCGGTGACGCCCATCAGCGGAGCCGCCGCCCCGCTCGCACCGGCCTCCAGCTCGCCGTGGGTGAGGGTGTAGCCCGGCTCGGTCAGCGCGCTCTGGCGTGCGGCCAGTATCGCCCGGCCCGCCGCGCCCCGGTCCAGCGGATGGCGGAAGCCCGCCCGGTAGGCCACGTGGTAGTCCGTCCAGGTCGGCTCGACCACGGCGACGGCGAGCGCCTCCGCCCCGTCCACCAGCGTGAGGTGGGCCGTCGCCCCGATGTCCTCGGCGAGCGACCTGAGTGCGGGCAGCGCCGCCTCCCGTACCAAGGGGTGGACCTGCCGTCCCAGCCGCAGCACCCCGAGCCCGACCCGGGCACGGCCGCCCAGGTCCCGGCGTACGAGCGCGTGCTGTTCCAGCGTGGCGAGCAGCCGGTAGACGACGGTGCGGTTGACGCCAAGTTTGTTGGACAACTCGGTGACCGTCAGACCGTGGTCGGTATCGGCGAGCAGTTTGAGGACCCGCAGTCCTCTGTCGAGCGTCTGGGAAGTCTCCGCGGTCACGACGCCCACTCCTCTGTGGTGAGTGCGGGCGGTCCTCCTGCGCATCGTGCACATCACCGGTCCCGTCGGCGACGCGCGCAGAGGCCGCCGGCAGGCCATGGCACCGGCTGCGCTCCGCGGCGGCACTGCCACGGGGCGTTATGCGTTGCGGGAAAGGTAGCGATCCACTCCGCTCAGCGGAAGACCTCGTCCAGAATCCGGGCGCGGGCCGGGAGTTGCCCTCTCGGGGGCGCCTCGGCGGCCCTCCGGGACCTAAGTCATCGCGAGGCGGGACTTTTGCGCATATGCCCGCGCCGGCGGGCGCCCTACGCTGGCAGACACACCGGGGGCCGACCGTGGGGGCCGCCTCCCGGAGCGATTCCGTCCGTGGCGGACGGAAGGGCGGGACCCGGATCACGCACAGATCCGGCTCCCGCCCTCAGTCGTACCGGGGCCCGCACGCGGTCGCACCGGCTCCGGCACTCGGTCGCACCGGGGCTACACGCGGTCGTACCGGCTCCCGCTCCTCACCACGCTCAGCGCATCCGGACCGCGCTCAGCGCATCCGGGTGGCCCACTCCTGGACCTTCTTGATCCGCTCCTGGAGCTGTCCCGCCGTCGCCTCCGCGCTCGGCGGTCCGCCGCAGACCCTCCGCAGTTCGGTGTGGATGACACCGTGCGGCTTGCCGCTCTGGTGGACGTACGCGCCGACCATCGTGTTCAGCGACTTGCGCAGTTCGAGCAGCTGCTTGTGGGTGACGACCGGCCTGGCGTCGGCGGCCTTCTCCAGCAGGTCGGCCTCGGACGCCGGCTTCTGGCGGCTGTGCGCGATCTGCCGGGTCTGCCGCTTCTGGAGCAGCAGCTGCACCTGGTCGGGTTCGAGCAGCCCGGGAATCCCCAGGTAGTCCTGCTCCTCCTCGCTGCCCGGGTGCGCCTGCATGCCGAACTCGGCGCCGTCGTAGAGGACCCGGTCGAAGACCGCGTCGGACTCCAGCGCCTCGAACGGCAGCTGGTCCTCGGTCTCCTCGTCCTCCAGCCGCTCCGCGTCGGCGAGCAGCTTGTCCTCCTCGGAGAACGGATTCTCCTCCTCGCTGCCCTTCTTCGGCTTGTCGAGCACGTGGTCGCGCTCGACCTCCATCTCGTTCGCGAAGTCGAGCAGCATCGGGATGGTCGGCACGAACACCGACGCCGTCTCGCCCCTGCGCCGCGACCGTACGAAACGCCCGACGGCCTGCGCGAAGAACAGCGGGGTCGAGATCGTCGTCGCGTACACGCCGACCGCGAGGCGCGGCACGTCGACGCCCTCGGACACCATGCGCACCGCGACCATCCAGCGGGAGTCGTCCGCCGCGAACTGGTCGATCTTCTTCGACGCCGCCTTCTCGTCGGAGAGGACGACGGTGGCCTTCTGCCCGGTCACCCTCTTGAGGATCTTGGCGTACTCGCGGGCCGAGTCCTGGTCGGTGGCGATGACGAGTCCGCCGGCGTCCGGGATGCCCTTCCTGACCTCGGTGAGCCGCTTGTCGGCTGCGGCCAGCACGTTGGGGATCCACTCGCCGGTCGGCGCGAGGGCGGTGCGCCAGGCCTGTCCGATCGCGTCCTTGGTCATCGGCTCGCCGAGCCGGGCCGCGATCTCGTCCCCCGCCTTGGTGCGCCAGCGCATGTTGCCGCTGTAGCTGAGGAAGATCACCGGGCGGACGACGCCGTCAGCGAGGGCGTTGCCGTAGCCGTAGGTGTAGTCGGCGGAGGAGCGACGGATGCCGTCGTTGCCCTCCGCGTACTCCACGAACGGGATCGGGTTGGTGTCCGAGCGGAAGGGCGTGCCGGTCAGCGCGAGGCGGCGGGTGGCCGGGTCGAACGCCTCCTGGCAGGCCTCGCCCCACGACTTGGAGTCACCGGCGTGGTGGATCTCGTCGAGGATCACCAGCGTCTTGCGCTGCTCGCACCGGTTGCGGTGCAGCATCGGCCGCACGCCGACACCGGCATACGTCACCGCGACGCCCTGGTACTCCTTGCTGAGCGGTCCCGCGCTGTATTCCGGGTCGAGCTTGATCCCTATCCGGGCGGCGGCCTCCGCCCACTGCTTCTTGAGGTGCTCGGTGGGTGCGACCACGGTGACCTGCTGAACCACGTGGTGGTGCAGCAGCCACGAGGCGAGCGTCAGCGCGAAGGTCGTCTTTCCGGCGCCGGGCGTCGCCACCGCGAGGAAGTCGCGCGGCTGGTCCTGGAGGTACGCCTCCAGCGCCCCCTGCTGCCAGGCTCGCAGCTTGTTGGCGGTGCCCCAGGGGGCACGGCCTGGGAAGGCGGGTGAGAGGTGGTGGGAGGTGGTGGTAGTCACGGTCTCCGGTCGCAGCGTCGGGTACGTGGCGGCTGTCGCGGAGTGTGACCGGGTCACGGCCCGGCCCCGTACGACAACCGGGCCACCTTACCGGCGCCCCGGCCGGAACACGTGGCGCGCACGCCCCTCGGTGGCTCCGGTGCGACTCAGGTCACAGCTGCTCGGCCAGCTCCCGCAGGAGTTCCGCGATGGCCTTCACGTCCTCCAGCTTCCCTGTCGCCACGGAGATCACCAGCCGTTCGGCCGCGTCGATGTCGGGGCGCAGCTGCACGTCGTTGACGGCCAGGAAGACCATGCAGGACACCCACGCGGTGCGCTTGTTCCCGTCGACGAAGGGGCGGTTGACGACGAGGGACTGGACAAGCGCGGCAGCCTTGTCGAGCAGGTCCGCGTACGCCTCCTGGCCGAACATCGAAGCGGAGGGCCGGTGCGCCGCAGCCACCAGCAGGCCTGCGTCACGCACCACGACCACCTGGTCGTCAACGGCCTTCTCCGCGATGGCCAGGACATCCTCGGAGTCCAGATACGTATAGGTCACTTGAGCCGTTCCAGCAGCTCGGACCACTTGGCCACCTGGTCCTTGGCGGACCTCTTGACCAGCTCCTGGTGCGCGGTCCGTGCCAGGTACTCGTCCACGGCCTTGAGCAGTATGGCGTGCATGCTGGTGCCCTCCTGCTCGGCGCGCTGCTTGAGGGCCTCGGTCTGGTCGTCGCGGAGACGCAGGTTCATAGCCATACCAAAACGGTACCACCGAGTGGGGCCAAAATGGTACCGAGCTCCTCAGCCCTCCCGCCCGTGCAACCTCGTCGCCACCCACGCCCCCACCAGCGCCACGCACGCCATCGGCAGGAACACCGCCGCGAACGCCGCCGGGTGCGAGCCCGTCGCCGCCCCCGCGACCGGCGGGTGGCCCGCCACCGAGCCGCCGCCGAGGGCCGCGAAGACCGCGCCGCCGACCGCCAGCAGCATCACGTTGGCGAGGCCGTCGGAGATCTGGAGCGCCGCCGAGTTGGTGCCCGCCTCCTCGGGGGCGGAGAGCTTCAGCAGCAGGACGCTGGTGGAGGCGATGACCATGCCCATCCCGAAGCAGCCGAAGGCCCAGGCGACCCCCACCACCCACACCGGCACCGCCGGGTTCAGCACGGTCGGCACCGTCGCGATGGCCGCCGCGACCAGCACCATGCCCAGGGAGACCAGACGCTCCCGGTAGGGATCCATCCGGGGCCTCGACTGGACGAACGAGCCGAACGCCCAGGTGCCGCCGCCGACCGCCAGCGAGAGCCCCGCCATGGTCACCGAGAGGCCCCGCTCGGTGACCAGCATCAGCGGTACGAACGACTCCGCCGCGACGAACGACCCCGCCGCGATGCCGCGCAGCAGCACCACCGACGGCAGTCCGCGCGCCGCCCGGTACGTACCCCTGGGCAGCAGCCCGAGCACCGCGGGCACCAGCAGCGCCACGCCCACCGCCGCGGGCAGCAGGGAGAGCCAGCGCAGGTCCTGGCCGGCGAACTGGAGCAGCCCCGCGCCCAGCGAGATCCCCAGCGCCAGCCGGATCCGCCTGCGGTCGAACGGCGGCACCGGCGCCTCCGGGTCCGCGGGCCCTGCGGCCATCCGCCGGATCGCGGGCAGCGCGAGCGCCAGCGGGAAGACCACGAGCACCGGGATGCCGACGAACACCCAGCGCCAGCCGAGGTGCTCGGTGACCGCCCCGGAGGCGAGCGGCCCGACCACCGAGGGGACCACCCAGCTCGCCGCGAACGCCGCCAGGATGGCCGGCCGCAGCCGCTCCGGGTAGGCCCGGCTGATCACCACGTACAGCGCGACGATCACCAGTCCGCCGCCGAGGCCCTGGACGGCCCGGCCCAGGATGAACAGCAGCATCGTGGACGCCGTGCCGGACAGCAGCAGCCCGGCGGCGAAGGCCGCGATCCCCGTGGTCAGCGGCGCGAGCGGGCCCCGCCGGTCGGCCCACTGGCCGGACAGCACCATCGCGAAGAGGCTGGTGGTGAAGTACGCGGAGAACGCGAACGCGTAGAGCGCGATGCCGTGCAGCTCACGGGCGGCGACCGGCATCGCCGTACCCACCGCCGTCGCCTCGAAGGCGATCAGGAGGACCACCGAGACGATGCCGATGCTCAGCGCCCGGTGCCGTTTGCCCAGCACCCCTTCCGGGGCGGCGGCGGGGTCGGCGGGCCTGTCGGTCGGTGCGACGTCGGCGTCGCGGGGTCCCAGGGCGGTCATGAGCTCAGGGTAAGGGCCGAATCGACGTTTGGACCCTGTCTCAGGACCGTACCGATCTCCGCCCTTGGTCGTACGACCGAGCGGGCCGCCGCACGATCGACGCACGGGGAAACCGTAGTCCGGGCCGGAGCGGGGCAGTGATAGCGCCATGCCGCAATACCGCTCGTACGACGACACCGCACTCTCCTACCGGGTACTGGGCCCCGCCGGCCTGCCGCTCGTCTGTCTCTCCGGTGGCCCGGGGCGCGACGCCGCGCACCTCGGCGACCTCGGCGGGCTCGACCGCGCCTACCGCCTGCTGGTCCCGGGCCCCCGCCCCGCGGGCGGTTCGCCGCAGGCCGCCGGCCCCGGCCGGCCCTCCCTCCCCCCGCTCCCCCAGGACCTGGAGGCGCTGCGCTCGCACCTCCGCCTGGAGCGGTTCGCCCTGCTGGCGCACGGCGCGGCGGCGGCCACCGCGCAGTCGTACGCCGCCGCGCACCCCGAGCGCCTGAGCCATCTGGTGCTCGTCTGCCCCGAGGACCGCGACCGCCGCACGGTCCCGGTGGAGTCGCGGGAGGTGACCTGTCCGGTCCTCGTCGTGACGGGTGAACAGGACACGATCTCGGGTGTACGGATCGGGCAGCCGCTCGCCGCCTCCTTTCCGCGGGGCGAGTGGCGGCGGCTCTCGGGGGTGGGCCACCACCCGTGGGTGGACGACCCCGAGATCTTCCGGGCTGCGGTGGGGTCGTTCCTGGGCGAGCTGTGAACGGCGGGGCTGAGAGAGCTGTGAACGGTGGGCCTGAGAGAGCTGTGCACCGCGGGCGGCCTCCCGACTGTGAACGGCGTATGGCGGTCGCGTTGCGGCCCGCCGGAATGCCTTGAGCCGCCCCCTCGCGCCGCCTTAACGTGCAGGAGTCGCAGAGAAGTTCAGCGCACGGCCGTGTGCCCGAGTGGCTCAGGGGCTCGCCTGCAAAGCGAGTTACGTCGGTTCAATTCCGATCACGGCCTCCACCAGCACGTCCCACCGGGACGCGCGTTCCCGCAGGTGTCCGCCTCCGGCCGCCCCTCAGAGGGGCAGTACGCACACCGGGAGCGGCGCCCGCAGCAGCGGTCCCGCCGAGGTGAGCCGTCCCGTCGCCCCGTCCACGCGGAACGCCGCCACCGAGCCCGCCTTCTGGTTCGCCGCGAACAGCAGCGTGCCCGAGGGGTCGAGCGTGATGTGCCGCGGGTACGAGCCGCCCGACGGCGTCACCGACCGCAGCCGCAGCCCGCCTCCCGCGTCGCGGACCGAGAAGAGCGCGATGCTGTCGTGGCCGCGGTTGGAGACGTAGACGTGGCGGCCGTCGGCCGATGTGACCACGCCTGCCGGGTAGTTGCGCTCGACGGGCTCCGTGCCCGGCGGGAGGGTCGGCTGCGGCTCGCCGGGCCGCAGCGTACCGGTGCGCGGGTCGTAGGCGCAGACCACCACCGTGTTGTCGAGTTCGCCCACGAGGTAGGCGTACCGCCCCGAGGGGTGGAAGGCCAGGTGCCGCGGTCCGGCGCCGGGGCGCGTCGCCGCCCGTGCGACCTCCCGCAGCCGCCCCGTACGCCCGTCCAGCCGGTAGGTGTGCACGGTGTCGGTGCCGAGGTCGACGGCGAGCACGTGGCGGCCGGCCGGGTCCGTGACCACCATGTGCGCGTGCGGGCCCTCCTGCCGCTCGGGGTCGGGCCCCGAACCGGTGTGCCTGACCACGTCGCAGGCCTCGCCCAGGGCGCCGTCGGCCCCGATGGGGTGCACCGCGACGCTGCCGCCCGTGTAGTTGGCGCTCAGCAGGAACCTGCCGCCGGGGTGCACCGACACATGACACGGGTCCGCCCCGCCGGTGGACCGGCTGCCGAGCACCTGCGGCGGCGCGCCCGCCCGCAACCGGACTGCGGTGACGGCCCCTTCGGCCTGCTCGTCGACCGCGTACAGCGTCCGCCGGTCGGGCGAGAGGGTGAGGAAGGAGGGGTTGGCCACCCCGGTCAGCACACCGGTGGCGGTGAGCCCGCCGCTGTCCGGCCGGTAGGACGCGAGGCCGATGCCGGTGCCACCGCCGGGCTGCGTGGTGTACGTGCCCAGGAAGGCGGGCCGCGGACCGGTGGCGGGCGCCGCCGCGGCCGGGCCGCCGGGCAGCGCCAGGGCGGCGATCCCCGCGCCCGCGAGGACGCCGAGGGTGCGTCGGCTCGGGCCGTCCGGCGCCGGCTCCCGTGGCCCGTCCGCGCCGAGTGCCTCGCGTGCTGCGTCGTCCATGAAGTCCCTCACGCCTCTAGAGTCCCGCCCGCCGGTCGTGTCGCGCCCGCATGGTGGCCCGGACCACCGTGCGAGGGCAAGGGGGCGCGCCTCGGCGTCAGGAGGTACGGGCGGCGGCCTGCGGTCTGATCGGCAGCCGGTTGACCGGACGCCCGGTGGCCGCCCGTACGGCGGAGGCCACCGCGGCCGGCGAGGTGACGACCGGGACCGCGCTCGCCGGCTTGGCGCCGAAGGGAGCGACCACGTCGCGCTCCTCGACGAGCTTGACGATCCGGATGTCCGGGGCGTCCAGGGCCGTCGGCAGGGCGTAGTGCGTCAGGTTGGGGTGGCGGACGAGGCCTCTGGGGGTGCGGAGGTTCTCGGTCAGCGCGGCGCCCACGCCCTGGGTGACGCCCGCCTCGATGCGGGCGGCGAGCTGGGCCGGGTTCAGGATCCGGCCGACGTCCTGGGCGACCGCCATCTCCACGACCCGGATCGAGCCGAGTTCGATGTCGACGTCGACGACCGCGCGCACGGCGCAGAAGGCGAGGCCGACGAAGGCGTCGCCCTGGCCGCTGGCGTCCAGCGGCTCGGTGGGGTGCGGGCGGCACTGGGCGGTGGCCCAGAGTTCCTTGCCGTCCATGGCCTCGGTGACGGTGGTGCTCAATACCCCGTCGTACGAGGTGATCTTGCCGTCGGCGATGGAGAGCAGCTCGGTGGACATGCCGAACTTGTGCGCGAGGGGCTGCAGGAGCTGGGTGCGGACCATCTTCGCCGCCCGCTCGACGGCGCCGCCGGAGACCCAGGTGTGCCGGCCGTGGGTGGCGGGCCCCGCCGGGGGCTGGTCGGTGTCGACGGATGCGACGTGCACCTCGTCGATGCCCAGGGTCTCCTGGACGATCTGCCGGGCGAGGGTGGTGAAGCCCTGGCCGGTCTCGACGGCGGCGCAGATGACGGTGGCGACGCCGTCGTGGACCTTGACGGTCGCGGTGGAGACCTCGTCGGTGCCTTCGGCGCCGAGCATGTGCACCATGCCCAGGGCGTAGCCGACACCGCGGCGCACCGCGCCGGGCTCACCGGCGCCCTCGGGCCCGCCGGGCAGCAGCCAGCCGTCCTCCGGCGAGTCCTTGGGCAGCGTGGGCAGCGGGAAGTCCCGTACGGCGCGCAGGAGTTCGGCGACCGGGGCGGGGCAGGTCACGGTCTGTCCGGTGGGCAGCAGGTCGCCGGTGGCCAGCACGTTGCGCATCCGCAGCTCGGCGGGTTCCAGGCCGAGCTTGGCGGCGAGCTTGTCCATCTGGCCCTCGTACGCGGCGCAGACCTGGAGCGCCCCCTCGCCCCTGACGTGCCCAGAGGGGGGGTTGTTGGTACGGACGGCCCAGCCCTCGATGAAGGCGTGCGGGACGACGTAGGGGCCGCAGGCGAAGGAGACGGCGGCGGCGAGGGACTCGGACGAGGCGTCGGCGTACGCGCCCGCGTCGAGCAGGATCTGCGCCTCCACCTTGACCAGCCGGCCCTCGGCGTCCGCGTGGTGGCGGTAGCGCAGCAGGGACGGGTGGCGGTGGGCGTGGCCGAGGAAGGACTCCTCGCGGGTCGCGGTGAGCTTGACCGGGCAGCCGGTGCGCAACGCCAGAAGTCCGAGGGGGAGTTGGAAGCCCGCGTCCTCGCGGTCGCCGGTGGCGCCCGGCACACCGGTGACGACGATCTTCACCCGTTCGCGTTCCAGGCCGAAGCTGGCGGCGGCCAGGTCGCGGTCGGTGTGCGGGTCGGTGGACGCGGTGTAGATCTCCACCCCGCCGTCCGGGCGGGGCACGGCCAGGCCGGCCTCGGCGCCGATCGGGGCGGGGTCCTGGCGGCCGATCCGGTACAGGCCCTCCACGACGACGTCACCGGTGACCGCGGGGTCGCCGAAGCTGAGCGGGATGTGCCGGATGAGGTTGCCGTCGGGGTGCAGCGGTTCGGCGGTGAAGGCCTTCTCCGGGTCGGTGACCGGTTCCAGGACCTCGTACTCGACGGCGATCGCGGCGGCCGCGAGGCGGGCGGTGTCGGGGTGGTCGGCCGCGACGGCGGCGATCGGCTCCCCGTGGTGGCGGACCAGCTCGGAGGCGAACACCGGGCGGTCGACGACCTTGCGGCCGTGGTGCGGGTCGCCGGGGACGTCGGCGTGCGTCACCACGGCCCGTACGCCGGGCATGGCGGCCGCGGCCGAGGTGTCCACGGAGAGGATGCGGGCGTGCGCGTGCGGGGAGCGCAGGATCGCGGCCCACAGCAGGCCCTCGGCCCACAGGTCGGCCGCGTACGGGAAGGTGCCCTCGGTCTTGGCGCGCGCGTCCGATGCGGGGAGCGAGGCACCGATTCCGTGCGCGGGCGGTTCCTGCTGCGTGCCGCCGACCGCTGCGGTCGCGGTGGCCGCGTCGTTGCTCACGCCATGCCTCCGTCGTGCGGGTGGTGAGGGGTGTGCTGGGCGCCGCCCGCGCCGGGCGGCGCCTGGTGCGGGATACGGGCCTCGTCGGTGGTGTGTCCGGTGGCCGCGGCCTCCGCGCTCGCCGCGCGCCCGGCGACGACGTCACGTACGGCTTCGAGGACGCCGCGGTAGCCGGAGCAGCGGCAGAGGTTGCCGCACAGGGCCTGCCTGGTCTCCAGCTCGGTGGGCGCGTGGTTGCCTTCGAGGAGGTCGTGGACGGTCATCGCCATGCCGGGGATGCAGAAGCCGCACTGGACGGCACCGCAGCCCGCCAGGGCGCGCTGGACGTCGGAGGGTTCGCCGTCGGTGGCCAGGCCTTCGACGGTACGGACCTCGGAGCCGGCGGTCGTGGCGGCGGGCACCAGGCAGGAGGCGACGAGCCGGCCGTCCACCTGGACGGCGCAGGCGCCGCACTCGCCCTGCGAGCAGCCGTCCTTGGCACCCGCGAGGCCGAGGCGCTCGCGCAGCACGTAGAGGAGCGACTCGCCGATCCAGGCCTCGGTGACCGGCCGGTCGGCGCCGTTGACCCGCAACACGTAGGAGGCGTGCGGGTGTTCGCTGGGTTCGTTGTGGAAGAAGTGGGCGGGCTCGTGCGGGGCGGCGTAGGACGGCTCGATGCCGGCTTCCGGGAGGTGCGCGGCGGCGGGCGCGGTGGCGTCGTGGGCCGCGGGACCGGAGCCGGCGTGGACTTCCGGGCCGGCGACGGCGTCGGTCGCCGCCGGTGCGCCGTCGTCCGCCGCTTCTCGCGCCGGTCCTTTGGCGCCCTGCGCGGGGTCGGACGCGGTGGCGGGGAGGGCGTCGGTTGCGGCGTCGGCGTCGGTCCCGGCCGTGGAGTGCGAGTCGGCCTCGGCTGCGGGCCCGGAGCCGGGCCCCGTCGTGGCGTCGGTCTCCGCGGAGGCGCTGTCGCCCTGCGCCGGGGTGTCCGAGGGGGCGGTGCCGGCCTCCCCTGCCGTGCCGGAGTCGCCTGCCGCGTCGGTCGACACGGGTGCCTGGCCGGGGTCGGCGGGGGCCGTTCCGTCCGGGGCGGGGCCGGGTGCCGTGGCGGGAGCCCCGGACGCACCCTCGATCTCGGGCTCCGGTCCGGCGGCCGGCTCCCACGGTGCGTCGGTGTCCGGCGCGGCGCCCGCGTGCTGGGTGCTGTCCGTGTTCTGGGTGCTGCCCGCATGCTCGGTGGTGTCCGTACCCGCAGCGGCGGCACCGTGCGGCACTGCGCCCGCGTCCTGCTCGGCGGCCGGTCGCATGCCGGGGATCGCCCAGGGCGCCGGGGCGCCGCCCGGCAGCGTCGCCGGAGCTCCCGGCGCGTGCCAGGGCGCGGCCTGCGCGGCGGTGAACTCCCCGGAGTCCTCCGGGGTTTCCTCGCCCGCGGCCGGAATCCGCCACTGCCCGGTGGGCAGGCCGGGGATGTCCGCCGGCTGGGCGGACGGGGCGGGCGCCGGGTCCGCCGGTGCGGCGTCGAAGGTCTGGGTGAGGTTCCACCGGCCGGTGGCGTCCGCGTCGTGGCCCGCGGCCGGCCAACCGGCGGCCGGCCCCTGCGGCTCGTCCGCCGGAGCTCCGAAGGGCGGGGACTGCGGCTGGTGCGGCTCCGGTGCGTACGGCCCGGGGAACCGCGATCCGTGGGGATCGTACGGCTCGTGGGCCTGCGGCGGCAGCGGTGCCTGCCGGTCCTGCTCCTGGTACTGCGGCTGGAAGGCCTGCGGGTCCTGGTGGAGGTGGACGTTCCACGTCCCGGTCTCCAGCGGGGCCGTGATGTGCGGCGGTACGTAGTCGTGGCCTGGCGCCGCGAGCGGGTCGCCGGTCCCGGAGAAGTCCATGCCCTCGGGCAGCTGGACGAACGCCGTGGCGTCGGCGTCGTACTCACCGCCCTGCGGCGTCGGCTGCCAGCCCGAGGGGACGGACCCGGCGGCCGGGCCGCTCCCGTACCCCGGACCGGTGTGCCCGGCGTCGCGGCCGTGGCCGAATGTCCCGCCGGGGCCGGCGCCTGCGTGCTCGGCGTTCCCCCCGCGCCCGGGGTCGCCGGTGCGGTCGGGGTGCTCGGTGCGGTCGGGGTGCTCGGTGTTGTCGGTCACGACAGTGCCCTCCCCAGTGCTCGTCGGGCCAGCGCGGCGACCGTGCGCCGCAGGTGCAGTACGGCGGGGGCCAGCGGCTGCGGCTCTCCCCCGTCGTCCGGCCGGGGCGGGTCCGGGATGCAGGCGGCGGCGACGTACTCGCCGAAGGCCTCGCAGGCTTCCGGGGCGAGCCGGCGCTCGCCGTCCCAGTCGATGAGGGAAGCGATCCAGGCCTCGGCCTCCAGCGGTCGCAGCGGCATCTGCGCGATGGCGCCCACCGCGCAGCGCACCCCGCGCCTGGCCGGGTCGAGGACCAGCGCCACGGACGCGGTCGCACGGCCGGGCCCGGTGCGGCCGGTGGCCTTGAAGAAGACCTGCGGCGCGTGCAGCAGCGGCACCCGGACGAAGGCGATGAGCTCGCCGGGTTCCAGCATCGCGCGCCCCGCGAGGAGGTGGGAGACCGGCAGGTCGCGCTGACCGCCGGGGCCCGCGACGACCAGGGTCGCCTCAAGGGCGGCCAGTACCGGCAGGGAGTCGCCGGTCGGGGCCGCGGTGACGATGTTGCCGCCGAGTGTTCCCGCGTTGCGGATCTGCGGCGGGCCCGCCGCGCGTGCTGCCGCGGCGAGGGCCGGGATGAGCGCGGCGAAGTCGGGGCGGCCCATCCTGGCGTGGGTGAGGCCGGCGCCGAGGAGGGCGTGCCCGTCCTGGTACTGCCAGCCGCGGATCTCGCTGATCCGGCCGAGGCCGACCAGTCCGGAGGGCCTGAGGTGCCCGGCGTTCACGGCGGCCATCAGGTCGGTGCCGCCCGCGACGGGCACGGCGGCGGGCATGGCGGTCAGTGCCGCGACGGCCTCGTCGAGCGAGGCAGGCAGCGTCACGGACTGCGCCGCCTGCGGTGCGTGCGTGGTCAACCCAGCTGCCCCTTCCCGGTGTCCCGCCTTGTTGCGCCGTACGGTACGTGCTCCCGGCCCGGACGTGGCAACTCTGGCACATCTTCGGATCCGCCCGACGCGAGGGTCCGCCATGGGACTTCCTCCCCCCTGCCGAGCCGAGGATCCGCTTTTGCCGGTCATCGCCGAAGTGTCCTGAAGCCTTCCGGTAAGCCTCGAATGCCCGGACGTGCCACCGCCCCGGCCCCAGGGAACGGTCCCAGGCCCGGGGCGGCGGCGTGCGGATCTCACGGCGCGGCTCACACGTTTGGGGGCGCCCCCTCGATCGGGCGTCCGATCACCCCGGGGCGCTGCTGGCGTGGCAACGGGCCGCCCGGCGGGCGGTAGTCGACGCCGAGCGCGTCGAGCCTGGCGTAGTGCGTGGTCATTCGCGACTCGAAAGCCGCGAAGTCCCGTTCCGCCGGGGCTTCCAGCGCCGACCAGGCGACCTCGGCGAAGGCGGCGAGCCGGGGGAACAGCTGGTAGTCGACCCGGCTGCGGTTCTCCAGGACCTCGGTCCAGAGGTTGGCCTGGGCGCCCAGGACGTGCCGCGCCTCGTCCTCGTCGAGCTCCGGCGGTACGGGCTCGAACCGGTAGACGTCCTCCAGGGTGCGGACGTAGCCGATGGGCACCGGCTCGTCGGGGCCCGCGTGCTGACGGTGGTCCAGGTACACCTGCTGCTCGGGGCACATGACGACGTCGTGCCCCGCCTTGGCTGCCGCGATGCCGCCCGCGTAGCCCCGCCAGGAGGACACCGCGGCGCCGGGGGCGAGTCCGCCCTCCAGGATCTCGTCCCAGCCGATCAGGCGGCGGCCCCGGTCGGCGAGCCAGCTGTCGAAGTGCCGGACGAACCAGGACTGGAGTTCGTGCTCGTCGGCGAGGCCGAGTTCGGCGATGCGGGCCTGGGCCGTCGGGGACTGCTTCCACTGGTCCTTGGGGGCCTCGTCCCCGCCGATGTGCACGAAACGCGACGGGAAGAGTTCCAGGATCTCGGTGAAGACCCCCTCGTAGAAGCGCAGTACGTGGTCGGTGGGCGCGAGGATGTTGGGGTTGATGCCCCAGGTGTCCCAGACGCCGAGCGAACCGGTGTCGACGACGTCGGAGTTGCCGAGCTCCGGGTAGGCGGCGATGGCGGCCTGGGAGTGGCCGGGGATGTCGATCTCGGGGACCACGGTGATGTGCCGGGCCGCCGCGTAGGCGACGATCTCGCGGATGTCGTCCTGGGTGTAGAAACCGCCGTGCGGGGTCTCGTTCCACAGCTCGGACGCCCGGTGCCCCCACTTGGAGCGGGGCCGCCAGGAGCCCACCTCGGTGAGGCGGGGGTGGCGCTCGATCTCGACGCGCCAGCCCTGGTCGTCGGTGAGGTGGAAGTGGAAGACGTTGAGCTTGTGCGCGGCGAGCAGGTCGAGGTGGCGCAGGATGTCGTGCTTGGGCAGGAAGTGCCGGGCGACGTCGAGCATCGTGCCGCGCCAGCCGAAGCGGGGGGCGTCGTCGATCACCTGGTGCGCGACGCCCCAGCGCGGGGCGCCGGCCGTCAGGGGTGCGCTGCGGAACGCCGCGGGGCCGAGCAGCTGACGCAGCGTCTGGGCGGCCCAGAAGACGCCCGCCCCGCTGCCGCCCCGCAGTTCGATCCCCCGGCCTTCGGTGACGCTGATCCGGTACGCCTCGGCCGCCAGCGACCCGTCGAGCCGCAGCCTCACCGCCGCGTCGTCCGCCTGCGCGACGGGCGCCAGCGGCAGGCCGAGCGCCGGGCCCAGCGTGCCGCTCAGCCACCGTGCGGTGGACTCCGTGCCCGGCTCCGCGTGCACGCCTGACGTCCCGTCCAGCCACTCGGTGCCCGGGTGGGGTCCGTCCACGGCCACCGGGGCCGGAATCAGGTTGGTCACGTCCATCAGTCCCATCAGTCCTTGACCGCCCCGCCCAGTCCCGAGACCAGGCGGCGTTGTACGAGTACGAAGAAGACCAGCACCGGGATGGTCATCACCGTCGACGCTGCCATGATCCCGCCCCAGTCGTTCTCGTCGGGTTTGAAGAAGACCAGCAGCGCCATCGGCAGCGTCGACTGCGAGGTGTCGCTGATGATGAAGGTCTTCGCGAACAGGAAGTCGTTCCAGGTCGAGATGAACGAGAACACGCTCGTCGCGACAAGACCGGGGAACACCAGCGGGAAGAGGATCTGCCACAGGAACCGGGTGCGGCTCGCCCCGTCGATGTACGCCGCCTCCTCCAGCGCCTCCGGCACCGCCTTCACGAAGCCGCGCAGCATCCACACCGCGAACGGCAGCGAGAAGGCGAGGTGCGGCAGGATCAGCGCGCCCAGCGTGTTGAGCTGCCCGAAGTCGCGCATCAGGAAGAACAGCGGGATGCTCAGCGCCTCGACGGGCACCATCTGCGCCACCAGGAACATGATCAGCAGCGTGGTGCGGAACCTGAACCGGAAGCGGGTCACCGCAGTCGCCGCGAGGAACGCGATCAGCGCCGAGAGCACCACCACGGACCCGGCGACCAGCAGGCTGTTGAGGAAGTACCGCCCGAAGTCCTGCTGTTCGAAGACCCGCCGGAAGGAGTCCAGGGAGGGGGCCAGGGTCCACGGCCTGGCCTCGGTGGACTGGATCTCCCCGGCCGGCTTGAAGGCGGAGAGCACCATCCAGTAGAGCGGGAAGGCCACCGCGACGGCGATCAGCAGCGCGGACGCCTCCGCGGCGAGCCGCCACGGCCTGCGTATCCGCAAGCGGCGGGGTGTGTCGAGGGTGCTCACAGTTCTTCCCCCTGACGTCGCATCAGCCGCAGGTACACGAGCGTCACCGCCAGCAGGATCAGCAGCATCACCACCCCGATCGCCGAGCCGAGGCTGTACTGCGAGGAGGCGAAGGCCTGTTGGTAGGCGTACACGTTCAGCACCAGGTTCTGTCCGGCGATGCCGCCGCCGTTGGTCATCACGTAGATCTGGGTGAACACCTTGAAGTCCCAGATGATCGACTGGATGGTGACGACCACCAGGATCGGCCGCAGCATCGGCGCCATGACGGACCGCCAGATCCGCCACTGGGAGGCGCCGTCCAGCGACGCGGCCTCCAGCACCTCCCCGGGGATCGCCCGGATCCCGGCGTACACCGTGACCATCACGAACGGGAAGGAGCACCAGACCACTTCGAGCAGTACGAGCGCGAAGGCACTGAAGCGGCCGTAGGTCCAGGAGAAGTCGCCGAGTCCCAGCAGCCGGTTGACCGGGCCGAAGTCGGGGTCGAAGAGGAACACCCAGACGGTGGAGCCGGTGACCGCGGGCGTCGCCCACGCGCCGAGCGCGGCGAGCATCAGGGCGAGCCGGGGCAGCGCCCTCACCCGCGTCAGCAGCACGGCCAGCGCGCAGCCGACCGCGAGCGTGGTGACGACGCAGGCCGCGGCGAAGCCGACGGTCGCGGCGAGCACCTGCCAGAACTGCTCGTCGGCGAAGAGGTCGGTGTAGTTGCCGAGCCCCCGGAAGGAGGTCGGTTCACCGCCGCTGACCTGGGCCTGGGTGTACTCCAGGAAGGAGATCAGACCGAGCTGGTAGATCGGGTAGAGCAGCAGCCCGGCCAGTACGACGAGCGCGGGGGCGAGGTAGAGCCAGGGCGTCCAGCCGGCCCGCGCACGCGGCGAGACCCCCTTGCCGCGCCGCGGCGGCCTCGCGACGGCGCCGTCCCGCACCCGCGGCGGGTCCTGGCGCGTCTTCAGGGGTACGGAGCTCACGACACCGCTCCGCAGGCGGCCCGGGGAAGGGTCGGCACGTGACGGACAGGTACGTTGCTCACTTCGCCGACGCCCCGAACGCCTCGTCCATCTTCTTCGCCGCCTCGTCGGACGCGGCCACCACGTCCTTCTTGCCGCTGACGATCTGCTGGAACATCGTCGGCAGCACCAGCGAGGCGTCGATCTTGCCCCAGCCGGGCGACGCGGGAACGAACTTGGTGCCCGCGTCGAGCGTCTTCACGAACGGCGCCACGTACGGCTGCTTCTTCGCCGCCGTCGCGCGCACGTCCCCGAACGTCGGCAGGAAGCCCATCGCGTCGAAGAGTTCGCCCTGGGTCTTCTTGGCCGTCAGGGACTTCATCAGGTCGACGGCGAGCGTGCGGTGCGTGGTGCTCTTCAGCACCCCGATGTTGTTGCCGCCGGCGAAGGCGGGTGCCACCGAGCCCTTCTCGACGCCGGGCAGCGGCACCACCGCGTACTTGCCCTTGGCCTTGCCCGCCTCGACGGCCGCGTGGCTGAAGTCGCCGCCGATCGCCATCGCCGCCTTGCCGGAGGCGAAGGCCGTCACGGTGTCGTTGCCGCCCATCTCCGCGCACTTGGCGGCCGGGCAGTTGTCGTCGCCGAACAGCGAGGTGTACGCGGTGATGCCCTTGCGGGAGGCCTCGCTGTTGATGGCCGACCGGTACGAGGAGCCCTCCGCGGTGGCGAGCTCGCCCCCGCCCGCCCAGACGAACGGCATCGCCCCGTAGGTGTAGGCGCCGCCGACCGCGAGCCCGTACATCTCCGGCCTCGCCTTGTGCAGCGCCTTGGCCGCGGAGATCAACTCGGCCTGGGTGGTGGGGACCTGGACCCCCGCCTCCTTCAGGACGTCGGTGCGGTAGTACAGCGCGCGCACGCCGACGAAGAGCGGCGCCCCGTACACCTTGCCGTCCACCGTGACGGACTGCTTGGCCGTCGGGTCGGTGTCCTTCGCCTCGGCCCAGGCCGCGAACTCGGCGCTGACGTCGGCGAGTCCACCGTCCTTGACGTATCCGGCGGTGTCGGTGTTGCCGTACTCGATGACGTCGGGTGCACTCTTCGGGTCGTTGAAGGCGGCCTTGATGCGCTGGGCGCGGGTGTCGACGGGTATGTACTCGACCTCGACCTTCGCGCCCGCGTGGGCCCTTTCGAAGGCCGCGACGGTGCGCTCGACGACCTGCTCCTTGGGCTTGTTGGCGACCTCCTGGAACAGCCAGACGCGGAGAGTGCCGCTCTTCTCGTCCTCCTTGGCGCCCCCGCCGGAGGTCTGCGGCGCACAGGCGGCGGCGCCCAGCACCGAGGAGAGGACAAGTGCCGCGACGGGCAGGGAAGTTCGGGAGATGCGCTTCATGTACGGGAACCCCTGTCGGTGAGCGTCCGTTGCACCATGCGCAACGAACGTTTCGTACTGCACAACACAACAGGCAGGAGACTAGAGCGCGACCCCACCCTGGACAAGGCCCGGACGCAAAACAGCAGTTCGCGACCGTCTCCCGCAGACTCCCCGCGACCCACGTCGCGACCACCTCCCGCGGACACCCCGCGCCCCACGGAGGCAGTCGTCGGCACACCGGGGCGACCCCCGGCGCACGCGGGCGGCGAGGACCGGCGGCGAGGACCGGCACACGCGAACGGCCCCCGCCGCGCGCCGGAGCGCACCGCGGGGGCCGTTCGGTGAAGAACTACTTCTTGTCGCCGCCCTTGCCGTCCTTACCGCCCTTGCCACCCTTGTCGCCGAGAGACTCGAAGATCTCCTTGCACATCGGGCAGACCGGGTACTTCTTCGGGTCGCGCCCCGGCACCCAGACCTTGCCGCAGAGCGCCACGACGGGAGTGCCCTCCAGGGCACTCGCCATGATCTTGTCCTTCTGGACGTAATGGGCGTACCGCTCGTGGTCCCCGTCGCCACGCGACGTCTGTGGAACCGGCTCTACAAGTGTCCCCGTACCTGCCCCGCGCTCGGGCTCGGGCTCAAGAGTGCTCATGGCATCCAAGGGTACCCATGGGGGCCGCCTCAGTTGAGTGAAGGATCGTCCGGATACGTCGCAATCATCGCGAGGCCGCTGCGCTGTCTGCGCAGCACCGCCCGCCACAGCCCCTCGGGGTCGGGCGACGACACGTCCCCCGGCTCCGACTCCACCACGTACCAGGCCCCGTCGGACAGCTCCTCCTCCAGCTGCCCCGGGCCCCAGCCCGCGTAGCCGGCGAAGATCCGCAGCGAACCGAGGGCGGCGGCCAGCAGCTCGGGCGGCGTGTCCAGGTCCACCAGACCGATCACCCCGTGCACCCGCCGCCACCCGACCGGGCACCCCCGGCCGGCCCGCTGCCGGGAGCGGGCGGCGGGACTAACGGCCGGGGCGGGGTTCGCACCCGGCACCACCGCGACCCCCAGCGCCGAGTCCTGCGAGACCGGCCCGCCGCGGAAGACCACGCCCGGCGCGCCGGCCAGTCGTGCCCACGGCGCGAGGATCTGGCCGACGTCGACCGCCGTCGGCCGGTTCAGCACCACACCGAGTGAACCCTGGTCGTCGTGGTCGATCAGCAGTACGACAGCCCGGTCGAAGTTCGGGTCCGCGAGTGCCGGTGTCGCCACCAGCAGCCGCCCTGTGAGCGAGGACACCTCCGTCATGTGCCACATGATCCCGCAGATCCACCCCTTGCGGACAGGGCCCGGACAGCCGTAAAAGGTCCGCAGCTCAGGGCGCACCGCAGCAGTGGGAGCGCGCGGCGGCGGGCACAACCGGACCGTAACCCTCCGCTGATGTGCTCAGGACAGAGCGTGTTGTGTCGAATTCATGACGTACGTCCACCCCGTTCGGCCACACGGAACGGGGGCATCAGCCCATTACCCTTTCCTCTTGGCCCCCTGTCCGACGACTCCGGAACGCGAGATACATGACCGGCACAGACGATGTACTGCTTGTCCACGGCGGCACCCCGCTGGAGGGCGAGATCCGCGTCCGCGGCGCCAAGAACCTCGTACCCAAGGCGATGGTCGCGGCGCTCCTCGGCAGCGGTCCGAGCAGGCTGCGCAATGTGCCCGACATCCGCGACGTGCGCGTCGTACGCGGGCTGCTCCAGTTGCACGGGGTGACGGTCCGCCCCGGCGACGAGCCGGGCGAGCTGATCATGGACCCGTCGCACGTCGAATCGGCGAACGTGGCCGACATCGACGCGCACGCGGGCTCCTCGCGCATCCCGATCCTGTTCTGCGGCCCCCTGCTGCACCGCCTCGGCCACGCCTTCATCCCCGGCCTCGGCGGCTGTGACATCGGCGGCCGGCCGATCGACTTCCACTTCGAGGTGCTGCGCAAGTTCGGCGCGACCATCGAGAAGCGGGCCGACGGCCAGTACCTGGAGGCCCCGCAGCGGCTCCGCGGCTGCAAGATCCGCCTCCCGTACCCCTCGGTCGGCTCGACGGAGCAGGTACTGCTCACCGCCGTCCTCGCCGAGGGCGTCACCGAGCTGTCGAACGCGGCGGTCGAACCCGAGATCGAGGACCTCATCTGCGTCCTGCAGAAAATGGGCGCGATCATCTCGATGGACACCGACCGCACCATCCGCGTCACCGGCGTGGACCAGCTGGACGGCTACACGCACCGCGCGCTCCCCGACCGCCTTGAGGCGGCGTCCTGGGCGTCGGCCGCGCTGGCCACCGAGGGCAACATCTACGTGCGCGGCGCCCAGCAGCGCTCGATGATGACCTTCCTGAACACCTACCGCAAGGTCGGCGGTGCCTTCGAGATCGACGACGAGGGCATCCGCTTCTGGCACCCGGGCGGCGCGCTCAAGTCCATCGCGCTGGAGACGGACGTCCACCCCGGCTTCCAGACCGACTGGCAGCAGCCGCTGGTGGTGGCCCTCACCCAGGCCACCGGCCTCTCGATCGTGCACGAGACCGTGTACGAGTCGCGGCTGGGCTTCACCTCGGCGCTCAACCAGATGGGCGCACAGATCCAGCTCTACCGCGAGTGCCTGGGCGGCTCCGACTGCCGCTTCGGGCAGCGCAACTTCCTGCACTCGGCGGTCGTCTCGGGCCCCACCAAGCTGGAAGGGGCCGACCTGGTCATCCCCGACCTGCGCGGCGGCTTCTCGTACCTGATCGCGGCCCTCGCCGCCCAGGGCACGAGCCGGGTGCACGGCATCGACCTGATCAACCGCGGCTACGAGAACTTCATGGAGAAGCTCGAAAAGCTCGGCGCGAAGGTCGAACTGCCGGGCGGCGCGCTCGTCTGACGACCAGGGCCGGTCGAACTGCCGGGCGGCGCGCCCGTCCGACGACCAGGGCTCCGGCACGTCCCGGGGGCGGCCACCGTGTTGCACGGTGGCCGCCCCCGTTCAGTGCGCGTACGCCACGTCCGTCCCCGCGCCCGGCAGTTGCAGCCCGCCGCGGGTCTCGTAGCTGCAACCCGTGTACGTGTAGCCCGGCTGGATCCGCTGTCCGTAGGCCGAGTTGCTGATCCGGCCCGCGCCCTCGGCGGACTTGTAGAGCAGGTGGTAGTCGCCCGCGGGGAGCATGAGCCTGCCCTTGGGGTACGTGCGCCGGGTGTCCTTGCACGCCTTGCCCTTCGCGGCCAGTGTGCTCGGGTACGGGCTGCACCCCGTGCACCCGGGGATCGTGAGGGTCCCGGTGACCGGCCCGGTGTAGAGGATGACGGTCGGCGACGGCGCGTCGTTGCTGACGACGACCGGCATCCTGGCCCCGCCCGGCGCCCCCGTCGGCGGCAGCCGGTCGCCCGCGGCCGGTCGTTCCACCGCGATCTCGGCCGCTACGGCGATGGTGCGGGCACGGGCCGCGTTGCCGCTCCCCCGGTACGTGGCGGCGAAGCCGGTCAGCGTGGCGCGGGCCGCGGCGAACTTCCGGTCCCGGAACTGGTCGAGGCCGCACGCCCAGACACCCGACTCCACCGCCCCTTCGGCCTCCCCGCGCAGTGCTGCGGCCCCCGCGCCGGGCAGTCCGCCCGCGGTGGCGCCGATCTTCCGCAGTTCGTCGGTGACCGGGCAGGGGTCGCCGCCGCCCAGCGCCTTCGTACGGTCGGTGATCCGGGCGCGTATGCCGGGTTCGACCTTGGCGGCCTGCTCCGACGCGGGAAACGTCCGCATCAGGTCGCCGAGTTCACCGCCCGCGGCGGCCGTCACGCCGAGTGCGCCCATCCCGCACTCGTACAGGGAGAGCGCGAGCGGCCGGTCGGGCCAGCCGGCCAGCTTGCCGAGCACGCCCTTGTCGATCGCGCCCGGCACGGTCCGCAGGTACTTCAACGGGGCCACCGCCGCGCAGTGTTCTCCCCGTCCGTACGGGGCGGAGACCGCCTTGTAGTACGAGTCGAGCCGGTCGGGCACGAGCTTCGCCGCCCGAGAGCCCGGGTGGTCACCGGCGAGCCTGCCGTACTCGGCGAGAGCGGCCCGGTAGTCGGACTCCCCCGCGGCGAACCCGGCGGTCCGCGCCCGCGCCACGGTCCGGTCGGCCCCGGCGAGACGCCCGAGCAGCATCTTCTCGACGGCCTCGTCCTGCGCCGCGCCGTACGCCAGCCCCCCGCCGGCCGGTACGGCGATCAGGACGACACCGAGCAGCACGGCCACGTACGGCCGCACCGGCAGCGGACGGCTCGCCCGCAGAGCGCGCCGCGCCCCGTCGAGAGCGGCCGCCACGAGGAACACCAGATATCCGACGACCAGCCACCCCGAGGTGCCGTCCACGTCCGCCGGCAGTACCAGGAACAGCAGGACCGCCGTGGCCGCCAGGCAGATCGCGGCCCCCGCCCACTGCCGCAGCAGTACGTACCCCAGCCCGAGCCCGGACAGATTGAGCAGCCCCGCCCCGACGGCCCGCACCGGGTCCGCCTCGGACCCCGCCCCGACGACCGGTGGCCGGTCCGGCGGCGGCGGGACGTACGGAGGCAGGGCCGGCGGGGGCGGCGCGGCCGGCCCCGGCCCGTCCTGCGGCTCCCGTGGGTCGCGTGTGCCCTCTGCCCCCATGCCTGCCCCCCGTCAAGGCCTGGTGTGCGGGCGAGGCCCCCGGCCCCACCTGCCCCGCCCCCACCCGGCCCCGCCCACGATCCGGCACCGCACCGGGGCCGTCAACGGCTGTGACGTCAGGTCACCTGAGCGTTACTTCGCGGCAAGAACCGCGTACCGGGGCCTCGACAGCCGCGGACCTCTTCGCGCGCGGCACACGGCGTCAGGCACCGGCGCGGGGGCCAGGACGGTCGTGGTGGCCTCCCTGAGGGGCGTGGAGCCCGGTTCGCACCGCAGGGGCCGGGGGGCGCGGTCCTTGGCCCGTACAGCCCGTACACGCGCACAGGGGCGCCGTACGGCCCCCGGGTACGCCGAAGGGGGCGCCCGTCCGGCGTATTCCGGACGGCCGCCCCCTTCGGGTCTGCCTTGGTGCGTTGCTGCCTTGGGGTGTTACTTGCCCTTGGCGGCTTCCTTGAGCTTGGAGCCCGCGGAGACCTTCACGCTGTAGCCGGCCGGGATCTGGATCGGGTCGCCGGTCTGCGGGTTACGAGCGGTACGAGCGGCACGGTGGGTGCGCTCGAAGGTCAGGAAGCCGGGGATGGTGACCTTCTCGTCGCCCTTGGCGACGATCTCGCCGACGGTCTCGGCGAGCGCGGCCAGCACGGCGTCGGCGTCCTTGCGGGTCACCTCGGCGCGGTCGGCCAGGGCGGCCACCAGCTCACTGCGGTTCATGTTGTTACTCCCGTGTTCTTCTTGCCTGTGAGGCGTGCCACGCGGCGGAGCCGCATGATTGGGCACAGCGAAGCCGATGCTGCCAGGGCCTTCGGACGGTCCCCGGACCGGGTCTGTTGTCCAGACCCTCGCGCCCGATTACGCATCCTGCCCCCACCAGCGGCGGGAAAGCGAATCCGGCACCCCCCAGAGTCACCCGAAGGTCCCATGGGGAGTGCCACTGCCTCGCCGTGGTGGCACTCCGTCAACTCGCTGTATCGGACTGTTTACGGGCCGCAGCACTCCTGGTCCGAAGGCTGCGTGCTCATTGCCCGCCACCCTAGAGGTGCCCCGGATACGCCGCGACCCACGACGCGCCGCGCGTCAGGCGGACGTGGGACCCGTCACAGTCACCCCGGCGGCCTTGGCCGCCGTGCGGACGGCGCCCGCGACGGCGCCCGCGACCTTGTCGTTGAAGACCGACGGGATGATGTAGTTCGGGTTCAGTTCGTCCTCGGAGACGACGTCCGCCAGGGCGGTCGCCGCGGCCAGCATCATCTCCGTGTTGACGGTCCTGGACTGTGCGTCCAGGAGTCCGCGGAAGACGCCGGGGAAGACCAGCACGTTGTTGATCTGGTTCGGGAAGTCCGAGCGGCCGGTGGCCACAACTGCCGCCGTCTGACGGGCGATCGCGGGCTCCACCTCGGGGTCGGGGTTGGCCAGCGCGAAGACGATCGAGCCCTCCGCCATGGCCGCCACGTCGTCGCCGTTCAGGACGTTCGGGGCCGACACGCCGATGAAGACGTCGGCGCCGACGACGGCCTCCTTGAGGGTGCCCGTCACCCCTTCGGGGTTGGTGTTGTCGGCGATCCAGCGCAGCGCGGCGCCGCCGGCACCGGGTGCGTCGGCGGAGACCAGGTCCTCGCGGCCGGCGTGCACGACGCCGTGGATGTCGGCGACGACGGCGTGCTTGACGCCGGCCGCGATGAGCAGTTTCAGGATCGCCGTACCGGCCGCGCCCGCACCCGACATGACGACGCGTACGTCGCCGATGGACTTGCCCACCACCCGCAGCGCGTTGGTGAGTGAGGCGAGAACCACAATCGCGGTGCCGTGCTGGTCGTCGTGGAAGACCGGAATGTCCAGGGCCTCGCGCAGCCGTGCCTCGATCTCGAAGCAGCGCGGCGCCGAGATGTCCTCCAGGTTGATGCCCGCGAAGCCCGGGGCGATGGCCTTGACGATCTCGACGATGGCGTCGGTGTCCTGGGTGTCCAGGCAGATCGGCCAGGCGTCGATGTCGGCGAACCGCTTGAACAGGGCCGCCTTGCCCTCCATGACCGGCATGGCCGCCATCGGGCCGATGTTGCCCAGGCCGAGCACGGCGGAGCCGTCGGTGACGACCGCCACCGTGTTGCGCTTGATGGTGAGGCGACGGGCGTCCTCGGGGTTCTCGGCGATCGCCATGCAGACCCGGGCGACACCGGGCGTGTAGATCATCGAGAGGTCGTCACGGTTACGGATGGGGTGCTTGGACGCCATCTCGATCTTGCCGCCGAGGTGCATCAGGAACGTACGGTCGGAGACCTTCCCGAGCACGACACCCTCGACCCCGCGCAGCTTCTCGACGATCTCGTCGGCGTGCGAGGTCGAGGAGGCGGCGATCGTGACGTCGATCCGCAGCTTCTCGTGTCCGGACGCGGTGACGTCGAGGCCGGTCACGGAGCCGCCGGAGGCCTCGACGGCCGAGGTGAGCTGGCTGACCGAGGTCCCGCTGGCGGGGACCTCCAGTCGGACCGTCATCGAGTACGAGACGCTGGGCGCCGTTGCCATGGCCGACTTCCTCTGCTTTTTCCTGGCTTCATTGCTGCGCCGCCCCGGCTCCAGGCCGCGCGGCGCAGTCCGATCGTCGCACCTACCAGCGGGTAGCGGGTAATGAGTGCTCCGGTTTCGGAAACTGTTTTCCACCATACGAGAAACACAGGGCTCAACGGAACCCCCCAAAAACGGAGCCGTGCAACGAAAAGAGGTCCGAAACGCTCCAGGAGCGTTCCGGACCTCTTCACCTACGTTGACGACACCGGCCCGCCATGCTCGCCTCGCGGCAAGTGGTCGCTCGAAGCGACTAAGGTTGGGCCCGGGGGCTTGGATCGAGCCGGTGTCACATTCGAGACTAACAAACCCTCCGGGGAAGTCATTCCCGTGTGGCCTGTTGACTCGAAATCAGTCCCGAAGCAGTGCCGCGACCCCGTCCGCATCAGGGGCGTCCCGCTTCCCCGCGACGACCGTGAGCTGCTGCGTCGCACGCGTCAGCGCCACGTACAGCACCCGCAGCCCGGCCGGCGACTCCTCGGCGATCTCCGCGGGGGAAACCACCACCGTCGCGTCGTACTCCAGCCCCTTGGCCTCCAGGCTGCCCAGCGCGACCACCCGCTCCCCGAGATCCGCCAGCCAACGCCCGGCCTGCTCCCGCCGGTTCATGGCCACCACGACACCCACCGTGCCGTCCACCTGCTCCAGCAGGCGGCGCGCCTCCTCCCGTACGGAGGCCTCCAGGGCGTCCTGGCCCGCCCCCGCCGCGGCGACGAACCGGGGCACCACGCCCGTGGAGCGCACCGCGCGCGGTGCGCGCATCCCCGGGGCGGCGAGCGCGAGCACCTTCGCCGCCAGCTCGGCGATCTCCGCGGGGTTGCGGTAGTTGACCGTCAGCTCGAACTTGCGGCGCGGGCGCGAGCCCAGCGCCTCGTCGCGCGCCTGCGCGGCCTCCTCGGGGTCCGTCCAGGAGGACTGCGCCGCGTCACCGACGACCGTCCAGGTCGCGGTGCGGCCGCGCCTGCCGACCATCCGCCACTGCATCGGCGTGAGGTCCTGCGCCTCGTCGACGATGACGTGCGCGTACTCGGTGCGCTCGGCGGCCAGCCGCTCGGCGCGCTCCCACTGGGTCTCCTCGCGCTGCGGCATCAGCTCCTCAAGGCCGGTGAGGGCGTCCAGCGGGTCGTACTCGCGCTTGCGTCTGGGCTTGGCGGGCGTGCCGAGCAGCAGCTGGAGCTCGTCCAGGAGCGCCACGTCGTGCACGGACAGCTCCTCGCGGCGCAGCGAGCGGGCCAGCTGGCGGATCTCGCGCGGGCTGAGGATGCGCCGGGCCCACCGGCCGAGCCGCCGCTCGTCGGACATGGCGGCGAGCACCGCGCGAGGGGTGAGTTCCGGCCACCAGGCGTCCAGGAAGGCCAGGAAGGAGTCCTCCGACGACACGTCCTCGTCGAAGGAGGAGCGCAGTTCGGCGGCGAGCTCGGGGTCGGTGTGCCGGCCGCGGCCGCCCGACTTCGACCAGAGCGCGTCGAGCAGGAGCTTGCGGGCGCGCGGGCGCAGCAGGTTGACCGGGGCGGTGCCGCTGAGCACGTTGTTGCGGATCCGCTGGAGGTCGCCGGCCTCCAGCTCCAGCCGGGCGCCGAAGGCGACGACCCGCAGCAGGTCGGTCCGCACCGCGGGCCGGGCCTCCTCGTCGGCCCCGTCGGCCCCGGCGGCCCCCGTGAGGTCCCCGAAGTCCCCGAAGGACAGCTGGCCCTCCTCGGCCTCCGCCGGGCCCGGCGCGGACGGCGCAGGACTCTCCAGGGCCCCCCTGGCCACCTTCCGCAGCACCTTCAGCATCCGCGAGGAGCCCTTGATGCGGGCGATGTTCGGTTCGTCGTACGTGCTCGCCTCCGCGCCGTCGACCAGCGAGCCGAGCGCCCGGATCGCCACCTGCCCCTCCTCGCCGAGCGAGGGCAGCACGCCCTCGGTGTACGAGACGAGCAGCGGGGTCGGCGACACGATCAGGATGCCGCCCGCGTACCGGCGGCGGTCCTGGTAGAGGAGGTAGGCGGCCCGGTGCAGGGCGACGGCGGTCTTGCCGGTGCCCGGCCCGCCCGCGACCTCGGTGACCGAGGCGGCCGGCGCCCTGATCACCAGGTCCTGCTCGGCCTGGATGGAGGAGACGATGTCGCGCATGGTGTGGCTGCGGGCCTGCCCGAGGGCGGCCATCAGCGCACCGTCACCCAGCACCGCCAGCCGCGCGCCGCCGAGGCGGGCGGTCAGCTCCGGGCGCATCAGGTCGTCCTCGACGCCGAGCACCCGGCGGCCCTTGGAGCGGATCACCCTGCGGCGCACCACCCGGCCGGGATCCTTGGGCGTGGAACGGTAGAACGGCGCGGCGGCCGGGGCGCGCCAGTCGATGACCAGCGGCGCGTAGTCGGAGTCCAGGACCCCGATCCGGCCGATGTGGAGCGTCTCGCCGATGTCGGCGGTCAGATCGTCGCGCACGGCGTCGTCGGCGGGCTCGACCGACGTGAACGCGCCGTCCGGGCCCCTCTTGCCGTCCTTGCCGTGCAGCAGGTCGATCCGGCCGAAGAGGAAGTCCTCGAACTCGTTGTTGAGACGGTTGAGGTGCACCCCCGCCCGGAAGACCTGCGCGTCACGCTCGGCGAGCGCGCCGGGCGTACCGACCTGACCCCGCTTGGCGGCGTCGTTCATCAGGAACTCGGCCTCGTGGATCTTCTCCTCAAGACGGCGGTACACCTGATCCAGATGATCCTGCTCCGCGCCGATTTCTCGGTCGCGGACCGAATCGACAGCGGCATCCTGCGCGGCCACCGAGGCCCCCTTCTGACGTGCACTGGGCAGCCGTCAACCGTACGCGAAGGGGACCGTTATGTCAGGCGTCGACTTTTCGTAAGTGGCCGGAGGTCGTGGCGCGCGGTTCAGGCCCCGACCTGCACGAGGCGCCTGCCGTCGAAGGTGCGGACCTCGAAGTGGTCGATGTCGTTGCGGGACATGGCCGCGCCGCCGTGCACGTACAGCGGGGCCCTGGCGCTCTCGCGGGGGCTGTCCGCGATCCCGTACCCCCACCGGGGGACCGACCAGCTGGACACGACTTCCTCCTCGCCCTGCTTGGACACGGCGACCAGGCTGCACCGCAGGGGCCCCTTGACGTTGGTGAGCTCCAGGACGGTGTGGGTCCCCCAGCCCTTCCTCTCGGTGCCGACGACGGCTGCGACGTGCGTGCGCGGATCGGTGGCCGCCCGTTTCTCCTCCATGTGGTGCAGGAACGCGTCCTCGGCCGGACCGGTGGGGTGCGGCTCGGGAGCCGCCCGCACGGCCCCCCGGTCGCTGTCCGCCGCCACCACGGCCGCGCCCGAGCCGCCGATGACCACCAGCGCCGCCGCCGCGGCCAGGTACGTCCCGCGCCGCTTGCGCCGCTTGCTCAGCTCCCGCCCGGCGGCGACCTCCGCGAGGAGGCCTTCGAGCAGCGCGGGCCGCGGCGGCGTCGACTCCCGCGGCGGGCCCGGTGGTTCACGGAGGGCTGCGAGCACCGGTTCCAGACCCGCGAGGTCGTCGAGCCGGCCGGCGCAGAGGGCGCAGAGGGCCAGGTGTGTCTCGAAGGCGGCGGCCTCGGCCTCGTCCAGAATGCCGAGGGAGTACGCGGCGACGGCGTCGTGGACCGACCCGCTCCCGGGTGCGTTCATGCCGTCGTCACTCCTCGTTCCTCAAGGGCCAGCTTCAGCGAACGGAGCGCGTAGAAGACCCGGGACCTGACGGTCCCGGTGGGTACGCCGAGGACGTCGGCCGCCTCACCGACCGTACGTCCCTTGAAGTAGGTCTCGACGAGCGCCTCGCGGTGGGCGGGCGTCAGGTCGTCGAGCGCATCGCCGATCGTCATCAGCCACAACGCCTTGTCGATCTCGTCCTCCGCGGGCAGGACCTCCAGCGGCGACGGATCGACCTCCACCGGCCGGGCCTGCCGGCTGCGGTGGAGGTCGATGACGATCCGGCGTGCGACCGTCACCAGCCAGGGGCGGACCGATCCGGTGGCCCGGTCGAGCCGCCCGGCGTTCTTCCAGGCACGGATGAGCGTCTCCTGCACGACGTCCTCGGCGCGCTGGCGGTCACCGGCGACGAGACGCAGCACGAAGGCGAGCAGCGGACCGGCGTGTTCGCGGTAGAGCGAGCGCATCAGCTCCTCCTCGGGAGCGGGCGGGCCTGAGCCCTTCCCCGCGCTGCGATGCCGCGCCCGGCGCTGCGGACGGTCATCGGCCACGGCGGCATCCTCGCGCACTGTGCCTCCCGATCGAGCCACTCTCGGATTTCCTCGACGTGGAGTACGGGCGCGTGGGTGTGCGCGACTCAACCGCGCGCAAGATCTTTCCGGGCGGCGCACCGGAACCCTCCGTACGGATCCTCCGGGCGGCGCACCGGAACCCTCCGTACGGATCCTCCGGGCGGCGCACCGGAACCCTCCGTACGGTGCGCCAAAACCTTCGATGCGGACGGCCGGCCAGGCGGCGCGTCTCACCCCTGGGCGGCGACGGCCGCCCGCCTGCGGTGCCGGGCGACCCGTTCGCGGTTGCCGCAGACCTCACTGGAGCACCAGCGGCGACGGTGTCCGCGGGATGTGTCGAGGTACAGGCGGCGGCAGTTGTCGCCCTCGCAGCGGCGCAGGGCGGCGCGGGCGACGGGGTCGGTGAGGAGTCCCACGGTGTCCCGGGCGACGGCGGCGAGGAGTTGTTCGCAGCGGGGCTCACCCGCCAGGACGTACACGAGCGTCCCGTCCGCGCCGCGTACCGCGCGCGGCGCCGGAGGAGGCACGGCAGCAAGGGAGTTGACCGGTTCCAGGGCGGCGTCGGCGCCCCCGCCCTCCACCAGGTCCGCGACGCACTGGCGCAGTTGGCGAAACGCCCGCACCCACTCTTCGTCCACCGCGCCGAGCGGTGTGCCACCGGGAACGAGCCCCGCCCCGAGCAGCCACTCGGCCAACTCCCGTGCGCCCACGAGGAGTTCCGCCTCCCCGGCCCGGGTGGCGAGGAGGTCGAGACACACCCGACCCGAGTCGAACCACCAGCTCACGGGGGAATGGCCCGCGCCCGCGTGAGTCCTGGTACCTGAGCCTGCACCTGTGCCGCCCGCGCCGCCCGAGCCCATACCGATGCCCTCCGGGATCGCCGGTGGTCGCCGCCGTTCCGGCGGCTACCGCTGACTCCAGAGTGCCTGCCGCCACCCCGCACCGGAACCCTTGGTACCGGGCCCGGCCGGGGAGCGGCGGCGCGAGGGCCCGGCCACTCCCCCGCGCGCTACTTCTTCTTGGCCCCGTTGGGCCACAGCCGTGGTCTGCGCTTGGCCGCCACGTCCTCCGCCCAGCCGAACGAAGCGATCGCCGCAGCGATCAGCGGCCAGGCCAGGATGAACATCAGTACCTGGTACAGCTTGCCCAGATACGGACTGATGAGATCGCCCACCACCGGCAGCCCCCACATCTGGTCGATCAGCGGGATGGTCAGCATGATGGCCATCTCGTGCCAGAGGTAGATCGTCACGGCCCGGTTGTTGGCAAGGGTGATCGGGGTGTCGAACCCCTTGAGCTTGTCCGGGAGTTCCTGCCAGGACGGCGAGTAGTGCAGCAGGATCGCGCAGAAGCCGAGGGACCACAGGGCGTTGGCCATCGGTATCTCGTCGAAGTTCCAGCCCGCCTCGCCGATGTGCGTGCCCGCCCACCAGAGGCCGAGGCACATCAGCACCGCGGCGAACGACGGGATCATGTACGCCTTGAGCTTCTTCAGCGTGCCGTCGTTGTGCGCGAAGCCGAGGATCCAGCAGGCCGCGAACGTCGAGAAGTCCTGGATCGCGTTGCCGGTCTCACCGGGGATCTCGACCAGCTTCAGCCCCAGCACGAGGCAGATGCCCAGCGGAGCCAGCAGCGTCACCCAGGGCAGCTTGCGGAACGCCTTGAGCATCAGCGGCGAGAGCATGACGAACCACAGGTACGCCCGGATGTACCAGAGCGGCCCCGAGGTCTGGGCCGCCCAGCTGACGTCCAGCAGGCCGCCGGGGGAGCCGATCTCGTCAGGGCCGGTGGCCGCGCCCACGGGCACGAACCACCATGCGAGCTTGACCCACCACCAGATGATCGACTCGCCGTCCTCGCCCGCGGTGGGCTTCCAGCCGCCGTTGAAGATCAGCGCGAGGGTGACGATCGCGAACAGCCACACCGGCACCATCAGTCGCCGCACACGGCTCTTGATGACGCTGAACGCGGGCCGGGCCAGCGAACGCGCCATCAGCGAGCCCGCCAGCGCGAACATCACGCCCATGGACGGGAAGATGATCGTCATCCACGCCTGGCCGTAGACGTGGAAGAGCACCACGCGGACCAGCGCGATGGAGCGCAGCAGGTCGAGGTAGCGGTCCCGGCCGGGCTTCTTCGGGGCCGCTGCCGGGGCGTCCGCCGCCGGAGCGTCGGCGCCCGGCGCCCCGGTGTCCGCCTCGGCGTCCGCCGTCAGGGCCGGGTCGGCCGCCTCGGGCCAGGCGGAGGTGCTGGGACCGTACGGATCGTCCACCGCGAGGCCTGTGGCGCTGTCACGGCCCCAGGCGGGCTGCTGCCGGGTCGGCGCGCCGACCGCGGCCCGTGCGAACGCGGGAGTCTCCTCCGCCGGTCCGCCCTGCACCGGAAACGCCGTGGTGGCACCCTCAGCGAAGCTCTGGTCCGCGTAACCCTGGTTCCCGTAACCCTGGTCCGCGTAGGCCTGGCCCGCATGGGTCTGGTTCGCGTATCCCGTGGTGGGCGCGGGCCCGGCGTCCGGGTAACCGGCGACCGGGTAGCCGGAGGTCTGCTGCGGCGCCTGGCCGCCCTGCTGCGGGACGTGAGCGCCCTGCTGCGGGTAACCGCCCGGGGAGCCCTGCGGACGCCGGTTGTTGGTCTGCTGCGGCCGTTGGTGGGACTGCTGCGGCCGGTGGTTGCTCTGCTGCGGCCAGCCGCCACCCTGGGGCTGCGACTGCTGCTGGGGGTAGCTGCCGCCCTGCGGGTAGGCCTGCGGGTAGCCGTTCCCCTGCCGGCCCTGCCCCTGCCCGTACATGGCGGGGCCGGGGTTGTTGCGCACCTGCGGCCAGCCACCGCCGCCGCCCTGCTGGGGCGACGGCTCCTGGGGGCCGCCGAGCTGTCGTGGGAAGCCGTCCGCGTCGTACTCCGGTTCCTCGGGGTACTCGCCGTGGCCGCCTGCGCCCGGATAACCGTGGCTCATCCGACCGGCCACCTCTCCTCTTCGCGCCGCTGGCCCGGCAGGGCCCCCGGCGCCTCGACCACACCGGTCCGGCGCAGCTTCTGCCAGCGCAGCCGGCCGCCGGTGAGGGCGGTGATCCAGGACTGGAGCAGGACGACGTACATGATCTGGCGGTACAGGATCTGCTGGAGCGGGAAGGAGATCAGATGGGTCATCTTCTCCTTGTCCAGCCGGAACGCGTAGGCCGCGCAGACCACTTGGAGCATCAGCACGCCGAACCACGCGACGACCGTCTTGCCCGTCGGGCCGAAGACCAGGCCGTAGATCAGGAAGATGTCGATCAGCGGGGCGAGCAGCGGGAAGACGATCATGAACAGCGAGACGACCGGCAGGCCGATCCGGCCGAAGCGGCCGGAGGGGCCCTTCTCGATGAACGCCCTGCGGTGCTTCCAGATCGCCTGCATGGTGCCGTACGACCAGCGGTAGCGCTGCGACCACAGCTGCTGCACGGACTCCGGCGCCTCGGTCCAGGCGCGCGCGTCCTCCGCGTACACGACCTTCCAGCCGTCGCGGTGGAACGCCATGGTGATGTCGGTGTCCTCGGCGAGGGTGTCCTCGCTCATGCCGCCGACCCGGTGCAGCGCGTCCGCGCGGAACGCGCCGATCGCGCCGGGAATGGTCGGCATGATGCCGAGCATGTCGTAGAGCCTGCGGTCCAGGTTGAAGCCCATCACGTACTCGATGTGCTGCCAGGCGCCGATCAGGGAGTCGCGGTTGCCGACCTTCGCGTTGCCCGCGACCGCGCCGACGCGCGGGTTGCCGAACGGCTGGACCAGTTCGCGCACGGTGGACGGCTCGAAGACGGTGTCGCCGTCCATCATCACGATGATGTCGTAACGGGCGTGCCGGATGCCGTTGTTGAGCGCGGCGGGCTTGCCCGAGTTCTGCTGGCGCACCACCCGGACGTTGGGTATCCGCATCCGTTCGACGATGTCAGCGGTGCCGTCGGTCGAGCCGTCGTCGATGACGATGACCTCGATCGGGTGGTCGCTGGACATCAGGGAGCGCACGGTGTTGGCGATGCACTCACGCTCGTTGTACGCGGGTACCAGCACGGTGACCGGCCTGGTGACCTGCGGACCCCACCGGAAGCCGCGCTTGCGGACCTTGCGGGCGTGCGCGAAGGAAAGGATCAGCATCAGCCCGAAGCGGGCGATGACGAGGCTGCCGACGATGGCCAGGCCCACGGTCAGCACGTCGGTGATGTGGTCGGAGACGTAGATCGCGGCGATGAACGCCTTGCTCTTCCACAGATCGAGCCCGGTCACCTCGGTGTGCGCGGACGGGGCTCCGAGCGCCTCGGTGAGGTTGGTGAACTTGAAGCCGCGCTTCTGCATGTCCGGCAGGAACTTGTCCAGCGCCGCCACGGTCTGCGAGCGGTCACCGCCCGAGTCGTGCATCAGGACGATGGTGCCCTTGGTGGTCTTGGGCGTGGCGCGCTTGATGATCTCCTTGACGCCGGGGCGCTTCCAGTCCTCACTGTCCGTGTCGTTGACGACGGTCAGGTAGCCGAGTTCGCCGACGTACTTGGCGACCGGCCAGCTCGCGTCGTCCATCGCGCTGGAGGTGGAGGAGTACGGCGGCCGGAACAGCGAGGTGTGCACCCCGGCCGCACCGGCTATCGCGAGCTGGTTCTGGGAGAACTGCCAGTCGATGCCGTCGCGGGTCTTGTACGAGAGGTCGGGGTGGTTGAAGGTGTGCAGCCCGAGCTCGTGGCCCTCCTCGACGATCCGCTTGACCAGGTCCGGGTAGCGGGTGGCCATGGTGCCCGTGACGAAGAAGACGCCCTTGGCGTCGTACTGCTTCAGCTTGTCCAGGACCCTCGGCGTCCAGGTCGGGTCCGGACCGTCGTCGAAGGTGATGACGACGTGCTTGTCCCGTACGTATCGCGCCTCCGGCTCCTTCTCCTTGGGCTTCGTGGCGTCGATGACCGGACCGCCGTCGAGGATGTTCTGGGGCACCGTCGTCTGGTCGATCGACTCGCGGATCCGCTGGTCGGACTCGATCTCGCTGTGGACGTAGCCGCGCAGCATCAGCATCGCCATGAGCGCGACGAGGAGCAGCGAAGGCAACAGGTAACGCATGGGGAACCAGCGCCGCCGACTGCTGCGCTTGCGCGCGGCGGAGCGGCGGGCGCCCGATGAGGAACGCCTGCGGGGGTTGGACATCTACGTGCCGTGCCTTCTACTGAGCCGGGGTGCCGGGGTCCACGGGAGGAATGGGGTCGGTCGTGCCGCCGTCGGCCGCGCCACCGTCGGCCGCGCCACCGTTCGCGACGCCGCCGTTGTCGGCCGCGCCGCCGTCGGCCGCGCCACCGTCCGCGGCTCCGCCGTTGGCAGCGGCGCCACCGTCCGCGGCTCCGCCGTTGGCTGCGGCGCCACCGTTGTTGGCCGCGCCGCCGTTCGCCGCGCCACCGTTCGCGGCGCCGCCGTTGGCCGCGCCACCGTTGGCAGCCGCGCCGCCGTTCGCCGCGCCACCGTTCGCCGCGCCGCCGTTGGCAGCCGCGCCACCGTTCGCCGCGGCGCCACCGTCGGCGGCCGCGCCGCCGTTGGCCGGCGGGGGGACCTGCTTACCGGGGTCGGGGTCCTTGGTCTCGGTCTTCTTCGTACCGCCGGCGGGGACCTTGCCGGGGTCCTGGGGCGTCTGACTGCCCTGTCCCGCGGGCTGCTGGTTCCCGGTGACCGGGGGGATGTCGTCCGGCTTGGGCACGGACGGGGAGGGGCCGGGCTCCGACTTCACCTTTTCGGACTTCTCCTCGGCACTTGCGCCGCCGGGAAGGAAGAGGTCGGGTGCCAGGGAGCTGCCGCCGATGAGGGAGGCGACGAGCATCGCCGCATAGCAGGCGCAGATCGCGCCGAGGAGCCAGCCGACCCTGCGGAACTTCTTGCCGCGGCGACCGCTCTCGTCGACGAACACCGGGCCGTTGCCACCGTCCGCCGGCAGCTCGGGCAGTACGGGTCCTGGCTGCTCGCGACGCGCGAAGTGGGACCCGACGGAGTCGAGCTGCATCGTCCGGTCGTCCGCGTCACGTATCTGACGTATCTGACGGGTCTGCCCAGTTTGGGCACCCTTTTGCGTGTTGTCCATAGCTGTCCGCACATCCCCCACTGACTGATTCATCGGTGGGCGCGCGCGACCAGCTGGATGACGTATTGGCTCGGGCCCCCACCCGTCCAAGCGTCCCTATCACACTGCACCCGGAGGATGAATGTAACGCACGCGGGTGACGCCGGTTCTCCGGAGTGGCCTCTTGTCACACAGCAATGACATATCAACGGTCGGAATGAGTCATTCCGTGTCCGATTCGAACCATTTACCCCCTATCTCATCGCCGGATAAGACATCACGTGACGCATACGACAGCCGACCTGACCAAGGGGCGGACATGACGAAGGCCCGGCTGCCGTGGCAGCCGGGCCTTCGTCGTCGTGCTCAAACATGGGGTTTGTGGAGATGGCGGGAATCGAACCCGCGTCCAACGGTGCAAAAACAGGGCTTCTCCGTGTGCAGTCTGCTGCGATTTTCTCGGCCCCGGAGATCACGCAGACAAGTCTCCGACGGGCTCAGTCACTGTTTGATTTCCTCCCAGGCCCCGTGACCGGGCCTAGGAGTTTAGATCCCTTGATGATGCCAGGATCCGGGTCGGGATCACCCCCGGGCTGACACTTCGCAAGTCGCTACTTAGGCAGCGAGGGCGAAGGAATCGCGCTTGGTGTTGGCGATTATTGGTTGCGACATATGGTTTACGAGATCATTGCCGCTTCCTCGACACGCTTCCCCTGCTTCGACATCCGCTGTCGAAACCGATCATCCCCATGTTGATTTCTCAAGGTGGGTCCGGCGGCTCGCACCACCTTCACCGCTGCTGGCCCCATCACCATGTGGGGTGCAGTAGCCATCGTACGTGACCAACGTCCGAGGGTGCCAACCCTATTTCCGGCGCGGTCCCCGACGGACGGTCCGCGGCCCGTCCGTACCTGCCCGCGGGCGGGCTACGGCGCCCTACAGGTGCCCGCGTTCCTTGCGCTTGACCGCGGCGATCGCGCGGTTCGTCTCCCGCGTGTCCTGCTTCTCGCGGAGGGTCTGGCGCTTGTCGTACTCCTTCTTGCCCTTGGCGAGCGCGATCTCGCACTTCACCCGGCCGTCCTTGAAGTACAGGGCGAGCGGGACGACCGTGTGGCCCGTCTCGTTCGACTTGGACTCCAGCTTGTCGATCTCGACCCGGTGCATCAGCAGCTTCCGCTTGCGCCTGGCCGCGTGGTTGGTCCAGGTGCCCTGCGAGTACAGCGGTACGTGGATGTTGTGCAGCCACGCCTCGCCGCCGTCGATCTGCACGAAGCCGTCCACCAGCGACGCCCGGCCGAGCCGCAGGGACTTCACCTCGGTGCCCATCAGCACCAGCCCGCACTCGATGGTGTCGATGATGGTGTAGTCGTGCCGGGCCTTCTTGTTCTGCGCGATGATCTTGCGCTTGGGGTCCTTTTCCTTAGCCATAGTGCGGTCATTTTCGCACTACGAGCCCCCCTGCAGGCCACTCAATACCGTCTCGGCCCGCTCCTGGGCCCGCTCGGAGACCGCGAGGTCGGGCCGGATGCCCCGGCCGTCCAGGTTGTGCCCCGCCGGAGTGCGGTAGTGGCCGACCGTCAGCTCGGCGACCGAGCCGTCCGCCAGCCGGCTGGGCTTCTGCACCGAGCCCTTGCCGAAGGTCTGCGAGCCGACGGTCAGCGCCCGGCCCCGGTCCTGGAGCGCGCCCACCGCCAGCTCGGCCGCGCTCATGGTGCCGCCGTCGACGAGCGCCACCACGGGTCTCTCGGTGTCCCCGCCCGGCCTGGCGTGCAGCGCCCGCTGTCTTCCCCGGTCGTCGTACGTGGCGACGAGTCCGCCGTCGAGGAACGCGGAGGCCGCGGTGACGGCCTCGCCGACCAGCCCGCCCGCGTTGCCCCGCAGGTCCAGCAGGACCCCCTTGCCCGCCGGGGCGCCGCGCACCGCCTCCCGTACCCGCTCGCCCGAGCCCTTGCTGAACGAGGCCACCTTGATCAGCACCGCCCCGTCGGACAGCTTCTGCACGGTGACGGCCTCAGCGGCGACGGTGGCCCGGCGCAGCTCCTCGGTCCAGGTGCGCCTGCCTCGCTGGAGGCCGACCGTCACCGGCGTACCCGCGGGCGCCCCCGCCCGGTCACCGCGCAGCAGGGCGACGACCTCCGTGACGGGCCGCCGGTCGACCCGGTGTCCGTCGACCGTGCGGAGCTCGTCGCCCTTCCGTACGCCCGCCCTGGCCGCCGGGCTGCCCGGCTGCACCCTGGCGACCTGGACCTGGCCGTCGGCGCACCGCTCGGCCACCAGGCCGACGCCGGTGTACTCGCCGTCGAGCGAACGCGTGAACTCCCGGTACTCCGCCGGGTCGTAGACCGCGCCCCACCGGTCACCGCTGCGGCTGACCTCTTCCTGGGCGGCCTCCTTGCCCGACTTCCCGTCGGCGACCGCCTCGGCCGCCGCCCGGGTCACCGCCTCGCGGGTGGCGACTGCGCCGGCGGGCCTGATGGCCGAAGCCGGCTGCGGCCGGTCCTCGTCGCTCCATGAACCGGTCGCCGAGACGGTGGCGAGCGCACCCGCGAAGACCAATGTCAGGGCTGCCCCACGGCAGAGTCCGCGGGGCCGGATACCGAACTCCGGGTCTGGCATGGCGACGAGTCTAGGACAAACCCCGCGCCCCGTACGGCGGGATGCCGTAGGGAACGCGGGGTTCGGGTGGGGCAGTTGTCACACCGAGAGGCGGCCGACTACACCTTCAGGTACTTGCGCAGGGCGAAGAACGCGGCAAGTGCGGGCATCAGAAGGCTGATCGCGAGGACCAGCGGCAGCTTGGTGAGGACCGCGTCCCAGCCGATGAACTGCACCAGCTCCATCTTGTCGGCGAGCGCGATGCCGTGGTCGATCAGGAAGTACCGGCCCAGCACGAGCAGTACGCAGGCGAAGGCGCCACCGATGAGACCGGCGACCGCGGCCTCCATGATGAACGGTGCCTGGATGTAGAAGCTGGACGCGCCGACCAGCCGCATGATGCCGGTCTCGCGCCTTCGGCTGAACGCAGACACCCGCACGGTGTTGACGATCAGCATCAGCGCAATGACGAGCATCAGTCCCATCAGCACCAGGGCCGCGACGTTCATGCCGTTCATGAGCTCGAAGAGCTGGTCCAGGATGCTGCGTTGGTCCTCGACCGACTGCACCCCCGCACGGCCCGCGAAGGCGGTGGCCACCACCTTGTACTTCTGCGGGTCCTTGAGCTTGACGCGGAAGGACTCCTGCATCTGGTCCGGCGTGATGACGTTCGCCATCGGGGTGTTGCCGAACTGCTCCTTGTAGTGCTTGAACGCCTGATCCGCGTTCTCGTAGAAGACGCTCTCGACGACGTCCATCTTCTTCAGGTCGGTCTCGACCTGCTTCTTCTGCTCGGCGGTGACGGCACCCTTGGCGCACTGCGGCACGCCCGTCTCGGCGTCGTTCTTGTTGCAGAAGTAGATGGAGATGTTGACCTTGTCGTACCAGAAACTCTTCATCTCGCTGACCTGGTTGCGCATCAGCAGAGCCCCGCCGAACAGGGCGAGTGAGAGAGCGACGGAGACGATGACGGCAAAGGTCATCGTGAGATTCCGGCGGAGACCGACACCGATCTCCGACAGGACGAACTGGGCGCGCATCGGCGTCCTTTCAGTGCTGGTAGCCGTAGACGCCGCGAGACTGGTCGCGTACGAGACGGCCCTTCTCAAGTTCGATGACGCGCTTGCGCATCTGGTCGACGATCTGCTGGTCGTGGGTCGCCATCACCACAGTGGTGCCGGTGCGGTTGATGCGGTCCAGCAGCTTCATGATGCCGACGGAGGTCTGCGGGTCGAGGTTGCCGGTCGGCTCGTCGGCGATCAGCAGCATCGGGCGGTTGACGAAGGCCCGCGCGATGGCCACGCGCTGCTGCTCACCGCCGGAGAGCTCGCCGGGCATCCGGGTCTCCTTGCCGCCGAGGCCGACCAGGTCGAGCACCTGCGGGACGGCCTTGCGGATCTCGCCCTTGGGCTTGCCGATGACCTCCTGCGCGAAGGCGACGTTCTCGGCGACGGTCTTGTTGGGCAGCAGCCGGAAGTCCTGGAAGACGCAGCCGAGCTGGCGGCGCATCTGCGGCACCTTCCAGTTGGTCAGGCGCGCGAGGTCCTTGCCCAGGACGTGCACCTGACCCTGGCTGGCGCGCTCCTCGCGCAGCAGCAGCCGCAGGAAGGTGGACTTGCCGGAGCCGGAGGAACCGACCAGGAAGACGAACTCGCCCTTCTCGACCTCCAGGGAGACGTCCCGCAGGGCGGGCCGGTTCTGCTTCGGATAGGACTTGGACACGTTGTCGAATCGGATCACAGGTGCACCACGGTCGCCGGGAGTAGGTGAGCGTGACCATACGCGACCCGGCAGTACGCCCGCAGGCTGCTTCCCCGCGATGAGGCCTTTGCTCCGGTTTGCCGGTCGCGCGGAGCCCGCAGGGAGCCTCGGGCCGCGCCGATCGGACGCCCAGCTGGCACAGTGGAGGGGAACGGATGCGTTTCCCCGGGCGTTATGGGGAGAGAACGCGAAGTGTCGAGGAACGTTGCTCGGAGTGTGCGGCCGGTGACCGGAGAAGGAGAGCGCATGACCTATGACCGGTTGGTGTGCGCGAGCTGCGCGGGACCGGTGGCCGAGGGCCGCTGCCCGACGTGCCGGGCGAGCAGGCAGCGCCTGGAGCAGCAGCAGAACCCGTTCTCCCAGCTCAGCCCGGCGTCGCTGGTGGCGCTGCTGCTGATACTGGTGGCGGCCATGGCCCTGGTGGCCCACCAGGCCGCCTAGGGGTTCGTATCGCAGACCCCGGGGGTTCGTGTTCGCACGGGCCCAGGGGGTCGCATCGCACGTGAGAGGGGCCCGGGGCACGTATGTGTCCCGGGCCCCTCACCTGTGTGCAGCCGCCGCGACGGCCGTGCTGCGTTGCCGCGGCGCGGCTGTCGTGCGCTGCGGCCGTCGTGCGCTGCGGCGGTGCGGCTGCGGATCAGGCCGCGTTGCCGCCGCGTCCGCTCAGGCGGGGCAGGAAGCGGAAGGCGATGCCACCGGCGATCATCGTCGCGGCGCCGACCATGAGGAGCGTGGTGTCGCCGGCGCCGGTCGCGGCCAGCTCGTCCTTGGCCTGGGCCTGCTCGACGGGCCGGTTGGCGACCGAGTCGACGTCGGTGTTGTCCGAGACGCCGCCCGTGCCCGAGCCGCTGGAACCGGTGGTGCCGGCCGTGGACTCGACCGGCGGGACCGTCGGGGCGGTGTCGTCGCCGCCACCCGTGGCGGCACCGCCCGTCTCGCCGCCGCCGGACCCGCTGCCGTTCGCCGCGCCACCCGTGGACGCGTCACCCGTGGTGTTGCCACCGGTGGTGGGGTTGCCGGTGGTGTTCCCGCCCGTGGTCGGGTCACCGGTCGTGTTGCCACCGGTGGTGGGGTTGCCGGTGGTGTTCCCGCCCGTGGTCGGGTCACCGGTCGTGTTGCCGCCCGTGGTCGGGTTGCCGGTGGTGTTCCCGCCCGTGGTCGGGTCACCGGTCGTGTTGCCGCCCGTGGTCGGGTTGCCGGTGGTGTTCCCGCCCGTGGTGGGGTTTCCCGTGGTGTTGCCGCCCGTGGTCGGGTTGCCGGTGGTGTTGCCACCCGTGGTCGGGGTGCCGGTCGTGTTGCCGCCGGTGTCCGCGCCCCCGGCGCCCTCACCGCCCGTGTCCGCGCCCCCGGCACCTTCGCCGCCGGTGTCGGCGCCCCCGGCGCCCTCGCCGCCGGTGTCGCCACCGCCCGCGTCGGCGCCGCCCACCAGGCCTGCGCTGTCGTCGCCCGGGTCCGCCGCGTCGATACCCGCGTTGATCTCCAGGCCTATGCCGCCCTGTGCGTCCGTACCCGGGCCTGCGGCCTGGGCGACGCCCGCGACGGTCAGCGAGGCGCCGGCGGCGATCACGGCGCCCGCGGCGATCCGCGCGACGCGGACGCGCATCTTGTTGGTCATCTGGTTGCTACCCCCAGTAGCTGGCTGAACTCTTCGAAGAACGAGTCGATGGAGCAGCTATGCAGGGGCAACGGCTTCGGCGGGGATGTCAGTTCACGGGACCGCCTCTCAAGAGGCCGCCCGCTCGCCCCCGTTCACACCCGCCCCAGACATACGCATGCTGCCCGCCACACTCCCCCAGCCATAAGAATGACGTCAAGGTCGTTCCGGGCGTTGTGCCGGATTTACGAACACTTGCCCGCACGATGTACACAGCACCCTGACATGTCCGTCCCCGCCCCGGAACGCGAGAGCGCCGGAACCCCAAGGGGATTCCGGCGCCTGCCCGTTGCTCGCCCGGCTACTTCTCCTGCTGCTTGCGCCAGCGGATGCCGGCCTCAAGGAAGCCGTCGATCTCGCCGTCGAGCACCGACTGCGGGTTGCCGACCTCGAACTCCGTACGGAGGTCCTTGACCATCTGGTACGGGTGCAGGACGTAGGAACGCATCTGGTTTCCCCAGGAGTTGCCGCCGTCGCCCTTGAGGGCGTCCATCGCGGCCTGCTCCTCCTGGCGGCGGCGCTCAAGGAGCTTCGCCTGCAGGACGTTCATGGCGCTCGCCTTGTTCTGGATCTGCGAGCGCTCGTTCTGGCAGGAGACGACGATGCCGGTCGGGATGTGCGTCAGGCGCACCGCCGAGTCGGTCGTGTTGACGCCCTGGCCGCCGGGGCCCGACGCGCGGTACACGTCCACCCGCAGCTCGGTCTCGTCGATCTCGATGTGGTCGGTCTTCTCGACGACCGGGAGCACCTCGACGCCCGCGAAGGAGGTCTGCCGGCGCCCCTGGTTGTCGAACGGCGAGATGCGCACCAGACGGTGCGTGCCCTGCTCGACCGAGAGCGTGCCGTAGGCGTACGGAGCCTTGACGACGAAGGTGGTCGACTTGATGCCGGCCTCTTCCGCGTACGACGTCTCGTAGACCTCGGTGGAGTAGTTGTGCCGCTCGGCCCAGCGCAGGTACATCCGCTGAAGGCGCTCGGCGAAGTCGGAGGCGTCCACGCCGCCCGCCTCCGCACGGATGTTGACGAGGGCCTCGCGCTCGTCGTACTCGCCGGAGAGGAGGGTGCGGACCTCCATCTCGTCCAGCGCCTTGCGTACGGAGACGAGCTCGGACTCGGCCTCGGCGAGGGCGTCCGCGTCGTCCTCGTCGGCCGCCAGCTCGAACATCACCGCGACGTCGTCGATCCGGCCGCGCAGGGCCTCGGTCTTGCGGAGCTCCGCCTGGAGGTGCGAGAGCTTGCTGGTGATCTTCTGCGCGGCGTCCGGGTCGTCCCACAGGGACGGCGCCGCGGCCTGCTCTTCGAGCACGGCGATGTCGGCCCTCATCCTGTCGAGGTCCAGGACGGCCTCGATCGACCCCATGGTCGAGGAGAGGGACTTCAGCTCTTCGGATACATCGACGACTGCCACCGCACCAGCGTAACCGGTACGCGCCGGACCCCCGTCCGTGCGCCCCGGACGGGCCGCCGGGAAGCGCGCGACCAGCCACGATGCTCCTGCCCGCGACTCACCCCGCCCGTCCCGCGGCCCGTGCCGCCGGGCGCCCGGCGTTACGGCTGGGCCGTCCCCGTCCGGCTCGTCCCCGGCGACGGCGCCTTCTCCTCGTCCCCCGAGGAGGCGGCCAGCCAGCCGCCGACCCCCACGGCGGCCAGCAGCGCGACCGCCGCCGTGGTCATGATGAGCCGTCGCTTGCGCACCTCGGACCGGTGCCTGGCCGAGCCGGGCCGGCGGTCGCCCGTCGCCCGTGGCACCCGTGCGGTTCCCAGCGGACCGCCCGCCAGTTCGTCGGGGCCCGGCACCCGCATCGAGGTGTGCGTGTCCCTGTTGGAGGAGTCCAGCGGGGTGCCGGGGACGAGCGGAACCGCTCCCCGGCGTGGCCGCGGGGCCTCTTCGCGGCCCGGCGCCGGCGTCTCGTACGTCGTCGGCCCGGTCGGGGCGCCCGGCTCGGAGTCGGGCTCGTCCACGTCCAGCGGGGCCATCCCGGCCAGCGAGGGCAACTGCTCGCGCAGCCCGGCCGCCAGCTCGGAGGCCCGCAGCCGCGAAGCGGGCGCCTTGGCGAGGCACTGCACCATCAGCTGCCACAGCTCCTCGGGGATGCCCGGAAGCGGCACGACCGTCTCGGTCACGTGCCGGCGCAGGACCGCGCCCGGGTGCCCCCCGCCGAACGGCGTGAACCCGGCCAGCAGCTCGTACAGCACGGTCGCCAGTGCGTAGATGTCGACGGCGGCGCGCGGCGGCAGGCCCTCGACGATCTCGGGGGCCAGGTAGTCCGGCGTACCGATGATCTTCGTGGCCTTGGTGCGGCGCGGGGTGTCGATCAGCTTGGCGACGCCGAAGTCGGTGAGCAGCGCGGGGTGGGCCCCGCCGGGGCCGAGCGGTCCCTGCATGTCCAGGAGCACGTTCTCGGGCTTGACGTCGCGGTGCACGATCTGGGCCGCGTGCGCGGCGGCGAGACCGTCCGCGATGTCGATGGCGATGGCCACCGCGGCCTCGGGGGCGAGTCTGCGCTCGCGGTCGAGGCGGGTGCGCAGGTCGGTGCCCCGTACGAGGTCCATGACGAGCGCGAGGTCGTTGCCGTCGACGACGAGGTCGCGGACGGCGACCACGTGCGGGTGGTCGAGCTTGAGGAGCGCGGTGCGCTCCTGGACGAAGCGGCCGACGAGTTCCTGGTCGGACGCCAGGTCCTCGCGCAGCATCTTGATGGCGACGGGCCCCTCGGGCCCCTCGCCGAGCCATACCGTGCCCGCGCTGCCGCGCCCCAGGATCTGGTGGGCGGTGTACCGGCTGCCGATTTTCCGTGCCAAGACTGCTCCCTCAGCGGCTGGCGTCGGCCCATAAAGTACGCCGCCGACGAAGCGTTGAGAGCCCAGGATGGCCCCTGAACGGTGTCACTCCGCACTTCCGGGGGTGAAATCCACCCCCGGAAGTCGACATGTCTCTTCAGTCGGTGCCCGGGGCGGGCCTACCGGCGGGATGACCGACGGCTTCCCCGGCGTCCTCCGCGACGCCCTCCGCGGAGGGGAGCCGCCGGTTTCCTCACGGCTTGGAGCCGCCCAGGTCCTCGAAGAACTTCACCGCGCTGTTCCACAGGTCGCCGATCTGCGCGAAGAAGCCCTGGGTGGTGCCGATCCACTCCTGGAGCGGCGTCAGCTCCCAGATCAGCCAGGCCGCGACGAACAGCAGGACGACGGTGAACAGACAGCCCTTGAGGCAGCCGAGTCCGGGGATCCGCATCGGGTTGGCGCTGCGGCGGCGCGGTTCCCTCGGCGGGCGGGGCTCTCGCGGCGCGGGCGCCTGGGGCTGCTGGGGCTGCGGCGGCTGGGGCGCGTACCGCTGCTGCGGGGGCGGCGCCTGGGGCTGGTGCTGCTGCGGGGCGTAGTTCTGCTGCGGCGGCTGCTGGCGCTGCTGCCGCTGGGGCGGGCGCTGCTGCTGCGGCTGGTACTGCTGCTGGTTCTGCTGGTGCTGGGGCGGCTGCTGGGGCTGCTGGCGTTGCGGGCGGCGGCGCAGCGGGTCCTGGCTGGGGTCCAGGTACTGCACGGACGTCTGCTCGTTGCGGTCACGGGCCGCGCGCAGCTGGTTCTGCCAGGGGTGCGGGTCCTCGGGCCCGGCCCCGGAGGGCGAGCCGGCGGGCGCACCGCCGGGCCGCGGCGGCACCGGCGGCATGACGGCCGTCGGGTCGGCGGCGCCGCGCGGGCCGTTGCCCGCGCCCGTGGCGGGCAGCACGCTCGTCGCACCCTGGGGGTCGTACGATCCCGCGTTGCTCGGCAGCACCTGGGTGGGGTCCGCGTCGCCCGTGGCGCCGGTCTCGGGCACGGGGGCGGGCGCCGGGTCGGGTGCGAGCAGCGCGCCGACCCCCATGGCCGCCTCGACCTGCGCGGCCGTGGAGTGCACACCGATCCCGGCGGCGACGGTGCGCAGCGCGCGGCCCAGGTTCTCGGCGCTCGGCCGCTCGTCGGGCTCCTTGCGCAGGCAGCGCTCGATGACCGTCCACAGGGGTTCGGGGACGGTGGTGGGACGGCGCGGCTCCTCGCTGAGGTGCCGGTGCAGCACCTCCAGGGCGGTGCCGCCCGCGAACGGGGGCCTGCCGGTGACCAGCTCGTACATCAGGATGCCCGCGCCGTAGATGTCGACGGCGGAGGTCTGCGGGCGGCCCTCGGCGGACTCCGGCGCCACGTACGCCGGCGTGCCGACGAACTCGTGGGTGCGGGTGAGCCCCGGGGAGTCCGCGAGGCGGGCGATGCCGAAGTCGGTGAGCATCGGGTGCATCGCACCGTCGCGCTCGTCGAGCAGTACGTTCGCGGGCTTGAGGTCGCGGTGCACGACTCCGTCCGCGTGGCTCGCGGCGAGGGCGTCGGCGATCTGTGCCGTCAGCAGGGCGGCTGCGACGGGCGTGAGGGGTCCGTTCTCACGGAGGTAACGGTGCAGGTCGGGCCCGTCGACCAGGTCCATGACGAGGGCGAGCAGATCGCCCTCGACGACGAGGTCGCGGGTGCGCACGATGTTGGGGTGGGTGAGGCGCAGGAGTACGGAGCGTTCGCGCAGGAAGCGCATCACCACGTCCGCGTCGTTCGCCAGCTCCTCCTTGAGGACCTTGATGGCGACGGTCTCGCCGGGCTGGCCCGCGACGGCCGCCTCGGCCCCTGCGGTCTCCCGCTGGCGGGCCCGCCAGACGGTGCCTGTGGCTCCGCGCCCGAGCGGCTGCTCAAGCAGGTACTTGCTGCCTACCGGCCGCACGTCATGCACTCCCTGCTGGTCGGTGACTGACCCTGATCGTGGTTCGCGTATCGGACTGCTGGTGTTGCGCCGCCGGTCTTCTTTCCGGTTGCCCAACTCTAGTGCCGCCGAACGGAGCACCGGCCGGGCCCGCGTCCCGCGTTCCGGCAGCGGGCGGCGGACGGCGTTCCGCACGCACCGCACACGTGTTCCCGGGGAAGACGCGTGCGCCGGGCGGATGGTTGCCGCACGCCCGTGCGGGGTGGGTCACTGTCGTTCGGCGGGCCGCCCCGGCAGCGCTCCGTGCACGGCGCCGCCCTGTCCGAGCATGCCTCATACAGGATCTTTTGCGCCCACAGCCGACCATTCAAGATCACTTGGTGACGGGCGGCGGGCGGGTTGTCAGTGGCAGGTGCGAGGATGCCATCAGCACAGACCTCTGGGGTAGGCGAGGGCGCACAAGTCCCTCAACACCCGGCGGTGGGTGCCGACCTGTACCGGACGACGCGTCCGTGCCGGGTGGGGGACTTCGCGGGGGCGGCGGCTGGACGGCTCCCTCTCGGCCCCGCCGCCGGGCACCGCGCGCAGAAGGGACCGCTGACGCGATGCAGATCCGGCTGACCGTCCTCGCGCCGCGCAGCGGCCAGAGCAGAGTGACCACCACGGGGGCCCCGGTGCCCGGGGCCGCTGCGGGCGCCGTCGCGCCGGGCGCCCCCGGCTCCGCGACACGCGCCCCCGCGGTCTGCGACGTGCTCGTGACCGCGCCCGCCGGGACCGCGCTGGAAGCCGTCGCCTCCGGGCTCGCCGCCGCGGTGCAGGGCCAGGGCAGCCAGGAGACGACGGGCGCGGTGGTGGTGTACGCCGGGCGCGAGCGCCTCGACGCACAGCGCTGCGCCCTGGGCGAGCCCCCGCTGGTGGACGGCGCGGTCCTCTCGCTCCAGACCCCGGCGGACGAGGAGGCCCCCGAGCTGTCCGACCTGGCGCAGCTCCAGGTGGTGGCGGGCCCCGACGCGGGTGGCGTGCACCTGTTGCACGGCGGCCGGATCCGGATCGGCCGCTCCGACGAGGCGGACGTGCCGCTGGACGACCCCGATGTGTCCCGGCTGCACTGCACGGTGACGCTCGCCGACGACGGCCGGATCACGGTCGCCGACCTCGGCTCCACGAACGGCACGACGCTGGACGGCGTGGACGTCGGCGCCCGGGAGATCAGGTTGGCCCCCGGCGCCCTGCTGCGGGTCGGCGAATCCGCCCTGCGCCTCGCGCCCGCGGGCGCGCACGGCCCGGCGCTGCCCACCGCCCCGGACGGCGAGGGCCATCTGCGGGTGGCCAGGACGGGCACGGCTGCCCCCGCGCCCTCCGCGGGGCGGTACGGCGGCAGCGCGGCGCACCACAGGGTGAGCGGCCGAGCGGCGGCGGAGCACGCCGACGTCCCCCGCCAGGGGGGCCACGGGGCGGCGCCGGCCCAGGGGGCGGGTGCCGATGGCTACGGTTCCGGTGGTCACGGCTCCGACTCTGACGGCTCCGGCGACGGTCGTTACGACTCCGATGGTTACGGCACCGGCGGCTACGGCTCCGGCGCGTCCGTCCCGCCCCCCGGTGGTTACCCGGCTGCCCCCTCCCCCGCCCCGGGCGGCGGGCAGTGGGCCTTCGGTGGGCACCCCGACCGTACGCACGGAGCGGGACGGGTCATCGGGTCCAACGACTTCGGCTCGGCCCAGGGCGCGGTTCCCGGCGCCCCGGCAGGCCGCCAGGACGAGCGCGGGGGCACAAGCGCCCCTGTCGAAGGCCGCGGGCACGGCCGCGACGGCGACCGCGCCCAGGACCGCGGCGGTGAACCCCGACGGCGCGGGGGCATAGGAGGCTGGGCCCGGCGCCTCACCGGAGGCCGCAGCGAGAGCGGCCACGGATACGCGGACGACAGCACCGACGGCCCGCCGCCGCGCACCGCTGCCACCGGCGGGGGGCTCTCCTTCGCGCCCTCGCCCGGCCCCGCGGCCGTCGGCGCCCACCACAGCGCCTCCGGGCCCGCCGGCGCTGTGGCCCCCGACGCCTGGCCCGACGCGGCGACGCTGCTGCTCACCGCGCTCCAGCCGGGGCCCCGGCTCTGGGAGCGCGGCCCCGCCCACCCGGAGTCCCTGGTGCTGCGGCTCGGCACCGCCGACCGGTCGGCGCCCGGCGGCGCGGGCACCCTGCCCGCCGTGCCGGTCACGGTCGGACTGCGGGAGGCGGGCTCGCTGGGAATGGCCGGGCCGCGTGCCCGGCTGGCCGGACTGGCGCGTTCGGTGGTGGCTCAGCTCGCCGCGCTGCACTCCCCGACCGACCTGGAGATCGTCCTGATCAGCGCGGACCGTGCGCGCCCCGCCGGGCAGCGCTCCCAGGAGTGGGGCTGGCTCGGCTGGCTGCCGCATCTGCGTCCCGCGCACGGCCAGGACTGCCGGCTGTTGCTCGCCTACGACCGCGATCAGGCCACGGCCCGCGTCGCCGAGCTCGTACGGCGCACCGAGGAGGGCCCGTTCGACCCGGACGGCCCGCGCACGGTGGTGATCGTCGACGGTGATCCCGGTTCGGCCGGTCTGCGGGAGGCGACCGCCCGGCTCGCCGCGCGGGGCCATGTGCACGGCATCCACCTGCTGTGCCTGGCGGAGACCGCCGCGGCATCCCCTCTCTCGCCGGTCGAGGCGACGTACGGCGCGGCCTGCGCGGCGGCGCCCGCCTTCCGTGAGTGCGGGGCGGTGGCGCTGCTCAGCGGCGACGTCGCCACGGCGGTACGGGTGCTGCGCACCGCCGGCGGGCAGCCCGCGGGGCACGGCACCCTCGCCTCCGTGGACGCGGTGTCGGCGCCGTGGGCGGAGCGCTTCGCGCGCGCCCTGGCCCCGCTGCGTTCGGACGCGGCGGACACCGCGGGGCAGGGGCCCCGGTCCGGCGGCCCGGCGGCCGGCGCCAGGACAGGCCGGCTCACGGCGGCCGCGCTGCCGCCGACCGCACGGCTGCTGGACGAACTGGGCCTGGCCAGGGCGACTCCCGCCTCCCTGATGGCCCGCTGGGCCGCCGCTGCCGACGACGGGCAGGCCCCGGGCGCCACGCGTGCCTGGGCGGTACTGGGAGCGGGGCCGCGCGGTCCGGTCTGCGCGGACCTGGCGACCGACGGACCGCATCTGCTGGTGGAGGGCCCGGCGGGCAGTGGGCGTACGGAACTGCTGCGTTCGGCGGCGGCCTCGCTCGCGGCGGCGGCCAGGCCGGACCGGCTCGCTCTGATCCTGGTCGACGGTGCGGGCGGCGAGCGCGGCGACGGTCTGCGAGCCTGCACCGAACTCCCGCACGTCTCCACGCACCTGGTGGCCTCGGACCCGGTGCGGATGCGCGAGTTCGCGCAGGCGCTGGGTGCCGAGCTGAAGCGCCGCGACGAGTTCCTGGGCCCCCTGGACTTCGCCGACTGGCACGCGGGCAGGGCCCCCCTCCCCTCGCCCGCCCCGGAACCGGGAAGCGTCGCGGGCCATCTCGTGGGCCAGCGCAGGGCCCCGGAGTCTTCCCGTACCGGCACCAGCACATCGGGACCGGCGGGGAGTGCCGGGCCGTCCGCAAGTACCGGCCCGTTCAGCAGTACCGGACCTTCCGCAAGCACCGGCCCGTTCAGCAGTACCGGACCGTCCGCAAGCACCGGCCCGGCCAGCAGTACCGGACCGTCCGCAAGCACCGGTCAGCCCTCCGGAAGTACCGCACCGCCCGGACAGACCGCGCCGTCCGGACAGACCGCGCCGCCCGGCGGCACCGGACCGTCCGCCGGCACCGGACCGTCCGCCGGCGCCGACCTGGATGCCTCCGACAGCCGTAGCACCGTCTCCCGTGCGGGCGGCGGCGGTTACCCGGACGCCGGGCAGGCCGCCCCCGGGGGCGGCGGACAGGACTTCGGCCGGGGTCCCCTTCCGTACGCCTCCATCGGCGCCCAGCGCACGGACACCCGCGCGGCCGACGTCGAGACCGCCGCGACCGGGACCCTGCGACTGCGCCCCGCCGCCACGCGGGAGCGGCAGGCACAGGCCGGCGGCGGCGGTCCTTCGCCGCTGCCCAGGCTGGTGGTGCTGGTGGACGACTTCGACGCCCTGGTGGCCCCCGCCCTCGGCAGCACGGGACGGCCGTCCGCCGGTTCCGTCGTCCGCGCGCTGGAGGCCGTGGCCAGGCACGGCGCGCGGCTCGGTGTGCACCTGGTGGCGGCCACGGCCCGCCCCGAGCGTACGTCCGAGACCGAACTGGCCAAGGGCGAGCGGCTGTTGCGGGTGGTCCTGGACCCGCCGCCCGCGGCGCCCGCACCGGAGGAACCGGCCCCCGGCCGTGGCCGGCTGCTGTACGCCGACGGCACGGTCACCCCGTTCCAGGGGGGCCGGGTCACCGGTCGCATCCCGCGCACGGCGACCCAGCGGCCCACCGTGGTGCCGCTGGAGTGGGAGCGGATGGGCGATCCACCGGCCCGCCGCCCGGTGCGCGAGCTCGGCAACGGCCCCACCGACCTCGCCCTGCTCGCCAGCGCCCTCGACCGCGCGGCCCGTACGGTCAACGCGGCCCCACTGCCCCCGCTGGACGCTCCCCAGGAGGTGCGCTGACCCGGCCGGCCGGGTCCGCCCGGCAGGCTCCGTGATGTCACGAGACCCCTGACTTGCCCCACAAGTCCGCTGACCTGACGTCACGAGCCCATCACAAAAGCCCAGTTGACACCGAAGGCACTATTGCGGGGCACCATCGCCGGGCGTAGGACTGACCCACGAGCACGTGAACGGGACAGTGCACAACGGCGGTCGGGCCGGCCGGACGTGCACAGGAGAGACGGGGCCAGTGATGCGCACAACTTCTCGCCAGCGAAACCAAGAGGTCCGGCGGAAGGCCGCCGGCAGGCCGGGCAGGCAGGCCCGCAGGGCCGCCGTGGCCTTCGCCGCCGTGGGTGCTCTCGCGCTCACCGGCTGCGGCGGCGAGGACAAGCCGGGGGACGCCAAGGAGACCGGGGGGAGCACACCGGCCCAGCCCCCCGCCCAGTCCCTGGAACTGCCCAAGCTGGACGGAGAGAAGCTCCAGGTCATCGCGGTCTGGACCGGTCCCGAGGGCGAGAACTTCAAGAAGGTGCTCAAGGAGTTCGAGAACCGCACCGGGGCGACGGTCAGCTATGTGCCGACCCAGGACGCCATGCTCACGTACCTCGGCTCGAAGATCTCCGGCGGCACCCCGCCGGACGTCGCCCTCCTCCAGCAACCGGGGGCGCTCAAGCAGGCCGTCGAGAAGAAGTGGCTCAAGCCCCTCGACGCCGGCACCCAGGCCCAGTTGGACAAGAACTACTCCAAGGCCTGGAAGGACATCGCGGCCGTCGACGGCACCCAGTACGGGGTGTACTACAAGGCCGCCAACAAGTCCCTGATCTGGTACAACGCCAAGGCCTTCGAGAACGCGGGCGCCTCCGAGCCCAAGACCTGGAAGGACTTCCTCGCCACCGCCGAGACGATCTCCCAGTCCGGTGTCACCCCGGTCTCGGTCGGCGGTTCCGACGGCTGGACCCTCACCGACTGGTTCGAGAACATCTACCTCTCGCAGGCGGGCCCGGAGAAGTACGACCAGCTCGCCCAGCACAAGATCAAGTGGACGGACCCGTCCGTCAAGGCCGCGCTGACCACCCTCGCCGAGCTTTTCGGCAAGGAGAACTACCTGGTCGGCGGGGCCAAGGGCGCGGTCGGCACGCCGTTCCCCAAGTCGGTGGAGCAGACCTTCACCGGTGGTGACACCCCCAAGGGTGCGATGGTCTTCGAGGGCGACTTCGTGGCGGTCAACATCGGCCAGACGAAGGCCAAGCTCGGCACCGACGCCAAGGTGTTCCCGTTCCCCGCGGTCGGCGACAAGTCGCCGGTGGTGACCGGCGGTGACGTGGCGGTGGCGCTGAAGGACACCAAGGCGGCGAAGGCGCTGATGACCTTCCTGGCCTCCACCGACTCCGCGAAGATCTCGGCGGGCGCGGGCGGTTTCATCTCCCCCAACAAGTCCGTGGACATGTCCGCCTACCCCAACGACACGCTGCGCGACATCGCCAAGGCCCTGATCGGGGCGGGCGACGACTTCCGCTTCGACATGTCGGACCAGGCGCCGCAGTCGTTCGGCGGCACGCCGGGCAAGGGCGAGTGGAAGATCCTCCAGGACTTCCTGCGCAACCCGAAGGACATCGCGGGCACGCAGGCGAAGCTGGAGACCGACGCGGCCGCGGCGTACAAGAACTGACGCGATGACATCCGCGACAGCGGGGGGCGCGGCGAGCGTGACGCCGCCCCCCGCCACCCCTGGCAAGCACAAGAGCGTGACAGGCACACGCAAACTGGTCGCGGTCGGCTTCCTGCTGCCCGCACTGGTCCTGCTGGGCGCGCTCGTGGTCTACCCCATCGGGTACTCCGTCTACCGCAGCTTCTTCGACAAGGCCGGCACCGGCTTCGCCGGCTTCGACAACTACGTCAGCCTCTTCACCGACGACACCATCCTGACCGCGATCAAGAACAACCTGATCTGGGTGGTCGTCGCCCCGACCGTCTCCACCGCGCTCGGCCTGATCTTCGCCGTGCTCACCGAGCGGATCCGCTGGGGCACCGCGTTCAAGCTGGTCGTCTTCATGCCGATGGCAATCTCGATGCTCGCCTCCGGCATCATCTTCCGGCTGGTGTACGAGCAGGACCCGGACCGCGGGGTGGCCAACGCGGTCTGGGTGGGCGTGCACGACACGTTCGCCGAGTCCTCGGTCTACCCCAGGGCCCGGCCGCTGCCGGTCCACCCGCTGAAGGCGGCGGGCGGCGGTGCGTACATCACCAAGCAGCCGGTACGGGCCGGGACGCAGGTGAATCTGCCGCTGATCGGCGTGGCCGCAGCCCAGATGCCGGCCGACGTGGGGCTCGCGAAGGCACCGGCGACGGCTCCCGACCGCGTCACCGGGACGGCGTGGCTGGACTTCACCAAGGGTGGCGGCGGCAAGCCGAACGTCATCGACAGCAAGGAGTCCGGCCTCAAGGGGCTCAAGATCGAGGCGGTCAAGGACGGCAAGGTGGTCGATTCCACCGAGGCCGCCGCGGACGGTTCCTTCTCGCTGTCCGCCAAGGCGGAGGGCGCCGAACTCCGGCTGCCCGCAAGCAACTTCCGCGAGCAGTACAACGGCGTCAACTGGCTCGGACCGAGCGTGGTGACCCCCGCCATCATCGGCAGTTACGTGTGGATGTGGGCCGGGTTCGCGATGGTGCTGATCGCGGCGGGCCTCGCGAGTCTGCCCCGGGAACTCCTGGAGGCGGCCCGGGTGGACGGGGCCAACGAGTGGCAGGTGTTCCGCCGCATCACGGTGCCCCTGCTGGCGCCCGTTCTCGCGGTCGTCACCGTCACGCTCATGATCAACGTCCTGAAGATCTTCGACCTGGTCTTCATCATCGCGCCGGGTGACTCGCTGGACGACGCGAACGTCCTCGCGCTCCAGCTCTACCAGTCGTCGTTCGGGGACGACGCGGACCTCGGTATCGGCAGCGCCATCGCGGTGTTGCTGCTGCTGCTGGTGATCCCGGTGATGCTCTTCAATATCCGGCGCATGCGGAAGGAGCAGGGCCGATGACAGTCACCGCCGACATCGTGAAGGCGAAGCGGTCCCTTCCGGCCCGGATCGCGGCCGGAGCCGGCGGCGGTCTGATGCGGATCTTCCTGGTCCTGGTCGGGCTGTTCTGGCTGATGCCGACCGTCGGGCTGATGATCTCGTCACTGCGCGACGCGTCCGACATCGCCGCGAGCGGGTGGTGGAAGGTCTTCACCGCGCCCGCCGAGCTGACCCTCAAGAACTACTCGTCCATCCTTGAGAACGACACCGTCATCAACTCGCTGCTCAGCACGGCCCTGATCACCGTGCCCGCGACGGTGCTCGTCGTGGTGATCGGCGCGTTCGCCGGATACGCCTTCGCCTGGATGGAGTTCCCCGGCCGGGACTGGTGGTTCATGGCGGTCGTGGGGCTGCTGGTGGTGCCGGTGCAGGTGGCACTCGTACCGGTGGCGAAGCTGTTCGGTGTGATCGGCATCTTCGAGACGACGATGGGCGTGGTCCTCTTCCACGTCGCCTTCGGCCTGCCCTTCGCGATCTTCCTGCTCCGCAACTTCTTCGCGGAGATCCCCCGTGAACTCCTGGAGGCGGCGCGGCTGGACGGGGCGGGCGAGATAAGGCTGTTCACCCGGGTCGTCATGCCGCTGGGCGGCCCGGCGATCGCCTCGCTCGGCATCTTCCAGTTCCTGTGGGTGTGGAACGACATGCTGATCGCGCTGATCTTCGCCGACGCCACCAACCCGCCGATCACGGTGGCACTCCAGCAGCAGGTCCGTCAGTTCGGCAACAACATCGACGTGCTGGCGCCCGGGGCGTTCATCTCGATGGTGATCCCGCTGATCGTGTTCTTCGCGTTCCAGAAGCAGTTCGTGTCGGGCGTGATGGCGGGCGCGGTGAAGTAACCGCCGACCGACCCCAGGCCGTGGGTTCGGCCGTGTCAACTCAGTGCCTGATATGGGTGGTTCGGAGATCTGTCTCCGAACCACCCTTGCGTGTCAGCCCTTTTCGGAACTTCCCCCGTATGGCCCATCCGGCGTAACCGACCCCGTCCGGGGCCCGTTGCCGGGCATACGGCCCGTCCGCCTGTCGGCGCGGCCCGTTCTGCCCGCGTCGACCCCATGGATGTGCCGTGCCCCGGTTCAGCGTGATCGTGCCCGCCTACCAGGTCCAGGAATACCTGGAGGAGTGCCTGGACTCGGTACTGGCCCAGTCCTTCGACGACTTCGAGCTGATCGCGGTGGACGACTGCTCGCCGGACGCGTGCGGCGACCTCATCGACGAGTACGCCGCCCGGGACCCACGGGTCGTTCCGGTGCACCTGACGCAGAACGCCGGTCTGGGCAACGCCCGCAACATGGGCATCGACCGCGCACACGGCGACTACCTGCTCTTCCTGGACAGCGACGACACCTTCACCCCCGGCGCCCTCCAGTCGATCTCCGACCGCCTCAAGGAGTCGGACTCCCCCGACGTACTGGTCTTCGACTACGCCCGTACGTTCTGGACGGGCGAGGCCGAACGCAACGCGTTCAGCGCCGAACTGCACGAGCAGGGCCCCGCCTCCTTCGTCCTCGCCGACCGTCCCGGCTTGCTGCGGGTCCTGATGGTTGCCTGGAACAAGGCGTACAGCCGCGAGTTCATCGAGGCCCAAGGCTTCCGCTTCCCCCCGGGCTACTACGAGGACACCCCCTGGACCTATCCGGTCCTGATGTCGGCGTCCTCGCTCGCCACCCTCGACGAGGTCTGCGTCCACTACCGCCAGCGCCGCCAGGGCAACATCCTCTCCACCGTCTCGCGCAAGCACTTCGACCTGTTCGACCAGTACGACCGGGTCTTCGCGTTCCTCGACGCCCACCCGGAACTGGCGGGCTGGCGGCCGGTGATCTACCGCCGCATGATCGACCACTTCGGCACGGTCTTCACCCGGCCCGGCCGCCTGCCCAAGGGCTGCCGCGCCGAGTTCTTCCGCCGGGCCCGCGCACACTGCCGCAAGTACCGCACCCCGGCAGCAGGACCGGCCACCGGAGCCCGACCGGCAGCAGGACCCGTCACCGGAGCCCACCCGACTGCAGGACCGGTCACCGGTACCCACCCGGCCGGCCCGGACGCCACCGCGCAGCGCCCCGGCACCCCCGCCGAGGACGAAGCCGCCTTCCGGCTCGCCGCCGAGCACGCCGCCGGTGTCGCCGGATCGGGCGGCACCGGGGTGTCCGTCGCTCCCCACGTCGCCGACCCTTCGTCCCGCACCAGGCTCCGGCAGGCGCTGGTCCGGCTGGGCCGCCACCGCACGTACCGGGCACTGGCCCTCGGCCAGCTCCTGAGCCGCTCGGTCACCGGACGGGCCCGCGCCGTCCTGCGCATCGCCCGGTCGGCCGCCATGCAGCTGCACTACCGCGTCCAGCTGCGGCTTCCGGTCCGCAAGGACCAGGCGGTGTTCTCCGCGTACTGGAGCCGTGGCTACTCCTGCAACCCGGCCGCGCTGGAGGCCAAGGTCCGCGAACTCGCCCCGCACATCCGCACGTCGTGGATCGCCTCCCCCGCGCACGCCCACACCGTCCCGACCGCCACCCGCCGGCTGCGACCCGGCTCGGCCGCCTACTGGAGCGCGCTGGCCCGCGCCAAGTACCTGGTGAACAACGTCAACTTCGACCACCGACTCGTCAAGCGCCCCGGCCAGGTCCTCCTGCAGACCCAGCACGGCACCCCGCTGAAGTCGATGGGCCTCGACCTCCAGGACCGCCCCGCCGCGGACATGGACTTCGAGCGGCTGCTCGCGAACACCGACAAGTGGGACTACCTGCTCTCCTCCAACCGCCACTCCTCCCTCGTCTGGGGAAGGGCCTACCCCTCCGCCTACACCACCCTCGAACTCGGCTGTCCGCGTAATGACGTCTTCCAGAGCGCCACCGCCGACGACGTCGCCCGGATCCGCGAGTCGCTGAACATCCCCGAAGGCACCACCGCCGTCCTCTACGCCCCGACGCACCGCGACTACCGGCGGACCCAGCGCCTCACGCTCGACCTCGAACGCATCGCCCGGTCCCTCGGGCCCCGGCACGTGATCCTCACCCGTGCCCACTACTTCACCAACGGACCGCTGCACCGCCCGAGTTCCCACAGCAGTGCCCAGATCGTCGACGTCAGCGAACATCACTCGATCGAGTCGCTCTGCCTGGCGTCGGACGCCCTGGTCACGGACTACTCGTCCCTGATGTTCGACTACGCCAACCTCGACCGGCCGATCGTCCTGCACATCGACGACTGGGAGGCGTACGAGGCCGCCCGGGGCACCTACTTCGACATCCGCGAGTTCCCGCCCGGTGCGATCGCCCGCAACGACGACGAGCTGATCGACATCTTCCGGACCGGCCACTGGCGCGGCTCCCGCTCGGCCCAGCTGCGCGCGGCGTTCCGCGCCAGGTTCTGCCCGTACGACGACGGGTTCGCGGCGGAGCGTGTCGTACGCCGGGTCTTCCTGGGCCAGACGGAGGACCTGCCCGGGTTCGTCCCGCCGGCGGAGCGCACCCCTGCCCCGGCGGCCTGCCCGGCCGGGCCCCCGTCCGTACTGCCGGGCCAGCAGGACGCCCGGACACCGGTGCACGCGGGTACGGACGCGAGCGCGCAGCCCGCGTCCCGTCTCACGGCTTGATCGCGATGCGCCCCTCGTCCATGCGCAGCAGCAGCAACTGCTCCCCCGTCTCCTCCAGGAACTCGTCGACGGCCTGGCGGGAGCCCTGCCAGTAGCCGTAGTCGTCGATGAGCAGCACGCCGCCGCTCACCAGGCGCGAGTAGAGGTGCTGCAGCTCGTGCTTGGTCGAGGCGTACCAGTCGGTGTCCAGGCGCAGGATGGAGATCTGCTCGGGAGCCTCGCCCGGGACGGTGTCCTCGACCTTGCCCTGCACGTAGTGGATGCGCTCTTCCGGGTAAGGCACCTTCTCGAAGCCGGACTTGACGTCCTCCAGCGTCGCGACGGCCCAGATCGGCCGGTCCTTGCCCTGGATGTCGAGGAGTTCCTGCGCCGACCTCCCGTCGAGGCGCCTGTCCTCGTCGGTGGGCGGCGTCATCCCCTCGAAGGTGTCGAAGAGGTACAGCTCACGGTCCTCGACACCGGCTGCCAGCAGGGTCTTCGCGCAGGCCTGCATGCTGCCGCCGCGCCACACGCCGCACTCGACGATCGCGCCGGGAATGCTGTGCTTGACGATGTGCCTGGTCGCCAGGATGAAGGCGTTGAGCCGCTCGGGAGAGGTCATCGAATACGGCTTCACCGCCCGGATGATGTCCTTCGCACCGTCGTCGTAGTCGGCGGGGAACTTGATTCCGGGGCTCGGGCTCGGCTTCGGCCTGGCCGCGGGTGCCGGGATCACCGGCACCGGACGCGCCGCCCGTCGGGGACGTTGCCCTGGTACCGGGACGCGTCGCAGCTGGTACCCGGTCAGTTGCTGAAGGACGCCGTTCACGGCGTTACGCCACACCATGCGCACGGACAGTACGCGCAAATGAGGCGGTCTGCCCGCATCTCGTCAACATCTGGCCACTGGTTTCGCGGGTCGTCGACCGCCCGTGGGGACCGCGCCGGACGCGGCGCGTTCCTGCCGTGACCGGTCGGCCGTGGGGTGGCCGACCGTGGGACGCGCGGCCGTGGGACCGGCCGCGCCTCGCGACTGCCTGGCGCCTGCCCGCCGGTGCCTACTTGGTCGCTTCGGCCGGGGCCGGCACCTGCTTGGGCCTGCCCGCCAGTTCGCGTCCGGCGATCGAGCCGGGGGCCGGGATCCCTTCGACGCCGCCGATGTGGTTGGCCCAGCGGATCGTCACCTCGCGCACGATCGCGCGCGAGACGCGGTACGACAGGTGGGGCGCGCGGTCGGGCTTGCGGAAGACGCCCACCGAGTCGCCCCAGTAGGCGTGCTTGGCGTCGATGGCCCGGTAGTCGTGCCGGATGCCCTTGGCGGGCGGGAAGTCCGTGAAAGCCTCGCGCAGTTCGAGTCCGCAGTACGCGGCCATCGCCCGGAAACCGTCCGGGTAGTAACGCCAGCAGTCCTGTGCGTCGTGCGCGTTGCCGCGCGAGGGGGCGGTGATGAAGGCGTGCCCGCCGGGGCGCAGCACGCGGCCGATCTCCATGATCGTGGCCCAGAAGAACGGGATGTGCTCGAAGGCCTGGCCGGAGAGGACGATGTCGGCACTGCGCGACCTGAGCGGGATCCGGTACGGGTCCTCCATCACGCGGTTCACGTTCGGCCCGTCGAGGACGTCGATCCCGACGTAGTCGACCTTGTGGTCGGCCAGCAGGGTGCGGTGGGTGAGGCTCTGGCCGGGCGAGATGCGCGAACCGAGGTCCACCACCCGGTGTCGCTTCGATGCGGGCATGTACTCCTTCACGCAGAGGGCCATCTGGTCGTAAGCGGACTGGTGCATGGTTTCTCTCCCTGTGACGTCGGCCCAAGGAGGATCCCGCAACAGGGCGGCTTCTTCACCCCAGTTGTCAACGTATTGCCGGACATCGCACCCGTTCAGGTGGTGAGTGCGGCGACGGCGGCGGCGGCGAGGCCGTCCAGGTAGGCGGCGTGCCCTTCGGCCGGCTCGGTGCGGACGACCACCAGTCGCCAGTAGAGCGGTCCCACGATGAGGTCCAGAGCCCGGTCCACGTCTGCCCTCTCGGGCAGTTCCCCGCGTGCGACGGCGTCCCGGACGACCGTGGCCGCGACCCCGTGCTGGGGGTCGAGCAGGGCCGCTCTGATGGCCTGGGCGATCTCCGGGTTGCGTACGGCCTCGACCAGGAGGTCGGGGATGACCTGGGAGGCGACAGGGTGACGCAGCGCGTGCGAGGCCACTTCGAGCAGCGCGCGTACATCGCCCTGGAGCGAGCCGGTGGCGGGGGCGGGGAGCCCCTGCGCGGCGAAGGCCTGCACCAGGTCGAGCACGAGATGCAGCTTGGAACGCCAGCGCCGGTAGACGGCGGTCTTGCCGACCCCCGCGCGGCGGGCGATGCCCTCGATGGACATCCGCGCGTACCCGACCGCGGCCAGTTCGTCGAAGACGGCGGTACGGATGGCGTCGGTCACGTCCTCCCGCAGCACCGCGGCCCCCGCGGGCGCCCTCCTGGCGACGGCCGGCGGCGCCGGGTCCGCTCCGGAGGCGGGCGGCCGGGCCGGGCCGGAGTGGGGGGCGGGCGGCCTGGCCGGGCCGGGACCCGGAGCGGTGTGAGGCGGCGGCGGGCCGGGTCGGTCGGTCGTCATGTCCGCATCCTAGCGTCACGACGCAACGGTTGCGTTTCGACGTCCGGTCGTCCTACTGTCGTCGCCACGATGATACGGGCCCGTCCCGACGTCGTCTCTGCCTCTGCCCCGGAGAAAGCAGCACGTATGAGCCCGCCAGTCACGCGTACGAGCCCGCCGCCCCGCCGTACGGGCCCACCCGACGTGCACCCGGGCCCGCCCGTCACGCGCACGGCGCGGTCCGGGGCCCTCCCGCCCGACCCCCACGCGTACGCCGTCCGACCCGGGGCCCTGCCGCCCGACCTGCACGCGTACGCCGTCCGGCACGGGCTCACCGTGAGCGGCGCCCGCCCCCCGCTCGGTGAGTACCTCCGGGGGCTGTGGTCCCGCCGCCACTTCGTGACGGCCTTCGCCACCGCCCGGCTGACCTCGCAGTACAGCCAGGCCCGGCTCGGCCAGCTCTGGCAGGTGCTGACCCCGCTGCTCAACGCGGCCGTGTACTACTTCGTCTTCGGCGAGCTGATGCACACCAAGGACCACGTCGCGGACTTCGTCCCGTACCTGGTCACCGGCGTCTTCGTCTGGACGTTCACGCAGAACACCCTGACGGCGGGAACCCGGGCGATCAGCGGCAACCTCGGACTGGTGCGCGCCCTGCACTTCCCGCGCGCCGCGCTGCCCGTCTCGTACGCCCTGCTCCAGCTCCAGCAGCTGCTGTTCTCGCTCGCCGTGCTGGCCACGATCCTCGTGTGCTGCGGCCAGTTCCCGCAGCCCTCCTGGCTGCTGGCGGCGCCCGTGCTGTTGCTCCAGACCCTCTTCAGCACCGGTCTGTCGCTCGTACTGGCCCGGCTCGCGGCCAGGACCCCGGACCTGGCGCAACTGCTGCCGTTCCTGCTGCGGACCTGGATGTACGCATCGGGGGTGATGTGGAGCATGGCGAACGTGCTCAGGGACGACAGCATCCCCGCGGCCGTGCGGCTCCTCCTGGAGTGCAACCCGGCGGCCGTCTACATCTCCTTGATGCGCTACGCCCTGATCGACAGTTACGACGCCGGCGCGCTCCCGCCGCACGTCTGGGCGCTCGCCGCCGGCTGGGCCCTCGTCGCGGGCGTCGGCGGGTTCGTCTACTTCTGGGCGGCCGAGGAGAGGTACGGACGTGGCTGAGCGGAGCGAGTCCTCGCAGGAGTCCCCCACCGTCGTCGTCGACGGCCTCCATGTCGTCTACCGGGTGCACACCGCGAGCACGGGACGCGGCAGCGCGCTCTCCGCGTTCCGCCGGCTCGCCTCCCGGGCGCCTGCGCCGTCCGTGGTCGAGGTGCACGCCGTCAAGGGCGTCAGCTTCGTCGCGCACCGGGGCGAGGCGATCGGGCTGATCGGCTCGAACGGGTCCGGCAAATCCACCCTCCTCAAGGCCGTTGCCGGGCTCCTGCCCGCGGACGGCGGACGCGTCTTCACCCAGGGCCAGCCCTCACTGCTCGGCGTCAACGCCGCCCTGCTGAACGATCTGACGGGCGAGCGGAACGTCGTCCTGGGCGGCCTCGCCATGGGCATGACGCGCCGGGAGGTCAGGGAGCGCTACGACTCGATCGTGGACTTCTCCGGCATCAACGAGAAGGGCGACTTCGTGTCGCTGCCCATGCGGACGTACTCCTCCGGCATGGCGGCCCGGCTCAAGTTCGCCATCGCCGCGGCCAAGTCGCACGAGGTACTTATGATCGACGAGGCGCTGTCCACGGGCGACGCCAGTTTCCAGCGGCGCAGCCGGGAGCGGATCACCGCGCTGCGCGAGGAGGCGGGCACGGTCTTCCTCGTCAGCCACAACAACAGGACGATCACCGACACCTGCGACCGGGCCCTGTGGCTGGAGGCGGGCACGCTGCGGATGGACGGGCCCGCCAAGGAGGTGGTGGCCGCCTACGAGGAAACCACCGGAGGCAGTCCCTGACACGTCCGTACGGCGCAGGGCCCCGCCGCTGTCGCGGTGGGGCCCTGCGTGTCATGCTCCGGCCGGGTTCCGCACCCGGCGGCCGGGGTCAGACCCTGTTGCGCAGCAGGGTGCGCATCGTGCGCATTGCGACCGACAGGTTCGCCAGGTCGAAGGCGTCCGAGCCCTGGATCTCCTCCAGGGTGGTGCGCGCACGTCCCAGCAGGGCCGCGTTCTTGCTCTCCCACGCCTTGTAGCGCTGCTCCGGCGTGGAGCCGCCGTTCCCGGTGGACAGGACGTCCTGGGTCAGCCCCGCGTGGGCGGCGTACAGGTCCTCGCGAATGGAGGCGCGGGCCATGGACTGCCAGCGGTCGGCGCGCGGCAGCTCGATGATGCGGTCCATCAGCTGCGTGATGCCGAGCCGGTCCCCGAGGTCGAAGTACACCTCGGCGACGTCCATCGGGTCCTTCTGGACGCGGTCCGCGATCGCCACGACGTCGAGGATCGGGAAGGCCGAGGAGAAGCCCGCCACGCGCAGCGCCAGGTCCTCCGGCACGCCGGCCTCGGTGAGTTCCGCCAGGATGCCCTGGTACCACTCCAGGTCGGCGCCGCGCAGGAGCTTCGGCAGGTCCGCCCAGACCTGCGCGACGCCCGCGCGGAAGAACTCGATGGTCGTGCCGATCTCCAGCGGCTGCGGGCGGTTGCCGAGCAGCCAGCGGGTACCGCGCTCCACCAGGCGCCGCGAGTGCAGCCTGATCCGGGTCTGGACGTCCGCGGAGACCTTGTTGTCGAGGGCCTCCACGGCGTCCCAGACGTCGCTGAGACCGAAGATCGCGCGGGCCGCGAACTGCGCCCGTACGACCTCCTCGATGGAGGCGCCGGTCTCCTCCCTGAGCCGGTGCAGGAAGGTCGAGCCACCGGTGTTGACGGTGTCGTTGACCAGCACCGTCGTGATGATCTCGCGGCGCAGCGCGTGCGCGTCGATCTGCGCGGCGAACTTCTCGCGGAGCGCGGCGGGGAAGTACTCGTGCAGCAGCACCCGCAGGTGCGGGTCGTCCGGCAGACCGGTGGAGATCAGCTCGTCCGCGACGGTGATCTTCGTGTACGCGAGGAGCACGGCCAGCTCGGGCTGCGAGAGGCCCCTGCCGTTGTTCAGGAGCTCCCTGATCTGACGGTCGTTGGGCAGGAACTCCAGGGCCCTGTCCAGGTGGCCGTCCCGGGTGAGGCGCCGCATGAAGCGCTGGTGCGCGTGCAGCAGCGAAGGCGACTGGGCGACCGCGTTCGCCAGGGCGGTGTTCTGCGCGTAGTTGTTGCGCAGCACCAGGGTGCCGACCTCGTCGGTCATGGCGGCGAGCAGCTTGTTGCGCTGCTTGACGGTCATGTCCCCGTCCGTGACGAGGGCGTTGAGCAGGATCTTGATGTTCACCTCGTGGTCGGAGGTGTCCACGCCGGCGCTGTTGTCGATGGCGTCGGTGTTGATCCGGCCGCCGGTGCGGGCGAACTCGATGCGTCCCAGCTGCGTCGCACCCAGGTTGCCGCCCTCGCCCACGACCTTGACCCGCAGGTCCTCGCCGTTGACGCGGATCGAGTCGTTGGCCTTGTCGCCGACGTCCGCGTTGGACTCGACGGACGACTTCACGTACGTACCGATGCCGCCGTTCCACAGCAGGTCCACCGGCGCCTTGAGGATGGCCTGCATCAGGTCGGCGGGGGTCATCTTGGAGACGCCCGCCGGCAGCCCCAGCGCCCCGCGCATCGCCGCGTTCACCGGGATGGACTTGGCGCCGCGCGAGTGGATGCCGCCGCCCTGCGACAGCAGTTCCTTGTTGTAGTCGGCCCAGGAGCTGCGGGGCAGCTCGAACAGGCGGCGGCGCTCGGCGTACGAGAGGGCCGCGTCCGGGTTCGGGTCGATGAAGATGTGCCGGTGGTCGAAGGCCGCGACGAGCCGGATGTGCTCGGAGAGCAGCATGCCGTTGCCGAAGACGTCGCCCGACATGTCGCCGACGCCGACGACGGTGAAGTCCTCGCTCTGGCTGTCGTGGCCGAGCTCGCGGAAGTGCCGCTTCACCGACTCCCAGGCGCCGCGGGCCGTGATGCCCATGCCCTTGTGGTCGTAGCCGACCGAGCCGCCGGACGCGAAGGCGTCCCCGAGCCAGAAGTCGTACGCCACGGCGATCTCGTTGGCGATGTCGGAGAAGGTCGCGGTGCCCTTGTCCGCGGCGACCACGAGGTACGTGTCGTCCTCGTCGTGCCGTACGACGTCCTTCGGCGGCACGACCTCGCCGGCCACCATGTTGTCGGTGATGTCGAGCAGCGCCGAGATGAACGTCCGGTACGAGGCGATGCCCTCGGCCAGCCACGCGTCGCGGTCGGCCGACGGGTCCGGGAGGTTCTTCGCGACGAAGCCGCCCTTGGCGCCGACGGGCACGATGACGGTGTTCTTCACCATCTGCGCCTTGACCAGACCGAGCACCTCGGTACGGAAGTCCTCGCGCCGGTCCGACCAGCGCAGGCCGCCGCGTGCGACCTTGCCGAAGCGCAGGTGCACGCCCTCGACGCGCGGCGAGTACACCCAGATCTCGTACGCGGGGCGGGGGGCGGGGAGGTCCGGGATCGCCTGCGGATCGAACTTCATCGAGACGTACGCGTGCGGCTTGCCGTCCTGCGCCCGCTGGAAGAAGTTCGTCCGCAGCGTCGCCTTGATGACGGTGAGGAAGGAGCGCAGGATGCGGTCCTCGTCGAGGGACGCGACCTGTTCCAGCGCGCCGTCGAGCTCCTCCAGCAGCCCGTCGATGAGCTCGGTGCCCGCCTTCTGCCGCTCGGGCGACATGCGCGCCTCGAACAGGGAGACCAGCAGCCGGGTGGTGTGGACGTTGTTGCGGAGGGTGTCCTCCATGTAGTCCTGGCTGAAGGTCGACTTCGCCTGCCGCAGGTACTTCGCGTACGCGCGCAGCACCACCGCCTGACGCCAGCTCAGCCCGGCGCGCAGCACCAGGGAGTTGAATCCGTCGTTCTCGGCGGCGCCCGTCCAGACGGCCGCGAAGGCGTCCTGGAAGCGTTCGCGGGCGTCGTCGGCGAGGTAGTCGCCGCCGATCAGGTGCTGCGGCAGCCGCAGCCCGAAGTCGTAGATCCACGCGTGCGCGCGGTCCGCGCAGCGCAGCTCGTAGGGGCGCTCGTCGACGACCTCGACGCCGAGCAGCTGGAGGACCGGGAGGACGGCGGAGAGGGAGACCTGCTCGCCGGTCCGGTAGATCTTGAAGCGGCGCTCGCCGGGGCCGGCGCCGACGGGCTCGTAGAGGCTGAGGGCGAAGTCCTTGGTGCCCGCGCCGAGCTGCTCCAGGTGGACCAGGTCGGCGACCGCGGAGCGCGGCGAGTGGTCGGCCTTGTACCCCTCGGGGAAGGCGTGACCGTAGCGGCGCAGCAGTTCGGCGGCGCGCTCCTCGCCCAGTTCGGCGTTGAGGGCCTCGGAGAAGCCGTCGGACCAGGACCGGGCCGCCTCGGCGAGCCTGGCCTCGATGCGCTCGACGTCGGCCTCGGTGAGGACGGTGAGCTCCGTGCCCGTCTCGACCCGGACGACGAAGTGCAGCCGGGAGAGGATCGACTCGGTGTTCCACGCGGTGAAGTCGACGCTGGTGCCGCCGAGCTCCTCCTTGAGGATGTCGATGAGCCGCAGCCGCACGCCGGTGGTGTAGCGGTCGCGGGGCAGGTAGACGATCGCCGAGTAGTAGCGCCCGTACTCGTCCTGACGCAGGTACAGCCGCAGCCGGCGGCGCTCCTGGAGGTACAGCACGGAGGTGACGACGGAGCGCAGCTGGTCGACGGGCGTCTGGAAGAGCTCGTCGCGCGGGTAGGTCTCCAGGATCTGCAGCAGGTCGCGGCCGTCGTGGCTGTTGGCGGTGAAGCCGGCGCCTTCCAGGACCTCGGCGACCTTGCGCCGGATCACGGGCACCCGGCGCACGGACTCGGTGTACGCGGCGGAGGAGAACAGACCGAGGAAGCGGCGCTCACCCACCACGTTGCCCTCGGCGTCGAACTTCTTCACGCCCACGTAGTCGAGGTACGAGGGGCGGTGCACGGTCGCGCGGCTGTTGGCCTTCGTGAGGACGAGGAGCTTGTGCTCCCGGGCCTTCGCGCGGGCGTCGGCGGGCAGCCGGCTGAACGAGGGCGAGACGGGGTGCGTCTCGTCGTCCTCGTGGTGCTGCGGGTCGGAGCGCAGGACGCCGAGGCCGGTGCCGGGCACCGCGCCCAGCGAGTCCTCGCCGGTCAGCTCGTACTCGCGGTAGCCGAGGAAGGTGAAGTGGTCGGCGGCCAGCCAGCGCAGCAGCTCGCGGGCCTCCTCGACCTCCTGGTCGGGCAGGTCGGCGGCCTTGGGCTCGTTCGGCAGCTCGTCGGCGATGCGCAGCGCGGAGTCGCGCATCTTCTCCCAGTCCTCGACGGCCTCGCGGACGTCGGACAGGACGCGCAGCAGGTCGGCGGTGATCTGCTTGAGGTCGGCGCGGTCGGTCTCGCGGTCCATCTCGACGTGGATCCAGGACTCGACGATCGCGTCGTGCGGCAGTTCGCCGGTGATCTGCTTGGCGAGCACCTCGATGAGCTTGCCGGTCACGTCGCGGCGCACCAGCACCTGGGGGTGGATCACGACGTGGATGCCGCGGCCCTGCCGGGAGAGTTCGTTGGTCACCGAGTCGACGAGGAAGGGCATGTCGTCGGTGACCACCTCGACGACGGAGTGGCTGCACGTCCACCCGTTCTCCTCGACCGTCGGCGTGTGCACCCGTACGTTCGCCGTGCCCTGCGGGCGGTTGGCCGCGAGGCGGTAGTGCGAGAGCGCCGCACCGAAGACGTCGACCGGATCGCGGTCGCCGAGGTCCTCGGGGGCGGTGTGCAGGTAGTAGCGCTGGAGGTACGCGAGTAGGGCGTCCCGGTCGGGCGCCCCTTCACTCTCGGACCCAGTCGGAGTTAGTCCCCCCGCCGGGCTGTTCTCAGCTACCCGGGCGGCCCGTGCGAGCAGCTCGGCCTTGGCTTCGTCCAGCTTGGTCTGCATGTCCTCTGGCTCCTGTCGCGCGCCGTTGCGTGACGTAGGTGAAGAAGGAGACACAACGCCACGACGCGGGGTTTCCGGTCGAGGACGACGTTATGCCGCGATGAGAGATACCGGTGACACCCATGACGATTTTCGGCATATTCGGCGTCGCGTCCGGCTTCGGAAAACCAGCGAGGACCCGGGCACGGTGGTGCGCCGGGCGAGGGCCGGGGGCTGCACCGCCCCCGAGGCGTATCGCGCTGATCACGGGTCCAGGCTATCCCCCCTGGCCCTGGTGGCGTTATTCGCCGGCCGTTGGACATCTCGGGGAGAAGTTCGACGCTTTGTCCACCCCGGGGCGTGGGGCCGTCGTGGTGCACGGGTGCCTCGGCGGTCGTGCCGGGGCACCGGGGGGGCGCACAGTCCCCTCGCACGCCCCCGGGCGGGGGTCGCGTCCGGGTGGCACGTCGGCCGGACCGGCGTCCGGGTGGCACGTCGGCCGGACCGGCGTCCGGGTGGCACGTCGGCCGGACCGGCGTCCGCCCGCAGTCGGTGGCACGTCCGCAGGACAGCTGTCCGCCGGCGCTACGCGGTCCCGGACCGCCTTCCACCCGGGCGCGCGCTGCGCGGTCTCGGCCCACTCCAGGTGGGGCCCGGGAATGGCAGACCCGCTTACGGACGGGCCCAGAGGCGGCCGACCCGCGTACGGACGGGCCGGGGGGCGACCCGCGTACGGACGGGCCCGGGGACGCCCCACCTACGGACGGGCCCCAGGGGGTGGCCGACCCATTTACGGACGGGCCCAGGGACGCCCCACCTGCGGACGGCCCCAGGGACGGCCCGCTCAGGACGTCCCGAAGGTGGCCCCGCCCAAGTCGCTCCCCGTATCCGCCCGGCCTGTACCCGCCCGGCCCGTACCCGCACGGCCCGTACCCGTCCGGCCGGCCCTCCGCTCAGGCCTCCGATATCTCCTCGGCGACCCGTACCGCGTCCGTGAGGGAGTCCACCACCGGCACTCCCGCCGCCGCCAGGGCCGCCCGGCTGTGTGATCCGCCGGTGTACAGCACCGCGCTCGCTCCCACGTGCGCGGCGGCCAGTGCGTCGTCGACGGCGTCGCCGATCACCACGACCCGTCGGGGGTCGACGCCCTCAAGTGCCGCGATGTGGCGCACCATGTGTGCCGCCTTGGTGCCGCCCGACGGCCCGGTCCTGCCGTCGACCCGCACGAAGTGCCGCTCGATGCCGTACCCCCGCACCACCGGCAGCAGTTCGTCGTGCCCGTACATGCTGAGCAGCGACTGGCTGCGCCCTGCCGCGGCCCACTCGGTGAGCAGCTCCTCGACGCCCTCGGTCAGTCCGCAGGCCGCGCGCAGCGAGACGTAGTGCCGGTGGAAGGCGGCGTCCATCCGCAGCCACTCGGCGTCCGTCGGCATCCGGCCCATCAGCCGCTCGTAGAAGCGCGGGACGGGTATGCAGTAGAGCTCGCGATACCGCTCCAGGGTGATGGCCGGCAGCCCGATCTCCGCGAAGGCTGCGTTGCTCGCCCCGATGACCGCGTGGTTGTCGTCGAGCAGCGTGCCGTTCCAGTCCCACACCAGGTGCGTCCTCATGGCAGCACGGTACCCACCGGGTCTGACAACGCGGCCGGGCGGGCGAAGTTCCCTGCTCAGGGGGTTGTGCCCGGGTCGAGCAGAGGTCAGCCGACCAGGCCGGGAATCTCCTGCACCCCGAACCACAGCAGCTCGTGGTCCTCCGCCCCGTCCACCGTGAACTGCGCGTCGTCGTCCCCGAGGTCCGCCGCCCCCAGCGCCGCCGCGGCAGCCGTCACGTCGTCCTTGGCGTCGTCGGCGTCCGCGTGCACCGCCGCGAACCTCTTCGCCGGTACGGAACCCTCGATCCGCACCTCACCGATCGCCCCCGCGTCCATCCCGCGCCCGTCCGGATCCGAGGTCACCGCCCCGTCAGCCACGTCGACGGCCAGGACCACCCGGCGGCGCTCGACGGCCGGGTCACCCGCCACCAGCCGCAGCGAGGCCGCCGCCGCCCGGCCGAGCGCCGCGTACTCCAGCTCCTCGATGTCGTCCGAGACGTACCACTCGCGCAGCCCGGGAGTGACGGCGTACGCGACGAGCGGGCCGGGAGCCAGCTCGCCGGCCTTGTACGCCGCTGCGAGGCCGGGAAGGGTCAGGGGTACGTAGACGCGCATGACTGCCGCTCTTTCGTCGGGTGCATCGAGAGGTCGGGGTCGACGGATCGTGGAGGTCTTCGGGGCCGGGGCCCCGCCGGCCGAAGTGCCTCCCGACAGGGCCTCAAGGGTACTTCCGGGTCCCCCATCGGGGCCGCGCTCCCCCCGTAACGGCGTCCACCTCGCGCCGCGCGCCCCCCGGGCCGGCAGCCGGGCCCGGGGCCGGGACCACTCTGATAGGTGATTCCCCGGCCCCCGCGGCACTGGCACGCGCGCCCCTTGCGAGGCCTCCCCGCGGCCCCGTACAAGATCTCCAGCGACAAGTTACCGTCCGGTACTCCACCGGCCAGGCAGAGCGGGGCGAACAGCATGACCAGGACGACGACCCGGCCCGGCACCACCCGACGCGACGCGGTCGGGCCCGCCCGCCGAGGCTCCGCCACGGCCGTGCGCAGACCCCGTGTCCCGGCGACTCCCCAGCACCAGTTCGCCGAGCGACTGCTCGCCGTACTGACCGGCGAGCGCCCCGCGCACAGCATGCTCAACCTGATGTTCAGGGGGGCCTACGACCAGCTGCTGGAACTGGCGCCGCGGACCCCGTTCCGCACCAGGGGCAGCCGCCCCGTCGTACGCAACTGCGGCGGCTTCCGTCCACGGCCAGACGTCATCGAGGCCTTCGCCAGGATCGGTGCGGGTGAACAGCTCCGCGCCATGGCATTCCGCCTTGAGCAGAGCGCCGACCAGCGCTGGCGCTGCACAGCCATCGAACTGGGCGGGGAACGCGTACCGACGGGCGTCTGAGGCGGCCCTGACACACCTCGTCGGACATCCGGCCGGGCGAACCCTCGGAAACACGCCGAGCACGACGGGCACGCCAAGTACGACGGACACGCCGAGAGCACATACGCCCCAGAGACACGGCCGGGCGCGCACCCCAAGGGATGCACGCCCGGCCGGTACCGCTTGCGGACAGACGTCCGGCCGGTGCCGTCCACAGTCACACCGGAACCGGCGGAACTACTTCTTCCGGCGACGCCCACCCGTCGTCTTCTGCGCCTTGCGGCGCTCGGCCCGGGTCATCCCGTCCGACTCGGAGCGGGTCGGCCCGTCCGCCGTGTTCTCGAAGTCGCCCTCGACGACCCCGCCCTCACCGTCCACGGTGGGCGCGGAGAAGTGCAGCCGGTCGGGCCGCTGCGGCGCTTCGAGGCCCTTGGCGCGGATCTCCGGGCGCCCGGCACCCGCCGGCACCGCGTCCTCCTTGGTCAGCGAGGGGCCCGCGTCCTGCACCGGCACCTCCTCGACCTGCTGCTCGACCTGGACCTCCAGGTTGAACAGGTAGCCGACGGACTCCTCCTTGATGCCGTCCATCATGGCGTTGAACATGTCGAAGCCCTCGCGCTGGTACTCGACCAGCGGGTCCTTCTGCGCCATGGCACGGAGGCCGATGCCCTCCTGGAGGTAGTCCATCTCGTAGAGGTGCTCGCGCCACTTGCGGTCCAGCACGGACAGCACCACGCGCCGCTCCAGCTCACGCATGATCTCCGAGCCGAGCTGCTTCTCGCGGTCCTCGTACTGCTCGTAGATGTCGTCCTTGACGGACTCCGAGATGAACTCCGCGGTGATCCCGGCGCGGTCCCCGGCCGCGTCCTCCAGGTCCTCGACGGTGATCTTCACCGGGTAGAGCTGCTTGAACGCGCTCCACAGCCGGTCCAGGTCCCACTCCTCGGAGAAGCCCTCGACGGTCTCCGCCTGGATGTACGCGTCGATCGTGTCGTCCATGAAGTGCCGGATCTGCTCGTGCAGGTCCTCGCCCTCCAGGACGCGGCGGCGCTCGCCGTAGATGACCTCGCGCTGGCGGTTGAGCACCTCGTCGTACTTCAGGACGTTCTTACGCGTCTCGAAGTTCTGCTGCTCGACCTGCGACTGCGCGGACGCGATCGCCCGGGTCACCATCTTGTTCTCGATCGGCACGTCGTCGGGAACGTTGGCCATCGCCATGACGCGCTCGACCATCGCCGCCTTGAACAGCCGCATGAGGTCGTCGCCGAGCGACAGGTAGAACCGGGACTCGCCCGGGTCGCCCTGACGGCCGGAACGACCGCGCAGCTGGTTGTCGATACGGCGGGACTCGTGCCGCTCGGTGCCCAGTACGTACAGCCCGCCGAGCGCCTTGACCTCGTCGTGCTCCGCCTTGACGGCGAGCTCGGCCTTCTCCAGGGCGGCGGGCAGCGCGGCCGCCCACTCCTCGATGTGCTCCTCGGGGTCGAGGCCGTGCTGGCGCAGCTCCGCCTCGGCGAGGTCGTCGGGGTTGCCGCCGAGCTTGATGTCCGTACCGCGTCCCGCCATGTTCGTGGCGACGGTGACGGCGCCCTTGCGGCCGGCCTGGGCGATGATCGGCGCCTCACGGTCGTGCTGCTTGGCGTTGAGCACCTCGTGCTGCACGCCGCGCTTGGCGAGCTGCTGCGAGAGGTACTCGGACTTCTCGACCGAGGTGGTGCCGACCAGGATCGGCTGCCCCTTCTCGTGCTTCTCGACGATGTCGTCGACGACCGCCGCGAACTTGGCGACCTCGGTGCGGTAGATCAGGTCCGACTGGTCGATGCGGACCATGTCCCGGTTGGTCGGGATCGGCACGACGCCCAGTTTGTAGATCTGGTGGAACTCGGCGGCCTCGGTCATCGCCGTACCGGTCATGCCGGACAGGCCTTCGTAGAGGCGGAAGAAGTTCTGCAGGGTGATCGTGGCGAGGGTCTGGTTCTCGTCCTTGATGTCCACCCCTTCCTTCGCCTCGATCGCCTGGTGCATGCCCTCGTTGTAGCGGCGGCCGGCCAGCACACGGCCGGTGTGCTCGTCGACGATCATGACTTCGCCGTCGATGACGACGTAGTCCTTGTCCTTCTTGAAGAGTTCCTTGGCCTTGATGGCGTTGTTGAGGTAACCGACGAGCGGCGTGTTGACGGCCTCGTAGAGGTTGTCGATGCCGAGCCAGTCCTCGACCTTGGCGACGCCGGGCTCGTGGATGGCGACGGTGCGCTTCTTCTCGTCGACCTCGTAGTCGCCGGTCTCCTCGATGCCCTTCAGCGGGTTGCCCGGCTCGCCCTTCTTGAGCCGGACGACCAGCTTGGCGAAGTCGCCGTACCACTTGGTGGCCTGGTCGGCGGGTCCCGAGATGATCAGCGGCGTACGGGCCTCGTCGACCAGGATCGAGTCGACCTCGTCGACGATCGCGAAATTGTGGCCGCGCTGGACGAGCTCGTCCTTGGACCACGCCATGTTGTCGCGGAGGTAGTCGAAGCCGAACTCGTTGTTCGTGCCGTACGTGATGTCGCAGGCGTACTGCGCGCGGCGCTCGGCGGGCGACATGTTGGCGATGATGCAGCCGACCTCAAGACCGAGGAACTTGTGCACCCGGCCCATCAGCTCGGAGTCACGCTCGGCCAGGTAGTCGTTGGTCGTGATCAGGTGCACGCCCTTGCCCGAAAGGGCGTTGAGGTAGGCGGGCAGCGTGCCGACGAGGGTCTTGCCCTCACCGGTCTTCATCTCGGCGACGAACCCGAGGTGGAGGGCGGCGCCGCCCATCATCTGGACGTCGTAGTGCCGCTGACCGAGGACGCGCTTGGCGGCCTCCCGCACGGTCGCGAAGGCCTCGGGCATCAGGTCGTCGAGGCTCTCGCCGTCGGCGTACCTCTGCTTGTACTCGTCGGTCAGGGCGCGCAACTCGGCGTCGGAGAGGTTGACGAAGTCCTCTTCGATGGAGTTGACCTGGTCCGCGATGCGGTGCAGTTTGCGCAGGATCTTGCCTTCGCCTGCACGCATGAGCTTGTTGAAGACGGACACTGAGGCTGGTCTCCTTGCCGGTCGGGCCTGTGCACTGGGTCGGTGTGACTGCTGGTCGGTACTGACTTCGGCGCGGGCACGGCAGGCGGGCCCCACCGCAACGGCCATCGTAAGCGAGGACCCGGCCGCCTCGGGAGGTCCGTCACCACGAAGGCGCACCCGCGCTCCCGAGGTGCACGCGCGGCGCCCGCACCACGTGCACGCGCGGTGCACGTGTCCCGTCAACGCACGGCACGTGCCGAAGGTGCCGGAGCTTCTCGAAAAGTGTTCGCCCGCGGCCGCCGCCCCGACCACAATCTGTTCATGGAACCCTTCGTGCTGACCACCGGGCGCCTCGAACTGCGGCCCTTCGCCACCGACGACACGGACGAGGTCCTGCACGCCGTCCAGGACCCGGACATCCTCCGCTGGACGACGATTCCCTCGCCCTACGCGCGCGAGGACGCCGTCTTCTTCGTCGAGCAGATCTCGGGCGAGGGCCTGCGCACCGGCACCGGCTTCCACCTCGCGGTGCGCCCGCGCGGCGGCGGCCCGCTGCTCGGCGCGGTCGGCGTCGGCCTGCACCTGCTGCCCGGCACCTGGGAACTCGGCTACTGGACGGCGAAGCCCCACAGGGGACGCGGTTACGTCACGGAGGCCGCGGCGGAGGTGATCCGGTGGACCTTCGCCACCATGGCCGTCGACCGGCTGCTCTGGCGGGCCGAGGTCGGCAACGAACCGTCGCGCGCCGTCGCCCGGAAGCTCGGCTTCACCATGGAGGGTGTCCAGCGCGCCGCCACCCTGCACCAGGGCACCGCCCGCGACGCCTGGGTGGCTTCGCTGCTCCCCTCGGACCGGGGTTTGCCCGGCCTGCACCCGTACCTGCCGGCGTCCGCCGGGCGGGCGCCACGACCCGATGTCGGTGCCGCCCTCTAGTCTTTCCGGCATGACCTCCCAGCCGCCCGCCACGGTCGCTCTCTCCGCCGACGACGCACGCCGGATCGCCTTGCGCGCACAGGGATTCCTGGGAGCGCCGGACCGTCGCGCCGGGGTGCGGGGCGTGCTGCGGCACCTGGGCGCCGTACAGCTCGACACGATCTCCGTCCTGGCCCGCTCGCACGAGCTCGTTCCTTACGCCCGGCTGGGCGCGGTCGACCGCCGCACGGTGGAGTCCGCCTACTGGTCCCCCGAGTCCGAGCCCGCGCACGCCTTCGAGTACTGGTCGCACGCCGCCTGCATCCTGCCCGTCGAGGAGTGGCCGCACTTCGCGTTCCGGCGCCGCGCCTACCGCGCGCGCCCGCAGTGGCACCACGAGCTGTCACCCGGTGCATACGAGCGGGTGATCGAGCAGCTCCGCACCGAAGGCCCCCTCACGGCGACGGAGTTGGGCGGCGCGAAGAACGGCGGGGAGTGGTGGGACTGGTCGGAGTCCAAGGTCGCCGTCGAACGCGCCCTGATGTACGGGGACGTGGTCTGCACCAGACGACGCGGCTGGAAGCGGGTGTACGACCTGGCGGAACGGGCGATTCCCGACAGCCTCCAGCACGACGACCTCTCGGACGCGGAGTGTGTACGGCGCCTGGTGGCCCTGGCAGGCCGCTCGCTGGGCGTCGGCACCCGGGAGGACATCTCCGACTACCACCGGCTGAAGAACGCCCAGGTGGACGCGGTGATCGCGGACTCCGGTCTGGTGCCGGTCGAGGTCGAGGGCTGGGGCAGGCCCGCCTGGGCGGACCCGCGGGCGCTGGGAGCCGTCCCGCGCGGCAGGCACCGCACCACACTGCTGTCGCCCTTCGACTCCTTGATCTGGGACCGGCCGCGCACGGAGCGCGTCTTCGGTTTCACCCATCGCCTGGAGGCATACGTCCCCAGGCCGAAGCGGATCCACGGGTACTTCGCGATGCCGCTGCTCTCCGGCGGCCGGCTGCTCGGCCGCGCGGACCCAGCGAGGGAGGGCAGCACACTGATCGCCCGCCAGGTCTCCCTGGAGTCCCCGAAGGCCGCCCCGGCCATGGCCGAGGCGCTCAGGGAGGCAGCCTCCTGGGTCGGCTGCACCGAGGTGCGGCTGGACCGCACCACACCCGCCGAGCTGCATCCGCTGCTGCGCAAGGAACTCGGCTGACGGAGCCGTCCCGGCCGCCGACCGGCCCCGGGGTCAGCGGATTTCGAGGATCTTCTCCCGCATCGCGTAGACCACGGCCTCCATCCGGGAGTGCAGTTGCAGCTTCTCCAGGATGTTGCGGACGTGGTTCTTCACGGTGTTCTCCGAGATGAACAGCTCCTTGGCGATGTCCCGGTTGTTCATCCCGGTGGCCACTAGCTTCAGCACTTCCAGTTCCCGGTCCGTGAGCCGGGGGGCCGGCACCAGCCGCCGCTCGTCGGAGCGTTGGATCATCGACTTGAACTCGGTGAGCAGTTTCGACGCCATCGACGGGCTGATCTGCGACTGTCCGTCCGCGACCGCCCGGATCGCGGTCGAGACCTCGTCCGTCGAGATCTCCTTCAGCAGGTAACCCGTGGCCCCGGCCTTGATCGCGTCGTAGAGGTCGGCCTCCTCGTCGCTGATCGTCAACATGATGATCTTCGCACTCGGGGCCACCTCCTTGATGGCGGTGCAGGCCTCGATCCCGCCCCGCTTGGGCATCCGTACGTCCATCAGCACGATGTCCGGAAGCAGATCCGCAGCCTTGTCCACGGCCTCCGCCCCGTCCCCGGCCTCGCCGACGACCTGGATGTCCTCCTCCTGGGCGAGAACGATCTCCAGCCCCCGGCGGAAGAGCGCGTGGTCGTCGACGACCAGGACCCTGATGGGCTCCGTGCGGGACCCGCCCACGTCCGTGTCGGCATCGGCGACGCGGTCGGCGCCGCGGGCGTGCCCGCCGCTGACCGGACCGAAGCTGTCCGCCATCGTTCCTCCCCCTGAGGCCCGTGGGACCACGGCCCAAAATCATGTGCTGCGCCAACCACGGTCCGCAGAGCACCTCTTGACTTGCGGTGACATGATTCCATGCCCGTGCGGCGAGGCGGCATTTTCGGGACGCGCACGAGGGTGCCCCCGGAGCACGCACGCTCTCCGGGGGCACCTCACCAGGTGGTACGGCGCACCGGGGTGCGCCACTCGGTCGGCTCAGCCGCCGAGCGCGCCGCCCGCACCGCCGACCTCGGACTCCGCGAGCGGGTCCGTGTTCAGGTGGATGACTCCGTAGTCGTAGGCGTGCCGCCGGTAGACGACACTGGGTTCCTTCGTCTCCGCGTCGACGAAGAGGTAGAAGTCGTGTCCGACCAGCTCCATCTCGTAGAGCGCCTGGTCGAGCGACATGGGGGCGGCGACGTGGGTCTTCTCGCGGACCACCAGCGGTCCGTCGCCCTGTACCTCAAGCGAGCCGATCTTCTTCGTGGGTACGGATGTGTCCGACTCGGTGCGGTCGACGGCAAGTTGACCGTCCTCGTCGATCACCGCGGCGTCGGGCACGGTCGTGCCTACCTCTGCGGCGGACAACCGGCCGGTGCCACGGCGGGTGTGGCGCTTGTCGTGCTGCTTGCGCAGCCGCGCCTCCAACTTGCCGGTGGCCAGGTCGAGCGCGGCGTAAGCGTCACCCGCGGACGCCTCTGCCCGGATGACGGGCCCGCGGCCGTGCACCGTGATCTCCACACGGTCCGAGCGGTCCGCCTGCCTCGGATTGGGCTCCTTGGACACCTCCACGTCGAGGCTGATCACCTTGCCGTCGAGCTTCTGGATCCTCTCCAGCTTGAGCTTCTCCGCCACGTGCTTGCGGAACCGCTCGGGTACCTCTGTCTTGCGGCCCTTGACGACGATGTCCACGCAGAACTCCGTTCCCGGATTGCTCCGCTCATTGGCGGAGCGACTCCCTCTTGCACCAGACTCCGGTCAGCCCCGAAGTCTCGGACTGGGCGACTTCACCTCCTCCTCCCCCGTCGGGAAGATCCACACCCCCGAATTCTCGGGATGCGAGGGAAAACCTGAAGCACGGCAGTGCAATAAGTGAGGCACAGCGGCCGCCATTCCTCACTTCTGAACATAGCCCGCCCGGCCGGGTGTCGGCACCCGCTACCGGCGCGTACCTCCGTTCAGGTGGTTTTTCCCTCTCATCACCTGCAACGATGCAAGTTCCCGTTCAGTTCCAGTTTATTTCGAAAGAATTCGGCGGTGCTGCGACAACCGCAGCGATCGGGTCGGCCGTGCGGCCCCGGATTCCGCCCTTTCCAGGTCTTCGTCGTGTCGATCTCCACCCGGTAGGCCGGCCTTCCGGCGCTTCCTGCGCCGACACCGTGCCGTACGTCTCTCGTTCTCCGGCGGGTGCGGCTCGGGTTCCCGCCGGTGCCGAACGTGTTCCCGCAGGTGACGGACGTACACCCGCCTTTTTCACACGCTCTCCGGCCGGTCCGGCGCACCCCGCGGTGAGCGCCCGTGCCGCTTCCACGAGCGTGGCTCCGGTGGTCATGAGGTCGTCCACCAGGACGACCCTCCCGCCCTCCAGCAGCCTGTCACCGCCCGCCACCACCTCCAGGGCGCCGGCCAGGTTCGCCAGCCTCTCCCGGGCGCCCAGGCCTGCCTGGTCCCCGACCCGGCGCCGCTGCCGCAGCACCGGCGCGATCCGGGCCGGTGTCCCGGTCCGCCGCAGCTCGGCGGCGGCCGCTCGGGCGATGCGCCGCACCGGGTCGTGCCCCCGCGCGCCGACCGAACGCCGCGCGGACGGCACGGGCACCAGCACCAGTTCCTGTGTCGCGTCCACTGCCGGGCCGTCTACCCTTCCGGTCCGCGGATACGCCGCCCCCGCACCACCCGTCACACCGGCCGAGCGCCCGCCGTCATGGCCGCGGACACCCGCGCGCGGTACGCCGACCGCGCTGCGGACCGCACTGGCCAACGCCGCCCCGAGCGGCCCGACCAGCCCCAGGGTGCCCCGCTCCTTGTGGGCGAGGAGCACCGCCCTGGGTGCGTTCTCGTACCGCACCGCCGCATGGACGGCGGGCAGTCCGGGCGGCTCCGGCGCCGGCCGCACCCGGCCCGGCCGCTCCCCGCCCGGCCGCATCCCTGCCAACTCGTCCGCGCAGTCCCCGCACACCCCCGACGGCGCACGCGGCCGTCCGCAACCGCCGCACGCCACCGGCAGCACCAGACCCGCGAACTCCCGCCACCATCCCCGTAGTACTCGCATGTCCCCACTGTGCCCACGGCCGTCAGAACCGCGCCACCCCTGTGGAAAACCCGCCGCGCACCCTCAACCACTTGTGGAAAACCGGGAGTCGGAACCTCCACCGCCGTCCGGCACAAGGTCCTGCCCGGCCGCGCCTCGTCCAAGCCACCGGGTCACCGGGCCACCGGGCCGCCCGTCGGGCAAGCCTCCCGGCCGCCCCTCGTCCGATACGTCGGGCCCCCCGGCCGATCCGTCGGGCCGTCCCCCGGCCAGGCTCCGCTCCTCAGCCCGGGTAGACCGGCAGCCATCCCTCTCGCGCCACCGTCTTCCAGTTGGCCCCGGGCTGCAGCCGCAGAATCCCGTCCCCCTGGGACTGGGCGAGCAGCGGGAACCGGTCGACGTCCGACGCGGCGACCGCGGTCACCTGGTTGGCACCCGGCAGCAGCCCCGCCGCCGACGTGGAGCCGTCGGTCTGGACGTAGCGCATCTGCTGCACCCCGTCCTTCTCCCGGCCGACCACGACCAGCCTGCTGTGACCGGCCCACGACATCGCGGTCACCTCCTCCATCTGCGGTGCGCCGGGGCGCAGTCCGACGACCGCGACCGCGTTCTCCTCGCTCGCGCCGCGCCGCTCGATCCGGCCCACCCGAAGGGTCTTGTGGCCCTTCGCGTCGGACACCAGCAGAGCGATGCGCACGCCGTCGGCCGACACCCGCAGCGAGTCCACGATCCCGCCGCCGAGACCCTCGACCGGAATCTCCTCGGGACTGCCCGTGCCGTCCACCATGCGCAGCAGCCGCGGCGCCTTCGGGTCCCGGTCCGCGATCCACAGATCGTTGCGACTGTCCCAACTCGGCGCCGACAACGGCTCCTTCGTCGTCGACCTGCTGGTGTACAGCGTGTCGGCGGTGCCGCTGCCGGCCGCCATCGGAGCGACCTGCAACCGGTGCCCGTCGGCCGCCACCCCCGCGACGTAGTTCTCGTCCCGCGACACACCCACCGACTTCAGCTGCAGACCGCTCTCGCCGAGCGCGCCCGGCACCGGCTTCGCGTCGTTGGTGTCCGCCTCGCCGAGTATCCGCACCAGGCGCCGCTTGTCGTCGAGGAAGTAGTAGTACGCGGGGATCGAGGAGCTGCCGCCCGGTGCGTACGCGCCGGCCTGGTCGCCGCCCAGCACGCACAGCTGGGACTCCTCGTCGTCCTGGATCTCCACCTGGTCGAGCCGCGACGTGGACGTCAGGTCGCGCAGCGTGAAGAGGAGTTGGGCGGCCATCTCCAGGCAGCCCCGCTGATTGACGTTCGCCGCCTTCTCGTTCAACGGCACCTTGATCGAGTTGTGGTCGCCGATCGTCAGCGCCTTGACGCCGCCCTTGAGGCCGGCCCCGGTGGGGAAGCGGGACCCGACCACGGGCTTGAGCCAGAGCGAGGGCCCGTCCAGCAGCGCCTTGACCGCCTGCGCCACCGGGTCGAGCCGGGACTGCGGGTCGGTCCGCTTGCGTACGTACACGGGGTCGGCGACGAGCCACCGCTCCTTGGGGTCGTCGGTCGCCGGGTCCGACGCGAAGTAGTACTTGTTGACGGGCCGGAAGATGCGCTGGAAGTCGGACTCGCCGAGCACCAGGCCCTTGGGCGGCGTGTCGATGCGCCACTCGCCGCCGTCCGACTTCTTGTCGGAGCCCTTCTCGCGGACCAGACGCAGCTGCTGGCTGTAGGGCTTCTTGGCGGACTGGTAGGCGCTCTGCCTGTCCAGGGCCGCTACCTGACGGCCGGCGAGACCGTACACGGGCGCCGCCGCGTTCGCCGAGCCGGACGGCTCCTCCCTGATCGGTCCCTCCTCCAGGACCGCGGTGCCCTCACTGGGGTTCCACTTGCTGGAGGCATTCCTGGTCAGGTACTTGCGGGCGGTGTCGAACCCGGGGTCGTCACTCTTCATCGCCTCCAGGAAACCCTCGACGATCTCGTCCGGCCTGGCCCCCGAGCGTGGCGGCACGCTGTAGACCCGCACCTGCGAGTCGACCACCTGGGGACCCTTGACCTCGCGTACGTCCCCGTGGTCGGGCATCGAACCGCAGCCCGCGACGGTCAGCAGAAGCCCGGCGGCCACCACGGCCGCCGAAACCCTGCGGCTACGCCCCAGGCCGCCGCTCCTGCCGTCGCCCTTCGTGCCCCTGCTACGCCGCTCAACGCCCACGCGCGATGTCCTCCCGGTCCCTGTCCTGCGGCGCACCCTCACCGGTGACGCGGCCACTGTCGCGGTCGCCGCGGCTGCCGTGGCCACCGCTGCTGTCGCGGTCGCCACGGACACTGTCGCCGCCGCCCCACGCACTGTTGACGTCGCTGCCGCCGTCGCTGTTGCCGCCGTCGCCGCGGCCGTCCTGCGTTTCGTCCCCCGCCCGTCGGGACACCACCCGCGAACCGTTGCCGGGCAGCGCCGTCGGGTCCGCCGCGGGCGAGGCGGCGAGCCGGGGCGGCGTTATGGGCCCTGTCCTGCGCTCCCCCGTCGGCTGTACGGGGACGGTGGCGAGCCTGCTGTTCACGTCGGCCACCCGCTCCGCCTCCGTCACGCGCGCGCGTGCCCGCCGCGAGTCCTCCGGCTCCAGCGGTACCGGCGAGCCGCGCAGCGGCTCGTCGGCCGTCCGCGGCAGCGTCAGCCGGAACTGGGAACCGCCGCCCGGCTCTCCCCAGGCCTGGAGCCACCCACCGTGCAGACGGGCGTCCTCGACGGCGATCGACAGGCCGAGCCCGGTGCCGCCCGTGGTGCGGGCGCGGGCCGGGTCGGCCCGCCAGAAGCGGCTGAACACCCGGGTCGCCTCACCCGGCTTCAACCCCACCCCGTAGTCCCGTACGGCAACGGCGACCGCACCCTTGGCAGCCCCCAGCCGTACCACCACGTCCCGGCCCTCGCCGTGCTCCACGGCGTTGACGAGGAGGTTGCGCAGCACCCGCTCCACCCGTCGTGCGTCGGCCTCGACCACCACGGGCTGCTCGTCCCCGACGACCCTGACGGTGCTGCCCTTGCGCTCGGCCAGCGGCTCCGCGGCGTCGATCACCCGTCGCACCACCTCACGCAGATCTATCGGCTCGGCCTCCAGGGCCGCGGCGCCGGCGTCGAACCGGCTGATCTCCAGGAGGTCCGCGAGCAGTGACTCGAACCGGTCGATCTGCCCGACCAGCAGTTCCGCGGAGCGGGCCGTCACCGGGTCGAAGTCCTCCTTGGCGTCGTGGATGACGTCGGCGGCCATCCGCACGGTCGTCAGCGGGGTCCGCAGCTCGTGCGACACGTCGGAGACGAACCGCCGCTGCATCCGCGACAGGTCCTCCAGCTGCTGGATCTTCAGCTGCAAGTTCTGCGCCATCTTGTTGAAGGCCTCGCCGAGGCGCGCGATGTCGTCCTCGCCCGTGACCTTCATACGTTCCTGGAGACGCCCTGCGGAGAGCCTCTCGGCCACCCCGGCGGCCATCCGTACCGGCGTGACCACCTGCCGCACCACAAGCCAGGCGATGGCTCCGAGCAGCACGACCACGAACAGCCCGGCGGTCGTGAGGGTGTTCTTGACGACCTTGAGCGAGGCCTCCTCCTGCGCCAGCGGAAAGAGGTAGTAGAGCTGGTAGGGCTTTCCGTCCACGTCGTTCAGCCGCTTGCCCACGATCAGGCCGGGCTCGGACGGCTGCGCGTCGTTGCTGTACACGATCCGTACGTACCGCTGGTACGCCTCGGCGCCCTCGTCGACGGCGTCGCGCACATCCAGCGGCACGCTCGCCAACGGGTCCACGCCGCCCGAGGCACGCGGCCCCGGCTGGCTCGTCTTCTCGTCGGAAACGGCACTCAGCGCCACCACGTTGAAGGCCTTCTGGCCGCCGCTGGCGAGCTGCTCCACCAGGTCGGACCGCCAGTTCGCGGCGTTCCTGCCGGTCTTGTGGTCGGTGCTGTCACCCTCTTGACCGCTCGGCGTCTCGGGGGTGCTGGCCCGTTCCTGGGCCACGGCGAAACCGCCGCGGGCCTGGTTCTGCGCCGCCTCCACCTTCGAGTTGAGCAGCCCGTTCTTCACGGCGCTGATGACGACGAAGCCGAGCAGCAGCACCACTCCGAGCGACATCAGCAGCGTCGCTGCGACCACCCGCAGCTGGATGTTGCGCCGCCACAGTCGTACGGCAGGCAGCAGCGGGCGCCGCACCAGCCGTACGACGAGACGCAGGACCGGTCCGCCGGGCGCCCCGTCCTGCAGCAGCCGGCCCCCCTGGAGGAACCGGCCGGCCCGGGACGCACGACGCGGACGGCCAGAGGCCCCGGGTCCCGGTCCCGGCCCGGGTGCGGGTCCCGAACCGGGCCCCGGCCGTCCCGCAGCCCGCTCCGTACGGCCTCCCGGCTCCCCGGGCTGCGGAGCAGCGCTGCCACGGTTCATGTCAGCTCGGTCCGGCCTTGTAGCCGACGCCGCGCACGGTCACCACGATCTCCGGGCGCTCCGGGTCCCTCTCGACCTTGGAACGCAGCCGCTGGACATGCACATTGACCAGCCGGGTGTCCGCGGCGTGGCGGTACCCCCAGACCTGCTCCAGCAGCACCTCACGGGTGAACACCTGCCAGGGCTTGCGGGCCAGCGCGACCAGCAGGTCGAACTCCAGCGGGGTCAGTGCGATCGACTGCCCCTCCCGCTTCACCGAGTGTCCGGCCACGTCGATGACCAGGTCACCGATGGCCAGCTGCTCCGGCGCGGGCTCCTCGGACCTCCTCAGCCTCGCCCGTATCCGGGCGACGAGCTCCTTGGGCTTGAACGGCTTGACGATGTAGTCGTCGGCGCCGGACTCCAGCCCGACCACCACGTCCACGGTGTCGCTCTTCGCCGTGAGCATGACGATCGGCACTCCGGACTCGGCCCGGATCAACCGGCACACCTCGATGCCGTCCCGTCCGGGCAGCATGAGGTCCAGCAGCACCAGGTCCGGCTTGGCCTCCCTGAACGCAGCCAGCGCTTTGTCACCGTCGGCGACGAACGACGGCTCAAAACCTTCTCCACGCAACACAATGCCGAGCATCTCGGCAAGTGCGGTGTCGTCGTCAACTACGAGAACGCGACCTTTCATAAACGCCATCATCCCATTAGCTCATCGTTGCCCGTCGTGACCTGGCACACAGCTCCGCCAGAGCGGGCCCGGTCACCGGTGAAACGACGCCTTCCTCGGTGACTATCGCGGTCACCAGTTCCGGCGGGGTCACGTCGAACGCGGGGTTGTACGCCTGCGTCCCGAGGGGTGCGACCGCCAGTCCGCCGCCTCCTTCGCCACCCGTCGACGAGAATCCCGCAGTGATCTCCGTCACCTCGTGCCCCGGGCGCTGCTCCACCTCCACGGCCGACCCGTCCGCCGTGTCCAGATCCACGGTGGTCAGCGGTGCGACCACGAGGAACGGCACATGGTGGTACTTGGCCAGCACGGCGAGCGGATAGCTCCCCACCTTGTTCGCCACCGAACCGTCGGCCGCGATCCGGTCCGCCCCGATCAGTACGGCGTCCACCTCGCCCGCCGCGAACAGCGAGCCCGCCGCGTTGTCCGTCAGCAGGGAGTACGCCATCGAGTGACGCGCGGCCTCGTACGCGGTCAGCCGGGCTCCCTGCAGCAGCGGCCGCGTCTCGTCCACCCACAGGCGCCGCAGCCGGCCCATCCGGTGCGCGGCCAGCGCCACGGCGAACGCCGTGCCCTCGCCACCGGAGACCAGCGCCCCTGTGTTGCAGTGGGTGAGGATGCGATGGCTGCCGCCGGGCAGCAGCTCGTCGAGGAACCTGAGCCCGTGCACGGCCATCGCCGCACTCGCCTCGGCGTCCGCCCGGTGCAGCTCCCTGGCCGCGTCCAGTGCCGCCGCGGCGGCTGCCGCGGCCCCGGCCCCCTTCTCCAGCGCCTGGCAGTACGCCCCGAGCGCCTGCCGGACCCCGTACCCGAGGTTGACCGCGGTGGGCCGCGCACCGGCCAGCATGGCCGCCGCGTCCTCCACGTCGAACCCGCGTCTGGCGGCGAGCGCGACCCCGTACGCCCCGGCGATGCCGAGCAACGGTGCGCCCCGTACCGCCAGGGTCTGTATCGCGTGCACCAGCGCGGGCACGTCGGTGCAGACCAGCTCCACCTCCTGGGCCGGCAGCCGGGTCTGGTCGAGGAGTACCAGCACCGGCCCCTCGGGCGGCTCCTCCCATCGCAGCGCGGGCAGTGCGGGCGGTTCTGCGCCCACCGTGCTGTGTGCGTCCTGATCAGCCATCCGCCCAGTCTGCCCCGTACCGCACCGACAATTGAAGGTGCCGAAGGAAGAGAGCGTTCACGGGGGCCGGTCCGACGGCGCACCTCGCGTGGCACGATGGCTGGCAACCTGTCGCCGCACCCGCGGGCGGGCACCGTGAAGGAGCGACGATGAATGACTCTCCGGGCTGGGCCTCGCCCGGACCCGCCCCCTCCGACGGACGTCCCCCGGAGAACACCGCGGGCGCCGAGCCCGCCGACGAGCGGCCCGCCGACCATGCACCCGCCTCGAAGTGGTCGAAGGAACAGCCGCCCGCGGGCGACTGGTCCGCCCCCGGAGCCGCCCCGCCGCGCAGCCACGCCCAGTCCCCGCCCCGGCCGGACCTGAACAGGCCGCAGCAGGGCGGCGGTTGGGGACGCCCGCCGGGCCCCGGCGGCTGGGGTGGCCCACCGCCCGCCGCCAAGCCGGGCGTGATCCCGCTGCGCCCGCTCGGCGTCGGTGACATCCTCGACGGCGCCGTGTCGACCATGCGTGCGCACTGGCGCACGGTGCTCGGTGTCTCCGTCACCATCGCCGTGCTGATGCAGATCGCGGACACCGTGGTGCAGCGCTACCTGCTGCCCGCTCCGGTCACCGTGGACCCGAACGCCGACTCGGCGGAGGCACTGCGCCAGTCCGCCGAGTCCATGCGCTCCACGCTGCTCACCATGGGCCCGAGCACGCTGATCACCCTGATCGGCACCCTTTTCACGACGGCCCTGCTCACCATCGTGGTCAGCCGTTCCGTGCTCGGGCGCCCGGTGAATCTCTCGGACGCCTGGCGCGAGGCCAGGCCCCGCTTGCTGCCACTGCTGGGCCTCAGCCTGCTGTTTCCCCTCGGCGCCGCCGTGATCATGACGGTCGGCGTGCTGCCCGGCCTCCTTGTCGGTTCTGGCGTCGGTGCGGCAGTCGCCGCGCTCGGCGGGCTCGTGGCACTCGTGGTCCTGATCTGGCTGGTGGTCCGCTTCGCCCTCGCGCCCCCGGCGCTGATGCTGGAGCGCCAGGGCGTCGTCCAGTCCCTGCGCCGCTCGGCGAAGCTGGTCCGCGGCTCCTGGTGGCGGGTCTTCGGCATCATGCTGCTGACGATGCTCCTGACCTTCATCGTGGCGATGATCATCGGGCTGTTCTTCGGCCTCATCGCCGTGCTGGTCGACGGCGACGGATTCAGCAACCTCCTCAAGGGCGCCGACCCGAACTTCGGCTGGGGGTTCCTGATCATCAGCGGTATCGGCGCGGTGATCGCCTCCGCCATCACCTACCCGCTCACCGCCGGGGTGACGGTCCTGCTCTACGTCGACCAGCGGATCCGCCGCGAAGCGCTCGACCTCGATCTCGCCCGCGCCGCCGGACTCCCCGGATACGGCACCGACCAGCCCGCCGACCCGACTCCAGGGAGCTGACACAGCGGTGCGGGTGACGGGGGACACTGCCACAACGCTGCTGCCGCTACAAACGGACGACGACCCACCGGTGGACATCCCGCGCCTCCCTGCCCGTGAGGCCGCGGAGCGCGAGCTGTCCCACCCGAGGTACCACGAGAACGATCCCAACCTCCTCCAGCGCGCACTCGACCGCTTCTGGGACTGGGTCGGCGACCTCTTCGACGCGGCCTCCGGGGCAACTCCCGGCGGCACGCTCGGCCTGGTCGTCATCGCCGTGGTCGTCGTCCTGCTGGTGCTGGGCCTGTGGTGGCGGCTCGGCACTCCGGGCCGCGCCGCCGTCTCCGCGGCGCCCCTCTTCGACGACGGCCCGCGCAGCGCCGCCGAACACCGCGCCGCCGCCGACACCCACGCCTCGGCCCGCGACTGGAACCCGGCTGTCCAGGAACGGATGCGGGCCATCGTCCGCTCCCTCGAAGAGCGCGCCCTCCTCGACCCGCACCCCGGCCGCACGGCGGACGAGGCCGCCGCCGACGCCGGCCGTTCCCTGCCCGGCCACGCCGAACGCCTGCACGGCGCCGCCCGCACCTTCGACGACGTCACATACGGCGACCGCACCGCCGACGAATCCGCGTATCTCCGGTTGCGCGAACTGGACCTCGAACTCGACCGTACGAAACCGGCCCTGTCCGGCGCCTCCCCGTCCGGAGCCGCCGAATGACCGCCACAACGACGCCGGTCTCCACCTCGGTCTCCCCCACGCCCCAGCAGCTGTGGACGCGCACCCGCGGCCTCCTCCTGGTCCTCGCCCTCGTCCTGCTCTCGGGCATCGTGGTCGCCGCCCTCCAGTCCGGCAAGCAGCACGGCCGCCTCGACCCCCGCTCCGCCGACCCCCAGGGCAGCCTCGCAGTCGCCGAACTCCTCAAGGAGCGGGGCGTCTCCACCCGGGTCGTCACCACCCTCAACGAAGCCACCGCCGCCGTCGGCCCCGACACCACCCTCCTGGTCGCCTCTCCCAACCTCCTCACGCCTTCGCAACAGGCCCAGCTCCACCACGCCACCTCCCCCTCCGGCGGTCGCACCGTCCTCGTCGCCGCCGGCGTCCCCTCGGTCACCGCTCTCGCCCCAGGCGTACGCGCAACGCCAACATCGGCCCCCGCAGCCACCCGCGAGCCACGCTGCACACTGCCCGCGGCAACCACCGCTGGGGCCGCGGAAATCGGCGGCATCCGCTACACCACCGGCGCATCCCACGACGCGTGCTACCCCGTCGAAGGCCGCCCCTCGCTGCTCCGTCTCCCGGCCGCCACCGGAGGGGACACCGTCCTCCTCGGTGCTCCCGAGCCTCTCCACAACGAGCGCCTCGCCCAGCAGGGCAACGCCTCGCTCTCCCTCCAACTCCTCGGCTCCCGGCCCCATCTGGTCTGGTACCTCCCCTCCTTGGACGACCCGTCGGCGAACGACGCCACCGGCCCGGGCGGCGAACCCTCCACCGGCACCGACACCACCACCGGTTTCCTCTCCCACGTCCCGGACGGTTGGTTCTGGGGTGTTCTCCAACTCGCCCTGGCCGCCGTCCTTGCCGCCCTCTGGCGTGCCCGGCGTCTCGGCCCGCTCGTGAGCGAACGCCTCCCCGTCGCGGTCCGCGCCGCAGAGACCACGGAAGGCCTCGCCCGCCTCTATCTCAAGACCAACGCCCGCGACCGCGCCGCCTCGACCTTGCGCCTCACCACCCGCACCCTCCTCGCTTCCCTCCTGGGCGTCCCCTCCGCCCACTCCGACTCACCGAACGTGCTCCTCCCGGCCGTCGTCGCCCGTCTCCCGCACACCACCAGGGACCTCGACTCCCTCCTCTTCGGCCCCACCCCGACCGACAACGCCGGCCTCATCCGCCTGGCAGACGAACTCGACGCCCTCGAAAGAGAGGTCCGCGCCTCATGAGCGCCCAGCACGCAGAGACCCCCGCCGAGACCCCCGACCGTGCCCGCGCCTCCTTGGAGGCCCTGCGCACCGAGATCGCCAAGGCCGTGGTCGGCCAGGACCCGGCGGTCACCGGCCTCGTCGTGGCCCTCCTCTGCCGCGGCCACGTCCTTCTCGAAGGAGTCCCCGGCGTCGCCAAGACCCTGCTGGTGCGCGCCCTTGCCGCCTCCCTCGAACTCGACACCAAGCGAGTCCAGTTCACTCCCGACCTGATGCCGAGCGACGTGACCGGCTCCCTGGTCTACGACTCCCGCAGCGCCGAGTTCTCCTTCCGGCCCGGCCCTGTCTTCACCAACCTCCTCCTCGCCGACGAAATCAACCGAACCCCACCCAAGACCCAGTCCTCCCTCCTCGAAGCGATGGAGGAACGCCAGGTCACCGTGGACGGTGTCCCTCGCCCCCTGCCCGATCCCTTTCTCGTCGCCGCGACCCAGAACCCGGTGGAGTACGAGGGCACCTACCCGCTCCCCGAGGCCCAGCTGGACCGCTTCCTCCTGAAGCTCACGGTCCCCCTGCCGGGCCGCCAGGACGAGATCGATGTCCTGACCCGCCATGCGGAGGGCTTCAACCCCAGGGACCTCACAGCGGCGGGCGTACGTCCCGTCGCAGGTCCCGCCGACCTCGAAGCCGCCAGGTCGGCCGTCGCCAAGACCTCGGTGTCGCCCGAGATCACCGGCTATGTCGTCGACATCTGTCGTGCCACTCGTGACTCCCCCTCACTGACTCTGGGCGTCTCCCCGCGAGGCGCCACCGCACTGCTCTCCACCGCGCGCGCCTGGGCCTGGCTCACCGGCAGGGACTACGTCATCCCCGACGACGTGAAGGCACTCGCCCTCCCCGCACTCCGCCACCGCGTCCAGCTCCGTCCCGAAGCGGAGATGGAGGGTGTCACCCCCGACTCCGTCATCACCTCCGTCCTCACCCACGTCCCCGTCCCCCGCTGAGTCGGCGACCATGGCTCTCACCGGACGAACCGCGCTGCTCGCGGCCCTCGGCTCCCTGCCCGTCGGCATCCTCGCGCCGAGCTGGACGGGGATTCTCGCGGTCAACGCGCCCCTCACACTCGCAATCCTGTGCGACTTCGCTCTCGCCGCGCCAGTGCGAAAGCTCCAATTCACCCGATCCGGTGATACATCCGTTCGACTCGGTGAAACCGCCACAGTTCAACTCACCGTCGCCAACCCGGCTCCGCGTCGACTGAAGGCCCAGCTACGGGACGCCTGGCCGCCCAGCAGCTGGACAGCAGGCACCGAGCTCACGGCGTCCCGGCACAAGGTGACGGTCCCTCCCGGTGAACGCCGCCGCCTCAGCACGGAGTTGCGGCCCACCCGCAGGGGCGACCACGAATCCCAGCACGTCACCGTCCGCTCGTACGGCCCGCTCGGCCTGGTCGCCCGTCAGGGCACTCACCAGGTGGCCTGGACCGTACGCGTGCTGCCGCCGTTCACCAGCCGCAAGCACCTGCCGTCCAAGCTCGCGCGGCTGCGCGAACTGGACGGCCGCACCAGCGTGTTGACCCGCGGCGAGGGAACGGAGTTCGACAGCCTCCGCGACTACGTGCCGGGCGACGACACCCGATCGATCGACTGGCGCGCCACCGCCCGACAGAACACGGTCGCAGTCCGCACCTGGCGCCCTGAACGCGACCGCCACATCCTCCTGGTCCTGGACACCGGCCGCACCTCGGCGGGCCGCGTGGGTGACGTACCCCGCCTCGACGCTTCCATGGACGCGGCGCTGCTCCTGGCGGCGTTGGCCTCGCGTGCCGGTGACCGGGTGGACCTGCTCGCCCATGACCGGCGTGTCCGTGCCCGGGTCCAGGGCCGTTCCGCGGGCGAGCTTCTGCCGGCCCTGGTCAACGCCATGGCACCGCTTGAACCGGAACTCGTGGAGACCGATACCCGCGGCCTCACAGCCACGGCTGCGGCCTGCGCGCCCCGACGGTCCCTTGTCGTTCTCCTGACGAGTCTTGAAACCGCTCCGGTGGAAGAGGGCCTTCTCCCCGTCCTCGCCCAGCTCACTCGACGCCACACCGTGCTCGTCGCTTCGGTGGCTGATCCGCGCGTCGAGGAGATGACCGCGGCGCGCGGTGCGATCGATGCTGTTTACTCAGCCGCAGCCGGCGCACAGGCAAAGGAACAACGTCGCCGAACGGCGGAGAAGCTGAAGCGTCACGGCGTCACCGTCGTCGACGCCACCCCCGAGAACCTTGCTCCCGCCTTGGCGGACGCGTATCTGTCTCTCAAGGCCGCAGGCCGCCTGTGAGATGCGTACCCGGACACGGAGCACCGAGGCTCAGCGACTGCATCCCCGGTGGACAGCCCTCGACTAACACCTCCCGGTGAACGCAAAAATGCCCCGTACCGGTTATCCCGGTACGGGGCACTCTCACAATAATTGTTCGGCGGCGTCCTACTCTCCCACAGGGTCCCCCCTG
>NZ_JBIVVC010000018.1:0-127909 GCF_044757485.1 Streptomyces sp. NPDC091272
TCCACCGCGAGCATGAACTGCGCGACCAGCAGCACGACAAGGACCAGACGCATCCGCCCCGTCATCCGCGACGAGGACACCGGCCCACCCGGACCCGCACCCCCGTCCCGACCCACAACCACAACCTCATCAACCGCCGACATGACACACTCCCTAATCTCTTCACTGGTTCATTCGCAGAGCTCTCCTGACACCGGTGGCGAACAATTCGGCACCGGTGGGCAAAAGAGCGGTTGCTGCGCGACTGCTACGTGGGGTTGGTCCGCTGAATTTTCTCCGCGAATTCCTGCCATGCCTTCGCGCATTCGAGGGCCGCTGTGGCGACCATGCCCGCCCGGTGGGGCGGGACGGATTCGGTGATGCGCCTCCACTGCGGGGTGAGATGCATTTCCAGCAGGCGCAGCAACAGGCGCCCGCTCTCGGTCTGCCGCAGGGACGGGTCCTTGCGCAGACTGACGACGACGGACGCCAGGTCGGTCGCCGCGGGTGCCCCGGCCGGCCAGGGCGTCCTGGTGGTGGCGCGCGGCGGCCGGGGCGCCGGCGCCGGTCGCGCGCCGGTGGGCGCACGCAGGGCCGGTGGTACCGGGTCCTCCCCGCGCGCGAGGCGATCGCGCACGTCACGCACCGTTCCGGGGGAGATGCCCGCCCTGCGGGCGATGTCCCGCAGGGAGGCGTCGGGGTCCTTTGCCAGGAGCCGGCCGGCCGCCTGACGTCCTGACGCCGGGTTGACCGGTCTCAGGCGCCCGTCCTGCCCCACCCGTACCGCGGGACCGGGGCTGGCCTCCGCCCCCCGCCGGCGCAGCGCACCAACGGTCTTGGGGTCGAGCCCCGCGACCGAGGAGATGGCCCGGTCCGACCAGTGCGGGTGGGTGATCATGATGCGGGCCGCGGCCGCGGCCCGTTCCGCCAGGGTCAGCGGCATGCCGTGGGACATGTTGGACCGTACGGCGAGGACGTAGGCCTCCTCGGGGGTGCCGTCGAAGAACTGCGCCTCGATGACGTCCTGTTGCTGCATGATCGCCGCGCGCAGCCGGTGCATTCCGTCGATGACCCGCATCGTGGGCCGGTGGACGAGTATCGGCGAGAGGCTGCCCGAGGCGCCGAGGGTCCTCGCGTGCTGGAGGTTCTCTCCCATGCGCGGGGAGTCGGCCGGCCGCAGGACGCCGATGGGCACCTGGTGCACGCCCTCCTCGACGAGCGCGTCGCCCGGCTCGGTGAGCGCCGGTCCCGTCACGGGGTGCGCGGGGCCGTCGGAGTGTTGTACGTCCATGGTCGGTGCACCCCCCTCAGGGCCGGTGGTGGATGGTGGATCGGCCGCGTCCGGTCCGTCGGGCGGAGCCGGTGCGACGCAACGAGATTACATAACGAACGCTATTTTTTATCGCCTGAGCGCTGTTGCGGACACGACCTTGGCAAGTTGCCGCAGTCGTCGTCCGCGGTGTGCAACTGGGGGAAATTCCCCGGTTGCACAGCCCCGCTCAGGCCACCGGCGTGAGTGCGTCCTGGGCCACGGGCGTCAGTGCGTCCTGAACCACCGACGTCAGCGCGTCCTGGGCCACGAACTCCCGCAGCCACTCCCGGAATTCGGGCCCGAGGTCCTCCCGCTCCCAGGCCAGCCGCACGGTGGCGCGCAGGAAGTCGGCGCGGTCGCCGGTGTCGTAGCGGCGGCCCTTGAAGACCACCCCGTGCACCGGCCCGCCGGTGGTGCCGTCCGGCTGCGGGGTGGCGACGGCGAGTGCCTGGAGGGCGTCGGTGAGCTGTATCTCGCCGCCCCGGCCCGGCTCGGTACGGCGCAGGACGTCGAAGATCTCCGGGTCGAGGACGTAGCGGCCGATGACCGCGTAGTTGCTCGGCGCGGTCCCCGGATCCGGCTTCTCCACCAGGTCGGTGATGCGTACGACGTCGCCGTCGCCGGTCGCCTCGATCGCGGCGCAGCCGTAGAGGTGGATCTGGCCGGGGTCGACCTCCATCAGCGCCACCACGCTGCCGCCGAACCGCGCGCGGACCTCCGCCATGCGGGAGAGCAGCGGGTCCCTGGGGTCGATGAGGTCGTCACCGAGCAGCACCGCGAACGGTTCGTTGCCGACGTGCGGCGCGGCGCACAGCACGGCGTGGCCCAGGCCCCGCGGGTCGCCCTGGCGGACGTAGTGGATGTCGCCGAGCTCGGAGGAGGCGCACACCCGGGCGAGCCGGTCCCCGTCGCCCTTGGCGTGCAGGGTCGCCTCAAGTTCGTAGTTGCGGTCGAAGTGGTCCTCCAGCGGCCGCTTGTTGCGCCCGGTGACCATGAGAATGTCGGACATTCCCGCGGACGCCGCCTCTTCGACGACGTATTGAATGGCGGGCTTGTCCACCACGGGAAGCATTTCCTTCGGGGTCGCCTTGGTGGCCGGGAGGAAACGGGTTCCGAGGCCTGCGACGGGAACAACTGCCTTGGTGATACCGACAGACGTGTCATTCATGAGAGGGACGCTAGGGGCCTGATTGAGCTCCGCGGAAGCAAATTCCCTTATGGTGCGCCTACTTCGGCAATTCCGTGCGGATCGGTCCTGGTGCCGTCACTCGGCCCCCGTCTAGACTGCGCTGACCCATGGACGTGGATCATCGATCCGGGCGGGGGCGGACCGAGGAAGAGGGAGTCACGTGGCGGCTGGCACGGGCGGCGGGCGGGTGCACGACCGGGCGCCGGTTCCCTCCGCCGAGCTGGCCGCCCTGGCGACCCGCCTGTGTGCCGCCATGGACGCGACGATCAACGGCCGGGCCGCCGAGTACGGGCTGACCCGCGCCGACTACGACGTCCTGGCCGCGCTGCGCGGCTCGGGGCCCAGGATGCGGCTGAAGCCGACCGAACTCCAGGTGCGCTGCCGGCTCTCCTCGGGCGGCACCAGCAACGTCGTGCGCCGCATGACGGAGTCCGGGTACGTCGTACGGGAGGCGGACCTGCACGACGGCCGCAGCGCCTGGGCCCAGCTGACGGAGGAGGGGCTGCTGGTGACCGCCCGCATCCAGGACGGCATCGACAGCGTGCACGACCGGCGCCTCGACCGGCTGCCGCCCGGCGTGGTCGACGCCCTGTCCGCGTTGCTCGCCCAGACCGTCGCGGTGCTGGAGGCGGACGACTGACGCCCGGGGCCGGACCGCCGCGGCGCCCGGGGGGGCCGGACCTCTGCGGCCCCCCGGGAGTACCGGATCAGGCGCGTGCCCGCTGCCGGGGCCGTCGGTGGCCGCGGGCCGTCAGCTCCTCCACCACCTCGCGCAGACGCAGCGCGTTCGGCACGCCCTCGGAGCGCCAGGCGCCGATGACCAGCGTCGGCACCGTGTGTATCCGGTGCAGGAGACGGGCCTCCTCCTGCGCCGCCAGGTGTTCGGCCTCCGCGGCCCGCGACACCGTCCAGGCGTGGAACTCCGCCGGGTCCAGCCCCACTTCCCCGGCCAGTTCGGCCAGGGTTGCGGGGTCCTCGATGTCGCGGTCCTCGTGGAAGTAGGCGTCGAAGACCCGGTTGTCGTACGGCAGGGCGACGCCGTGCCGCTCGGCGTAGCGGTGTCCGTGCATTGCGGGCTGGGTCCGGGGCAGCCGGCGCGTGGGCGCCAGCCGGAAGTCCAGGCCCAGCCGTTCGGCCATCGGCACCACCGAGTTCTCCCAGACGCCCTCGGGGTAGTCGCGCTTGCCGCTGGCCGGCACACCGCCCGGGTGCAGTTCGTAGGGCCGCCACCGCAGGGCGACGTCCGGGCCCAGCGCGGCGTCAGCGATCACCTTGCTGGTCATCACGGAGAAGGGGCAGAGGTAGTCGAACCAGACGTTGACGGTCAGGGACATCGGGGCTGCTCCTCGGGAGGCGGGTGGATCGCGGTGGGTCGGGCGGGGGCGGCGCGACGAGCCGGGCTACGGCGGCCAGCGGCACCCGCGCCAGGTGCGGTCGGCAGCGGGTTTCGTAGACGGCCTCGTACAGGGCCTTGCAGAGGGTGTACGCGCGCAGCAGGACGGGCTCGTCCCGCGGGTCGGTGCCCGCGGTGCGGGCGTAGCCGGCGCAGAAGGAGTCCTGCGCGGCCGTCGTCCAGCGCAGCCGCAGTGCCTGCGGGACCCCTGGCCGGCCCCCGGCGCCGCAGTGCGCGGCGTAGTCGAAGGAGCGGAACATGCTCGCCACGTCGCTGACGGCCGGGCGCACCGCACGGCGTTCGGCCATCGGCTTGGACGGCTCGCCCTCGAAGTCGGTCAGCAGCCAGCCGGCGCCCGAGCGCAGCACCTGTCCGAGGTGGAGGTCGCCGTGCACCCGTTGCACGGCGACGCCCGGGGGCAGGGCGGCCACCTCGGCGTAGAGGCGCCGTACCGCGTCCTCGTGGCGGCGCAGGGCGGGCACCGCGTGCAGTGCCTCCTGGAGTCCGGTCACCAGCCGGGCCGCCAGCGCGGCAGGCCCCGCCGCGTCCAGGCGTTCGGTGCCGAACGCCGCGGCGAGGCCCAGGTGCACGGCCGCGGTGGCGCGGCCCATCTCGTGGGCGTCCGCTGCGAAACCGTCCCAGGCCGGCGCCTCGCCGTCGAGCCGGCGCAGGGCGGCGCTCCAGCCGTCCTCGGCGTCGGGCAGGTAGCGCTGCAGCACGGCGTAGGTGACGGGCGCTCCCCGCAGTTGTCCTTCCACCGCTCCGTGCAGGGGCGGCGCCGGGGTGTCCGGGTCGCCGTCGTGCAGGGCGCGCAGCAGTTCCAGGTCGGGGTTGGTGCCGGTGTGCAGCCGCCGGTAGACCTTCAGCAGGTACCGGTCGTCGACGACGACGGAGGTGTTGCTCTGGTCGACGCCGAGCGGCCTGCTGGAGAGGGCCGGTGCGGCGGGCGGCCAGTCGCCGCGGCCGGCGGGTTCGCTGCGGAAGGTGAGCGCCGCGCGGTCGGCGTCCCGCGCGACCAGGGAGAGCAGGTCGCGCACCAGGTACTGGTCGCCGAGCGCCTCGTAGACCACCACGTCGTCCAGGACCGCGATCAGTGCGGGCCCCGGGAGGGGCGCGGTGGCCGGGCGGACGCCGACGGGCACCTGGTAAAACTCGTCGGCGCCGTCGTCGTCGAAGGCGGTACGGGTGACGAGGATCAGCCCCTGGGCGGGGGTGGGGCCGGTGTCCTCGGTGAAGCGGGAGAGCTGTTCGATCGACGCGGACCGCAGCGGGCGCCCCTTGGCCGTGTACCAACGCTGTCCGGGGAGCCACGCCGCGAGCGCGCGCTCCAGGCTGTCGAAGGGGATGGACAGCCCGGTGGGCGTCATCGGTTCGCGTCGGCCGGGCAGACGCAGAACCAGTAGAAGCCGTGTCCCCGCAGGCTCAGCTGGTAGGGCTGTTCCCCGATGGGGTGGAAGGGGGTCTTGCCGGTGACCTCCACGGGGGTGATGCCGGCGTAGCCGCGCAGCTCGATGCCCACCGGCTGCGGGTGGCGGGAGAGGTTGTTGACGCAGAGCACGGTGGACAAGTGCCCGTGCTCGTCGCGGTGGCGGCGTACGTAGGCGAGTACGGCGGCGTTGTCGGTGGGGACCTCCTCGAACTCGCCGAGACCGAAGGCGAGGTGCTGGCGCCGTGCGGCCAGCATGCGGCGCGTCCAGCGCAGCAGGGAGGCCCGGTTGTCCTGCTGGCTCTCCACGTTGACGGCCTGGTAGCCGTAGACCGGTCCCTGGTTGCTGGGCAGGGTGAGGCTGCCGGGGTCCCCGCTGGAGAAGCCGGCGTTGCGGTCGGCGCTCCACTGCATGGGTGTGCGTACCGCGTCGCGGTCGCCGAGCCAGATGTTGTCGCCCATGCCGATCTCGTCCCCGTAGTAGAGGATCGGGGAGCCGGGCAGGGAGAGCAGCAGGGCGGTGAACAGTTCGATCTGGTTGCGGTCGTTGTCCAGCAGCGGGGCCAGCCTGCGGCGGATGCCGATGTTGGCGCGCATCCGGGGGTCCCTGGCGTACTCCGCGTACATGTAGTCGCGCTCTTCGTCCGTGACCATTTCGAGGGTGAGCTCGTCGTGGTTGCGCAGGAAGATGCCCCACTGGGCGCTGGAGGGGATCTTCGGGGTGCGGGCCAGGATCTCCGAGACCGGGTACTTGGACTCCTTGCGCACCGCCATGAACAGCCGGGGCATCAGGGGGAAGTGGAAGGCCATGTGGCACTCGTCGCCCCCCTGTTCGTAGTCGCCGAAGTAGTCGGCGACGTCCTCGGGCCACTGGTTGGCCTCCGCGAGCAGGATGCGGCCCGGGTAGCTGTCGTCGATGAGCTGTCGGACGCGCCGCAGGAAGGCGTGGGTCTGCGGCAGGTTCTCGCAGTTGGTGCCGTCCGCCGCGTACAGGTAGGGCACCGCGTCCAGCCGGAACCCGTCGATGCCGAGGTCGAGCCAGAAGGTGAGGGCGGCGATGATCTCTTCCTGGACGGCCGGGTTGTCGAAGTTGAGGTCCGGCTGGTGGGAGAAGAAGCGGTGCCAGAAGTACTGCTTGCGCACCGGGTCGAAGGTCCAGTTGGAGGTCTCGGTGTCGGTGAAGATGATCCGGGCGTCCGGGTACTGCTGGTCGTCGTCGGCCCAGACGTAGTAGTCCCCGTACGGGCCGTCCGGGTCGGACCTGGACTGCTGGAACCACTCGTGCTGGTCGCTGGTGTGGTTCATGACGAAGTCGGTGATGACCCGCATGCCGCGCTCGTGCGCGGCGTCCAGGAGTGCGGCGAAGTCGCCGAGGGTGCCGAACTCCGGGAGCACCGAGCGGTAGTCGGCGACGTCGTAGCCGCCGTCGCGCAGCGGCGAGGTGAAGAACGGCGGCAGCCAGAGGCAGTCGACGCCCAGCCACTGGAGGTAGTCGAGCTTGGCGGTGAGGCCCTTCAGGTCACCGACGCCGTCGCCGTTGCTGTCCTGGAAGGACCGGACGAGGACCTCGTAGAACACGGCGCGCTTGTACCAGTCCGGGGTGTCCGACAGCGTCTGCAGGGCCGCCGGGGAGGCGGGCGTGGTCGCGGGCGTGACCCCGGATGCGACCGCGTGCGTGACCGCGGATGCGACTGCGTGCGTGGCCGCGGACGTGACCGCGTGCGTGGCCGCGGATGTGACCGCGGGTGTCGTGGCCGGGGCGACGGAGTCCGTGCTCAACCGATCCTCCAGGTGTAGATGCAGGCCGGAGCCTGTTCGGGGGTGAGGTGGATGTCGATGCGGGGACCGAGTTCCCGCTTCTCGCCGCGCAGGAGGTCGACGGCGTCGAACCGGTCGCAGGGCGCCACCGCGAGGCCCTGCGGGCCAAGCGGCGTCAGGTCGAGGGCGACGGTTCCCGACGCGGGCAGGTCGGGCCGGAGATTGACCACGCACAGCACCGTGTCGCCGCCGACCGGGTCGGTCTTCGTGTAGGCGAGCAGGGCGTCGTTGTCGACCGGGTGGAAGCGCAGGGTGCGCAGCTGCTGGAGCGCCGGGTTCGCGGCGCGGAGCCGGTTGAGTTCGGTGATCCACGGTTGCAGGGAGCGCCCCTCGCGCAGCGCGGTGGTGAAGTCCCGGGGCCGCAGCTGGTACTTCTCGGAGTCCAGGTAGTCCTCGGCACCGGGTTCCAGCGGGGTGCCCTCGTACAGCTCGTAGCCGCTGTACATCCCCCAGCTCGGTGACAGGGTCGCGGCCAGGGCGGCCCGCATCGCGAAGTGGCGGGGGCCGGCGTGCTGGAGCTCCACCGGCAGGATGTCGGGAGTGGTGACCCAGAAGTTGGGACGCAGGAAGTCGGCCTTGGCCACCAGTTCGGTGAGGTAGTCGGTCAGTTCCTGCTTGGTGGTGCGCCAGGTGAAGTAGGTGTACGACTGCGAGAAGCCGCGCTTGGCGAGCCCTTCGAGCACGGCGGGGCGGGTGAAGGCCTCGGCGAGGAAGAGCACGTCGGGGTCGCTCTCCTGGACCGTGCGGATCAGCCACTCCCACAGGGCGGGCGGCTTGGTGTGCGGGTTGTCGACCCGGAAGACGCGGACGCCCCGGGAGATCCAGAGCCGGACGATGCGCAGGACCTCCGCGTAGAGGCTCTCGGGCGCCTGGTCGAAGTTGAGGGGGTAGATGTCCTCGTACGCCTTGGGCGGGTTCTCGGCGTGGGCGACGGAGCCGTCGGGACGGGTGGTGAACCACTCCGGGTGCCGGGTGACCCAGGGGTGGTCGGGGGCGCACTGCAGGGCGAGGTCCAGGGCGACGTCGAGCCCCAGCCTGCGGGCCTCGGCCACGAAGTACCCGAAGTCCGCCACGGTGCCCAGCTCGGGGTGGAGCGCGTCGTGCCCGCCCTCGGCGGAGCCGATCGCCCAGGGGCAGCCGACGTCGTCGGCGCGGGCCGTGAGCGTGTCGTTGCGGCCCTTGCGCCGGAGCCTGCCGATGGGGTGCACGGGAGGCAGGTACACGACGTCGAAGCCCATGCCGGCTATGCGCGGCAGTTCCGCGGCCGCGGTACGCAGGGTGCCGTGCACGGGCCGCCCCTCGGCGTCCGTGCCGCCGGTGGAGCGGGGGAACATCTCGTACCAGCTGCTGTACTGGGCCGCCCGTCGTTCCACGCGGACCCGGTGCTCGGCCGAGGGGGTGCGCAGTTCCCGGCAGGGGGTGGTGGCGACCTGGGCCAGCAGCGAGGTGGTGAGGACGGCGGCGCGCTCGGCGGCGGTCAGACGGGTGTCGCGCAACTGCGCCGCCGCAGCCACGAAGCGGGGCAGGTCCGCGCGGCAGCGGCGCCGGCTGAGGCGTTCCAGGAGGCGGGCGCCGCTCTCCAGTTCGTTCTCCAGCCGCTGGTGGCCCGCGGTGAGTTTCGCGCGCAGGCCCTGCAGCCAGGTGCTCCACGGGTCGCTCCACGCCACCACCTGGAAGGTCCACAGCCCCTCGGTGTCGGGGACGACGTCCGCGTACCAGCGGTCGTCGTCGGCGGCGGTGGGCGACATGGGGATCTCCCTGCGGGTGCCGTCGGGCGCCGTCCAGCACACGTCGGCGCCCACCGCCTCGTGGCCCTCCCGCCACACGGTGGCGGTGATCGTGAACGGCTCGCCCACGACGGCCCTGGCCGGGTGCTCGCCCGCACCGATCACGGGTGCCACCTCGTCGATTCCCAGGCGATCCACCACTGTTCACTCCCTGAGCCGTCATTGACCGTGCGTGCGGGAGGCCAGCATTCGGGGCCGGGCCCACGGCGGGCAAGGACGGGGAATTCACCCTGGCAAGTTGCCGAAGTCGACGGCGGGGCGCCGGATTTCCTCACCGCTCGGCGTGGGACGGGCTTCGCCGGGGGAGATCCACGGCGGCCCCGCCGCGGTGCCCGGCAGCCGTGCGGTCCGGATGGTTGCGGGCGCCCGCACCGCGCGGGGCGTCCGCCGCCGGTGACCCCCATCGGTCCGACAGCGGCCGCTCAACCAGGAGGTACAGGGCACGCGCCAGCAGCAGGCTGACCACGAACGAGGCCACCACGAGGAGGACGGCGACCGGGGTGGACCAGCTGTGCGTCGCACCCAGCAGCCGGTGGCCGTACATCAGGACCAACCGGTGGACCAGGTAAAGGGCGAAGGAGGTCTCGCCGAGCACCACCAGGGTGCGGCCCGAGAGCCGGGTGCGGCGGCCGGTGGCATCGGCGTGGGCCACCGAGGCGGTCACGACGGCGAGGGGGACGACGGTGGCGGCGACCAGTCCGTACAGGTACGGCACCTGGGTGGCCAGGAGGTACCCGGCGACCGCCAGGGCCGCGGTGAGCGCGGGGTGCGGGCTGCGCCACACGCCCTCGCGCACCATCCGGGCCAGCAGCATGCCCAGCACGAACTCCAGTGCGCGCACCGGCGGCAGGACGTACACGAACCAGTACCGCCAGAGGCCGGTGCTGCCGTCCGGCATGGTCACCGGCGGGCCCGCGGGCAGCAGTCCGGCGACCAGCGGCACGCACAGGACGGCCACCGTCACCGCCCCCGCCCACCACCACAGGCGTGCGGGGTCGATCCGCGAGACGCGGCGCCACAGCAGGGGGAAGGCCAGGTAGAAGAACAGCTCGCAGGAGAGCGACCAGCTCACCGGGTTGCCGCTGATGAAGATCTCCAGCTGCGGGAACCAGGAGTGCACCAGGAGCAGGTTGGGGACGACCTCGCCGACGCCGGGCACCGTGTTCACGGCGGCGAGCAGGAGGAACGCGACCGCGGCGGTGACCAGGTGGCTGGGCCCTATCTTGAGGATTCTGCGCCGCCAGAAGAGGCGTGCGGTGTCCGTGCGGCGGGCCGACCAGGCCAGTACGAAGCCGCTCAGGAGGAAGAAGAACGAGACACCGACCCAGCCGGCCTTGCTGAACAGGGCGGCGAAGTGGTCGGCCGCGGCCCGGTCCTGGAAGAAGCCCTCGAACGAGGCGTGGAAGGCGAGCACGAGAGCGGCCGCGACGAACCGCAGACCGGTCAGCGACGGCAGGCGGACGGCTCGGCGGGCTGCGGGGGCTGAGCGGGCGGTCGTGCGTTTCTCGGTGGTCGCGGGGTTCGTGGCGGCCCTGCGGTTCTCGGTGGTCGTGGCGGCCGTGGGGTTCGTGGCGGCCCTGCGGTTGTTGGTGGTCGTGGCGGTCGTGGCGGCCGTGCTGTTCGGGACCATGTCTGGGCTCCTCGGCTCCGGTCGCACCGTGTGCGGTGCGCTGCTGGACCCCACAGGGGACCAGCCCGCCACGTCCGGCACGCCCCCGGCCGGGCCTCCCGGGTGCGACTGGGGCAACTTTCGACAGTCGCCGCGCGCTCCCCCGCTGTCGTTGCCCGGCCGGGGGCCAGCGGATTGACTTCCGTCCGACCCCCGGTACCCGGCCCCCGCAGGCCTTCGCACCCACGGGACGAATCTGATCCGACGGCAGGGAGAGCTCGTGTCCAAGCGCATCCTGGTGGTGTTGTCCGAGTACGGCTACTGGGGCGAGGAGCTCGTCGGACCGCTCGCGGCGTTCGACAAGCACGCCTACCGCACGACGTTCCTCACCCCGAACGGCAAGCGGCCCCAGGCACTGCCTCCCAGTCTCGATCCGCACTACATCGACCCGCCGCTGGGCCGCACGGTGACCACCCGCGACATGGCGCACCAGGCCCGCGCCCTGGACGCCTCAAGCCGGCTCGACACCCCGCTGAGCCTGGCCGAGGTGCTCCCGGAGCGGCCCTACTTCAGCGCGCTGAACCATCTGCGCGACCTGGAGGACTACCACCGCCGCCTCGCCGGGGCCACCGCCGAGCTGCTGGCCGGTTTCGACGCGCTGGTCGTCGTCGGGGGCAGCGGGCCCATCGTCGACCTGGCGAACAACGAGCGGCTGCACGAGCTGATCCTTGCCTTCGCCGCCCACGACAAGCCGATCCTCGCGGAGTGCTACGGCGTCGCGGCCCTCGCCTTCGCCCGGGACCTGGACACCCGTACCAGCATCCTGTGGGGCAGACACGTCACCGGGCACCCCAAGGAGTACGACTACAAGGACGGCACCGGGTTCGTCGGCGTCGACCTCAACATGGGGCCGCCGCCCTACCCGCTGGAGTACATCCTGCGCGACGCCACCGGCCCCGACGGCGCCTTCCACGGCAACGTCGGCAGGCCCACCTCCGTCGTCGTCGACTTCCCCTTCGTCACCGCACGCTCCACCCCCGACTCCGTCCTCGCCGGCGAACTGCTCGTCGAGGTCCTGGAGAACGGTCTGCGCCGGCACGGCTGGTGAGCCCGTGCCGTCCTTCCGCCCCGCTGCCAGGAGTCGTTGATGTCCGCAAGATCCGGTAACGCAGCCGTCTTCGAGCAGCTCGCCGCCGACGGTGTCACGCACCTCTTCGGCAACCCCGGGACCGTCGAGCAGGGGCTGCTCGACCTCGCCGACAAGAGCGGCACCTCCTACGTGCTGGCCCTGCACGAGGGCGTCGCGGTCGCCATGGCCGACGGGTACGCCCGTGCCGCACGGCGCCCCGGCTTCGTCCAGCTGCACAGCGGGGTGGGCCTGGGCAACGCCGTCGGCATGCTCTACCAGGCCAAGCGGGGCGGCTCCCCGCTGGTGGCGCTGGTGGGAGAGGCGGGGGTCCGCTACGACGCGATGGACGCGCAGATGGCGGCCGACCTGGTCGCGATGGCCACACCGGTCACCAAGTACGCGACCCGGGTGCTGGATGCCCGGTCGGTGCTGCGGGTACTGCGCCGCGCGGTGAAGATCGCGTCGACGCCGCCGTGCGGCCCGGTCCTCGTGGTGCTGCCCGCCGACGTGCTCGACGAGCTCAACGACGAGCGCGCACTGCCCACGTCGGTCCCCTCGGTGCGCACCGCACCGGACCGCGCCGAGATCGCCGGGGCCGCCGCCCTGCTGCGTTCGGGCAGCGCTCCGCTGATCCTGATGGGCGACGGGGTGGCCGCCTCCGGCGCGCAGCGCGAACTGGCGGACGTGGCAACGCAGTTGGGGGCCCCGGTGTGGGGGGTGAACTCCTCGGAGGTCAACTTCGACACCACGCACCCGCTGTTCGGCGGGCACCTCGGGCACATGTTCGGCGCCGACAGCAGGCGCGTGGTGCAGGACGCCGACGCGGTCCTGATCGTGGGCACCTATGTCTTCCCCGAGGTCTTCCCGGAACTCGCCGACCCGTTCGCGGCCGGGGCGCGCGTGGTGCACATCGACGCGGACGGTTACGAGATCGCCAAGAACTTCCCCGTGGAGCTCGGGCTGGTCGCCGACCCGAAGCTCACCCTGGCGGCGCTCGCCGACGCACTGCGCGCCGACCCGCACCCCGAGCCGGCCGCCCTCCTCCCCCGTACGCCCCGTACGGCCTCCGCCGACGAATCCATGCCCGGCCGGCTCCCCGCCGGCGCCCCGGCGGGCGAGGGGGGTCTGATGGACTGCTTCGCGAGGGAACTGGCCGCGCGGGCCCCGTCGAACCTGGCCGTCTTCGACGAGGCCCTGACCGCTTCGGGCGCCCTGACGCGGCACCTCCCGCCGAAGGTCCCCGGCACCTACTTCCAGACCCGCGGCGGTTCGCTCGGTGTCGGCATCCCCGGGGCCATGGGCGTCAAGCTGGCGCGGCCCGACCTGCACGTGGTGGGGTTCACCGGGGACGGCGCGAGCATGTACACCGTCCAGGCGCTGTGGACCGCCGCCCGCTACGGCATCGCGGCCAAGTTCGTCGTCTGCAACAACCGGCGCTACCGGCTGCTGGACCTCAACATCGAGCAGTACTGGCGCACGCACGCCGTCGCCCCGCACCCGGCCCCCGACGCCTTCGACCTGTCGCGGCCCGAGATCGGCTTCACCGAGCTGGCCAACTCCCTCGGTGTGGCGGCCCTGCGCGTGGACACGGCCGCGCAGGTCCCCGACGCCGTCCGCACGATGCTCGCGCACGACGGCCCCTTCCTGGTGGACCTCCGCACCGAGTGAGCGGGCGACGGCCCCGCCGTTCCTGATCCCTCCCTCTCCCTCTTCTTCTCCCTCACTCCTCTCCCGACCCTGGAGCACGCCATGACCCCCACCCTGCAGGCCGAGCGCACGCTGACCGTCGCCGCGGTCGAGCAGCTGGTCACCGACTGGTACGCGGCCCTGGACCGGCACGACCCCCTCGACGAGGTGCTGCCGATGCTGGTCTCCGACGGGCTGACCATGCACCTCCCCGAGACGACGCTGCACGGGCTGGACGGCTTCCGCTCCTGGTACGAGGCGGTCACCCACCGCTTCTTCGACGAGACCCACACCCTCACCTCGCTGGACATCCGGCTCGGCGACGGGCCCAGCGCCGAGGTCAAGGTGGTCGTCAACTGGCAGACCACCGTGTGGAAGGCGCCCGCCCCCACCAGCGAGTGGCTGGGTTTCGACGCGTACCAGACCTGGACGGTCTCCCTGGAGGACGGCGCCGCGAGGATCCGCACCTACAGCGTCGACGCGCTCGCCCCGATGGCCGGCTCCGGTTCGCTCTGACCGCGGGCCGCTCGCGCCCGCACTCCGCTCCTCTCCGCTCTCCGTCCCCCTGACCTCGGGAGGTCCCGATGGGAACCGTGCACACCCTGCCCGCCGGCCGACTGGACGGCCGGCGTATCGGCATCCTGATGGAAAGCGGGTTCGTCGAGGAGGAGATCGCCTACTACCGGCGCCGCTTCGGCGAGGAGGGCGCCGAGGTGGTCCTCCTGACCCGTCTGTGGGGGCAGCCCTGCCTCACCTTCACCGGCCACGAGCACCAGATACCGCTGGACGTCGACGGTGACCTGGAGGCTCTCGGCTACCACGAGCTGCTCCAATACAGCGCGCTCGTGGTGCCCTCGGGGACCGTCGCCGACCGGCTGCGTTACAGCGAGGACGTCGAGCAGCCCTCACCGGCACTGGAGCTGCTGCGCCGCGCCTTCCGGCTGCCCGGTCTGCTCAAGGCGTTCTCCTGCCACGGTCTGCAGCTGCTGTCCGCGGCGCCGGAACTGCTCCGGGACCGGCCGGTCGCCTGTCACAACAACCTGGCGGCCGACGTCCGGCTCATGGGAGGCGTCTACCTCAACCGCGATCTGGTCGAGGACCGCGACCTGATCACCTCGCGCACCGTCGACCAGTGCCATCTGCTGGCGCGCACCGTCATCAACCGCCTCACCGACCCCGGCGGGGCCGACGCATGACGGACCAGCCCCTCCCGTCCACGCCCGCCGCGCCGGGCCTCCGCCGCAGGAAGGCCGACCGTGCCAGGTGAAGTCCCGTTCTCCTTCTCCGACCTGACGGCGGGTTACGTCACCGGTCTGCGCGGCGGCAGCTTCACGCTCAAGACGCTGGACGACCGCGAAGTCACTCTGCACCTGACGGCGGCGACCACCGCCCAGCTGCTGCGCAACCTCGGCGAGCCGTACCTCGACGCGACCGACCGGATGCGCGAGTACCTGACGCCCGGAGCCCTGGTGTTCTGCTACGGGCCGGTCTACCCGGGAGAGGAGGGCCTGCACTTCCAGGCCGACCGGCTGGTCCTCGCCCACCGGCCCGAGGCCCCGCTGCCCTACGAGGAGCCCGGCTGGTGGACCCGTCAGCTGGACGAACTGGCCCGCTTCTACCGGCGCACCCAGTTCGGCGACGGGCCGGTCGACTTCGCCACGTACCGCACCCGGGTGCACGGCAGCGGTCACAAGACCGACCAGCACGTCCAGGAGGGCATGACCATCTCCCGGCTGGTGTACGGCATGGCCACCGCCTACCTGCTCACCGGCGACGAGGCACACCTGGAGGTCGCCGAGCGGGGGGCGCAGTACCTGCACGACCACATGCGCTTCCACGACGAGGGCGAAGACATCGTCTACTGGTACCACGGCATCGACCGTACGGACTCCCGCGAACGCAAGCTGTTCGCCTCGGAGTCCGGCGACGACTACCGGGCGATTCCGGCCTACGAGCAGATCTACGCGCTGGTCGGCCTCACCCAGACCTACCGGGTCACCGGCGCTCCCGTCCTGAAGAAGGACATCGAGGGCACCGTCAGTCTCTTCGAACGCTTCTTCCACGACCCGCGGATGGGCGGCTACTACTCGCACATCGACCCGGTCACCCTCAGCCCGCACCACGACGGCCTGGGCCCCAACCACGCGCGCAAGAACTGGAACTCCGTCGGCGACCACGCCCCCGCCTATCTGATCAACCTGTACCTGGCCACCGGCGAGGACCGCTACCTGCGGATGCTTGAGCACACCTTCGACATGATCGTGACGTATCTGCCCGACCGTGCTCCGGGTGCGGGACCCTTCGTCAACGAGCGCTTCCACGCGGACTGGACCCCGGACCACACCTGGGGGTGGCAGCAGAACCGCGCCGTCGTCGGTCACAACCTCAAGATCGTCTGGAACCTGATGCGGATGCAGGCGGTCCGGCCCAAGCGCGAGTACCGGGAGCTGGCCGCGACCCTGGCCGCGACCATGCCGGCGGTCGGGCGCGACGGGCAGCGCGGCGGCTGGTACGACGTGCTGGAACGCGACGCCGAGCAGGGCCGTCACGCGTTCGTCTGGCACGACCGCAAGACCTGGTGGCAACAGGAGCAGGCGATCCTCGCCTATCTGATCCTGGCCGGCCACGACGGCGGCGAGGAGCCGCTGCGGCACGCGCGGGAGGCGTCCGCCTTCTACAACGCCTTCTTCCTCGACCACGACGCGGGAGGCGTCCACTTCACCGTCCTGGCCTCGGGCATCCCCTACCTGGTGGGCGACGAACGCCTCAAGGGCAGCCATGCGATGGCCATGTACCACAAGGCCGAACTCTGCTACCTGGCCGAGGTCTACACCCGGCTGCTGGTGCGCGGCGAGCCGCTGGACCTGTGGTTCAAGCCGCACGCCGACGCCGACCTGCCCGACGGTCTGCTGCGCGTGGCGCCGGACCTCCTGCCGCCCGGACGCGTGGTCATCGAGCACGTCCTGCTGGACGGTGCGCCGTGGCACGACTTCGACGCGCAGGAGATGAGCGTGCGGCTGCCGCCGCGGGACGACCGGGTGACGGTCCGGGTCCGCCTCGGCCCGGCCAAAGGGGCCGGCGAGCCCGTCGTCCGCGGCCGACCGCCGACACCGAGCGAAGGAATCAGACCATGAGTTTCGAGGCGTACTACGGCTTCAGTGGCGCCACCGCCACGATCCACCTGTCCGGGCAGCTCACCGACAGGCAGGTCCCCGCCCTGCACACCCTGGTCGAGCAGGTGCTCTCACGGCCGGTGCGCCGGCTCGTGCTGCGCGTGCACGAGCTGGACTCCCTCACTGCGGGCGGCGTCCGCTGTCTGGCGTTCGCCCAGCAGAGGCTGCCGCCGGACGCGGAGATCGTGATGGACGGGGCCGGCCCCCAGCTGCGGAGCGTGCTGGCCGCCAGCGGCTTCGAGGGCTCCGTCACCGTGATCGGGCGCGCGCTCGCCCTCCCGGACGAGTCCGCCGCCTGACCGGCCGCGGCGCTCCCCCGTGCTCCACCACCCGAACTGCTCAACCCGGATCACCATGGAAGAGGACCTGCAATGAAGGCTGTTGTGATGGCCGGCGGCGAGGGCTCGCGTCTGCGACCGATGACCTCGGACCTGCCCAAGCCGCTTCTCCCGGTCGCCGACCGGCCGATCATGGAGCATGTGCTGCGGCTGCTGAAGCGGCACGGCCTGGCGGAGACCGTGGTCACCGTGCAGTTCCTCGCCTCCCTCGTCCAGGAGCAGTTCGGCGACGGCACGCAGCTCGGCATGTCCCTCAGCTACGCGAAGGAGGACACCCCGCTGGGCACGGCGGGCAGCGTGAAGAACGCCGAGGCGCAGCTCGACGGCGAGCCCTTCGTGGTCATCTCGGGCGACGCGCTGACCGACATCGACCTCAGTGACCTGATCCGCTTCCACCGGGAGAAGGGCGCCCTGGTCACCGTCTGCCTGACCCGGGTGCCCGAGCCCGTCGAGTTCGGCATCACCATCGTCGGCGACGACGGCCGGGTCGAGCGGTTCCTGGAGAAGCCGACGTGGGGCCAGGTCTTCTCCGACACCGTCAACACCGGCATCTACGTGATGGAGCCCGAGGTCCTCGACTTCGTGGCGGCCGGCCGGCCCGCCGACTGGTCCGGCGACATCTTCCCCCGCCTCCTCGAAGAGGGACACGACGTCTACGGCTACGTCGCCGAGGGCTACTGGGAGGACGTGGGTACGCACGCCAGTTACATGAAGGCGCAGGCCGACGTGCTGGACGGGCGGGTGGCCACCGACCCGGCGGGCTTCGAGACCTCCCCCGGCGTCTTCGTGGCGGAGAGCGCGCGGGTGCACCCCTCCGCCGTCATCGAGGGCCCCGTGGTCATCGGCCCGCACGCGCAGGTCGGCGCCGGGGCGCGGCTGGGCCGGCACACCGTCGTGGGCAGGCACGCGGTCGTCGACCAGGGCGCCACCCTGGAGCGCGCGGTGGTGCACCCGCATGCCTACGTGGGCCCGCAGGCCGCGCTGCGCGGCTGCGTGGTGGGACGCAACAGCAGTCTGCGCCGCGGCACCCGGGTCGCGGAGGGCGCCGTCATCGGCACGGGCTGCGTGCTGGAGGACGAGTCCTCCGTCGCGGGGGACGTGCTGGTCTACCCGGGCAAGACCATCGAGTACGGCACCACGGTCAACGACTCGCTGATCTGGGAGTCCCGGGCGACGAAGTCCCTGTTCGGCGGGCGCGGGGTGCGCGGGGTGCTCAACCAGCAGATCACCCCCGACCTCGCGGTCCGGCTGGCCGGCGCCTTCGCCACCACGCTGCCGCGCGGCGCCCGGGTGGCCGTGGCCCGCGACCACGGTGCGGCGGCCCAGGTGCTGCTGCCCGCCATGATGTCGGCGCTGCGCTCGGCCGGGGTGGACGTACGGGACCTGGGCCATGTGCCGCTGCCGCTGGTCCGGCGGGCCACGGCGGCCGGTCTGGACGGGGGCATCGTGGTGACCACCACGCCCGGCGGTCCCGAGAGCGTGGACATCGTCTTCCTCGACCCGCACGGCGTGGACCTCTCGCAGACCACGCAGCGCGGACTTGAGCGGGTCTTCGGACGGCGCGAGTACCGGCGGGTGCTGGCCGGGGAGATGGGCCGTCTCAGCTCGCTGCCGACCTCGCTGGAGGAGTACGCCGAGCAGCTCGTGGAGCACATCGACGTGACGGGTGTGGCCGAGAGCCGCCCGAAGGTCGTCATCGACGCGGCGTGCGGCAGCGCCGCGCTGACGCTGCCCTCGGTGCTGGGCCTGCTGGGCATCGAGGCCCTCACCGTCAACAACGCGCTGACCCCCGCCTCGTGCACCGAGACCCGGGCCGAGCGCCGCGCCGCCCTGCACACGCTGGGGCACCTGGTCTCGGTGTCCGGGGCCGCGTTCGGGGTGCGCTTCGACCCCACCGGGGAGCGCATGTCGCTGGTGGACGAGCAGGGGCACATCGTCGAGGACGACACGGCTCTGCTGCTGCTGGTGCAGCTGATCACGGCGGAGTCGCAGGGCGGCAGGATCGCCGCGCCGGTGACCGCGAGCCGGCTCGTGGAGAGCGCCGCTGCCGTCCACGGCGGGCAGGTCCGCCGGGTGCCCACCGCTCCGGGCGAGCTGACCCGGGCCGCGGCTGCCGGGGACCTCGTGTTCGCCGGGGACGGCGAAGGCGCCTTCGTACTGCCGGAGTTCTCCCCGTACCCGGACGGCGTCGCGGCCTTCGCACGGCTGACCGGGCTGCTCGCCCGCTCGTCCGCCGCGCTGAGCTCACTGGTGGACCCGCTGCCCCGGGCGCACGTCCGCCACCGGGAACTGCCCACCGCGTGGCGGGCCAAGGGCCAGGTCATGCGCACCGTGGTGGAGGCGGCCGGCCGGCGCCGGATCGACACCACCGACGGCGTACGGGTCGTGGAGGACGACGGCCGCTGGGCGCTGGTGCTGCCCGACGCCTCCGCCCCGGTCACCCGGCTGTGGGCGGAGGGCCCCGACCCGGCGACCGCCGACGCCCTGCTGGACGAGTGGTGCGCCGCCGTGCACGAACTGACCGTCTAGTCCGGCCCGGCCGGGGCCCTCACCCCGACGTCCGTACGCACAGGGCGGCCGCCTCCCGTGACCGGGGGCGGCCGCCCTGCCGTGTGCCGGTCCCCCGGCCCGTCAGCGGGCGCCCGGGGGCTCGTGCTCGTGCTCGTGCTCGGCCAGGAGCTGCACGAGCTCGTCGTAGCCGTACTCGCGGGCCATCTCCCGCGGTGTCCGCCCGTCCCGTCCGCGCAGGTCGGTGCGGGCGCCGGCCTTCAGCAGGACGCGGGCACCCTCCAGATGGCCGTGCCAGACGGCGTCGTGCAGCGCGGTGTAGCCGTTGTAGGGGCCCTGGGCGTCGATTTCCAGCCGGGGGTCGTCCACCAGGGCGGCAAGCACCTCGGTCCGGCCGTTGTAGGCCGCCTTGTGCGCGGGGGTGGCCTTCATCAGGTGGTCGACGACGCGGGGGTCGGCCCGGTGGCCGAGGAGGACGCGGACGGTTTCCGGGTGTCCCTCGCGGGCGGCGTCCAGCAGTGCGGTGTGCCCGTCGGGGGCCTTCGCGTCGACGTCGTGACCCGCGCCGAGCAGCTCGCGCACGCGCTCGGCGTCCCCGTCGAGGGCGGCCCGCCGCAGCGGGGCGGCGTCGGCCCGCTCCCGCCGGGCCCGTGCCTCGGCGAGCGGCCCCAGGTAGGGGTTCTGGTCCTCGTCGCAGGCCAGGGGCCCCAGTTCGTCGGCGCGGTAGCCGCCGTGGGCGCGCAGCAGGGGGTTGGCGCCACGGGCGAGCAGCCGGGCCACGGCGCGGGGGCGCTTGTGCCACACGGCGTCGATGAGCGGGGTGTGGCCGTGCGTGGGGGCCTGCAGGTCGATGAACGCGCCGTGGTCCAGGAGCAGGTCGACGATGTCGGCGGCGCCTGACTGGGCCGCCTTGTGCAGGGCCGACGCTCCCATCCGGGTGTCGAGCAGATGGGGGTCGGCGCCCGCGGCGAGGAGCAGGTGCACCGCGCGGGTCTGTCCGCGTGCGGCGGCCAGCGCGAGCGGCGGGTTGCCCAGCGGGTCCTTGGCGTCGGGGTCGGCGCCCTCGTTCAGCAGCCGGTCCGTCCGGGGCAGGTCCCCGGCGATGATCGCCCGTGCGAGCAGGTGGTCGGCGCCCATGGGTGTGCTCCTTCGAGGGTGCGGCGGGTGCGTGCGCCACAGGATCGGTGCCCCGGGCGCCCGCCGGGCGCCCGGGTGGTGCGGTCTGCGCGGCGGTCAGCCGGCCCGGTGGGCGGGTCCTTCGCACCCGGTGCCGCGGGCCACCAGGCCCCAGATCTGGCCGAGTTGGGTGGGAGCGCTCTCACGTTCGGCGTCCCCCTCGCAGGGTTGGTTGCGGATGTACACCTCGGCGCCCGCCACCAGGTGGGCGGCGAGGGCCAGCACCGTCTCGGTCTCCTCGGGGGTGCAGCCGGTGTCCACGGGCCTGGCGCGGAGGTCCTCCAGCGCGGGCAGCCAGGACTTCGGCCAGTGCGAGTGCGCGTCGTGCTCGCGGGCGAGCCGGGCGGCGGCCCGTACGGAGGGGTCCTCCTCCATCAGCCGGGCGATCTCCACCGTGATGGCGATGACGGTCGGCAGGGTGGGGTCGCTGCCCAGGCTCAGCTTGGCGACGGCGTCCAGGGTGGTGGCCGTCCCGCGCCGCTGGACGGTCCTGGCGAGGTCCCGCTTCGAGCTGAAGTGGAAGGTCAGTGCCCCCAGCGAGATGCCGGCCGCCTCACTGATCCGCTGGAGGCTGGCGCCTTCGTATCCTGCCTGGTCGAAGGCCGCGGCGGCGGCCTCTATGAGTGCCTCGCGCGTACGGGTGGCTCGCGCCTGTTTCACCATCGGCTGCTGTCTCCGGAATCGCCGCGCCCGGGTCGTCCGAGGGGACGGCAGGGCCGATCTGTCGTTGTGGGGGTGGGGGTGTCGTCCCCCCTGCGGTGCGGTGGGGCGGGACGGGCGAACACGCCGGTCGGCACAACGTGTTGGCTGCACCCATTGTGTGCATGTGCGGCCGTGTGTCCATTGCGGGAGCGAATTCTCGCCAGCGCGGACGCGGGGCGGGTCATGGCCGGCGGTGGCGGTTGGCGCAGTGGTCACCGCGGCTCTCCTACGGCTGTCGGGACTCTTCGGACCGTCAGCTTCCGGCCGGGTATGCGAGTGCACAACGGCAACGTGGGAAAGAAGCGCCGACTTTCGGGGCACCGGTCCACCCGCTCCCCTCCCTTCGAACACGGGGCCGATTTCGGCGAGTTGCTCAAGTGGTGAAGAGGTACCCGCCCCGGGGCTGGAATAATAGCGAACGTTCGCTATTCTTTTGTCAGTCGGGTACGTCAGGGAGGGAACGGGCCATGGCCGCACAGCACTTGAGTCTTATGCCGAGACCGGACGGCGCTGCCGACCTGTCGGTCTTCACCGAGAGGCTCTTCGGGCATCTGCCGCGCGCCGACCAGCGGCGATGGGCCCAGTCGTACCTCCAGGGGCTGCTGAGCACGCCCGGCAAGAAGTCGGTGCGCCGGCTGGCCGCCGCGGTCTCCTCGTCCCCGACGGCCTCGCAGTCGCTGCAGCAGTTCATCAACGCCAGCCCCTGGGAGTGGGAGCCCGCCCGTGAGGCGCTGGGCCGCACCGTCGAGGCACACACCGTGCCGCGGGCCTGGACGCTGGCGGCAGCGGTACTGCCCAAGCGGGGGGACCACTCCTGCGGGGTGCACCGCCGGTTCGTCCCGGCCGTGGGCCGCACCATCAACTGCCAGCTCGGACTGAGTGCGTTCCTCTCCTCGGGCGAGGAGCACCTCCCCGTCGACTGGCGGCTGATGCTGCCCGAGCACTGGAACGAGGACGCCCGGCTGCGCGAACGCACCAAGATCCCCGACTCGGCGCGGCACCGCCCGCTGTGGGCCCACGCGCTGGAGCTCGTCGACGCGCTCACCGCGCGCACCTCGCTCGCCCCCGTACCGGTCGTGGCCGACATGAGCGGATACCTGGACGCCGTGCCGCTGGTCGACGGACTCAGCACGCGGGGCCGGGACTTCGTCCTCGCGGTGCCCGGCAGCCTGCAGGTCCTGCCCGGCAGCACCCGCCCCTCCGGCCCCTACCACGGCGCACCGGACCCGCAGCGCCTGATGACGGCCGCGCACCTGTTGCACCAGCACAGCACCCGCCAGCCGCACACCACCACGCTCACCGCCGACGGCCACCAGCGGCACGTGCGCATCATGTCCGCGCTGGTCCGGCTGCCCGGCGCACGTCACACGTACCGCGTCTTCACCGAGTGGCGCCCCACCGGCCGCCGTCCGCCCCGGGTGTGGATCAGCAACATGGTGGACCACCGGCTCAACCAGCTCTCCGCGCTCGCCCGGCTGCGCACCGGCACCGACGCGGTGATGGACACCCTGCAACAGGACTACGGGCTGCTGGACTTCGAGGGCCGCTCCTACCCGGGCTGGCACCACCACATGACCCTGGTCTCCTCCGCCTACGCCTACAGCCGGCTGCTGGCTCCCGCCCGGGCCCCCGCGCCCGCGCTGCCGCTCCCCCACACCGCGTGAGCCTGTCCGGGAGCACACCGTACGGGCCGGGTGCGCAAGGTCCCGCGATGCGCGAGGCCCCCGTGGGAGTACGGGTTCCGTACGTCCACGGGGGCCCTCGGGCGCACCGGTTCAGGTGCTCGCGCCCGGCGTCCGCGCGTCCCTAGGCCGCGGTCCAGCCGCCGTCGACAGGCACGGAGGCCCCGGTGACGAAGGACGACCGGTCGCTGCACAGCCAGAGCGCCGCCTGGGCGACCTCGGAGGGAGCGGCCATGCGCTTCTGCAGGGACCGCGAGACGAACGGCTCGGCGAGGGCGGGCGTCTCCTCCAGCACCTGGTGCATGAGTTCGGTGAGGGTGCTGCCCACGATCAGGGCGTTGACCCGGATGCCCTCCTGCGCGTACTCCTGCGCGGCGGCCTTGGTGAGGCCGATGACCGCGTGCTTGGCCGCGACGTAGGAGGCGGTGGCGCCGGTGGCCAGGACGCCGGCGACGCTCGCGGTGTTCACGATGGAGCCGCCGCCGCCCTGTTCCAGCATGACCCGCGTCTGGACCTTGATGCAGTTCCACACCCCGCGCAGGTTCACGTCGACCACCTGGTCGAAGATCGCGTCGTCGGTCTCGTGGATGCGCCCGCCGGCCGTCGCCCAGCCCGCGTTGTTGAAGGCCCCGTCGAGGCGCCCGTAGGTCTCACGGGCCTCGGCCACGATCCGCTCCACGTCCTCGGGACGGGTGACGTCGCCGACGACCGCGGTGGCACGACCGCCCGCGTTGGCGATCTCCTTGACCAGGCCGTCGAGCTGTTCGTGTCTTCGGGCCGTGACGACCACGGCCGCGCCCTCGGCCGCGAAGAGGCGCGCGGCGGCCGCGCCGATGCCGCTGGAGGCGCCGGTCACCATGACGACCTTGTCGCACAGCAGGCCGCCCGCCGCTGCCGCGGGACCGGCGGGCCGGGTGCCCGGCGCCGTTCCCGCCGTCCAGGACCGGCCCGCGGCGGCCTCCGCGTCCACGGCCGTCAGCAGCGCCTCGTCGATCTCGTGCAGCGAGCCGACCAGGTGGCGTACGCCCGCCTCGCGCATCAGCTGCGGCTGGAAGCTCTTCTCGAACCGGCTGGGGTGGCCGATGAAGGGGGCGTCGAGGGCCTTGGCCGCCTCGGCCACCCTGGCCACGTCGTCGACGAACAGCACCTGCGAGGGTTCGAGTCCGAAGGCGTCGGCGATCTCGCGCAGGCCGGGGCGGAAGCCGTCGGTGCAGAGGTAGCCGGGGCCGTCGAACAGGTCGGCGAGGGCGCCCAGATGGGTGTCGAAGTGCGACTTGCTCAGCCCGCCGTAGCAGACGGTGGGCAGCCCCAGGGCGCGAACCCGGCGCAGGAGGTCCGCGGCGCCCTCGGTGATCTCCACCGGGTGGTCGCGCAGATAGGCGTCGCGGTCCTCGAAGTACAGGTCGAGCGCGGCCTGGCCGGAGATGTCGGCGCCGATCGCGGCGGCCATCTCGGGTCCGGCGACGCTGCGCCGCTGGGAGAAGATCCGGCGTTCGACGTCGGCGGAGTAGACACCGCCGCGGCTGGTGATGAAGTGGTGGATGACCGGGCTGAAGGTGTCGTTCAGCAGGACGCCGTCGATGTTCAGGGCGACGAGGCGTATGTGCTGCGGGGCAGAGGGCATGGCGAAGTCCTTCGTTCGGGGGAGACGCTCACTCGGGGAACGGCCGCGGGACACGGGTGTCCGGATCAGGCGTTCAGCCAGTCCGCGCGGGCCTGGTCGGCGCGGAGCGCCGAGACACGGGCCGGGGAGGTGAGCGACGGCAGGAGGATCTGCCACATCTGGAGGGTGCGGGCGGTCAGGTCGCTCCGGCCGCTGACCACGTGGGAGTACATCTGCATGCCGGTACACGCGCTGACCAGGAACTCCGCGACGGCCGTGCTGTCGACCGCCTCGTTCAGTTCGTCGTCGCGCCGTGCGGCGAGCAGGCAGCTCTCCATGATCTGCGCCCACTCCTGGTACGGAGTGGCGTCCTCCATGCCGAATCCGGCCTGTTCGCCGGTCAGCCGGACGCCCGCCCGCAGCACCGGGTTGGCCTGCAGCTGGTGCGCCCACACCAGGGTCAGGTCGACCAGCCGCTGCAGGCCCTGTGAGGCCAGCCGGGGGATGACGGTCGTGGGCTGGGCGTTCATCACCGCACGGGCGAGCGCCTCTTTGTTCTCGAAGTGGAAGTACACGGCTCCCAGGGTCACTCCGGCACGCTTCATGATCTCTCTCATGCTGGCGCCGCTGTAGCCGCGTTCGTCGAAGACCGATGCCGCCGCGTAGATGATCTCATCACGCGTTTTGATGGCTCGATCCTGCTTCGGCTCCGACATCAAAGTTCGGCCTTCCCTCGACAAACAAAAAGAACACGCGTTATGTTACGGCCCTGGGCGCGACTGCGCCAGACGAGCGGAGCAAATCCCGTGCTCCGCAACAATCTTGGGGGACCAGTGACCGTCGTCGAAGAACGTCCCGCACCCACCACCCTGCTGCGCTCCGTACCGCAGGAGTACGTGCACAAGAGAAACGCCGCCGAGGTGCTCCTCTCCGGATGGACGCAGACCCGCGCGAACGAGTTCGTCGTCACGGCGCTCTGGCCGCGCGTCCACCCGCTCTACTGCCTGGGACACGGACTCTACGACCCGATGCTCTTCGCGGAGACCGTCCGCCAGTGCATCCCGCTGCTCTCCCACGCCGGCTACCAGGTGCCGGTCGGACACCACCTCATCTGGCAGCACCTCACCTTCGAGGTCGACCCGTCCGCCATGTACATCGACGAGCGCCCCGGTGCCGTCACCCTGCACCTCACCTGCTCGGACGTCACCGTCCGGTCCGGCCGCCTGGCCGCCCTGACCATGCGCGTCACCGCGCTGCGCGACGGCATACCGATGGGCACGGCCGAGGCCCGCTTCTCCAGCCACTCCCCCGCCATCTACCGCAGGCTGCGCGCCGGTTCCGGCGAGGGCGCCCCCACGGCCGCCGCGTCCGGCGCGCTGCCGGGGATCTCCCCGGACCAGGCGGGCCGGGTGAGCGCCGGCGACGTCGTGCTGGCGGAGACCGGTGTCCAGGACCGGTGGCTGCTGCGCTCCGACACCACGCACCCGCTGTTCTTCGACCACCCCGTCGACCACGTCCCGGGCATGCTGCTCCTGGAGGCAGCCCGCCAGGCGGCCCACGCCCAGGCCTGGCCGCTGCCGCTCTACCCCTACCGGCTCGCCTCCACGTTCTTCCAGTACGTCGAGTTCAACAGCGACTGCCACATCACCGCCTCGCCGCTGCCCGCCGGACACGGCGCACTGCCGGGCATCAGCATGACCGCGGAACAGGGCGGGGTCACCGCCTTCACCAGCACGGTGACCACGACCGCCCGCTGACCCCCGCGCCCCGCACGCTCCACAGGCACCCGCGCGTCCGCACCCCGACGCACCCCGGCGAACAGCGCGCCCACCGGCACGACTTGATTCCCAGGCCCCGCACACGCCAGGAGACAGGCGCCGGGAGAGGAAGCCCACCCCTCTCCCGCCCCCCACTCCCCCCAGAACTCCGTACCACCGTCCCGCGCACCAGCGATGTACCCGACCGGCCCCGCCTGCCTCTTGCGCACCCGTGTACGCGCCGCACCGCCGTACCCGGGCCCCGCAACTCCCCGAGGCTCAGTCGCTCCGGTCGCTGAAAGGAACCGTCCGTGCCCCTCGAACCGGGTTCCTCACCCAGCGGCCCATCGTGCGGCGCCGTACTCGCGGGCCCCTCGAACCCGCCTGGACCTCCCTCGCTCGCGGCCGTCACCGCGGGAGCGGCGCCCAGCTCGACGCCCCTGCCCCAGGCGGCCGTCGGCCACCTCGCTGCGGCGGCCCGCCCGTGACCCTGGCCGCCCCGGTGGCAGCACCGCGCCTCGTCCCCACCGCCCCGTACCCGCCCGTCGAGCCGTCCCCGGTGCCGGACAGCCTCAGCGACCGGGGCAACGCCAAACTGTTCGCCGCCCGGCACCGGCACGGGTTCCGGTACGTGCCGGGGCTGGGCTGGTACCGGTGGTCCGGCCACCGCTGGGAGGACGACAGCGACCACACCGTGCTGTGGGCCGCCGGGGACCTCGCCGAGACGCTCGCCGAGCGGGATCCGGCAGGCCGCCACTCCCCCGCCGCGCTGCGCCGCCACCGCCACCACTCGCTCTCCACCACGGGCATGCGGGCCATGCTGGAACAGGCCCGCGGTGCCCCGGGAATCGCCCTGCAGGCAGACCAGTTGGACGCCGACCCGTACGCGCTGTGCACCCCCGACGGCGTGGTCGACCTGCTCACCGGCACGCTCAGCGCGCCGGACCCCCGCACCCAGCTGCACTCCCGGGCCACCGAGGTCGGCCCGAGGGCCATGCCGACCCCCTACTGGGACCGCTTCCTCGCCGACACCTTCGGCCGGGACCCCGAGGGCGCCCGGCTCGTCGGCTACCTCCAGGAACTGCTCGGCTACTCGATCACCGGGGACGTCGGCGCGCAGATCATGCCGTTCCTCTTCGGCTCGGGCAAGAACGGCAAGTCCGTCCTGCTGGACGTCATGGTCAAACTCCTCGGGGGCTACGCGGACGCCGCACCCCCCGGCTTCCTGATGGCCCGCCCGTACGAACGCCACTCCACGGACCTGGCGGAACTGCACGGGCGGCGCATCATCGTCTGTGCCGAACTCAGGCCGGGCGACGCCTTCGACGAGGCCCGCGTCAAGCATCTGACCGGCGGCGACCGGATCAAGGCCCGGCGCATGCGTCAGGACTTCTTCTCCTTCACCCCCACCCACAAACTGTGGCTGCTGGGCAACCACCGCCCCGAGGTGGGCACCGGCGGCTTCGCGTTCTGGCGGCGGATGAGGCTCATCCCCTTCGACCAGGTCGTCCCCGACCACCGCACGATCGACAACCTCGCCGATCTCCTGGTCGCCGACGAGGGCCCGGGGATCCTGCACTGGCTCATCACCGGGGCCCGCCGCTATCTCGCGGGCGACCGGGGCCTGGCCGGGCCGCAGCGGGTGCGCACCGCGACCGCCGCGTACGCGGAGACCGAGGAGCGCCCAGCCCGCCACCCGGGCGAACGCTCCCGCCTCCCGTTCGGCCTGCGCGCCGACCGGGACCGGCTGTACAGCCACTCGTGAGCGTCCCGCACCGGCAGCCCGTGCCCACGCTCCGGGGCCCGTGGTGTCACCGGACGCGCCGCACCATGTCCTCCAGGGTGCGGACGAAGTCGGCGGCGGGCGTCTCGGCGCCGGTGAGCACCACGAGGGGGGCTCGGGCGCCGAAGGCCGCGACCGCCCTGGCCACTTCGTACGCGATCACACCGGCGCCGGAGAAGCCGCCGAGCACGACGGGGCCCTCGGCCAGTACCCGCAGGACGGCGTCCCGCAGCCGGGAGACCTCCGCGGGACGCAGCAGGGCCACTGCCTCGGGGCCCCGGTAGGCCCGGACGAGACGGGTGTGGGTGGAGCGGCGGGCGGCGGGGGTCTGGACGAGGCAGACGGTGCCCGCGCCGGGGCTGGTGGCCGGGCGCAGTACGACCAGCGGGGGCGCGGCGGCGTCCTCGGCGTACGCCCCGGCGACGGTGCGGCCCGGGGCCGGGGGCGGTTCCTCGGGGAGGCCGGCGAGCAGTTCCAGGAGGTGTCCGACGGTGGTGTTCCGGTCCGCCTCGGCCGGGATGCGGCGCAGCAGGTGCGCGGTGTGCGCGAGGAGTTGCTCCACCCCGGCGAGGCGGGCGGGGTCGTAGGAGGCGGTGAGGGTGAGGGCTCCGTCGTCGGTGTGCTGGGCGATGAGGGTGAGGGGGTAGGCGGTACGGGCGCCGAGGGTCTCGGCGGAGCCGATGTGGACGCCTTGCTCCGCGAGGAGCCGGGTGAGGGCGTCGTCCTCGTACCGCTGGTTCTCGAAGACGAGCAGGCTGCCCGTTGCCGGGATGCCGCGCAGGCCTGCCCAGGCGCGGGCCTGGCCCGCGGTCACCCACTCGTAGGCGGAGCGCTCCACGGCCTGGTCGCGCAGCGCGTCCAGGAGGGCGGGCAGGGTGGCCCGGGGGTCGACGTCGACGGTGACCGGCAGGGGGTTGCGCAGGGGGGCGGGCAGCTGCTCGACACCGCTGAGGGGGATGCCGCGGCCGGAGACGGTGGCGTGGAAGCGGATGCGGGTGGGGCCCTCGCTGCCTCGGGCGCGGTACAGCAGGAGGGCCCATACCGCGTGCAGGACGCTGCTCTCGGGGCTGCCGAGTCCCGCGGCCCATTCGTAGAGCCGCTCGGCCTGGCCCGTGGTGAGCCGGGTACGGGTGCGACCGCTGCCGTCGCCCTTCCGGCGGGCGCCGGGGCGGGGCCCGCGGCCGGTGGAGGTGGCGGCGGGGAGGTGGGTGCCGGGCAGGTCGGTGCCGGGGGCGAGGTCGGCGCCGGCCCAGAACTCCTGGGCGGGGGCGGTGTCCTGGTCGGTGAGCCAGCGCAGGTAGTCGCCGAGGTCGGGCCGGCGTTCGCCGCCCGGGAGCACGCCGTCGGCGAGGTAGGCGCGGTAGAACTCGCGCAGCAGGGTCCGCACGCTCCAGCCGTCGAGGAGGGTGTGGTGGAAGGTGAGCAGGATGTGGGCGGGGGCGGCAGGGCCGGCGTCGGCTGCCGGGGCGGCGGGGCCTTCGGGTGGTGCACCGGTCAGGACGGTGATGCGCAGGGGGCCGTCGGTGCGGGGGTCGATGCCCCGGTGGTGGTCCTTCTCGACGGCTGCGGGCCAGTCGGTGGTGGCGTACGACAGGCGTACGACGTCCGGGGTGAGCCGGTCGCGCTGGACGAGGTAGGGCTGCGGGCCGTCCTCGAACGCGGTGCGCAGCACACTCTCGTGGTCGAAGACGGACTGCCACGCGGCGGTGAACCGGTCGACGTCGAGGGGGCCGCTCCAGGTGAAGGCGAGCTGTTCGCTGTGGCGGCCGGTGCCGGGGTGGGCGTCGGTGTCGGCGATGAGTTCGCGTTGCAGCGGGGAGGGCACGAGCCTGCGGCCGGCGGGCTCGTGGGAGGGGGTGTGGGTGAGCAGGCCGGCCAGCAGGCCCGCCGGGAAGTCGACGGGGGTGTCCGGTTCGCCCGCGGCGGTGAGCCGCAGGGTGTGGCGGCCGGGGCCGTGCTCCTCCAGGCGGTGGAGCCACAGGGGTGCGCGGGTGGGGCGCAGCGTCGCACGGTCGACGCGGTCCAGCGCGGCTTCGAGCCGGTGGGTGTCCAGCGGCCCGTACAACTCCAGTACGGGCAGGGCCTCTTCGGCCTTGCCCGGGAGGCCGGTGAGGCCGGTGAGGTCGACGACGACGATCAGTTCGTCACCGGACGGGATGTGGTCGGCGGTCATGGTCTCCGGGGGCGCTTACGTCCGCATGGCTGCGCGTGCGTCCACGCGCGCTCTCCACTGCCGGTGCGGCGGAACCTCTCCTTCCCCTCCTTCACCGACGCGAAACGGATACCGGGATTCCGGCCCGGACCGCACTGCTCCGGCGCCGGTGGTACGGAGTGGGAGGAGGTGGAGGGGGACGGGGCGGCCAGGGGGCGACGCCCCGTCCCACGGGGTGGGCAGTGCGGACGAGGAGCTGCGTCGAGCTCCGCCATTTTCGGCCTCCTCGTCTTCGCACACGCACCCACCGTTTCGTACGGTAGCGGGGCGGGGAGAGGTGTGCGCGGCCTCTTGAGCGTGGTTCGAGCGGAGCTGGAACGGCCCTGTCCCGGCGGGTCCTTTCCGCCGTCAGCGGCCCGGTGCGGCGGGGTCAGTCGAGGAGTTCCGCGACCGCCTCCATGAAGCCCTCGTCGAACATGGTGTGCGCGGCCGTGTCGGGCGAGCTGTTGAGGCCCGCGTCCTGCCGGGCCACGCTGAGCAGGTAGCGGCTGCCCAGGACCCGGTGCGTGACGAAGGCCCATTCGTCCTCCGCGGCGGGGCTGCCGTCGGGTGCGCGCAACCCGCCGTTGCCCGCGCCGAAGCCGAACTTGGTGAAGCCGAGCCGCATCCCCTGGCCCAGGGCCTTGGTGTAGGCCTCCTTGAGGGTCCACAGGCAGAGCAGTTCCGCGGTGCGCCGCGCCGCGGGGAGGCCTTCGAGGGCGGCCCGTTCGGCGGGGGTGAGCACCTGGCGCTGGAGCAGTTCGTAGGACATCTGCCGGTCGGCGGGCTCGGAGTCGACGCCGATGCGGCCGTCACGGCTGATGCCGACGGCTATCAGGTCCTCGGTGTGGGTGAGGCTGACGTCGATCTGGTCGAGCCCGCGCAGGTAGGGCCGTCCGCCCGCCTTGTACGCGAGGTCGATGCCGGCCGGGGCGATGCGCAGGGCCGCGGCCGCGGTGTACTTGGTGGCGAGCCGGGAGGCGGCGAAGCGGTAGCGGGTGGTGGGGTCCTCGGTGCGCCGGAAACGCTGCCAGTCGCGGCCGAGCAGGGGGCGCAGGGCGGGGTCGGCGACGACGGTGGTCAGCCATTCGCCCCAGGTGGTGTGGACGACGGCGTTGCCGTGGCGGTCCATGGCTTCCCGTACGCGGTGCCAGGGTGCGTCAGGTCCGCCGACGTGGACGGGCTCCGCGATGCGCTCCGCGCCGGGCAAAGGGGTGTGGGTCAATGTCGTCCCTGCCTTCCGTGGGTGCTGAGCGGTGGTGCGGATGGTGCGGGTGGTGCCGGGGGTGCTGTCACGGGGTGGTGGTGGCGTCGAGGTCGTAGCCGCGGCCGTCCCGGTAGCGGCGTACGACTTCCTGGAGGACCTGTTCCTGGCAGCCGTCGGGCAGTTCGGGCACCGGGATGCCGAGCTGGCCGCCGATCCGGGAGAGGGCGAGCACCACCCAGGCCGGGTTCACCAGGAACGGGTCGCTGCCGTCCTGGCCCTCCCAGACGCCGAGGACGGCCGCCGCGCCGACGACGCGGCAGTAGCGGTCGCTGAGGACGGCCACCGCAGAGTCGGCGAGGGCCGCGCCGGAGGCCGGGAGGTGGCGGCACTGTTCCCGCAGGGTGCGCAGTTCGGTGACGAACTCCTCGGCGAGCGCGGCGAGAGCGGCGATGTGCCCGCCTGCGCCGCGGGCCGCGGCGAGCCGGGCGGCGGAGCCGACGAGGGAGGCGGCCATGAAGTCGCCGCCACCCGCGATGCCGAGCAACCGGTGGTCCAGGTCGGGCAGTTGGGCGTCCTTGCGGAAGAGGTCCGCGGGCGGCTCCGGCTCGGTGAACCAGGAGCGCTCGGCCAGGTTGCGCAGCTGCGGTACGAGGGCGGCCTGGCAGGAGGCGCGGCCCGCGTGGCCGAATCCGGCGACGGGCAGGTCGCGGGCGAGTTTGCCGAGGGCGCCGTACTCGGGGCTGCCGTGGTCGTAGCCGTGCGCGCCGAGGACGGGGGCGAGCTCTTCGAGGTTCTCGCGGAGCAGGTCGGGCACCACGTACTTGACCGCGGCCGCGAACACGTGGGCGCTCGCGGGCAGCAGGCTCAGTGCCCGCAGGACGACGGTGCTCATGCTGTCGCAGGCCAGCAGGTCGGCGAAGACCCCGGCGAGCGGCTTGTGCCAGCGGCGGGCGACGGGCCGTCCGCCACGGCCCTCGGTCGCGGCCCTGACCGCGGAGCGCAGCACGGTGTCGGTGGCGGCGGTGACGGCGCCGCAGACCAGGCTGCGGTTGACCTGGAAGGTGCGCAGGGCGAGGGCGACACCTGCGCCCGCCTGGCCGACCAGTGCGTCCGCGGGGACGGGGCAGTCGTGGAACTCCAGGCCGCTGAAGAGTGCTCCGCGCATTCCGGGGATGTCCACCCGGGGCAGCGGCCGTACCCGGTGGGGCGGGTGCCCGGCGGGGTCCACGAGGAGTACGGAGTGGCTGCGGGGGCCGCGGGCGGGGTCGGTGCGCGCGTAGACGACCTGGAGGTCGGCGCGGTCCGCGTTGATGATGACGTCCTTGCGCCCGCTGAGCAGGTAGCCGCCGGGGCCGGGGCGGGCGGTGAACTCGTGGCGCAGGATCGCGTTCGCGTGCGCGAGTTCGTGGTGCAGGGTGGTGGCGCGGGCGCCGTCGAGCAGCCGGCCTGCGACGTACCGGCGCTGGTGTTCGCTGCCCGCGGCCCAGACGACCCCGACGGCGAACAGCGAGGTGATCCCGTGGCCGAAGCCGAGGGCGAGGTCACGCCGGAAGACCGGGCGCAGGGCGCGTACGAGGTGGTCGGCGCGGGTGAGCAGACCGCCGTGCGCGGCGGGCACGAACTCGGCGCCGGTTCCCGCTTCGGTGAGCAGTGCCTCGGTCGCGGCGGGCACCTCGCGCCGGGCGTCGGCGGCGAACAGGGCGCGCAGGCCGTGCGGGTTGGCCGGATCGTAGGGATCACCGAGCAGTGCTTCGAGCCTGGCGGCCCGTACGAGCGGGGCGCCCGAGGTGTCGGTTGTCTCGGCGATCGTGGTCATGGAGGCACTGTGACGACTTTCGCTTGAGGACCGACGGAGAACGGGTCCAGCGGTCGCTGAGAAGTGCCGGAGGTGGGCGGGCGGCCGGGCGGGGCGGGGACGCGACCGGGAACCGCGTGCCGACGCGGGGACGGGGACGGGAGGGGCGGTGGCCGTCAGGAGGCGGTGGACGCCAGGAGGTGGGTCAGGGCCGGGGCGGCGACCCGGTAGTGGGAGGCTTCGGCCGGCGGTACCAGGAGCGGGAGCAGGGCGGTCCACAACTCGCCCGTCCTGCTGCGCAGTTGGTGGTAGGTCAGGCCGGTGCCCGACAGGGCCGCGATTCCGCACACCGCTGCCGGGAGCAGTGCCTCGGTCGTTTCCCGGCCTGCCAGGTCGCTCAGGTCGCCCGCGGTGCGGGCCTCGCCGATCAGGTGCAACACCTCGCTCATCCAGACCTGGTGCAGGTCGGTGACCGGCGGCCGGCGGTCGGCGCACTCGTGGGCGATGCGGAAGCCGGCCCGTACGACGGGGTCCTCACAGCGTGCTCGTACCAGCCAGTGCGTCAGGTCGATGAGCACCTGCACGGGGGGCTCCCCCGTCCGGCGCCGCTCGCTCACGAAGTCGTGGAGCATGGCGGCGCCCTGCTCCTGCACCGCGTCGGCGAGCCGGTCCTTGGAGACGAAGTGGAAGTACAGCGCGCCTTTGGTCATGCCTGCGGCGTCCACGATCTCCCCGAGCGTGGCACTCGCGTACCCCTTGCGGCAGAACATCTCAGCGCCGGCCAGCACCAGCCTGCGCCGGGTCTGCTCCGATCGGGCCTGCATCTGTCCTTCTCCCTTCCGCCGCCCGCCGGCTCGCGTCAGCCCACCCGGCTCAGCCGTTCCGCGCCGGGGCCGGGGGGCACGGCGGGCGCGGCGGGTGCGGCCGGTGCGTCCAGGGGCTGCTCGGGACCTGCCATCAGGATCGAGCGCTGCAGCCGGCGCAGGCCCGCGGACGGTTCCAGACCGAGTTCGCGCACCAGGGTCTGGCGCAGCCGCTGGTAGACGTCGAGTGCCTCGCTGCGGCGGCCGGAGCGGTGCAGGGCGAGCATGAACTGGCCGTGCAGGTTCTCGTGGGTGCGGTAGCGGCTGACCAGCACGGTCAGTTCGGCGAGCAGCTCGCGGTGCCGGCCGAGTCGCAGGTCGGCCTCTATGCGCTGGTCGAGCGCGCAGAGCCAGGTCTCCTCCAGGCGCCGTATCTGCATCTCCAGCTGCGGCCCGGCCTGTACGTCGGCGAGCGCGGAGCCGTTCCACAGGGCGAGGGCCGTGCTCAGTTCGCGGGCCGCGCGCGGGAAGTCACCGGCGTCCATGGCCCGGTAGCCGACCCCGGCGAGCCGCTCGAACTCGCGGACGTCACTGGTGCCGCCGGAGGTGTGCAGCACATAGCCGCCCGGTGCGGTCACGAGTACGTCCTTGGCGATGCGCGGGGCGGTGCCCTGCGGGTCGTGGACGAGGGCGGCCGCGATCATCTCGCGCAGCTGGAGCACGTACGTCTGGAGGGTGGTGCGGGCGCTGCGCGGCGCCTGTCCTCCCCAGAGTTCCTCGACGAGTGAGGCCACGGGTACGACCTCGTCGGCGTGCAGGGCCAGCAGGGCCAGCACCTGTCGCGGCTTGGGGGCCGTCGGCGTCACCGAGATCCCGTTCTCCCTGACGGCCAACGGGCCCAGTACTGCGATGTCCACGCCGTTTCCCCTCTTCGGTGTGCCACTCACCACTCGGTACACACCCAGTTAAAAACAGGTCAACCGGTCTGTCAATACAAAACCGCCCGTGCTGTTTTATTAGGATCCCGCGTCCCACTCAAGCGGCCCTATAGTCGCGCCGGAGGGAGTGCCTGTGCTGAACTCCGCCTGTACTGGACGGTGTTGGGGTTGCACGGAGAGCATGGCCCTGCGAGGCCACCTCCGACGAACAGGAGCCAAGAGAAGACCGTTCGGTCTGTTAGAGAGGAGGTGAACATACCGAGTAGTCTCGTTTGAGGCGGGGCAGCAGCAGCTCCCAGAAGCCGGTGACCGCCCGGCCCGTGTACCAGCCGGGGTCCTGGGCGCCCAGCACCTCGAAGCCCACGGTGGCGGCGACGATCGCCCCGGCCGCGTCCTGCGGGGACACGCCGTCCGCCAGGGATCCCTCCCGCGCGGCCCGGGACAACGCCTCCTCGACCCAGCGCTGCCAGCCCAGCCGGCAGGTGCCCGCTCCCCTGGCAGAACCCGTGCCCAGCTCGAAGCCGGCCCTGACCACGACGTCCTGCGCGAGTCTGGCCATCAGCGCGTGCGTAGCCCCGACGAGTTCCTGGAGCACCCCCTCCTCGGCCTGGGACGCCTCGGCGGTGATCGCGCCCAGCGCCCTGGTGGCCTCGGCCTCGACGGCCAGGGCGAGTGCCTGCTTGTTCTCGAAGTGGAAGTGCAGCGCGCCGTTGCTGACCCCGGCCCGGCGGCTGATCGTGGTCAGCGACGCGGGCACGTACCCCTCCTCGGCGAAGACCTCGGCAGCGGCGAGGATCAGAGACTCGCGAGTGCGTATCGCACGCTCCTGTTTGACCATCTGCTCTCTCGCTCTCTCCTGGGGGTTGCTGTTCCGGCGGCCGTAGGTGACGGCGGTCACCGTACCTTGATCATCCGGATTAACAAACCGCTTATGCGGTTTTTGGAGGTGGAGGGGTGGGGGAGGTGATTACGGCGTAATCACTCGCGGGGGTCCCGGCCCGGGTGATTACGCCGTAATCACCCGCGGGGGCCGTCCGGCTCAGGTGATTACGCCGTAATCACCCGCGGGGCGGTCCGGCCCGGGTGATTACGGCGTAATCACTTCCGGATCGTGCCCGGCGCCCCGCACCGCCCACCGCCCACGAAAAGAGCTCCGCGGCCCGGTCGTGGGCCGCGGAGCTCCGGTTTCGTCGTACAGGTCGCCGAGGTGCTGCGGGGCCCGTCCGGCGGGCCCGTGCCGTCAGTGGACCTGGTCGCCGAGGAGGACGGGCAGCGCCCGGTGGGTGTTCATCAGGAAGGTGGGCATGGGCCGGAGTTCGTCCGGGGCGCACGCGAGAGTGAGGTCGGGGAAGTGGGCGAAGAGGGTGGCGAGGGCGGCGGCGGTCTCCACGCGGGCCAGCGGCACCCCCATGCAGCGGTGCGTGCCGTGGCCGAAGCCGAGGGTGTCGCGGTCGGTGCGCAGCAGGTCGAAGTCCGCGGCGTTCTCGCCGTACCGCTCGGGATCCAGCCCGCCCGCGGCGAAGGAGACGAGGATCGGGTCGCCCTGCGGTATCCGGACGCCGTCCAGGTCGATGTCCTCGACCGCGAAGCGCATCGGCGAGTACGCGCCGGGCGTGTGCACCCGCAGCGTCTCGGCGGCCACGTCGTCCCAGGTGGCGCGGCCGGCCCTGACGTGTTCGTACTGCTCGGGGTGGGTGAGCAGCGCCGCGACGGCGTTGGTGATCAGCGCGGCGGTGGTGTCCTGGCCGCCTGCGACCATCAGATAGAGGGTGCCGAGCAGTTCGCTCTCGCTGAGCCGGTCGCCCTCGTCACGGGCCTGGACCAGCAGGGAGGTGAGGTCCTCCCCCGGTTCGGCGCGCTTGGTGGCGACGTGTGCGGCGAGCAGTCCGAAGGCCTCCATCCTGGCCGCTTCCATCTCCTGCGCGGAGACCGTGGTGCTGAACACGGTGTGCAGCGCGGCGCACAGCGCCTTGGTGGCGTCGCCCTGCGGTATCCCGAAGAGCTCGCAGATCACCCGCATGGGCAGCAGCTCGGCGTACGAGGCGCGCAGGTCGACGGGGGTACCGGCGGGCCGGGCCGCGAGGTCGGCGACCAGTTCGGCGGTGATCTCCTCGACCCGGGGGCGCAGGGCCTCGGAGCGGCGTGCGGTGAAGGCGCCCGCGACCAGCCGTCGGAGTCTGGAGTGCTGCTCCCCGTACGCGAACAGCATGTTCTCGTTGGCCACCCAGGGGTAGAGCGGCCAGTCCTGCGTGATCCGGCCCTCCCGCAGGTCCGGCCAGTGCCGGCGGGCGTCCTTGGAGACCCGGGGGTCCACCAGCAGTTGTTCGACCTGGCGCTGGCCCACGACGGCCCAGGCCTTCACGTCCCCCGGCAGCCGCACCTGGACCGCGGGCCCCTGGGCCCGCAGCATGGCGGCCTCGCCTGCGAGATCCTGCCCGGTGACGTCCAGCGCGTACGGGCATGCAGTTACGTCCGTCATTTCCCCACCCCTGCGTCGATGCGTCGATGTCACTGCGTCGTACTCGTACCAGTTCGTACGGGTCGCCGGGCCCGGGGAGGTGATTACGGCGTAATCACCTGTCGCCGGGGCCGGGAAGTGATTACGCCGTAATCACTTCTGCAGGGCACCGCTCCCCCGCAGAGGGTCAGACGTTCACCTCGGCCGCGCGCTGCTGCTTCTCGCGGGCCTCGACCGCTTCCTCGTACACGTGCGCTGCCCGCTCCGGAGAGATGTCGAGCCGTACGAGCACCGCGGGCAGGGCGATGCTCAGCATGAGGTGGCTCTGGAGGTCGGCCACCCGGTCCGGCATGTCGGCATGGTCCGTCATGATCTTCGAGAGGACCTGGACCCCGGTGAAACTCCCGGCGAACAGTTTCGCCGCGGAGGCGACGTCCACCTGGGGCAGCAACTCCCCCTTCTCCTGCGCCTCGCCGAGGATGGCCGCGTTGCGGTCGATCCAGCCGCTCATCGGCACCCGGCGGTCCAGCCCGTCCAGGCGCGAGCCCTGGTCGACGGTGAGCCGGATGCTGCCGCGCACCATGGGATCGCGGGTCTTGAGCATGTGCGCCAGCATCAGGGACTCGTCGACGCCCTGCTGGAGGGTGAGCTCGCGCGGGGGCACCTGCGGAATGGCCAGCACCTGGTTGGCGAGCACCGCCTGCGCGAGCTCCTTCTTCGAGGCGAAGTGGAAGTAGAGGGCCCCCTTGGTCACTCCGGCCCGGCCGAGGATCTCGGAGATGGCCGCAGCCTCGTAGCCGACCTCGTCGAACACCTCGGCCGCCCCGGCCAGAATCGCGTCGCGCGTCCGGACTGCCCGCTCCTGCTTCGCCACCAGTACCTCCGCGCCTTGCTGCGCCTATGACCGCTCATCCATTTAAAGACCGAACGGTACGTATCTTATCGCCATCACCCTCCGTACTGACTGGTTGGAGCCGGTGGGGGCGGCACAAAGGCGGGATCGGGCCCCCGGAAAGCCTGCATGTGCGGTTACGACGCCCTCCGGAGCGACAATAAAACCAGTCAGCCGGTTTTTCAATGCCCCTGCGGGTGGGCACATTCCCCCCGCATGTGCGCGGAATTGCCCGACTGAATCAGACATTCCTCTTCTCCTGGCCATTGATTTGGTACCCGTGGGCCCTTGAAAACAAAACCGGGTGGTACGTATCTTCATGCCCTGCAACGGATCCGTGACGACGCTGTGGGGGAACCATGACTGTGCTCACGCACCGCCCGGAAGAGCTGATTCCCGCTGTGCTCCAACCGGTGCTCCTGGAGGCGCCGCACCTTCCGGATGTGGCGGCCGACCTGCTGCCGGATCTCGCGGCCGAGGCGGCCGAGCTGCTGCCCGACCTTCAGGCTGAGGTGGCGACCGCGCTGCTGCCCGATCTCGCGACCGAGCTCGCCGCCGACGTGGCGGCCGAGCTCACGGCCGGCGTCGTGGTCGCCGGGGAGCTGAGTCATCTGCTCTTCGACCAAGGGGAACGGGAGCGGGTCCACGGCATCTGGCGGGAGTTCGTCTCGGACGAGTCGTTCCGCTACCGGGACGGCCTCTCCCCCGCCGCGCGTGCCGCGCTCGCCTACGAACGGCTGCGGGAGGTCAACGCCGTCATCGGCAGCCCCGAGGCGCTCGCGGGCGACCCGCAGATGCTCGCCAGCCTGCACGAGTGGGCGGCGATCGTGGACGGCGGCGGCGGGCTGTGCACCGTAGCGAGCATCCACTACAACCTCTTCCTCGGCAGCCTCCTCGACCACGACCACGACCTCGGCGACGGCGCCAGCGAAGGCGCCGGACGTGACCTCTCCGACTTCCTGTCCATGCGCCGCACGGGAACCTTCCTGTGCACCGAGCTGGAACACGGCAACGACGCGAGCGCCCTGGAGACCGTCGCTGATTACGACGTAATCACCGACACCTTCGTGCTGCACACGCCGACGCCCGGCGCCCAGAAGTTCATGCCGAACACCAGCCCCGTCGGCGGCCCCAAGAGCGCGCTGGTGGCCGCGCGGCTCCTCGTCGAGGGGCGGGACGAAGGCGTCTTCCTCTTCCTGGTGCCGTTGAGCGACGAGGCGGGGCTGCTCCCGGGCGTCAACGTACGTCTGCTGCCCTACCGCGCGGGGGCGCCGGTGGACCACTGCCTGACCTCCTTCGACCACGTACGGCTGGAGCGCGGCGCACTGCTGGAGGCCGAGCACGGGCGGCTGGACGGGGCGGGGAAACTGGTCAGCGCCCTGGGCAACCGGCGCAAGCGGTTCCTGCACTCCATCGGCCGGGTCACCACGGGCAAGCTCTGCATGAGCGGGGCGGCGGTGGGCGCCTCGCGGGCCGCGCTCGCCATCGCCGTGCGCTACGCGCAGCACCGGCACGTCAGCGGGGCGAGACCGGGCGAGCGGGTGCCGCTGCAGGCCCACCGCAGCCATCACGGCAGACTGCTCGGCCCGCTTGTCACCTCGTACGCCATGACCTTCGCGCACCGGGAGGCGGTCAGCGGCTGGGTCGAGGCGTCCACGGCCGAGGAGCGGGTGGAGGCCGAGCGGGAGGTGGCCGTCATGAAGGGCTGGATCACCTGGCAGGCGCGCACCGTCACCACCGAGTGCCGGGAGCGGTGCGGGGCGCAGGCCCTGTTCTCCGCCAACGGGCTCGCCGACTTCCCCCAGTACACCGAGGGGACCATCACCGCGGAGGGCGACAACCTGGTCGTCTGGCTGAAGGCCGCGAGTGAGCTGCTCTTCGGGGCGGGTGCGCAGGAGCGTACCGAGCGGGACGTGCCGCTGGCCGAGCAGCCGCTGACGGACCGGCGGTTCCTGCGCGATCTGCTGGCGGACGCCGAGGGGCTGTGGCGGACCAGAGCCAGTGCGGGGCTGCGCAGGGGACCGGCGGGGGATCCGCTGGGGCGGTGGAACTCGGCTTCGTACGCGGCGCTGCGGATGGTGGGAACCCATGCGACCGTACGGGCGGCCGACGCCTTCTCACGGGCCGTCGAGCGGGCGGCGGGAGCGGAGGCGCGCGCCCTGCTGGAGAACGCGTGCCTGCTGTTCCTGCTCCAGCAGTTGGGCGAGCACACCGGGGACCTGCTGGCCTCAGGCCGGCTGACGGCGGAACACGCCCTCGCCCTCCCCGAGACGATCGAGGCTCTCACCTCCGAACTCGCGCCCCACATGACGACACTCGCCGACGCCTTCGACCTGCCGGAGGAGTTCCTCGCAGCGCTCCCGATGCTCCAGGAGAACGGCTACGGCTTCCTGGAGGGAGCGCAGTCGTGGGGCGGGGGCGGGGGCGGGGAGTGATTACGGCGTAATCACCCACGGCCGCCGGGCGCAGCCTGGGCGGAGCCCGCGTGAGGGGTGTGGGGCTCGGGGTGATTACGGCGTAATCACCTGGGGACGCGGCGACCCGCTCCGCTCGGCCGAGGGGCTGGGTGATTACGCCGTAATCACCTGAACGTCGGCGAGGGCCGCTCGGCCGGACCGGCCGTCGGGTGATTACGGCGTAATCACTTGAGGACGGCGGGCGGCGGGCGGTGGTCCGTGGGACGGAGGACGGGTGGGAGTGATTACGGCGTAATCACTCAGGGGGTGAGGACGGTGCCCGTCGGTGGAGCCGCGGGCGAGGGTGAGGTGATTACGGCGTAATCACCCAGGGGCTGGCGACCGTGCTCACGGGCGGGGGCGGGTCGAAGTGATTACGGCGTAATCACCCGGAGGCTGACGACCGCGCTCGCCGGTGGGGCGGGGCGAAGTGATTACGGCGTAATCACTTGAGGGCGGCGAGCGGTGGCTCGTGCGGCTCGATGGGGCGAGGGAGTGATTACGGCGTAATCACCTGGGGGCGGTCAGCGACCCGCACCGCCCAGCCAGGGAGCGAGGTGATTACGCCGTAATCACTTTGAGCGGCCAGCGGCCAGCGGCACGGGCGGCCCGTGCCGCTCCCGCTCCCGTCCTTCCATCCCCCACCCGTCCCCGCAGCAACAGAAGCGACCGAAGCGACTCAAGCGACTTTCGCGCGGAGTTGCCCCGACGAGCCGGTTACCGGGGGCGCGGCCCCTGGAGGAGAGCCCCGGGTGATTACGGCGTAATCACCCGGCCCCCTCGATCGGCACCGAGCACCAACCGGCGCAGGTGATTACGGCGTAATCACTCGTCCCGTCGGCCGGGTGAAGTGATTACGCCGTAATCACTTCACCCGGCCCGACCCCACCCCACGGCGTCCGCCCCGGGCCGTCCCCGTGTCAGGCCGAGGTCTCCTCAGCCAGCTTCAGCAGCGTCCGGAAGTTCTCCGGTGTCATCCACCGCTCGGCGACCTTGAGGACGGCCTGCGGGTCCTCCCAGGGCATGGCGTCCACCGCCGTACGGTCAGCTGCCGCAGCCTGGCGCGGGGGCCTCGGGGAGGCTGTCCCGGGCTGCTGCGGGGCGGCCCGCGGCGGCTTCGGGGTGATTACGGCGTAATCACTCGGGGTGCTCGGGGCGGTCGGAGCAGCCGTCGGGGTGTGCTCCGGGGCGGAGGTGATTACGCCGTAATCACCTTGCCGGTCGGAGGTCGGTCCCGTGGGCGGGGCGCTCGGGGTGATTACGGCGTAATCACTTTGCGGGCCGTCGGGTGCGGTGGCGGGGACGGCGGGGGCGGTGGTCTCCTCCTGGGTTCTGAGCTGCCTGAGGCGCTCGAACTCGGCTTCCTGTTCCTCCGCGGGCTTGTTGCCCACCGCCCGCAGCAGCTCGACCGGTACCTCCTTGCGCTCCAGTCGCTGCTGGAGTTCGGGGGTGAGCCCGAGCAGTGCCAGCCGCTGGGCGACCCAGCCCTGGGAGCGGTGCAGGCGTGACGCCAGTTTGCGCTGGCTGCCGTGGACGGCGAGCAGCGACTGGAGGGCGCGGGCCTCGTCGAGGGGGGCCAGGGCCTGGCGGTGGATGTTGGCGACCAGTGCGGACTCCAGGAGTTCGTCGGGGTCGCTGCCCAGCTCGTCGTCGACCATGACCTTGATGGTCGGCAGGCCGGCCTCGCGGGCGGCCGCCAGCCGGCTGTTGCCGTCGATGACGACGTAAGCGGTGTCCGGTTCGAGGTGTTCCTGCTGGCCAGGGTTGGCGGCCAGGTAGGAGTCCCTGGCCATCAATGTGACGGCCTGCTTCTGCCCGTGGTCCCTGAGGCTGCCCGCGAGGGCGGAGAGGTCGCCGAGGGTCGCCCTGGGGTTCGCGGGGTTCAGGCTGATGCTCCCCACCGGCAGGACGACCGGGGGAGGGGCGCCCTCCGTCGGGGCCTTGGTCGCGCTGTTGATGGCGGCGCGCCGGGCGCTGACGGGGCGGGCGTTGCCGAAGGAGGCGCTGGCGCCGAGCCTGCTGGCCTTGCTGCTCATGAGATCTCCCGGGCCAGTGCGCGCAGCGCCACCGCCTGTTCGGACTTGGGCGCGTAGGCCAGCAGCGGGCGCTTGACCCGTACGGCTTCCTTCTGCTCCTTGAGGTCACCGATCACACCGACGACCCTCGGGTCCTTGATGTCCGTCCAGGCCTGGAGGGAGGACGTGGCGATGAAACCGCGCCTGCTGTCGTACTGGTTGACCACGATGCCCAGGTAGTTGATGTCGAGCGCCAGGTCGTCCCGCAGGTCCGCGATCTGGGCGGTCAGCAGGTCGTAGGCGTCGGCGGAACTGTCCTCGGCCTGTACGACGATCAGGACGCCGGAGTTCCCGGAAGGCTCCTCGGGGCGCCTGCGGCCGTAGTAGACGGCTGCGTCCATGCTCAGCCCGAGGCTGGGCGGGCAGTCGACGATGACTACGTCGTAATCATCCTCCAGGGGTGCCAGGGCCCGCTCCAGGGCTGCCTCCCTGGCGCGTACCGAGGAGAGCTTGACGTCCAGGAGGAAGGCGTCGGTACAGGCGGGCAGGAGGTGCAGCCGGTCCCCGAAGCGCTCGTCCTCGATGGTGACGACGAGGTCCTTGACGGGGGCCGTGGCCTCGCCGGACATGTGCTTGGTCAGGCTCTCGCCGGTCATCGGCAGGGTCTCCTGGCCGAGCTGCTTGGTCAGGTGGCCCTGCGGGTCGAAGTCGACGAGCAGGACCCGCAGACCTGGGCCGGGCAGCAGCTCGGACTCCAGGTGGGACTGCGGGCCGTCCTCGGTCAGCGCCGCGAAGTGGCGGGAGACCCTGACCGGGTAGAGCGAGAGCGCGTCCTCGGCGAGGGCCTCCCCGGTACCCGCGGTGATGGCGGTCTTGCCGACCCCGCCCTTCTGGTTGCACACGATGAGGCGCTTGGTGAAGGCGGGCCTGCGGACGGCCGGGGCCGGGTTCTTCTCCAGCCACAACTGGACCGACTGGGCGAGACCTTGGACGAGGGAGACCCCCCGGGCCTTGCACGCGGTACGGAACTCCTCCCACAGGCCGGCCGGGAGCAGCGTGGCGAACGACTCGGCGCCGGAGGTGTCGACGGGGGAGAGGTTCGAGCCCAGACTGCGCCAGTCCGCGGTGCCCTGGGCGACGGCTTCCTGGATGTCGACGCCCAGTTGGGCGGTACGGATCTTGAGTTCCTGGCGGAGCCAGGACGGGAGCTTCGAGACGACCTTGTCGCGGTCACCCTGCGCGGGGGGAGATGCCATGGCGTCACATTACTAACTCCCGGCCCCATGTGACGCATAGACACGTTAGCTTTCACTCTTCTTGTACGTAAAGGCAGTAGCCGGTCGGTGCGTTGTACGTGAAGGCAGCAAGGGGTCCGGGTCCGGGGAAAAGACAAAAGCGGCCCGGTCGCGCAGGGGGCCCTGGGGGGCCGGTGTCGTCGGGCGCCTAACGGTGGTTTTCGGGCATGGGTCACTTCGGTCGCTCGAATCACTCTGGAAGCCGGACGGACCCGGAATACGGGAAAACTTGAGTCGCTCCCGGTCGCTCGGTCGCTGCTCGGTCGCTGGGTCAACGGGGGCAGCGACTGAAGGAAAGCGACTGGGACCCCGTTCAGTAGCTGCCTCAGTAGCTGACAAAAGCCCAGGTCAAGTGGGGTACACAGGGGTAACAGCGACTGAAGCGACTCGGAGTCCGGGTATATGAAGACATTGGCGTGTGCGCGTGTGCGTCATATATAGAGAGCTAGAGTCGCTTCAGTCGCTGTTAGGGTCTCTGCAACGCCTCTGACCTGCGGTTTCTTCTCAGCGACTGAACAGCTACCGAAAACCCTCGGTCGCTGGGGTGCGAAGCGTCAGTCGCTGGACCGTGTTGAGTGGGTCAGGAACGGTCCGTCATCGACACACCCGGAATGGGAACAAGTACCCCCCATGCCACTCCAGCTTCGCTAGGCTATGTCTGTCGTTGAGTCGCTTCGGTCGCTGAGTAGGGGATATGCATGGCTCCTGACCTGCGGTTTTTCCGCAGCGACTCAGGCGAGTCGAGTTCTGGGCGCCCTGGTACCGCCGCGTCGCTGGCGACTGCCAGGTGGTGTGCTGCCCGGGGCTGGCCGGTCCACCCGCTGGCGCCGGGCCGCAAGACCCCCGCGGGCAACTGCGAGTCGTGCCGCGCGCCGGGCCACACCCACCAGGGATGCGCCTGCCCGGCCGCGGGCCGCTGGTGCCACGGGTTTCACGCGGCCACCCTCGATCCGGCCAGGATCGAGCAGTGGTGGGGGAGCACACCGGGCCTCGGTACGGGCGTGGCGTGCGGGCCCGCCGGGCTCGTCGTCATCGACATCGACGCGCACCCGCAACAGCTGCCGAACCGCGACCGGCTGCTGCCCGGGATCAGCATCTCCGCCGACGTCGACCTGGCCGGACTGGCCAACGGCTTCCACACGCTCGCCGTGCTGGCCGCCCTGCGCGGCACCACCAGCCCCGCGGACGACACGGCCACCCTGCGGGTACGCACCCCCTCGGGGGGCCTGCACGTCTGGTACCGGGCCCGGCGCAGCCACCACTGGCGCTGCTCCACGGGCTCGGGCCCCGGGCGGGCGCTGGCCTGGCAGGTCGACGTACGGGCACACGGCGGCTACATCGTCGCGCCGGGGACCACGACCAGGGCGGGCGCCTACACCCCGGTCGGCGGCGTACGGGAACCGGCACTGCTGCCCGACTGGCTGGCCCGGGAGCTGGAGCGCACCGGGCACCTGGCGACCGCCCACACGCCCGCTCCGCGGCCTGTACCGCCCCGGGCGCGCCAGGCGGTCATCGCGGCCGGGGGAGGCCGTCAGAGCCCCCTCAGAGCCCTTTCTCGGGTGCTTGCGGAAGTGGCGGGCTGCGCCACCGCCCCCGAGGGGGCGGCCTTCTCGGAGAAACTCAACAGAGCTGCCTACACGGCGGGGGGACTGGTGGCCGCGGGACATCTGAAGGAAAACGAGGCCGAGCACATCCTGAGAGAGGTGGCCGAACGGGCCCGCCCCGGCCAGGAGCGTCGTTACGCCCCGATCATCCGCAGCGGACTGAGCGCGGGTTCCCTGCGCCCGCTGTCACTGGGGGACCGCAGGTGAGCGGCAACAACGAGGGGACCCTCTTCGACGCCCAGGCCGTGGCCGCGCAGATCCTCGCGCAGGCCCCCGCCGAGCTGCCCGCCCAGGCCGCGCCGAGCACCCCGCCGGCCACCGCGCAGGGACTGCTGCCCGACACCCTCACCGACCGGGGCAACGCCAAGCTGTTCGTCAGGCTCTACGCCAACGACTACCGGCACGTGCCCGGCCTGGGCTGGTACCGCTGGGACAGTTCGCGCTGGCAGATCGACGAGGACGACACGGTGATATGGGCGGCCGGGGACCTGGCCGAGTCCATCGCACTCACCGACCCGCGCGGTGTCTACACCAGCACGTCGCTGCAGCAGCACCGCCGCCGTGCCCTGAGCACCAGCGGCATGAACGCGATGCTGACCCAGGCCAGGTCGGCCCCGGGCATGGTGCTCAACGCCGCGCTCCTGGACGCGGACCCGTACGCCCTGTGCACACCGGCGGGCATCGTCGACCTGCGCACCGGCGCGATCCGCACCCCCGACCCCGACAAGGACTTCCACTCGCGCTCCACCTCGCTCGGGCCGCAGCCGATGGCCACCCCGCGCTGGAACCGGTTCCTCACCGACACCTTCGGCGACGGCGCCGAGGGCGAGGAGATGATCGACTTCCTGCACCTGCTGCTCGGCTACTCGGTGACGGGCGACGTCGGCGGCCAGGTCATGCCGTTCCTCTTCGGCTCGGGCAAGAACGGCAAGTCCGTGCTCCTGGACGTCCTGATCAAGCTGCTGGGCGACTACGCGGACGCGGCCCCGCCCGGCTTCCTGATGTCCCGCCCGTACGAGGGCCACCCCACCGACCTGGCCGAACTCCACGGCCGCCGGGTCATCGTGTGCAGCGAGGTCAAGCCGGGGGACAAGTTCGACGAGGCCAGGGTCAAGCTGCTCACCGGCGGCGACCGCATCAAGGCCCGCCGGATGCGCCAGGACTTCTTCAGCTTCGAGCCCACCCACAAGCTCTGGCTGCTCGGCAACCACCGCCCCGAGGTCGGCACCGGCGGCTTCGCCTTCTGGCGCAGGATGCGGCTGATCCCCTTCGAGCGGGTGGTCTCCGACGACCGCAAGATCGACAACCTGGCGGACATCCTCGTCACCGAGGAGGGCGCGGGCATCCTCAACTGGCTGATCGACGGCGCCCGCCGCTACCTGCGCGGCGAGAAGAACCTGACCGGCCCCGAGCGGGTACGCATCGCCACCACCGCCTACGCGGAGACCGAGGACCACACCGGGCGCTTCCTCGGCGAGTCCTGCGCGCTCGACCCCGACCTCAGGGCGGAACAGGCACAGCTGTACGCCGCCTATCGGACGTGGTGTCAAAATGAGGGCGCACCCGCCATCTCCTCACGCGCGTTCGCGGTGAGGGTCCGGGAGGCAGTGGGTCTGGCCTCGCCCAAGCAGATGATCCTGTCGAACCAGCGCAAGTACTACCCGGGCATCGGACTGCTCGCCGACGAGGAGACAGCATGAGCGCCCTCATCGCAGAGGACGAGATCCTCCACGAAATCGATCTTGTCTGGCTGGAGGACGTCAGCGATCTCGACTACGTACGGCAGAGCCTGGACCGGCTGCCGACCCGGCGCGGCAAGCCGGCCTACCACCGGGACGGCCGGATGGTCGGATACGCCGTACTGGGCCCCGGCGCCAAGTCCTCCCGCTCGTCGGGCACCTTCCGCCGCCGGGTGTTCTGGCTGCTCCCGCACGACCGCGACACCGCCCCCGACGGGCTGTACTCCAGCGGGGCGCCCGCCGAGGCCGTGGACCCGCGCACCCTGGCCCCGGGCACCAAGGGCCGCAAGACCGAACGCTCGGAGGGCGGCCCGCCGTCCTCCGCCATGCAGGAGCTCGGCATAACCCTCCCGCTGTGAACGGCCCACGGACGCGGCAGCGGCGGGCGCCCCGGCCCGTGGGTGATTACGGCGTAATCACCCACGGGGTGATTACGCCGTAATCACCTGCCGTCCCGAAGGACACCCCTCCGACGGTGATCACGCCGTAATCACCCGGCACCGCCCGCCCCTTCCCGGGGCCCGCGGCCCCTGCTCCGAGCGGTACGTGGAAAGCCGCTCGATGCTCGCTAGAGCTTCCTGACCGAACGGACCCAGCCCGGCTACCTTTCACGGGTCGACGGCTGGAAATCGACGGGAACTGGGCTATCGCGACGGAGGGGACCGTGGAGATTCAAGTTCTGGGTCCGTTGAGTGCAGAGGTCAACGGGGGATCCATCGTTCCGACAGCCAGAAAGCCGCGCCAGATCCTGGCGCTGCTCGCGCTCTACCCTGGCCGAGTCATACCCGTACCGACACTCATGGAAGAGATCTGGGGGACGGAGCTGCCGCACAGCGCCCTGACCACCCTCCAGACGTACATACTCCATCTGCGCCGAAGGCTCGGCACGGCCATGGGGCCCGGCGCCCCCGGCGGCGCCAAGGAAGTGCTCGCGACCCGGCACGGCGGATACCTGCTGCAGATTCCGCCCGACTGCGTCGACGTCCACACCTACGAACAGCTGGTGACGGACGGCCACGCCGCCTACGAGCAGGGCGACGACGACAGCGCGGCCACCATGCTGCGCCGGGCGCTCGCGCTGTGGCAGGGACCCGCACTGGTCGACGTACGGGTGGGGCCCATCCTGGAGATCGAGGTGATGCGGCTGGAGGAGAGCCGCCTGGGCACCGTCGAGCGCCGCATCGACGCGGACCTCAGACTCGGCAGGCACAGCGAACTCCTCGCCGAACTCACCGAACTGATCGCCCGTCACCCCCAGCACGAGGGCCTGCACTCCCAGGCGATGGTGGCGCTCTACCGGGCGGGCCGGCAGGCCTCCGCCCTCGACGTCTTCCGCAAGCTGCGCGCCCGCCTGATCGACGACCTCGGGGTCGAGCCCTCCCGTCAGGTCCAGCGGCTGCACCAGGCGATGCTCGCGGTCGACCCCGCCCTGGACGTCAGCGCGGGACCGCGCCGCGGCTCGACCTTCAACCTGTACGCGGCCTGACCGGCGTACCACCGGCGGCCGGACGGAAGGACGGGCATGCGGGTACGAGTGCTGTGCTTCGCACATGCGGGCGCTGGTGTTTCCGCCTTCCGGCGCTGGCCGAGGCTGCTGGGCCCGGATGTGGAGATCGTGCCGGTTCTGCTGCCCGGCCGGGACGGGCGCCGCCGCGAGCCGCGCCCCACCAGCACAGCTGAGCTGCTGGACGACATCGCCGCGGTGGTCGGGCCCGTGGTGCGCAGCGGGGAGCCCTATCTGCTGTACGGGCACAGCCTGGGCGGGCTCATCTCCTGCGCACTCGTTTGCTCTTTGCACAAGAAGAGGCTCGCGCTGCCCGCGCTGCTGGCCGTCGGAGCGCTGCCGCCACCTGACGCACCCGTCGCTCTGGCCCACTGCGCGGACCTGCCGGACGCCGAACTGCTCCGGGTGCTGGACACCTTCGGCTCCGTGCCCGGCGGCACCGAGCCCGGCGACCTGTGGCACCGCACCGCACTGCCCGTCCTGCGCGACGACTTCAGGCTGGCCGACGCACTGCGCACGCAGGCAGGGGCAGGAGCGGGACCCGGCGGGGACATGGCGTACGGCGGGCCGCTGCCGGTACCGGTCCTGGCAGTCGCCGGACGGGACGACCCGCTGGCACCGCCCGCCGCGATGGCCGGCTGGCAGCGCTGGAGCACCGGCCCGTTCACCCGGCGCACCGTGCCGGGCGGGCACTTCTTCGTACGGGACGCGGCGCTGCCCCGGCTCGTCGGGCGGGCCGCCCGGGTGGTGGCCCGCACCGCGGCGCCCTCGGGAGGGCCCTCGGCAACACCTTGGGCGGTACGTACGGCGGCCGTGGGGACGGGCCGGTGAGGCGGGCCGTCGTCACCGGCCTGGGTGTGGTGGCGCCCGGCGGCACCGGGGTGCGCGGCTTCTGGGACCTGCTCACCTCCGGGCGCACCGCCACCCGCACACTGACCCGCTTCGATGCCTCCGGGTTCCGCTCCCAGGTCGCCGCCGAGGCCGACTTCGACGAACTGGCCCACGGACTCAGCCTGGACGAGGCCCTGCGCCTCGACCGGGCCACCCAGTTCGCCGTCGCCGCCTCCCGGGAGGCGATGGCCGACAGCGGACTCGCCGGCCCCCTCGCGGCGGACAGCTTCGACCCGCGCCGCTGCGCACTCGCCCTGGGCAGCGCACTCGGCTGCGCGAGCGCGCTCGACCGGGAGTACGCCGCGAGCCGCGAGCGGACGGCGGGCCCGGCGCGGGCCGCACCGCCCGCCCCGGAACGGTTGTACGACTACCTCGCGCCGTCCTCGATGGCGGCCGAGGCGGCCCGCGCCGTCGGCGCCAGGGGACCGGTGGCCCTGCTGTCCTCCGGCTGCACCTCCGGCCTCGACGCGATCGGGCACGCCGCCGAACTGGTCCGCGAGGGCAGCGCGGACGTGGTCGTCACCGGCGGCTGCGAGGCGCCCGTCTCACCGGTCGTGCTGGCGGGCTTCGACGCCGTGCGCCTCGCCTCGTACCACTGCAACGAGGACCCGGCGGGGGCCGCCCGGCCCTTCGACCGCAACCGGGACGGCCTCGTGCTCGGCGAGGGCGCCGCCGTCCTCGTCGTCGAGGAGTTCGGGCACGCCCGGCGCCGCGGCGCCCACGTCTACGCCGAGATCGCCGGGTTCGGCGCGCGCAGCAACGCCTACCACATGACCGGGTTGCGGGCCGACGGCACCGAACTCGCCGAAGCCGTCAGGATCGCGCTCGACGAGGCCCGCCTGGACCCCGGCGCCGTGGACCACGTCGCCGCCCACGGAGCGGGCACCCGGCGCGGCGACATCCACGAGACGACCGCCCTCAAACGGGCCCTGGGACCGCACGCACACCGCGTGCCCATCAGCGCGGTGGCCTCCATGCTCGGCTACTCGCTCGGCGCACTGGGCGCCCTCGGGGCTGCGGCCTGCCTGCTGGCCGTCGAGCACGGCGTCATCCCGCCGACCGCGAACCTGCACGAGAGCGACCCGGACTGCGACCTCGACTACACCCCGCTCACCGCCCGCGAGCAGCGCACCGCGACGGCCCTGGCGGTCGGCAGCGGCTTCGGCGGGACCCAGAGCGCGCTGGTGCTGCGCCGCGTGTGACCCACGGCGGACGCACGGCGCGGGCTACGCCAGGTCGTCGCGGGTGACCAGGCGGTGCGCGGTGCGCAGGCTGCCCCGCCTGCGCACCAGGGTGTCCTGCATGACACACACCCGGTGCACCTTCGGGCTCCCGCCGTGCGTGGTCACGTACACCAGCGCATAGGCACGCGTGCGCAGCGAGCCGTCCGGGTGCGCGCCGACGTCGATCATGCCGAGCCAGTGCCGCATCCGCTCGCCGCTGCGGCGGGCGGCCTCCTCGTTGTGCCGTACCGACGCGGCCAGTTCGGTGCGCCCGCGCAACGGCCGCTCAAGCGTCGGTACGTCGAAGACGGCGTCCTGGGTGAAGGTGCCCGCCCACGGCTCGGCCAGGAACGAGTCGAAGAGCTGCATCTGGTGCGCGTAGAACTGCTGGACCTCGGCGTACAGGGCGCCGAACTCCGTCGTCCTCGTGGTCAGTTGCTCTGCCGGTGCCGCCGCGGCGGCGATGAGGGACGTCATGCCGGTGGGCTCCCTTCCTCCAGTTTTCCCCCACCGGGTCCGGGTGGGTGCTCCTCAGCATCTGTACGGCACATCGAGCGCCCTTCGAAGATTCCTCAAGCGGCCGGACCGAGGGTGGGGCCCTGGACCCCCGTGGGACGAGGAGGAGCCCGCAGTGCCGAGATTCACCTACCCCGAGCTTCCCCTGGACGGGCTGCTGCGCCGCGCGGCCGAGCGCGACCCGGACGGCTGCGCGCTGCGCATCGAGGGCGGCGGGGCTGCGCCGGTGACGACGACGTTCGCGGAACTCGACGCGCTCACCGACCGGTTCGCCGCCTGCGTGGCACGGCTGGCCGGAGGCTCCCGGGGGGCCAGGATCGGCGTGGCCCACACTCTCGGCCGGGAGTTCCCCGCCGCCTACTACGGCGCGGTGCGCAGCGGGAACACCGCCGTCCTGGTCAACCCGCTGCTCAAGGGCCCCGGCCTGGTGCACGTCCTCACCACCGCCGCCGTCGAGGTCGCCTTCGTACCGTCCGCGACCGCCGAACTGCTGGCCGGGCTGCGCGAGAGGCTGCCCGCGCTGCGCGCCGTGGTCGTGACCGACACCGGCCACGCGGGGACGCCTGGCGATCCGGCGCCGGGCGAGTGGCGGCCGCACGCGGAGGCCCTCGGTGGGTCGCCGCTCGCGGAGGCGCTCGGTGGGTCGCCGCTCGCGGAGGCGCTCGACGCGATGCCGCTCGCGGAGGCCCTCGGTGGGCCCTGCGAGGGGGTGTGGTTCCCGCCCGCGGACCCCGGCGCGGACGCCTGCATCCAGTTCACGACGGGCACGACCGGGGCGCCCCGCGCGGTCCGGCTCACCCACCGCAACCTCGTGGCGAACGCGGCACAGACCGCCGCCGCCCACCTCCTGGACACCGGTTCCGTCACCCTCAACCACCTGCCGCTCTTCCACCCGATGCACCTGAACTCCGCCGTGTTCGCGGGCGCCTGCCAGGTGCTGTGCACCGACCCCGACCCGCTGGCCTCCCTCGCCCTGGCCGCCCGCACCCGCGCCACGCACTACTACGGGCTGCCCGCCAGACTGCACCGGACGGCCTCCCTGCTCGCCGGCCCGCGTCCCGTCGAGGGCGTGCCCGCCGGGCCCGCGCTGACCGTCGTCCTCTCCGGCGGCACCGCGCTCGCCCCCGCCACCGCCCGCACGCTCGCCGACCGGCTCGGCGTCCCCGTCGTGCAGGGGTACGGGATGGCCGAGCTCTCCCCGCTCACGCACTGCCAGCGCCCCGGCTCCCCCAGCCGAGGAACGGTCGGCCGCCCCCTGCCGGGCACCGAGTGCCGCGTCGTGCACCTGGAGTCCCGGCAGCCGGTGGGCGCGCACACCACGGGCGAGGTGCAGGTGCGCGGGCCGCAGCTGATGGCCGGTTACCTTCACGCCCGGACGGGCCCGGCCGACGGCGACGGCTGGTTCTCCACCGGTGACATCGGCCGGGTCGACGACGACGGCGAACTGACCCTGGTGGACCGGCTCGGCGACGTCTTCAAGTACGACAACGAACTCGTCTCGCCCACCGCCGTCGAGCACGTGCTCGCCCAGGACCCCCGGGTCGCCGACTGCGTGGTGGCCGACTGGCCGCACCCCCGCCACGGCGCCGTCACCTGGGCCGGGATCGTGCTCCGTGACCCCGGTGTGCCCGACCTGCTCGACACCCTCGACTCCATCGCGGACGGGGCCAACGCACAGCTGGCCGGCTTCGAGCAGATCCGCCGCATCGAGGTGGTCGACTCCGTGCCCCGCACCCCCGTAGGCAAGCCCGAACGGCGCGGACTGCGCCGCAGCCTCCAGGACCGGGCGGCCCTCGAAGCCGCCGCCTGAACCGCACCCGGCCGCCCGAGGAGACCCGCACGACCCGGCCCCCCGCACCATCCGCCGCACGACCCGCCCCGCCACGACCCCGGCAAGAGGAGACCCCATGGCGACCTTCCCCGACAACCCGGTCCTCGTCGTCGGCGCGGGACCCGTCGGCCTGACCGCCGCACACGAACTGGCCCGCAGGGGAGTGAGCGTCCGGCTCGTCGACGCAGCCCTTGGCCCCGCCCGCACCAGCCGTGCGGTGGCCGTCCACCCCCGCACCCTGGAGACCTTCGACCAGATGGGCGTGGCAGGGCCGGTGCTCGCGGCCGGGCGGCACAACAAGGCGTTCACGATGTACTCGGCGGGACGGCGCCTGGTGCGGCTGCAGGCCGACTACGCGGCGATGCCCACCCGCTTCCCGTACACCGTCGTCATCGAGCAGACCCGTACCGAGGAACTGCTGCGCGAGGCCTGCGCGGCGCTCGGGGTACGGCCCGAGTGGGGGGTGCGGCTCACCGGACTCGACCAGGACGAGGACGGCGTACGGGCCCAACTGACGCACCCGGACGGCAAGTTGGAGGATTTCCGGACACCGTGGCTGGTCGGTTGCGACGGCGGGCACTCCACCGTGCGCGGGCAGCTCGGTCTGCCACTGCTCGGCGAGTCCAGCGAGACCTGGCAGCTGGCCGACGCGCCCGTGGCCATGGACCTGCCGCCCGACACCATCTACTGGGCCCACGCGGACGGGCACGCCCTGATGATGGTGCCCTACCTGCGCGAGGGGTACTGGCGGCTGCTCGACACCGCCCCGGGCCCCGGGGCCGCCGCCGAGACGCCCACCGAGGCCGCCGCCCGGTTCTCCGCGAAGCTCAGCGCAGGACTCGGCCGTACGGTGCGGGTCGGCGAGCCGTCGTGGACGTCCGTCTTCACCTTCCAGCAGCGCATGGTGCCGAACATGAGCGAGGGCCGCGTCTTCGTGGCGGGCGACGCGGCGCACGTGCACAGCCCCGCCTCGGGCCAGGGCATGAACACCGGGATCCAGGAGGCCTACAACCTCGCCTGGAAGCTCGCCATGGTCGCCCGCGGCCAGGCCGGGCGCCCCCTGCTCGCCACGTACAGTCAGGAGCGGGTGCCGGTGGGCCGGGCGCTGCTCGGCTCCACCCGCAAGGCCACCTTCCTGGTGCAGTTCAAGAACACCCTCGCACCGGTGATGCTGCCGGTCGTCTTCTCCGTCGTACGGAAGGTCCCCGCGCTGCGCGGGAAGATCCAGCGCAAGGTGCTCGGCGGCATGTCGGGGCTGCTGCGGCACTACGCCGGGTCCCCGCTGACCACCCCGGGCGGCAGGCTGCGGCCGGCCGCCGGGTCGCGCGCCGCCGCGGTGGCGGCGGGGCTGCCCGCGGGACCGGCGGCCGAGGCGCTGTACGCCGAACTCCGCGACGTGCGCTGGACCTTGCTGTACGCACCGGACGGCGGCCGGGCGAGCACGACGGCGGCCGACGTGGCCGCGGGAGCGGGGGAGTGGCTTTCGGTACGGGCCGTGGGCGGCGGAGCTCCGGGGGACGGCGGCGGCGTGCCGCTGACCGACCCGGGCGGGCTGCTGCGGGAGGCCCTCGGGTTCGCGGCGGGCGGTGGCGGCTGGGCGCTGGTGCGGCCCGACGGGTATCTGGCGGCGGGCGGCGACCGGCTGACGGCGCGGCGCCTGCGCGAGGCACTGTCCGTGCTGGGTCCTGTGGTCCTCCAGCGTTCCTCCGCCACCTCTCCAGCGGTCTCGGACACGGTCGTGAGCACCACCCGAGTCTTGGAGGGATCGCGATGACCACGACGACGGCACCGGTCACCGCTGCCGCCGGCCCGGCGGCGGCAGGACGTGTCCACCGCACCGTCCACACCACGGACGTCGACGCCCCGGCGGGCGCGGTCTACGGGCTGATCGCGGACGCCACCGGCTGGCCGCTGTTCTTCGGCCCGAACGTCCACGTGGAGCGGCTCGCCTCCGACGGCACCGACGAGCACCTGGCGATGTGGGCCACCGCGGGCGGCCGGGTGTCGCACTGGACCTCGCACCGCCGGCTGGACGCCGCCGCCCGGCGGGTCGCGTTCCGCCAGGAGGTGCCCGCGCCGCCGCTCGCCGCGATGTCCGGCGCCTGGGTGGTCGAACCGCGCGGCGCCGAGCGCGCCAGACTGACCCTGCTGCACGACTTCTCGGTCCCCGGTGACCGGGCCGAGGACGTGGCCTGGGTGGAGCGGGCCACCGACACCAACAGCCGCGCGGAGCTGGCCAACATCGCCCGGCTCGGCGAACGCTGGGCGCGCCTGGACGAACTGGTGCTGTCCTTCGAGGACTCCGTGCACGTGGCCGCCCCCGCCGAGCCGGTCTACGGCTTTCTGCAGCGGGTCGCCGACTGGCAGCGGCTGCTGCCGCACGTCTCGCGGCTGGAGGTGGACGAGGACGGTCCGGTGCAGGTCATGACGATGGACACCCTGACCGCCGACGGCGCCTCGCACACCACCGAGTCGGTACGGGTCTGCCTCCCGGAGTCCGGGCGCATCGTCTACAAGCAGACCCGCACCCCCGCCCTGATGGAGGCGCACACCGGCTGCTGGACGGTGACCGGTGACGCGCACGGCACCACCGTCACCTCGCGGCACAGCGTGATCCTGCGCGAGGAGAACATCACCGCCGTCCTCGGCGAGGAGGCCACCCTCTCCTCGGCCCGTACGTACGTCCGCGAGGCTCTGGGCCGCAACAGCACCGCGACGCTGAACCACGCCAAGCGGTACGCGCAGAGCCTGACGCACTGAACCGCGGCCGGCCCGCGGCGGAGCAGTCCGTACCCGGCCCGCGGCGGAGCAGGCCGCACCAGGACCGCCGCGGAGCGGGCCGCACCAGGCGCGGCTCCAGCCGCGCTCCAGTACCGCCGCAGCCCCGTCGGCGACGCTCGACGGAGGTACCACGACACCAACCGCTGGGGGCACGACGATGAGACGCGCGGTCATCACGGGCATCGGGGTCGTCGCCCCCGGCAGGCCCGGCACCAAGGAGTTCTGGTCCCTGCTCACCTCCGGACGCACCGCCACCCGCACCCTCACCCTCCTGGACCCCGCGCCGTACCGCTCACAGGTCGCGGCCGAGGCCGACTTCGACCCGCTGGAGCAGGGGCTCGGCCAGGCGGACGTGCAACGCCTGGACAGGGCGGCCCAGTTCGCGGTCGTCAGTGCGCGCGAGGCGCTCGCCGACAGCGGGCTCACCGCCCTGGGTGACCCCGGCAGGTGCGGGGTCACCCTGGGCAGCGCACTGGGCTGCACCACCTCCCTGGACCACGGGTACGACCGGGTCAGCGACCGGGGACAGCGCCTGCTGGTCGACCACACCAGGGCCCCCGAGCACCTCCACGACTACTTCGTGCCGTCCTCGATGGCGGCCGAGGTGGCCCGTACCGCGGGCGTGGGAGGTCCGGTGTCGCTGGTGTCCACGGGCTGCACCTCGGGCCTGGACGCGATCGGGCACGCCGTCGAGCTGATCCGCGAGGGCAGCGCGGACGTGATGGTGACCGGCGCGGCCGAGGCGCCGATCTCCCCGATCAGCCTGGCCTGCTTCGACGCCATCAGGGCCACCACCGCGCGCAACGACACCCCGGCCACCGCGTCCCGCCCCTTCGACCGGACCCGCAACGGCTTCGTGCTCGGTGAGGGCGCGGCCGTGCTGGTCGTCGAGGAGCTGGAGCACGCACGGCGGCGCGGCGCCCACGCGTACGCGGAGATCTCCGGGTTCGCCTCGCGCAGCAACGCGTACCACATGACCGGGCTGCGGGCCGACGGCGCGGAGATGGCCGAGGCCGTCCGCTGCGCCCTCGACGAGGCCCGGCTGGACCCCGGCGCGGTGGACTACGTCAACGCGCACGGCTCGGGGACCAAGCAGAACGACCGGCACGAGACCGAGGCGTTCAAGCTGAGCCTGGGCGGGCGCGCGTACGAGGTGCCGGTCAGCTCGATCAAGTCGATGATCGGGCACTCCCTGGGCGCGGTCGGCGCGCTGGAGGTCGCCGCGTGCGCGCTCACCATCGAGCACGGGGTGGTGCCGCCGACGGCGAACCTGCACGAGAGCGACCCGGCCTGCGACCTCGACTACACCCCGCTCACCGCCCGCGAGCAGCGCACCGACACCGTGCTCACCGTCGGCAGCGGCTTCGGCGGGTTCCAGAGCGCGATGATCCTGAACCGCCCGCGCCTGAGGGGAGCAGCCGCATGACCGCCACCACCAGCACCCCCGCCGCAAGCGTCGAGGCGCCGCCGACCACCGCCGTCTTCACGGGCATCGGCGTCGCCGCCCCCGGCGGGCTCGGCGCCGGCACCTGGTGGGCGTCCGTGCTGCGCGGGCAGAGCGGCATCGGTCCGGTCACCCGCTTCGACGCCTCGCCCTACCCGGTGCGGCTGGCCGGGGAGGTGCCAGGCTTCGTCGACGAGGACCATGTCTCCAGCCGGCTGCTGCCGCAGACCGACCGGGTCACCCGGCTGTCGCTGGCCGCCGCCCAGGAGGCCCTGGACCACGCAGGTGTCGACCTCGCGGCGCTGCCCCCGTACGCGGCGGGAGTCGTCACCTCGAACTCGGCGGGCGGCTTCGAGTTCGGCCAGCGCGAACTGCAGGCGCTGTGGAGCCGGGGGCCCCAGCACGTCAGCGCGTACCAGTCCTTCGCCTGGTTCTACGCCGTCAACAGCGGCCAGATCTCCATCAAGCACGGCCTGCGCGGCGCGTCGGGCGTGGTGGTCTCCGAGCAGGCGGGCGGCCTCGACGCGGTCGCGCACGCCCGCCGCCAGATCCGCAAGGGTGCCCGGCTGGTGGTGACCGGCGGTCTCGACTCGGCGCTGTGCCCGTGGGGCTGGGCCGCCTACCTCGCCGGTGGCGGCATGAGCACCTGCGAGGATCCCGCGCGCGCCTACCGGCCGTTCGCCGAGGACGCCTGCGGCCATGTGGTGGGGGAGGGCGGGGCGCTGCTCGTGCTGGAGGACGCGGCCGCCGCCGCCGAGCGGGGCGCCCGGGTGTACGGGAGCCTGGCCGGGCACTCGGCCACCTTCGACGCCTCGCCCGAGCGGTCGGGACTCGCCGACGCGGCGGCGCTGGCGCTCGCCGACGCCGGGTGCGTACCGGCGGACGTCGACCTCGTGCTCGCGGACGGCGCGGGGGAGCGCGACGCCGACCGGGCGGAGGCCGAGGCCATCGCCGCCCTCTTCGGGCCGTACGGGGTGCCCGTCACGGCGCCCAAGAGCATGGCCGGGCGGCTGGCGGCGGGCGGCGCCGCACTGGACCTGGCGGCTGCCCTGCTCGCCCTGCGCGACCAGGTCATCCCGCCGACCACCGGCACCGAACGCCCGGCCGCCGACTGCCCGGTGGACCTCGTCACCGGCACCCCCCGTACGGGTGTGGAGCTGCGCACCGTCCTGGTGCTGGCCCGGGGCCGGGGCGGCTTCAACTCGGCGGCCGTCGTACGGGCCCCCTGACGGCACGCGCACGCGCAGGACGTACGACGCAAGACGCAAGACGCAAGACGCAAGACGGACGACAGACGACGGAAAGGTACGGCCCATGGAGCGGGAGCCGATGCAACTGGCGGACCTGGTAAGGCTGTTGCGCGAGTGCGCGGGCCAGGAGGAGGGGATCGACCTCGACGGGGAGATCCTCGACACCGAGTTCGGGGACCTCGGCTACGACTCGCTGGCCATGCTGGAGACCACCGGCCGGGTCGAGCGCGACTACGCCCTGGTGCTCGACGAGGAGGAACTCGACGAGGCCTACACGCCCCGCCGCTACCTCGCCCTGGTCAACCAGGCGCTCTCCGCGGCTCGTTCCGCGGTGCTGTAGGACCCGCCCGGTCATGGTGCGCGGGGCGGCCAGGGCGAGCACGGCGGACCCGGACATGGTCCGCGGGGCGGGTTCAAGCGCATCTCCACCTCCTCTCCGGCGGCATTGGGCACATTCGTTGTCCAAGGTCGAGAAGGGTGGAGCCGATGTCAGGTGAGCCGATGCCAGGCGAGCGGGTACTTCGCACGGCGTACACGGTGGAGGTGCAGGCGCCCGCCGCGGTGGTGTACGGGCTGATCTCGGACACCACCCGGTGGCCGCTCGTCATGCCGCCCACCGTGCACGTGGAACGGCTCGACCTGGACGGGGAGCTGGACCGCTTCCAGATGTGGGTCACGGCCAACGGCGAGGTGAAGTCCTGGTTCTCCCGGCGGACCATGGACCCCGTCGCGCGCCGTATCTCCTTCCGGCACGAGACCCCGGCCGCACCCGCCCTGGCCATGGGCGGGCGGTGGAGCGTGGACGAACTGGGCGGGGGCCGGTGCAGGCTCACCCTCGACCACGACTTCACGGTGGCCGCAGGGCTGCCCGACGACGAGGCCTGGCTGCGGCTCGCCACCGACACCAACAGCCGGGCCGAGCTCGACCGCGTCAAGGCGGCGGCCGAGAACGCGGACCGGGACGCCGAACTCCTCCTCACCTTCGAGGACGAGCTCACCGTCAAGGCCCCGCCGGAGCTCCTGCACGACTTCCTGTACCGGATCGGGGACTGGCCGGCCGTCGTCCCGCACGTGGCCGAGGTGGAGCTGAGCGAACTGTCGCCCGGCGTGCAGCGGGTGCGCGTGGAGAGCCTGGTCGCCGAAGGGGCGGTGCGCACCACCGAGAGCACCGAGGCCGTACGGCTGTGCTTCCCGGCCGCCTACCGGATCGTCGAGAAGGCGACCGTGCCGTCGCGGCTGTGCGCCGAGCACGTCACGGAGTGGTCGCTGACGCCGGGCACGCGGGACGTGACGGCCGTCTGCCGGCACAGCGTCCTGCTGCGCGAGGAGGCCGTCACCGAGGTCCTGGGGGCCGGAACCACCCTTGCGCAGGCCCGCAGTCACGTACGCGAGACGCTCGGGCGCCGGAGCAGGGCCACGCTCGCCCTCGCCGCCCGGCACGCCGAATCCGCCGTCCGGCCGCTCTGAACGGCCGCCCCGAGCCCCCGTCCCGGACGCCGGAGCCCCGGCCCGGGTGTGCACCGACCGACCCCTGACCGGGGAGGAGGAAGGAAACCGATGGCCTCGTCGGAGCAGCCACGCCCACGCCCCGCGCGCAGCGGCGGGCCGCAGGGCCGCGGCCCGCTGCACGTGCCCGCCTCCCCCTCCCAGCAGGACCTGCTGCTCGACGCGCTGGTGCGCCCTGGGGCCGGTGTCCATGTCGAGCAGCTGGCGGTGCGCTGGCGCGGGCCGCTGGACGTACCGCGCTTCGTCGCCGCGTGGCAGGCGCTCTACGACGGGGACGCGGTCCTGCGCACCGGGCTCGCCCCGCCCACCGGGGCGCCGCCCGCGCTGACCGTCCACCCCCGGGTGGTCCCGCGGATCGCCTACCACGGTGCGGACAGCGGGGCCGACTGGCCGACCCTGGTACGGAACGAGCGGCTGCGGGAGTTCGACCTGCGCCGGGCCGGACAGCTGCGGGTGACGCTGCTCGCGGGCCCGGGCGCGCCGGGTGCGGCGGACCTGGCCCGGGTCACCCGGCTGCTGTTCACCTACCACCACGCCTTCCTCGACGGGCGCAGCATGCGCGCCCTGCTGCGCTCCTTCCTGCGTGCGTACGCAGCGGGCGGCCGGCCTCTCGGCGGCGCGCGCCGACCGGACGTGCGGGACCACGCGAAGTGGCTGTCGCGGCAGGACGCGGTGGCCGCCCGGGAGTTCTGGATGCGGTACGCCGCCGCGCCGCGGGACACCGTCACGCTGCCCGCCCTGCCGTCGGTCCCGCTGCCCGGCACACCCGGCGGGGCGCGGGAGCGGCAGGGGCACGAGTGGTTCCGCGAGCGGCTCACCCCGGCGGAGGCGGCGCGGCTGCGGACCTGGGCGGCCGGGCAGGGGGCCGCCGAGTCGACCGCGCTCCAGGCGGTGTGGGCGCTGCTGCTGTACCGGGCGGCCGGAGCGCCGCCGCACACGCGGGACCCGGTGTCCGTGGCGTTCAAGGTGGCCGTCTCCGGCCGGGGCGTCGGTCTGCCGGGCGCAGAGCTGCTCTCCGGGCCGCTGCGCGGCTGCCACCCGCTGCACGTGCGGCTGACGTCCGGGCTGCCGGTGGCGCGGCTGCTGGACACGCTGGGCGCGCGTGCGCTGGAGCGGGCGGCGTACGAATGGGTCTCCGGCGGGCAGATCGAGCGCTGGACGGCCGCCGGGGGACCGGCCCCCGACGGCGCGGCGCCGGACTCCCGCGGGGCGCCGGATTCCCGAGGGGCGCCCCGCGGCGCCGACGGCCGGTCCGCCGGGCCGCGCGCCGAGTCGCTCGTCGTCTTCGAACCGCCGCCGACCGTCGGCCTCGTGGCCGCGCCCGGCAGCGGCCCGTACGGGACCACGTCCGCCGCGTCCGCGGTCTCCGCCGCCGCACTGGCGAACGAACTCGCGGCGCAGGGCGTACGGGTGGACGAGCCGGAGGTCCTCGTGGCGCCCTCCGCGCTGCCCCTCACCCTGGTCGCCCGGCACGACACCGCGGGCGGACTCGTGCTGACCTGCGTGCACGACCGCGCCCGGTTCCCGGACGCCGAGGCGGCCTCGCTCCTCGCGCAGACCGCGCGGCTGCTGCGGGCGCTGTCCGACGGGCGCGGCGCGCTCGACGTGTCCGGCGCGCTGGACCTGCTGGACGGGTTTCCCGTACCGCACGCGAACCCGCAACTTCCCTTGTCTGTACGGGAGTTGCGACCGGCTGCGCGGCCGGGGGCGGGCACCGTCTGGGTGCTGCCCGCGGCGGGCTCCCCGGCCGGGTGCTACGACCCGCTCCCCGGCCTCTACGAGGGGCCGCAGGCGCTGGCCGTACTGCCCGCGGGCGTGGGCCTGGATCAGTGCCTGGAGGCGTTGCGTCCCGGGCTGGCCCGGCAGGAGCCGGTGTTCCTCGGCGGGTTCTCCGGCACGGGCGACCTCGCCCGGCAGGCCGCCGCCCGGGTCGCCGCGCACGGCTGGCGCCCGCCGCCGGTCGCGACCGGCGGCGGCCCCGAGGGCGGCGCCGAGCCGCTGCGGGTGCTGGCCCGCGCCCTGGAGAGCACGGTGGCGGCGGCCGGAACGGACGCCGCATGACACCGACGAGCGGTACAGGGCCGCCCCCGCAGGACGCCGCCGAGCGCCGTACGACACCTCGGACCGCACCACCCCCGCACCACCCCGCCCCGTCAGACCCTCCCTCAGCCGAACCCATCAGGAGTGACATGTCCCGCCGTCTGTTCACCTCGGAGTCCGTGACCGAGGGCCACCCCGACAAGATCGCCGACCAGATCAGCGACACCATCCTCGACGCGCTCCTCACCGAGGACCCCGCCTCCCGCGTCGCCGTCGAGACGATGATCACGACCGGCCTGGTGCACATCGCGGGAGAGGTGACCACGAAGGCGTACGCCCCGATCGCCGCCCTGGTCCGCGAGAAGGTCCTGGAGATCGGCTACGACTCGTCGGCCAAGGGCTTCGACGGCGCCTCGTGCGGCGTCTCCCTGTCCATCGGCGCGCAGTCCCCGGACATCGCGCAGGGCGTCGACACCGCGTACGAGAAGCGCGTCGAGGGCTCCGCCGACGGTGCCGCAGGGGACGAGCTCGACAAGCAGGGCGCGGGCGACCAGGGCCTGATGTTCGGCTACGCCTGCGACGAGACCCCCGAGCTGATGCCGCTGCCGATCCACCTCGCGCACCGGCTCTCGCACCGCCTCACCGAGGTCCGCAAGGACGGCACCGTGCCCTACCTGCGTCCCGACGGCAAGACCCAGGTCACCATCGAGTACGACGGCGACAAGGCAGTCCGCCTCGACACCGTGGTCGTCTCCTCGCAGCACGCGGCCGACATCGACCTGGACGGGCTGCTCGCCCCCGACATCCGGGAACACGTCGTCGAGCACGTCCTGCACCAGCTCGCCGCCGACGGCATCAAGCTCGACACCGAGGGCTACCGCCTCCTGGTCAACCCGACCGGGCGTTTCGAGATCGGCGGCCCGATGGGTGACGCGGGTCTGACCGGCCGCAAGATCATCATCGACACGTACGGCGGCATGGCCCGGCACGGCGGCGGCGCCTTCTCGGGCAAGGACCCCTCCAAGGTGGACCGCTCCGCCGCGTACGCGATGCGCTGGGTCGCCAAGAACGTCGTCGCCGCGGGCCTCGCCACCCGCTGCGAGGTCCAGGTCGCGTACGCGATCGGCAAGGCCGAGCCGGTCGGTCTCTTCGTCGAGACCTTCGGCACCGCCACCGTCGACACCGACCGCATAGAGCACGCCATCGCCGAGGTCTTCGACCTCCGCCCGGCCGCCATCATCCGCGACCTCGACCTGCTGCGCCCGATCTACGCCCAGACGGCCGCCTACGGCCACTTCGGCCGCGAGCTCCCCGACTTCACCTGGGAGCGCACCGACCGGGCCGAGGCGCTCAAGGCCGCAGCCGCGGGCTGAGCGCCCGCACGTACCGCCGCGCCACCCCGCAGACACCGGCGCGGCCCTCGGTGCGTACCTCCGCACCTGTCCTCACGTAACTCCGCAGATCCGTCCCGACACAGGCCGGGCCCGGCCCAGAAACCAGTCCGCAGGAGACCCAAGTGCGCATAGCGGTGACAGGATCCGTCGCCACGGATCACCTCATGGCCTTTCCGGGCCGGTTCGTCGACCAGCTGCTCCCCGACCAGCTGGCACACCTCTCGCTGTCCTTCCTCGTCGACACCCTGGAGGTGCGGCGGGGAGGGGTGGCGGCCAACATCGCCTACGGACTCGGCGAGCTGGGGCTCAGCCCCCTGCTCGCCGGGGCCGTCGGCGCCGACTTCGCCGAGTACGAGGTCTGGCTCAAGGAGCACGGCGTGGACACCGCGGGTGTGCACGTCTCGGGGGCCCACCAGACCGCCCGTTTCATGTGCATGACCGACCAGGACTCCAACCAGATCGCCTCCTTCTACGCGGGCGCCATGGCGGAGGCCGCAGCGATCGACCTGTGCGAACTCGCGCTCAGCTGCGGCCCGTTGGACCTGGTACTGATCTCGCCCAACGATCCGGGCGCCATGCTCCGGCACACCGGCCAGTGCCGGGAGCTGGGCATCCCGTTCGCCGCCGACCCCTCCCAGCAGCTCGCCCGGCTCGACCGCGAGGAGGTGCGCGCCCTCGTCGAGGGGGCGCGCTGGCTGTTCACCAACGAGTACGAGTCCGCCCTGCTGCGCGAGCGCACCGGGTGGAGCGCGGACGAGGTGCTCGCCCGGGTCGGCACCTGGGTGACCACCCTCGGGGCGCAGGGCGTACGCATCGAACGCAAGGAGGGCGCGGAGACCACCACCGTCACCGTCGGCGCCGTCCCCGACGTCCCCGCCGAGGACCCGACCGGGGTCGGCGACGCCTTCCGGGCCGGCTTCCTCGCCGCGGTGAGCAAGGGCGCGGCCCTGGAACCGGCCGCCCAGCTGGGCTGTGCGATGGCCGCGTTGGCGCTCACGGCGGTGGGCTCCCAGTCGTACGAGGCCGGTCCCGGCGTTCTGCTCGCCACCGTCGAGGCGGCCTACGGCGCCGGCGCGGCGGAGCAGCTGGCGGCCGTGCTGGAGACCAGGGGAGACCGGTCGTGAGCACCGCCGACAGCCGCACCCGCCGGGCCGGGGGCCACACCGACGCCCTGTCCGCCGCGCGGGCCCGCGCCGACGCGCTCCGCGAGGCGTTCGCCACCCGGGTCGTCGTCGCCGACGGCGCCATGGGGACGATGCTGCAGGCGCAGGACCCCACCCTGGAGGACTTCCAGCAGCTGGAGGGCTGCAACGAGATCCTCAACGTGACCCGCCCCGACATCGTGCGCTCCGTGCACCAGGAGTACTTCGCGGCGGGCGTGGACTGCGTCGAGACGAACACCTTCGGCACCAACCACGCCGCCCTCGCCGAGTACGAGATCGTCGAGCGGAACTTCGAGCTCGCCGAGGCCGGTGCCCGGATCGCCCGCGAGGTCGCCGACGAGTTCACCGCGGCCACTGGCCGCCAGCGCTGGGTGCTCGGCTCGATGGGCCCGGGTACGAAACTGCCCACCCTCGGGCACATCGACTACGCGACCCTCCGCGACGCCTACCAGACCAACGCGGAGGGCCTGCTCGCCGGCGGCGCCGACGCGCTCCTCGTGGAGACCACCCAGGACCTGTTGCAGACCAAGTCCTCCCTGGTCGGCGCCCGCCGGGCGATGGAGGCGGCCGGTCTGCGGGTCCCGCTGATCTGCTCGGTGACGGTCGAGACGACGGGCACCATGCTGCTCGGCTCCGAGATCGGTGCGGCGCTGACCTCGCTGGAGCCGCTGGGCATCGACATGATCGGGCTGAACTGCGCGACCGGCCCCGCCGAGATGACCGAGCACCTGCGCCACCTGGCCCGGCACGCCAGGATCCAGCTGTCCTGCATGCCCAACGCGGGCCTGCCGGTCCTCACCAAGGACGGCGCGCACTACCCGCTGTCCGCCGCCGAGCTGGCGGACGCGCAGGAGCAGTTCGTACGGGACTACGGCCTCTCGCTGGTCGGCGGCTGCTGCGGCACGACACCCGAGCACCTGCGTCAAGTGGTTGAGCGCGTACGGGAGTTGACCCCGTCCGTGCGGAGGCCGAGCCCGGAGGCGGGGGCGTCCTCGCTGTACCAGGCGGTGCCGTTCCGCCAGGACACCTCGTACCTGGCGATCGGGGAGCGTACGAACGCCAACGGGTCGAAGAAGTTCCGCGAGGCCATGCTGGAGGCCCGCTGGGACGACTGCGTGGAGATGGTCCGCGACCAGATCCGCGAGGGCGCCCACATGGTGGACCTGTGTGTGGACTACGTGGGCCGCGACGGCGTCGCCGACATGAAGGAACTCGCCGGGCGCTTCGCCACCGCCTCCACTCTGCCGGTCGTGCTGGACTCCACCGAACTGCCCGTGTTGCAGGCCGGGTTGGAGAAACTCGGCGGGCGCACGGTCATCAACTCGGTCAACTACGAGGACGGCGACGGCCCCGAGTCCCGCTTCGCCAAGGTCACCGCCCTCGCCCAGGAGCACGGCTCCGCGCTCATCGCGCTGACCATCGACGAGGAGGGCCAGGCCCGCACCGTCGAGCACAAGGTGGCCATCGCGGAGCGCCTGATCGACGACCTCACCGGCAACTGGGGCATCCACGAGTCGGACATCCTCGTCGACGTCCTGACCTTCACCATCTGCACAGGCCAGGAGGAGTCCCGGGGGGACGGCGTCGCCACCATCGGCGCGATCCGCGAGCTCAAGAGGCGCCACCCCGACGTCCAGACCACCCTGGGCCTGTCCAACATCTCCTTCGGCCTCAACCCGGCCGCCCGGGTGCTGCTGAACTCGGTCTTCCTCGACGAATGCGTCAAGGCGGGCCTGGACTCCGCGATCGTGCACGCCTCGAAGATCCTGCCGATCGCCCGCTTCGACGACGAGCAGGTGCGTACCGCACTCGACCTGATCCACGACCGCCGCGCGGAGGGCTACGACCCGCTGCAGAAGCTGATGGCACTCTTCGAGGGCGTCAACACCAAGTCCCTGAAGGCGGGCCGGGCCGAGGAGCTGATGGCGCTCCCGCTGGACGAGCGGCTGCAGCGCCGCATCATCGACGGCGAGAAGAACGGGCTCGAAGCCGATCTCGACGAGGCGCTGACCGCCCGCCCTGCCCTGGACATCGTCAACGACACCCTGCTGGAAGGCATGAAGGTGGTCGGTGAGCTGTTCGGCTCCGGCCAGATGCAGCTGCCGTTCGTGCTCCAGTCCGCCGAAGTCATGAAGACGGCCGTGGCCCATCTCGAACCGCACATGGAGAAGTCGGACGCCGACGGCAAGGGCACCATCGTGCTGGCCACCGTCCGCGGCGACGTCCACGACATCGGCAAGAACCTCGTCGACATCATCCTCTCCAACAACGGCTACAACGTGATCAACATCGGCATCAAGCAGCCCGTCTCCGCGATCCTCGAAGCGGCCACGGAGCACAGGGCCGACGTCATCGGCATGTCCGGTCTGCTGGTGAAGTCCACGGTGATCATGAAGGAGAACCTGGAGGAGCTCAACCAGCGCAAGATGGCCGCCGACTACCCGGTCATCCTCGGTGGCGCCGCGCTGACCAGGGCGTACGTGGAACAGGACCTGCACGAGATCTACGAGGGCGAGGTGCGCTACGCCCGCGACGCCTTCGAGGGCCTACGCCTGATGGACGCGCTGATGGGCGTCAAGCGCGGGGTGCCCGGCGTCGAACTCCCGCCCCTGAAACAGCGCCGGGTGCGCGCCGCCGCCGTGGCCCCGCCCGTCGAGGAGCTCCCCGATGAGAAGGGGGCGGCCCGCTCCGACACCGCCACCGACAACCCCGTACCCACGCCGCCCTTCTGGGGCACCCGCGTCGTCAAGGGCATCCAGCTCAAGGAGTACGCCTCCTGGCTCGACGAGGCCGCCCTCTTCAAGGGGCAGTGGGGCCTCAAGCAGGCCCGTGCGGGCGGAGCGACCTACGAGGAACTGGTGGAGAGCGAGGGCAGGCCCCGGCTGCGCGGGCTCCTGGACAAGCTGCACACCGAGAACCTGCTGGAGGCGGCCGTCGTGCACGGCTACTTCCCCTGCGTCTCCAAGGGCGACGACCTGATCCTGCTGGACGAGCAGGGCCTGGAGCGCACCCGGTTCACCTTCCCCCGCCAACGCGGCGGCCGCCGGCTGTGCCTCGCGGACTTCTTCCGTCCCGAGGAGACCGGCGAGGTGGACGTGGTCGGCCTCCAGGTCGTCACCGTCGGCTCGCGGATCGGCGAGGAGACCGCCAAGCTCTTCGAGGCCAACGCTTACCGCGACTACCTCGAACTGCACGGCCTGTCCGTCCAGTTGGCGGAGGCCCTGGCCGAGTACTGGCACGCACGGGTCCGCTCCGAGCTCGGCTTCGCCGGCGAGGACCCCGCCGACGTCGAGGACATGTTCGCGCTCAAGTACCGCGGCGCGCGCTTCTCGCTCGGCTACGGCGCCTGCCCGAACCTGGAGGACCGCGCCAAGATCGCCGACCTGCTCGGGCCGGAACGGATCGGCGTGCACCTCTCGGAGGAGTTCCAGCTCCACCCGGAGCAGTCCACCGACGCGATCGTCATCCACCACCCCGCGGCCACGTACTTCAACGCCCGCTGAGCCACGGCCCGACACGGGCCCCGGACCCGAGGCCCCCGACCCGAGGCCCCCGACCCGCGGCCCCGGACCCGCGGCCCGCCGACACCGGAAGGAACGATCCCCTTGACAGCTGTCTTCGCCGAACGCGCGGCCCCGGCCGCGGCGCCGGGAGCCCTGCCGAACCCACGCCCCACCGTGCGCGAGGTGCTGGCCGACGGGCGGCGCTCGTACTCCTTCGAGTTCTTCCCGCCGAAGACGCCGGCGGGCGAGCGGACGCTGTGGAACGCGATCCGCCGCATCGAGGCGTACGCGCCCTCCTTCGTCTCCGTCACCTACGGGGCGGGGGGATCGTCGCGGGACCGCACCGTGGAGGTCACCAAGCGGATCGCGACCGAGACGACCCTGCGCCCGGTCGCGCACCTCACCGCGGTCGGGCACACCCGCGCCGAGCTGCGCCAGATCATCGGCCAGTACGCCGACGCGGGCATCCGGGACGTCCTCGCGCTGCGCGGCGACCCGCCGGGCGACCCGCGCGGCGCCTGGACCCCGCACCCGGACGGATTCACGCACGCCCACGAACTGGTCAGCATGATCCGGCAGTTGGGTGACTTCAGCGTGGGGGTGGCGGCGTTCCCCGAGCGGCACCCGCGCTCTTTGGGCTGGACCGACGACATCCGGCACTTCGCCGCCAAGTGCAGGGCGGGGGCCGACTACGCGATCACGCAGATGTTCTTCCACGTGGAGGACTACCTGCGGCTGCGCGACCGGCTCATGTCGGTGGGCTGTCTGACGCCGGTCATCCCCGAGATCATGCCCGCGACCGACTTCCGCCAGATCCGGCGCTTCTCCGAGCTGAGCGACGCCCGCTTCCCCGACGCCCTCGCGCAGCGGCTGGAGGCGGCGCGCGACAACCCGGCCGACGGACACCGGATCGGCGTCGAGTACGCCACCGCCATGTCGCAGCGCCTCCTCGCCGAGGGAGCGCCGGGACTGCACTACATCACCCTCAACAAGTCCACCGCGACGCTGGAGATCCACCAGAACCTCGGCCTGGCCCCCAGGGCCAGGACCCGTACCCCGTCCCGTACCCCGCACCAGCCATCCCTCACGAACAACACCACGGAGTAGCCCCGATGGACTTCACCGACTTCAAGGTCGCCGACCTCTCCCTCGCCGGGTTCGGCCGCAAGGAGATCACCCTGGCCGAGCACGAGATGCCCGGCTTGATGTCGATCCGCCGCGAGTACGCCGCCGCGCAGCCGCTGGCGGGCGCCCGCATCACCGGCTCGCTGCACATGACCATCCAGACGGCCGTGCTCATCGAGACCCTGGTGGCCCTCGGCGCCGAGGTCCGCTGGGTGTCCTGCAACATCTACTCCACCCAGGACCACGCGGCCGCCGCGATAGCCGCCGCCGGGATCCCGGTGTTCGCCTGGAAGGGCGAGACGCTGGAGGAGTACTGGTGGTGCACGGAGCAGGCGCTGACCTGGCCCGGCCACGCAGGACCGAACATGATCCTCGACGACGGCGGCGACGCGACCCTCCTGGTGCACAAGGGGGTCGAGTACGCCAAGGCGGGCGAGGTGCCCGACCCGTCGACCGCGGACAACGAGGAGATGGCGCTGGTCCTGGCGCTGCTGCACAGGTCGGACCTGGACTGGCCGGCCCTGGCCGCGGAGATCCGCGGGGTCACCGAGGAGACCACCACCGGTGTCCACCGGCTGTACGAGATGCACCGCGACGGCCAGCTGCTGTTCCCGGCGATCAACGTGAACGACGCCGTGACGAAGTCGAAGTTCGACAACAAGTACGGCTGCCGGCACTCGCTGATCGACGGCATCAACCGCGCCACCGACGTTCTCATCGGCGGCAAGACCGCGGTCGTCCTCGGCTACGGCGACGTCGGCAAGGGCTCCGCGGAGTCGCTGCGCGGCCAGGGCGCCCGGGTGATCGTCACGGAGATCGACCCCATCTGCGCGCTCCAGGCGGCGATGGACGGCTACCAGGTCGCCACCCTCGACGACGTCGTGGAGACGGCCGACATCTTCGTCACGACCACCGGCAACAAGGACATCATCATGGCCGCGGACATGGCCAGGATGAAGCACCAGGCGATCGTGGGGAACATCGGTCACTTCGACAACGAGATCGACATGGCCGGTCTCGCGAAGATCGACGGCATCGTCAAGGACGAGGTCAAGCCGCAGGTGCACACCTGGACGTTCCCGGACGGCAAGGTCCTGATCGTGCTGTCCGAGGGCCGTCTGCTGAACCTGGGCAACGCGACCGGTCACCCGTCCTTCGTGATGTCCAACTCCTTCGCGGACCAGACGCTGGCCCAGATCGAGCTGTTCACCAAGCAGTCCGAGTACCCGACCGGCGTGTACGTGCTGCCCAAGCACCTCGACGAGAAGGTCGCCCGCCTCCACCTCGACGCCCTCGGCGTCAAGCTGACGACCCTGCGCAAGGAGCAGGCCGACTACATCGGCGTCGACGTCAACGGCCCCTACAAGCCGGACCACTACCGCTACTGAGCCCACCACCGGCCGCGGGCGGGCCCGGTCCGGCCGGATCGGGCCGGCCGTCCTCGAACCTCGCTCAAGGACGGTTCAAGAGCCCGGTCCGCGGCGTCGGGGGAGTGCCACGATCGGATGTCCGTGCCATGGGCAAGCAGTACTCCGACCACTCAGATGAGGACGCAGCCATGAGCCACCCCCCGACCGGGAGCTACTCCCCGCACTACACCGGCGACTTCCCCCAGCAGCCCCAACAGCCCCAGCGCTACCCGCAGGGGCATTACCAGCAGGGGCCCCACCCGCAGCAGGGGTATCCGCAGCAGGGGTACCAGCAGGCGGCCCCGGGCGCCCCGGCGACGGCCGGCACCAGGCTCTCGACGGCGCTGATCCTCATCCCCACCGTCCTCGTGGGCCTGATGGCCGGACTGTTCTTCGCCTTCGACGTCTCGGTCATGCCGGGCCTGGCGGACGGCGACAACCGTACGTACGTCACGGCGATGCAGCACTTCAACTCCAACATCGACGGCAACGGCCTCTTCGGCATGGCCTTCGTGTGCGCCCTGCTCGTCGCGGTGGCCTCGGCGGTCGTCGAGTTCCGCAAGGGGCGCCGCAAGATCGCCGTCTGGGTCGCCGTCGCCGCCGCGCTCTACTTCGTCGTCCTCATGATCACGTTCGCGGTGAACATCCCGCTCAACAACGAACTGGCCGCCGCGGGCAACGCGGCCAAGCTCACCGACTTCTCGATCGTGGAGAAGTTCAAGTCCACCTGGGTCGCCACCAACATCGTGCGCACCCTGCTGTGCACGGTGGCGCTGACCCTGCTCGCGCGCGCCCTGGTCCTGTACGGCCGCGCCACCCGCTGACGTACCCGTTGCGGCGTTCACCGAAGGGGTTCCGTCCCACCGGGCGGGGCCCCTTCGGCGCGGGTCAGGCGCCCAGGCCGCCGTTGAGCACCAGTGCCCACGCCAGGAAGGCGACCGCGGCCGTGCACAGCAGTGTCCGCCACACGTTCGCCCGCGCCCAGGGGCCCTCGAACGCGCGCCGCACCGCCGTCGGGTCGGGGATGCGGGCCACCGGGCCCGCCTTCTCCAGCGCGTTGTTCAGCGGGATGTTCACCTTGTTGGTGACGCCCATCGAGACGAGGTAGCACAGCAGCGCCGCGATCAGCGGCGGCAGTACGTCACGGCCGTCCGAGGGCACGTGCAGCGCCAGCGCCACCGCGGTGAACAGGAACGCGCCGATGTAGCCGAGCACGAACCAGCCGTTGAGGATGGCCACGTTGATGCGCTGCATGGTGTCGATGACACCGCGGTCGTCCTGGCTGCGCCGCAGAGCCGGCATCACGGACACGGAGAAGCCGTAGAACAGGCCGCTGACCAGTCCCATGGTGCTGATCGCGGCGATGAGCGATGCCAGGCGTGCGGTCTCCACGGTGGGGTCCCCCTGCGTGGTCGTGGACAGAACGGAGCATTGACGGGCAAACAGTGGCCCATAGAAGAGTCATCATCTCGTCAATGAGCCGTGATCCTACGGCCGTCGGGCCGCCCGTCGGCGGGAGCTCCAGCGGGCTTCGAGCGGACCTTGAGAGCCGGCCGCGAAAGTGGCCGCCACCAGGACCGGCACGGGCACGGACCCCCGTACCCACCGAGGAGAGGAACGGCCCGTGAAGGCCTCCCAGCCCCTGACTCCCCCCGCCACCCCCCGCAGCGGCAGTTCCCGGCAGCGGCTGGAGGCGCTGCGGGCGGACATCGAGCGCCGCAACCCCGCCCAGCCCGAGTTCCACCAGGCGGTCCGGGAGGTACTGGACACCCTGGCCCCCGTCTTCGAGGCGCGCCCGGAGTACGCCGAGCCCGCCGCCGCCCTCGTGGAGCGGCTGACCGAGCCGGAGCGGCAGATCGTCTTCCGGGTCCCCTGGCAGGACGACCGGGGTGACGTGCACGTCAACCGCGGCTTCCGGGTCGAGTTCAACAGCGCGCTCGGCCCGTACAAGGGCGGTCTGCGCTTCCACCCGTCCGTGGACATCGGCGTGGTGAAGTTCCTCGGCTTCGAGCAGGTCTTCAAGAACGCGCTGACCGGTCTGGGCATCGGCGGCGGCAAGGGCGGCAGCGACTTCGACCCGCGCGGCAGGTCGGACGCCGAGGTGATGCGCTTCTGCCAGTCCTTCATGACCGAACTGCACCGCCACATCGGCGAGTACACGGACGTGCCGGCCGGGGACATCGGCGTCGGCGGACGCGAGATTGGCTACCTCTTCGGCCAGTACCGGCGCATCACCAACCGCTGGGAGGCCGGTGTGCTGACCGGCAAGGGCCAGGGCTGGGGCGGTTCCGCCATCCGCCCGCAGGCCACCGGTTACGGCAGCGTGCTGTTCGCCGCCGAGATGCTGGCGCGGCGCGGGGCCGCCCTGGACGGGCTGACCGCCGTCGTCTCGGGCTCGGGCAACGTCGCGCAGTACACCATCGAGAAGCTCCGCCAGCTCGGTGCGCACCCGGTGACCGCCTCCGACTCGCAGGGGTACGTCGTCGACGAGAAGGGCATCGACCTCGCGCTCCTCCAGCAGATCAAGGAGGTCGAGCGCGGCCGGGTCAGCGAGTACGCACGGCGCAGGGGCGGCGGCGCCCGCTTCGTGCCCGGCGGCCGGGTCTGGGACGTCCCCGCGGACGTGGCGTTCCCCTCCGCCACGCAGAACGAACTGACCGCGCCGGACGCACTGGCCCTGGTACGCAACGGGGTCCGCGCGGTCTCCGAGGGGGCCAACATGCCCACCACGCCCGAAGCGGTGCGCGTCCTGCAGGAGGCCGGCGTCGCCTTCGGCCCCGGCAAGGCGGCGAACGCGGGCGGAGTCGCGGTCAGCGCGCTGGAGATGAGCCAGAACGCGGGCCGGCAGGCCTGGGGCGCCGCCCGGGTCGAGGACGAACTGGCGGGCATCATGCGCGCGATCCACGACGTCTGCCACGAGACCGCGGCCCGCTACGGCGCCCCGGGCGACTACGTCACCGGCGCCAACATCGCCGGCTTCGAACGGGTCGCGGACGCGATGCTCGCCCAGGGCGTCATCTGACCCGTCGGCGCCGGACCCCGGGCCGCCCGGCGCCTTCGGGGGGCCGGGCGGGCGCCCCGGCTCGACCCCGCTCCTGCCGTGCTCCGAGTGGTTCCCGCGAGAGTCGGGGCGTCCGACCGAGCGACGGAGGGGATCGGCGATGAGTGCGACGGCGACAGGCAAGGCTCCCGAGAGTCCGGTGGCCCTGGTCACGGGAGCGACCAGCGGCATCGGACTGGCCATCGCGCGCGACCTGGGGGCCCGCGGACACCGGGTGTTCCTCTGCGCCCGCACCGAGAGCGCGGTCAAGCAGACGGTGGAGGACCTGCGTCAGGAGGGCCTGACCGCGGAGGGCATGGCGGCCGACGTGACCGACCGCGCCGCGGTGCGGGAACTGGTGGGGGCGGCCGTCTCCACCTTCGGCCCGGTCGGCGTCCTGGTGAACAACGCGGGCCGCAGCGGCGGCGGCGCGACCGCCGACGTCAGCGACGAGCTGTGGCACGACGTCGTCTCCACCAACCTGCACAGCGTCTTCCTGCTGACCCGCGAGGTGCTCAACGCGGGCGGCCTCGGCACCGCCGACTGGGGCCGGATCATCAACATCGCCTCCACCGCGGGCAAGCAGGGCGTCCTGCTCGGCGCCCCCTACACCGCGTCCAAGCACGCCGTCGTGGGCCTCACCAAGGCCCTCGGCAAGGAGCTCGCACCGACCGGCGTGACCGTCAACGCGGTCTGCCCCGGCTATGTGGAGACCCCGATGGCCGCCCGGGTACGCAGCGCGTACGCGCAGGCGTGGGACACCACGCAGGAGTACGTCCAGGAGCAGTTCGAGGCGAAGATACCGCTGGGCCGCTACTCCACCCCCGAGGAGGTCGCGGGGCTGGTCGGCTATCTGACCACCGACCTGGCGGCCTCCATCACCGCCCAGGCGCTCAACGTGTGCGGCGGCCTCGGCAACTTCTGAGCCCGCGCACGGCGGGCGCACCGCCCGCGCGAGAGCCGGCCCCTCCGCTCCACGCAGAAGCCCCGGCCGCAGCCCCGGCCGGGGAGATCCGACCCGGAGGGGGACACACCACGGGCCCCGGCCGGTTTCCGTCAGGGCCTTCCGTCCGAGGGTTTCTCTCCCGCCGACGTCGGGTGGCACTCCCCTTCGCCGACAGCGGAGTAGCGGGTGAGATCGGCACCGGCCGAGCGGGCTTCCTTGAGCCGGACGGACACCAGGCCGGCGGAGACGGACAGCTCGCGCGCGATCTCGTACCCCTTGAGCCCCTGACGGTGCAGCTCGACGATCCGGTCCCGGCGCTGCCGGGACCGGTCCTCGTACGCCGCGCGTTCCTCGGCGACCATGCGCACCACCGTCCGGGGGGACACCCCGAACCGGTCCGCAAGTTCACGGGCCGTCACGGTACGGCGCTCACGGCTGGGCTGCTGCGTCACGACGTTCCCCTCATGTACTCGAGCATTGCTGCGGTGCGTTCCTTACCGCGCGCAGCGCGCGCTTTACCGCTCTTCTTGCCACGAGCGGACTGGATGGCGATGAAGGTGGCCTCGTACACGGCCGCGCCGTCCTTCCACATCCGCGACCGTGTCGTGATCCACCGGTGGATGCTGTTGGCGATCGCACGGGCCTCCCCGGCCGGCAGCGGCTCGGCGAACTCGGTGTTCCGGGACTGGACTTCCGCGTGGATGGCGGCATGCAAGGTGTCGGGACTGCCGAAGTGATGGCGGACCTCGCGATACGCCCAGGTCCGCGCCGTCTCGAAGACCGAACAGTTGCGGCCCAGACCTGAAATGTTCGTGCGGTAGCGCTTGGTCTCACGCCAGCGCGCGGGCGGCATGCGGTCGCCCAGCATCTCCTCCAGCCCGCCGAGCGTATGGAGACCACCGTGGAGCCACTCGGTGCTCCAGTCCATGTGCAGCGGGTTCTTGGTCATCAGCCCCGAGTACGCCGCATCCCCGTCCAGTGCCCGGCGCAGCCCCTCGGTGACGGCGGCGGCGTAGGCCAGTGGCTTGCGCCGGGCGTACTCGGTCCGCGTCACTGCCTCCGACAGAGCCCACACCGCATGCGCATGCCCGTTCACCGGGTTCTCCACCACGGCGTTCGGCAACGGGTGCGAGTCCACCGAGGACACTGCACGCAGCACCGCATCCGAGTGGTCCACATCCACCACCAGCAGATTGCTCAGAGCCGACGGGTTCGCCTCCACATAGCGACGCGTCATCGCCACAGGCCGCCGCTCCCGCCGGATCCCCTCCTGGAAGTGGTTCGTCGCATACGGCCGCAACGGCAGCCATAACTCGTCCCACTGCACCGCGGACATCTGCGTACTCATCCGCCGATCGTCCCGGACCGGAACAAGCGGGGAGCCGCGACACGCCGCAACCTTCAAAGTAAGTCACGGACCAAGTCAGATGGTTTGGGGGAGGAGTCGCTCTTGCTGCTCCCTGAGCCGTCGTCAGGTTCGAATCTTCAAAGTAAGTCACGAAGGCCAAGTCAGATGGTTGGGGTTTTCCGGATTCCTCTGCAAGCCCCGCCAGGGGACTCCTGGCGAGGGGCTATTCCTCGGACGCCGGCCATCGGAGCACTCCTCGCCGGAGCCGCACGCGGTGCACCCTGCTCCGTGGACCAGGAGCGCCCGGTAAGCGGCGTCGTGGGCAACCCGGGCAGCGGGGGTTCGGCGGGGCAGCGGCGGAAGCAGCGGGCCGAGCCGTACAGGCGGCAGACCGGTCAGCATGCCGTCTCCCCGGCGAGGCGCGCGGCGCCGACCTCGACCAGCTCGGCCCAGTACGACCTCCTCAAAGCCTCCCGCGACCAGGCCGCCACCAAGCCAGGAACGGCAGGACGAGTACCGCCGCTGGAGGCCGCCCGTTGAGGCTGCCCGTTGAGGTTGCCCGACCCCTGGCTGACATCCGACGGATCTCGCCCGAGTGCGCCTCCCTCAGAGCACCGTCGGCGTGCCGGACACGTCCCGCACGACGGCCTGCGGCGCGGCGCCGGCGGCGTGCCACGCGGCGGTGACCGGGGCGTCCACCGGCTCGTGCGACAGCAGTACGTGGCGCAGCTCCGGCAGCGAGCAGCCGCGGACCGCCTCGGTCAGGCGGGCGAACGCCGACGGCAGCTGGGTCAGCACCGTCACCCGCCGGTCGGCCAGCAGCCGGACGAAGGCGGCCGGGTCGCCGGCCGTGTCCCGGTCCACGACGACCGCACGGCCGCCCGACAGCAGCGGACCCCACATCTCGCGCATCCCGAGGTCCAGGCCCGTCGAGTGGAAGCAGGACCACACGTCGTCGGGTCCGGCGTCCAGCATCGGCAGGGCCGCGTCCAGCCAGGACAGCACGTCCAGGTGGGAGACCGGCCGCACCGCCGCCGCCCGGCCGGGGGGCCCGCCGGCCTCGGGAAGGGCCAGGAAGGCCGATTCCAGGGGGAGTTCACGGGCGACGGCCGGGGCGGGACGGACCCCGACGACGTACCGGCCCACCTTCGCCGCCGGGATCTCGTCGCGCATGAGCCCGGTGTCCGAGACGACGAGGGCCGCGCCCGCGTCCCGCATCAGGAACTCCTGCAGCCCCGGATTGTGCCCAGGCTCCAGCGGCAGCACGGCCGCGCCCGAGCGCAGCACGCCCAGCACCGCTCCCGCCGCCGTGCAGGACCGCCGGACCCGCACCGCCACCGCACTGCCGGGCCCGGTGCGCCCGGAGAGCCGGCGGGCGAGGTCGTCGGCGAGCAGCTCCAGTTCGAGGTAGGTCGCTTCGCCCTCGGCGTCCTGGGCGGCGATCCGGCCCGGGTGCCGGGCGGCCACTGCGGTGAAGCGGAGGTCGATGCGGTCCCGTCGCCCCGGCCGCTCCCCGGCCGGGTCGAGACCGACCCGGCCGAGCAGCGCGGACAGGTCGTCGGACAGCTGGTCGAGCTCCGGATGCTCAGGAGCGGGGTTCATGCGGCCTCCCGGGCCCTCGGGTCGGTTCTTCCGGAGGCCGATGGTGTCGCGTACGACCGGAGTACAGCTCAAGTCCCGCTGTACGGAAGGGTGTTGGGTCCGAAAGCGCTTGTGGGCGCACGGCACCGGAGCCTACTCCAGCCGCGCTCAAGGGCAGGTCCAGGCGGGGTCCAGGAGCGCTGGAGAGGCTGTGACACGACCCGCCGCAGATGCCACGCTTCTGGGGCCCATGCCGCTGCCGCACTCTCCACGACCGCGTGTCCTGAGACGGACACGTATGGAACTGAGCTTTGTGGCTATGGCCCGTCTCGCGAGACTGGACTTGACTGTACTCATGACTCAGAACGCGCAGAACACGCAGATCACCCTCGTCATCGGCGGCACCGGCAAGACCGGCCGCCGCGTCGCCGAGAAGCTCTCCGCGCAGGGCCGTCAGGTCCGGATCGGTTCGCGCGCCGGTGAGCCGCCCTTCGACTGGAACGAGCCCGCCACCTGGGACGCCGCGCTGGCCGGTGTCGACCGGGTGTACGTCACCTACTACCCCGACCTCGCCTTCCCCGGCGCCTCCGACCAGGTCGGCGCCTTCTCCAAGGCCGCGGTCGCCGCGGGCGCCCGCCGTCTGGTGCTGCTCTCCGGCCGTGGTGAGGAGGCCGCGGAGGCCAGCGAGGAGAACCTCAAGGCGTCCGGCGCCGACTGGACGATCGTGCGCTCCAGCTGGTTCAACCAGAACTTCGACGAGAGCTTCTTCCTGGAGCCCGTCCTGGCCGGCGAGATCGCGCTGCCGACCGGTGACGCCGTCGAGGCGTTCGTCGACGCGGACGACATCGCGGACGTCGTGGTGGCCTCGCTGACCGACGACAAGCACATCGGCAAGACCTACGAGCTGTCCGGGCCGCGCCTGCTCAGCTACAGCGACGTGGCCGCCGAACTGTCGAAGGCCACCGGCCGCGACATCAAGTTCATCCCGGTCACCAACGAGCAGTACCGCGCGGTGCTGAAGGAGAACGGCCTCCCCGAGGAGTTCGCCGACCTCTTCACCATGATCCTGGACGGCCGCAACGCGCACCTCGTGCACGGTGTGGAGGAGGCCCTGGGCCGCAAGCCCAAGGACTTCGCCGACTACGCCCGCGACGCGGCGGCGACGGGCGTCTGGAACGTCTGACACCCGAAGACAGCACCGCAGTACGGCAGTACGACACGTGAGACCCCGACCGGTTCGGGCGGCGACTCTGGTACGGCCGCCGCCCGCCGGTACCGGGGCACTCACCATGTACCGCCACCCCGCACCCACCCGGCAGGAGGCGTTGTCCGATGCCCACTCCGAAGACCTGGTCCAGCGAACAGGGGCTGCGCTCGCTCCCCCCGCACTTCCACGGTTTCGCCCTGATGCACATCGCCATGCGGCGTGACGCGGCGCGGCTGCGCGCGGCGGCCCCCCGGTGGCGGGGCACCGGCGACGAGTGGTGGCAGCGCTTTCGCGAAGTCATCGAATGGCACCACACCAGCGAGGACGACGTCCTGTGGCCGGGGCTGCGCCGCAAGGACGCGGACTTCGACGCCCAGGCCCGCGAACTGCACGACGACCACGAGGAGTTGGACCGCGCGATGGCGGCGGTCTCCACCGCCGTGACACACGGCGGCGCCGGCCTCGTACAGGCCGCCGCGCACTTCGAGTCGGTCCTGCACGACCATCTGCGCGACGAGGAGCAGGTCGTCTTCCCCGTCTTCGACCGGCTCGGGGAGCGCGCCTACCTCGCCGAGGAGCGCAAGGTCGTCTCCAGCGCCCCCCGGCGCGTGATGACGTACCTCCAGCCGTGGATGTTCGACGGCGCCGAGCGCAGTTCGGTGGCCCACGTGTCGGCGACCATCCCGCCGCCGGTCCGCCTCCTCGGCGCGACGGTGCTGCGCAGGCGCTACGAACGCACCCTGAAGGGGATCCTGACATGACCAGCACAGTGACCGGCGCGGCGGCGAGCGCGGTGAGCGGTACGACGGCCGGCACCCGCACCCAGTCCGTGACCCTGGTCGCGGCCACCGTGGGCACCGGCCTGATGGCCGGCCTCTACTTCGCCTTCGACATCTCGGTGCTGCCGGGCCTCGGCCGCGGCGACGACCAGACGTACGTGACCGCGATGCGCAACATCAACGAGGCCATCGACAACGGCCTGTTCGGCCTGCTCTTCCTCGGTGCCTTCCTGGCCACCGGGATCGCCGCCGTGCAGCAGCAGCGCGGCGGCCGGCCCGACGCGGCACGCTGGGGCTGGACGGCGTTCGCGCTGTACGGGCTCTCCCTCGTGGTGACCGCGGTCGTCAACATCCCACTGAACAACCAACTGGCCCGTGCGGGAGGCGACCTGACCGCCGCCCGCTCGCGCTTCGGCAGCCGCTGGGCCGGCGGCAACGTGATCCGCACGGTCGCCTGCACGGCGGCCCTGGCGGCACTGGGCCGCGCGCTGACCCTGCACGGCCGGGCGTCCGCCGCGTAACGACGCCCGCGAGGCCGCCTTGAGCAGCGCCCGCCCCTGTCTCTCCCCCGGGCAGGGACGGGCGCTTTTCCCGCCGCGCGGTGACGGAGAGGATGGACCGATGGACACCCTGACCGGTTTGCTGGAAGGCCCCAAGGCACGGGGCGCCTTCCTCCTGAAGTCCGTCTTCAACCCGCCCTGGTCGCTGCGGGTCGAGGACCGCGCCCCGATCTCGGTGGTGACGATGGCGCACGGCGACGCCTGGCTGATCCCCGACCACGGCACGCCCACCCTGATCCGCCCCGGTGACGTGGCCGTGGTGCGCGGCCCCGACCCGTACACCGTCGCCGACTCCCCGGACACCCGCGTGCAGATCACGGTGGGCCCGCAGCAGCGGTGCAACACCGAGGACGGCGAGGACGTCACGGAGTCCATGGCGCTGGGGGTACGCACCTGGGGCGCCGCCTTCCAGGAGGCCGATTCGGCGGTGATGCTCAGCGGCACCTACCAGGCCCCCAGCGAGATCGGCCGGCGGCTGCTGAGCGCCCTGCCCACCCTGCTGGTGCGCCCCTCCGAGAGCGCGGACGCCACCCTGATCACCCTGCTGGCCACCGAGATGGCCCGCGACGAGCCGGGCCAGGAGATCGTCCTGGACCGCCTCCTCGACCTGCTGCTGATCGGTGTCCTGCGCACCTGGCTCGCCGACCCGGGCAGCGGCGCCCCCGCCTGGTACCGCTCGCAGAGCGACCCGGTGGTCGGCCCCGCGCTGCGGCTGCTGCACGAGAACCCCGCGCACGGCTGGACCGTCGAGTCGCTCGCGCTCAAGACCGGTGTCTCGCGCGCCTCGCTCGCCCGCCGCTTCAACGAGCTGGTGGGCGAGCCCCCGATGGCGTACCTGACGGGCTGGCGGCTCGCCCTGGCCGCCGACCTGCTGCGCGAACCCGAGTCGACGGTGGCGAAGGTGGCGTCGAAGGTGGGCTACGGCTCGGCGTTCGCGCTGTCCACCGCGTTCAAGCGGGTACGGGGCATCAGCCCGCAGGAGTACCGGTCGGGCGCCGCGCCGCTCGGCCCGCCCGAGACCCCGCCGGTGCCGCGTACCGTCATCCTGCCGAAGGCCCGCCCCGCGTGAGGACGGCCCTCGTACGGGTCAGGCGGGGCGCGCCACCGCCGTCAGGACCAGGCCGCGGGCGGTCAGCCAGCGGCCCTCGTAGCGGGGGTCGACGGGCACCTGGCGCGGCGGGCGGATCTCGGCGGTGAAGGTGCCGTCCCGGGAGAGCGTGAGGGTGGCGTCGCGGAAGCCGAGCCAGATGCCGGTCGCCGGGTACCAGGCCTTGTACACCGCCTCCTTGGCGGAGAAGAAGACCCGCTCCCACGCGACCGCGGGGTCCGCGGCCGCCAGCGCGGCCAGCGCGGTGCGCTCCGCCGGAGAGGTGATCAGCCCGAGGACGCCCTTGGGCAGCGGGCCGACGGGCTCCGCGTCGATGCCCAGCGCGGCGTACCGGGCGGCGGACGAGGCGACCGCCCCCCGGTAGCCCTCGCAGTGCGTGATGCTGCCGGCCACCCCCGCCGGCCACTGCGGTGCGCCGCCTGGGCCGGGAAGCAGGGGGGCGGGCGGACGGCCCAGCTCGGCGAGACAGCGCCTGGCGCAGCTCCTGGCCGTCGCGAACTGGCGGCGCCGGCGCGCGCGGCGGCCCGCCATCAGGGCCGCCTCGGCGAGGAACAGCGGCGCGGGCGCCGCGTCGTCGAAGGCCTCCGACGACGCGACGCCCGCGGGCAGCAGCTGCCCGAGCAGCGCGGCCGGGGCCGCCGCCCGTGGCGACACCGGCACGGCCGCCGTGCGACTCGCGCCCCGGTGCGCCGCGAGCAGGCTGCCGGATGCGGCCGCCGCGAGGCCGGCCCGTGCTCCGTTCACCGTGAGGTGAGTTCGGCCACCGCCGAGACGGCCGCCGAGGGGTGCTCCAGCGGCAGCATGTGGCCCGCGTCCTCGATCTTCTCGAAGCGGGCCTGGGGCAGTACCTGGGCCAGGGTCTCGGCCAGGTCGATGTCGATCACCTTGTCCGACGTGCCGTGCAGCACCACCGCCGGGACCGCCACCTCCTTCAGGGCCTCGCGCACGTCCCAGCCGCGGGTGCACCGGAAGAAGTCCGCCCGCACCCGGGGGGCCGTCGCCGCGAACATCTGCCGGTTGACGTCCCGCACCACCGGGTCGGTCCTCTTTCCCATGGTGGAGCCCAGCAGCTTGCGGCCCAGCCACCCGCGGCGCAGCGCCCACGAGAAGGGGGCGCCGCCCATCATCTTGACCTCGCTGTCCGGGGTGTCCTGGCCGTGCGCGGCGCTGCCGAGCAGCACAAGTCCCTTGAGGCGCCCGGCGGAAGGCGACGTCGCCGCGTACGTGAGGGCGGCGAACCCGCCGCCGGAGTGGCCCACCAGCACCGCCTCGCGCGCGTCCGTCTCGGCCAGCACCGCGGCCAGGTCCGCGCCGAGGCGCTCGACCGAGACCGGGGTGCGGCCCAGCGTGGAGGCGCCGTGGCCGCGCTGGTCGTACAGCACCACCCGGTGGCCGGCCCTGATCAGCCGGTCGGAGACGGTGCCCCAGGTCCTGCGGGTGTGCGCCCAGCCGTGCACCAGCACCACGTCGGGGCCCGCCGCCCGGCCGGCCAGCGGCGTCAGGACCGTGACCGCGAGCTCGGCGCCGTCGTCGGTGCGCACCGTCAGCTCGTGGGTGAGCTCGGGGATGGTGGTCACCGCTGCACCGCCGACAGTTGCCGGTTCAGCGACTCGAAGGCGGCGAGCGTGCCCTTGGAGTGCTCCGCGCCCAGGTCGGCCACCTTGGCGAGGATCTTCAGCCAGCCGTGCGGGGTGCCGGTGAAGTGCATCGAGAGCCGGGTGCGGCCGTCCGCCAGCGGCTCCAGGCGGAAGGTGCTCGGGCCCCGGAACACCCCGTCGACGTACTCGATGTCGAGCCGGCGGCCCGGCTCCACCGCCACCGTCCGCGAGGTGAACCGCAGCTTCAGGCCGCCCTTGTCGGCGCCCTTGGTGTGCACGGTCACGCCGGTTCTGCCGCCCACCGCGTCGGGTTCGCCGGAGACGGCGTGGAAGGTGTTGGACGGGACCCACCACTCCTTGGCCCCGCGGAACTCCGAGACGAGCGCCTTCCAGACGGCGTCCGCCGGGGCGTCGATCACCGCCTCGTCGATCAGGTCGTACGTGGTCATCCGAAGCCTCCGTAGAAAAGGGAAAAAGGCGGCGGGGGCGGGGGCGTGTGCCCCGCCCCCGCCGCCCGGTCCGACGACCCGTCAGGCGAAGATGCCCTGGCCGGGGGTGAAGATGTTCTTGGGGTCGTAGCGCTTCTTGGCGGCGACGAAGCCGGCCCAGCGGTTGCCGTAGTGGGCCTTCCAGTCGGCCGTCGTCATGTTCGGGACGGAACCCACCAGGTAGCGCTTGGCGCCCAGGCTCACCGCGATGTCGTACAGCCGGCGGTTCTGGTCCAGCATGGCCTGGATGTTGGGGTCACCCGGGTTGGGGAAGCGCAGCAGGTCGAAGAGGTAGCCGACGGACTCGTTGGGCTGGACCGCCAGCGGCGTCTTGATCTTCGAGGTGTAGTACGGGTAGAAGAGCAGGAACCCGCCGCCCAGCGAGTCGGCGTTCAGCTCGCGCTCGGCCAGCTCCATGAACTGCTTGGTCTTCGAGCCGGGCAGGAACATGCTCAGCCACGGCTTGGGCGTGTACCAGTGGCCGGTCTCCTTGAGGTACACCTCGTAGGCGTCGAGCCGGAACATGTAGTCCCGGAACGTGTGGTCCTCGATGACGGCCTCGGACCGTACGTCACTCAACCCGGCGAGCAGCTTCGCGCGGTCCGGCGGCGTCGTGTTGTAGGTGGCGCCGGCCTCCATCTTGTAGCGCCAGCCGCCTTCCGGCTTCGGCACCATCTCGCCCGCGTTCACCTGGAAGCGGCCCTCGGCCAGGAGCTTCTCGCAGTCCTTGAGGTAGGACGCCAGATCGGCGTAGTACAGGGAGAAGATGACCGCGCGCTTGGGCGCCGGCACCAGTTCCACCTTGACCCGGACGATGATGCCGACCTGTCCGCCGCCCGCCAGGGCCGCGTGGAACAGGTCGGGGCGGACCGTCCGCGAAGCCGTGACCAGGCTGCCGTCACCCGTGACGATGTCGAGGGAGCGGACGTTGTCGACCATCAGCCCGTACTTGTGCACGGTGCCGCCGATGCCGCCGACGCTCAGGGTGCCGCCGATCGACAGGTACAGGTAGTCGGGGAGCGCGGGCGCGGTCTTGCCGACCTTGAGTGCGGCCTCGGTCAGCTGCGCCCAGGTGACCCCGGCCTCGACTTCCACGACGCTGTTGCCGAAGGAGCAGATCTTCGTCAGGCCGCGGGCGTCGATGGAGATGCCGCCCGGGACGCGTGCCTGGCCGTACACCGAGTGCGACTCGATGTCGTCGCCGGTGCCGCCCTGGCCGTTGACGGCGACCTTGATGTTGTTCGCCGAGGCGTACTTGACGATCTTGACGATGTCGTTGATGCTGCCGGGCCGCAGCACGGCCCACGGCTTGCTGCCGGCGCCGTCGAAGAAGTGGCCGAAGTCGTGGGCGAAGGACTCGACCACGGCCGGCGAGGTCACCAGGGCGCCGTCCAGCCTGGGCACCGGCACCACGTTGCGGTTGCCGGCGGCCTCCGCGGCCGTGGCCCACGACTGGTCCACGGTGTTCCAGCCGACCACCGCGACGGCGGTGGCCGCCGCGGCGCCCAGGATCCTGCGGCGGGACGGCTGGGGCGCCGTGCCCGCCGCGGTGCGGGCAGCTGTTCTTGGGGTCATGCTCATCTGCGTACGTCTCCCGATTCCCATTGCTGCGTCTACCGAGGCACCTGCGTGGCGGTCCGCACCTGAGAGGCGAGCTGGTACTCGCTCAGGTCGAAGCGCTTGGTCCCGGCGCGGAAGCGCCAGGTGTACGTCGGCCAGATCGACGAGTTGCGGCCGCCTGCGTCCTGGTACCAGCTCTGGCAGTCGGTCCACACGGAACCCTCCACCCGGCCGTCGAGCGTCTTGTTCCAGGCCTCCTGCGCCTGCGGCCGTACCTCCACGCTGGCCAGACCCCGCTGCTCGATCTTCTTCAGCGCGTCGAGGACGTACTTGATCTGCGCCTCGATCATCACGGTCTGCGAGGAGTGCCCCAGCGCGGTGTTGGGGCCCAGCAGCATGAAGAGGTTGGGGAAGCCGGCGACGGTGGTGCCGCGGTGCGCGGACATGCCGTCCTTCCAGGCCTCGCGCAGCTGCACCCCGTCACGGCCCCAGATGCGGCGCGCGACCGGCCGGTCGGTGGCGGCGAAACCGGTGCCCAGGATGATGGTGTCGATCTCGCGCTCGACCCCGTCCTTGCCGACGACCGACTTGGCGCGGATCTCCTCGATGCCGTCGGTGACCAGGTCCACGTTGGGCTGCTGGATCGCCGGGTACCAGGTGTTGGAGAACAGCAGCCGCTTGCAGGCCACCACGTAGTCGGGCGTCAGCCGTGCGCGCAGCGCCTCGTCGGGCACCGACTTCTTCAGATGGTCGCTGGCCATCTTCTGCACCTTGCCCGCGACCTTGGGACGGGCCCACGCAAAGGCCAGGACCTCCCGGCCCCACTTGTTGAAGTTCCGCCTGAAGCCCTGGTAGCCGGGGACCGAGCGCAGCATCCTGGTGTGCAGCGCGCTGTTGGGCTTGTCGGTCTTGGGGCCGATCCAGGCCGGGGTGCGCTGGTAGAGGTCCAGGTGCGCGACCTCGGGCTGGATCTTGGGTACGAACTGGATGGCCGAGGCGCCGGTGCCGATGACGGCCACCCGACGGCCCGTCAGGTCGTGGTCGTGGTCCCAGTTCGAGGAGTGGAAGATCTTGCCCTCGAAGTCCCCCAGCCCCTTGATGTCGGGGACGGACGGCTCGCTGAGGTAGCCGGTGCCGGTGACCAGGACCTGTGCGGTGTAGTCGCCCTGCGAGGTCTGGATCTTCCAGTGGCGCTCGGCGTCGTCCCAGCGGGCGGCGATCAGTTCGTGGCCGAAGCGGATGTGCGGACGGACACCGAAGCGGTCGGCGACGTCACGCAGGTACGCGTACAGCTCGTCGCGCTTGGCGAAGGTGGACTTCCACTCCGGGTTGCGGGCGAAGGAGAACGAGTAGAGGTGGGACATGACGTCGCACGCGGAACCCGGGTAGTCGTTGTCGCGCCAGGTGCCGCCGACCTCGTCGGCCCGTTCGAACACCAGGAAGTCGTCGATGCCGGACTGCAGCAGCCGTACGGCGGTGCCCAGGCCCGAGAACCCGGTGCCGATGACGGCGACCCGCAGGTGCCGGGTGGGCCCGCGGCCACCGGGGGCCGTGTCGGTGGTGGGGCGTGCCCCGCCGTCCTTGGCCGGTTCGAGAATGCTCGTCACGTCCAGCTCCTCAGCGGCGTGTGATGGTGACGCGGAAGTTGTTGAAGAACTTGTCCTCAAGCGTGTACGCGAAGATGTCGAGGTAGCGCTCGAAGCGGGCGACGACCTCTTCGCCCTCCATGGCCACGGCCTCGTCCCGGCGCTCGGCCAGCAGGACCAGCCAGGCGCGGCAGGCCATCGCGAAGGACTCGCGCTCGTTGACGATCTCGTCGACCTCGAAGAGACCCTCGGCTGCGGAGGTCAGCTCGTGCAGGTGCGGGATGTGGCAGCCCTCGAACTCCGAGCGCTGCAGGAACTTCAGGTCGTCCAGGAGCGCCCGGTTCATCGGCAGCGCCTCGGCGGTCATGGTGTGCAGCACGAACTTGGCGCCCGGGTTCAGGGCGTTGGCGATCTGCTGGAAGAAGAAGCGGTAGCGCTTGGTGCGCTCCTTCGGCGGCAGGTTCGAGGAGACGAAGTGCTCCAGGGCGTTGATGCAGAACGCGGCGTCGTACTTCTCGCTGTCGTCCGCGACCTGGTAGTCCGCCCAGCTGGTGACCAGCGTCTTGATCCGCGGGTTGTTCAGGGCGTCGTTGAAGGCTTCCTGCGTACGGGAGAGCGTCAGGCCGACCGCGGCCTCGGCGCCGTGCACGGTGGTGACCCGGTTGATCATGGTGCCCCAGCCGCAGCCGATGTCGAGCACCCGCTTGGCGCCGCCGGGACGCACGTTCGCCAGCTCGGCGAACTTGTCCAGCTTGCGGTACTGGGCCGCATCGAGAGCGGCGACGAGGTCCTCGCCGGCCTCCCAGTAACCGCCGGAGTACATCATCGAGGGACCCAGGATCAGCCGGTACAAGTCATTGCTGACTTCGTAGTGGTGCCTGATCGCATCGACTTCCGGGTCCACCGACTTGGGCGCGACCGTTGTCATCTGATCCTCATTCCTGTCCGGCGGGGGCAGCACGTTCCTTCAATTCGCGACCGAGGAAACCGGATGCCCCGCAAGGAATGCGCAATACGGCAGCCGGGCGGCACACCGGGCAATGGAGGGGACGGCGTCGCGCCGTCTTGCGTCTTCCTTGCGGGGGCGGGGTTTTCATCGCATCGGAAAATAAGGACGCACCGCTGAGAGAGGACCGACCCATGTCGCTGCCCACCATCGAAGAACTGGCCAGCCAGCTCGAGGCCGTTTCCGGTGCCGCAGAGGTCAGCCCCGACGCGCCGCTCCAGCACATCGCGGACGTCGACTCGCTGGACCTGATGGAGTGGCTCTACGGCTTCCAGAACCAGTACCCGCACATTCCGGCCGACGAGTCGCTCTTCGCCGACCTCGACGACACGACCACGCTGCGTGACGTGTACGCGAAGATCGTGGCGCTCGTCCCGGCGAACGCGTAGGCGAGGGGCCTGTGTCCGGCTTCGACATCACCGGGTGGGGCATGTCCGTACCCGAACGCGTCGTCACCAGCGCCTCGCTCGCCGAGCGCTTCGGCGTCGACGAGCACTGGGTGGTCAGCCGCTGCGGCATCCGTGAGCGGCGAGCGGTGGACCCGGGGCAGACGACCGCCTCGCTGGCCGTCGAGGCCGGCCGGCGGGCGCTGGAGAAGGCCGGCCTGACCGGCGACGACATCGCCCACCTCATCGTCGCCACCGCGACGCCCGAGCAGCCGTCCCCCGCGACGTCCGCGTTCGTCCACCACGAACTGGGCATCTCGGGGAGCGCGCACGACGTCAACTCCGAGTGTGCGGGCTTCGTCTACGGACTGGTGTCCGCGATGGCGCTCATCGCCATCGACCCCCGGCCGATCCTGCTGATCGGCTCCGACACCCACACCCTCACCGCCAACCCCGAGGACCGGGACCTGTCCATCCTCGTCGGCGACGGCGCGGGCGCGATCGTCCTGCAGGCGGGCCCGGAGAACCGGGTCAAGGCCTGGAACCTGGGCGCCGACGGCTCCTGCGCCGGCTCCCTGAAGGTGCTGGCCGGCGGCAGCCGGATGCCGACCACCGCGGAGACCGTGGCGGCCGGCCTGCACTACGCGCAGATCAACGGCAACGAGATCTACCTCAACGCCGTGCGCTACACCGTCCGTACCGTGCGCGAGACGCTGGAGAGCGCCAAGGTCGACGCGGCCGACATCGACCACGTCGTACCCCACCAGGCGAACATCCGGATCATCAACTCGATCCTGTCGCACACCGGGCTGCGCCAGGAAGCACTGATCACCAACCTCCAGAAGTACGGGAACACGGCCTCCGCCTCGATCCCCATCGCGCTCACCGAGGCACTGGAGGAAGGCCGTATCAAGTCCGGCGACAAGGTCCTGCTGGCCGGCTTCGGCGCCGGTATGACATGGGGTTCGATCCTTCTGGAATGGGGCGGTGTCGCCGCATGAGCAAGAACAGTGCAGGTCAGCGGCCGGACTCCCCGGTCGCGCTCGTCACCGGCGCCTCGGGCGGCCTCGGCCAGGCCCTGGCGCTCGAACTGGACTCGCTGGGCTGCCGGGTCGCGGTGCACTACAACAGCTCGCTGGACGCCGCCAAGGCGCTCCAGGAGAAGCTGGCCAACCCCTCGGTGCTGGTCACCGGGGACGTCGGCTCCTGGGAGACCGTGCAGGGCATGTACGCCACCATCACCGAGGAACTCGGCGCGGTGGACGTGCTGGTCAACAACGGGGCCATCCGCAAGGACGGCCTGATGGCCATGCAGAACCCGGACGACTGGGCCCAGGTCATCCAGACCAACCTGATCGGCTCCTTCCACACCGCCCGCGCCACCGTGCCGTACATGCTGCGCAAGCGCTGGGGCCGGGTGCTCAACATCGTCTCCCCGTCCGGCATCATCGCGACGGCCGGGCAGACGGCGTACTCCGCCTCCAAGGCGGGGCTGATCGGCTTCACCCGTACCCTCGCGTCCGAGTGCGGACGCCGGGGGGTGACCGTGAACGCGCTCTCGCCCGGATTCATGATCACCGGGATGACGAAGGACCTCCCTGACCGCGTCATCGAGGGCATGGAGGACAAGGCGCCCATCCCGCGCTTCGTCACGGTGGAGGAGGTGGCCCGCAGCGCGGGGCTCTTCCTCGACCAGGACTGCATGACGGGACAGGTCGTCTCGATCGACAGCGGTGTGTCCATCACCTGACGCCCCGTCCTGCTCCGCCCTCCCCTCCTGCCGGGCCCCGGCCGCTCCGTCCCCCCGTGGCGGCCGGGGCCCGCACCCGCGTGCCGCTGTGCGGGCCGCACGCCGAGAAGCCGCCGCCGGATCTCTCCGGCGGCGGCTTCGGGCTGTCCTCGGCAGGCTCGGACGGCGGCTTCGGGCTGTCCCCGGAGGGCTCCGGCGGCAGCCTCGGGGTGTCCTCGGCGGGCTCGGGCGGCGGCCTCGGCGCGGGCGGCCGTCTCAGGCTGCCGGGCGTCCCGGCGCGGGCGGCCGTCTCAGGCTGCCGGGGAGGCCGGCAGGGAGGTGGGGAGCGGTGCGGGGCGGGCTCCGGGCAGCGGGTGGGTGACACAGCCGTGCGCGGACAGCGAGCACGGCCTGGGCGGCGCGGCCCCGCGGTCCACCTCGAACATGCCCATCAGCAGCGGGTCCAGCACGGGCACCGGCCGCAGGACGGGCCGCGGCTCGGGGGTGCGGAGCAGTTCCAGGTACGCCGCCTCCGTCTCCGGCGCCGGATCGATGCCCAGCTCCTCCGCCAGCACCTCGCGCAGCCGCTGGTAACTGCGCAGCGCCTCCGCCCGGTTGCCGGCCCTGGTGTGCGCCGCCATCCGGCACCGGTAGGCGCTCTCGCGGAACGGAGCCCTGCGCACCGCCTCCTCCGCGTACCGCAGCGCGTGGTGCTCGTCGCCGAGCGCGGACGAGGCCAGGCTGGCCGTCTCCAGCGCGTTCAGCCGCAGCTCCTCCAGCTGTTCGCGCATCGAGTCCACCCACTCGCCCTCGTGCGAGGGCAGGAACGAACCGCGCAGGTTCGACACGGCGCCGGCCGCCAGCTGTCTGGCCACCGCGTAGGCGCCCTGGGAGTACGCCGAGACGGCCTCGGTCACCGCGCTCTCCGCGCACTCCACGTCCACGACCGCGTGCTGCGGGATCCGCAGCACGTACCGGCCGCCCTGGGCGACCAGCGGTGTCTCGCCCGGCCGGTCCTGCGGAGTGGTGACGAATGCCCGGACCCGGCTCACCACGCTCCGTAACGCCGAGGCCCAGGTGTCCGGCAGCCCCTCGGGCCACACGGTTTCGGCCAACTGGTCGCGCTCCGTGCCGTCGGCCCGCTCGACCAGCAGCCGGGCGAGCGCCACTTGTGCCTGGGCGCTCGACAGGTGCTGCGGCGGGGCCCCGTCCTGCTCGATCGCGACAATCCCCACGAGTCTGATCAGCATTCTGCACTCTCCGAAACGGACGACTTCCGGCCGTGTCTGTCTAGTTCGTGCGATCTCGAACATAACCGCGCGCCCTCTTCGTGTGTCAACGGCGAAATGCCCCGTTGACCGCTCTTCCAGCGCGACTGGATCCCGGCACTTCCCCCGCTCCTGCCGCACTCGATCGAGGCACTTCGGGCCGGCCGCCACCCGCCCGATTGCGATACGGGCGACTGCTCTTGCGCTGCTATTGCGCCCCAGGAGTCCTAATGGAATTCCACTAGAGCCCCGCCGGAGGAACGGCAGGGCGCCGATGGAGTTCCGGGTCGGGCCGGAGACACGCGACGAGGAGAAGAACGTGAATTCATCCGCTGCCTGGGAACGCCTGGAGCCTAAGCTCGCCTACTTCCGCGACAGGGTGGCCTCCCTGGAGTACGAGCCCGAGCGCAAGAACAGCTTCGTGGCGTACACCTGCGAGCGGAACTCGGCCTACGCGGACCTGGACGGCCGCCGGCTGCTGATGATGTCGGGCTACAGCTACCTCGGACTGGCGGGCGACGAGCGCGTGGTCGCCGCCGCCAAGGCCGCCCTCGACCTCTACGGCACCGGCAACCACGGCGTCCGCGCCCTGGCGGGCTCCACCCCGCTGCACGAGGAGCTGGAGGCCGAGGTCGCCAAGGTCGCGGGACGCGAGAAGGCGATGGTCTTCGGCTCCGGCTACGCGGCCAACACCGGCACCGTCGGCGGCATCGTGGGCCCCGGCGACACCGTCTTCATCGACAAGTACGACCACGCCAGCATCGTCGACGGCTGCCGCCTCTCGGGCGCCACCGTCACCCGCTTCCGGCACAACGACGTCGGCCACCTGGAGCGCCGCCTGGCCGCCGCCCCCAAGAGCGGGGTCCGTCTGGTCATCGTCGACAGCGTCTACTCCATGGACGGCGACATCGCCCCCCTGGTCGACCTGCGCAAGGTCTGCGACACGCACGACGCGCTTCTGATGGTCGACGAGGCCCACGCGCTGGGCGTCATCGGCGCCACCGGCAAGGGCATCGAGGAGCACTTCGACTACGAGGCGCGCGTCGACATCAAGCTCGGCACCCTCTCCAAGGCCATCCCCTCCATGGGCGGCTGGGTGGCGGGCTCCGCCGAACTCATCCACCACCTCAAGTACGCCGCCCGCCCCTTCCTCTTCTCCGCCGCACTCGGCCCGGCCCAGGCCGCCGCCGCCCTCGCCTCCCTGCAGATCCTCCAACGGGAGCCGGAGCGCGTGGAGTTCATCCAGCAGCAGTCCGAGCGCTTCCGCCGGATCCTGCACGAGGCCGGCATGAGCACCGTCGACAGCGAGACCGCCGTCGTCCCGGTCATCGCCGGCTCCGACGAGGACGCCTACGACTACGCCACCGTCTGCCGCAGGAACGGCGTGATCGGCCTCCCGGTGGTCACCCCCGCCGTCCCCAACGACCTCGCCCGGCTGCGCATCGCGATCACCGCCGCGCACACCGAGTCGGACATCGACTTCGCCGCGGAGGCCTTCATCAAGTCCGCCCGCGAGTGCCACATCATCTGAGCGCCCCCGCACCGCCCCCCGGCACCCCGCCCCGTACCCCCACGCCCGTAACGACGGCTTTTCGACAGCCTCCGAGGAGCAGACATGCCTGGACAGTCCAGGGGCAGTTCGGCGCAGCCGCCCGTCGCCATCACCGGCCTGGGCGTGGTCACCCCCGGCGGGTGCACCCCGGACGAGCTGTGGCGCACCCTGCGGGCCGGCCGCTCCACCGCCGCCGCCCTCACCCACATCGACCTCGCCCGCCACCGGGTGCGGATCGGCTGCCGCGTCACCGGCATCGAGGCCGTGGCAGGCCTCGTACCGGCCAAGGAAGCCCGCCGGATGGACCCCTTCGCGCACTTCGGCACCGCCGCCGCCCTCGCCGCCCACCGCGACGCGGGTTCACCCACCGCCGAGGCGGGCCGCACCGCGATCGTCGTCGGCAACGCGGTGGGCGGGCGCGCCACCAGCGACCTGGAGTCCGCCCACTTCACCGAGGGCGGCCCGGCCAGGGTCAACCCGCTGATGCCACTGATGACGATGCCCAACGCGGCCGCCGCACACATCGCCATCCGGCTCGGCTGGACGGGCCCCGCGCTCACCGTCGCCAACACCTGTGCCAGCGGCGCCGACGCGATCGGCCACGCGCTGATGCTCCTGCAGACCGGCCGCGCCGACGTCGTCATCGCGGGCGGCACCGAACACACCCTCACCCCCGTCACGCTGGCCGGCTTCGGCAACCTCAACGCCGTCTCGACCCGCAACGACGACCCCGAGCACGCCTCGCGCCCCTTCGACAAGGACCGCGACGGGTTCGTGATGGGCGAGGGCGCCGGCTTCGTCGTCCTGGAACGCCTCGCCGACGCCAAGGCACGCGGCGCCCGCACCTACGGACTCGTCGCCGGGTACGCGGCCACCTCCGACGCCCACCACCTCGCCATGCCGGTCCCCGACGGCGCCGTCGCCGCCGCCGCCATGACGGGCGCCATCGCCGACGCGGGGCTTGCCCCCGAGGACATCGTCCACGTCAACGCGCACGGCACCTCCACACCCCACAACGACCGCGCCGAGGCCGCCGCCCTCACCAAGGTGTTCGGCACCGCACAGCCCCCCGTCACCGCCCCCAAGTCCGTCATCGGGCACCTCATCGGCGCCGCGGGCGCCGTCGAGCTCATCGCCACCGTGCAGGCCATGCGGCACGGCGAGGTACCTCCCACCGCCAACCACGAACAGCAGGAGCCAGGAATGGACATCGACGTCGTCCACGGCGCGCCGCGCGCCGTGCCCCAGGGGCCCGCGATCACGAACTCCTTCGGGTTCGGGGGCCACAACTCCTCCGTGGTGGTGATGCCGGTATGACGACCCTCGCCCTGCCCTCCCCGGTCCGCACCCTCACCGTCACCGAACCGGCGCTCACCGGGTACCGCACCGCCGCCCGGCACTGTCTGCCCGCCGCCCGCCCCGGCCAGGCGTCCCCCGTGCACACCTTCGTGCTGGCCCACACCGTCGCCGAGCAGACCGTGGCCGCCCTCACCGAGGCCGAACCCGGCCCGGTCTCCGTGGTCCACCTCGGCCAGGACATCCGCATCGTGCGCCAGGTCCGCCCCGACGAACAGGTCACCGTGCGCCTGGAGGTGGCCGGCATCCGCAAGGAGCCGCGCGGCGCCAGGATCGCCCTGCGGGTGGAGCTGAGCGGCGAGGACGGCCCCGAGCCGATCGCCCGGCTGACCACCTCCGCACTGCTGGTGGGCGCCACCCTCCTCGAACCGTACGGAGACATAGCCGGCGGCCCGCCCGCACCCGCCCCGGCGGGCGCCGGCACCCCGCAGAGCGCCACCCACGAACTGAACCCCGACTGGATCCGTACCTACGGACACGTCTCCGGCGACCTGAACCCCATCCACCTCGACCCGGAGGCGGCCCGCGGCGCCGGCTTCGAGACGGTCATCGCGCACGGCATGAGCGTCGTCGCCCTCGCCGTCGAGGAGGCCGTGGACCGGTTCGCCGACGGCGACTCCACCCGGGTACGGGGCCTGGGCTGCCGCTTCTCCGCCCCTGTACCGCCGAACACCCCGCTGGATATCGCCCTCCAACCCGACGCCGAGGCCCGGGTCGTCCGCTTCACCTGCAGGACGCCCGCGGGCACGGCGGTGAAGTCGGGCTGGCTGGAGCTCGCGCCGCCCACCGCGGGAGGCCGGCCGTGACCACCGCACCGCGGGCCAACACACCGCAGACGAAGCCCGCGCAGCCCGCCGGGGCCGCGCAGCCCACACCCCCGCCCACCGCCGGCCTCGTCGCCGGGTTCCTCGGCCAGGTACGCGACCGGCCGCACGCCACCGCCCTCGTCTTCAACGGCGCCGGGACCACCTACCGCGAGCTCTACGAACTCGCGGGGGCGGAACGCGACCGGCTCGCCCACCTGCGGCTCGCCCCCGGCGAACCGGTCGGCATCCTCGCCGACAAGTCACCGGCCACCGTCGCCCTCGTACTGGCCTGCCTGCTCTCCCGCCGGCCGCTGATGCTCCCGTCCCCCGCCCTCGCCGACTCGCTGCTCGGCGATCTGTTCGCCCAGGCAGGCTGCGCACACGTACTGGCCCCCGGCGGCGAGCCGGCCCGCGTGACGCCCAACCCGGACGTCACCGCCCAGCCGCTGCCCGCCGACGAGGCCGCCGACGTGGCCCTCATGCTCACCACCTCCGGCTCCACCAGCCTGCCGAAGGTCGTCCCGCTGGGCACGGAGGCCGTGGACCGCTTCACCCGCTGGGCGGGCCCCGCCTTCCAGGTGGGCCCCGGCCGGACCGTCCTCAACTACGCCCCCCTCAACTTCGACCTCTGCCTCCTCGACGTCTGGACGACCCTCGCCCACGGCGGTCGTGTCGTCCTCGTCGACCCGGCGCTCGCCGCCCACGGCCGCCACCTGAGCGAACTCCTGCTGCGCCACGAGGTGCACGTCATGCAGGCCGTCCCGATGGCCTTCGGACTGCTCCAGGACGCGGCCGCCAAGACCGGCACCGTCTTCGCCGGCGTCGAGCACGTGATGTTCACCGGCGACGCCATCCCCGACCGGACCTTCGCCGCCCTGCCCGCACTCTTCCCCGGCGCCCGCATCCACAACATCTACGGCTGCACCGAGACCAACGACAGCTTCATCCACGAGGTCGACACCACCGCGACCGCCTTCCCGCCCGTACCCATCGGCCAGCCGCTGCCCGGCGTGCAGGCCCTCCTCCTGGACCCCGAGACCGGGGACGTCGTCGAAGGCCCCGGCAGCGGCGAGCTCTACGTCTCCACGCCCTTCCAGACCCGTGGCTACCTCGACCGCACCCGGCACGCCGACAAGTTCACCGGCCACCCGCTGGGGCTCGACGGCCGCCGCTGGTTCCGCACCGGCGACCTCGTCCGGCGGGACGGGTCCGGCACCCTGCACCTGACCGGACGCACCGACTTCCAGGTCAAGGTGCGCGGCGTCGCCGTCAACACCGCCGAGATCGAACGGGTCCTGCAGGAACACCCCGACGTCCTGGAGGCCGGAGTCGCCGCCCTGCCCGACCCGATCGCCGGCAAGAAGCTCGTCGCCGGCGTCCAGCGGGCACCCGGCTCCGCCCTCACCGGCCTCCAGCTGCGCAAGCACTGCGCCCAGCACCTGCCCAGGGCAGCCGTGCCGGGCCACCTCACCCTCATCGACGCCCCGCTGCCGAAAACGGCCACCGGAAAGGTCGACCGCAAGGCGCTCGACCGGCTCGACCAGCTGACCACCACCACACCCGAAGGAAACCCGTCATGAGCAACGTCGACACCATCACGAACTTCGTCATCTCCGAGTTCCTGCCGGGCACCCCGGCGAGCGAGCTGGCCACCGACCACGACCTGCTCAACGACGGGGTCATCGACAGCCTGGGCGTCCTCAAGCTCATCGCCTGGGTCGAGGACCGCTTCGACGTCGCGGTCGGTGACAACGACCTCGACCCGAACAACTTCCGCAGCGTCGAGGCCATCGACACCTTCATCACCGAGGCCCGCGCCGCCGCCCCCGCGACGGCCTGACCCGCCGCCCGCCGCACCGCCGGCGCCCCCGCCCAGCACCCTCACCCGAGACGGAGACCCACCGTGCACGACGCCCTCACCGGCCTGCTGCGGCAGGCGCCGGTCGACCGGGAGACCTGGCGGTCCTGGTGGGACCAGCTCGGCGACGGCCGGCTGGACCAGACCCAGGCCGTCGCCCTGCTGGCCTCGCTGACCAGCCGGATCCCCGACCACGAGACCCTGCGCCACCTGCTGGACTCGCTCGCCGAACGCCGTTCCCCGCTCGCCGTGTCCACCCCCTGGGAGGGCACCGTGAACGTGGTCGGCACCGGCGGCGGGCCCCGTACCTTCAACATCTCCACCGCGTCGGCGTTCGTCGCGGCGGCGGCCGGGGTCAAGGTCGTCAAGACCGGCTCCCGCGCCTACACCAGCTCGCTCGGCTCCGTCGACCTGCTGGAACGGCTCGGGGTCCGGCTCACCTCCTCGTACGCCCAGACCGAGGACACCCTGGCCGCCTACGGGATCGCCTTCGCCGGGCCCTTCGTCTACCCGGTGCAGCTGACCCGGCTGGCCAGGACCGTGGCCCCGCTGAGCATGAAGCCCTTCGGCCGCTTCCTGAACGCGCTGGGCCCCTTCCTCGCCGAACTGCCGGTGGCCGCCCAGGTCACCGGGGTCTCCGCCGCCGCCCCGCTGGACACCCTGCGCGCCCTGGCCGCCTCCCACCCGGGCCGGAGGATCTGGCTCACCGCCAACGACACCGGAGCCGACGAACTGCTGCCCTTCGCCACCAACACCGTGCACGGGCCGAACGCCCGGGACCGGATCATCCGGCCCGGCCAACTCGCCCCCGCCGACGGCTCGTTCGGCGACCTGCGGCCCGCCGCCGACCCGGCGGACGCCCCCGGGCACTTCCTCTCCGTGCTGGCCGGCACGGCGGGCCGGGTCGCCACCCGTACGGTCTGCCTCGGCGCGGCCGCCCTGGCGGTGGCCTCCGGCACCCGCAGGGACTGGCCCTCCGCGGTCGCACTCGCCGAGCACGCGGTCCGCTCCGGAGCCGCCCACGACCTGGCCCGGCGGATCGCCGAGGCCTCCAAGACCGCCACCCCGTCGAAGAAGCCGGCGGTGGCCGCCCATGCCTAGCCCCCTGGAGGTCACCAAGACCACGACCACCGCGCCGGCCGCCCCGGCGCCCTTCTTCCCCCGCCGCACCGCGGGCCGCACCGGCCTGGCGCTGTTCCTCAACGCGGGCGACCCGCCGCTGCCGGTCCTGCGGGACCTGGTGCTGATGCTTGACGAGGAGGGCGTGGACTGCCTGGAACTGGCCGTCCCGTTCCCCGACTCGGTCACCGACGGCGCGGTCGTACGGCGCTCCGCGAGCCGGGCGCTGGCCCGCGGCGGGGCCGGCCTGGACGACGTGCTCGCCTTCGTCGCCGACGTACGGCCGAAGCTCGCCCACACCCGGATCGCCCTGCTCACCGACTGGAGGTACTCCCTGGGCCACCGGGACCTCGCCGCCGCCACCCGCGACATCGCCGCGGCAGGGGCGGACGGCCTGCTCATCCACGCGCTGCCGCCCCGGCTGCGCACCGCCCACCTGGAGTCGGCCGCCGAGGCCCAGCTCCCCGTCGTCACCACCTGCTACGCCAACAGCCCCGCGCAGACGCAGGCACAGGCAGCCGCCCGCGCCTCCGCCTACCTCTACCTCGTCGCCCACTACGGGCGCAGCGGGACCGCGCCCGCGGCCGGCCATGCCGCGCTCGCACAGACGGTCGCGGGGCTGCGGGCGCACACCGACTCCCCGATCGCCGTCGGCTTCGGGGTCAGCACCCGCCGGCACGTCGAGGCCGTCGGGGCCGCCGGGGCGGACGCCGCCATCATCGGCTCCGCCGCGGTCGCCGCCGTCGAGGCGGCCCAGGAGGCCGGACACGACGTGCCGGAGGCCTTCCGGGCCTTCGTCCGCCAGGTCCGCCCCGAACAGCCTTCCTGACCCGGCCGGTCCGCCGGCCGCAGAGCTCCACCCCGCAGACCCGCACCACCTTCCCGCACGACGTCAGGCACCACATCCAGCACCTTCGCGCACCACCCACACACCCAGGAGACAGCAATGATCGTTCGTGACATCGAGTCCGTGAAGACCGTCGAGTGGGGCAACGGCCTCAGCCGCCGCTTCCTCCTCGCCGAGGACGGCCTGGGCTACTCGCTCACCGACACCACCGTCACCGCGGGCACCAAGTCCCGGCTGGAGTACCGCAACCACCTCGAAGCCTGCTACTGCATCGGCGGCTCCGGAGAAGTGGTCGAGCTCGACGGCACCACCCACGAGATGGTGCCCGGCCGGATGTACGCACTCGACCAGCACGACGCCCACTTCCTCGTCGCCAGCCCGCACGAGGACCTGCGCCTGGTCTGCGTCTTCTCGCCGGCCCTGCGCGGCGACGAGGTGCACAGCCTCGACGCCGCCACCTCCTCCGCCTACTGAGGCGCCCGGTCCCGATTCATCCAGCCCACCCAGCCCACACAAAGGGGTCCGTCGTGATCCGTTGGAACACCGACCAGAAAGATCTGCGCGACAGCCTGGAGAGGTGGGGGGACGCGCTCAGCGCGGACCACATCGAGCTCGACGAGCGCTCCGCCTTCTCCGAGGACAAGTGGAAGCTCGTCCAGAAGACGGGAATCCTCTCCCTGCCCTTCGCCGAGGAGTACGGAGGCCTGGGGCAGTCGATGCTGACCAGCATGTACGTGCTGGAGGGCCTGGGCGAGTACAACCGGGACGCGGGCCTCAGCTTCTCGGTCACCACCTCCATCTGCTCCACCGGAATACCCATCCAGCAGTTCGGCAGCACCGACCAGAAGGAGCGCTACCTGCCCTTGATCTGCTCGGGCGAGGCGATCGGCGCACATGCGATCACCGAGGCCGAGGGCGGCTCCGACGCCATGGCCATGACCACCAGGGCCGTCCGTGACGGCGACGACTTCGTCATCAACGGAAGCAAGGTCTTCGTCAGCAACGGACCGGTCGCGGACCTGATCGTGGTCTACGCCCGCACCCACCCCGACGGCGGCCCGCTCGGCACCACCGCGTTCCTGGTGGACAAGAACACTCCCGGCCTGACCGCGGGCAAGCCCCTCAAGAAGATGGGCCTGCGGACCTCGCCGCTCAGCGAACTCTTTTTCGACGACGTACGGGTACCCAGGAGCGCCGTACTGGGACGCGTCGGCGGCGGGTTCCTCGTACTGGACCACGTGATGAAGCGGGAGATCCTCTTCTCCTTCATCGTCAACGTGGGGGAGATGCAGCGCCGGCTGGAGAGGTGCATCGACTACGCGAAGACCCGCAAGTCCTTCGGCAAGGCGATCGGTTCGTACCAGACGATCGCCAACAAGATAGTCGACACCAAGATCCAGCTGGAGACCGCCCGCAAGTGGCTCTACGACACGGGCGAGAAGCTGGAGGCGGGCGAGAACGTCACCGAGGACCTCGCCATCGCCAAACTCGTCACCAGCGAGAGCAACCTGGCCACCAGCCTGACCGCCGTCCAGATCTTCGGCGGCCACGGCTACATGTCGGAGTTCGGCCTGGAACAGGAGGTGCGCAACGCCGTCGGAGGCACCATCTACTCCGGCACCAACGAGATCCAGTACAACCGCATCGCCTCGATGCTGGGGCTGGGCAAGTGACCCGCCTTCCCCCTCTTCTGCTGAAGGTCTGCGGGGCCACCGCCCCGCAGGACATCGAGGCGGCGGCGGCCGCCGGGGCGGACTGTGTCGGCCTGTGGCACGGCATCCCCGGCGGCCCGTCCGAACTCACCCAGGACCAGCTCAACCCGCTTGCCGCAGCAGCCCGTTCGGCCGGGCTGCTGCCGGTCCTGGTCACCTTCCTCGCCGACGCGGACGAACTGGCACGGATCGTGGCGCGGGCCGGCATCGGCCTGGTCCAGCTGCACGCCTACCAGCCGCCCTCGCTCGTACGGGCCCTGCGCGAGGCACTCCCGGCCGAGGTCGGCATCGTCAAGGTGCTGCACGTCGACGGGGAGGGCGGCTGCGTGGAACGCCCGCTGGCCGGTGCGTACGCAAGGGCGGGCACCGACCTCTTCCTCCTCGACACCGCCACCGACGACGGCCGGATCGGCAGCACCGGCCGCACCCTCGACCCGGCCCACCTCACGGCGCTGCTGCCACGCCTGACCCGGCCGTTCCTGCTGGCCGGGGGACTCACCCCGGCCAACAGGGCGGCGTACGAGGAGGTCGTGGTGCACCCCGGCTTCCGCGGCGTCGACGTCGACACGGCCGCCCGCAGCCGCATCACCGGCGGCTTCGGCGTCCCGGAGATCGCCGCCCTGGCCCGCGCCTGGTGCACCGGCACCCACGCACTGCACCCGGCCTGAGCGGCCCTCCCGGAACGTCCCGCCCCTTCCCGAAACGGAGCCCTCGCAGATGACGCACCCCCACCGGACCGACTTCCCTTTTCTCGAGGCCCTCCTGGCCGCCCCGACGCCCGTGGTGACGGAGGTGAAGAGACTCGACTCGCACGGCTACGACCTGCTCGGCAGCCGCACCCCCGTCAAAATCGTCGACGCGTACGAGGCGGCCGGCGCACCGTGCATCTCGGTGGTGACCGGCCGCTGGTTCGGCGGCTCGCCCGCGCTGCTGCGCGACGTCGCCGCGATCACCAAACTCCCGCTGCTCCAGAAGGACTTCATCACCCGCAAGGACCAGGTCCGCACGGCGAAGGAGCTCGGCGCCTCAGCCGTGCTGCTGACCGCGGCCCTGCTGCCCCGCTCCAGCATGCGGACCCTGGTGACGGAGTGCCTGCTGAGCGGGCTCACCCCGTTCGTCGAGATCACCTCGGAGGCCGAACTCGAAACGGTCCACCACCCCGACGAATGCGTGATCGCGGTCAACAACAAGGACATCAAGAAGCGCGAGCGCGGCGGGGCGGACCTCGGCCGCAGCCTCGACCTGCTGCCGGCCCTCCGCGCGGCCGGCACCCCCTGCCCGGTCAGCGCGAGCGGCATCGACAGCCCGCAGGCGGCCGCCGAACTCCTGGACGCCGGCTTCGGCGGCCTGCTGGTGGGCACCTCGCTGCTGCGCAGCGGCGCACCGGCGGACTGGGTGTCCGCCGTCACCCGAGCCCGGAAGGAGCTGACCCTGCGATGACCCCACCACCGACCGCCCCCACCCCGGACCCCGACACCCCGACCACCCCGCTGCGCCGCCCGGAGACCACCACCCCGACGACCGAGATGCACCTCCCGGCGCCGGCCACCACCCCGAAGGCACCCCGCCCCCGACCGGAAGGAACCGCCCTTGAACCGAGCCCGTCCCACACCCCGCCGGCCGGCGCGGGCCCGTACCGCAGCACCCCGGCGTCCGCCGCGGGCCCGCTCGCCACCGTGCCCGGGGCTTCCCGTCCGCTCGTCCTCGACGCCGGCGGTGTGCCGCTCTCGGCGCTGCTCGCCGAGCCCGCCGCGGGGCCACCGCGCGCCACCATCCTGGCCGTGCACGGTCGCGGCACCGGCGCCGCGTACTGGAACTCCTTCCTTCCGGCGGCCACCGCCCTCGGCCACACGGTGCTCGCCGTGGACCGGCCGGGATACGGGGAGTCCGCGGGCTTCCTGCCCGAAGGACTGCCCCTCGCCGAGCAGGCGGCGGCCCTGCACGCGGCGCTCAAGGACTACAGCCGTACCCACGACACCGGCGCGGGAGTCTTCCTGCTCGGCCACTCCGACGGCGGCAAGGTCGCCCTGCACACGGCGGCCACCGAGGGCGCCCTCCCCCTGCTCGGCCTCGACACCTCCGGCACCGGCTACCGCTACCACCCCGAGGCCCTGCACTTCCCCACCACCCTGGGCGGCGGCGCCACCAAGCTCAACTGGGGCCCGCTGCACCTCTATCCGCCCGGCACCTTCCGGGCCAGCCGCTCCCTGCTCTCGGCGACCCCGCCCCGGGAGTCGGCGGAAACCGTCCACTGGCCCCGCCAGTTCGAGGCCCTGGCCCCGCACGTACGCGTCCCGGTCCGGCTGACCTTCGCGGAGCACGAAATGTGGTGGGAGCTCGACGAGGCCACCCTGGCGGAGATGACCTCGCTGCTCACCGGGTCCCCGTCGGCAGGCGCGGTCCACCTCCCGGCGGCGGGGCACAACATCGGGCTGGGCCGCACCGCCCCCGCGTACCACCTGGCGGTCCTGACGTTCCTGGAACAGTGCCTGGAGCGGGCAAAGGTGGCCGCCGGGTGAGGGGGCGGCCGGTCAGGCGACCACCTGGCTCACCAGCCGGTCGCGCACCCGGGCCGGGATGGAGGGGGCGAACCGCTGGAGGAAGTGGTCCAGGTGCAGGTCGTCGGTCAGCAGGAAGGGGAGGTCGAAGACCAGCAGCTTGCGGACCGCCAGCAGCGGCACCGGGGCACGCAGCGGCCGGAACTCCTCGTTGTAGAGACCCGGCTCCGGGCACACCGGGTGGAACTGACCGATCATCAGCCCCTCGGCCACGAACTCGTTCTTGGCCTTGAGCTGGAGCTCGTCCAGTTCCACCGAGTCGCCCCGGTCGAACTCCGGCAGTACCAGGAGGATCGTCAGGAGCTCCTGGTCCTCCTCCGACAGCGGCAGCGAGAGGGTCGCGTGCCGGGTGCGCAGCGAGTCCACCGCGGAGGGCAGGTCCTCACAGCCCGCCGACGGCACGGCCAGGTGGAACAGCTCCTTGCGCAGGGAGGGCTGGGTGTACGGGCAGACCGGGCCCGTGCGGCCCAGCTCGGGGTGGCTGGAGACCAGGAACTCCTTGCTCCAGTCGAGCACCTCGGTGAGCGGGGCGAGGTGCTGCGCGGGCACCTCGCCGCGCGTCACCTGGCCGGCCGTCCACGACTCGATCAGGTCGTCGCCCTTCATCGGGGCTCCCTCCACATCGGCCGCAGCGAGGCGTCGCCGCCGGGCAGCACGATGTCGCCGCCCACCCGGGTGAAGCCGACCCGTCCGATCGCGGCCTCGCCGCCGGGCGAACTGGCCTCCCCGTAGGCGCCGACCCCCTCGGCGTCGGCGCGTTCGGCCACCGTCGTCAGGAACCCGGACAGCATGCCGCCGCGCCGGCGGCCCGCGCGGACCCCGCCGAAGGAGAGGTAGTAGTGCGGTGCGTGGAGCGGGTGCCGCTCGGCCTGGAGGGCGGCGACGGTACGCATCGCGTCCGCGTAGGGGCCCAGCGCGTCGGCGAGGGCCGCGTCGAGGGCGGCCTCGTCCGGCTCGGCGCCGGGCGGCAGGAAGAGCAGCACGCCGTCGCCGCCGGGGTCGGCGAGTATCCCGTCGTACGCGGCGGACAGCTCGACGAACACCCGGAAGAAGCCGGGCAGCAGCTGCGCCCGGATCTGTGGGTCCGGGACGATCCAGCGGGTGATCGCGTCGTCGTGGAAGCAGGAGGAGAGGAGGTCGCACAGGTCCCGGGTGGCCGGCAGGCCGGCTAAGGAGGACCGTCGGATGGTGGGCAAGGTGGGCTCCAGAGTCACGGGTGGCGTGGGGGAGTCGGGCCACAGGAGAGGCACGACAGGGGCGCGGTGGTCAGCGGCGCGGTGGTCGGGGCGTGGCGGTCGGAAGTGCGGCGGTCACGCGGTGGTCGGGGCGTGGCGGTCAGAAGTGCGGTGGTCAGCCGCGCGGTGGTCAGGGTGTGGCGGTCGCGGGTGTGCTGCGGGCCCGCGCCGCCAGTTCCGACACGCGGCCGTGCAGTACCGGCAGATAGTGCTCGTGCTCGGGTTTGATCAGCACGCTGCGGATGATCCGCGCCGTCTCCGCGTCCCGCACCACCCGGGGGTGGCGCCGCTGGAAGGCGTCCGCGTCCGCGCGCAGCACGCTCAGGAACACCGGGTCGTCCTGCGCCGTCATGCCGTCCCGCAGCAGCCGCCCGCTCGCCCCGTCGATCGCGGACAGACGGCCGCCCGCGACCGCGGGGAAGTACGTCACGATGTCGAGGTCCGGCCGCTGGTAAAGCTCCAACTCACCTGATCCGTCGATGAGTTGGGCCCAGTTCAGGGCCGCGCGCCGGTTCGCGGCGAGGATCTGCCCGAACCCCGCCACGGTGAGCGGCAGCAGTTGCAGCGTCAGCCAGAGCGCGGCTGCCGCCGCCCCCGCCCGCGAGCACTCCAGGCTGATCTCGCCCAGGTGCAGGTCGGAGTCGGTGAAGTAGGTGTACGGCGAGTCGTGCGCGAAGTGCCGTCCGGCGCGCGGATCGGGGAAGAGCACCGCCCCGCACCCGTACGGCTGGAGCCCCTGCTTGTGCGGGTCCACCACCACCGAGTCGCAGTCGGCGATCGCCCGCCAGGGCTCCGCGTGGACGCCCCCGGTGCCCGCCCGGCCCAGGATCGCGTAGAAGCCGCCGTACGCCGCGTCCACGTGCACCCGTGCCCCGTACCGCCGGGCCAGCGCCAGCACCTCGTGCACCGGGTCGACCGCGCCGAGCCCGGTCGTGCCGGTGGTGACCACGACCGTGCCGATGCGGCCGCCGCGCAGCACGCCCTCCAGCGCGTCGAGGTCGATCCGCCCGCGCACGTCCACCGGCACCCGGTGGCCCGCCATGCCCAGCACGTGGCACATCCGCTCGTGCGTGTAGTGGCACTCGGAGCTGTAGGCGATCCCGCGCCCCGGGTGCAGCTCCCTGGCGACGTACAGGGCCTCCAGGTTGGCCATCGTGCCGCTGGTGGTCAGGTGCCCGACGTGGGAGGCGGCGAGACCGAACATCTCCGCCAGCGAGGCCACCGCCTCGCGCTCCATCTCCGTGGTCGCCGGGCCGCCCTCGGCCGCGTGGTTGTTGGGGTTGAACAGCATCGCCGTGAGATAGCCGGTGACGGCGGCCGGATGCGGCGGCTTGACCATCTGGCCGGCGTACCGCGGGTGGAAGAACGGGTAGTTGTCGTCCATCCGCTTGGCGAACCGCTCGAACGCCTCGGTGAACGCCTCGGGTCCTGCCCGGTGCGCGCCATGGCTCTCGTACGGGCCGAACCGCCCGCCCCACCGCTCGGCCACCTCCAGCGCACCCGGCAGCCAGGCACGCAGGTCGTGCAGATCGTGCAGGTCCACGGGAGCCTCCGCCTGGGGCCGCACCGGGAGTCGACGGGGCGGCTCTGGTCGTACGTGCGCGGTCCCACGCACGTACCAGGAGCGTTGCCGAGCCCCCGCAAGGCCTCCGCAACGTCCGCGCCCCGCCGCCCGCGCCCCACCGCGGCCCGAGCAGCACGCAAGCCGGCCCTGGTGCACTCGCCGCGCGACGCCGGGCGGCGTCCGCCACGCCCGTACGCCCCCAGGAGGAAACCCATGGTCACCAGACGCAGCGTGCTCGGCGGCGTCCTCGGCGCGAGCGGCGCCGGCCTGCTCACCGCGGGCGGGCTGGTCCCCCTGCTGCAGGCCAGGACGGCGGGCGGGGACCTGGCGCCGGTGGCCGGGTCACGCGCGGCGGCCGCGGCGCCCGCCTTCTCCGTACGGATGCCCAGGCTGCCGCAGCTCGCCCCGGTGTCGACGCTCGGCGGGCAGGACACCTACCTGGTCACCGCCAAGGAGGTGGACCGGGAGATCATCCCCGGTGTCCGCACGAGGGTCCTCACCTACGACGGCCACTTCCCCGGCCCGGTGCTGCGCGCCCGCAGCGGCCGCAAGGTGGTGATCCGCCACCGCAACAGCCTCACCATGCCCCTCTCCTGCCACCTGCACGGCGGCTCGGTCACCCCGGAGAACGACGGCGGCCCGATGGACACCTTCGCCCCCGGCAAGGAGCGCACCTACACCTACCCCAACCAGCAGCCGGGCGCCTCCCTCTGGTTCCACGACCACTCCCACCACATGGAGTCCGAGCACGTCTACCGCGGCCTGTCCGGCAGCTACCTGCTCTCCGACGCCACCGAGCGCGCGCTCCCGCTGCCCGACGGCGAGTACGAGGTGCCCGTCGCGCTGCGCGACGCCCGCTTCGACGGCGCCGGCCAGCTCGTCTACGAGATGGACGACATGGGCCGCACCACGATCCTCGCCAACGGCCGCCCCTCGCCGTACTTCGAGGTGGCCGCACGCAAGTACCGCTTCCGGCTGCTGAACTCCTCCAACATGCGCTTCTTCCAGCTGCGGCTGGCCGACGGCGGGCAGATCGTCCAGATCGGCACCGACGGCGGCCTGCTGGAGCGCCCCTTCGTCACCGACACCGTCGGCCTCTCCCCGGCCGAACGCGCCGACGTGATCATCGACTTCTCCCGCTACCCCGTCGGCACGAAGATCGTCCTGGAGAACACCCTGGGCCCCGGCACCCCCGACCAGGTGGGCAACGTGCTGCGCTTCGACGTCGTGCGCAAGGCGGCCGACCCCAGCCGGATACCCGACGTGCTGCGCAGGCTGCCGTCGCTGCCGAAGGCGACGGTGCAGCGCAGCATCGTCCTGAGCATGGACGAGGACGGCCGCCAGGACCCCCGCGCCTACCTGGACGGCAAGGTCTGGGACGCCGGCCGCGTCGACCAGTCCGTCGCCTTCGGCAGCTCGGAGATCTGGACCGTCACCAACGCCAACAAGATCATCCCGCACAACTTCCACCTGCACCTGGTGCAGTTCCGGGTGCTGGAGCGCAACGGCACCCCCGTCGGCCCGGCCGAGGCGGGACTCAAGGACACCGTGCGGCTCTTCCCCGGCGAGAGCGTCAAGCTGCACGCCACCTTCGACTCCTACCGGGGCACGTACGTCTACCACTGCCACCTGCTGGACCACTCGGCGATGGGCATGATGGCCAACTTCCGCGTGCGCTGAGGGAGTTGGGAGTGACGAGGCTCACCATGGCGCCCAGCCGTCCTCAAGCGGTCCTCGACAGGTTGTCGAGGGCCGCGCAGCAGGGTTGCCCGGTACCGAGGTGCGTTCCCGGCCGGCCCGGCGAGGAGCAGGAGGACCGCGCACGAGGGTGCCCGCCGGTCCCCGCAGCCCTCCCCACCACCCGGAGGAATCCATGAGCATCACCGACGCCGCTCCCGTCCCCGCGCCCGCCCAGGACCGCGCCGCGGAACTGGCCGAGATCAAGGCCCAGGCCGTCGCCGGGCCCAACCCCCTGGCCACCGAACGCCAGCACGCCAAGGGCAAACTGACGGCACGCGAGCGGATCGGGCTGCTCCTCGACGAGGGCTCCTTCCACGAGATCGAGGCACTGCGCAGGCACCGCGCCACCGGCTTCGGGCTGGCCGGCAACCGGCCCTGGACCGACGGCGTCGTCACCGGCTGGGGCACCGTCGAGGGCCGCACCGTCTTCGTCTACGCGCACGACTTCCGGATCTTCGGCGGCGCGCTCGGCGAGGCCCACGCCGCCAAGATCCACAAGGTGATGGACCTCGCGGAGGCGGCCGGCGCCCCCCTCGTCTCGCTCAACGACGGCGCCGGCGCCCGCATCCAGGAAGGCGTCACCGCCCTCGCGGGCTACGGCGGCATCTTCCAGCGCAACACCCGCGCCTCCGGCGTCATCCCGCAGCTCAGCGTGATGCTCGGCCCGTGCGCGGGCGGCGCCGCCTACAGCCCCGCCCTCACCGACTTCGTCTTCATGGTCCGCGGCACCTCACAGATGTTCATCACGGGCCCCGACGTCGTGCAGGCCGTCACCGGCGAGAAGGTCTCCATGAACGGCCTGGGCGGCGCCGACGTCCACGCCGAGGTGTCCGGCGTCGCCGCCTTCTCCTACGACGACGAGGAGAGCTGCCTCGCCGACGTCCGCCACCTGCTCTCCCTGCTGCCCTCCAACAACCGCGAGACCGCCCCGCGCCTGCCCACCGACGACCCCGCCGACCGCCGCACCGAATCCCTCCTGCACCTGGTCCCGGCCAACCCGAACCAGGCGTACGACATCCGCCAGGTCATCGAGGAGATCGTCGACGACGGCGACCACTTCGAGGTCCAGCCCGGCTGGGCCCCCAACGTGGTCTGCGCACTGGCCCGCCTGGACGGCCACGTCACCGGGATCGTCGCCAACCAGCCCGCCGCGCTCGCCGGCGTCCTGGACATCAGGGCGAGCGAGAAGGCCGCACGCTTCGTGCAGTTCTGCGACGCGTTCAGCATCCCGCTGCTCACCCTGGTGGACGTGCCCGGCTTCCTGCCCGGCGTCGACCAGGAGCACAACGGCATCATCCGGCACGGCGCCAAGCTGCTCTACGCGTACTGCAACGCCAGCGTCCCGCGCATCCAGCTCATCCTGCGCAAGGCCTACGGCGGCGCGTACATCGTCATGGACTCCCGCTCCATCGGCGCCGACCTCTCCCTGGCCTGGCCCACCAACGAGATCGCCGTGATGGGCGCCGAGGGCGCCGCCAACGTCATCTTCCGCCGGGAGATCGCCGCGGCCTCCGACCCGGACGCCGAACGGGCCCAGAAGATCAAGGAGTACGAGACGGAGCTGATGCACCCCTACTACGCCGCCGAACGCGGCCTGGTGGACGACGTCATCGACCCCGCCGAAACCCGCTCCGTCCTGATCGGCGCCCTCGCCATGCTGCGCACCAAGTACACGGACCTGCCCTCCCGCAAACACGGCAACCCCCCGGTCTGAGAGAAGGAGCCCCCACGATGACCACCGTCCCCGCTGCCGCTCCGGCGCCGGCTGCCCCGCCCCCGCCCCCGTCCGGGCCCCCGTCCCAGGTCGCGTCCGTGCGCCGGCCCCTGTCCGTATCCCCGCCCCTGTCCGCGCCCCCGACCACACCCCCGCCCACCCCTGACCCCGCCCCCCTCACGCGCCCCTGGCAGATCACCGGCGGCCGGCCCACGGACGAGGAGACCGCCGTTCTCGCCGCGGTGCTGACCGCGCTGCTGGCCCACCACGCCGCCTCCCGGCAGGCCCCCGCCCACCCGGCCCACACCGACACCGTCTGGGACCGCGTCCACCACAACCCGCACGTACGCACCGGCAGTTGGCGCTCCCGCTGACACGCTGACCCGCTGACCCGAAGGCCCCCGCCCGCCGGCCGCCGACGAAAGGCAGACCCGTGCACAGCGCCACCCCAAAGCCCCCGGCGGGCACCCACGTCACCGAGGTCGCCGAAGGAGTTCACGCCTACGTGCAGCACCGCGGCGGCTGGTGCCTGAACAACGCCGGCATCCTCACCGACGCCGGCCGCAGCGCCCTCGTCGACACCGCCGCCACCGAACGGCGCGCCCGCGCCCTGCGCAGGACCGCACTCGCCCTGTCCCCGCACCCGCCGTGCGCCGTGGTCAACACCCACTTCCACGGCGACCACACCTACGGCAACTTCGTCTTCCCCGAGGCCCTGACCATCGGCCACGCCCGCACCCGCACGATGACCCGCGCGGCCGGACTCCACATGGCCACCCTGTGGCCCGACGTCCGCTGGGGCGACATCGAGGTCACCCCGCCCCAGCTCACCTTCCAGGACCGCACCACGCTGCACATCGGCGCCATCCAGGCCGAGCTCATCCACATCGGCCCCGCCGCACACACCACCGACGACACCGTCGTCTGGCTGCCCGACCAGCGGGTGCTGTTCACCGGCGACCTCGCGATGAACGGCGTCACCCCGTTCTGCGCCATGGGCTCCGTCGCGGGCTCACTGCGCGCCCTCGACCGGCTGCGCGCCCTCGGCGCGACCACGATCGTGCCCGGCCACGGCCCGGTCGGCGGGCCGGAGATCCTGGACGCCAACGCGGCCTACCTGCGCCGGGTCCAGCAGCTCGCCCACGAGGGCACCCGCTCCGCCACCGACCCCCTCACCCTGGCCCGCGCCACCGACCTCGGCCCGTACGCCGAACTCCTCGACCCCGAACGGCTGCTGCCCAACCTGCACCGCGCCTACGCCGAGGCGCAGGGCCTGCCCGAAGGCTCCCCGCTCGACATCACGGCCCTCTTCGACGAAATGACCGAGTACCACGGCGGCCCACTGCACTGCCTGGCGTGACCCGCACCGCCCCGCCCCGCCGCACGCCCGCAGGCGTGACCCGCACTCCCGCCGCCCCGCCTCACGCCCGCAGGAAGGCCAGTACCGCCAGCACCCGCCGGTGCCCCTCGGTGGCCACCGGCAGGTCCAGCTTGGCGAAGATGTTGCCGATGTGCTTGTTCACCGCCGCCTCGCTGACGAACAGCTGCGCGGCAACGGCGGAGTTGGTACGGCCCTGCGCGACCAGGGCCAGCACCTCGCGCTCGCGCGGGCTGAGCCGCTCCAGCGGGTCCTTCCGGATCCGTACGAGCTGCTGGATCACCTCCGGGTCCACCACCGTCCCGCCGGCGGCGATCCGCTCGATCGCCGCCGTGAAGTCCGCCACCGCGGCCACCCGCTCCTTGAGCAGATAGCCCACCCCCGCGCCGCCGCCGGAGTCCAGCAGGCCCAGTGCGTACGACCGTTCCACGTACTGGCTCAGCACGAGCACCGGCAGTCCCGGGAACTCCTCGCGCAGCCGCACCGCCGCCCGCAGCCCGTCGTCGCTCAGCGTCGGCGGCATCCGTACGTCCGTGACGATCAGGTCGGGACGGCCGGCGCGCACCGCCGCCACGAGGGCGTCGGCGTCACCGACCGCCGCCAACACCTCGTGCCCGACCCGCTCCAGCAGCCCCACCAGGCCCTCGCGCAACAGCACTGCGTCCTCTGCCACGATCAGGCGAAGCGGCACGGCACCTCCACATGCACCAGGGTGGGACCCCCGACCGGACTCGACACCCGTATCCGCCCGTCCAGCGCCCCGACCCGGTCGGCGAGCCCGGTCACCCCGGTGCCCGCCCCCGTGTCCAGGCCGCCGTGGCCGTCGTCCGTGATGTCGAGGATCAACAGATCGGAATGGTAGCGACCGCGCACCTGCGCCTTCCCGGCGCCACTGTGCCTGGCGATGTTCGTCATGGCCTCACTGATGAGGTAGTACACCGTCGTCTCCACCTTCCTGGGCAGCCCCTCGGGCAGCCGCAGGTCCACCGTGACCGGGATCGGGAACCGGGCCGCGTAGTCCTCGACCGCCGCGACCAGCCCGTGATCGGCCAGCACCGGCGGGTTGAGACCCCGGATGAGTGCCCTCAACTCCTGGTGCACAGCAGACAGTTGAGCCTCCGCATCACTCAGCAGAGTGGCCTGCGGCGAGTCCGCGGGGGTGTCCAGGCGCAACATCGCGAGCGTCATCCCCAGGGACACCAGCCGCTGCTGCGCCCCGTCGTGCAGATCGCGTTCGATCCGTACCCGCTCCGCGTCGAAGGCGTCCAGCAGCCGCCCCTGCGAGGCCCGCACCTCGCGCAGCTCCTCGCCGAGCTCCCGGCCGCGCGGCGCGAGGAACGTACGGGCCAGCGCCGCCCGCGCACCCGCCCACGACGTCACCGTGTACGGCGAGGCCAGCAGCACGACCCCGCTGAAGAGCGCCCACGGCCAGGTACTGCCGTCCAGCGAGGTGAGGAAGGCGGCCGGCAGCCCGAAGGAGAACCCCAGCACCAGCAGGTCCAGCCACCACAGCGCGGCCGTCGACAGCAGCGTGAACATCAGCTCCCGCCAGGTCACCTGCTCCCTGAGCCGGGTGGCGACCCAGGCCCTGACGCCCTTCTCGTCCGGGCGCCGGTGCGGGTCCTCCAGCCGGTCGAGGTCCACCAGCCGCAGCCGCCCGCGCTCCACCGCGGCCACCACCGTGGAAGCCAGCACCATGCCCACCAGCGGGGCGATCCCGATCAGCACCACCAGCAGGACGACCCCCGCCCCCAGCCCCACGGCGAAGATCACCACGGCCGCCGCGCCGAACAGGACCCCGCTGCCCAGATAGGCGAGGGAGCGCCAGGGCCAGCTCGACGTCAGGAAGCTCATCGGCCGCTGGGCCATGGCCTGCCAGGCCGTCGTGGGACGCATGCGGCCACCGTATCCGGGGAGTTCGGGCGGCCGGGGTAGAGCTGGCACTACCCCGGAGGTAGCGAGCGGGTCAGTGTGCCGTGCCCCCCTCGTGCGGTGGGATCGGCACATGACGACAACAAGGCGGGCCTCCGCGCAGGACGCGGTCGAACTGCACGGCGTGCGCAAGGTCCACGGCGCCGGCGAACACACGGTCACCGCGCTGGACTCCATCTCCATCGGCTTCCCCCGCGGCACGTTCACCGCGATCATGGGTCCCTCCGGTTCCGGGAAGTCCACCCTGCTGCAGTGCGCGGCAGGACTGGAGCAGCCGACCGACGGCCGGATCGTCCTCGCGGGCGTCGACATCGGCAAGCAGAACGAGAAGCAGCGCACCGAGCTCCGCCGCAAGCACATCGGCTTCGTCTTCCAGGCCTTCAACCTCGTCGAGTCGCTCACCGCGGCCCAGAACGTGGCACTGCCCTCCCGGTTCGCCGGCCGCAGGGTCAAGCCGGAGCAGGTCGCGGACGCACTCGCCGCCGTCGGTCTGGCCGACCGCGCAAGCCACCGGCCCAGCCGGCTCTCCGGCGGCCAGCAACAGCGCGTGGCCCTCGCCCGCGCCCTGGTCACCCGCCCCGACGTCCTCTTCGCGGACGAGCCCACCGGCGCACTGGACACCGTCACCTCCAAGGAGGTGCTGCGGATGATGCGGATGCTGGTCGACCGCGACGGCCAGAGCACCCTGATGGTCACCCACGACCCGGTGGCAGCCGCCGTGGCCGACGTCGTCGTCTTCATCAAGGACGGCCGGATCGCCGACCGCATCGCGCTCACCCGGGACGGCCACACCCACAACGCCGCTGCGATCGCCGCTCACATGACCCGGCTGGAGGCGTGATGCTGATCATCGCGAACGTACGCGAACGCTGGGCCGGCTTCCTCGGAGCCTTCCTCGCCGTCCTGGTCGGCGTGGCCCTCATCACCACCACCCTGGTCATCCACGACTCCTCGCGACCCACCGTCCAGGACCGCTACACCGGCGCCTCCGCCCTGGCCCTGCCCGAGCAGGCGCTCACGGCGAACGGCAACCCCAAGGACCGGATGCCGTGGAGCCAGGCCGAGGCCGCTGCGATCCGGGCCAAGCTCGACGCGGTCCCGGGAGTCGCCGCAGTCGTGGTGGACCGCTCCTTCTACGCCCAGGCGTTCCGCGGCGACAAGCCCGTCACCGACGAGGGCGCCGCGGAAGCCGGTCACGGCTGGGGCAGCACGCAGATGGCGCCCTACCAGCTCCTCTCCGGCCGGGCCCCGAACGGAAACGGTGAGGTCGTGGTCGACCGAGCCCTGGGTGTGGCAGTGGGCGCCGAACTCACCGTCAACATCACCGAGGGCCGCAAGCCGTTCACCGTCGTCGGCACCGTCGACGGCCCCGGCCACTACTTCAGCGAGGCATTCGCCGCCAAGCAGCAGCCCGGCGTCGGCGCCCTCGCACTGATCGCGGACAAGGGGGCCTCCGCCGCCTCCATCGCCGCCGGCGCACAGCAGGCCCTCGGCGACAAGGGCAACGTCCTCACCGGCGAAGCCCGCTCCGAACTCCAGCCCGAGTACATCGAGCACAAGCGCTCCCTCGGCGTTCAGCTCATCGGCGCCATGGCCGTACTCGGCCTCTTCACCACGGTCTTCGTCGTCGCCTCCATGCTGATCCTGGCGACCGGCATGCGCCGCCGGGAGATCGGCCTGCTGCGCACCATCGGCGCCGCGCCGAGCCAGATCCGCCGCATGATCCTCGGCGAGGCCGCCGTGGTCGGCCTGCTCGGCTCGGTCACCGGCTGCCTGGCCGGCATCGCCGCCGCCCCCATGCTGCGCGACATCCTCAAGGGACTGGACGTCACCCCGCCCGGCATGGAGGTCAGCGTGGCCGCCTGGCCGCTGCTCACCGCCTCCGCGGTCGGCATCGGCGTCAGCGTCATCGGTGCCTGGGCCGCCGGCCGCAAGGCTGCGAAGGTGGCCCCGATCGAGGCCCTGCTCGACAGCGGCTCCGCCAACAACGGGATGGGGCGCGGCCGTTGGATCACCGGCCTGTCCGTCCTGGGACTGGGCGTCGTACTCGCCGTCGGCACCGCCACCACCGGCGCCGACAGCCGCATCAGCACGGCGCTCTTCGCGACCATGACGCTCATCGTCGCCGCCGCCCTGCTGGCCCCCGCCCTCGTCGGCCCCATCGGCCGCTTCCTGACCGCCCCCTTCCGCAGGAGCGGCTCCGCCGCCCCCGTTCTGATCCGCGCCGAACTCACCGCCAACTCCCGCCGCGCCGCCTCCCTGGTCGCCCCCGTGATCGCCGCGGTCGGCTTCGCCGTCCTGATCGGCGGAGCGGTCGAGACGATGCGGGTCGCCTACCCGGCGGGCGAAGCCCTCAAGGTCGCCGGCCAGACGATCGTCACCTCCGACGGCACCCCCGGAAACACCGACGAGGCCGTCGCCGCCAACCCGGTCGGCAAGGCAGCCCTGCCCACCCGGGCCTTCGTCGGCGAGAAGCGGACGGTCCTGGACGTACTCGGCACCCGCGACGACCGGTGGAACAAGCCCGGCGAGGCCGTCCTCGGGCAGCGCACCGCCACCGAACTGGGCCTCAAGGAAGGCCAGAACACCCCGATCCGGTTCGCCGACGGCACCAGCGTCACCCTGAAGATCAGCAAGGTCCTGCCCGACGACCCGGCCCGCGGTGACTTCGTGGTCGCCCGTGACCTGGTCCGCGCCCACGACCCGGCCGCCCTCACCGACGACATCTTCGTCCCCGCCGGCCACAAGGCCTCCGCCGCGATTCCCGGCACCGCCCTGCACGACGCCATGCAGTACGCCCTCGACGACTACAACACCGACGCCAAACTCACCGACAGCCTGGCCGCCATGCTCATCGCCATCGCCGTCGGCTACAGCGTGATCGCCGTCGCCAGCAGCATGGCCATGGCGGCCCACGGCCGGCGCCGCGACCTCTCGGTCATGAAGTCCGCCGGCGGCACCTTCCGCCAGCTCGTCAAGCTGGCCGCCGGCGAGAGCGCACTGCTGGTGGTCGTCGGCGCGGGCCTCGGAGTCCTGGTCACGCTGCCCCCGCTGGCCGGCATGGCCTCCGGCCTCTCCCAGGCCACCTCCTCCGACGTCGGACTCCACCTGAACACCCCCGTCCTCGCCGCCGGGGTCGTCGGCACCTTGATCGCGGCGGTCACGGCAGGTGTACTGGTCACCGCCCACACCCTGAGGAAAGGGCCCCGTACATGACCGCCCGTCAGCAGGCCGTGCCCTACGACACCGCGCCCGCCACCTCGCCCTTCGGCCTGGGACTGCACCACGTACAGCTCGCCCTGCCGCCCGGCGAGGAGGACAAGTGCCGCGCCTTCTACGTGGACGTGCTGGGCATGACCGAGGTCCGCAAGCCCCCGGCGCTCGCGGCCAGGGGCGGCCTGTGGGTGCGCACCGACGGCCTGGAGATCCACCTGGGGGCCGAGGAGGACTTCCGCCCGGCCCGCAAGGCGCACCCGGGCATCCTCGTCGCCGACCTGGACGCCCTCGCGCACCGGCTGGAGGAGCGGGGCGTGCAGGTCACCTGGGACGACGACTTCCCCGGCCGCCGCCGCTTCTACGTCGCAGACTGCCACGAGAACCGCCTGGAGTTCCTCGGCCCCGGGACACCGGCCACCACCGGGCCGTGAGCCCGCGGCCGGCCGGTACCGGAACCACACGTTTCGCGGCCCGCGCTTAACGCGGTTAACTTGTCGGGATGGCCACCACGAAACTGGACCGCAAACGAGTCGCCGACACGGCGCTGGACCTGCTCAACGAGGTGGGCCTGGAAGGTCTGACACTCCGCGCCATCGCCAAGGAACTCGACGTCAAGGCCCCCGCCCTCTACTGGCACTTCAAGAACAAGCAGGCCCTGCTCGACGAGATGGCCACCGAGATGCTGCGCCGCATGAGCGCCGAGTTCATGGGCCGTACGGACGGCCTGACCTGGGACCAAGCCCTCACCCTCGCCATGCGGGGCCTACGCGCCCACCTCCTGCGCTACCGCGACGGCGCGAAGGTCTACAGCGGCACCCAGTTCACTGACACGTCGTACGCGGCCCCCATGGAGGCCCACCTCCAGGCCCTCGTCGACGGCGGCTTCTCCGCGCGGGGAGCGGCCCGCGCGTGGTTCACCGCGTACAACTACACGATCGGCTACGTCATCGAGGAGCAGTCGACGCACCCCTCCCCCCGAGCGGGCGCCGAAGGCTACGACCTCGCCGCCCGCGCGGAACGCCTCGCCGGCTTCCCGCTGGCCGCCGGGTCCGGCGAGATCCTCCTCGCCGCGAGCGACGAAGAGTTCGACCTCGCCCTCCGTGCGGTCCTGACAGGAATCGACACGGTACTGCGCCCCGACCCCCAAACCCGCTGACCTCCCGCTGCCCCGCTGCCCCGCTGCCCCCCCGGCCCGCTGCCCCCCCGGCCCGCTGCCCCCCCGGCCCGCTGCCCCCCCGGCCCGCTGCCCCCCCGGCCCGCTGCCCCGCTGGCCCGCTGCCCCGCTGGCCCGCTGGCCCGCTGCCCCGCTGCCCTCCCCGGGCCCGCTGCTCCCCGGGGCCCGCTGCCCTCCCCGGACCCGCTGCCCCCCCCCCGCGCCCTCCGCTCCGCACCGCTCAGGCCGTACGGCACCACCCGCTTGGTGCCGTGCCATCCCGCCGGGAGCACGCGTTAACCCCGTACCTGACGCGGCTTCAGCTCCTTTGGCCGGAGCCGTACCGGCCCCACGGAAGAGGAGAGAGAGACCGTGCCGAAGAAGAGGCGCTCCCACCCGCGCAGGTCCCGGCAGAAGGAGTCCGTGACGGTACCCCCGCCCCGGCCGGGCGCAGCCACCTGCTGGGGCGCACCCACGGCGGCCGGCCCGGCGATGCGGATCCAGCCCCGGCAGGTACCCGACCGGGCGCCCGCCGACGGCTTCCACCCCGAGCCCCTCACCGGCTCACGCGGCGAGGCCTCCTGCGACTTCGTGATCCCCAGCGCCTCCGTGCCCGCCGTCCGGATGGGCTTCGGTGACCTGTACGCCGAGCAGCGCAGGCGCCCCATCGTCGACGGCTTCGGCTTCACCGTCGAACTCCCCGCCGTGATCGACCTGCTGGCCTCCGTCGAGGCGGGCACCGTCACCGCGGGCGCCGTACGCGAACTGTTCCTGGAGGCGGCCGCGCAGCTCTACCGGCCGCTGGGCTGCGTGCACGCGGAGAGCGAGGCGGACGTCATGGCGAGCTGCCTCGCACAGGACGGCTGCGCCCTGTGCGAGTACCACCGCGACCGCTTCGAAGCGCTCCTCGACGAGTGCGACGAGCTGTGGGAGCGTCTCGGTCTGCCGCAGCAGTATCCTTTCGCCGTCAGCAGGCAGGGGGTGCACACCGCCTCCTGTCACGTCGTGCGCCGTGAGACACCGGAGTTCTACGCCCGGCCCACCGGCAGCTCCTACCTCGATGCCCTGCGCGAGTACAGCCACAGCGTCGACCGGCACGGCGACCGCTGGGACTTCGAAGGCTCCCGGCGCTATCCCCGCATCCAGGCCCTCGACATCCACGAGACGGACGCCTGGATCGCCGAGCACACCGGGCCGCGAGGCGGCGTCTACTACAAGCCGTGCAGGCGCTGTTCCCCCGCGCTCTGACGCCCCCGCACCAGCACGGGCCGCCCGCGGGGCCCCGGGTCAGGACGGCACTGCTCCCGGTAGCCCGTACGTGTACCGGGCGGCGTTCCTTAGCCCGAGTGGGTGACAAGAGCCCCTGAGCGGTCAAGCAGGGCAATTAATGTCCTGTCGCATGACTTCCACCCAAACAAACGAAATCACCCTCAACAGGGCCCACTTGGGTTCGATCGGCGTCCTCGCCTGGGCCGGCGAGAACGCCGACGACGGACGCGACGCGGCCTTCCTGCTCGCCTATCCCCTCGGTGACGGCGAGGGCAGCGCCGAGGAGGGCGAGCAGGCGGTCCGCACCATGCTCGCCCAGGCCGGGCTGCCGGTGGGCGGCGCGATCGTCAACGGCGCGCTGTCCAGCGTCCCGCTCTCCCTGGTGGTCCAGGGCAGCAGCGCGGTCCTGACCCTGCCCCTGCTCAACGCCACCTGCACCGCGCCGCCGGAGTGGCTCGCCGCGGCCGACAAGCGCGGTCAGGTGCACCTGATGTTCACCACCCGCACCTGGCCGGAGGCCAAGCCGGGCGAGCCGGTCACCGAGGAGAGCCTCCATGCGTTCGTCGGGGACGAGGAGACGATCCGCTCGGCCGCGCACTGCCGCCTCCCGGCGGACCGGCTGCGCAGCTGAATGCCTCCGGGCGGCTGACCCCTCCGCGCGGCTGATCCCTCCGCGCAGCTGCGTGCCTCTTCCGGCGGTGCACGTGCGTGGGGCCCCGCGAAGAGTCTCTTCGCGGGGCCCCACACTGCCGTTCACCTCGTCCGGGGCGCGCGAGCGGCTGTCACGCACCCCGGGTCCCACTGCCGGGCCAGGCCCCTGCGTGGCAGAGGCGGCCCGGTGGTCAGCGGTTGTTCTCGCCGTTGGCCGAGAGGATCGGGAAGTCCTCCAGCAGGTGCGAGAGGGGCTCGTCACCCTTGACCTGGGTGGAGTTCTCGGTGCACTGCTGGTTCTGCGGCGCGGACAGGATCGGGATGTCCTGGACGCCGACGTTCACCAGGCCGACGATGTTCTGCAGGTTGGCCTTGGCCGGCAGGCCGATGCAGGGCTTGTTGAGCGAGCCCTGGACCAGGGACATCTGCGGGCTCATGTCGCCGTGGGTCTCGGCGTTGCCGTAGTTCTGCTCGGCGCCGTTGCCGCTCAGCGACGTCGTGCCACCGTCGTCCGCGATCGCCATGGCCTGCGGAGCGGCGAAGCCCACCGCGGACGCTGCGACTGCGGCCGTGACCATCATCTTCTTCAGCATCTGGATTTTTCCCTCTTCGTTGCGGGTGTTGCGGACAGGCGGTTTTGCGTCCTGCCCAACCACTGCTCCCCGGTTTTGGTTCCTGCCGTTCACCCGAATGGCATAAAACATCTGAGAGGGGCGTCCGTGCCGATTTTCGGCCCGTCAGTTATTCATTTGAATCACGGAGTAGTCTCCCGTCCCGTACGAGTGAATGGCGATAACCAAAGGGGCCTGCCGGAGTTCTCCAGGGAGCCTCAGCCAGGGGCGTTCCATGGGAGAGAAGGAAATTCCAGTGATGAAGAAGGTCATGGCAACCGCCGTGTTCGCAGCGTCCGCGGTGGGCTTCGGCCTCATCGTCGCTCCGCAGGCCATGGCGATCGCGGACGACGGTGGTACGACGTCGCTGAGCGGCAACGGCGCCGAGCAGAACTACGGCAACGTCGAGACCCACGGCGACATGAGCCCGCAGATGTCGGCCGTGCAGGGCACGCTCAACAAGCTCTGTGTCGGTCTGCCGGTCAAGGCCGACCTGCAGAACATCGTCGGCCTGGTGAACGTCGGCGTCCAGGACATCCCGGTCCTGTCCGCGCCGCAGAACCAGCAGTGCGCCGAGAACTCCACCCAGGTCAAGGGTGACGAGCCCCTCTCGCACCTGCTCAACGACTTCCCCGTGCTGTCCGGCAACGGCGAGGACAACAGCTGACGTCTCCCGGCGCGTGAGTGGGCCCCCCGGCAGCTCTGCCGGGGGGCCCACGCATGTGCGATGCCGGAGGACGGTGCAAGCCTGCGTACCACAGCGGTCATCCACGGCTCATGAGCCGACGGCTGAGAGAATCACGCCCGCGCAGGTTGCAAGGAGGAGATTACCGCACGGGACCTGAAATACGAGTGCTTCGGCCCAGTAGAAATAAAAAGTACTTCAATAAAAAATTATGATTGCGCCGTCCGTGGTATTCGAGCTTCTTCGGTGTTTTCTGTGCGCAGGATAATGCCCGAAATATGCAAGGATTCTCGAAATACCCCAACTCCTCAGGAGGTGCATCATTATGAACGCTGCCAAGAAGGCTGCTTTCGTCCTCGCCACCGCTGGTCTCGCCGCCGGCGCCGCCGCCGGTACGGCTGCTGCCGACAGCGAGGCCGAGGGTATTGCGGCCAACTCGCCGGGCGTCATCTCGGGCAACCAGGTCCAGGTCCCCCTGCACGTCCCGGTGAACGTGTCCGGCAACACCGTCAACGTGATCGGTGTGCTGAACCCGGCCTTCGGCAACGAGGCCTCCAACGACTGAACCCGGCTCCGCCAGATTCAGCTCGCGCACAGCAGGTGGGGCCCCACGGACGAACCGTGGGGCCCCACCTGCTGTGCAACTGCCCAGCGGACCTCGGTCAGAGCAGGCCGAGACCCAGGTCCAGGTCGAGGAGACCGTCGTTGTCGTCGTGCCACCGGCCGTCGTAGCAGTGCCTCTCGCCGTGGTGGTGCCAGCAGCGGTCGGAGGCCGACGGCTTGGCCGAGGTCTCCGGCGCGGCCGCGGAAGCGGCCCCGGCCAGCGGAAGAATGGCGACTGCCGCGAGCGCAGCCGTTGCCGCGGTCCGTCCGACGAACTTACGCATGTGTGTGCTCCCATGAACGGGGAATATGACGAAAGAGGCATACCGCCACCTTTCGACATCTTCACCGCGAGGTATGCGCGTCACTCGTACGGACCTTCGATTAGGCCGTCCGCTCCACCCGCGTGTCCCTAACGGCCGACCGGGAGACCGCCGAGCATCGAACCGGCGGCCGGGGCGACCGTGCCTTCCACCAGCTCCATCGGCTGCGCGTTCTTCGCGTCGTTCACCTTCTTCGCGACGTCCTGCGCCGGGTTCAACAGCGGCAGCGGGCCGTCGAGCGGCTTCTTGTGCGTGTTGTACGCGTCCACCACCTGCTGCAGACCGCCGTTGAGGCTCATCGAGGGGCTCATCGAGGGGCCCGTCGACATGCCGGACCCGCCCTGCGCGGCAGCGGCGGAGGCGCCCGCGCCCACCGCGACCATCGACAGTGCCAGGACCGAAGCAGCCTTCGTGTACTTCATCTGAGTTCCCTCATTCATTCTCTGCGTGCGCTTCTTCATCTCATGAACATGAATGGGACGCCGTGAGTACTCCCGCTCGCAGCGCCGACACCGTGCCTAACGGTCTGCCGGCCGCGGAGAAACTGAAGCCGTGCGCGGTTTCCCTTGTTTCACCCGCCTGCTGAAAGGCGGTGCACGCCCGACAAGAGTGGGGCAGGCCTCGGGGGGCCTGCCCCATCAGGGCGACGACTGCCGCCGGCCGGGGCATCGGTGGTGGGGTCACCGGAGACTCGACGGATCCGCACACACGAGAGTTCGGATGCGGGTTACTTGTTGACGCAGCTGTTGCCGAACGCCGGGTTCAGCAGACCGATCACGCTGACGCTGTTGCCGCAGATGTTCACGGGCACGTTGATCGGGACCTGGACGACGTTGCCGGAGAGAACGCCCGGGGAGTTCACGGCCGCACCCTCCGCCCCCGCGTCCGCCATGGCGGGGGAGGCCGCACCGAGGGCCATCAGCGAACCGGCGACGACAGCGGCGAGCTTCGTGTACTTCATTTTTTGGACCTTTCCTTCGGCGGTGCCGAGAACAGTCACGTATTTCGTGCTGCACGAGCCCTGTAAGAATCCCGTGGCATCGCCGTCGCTATCGGTAACGAGGCGACGGCCCCAAGGAAACTCACTTGATTCCGTGAGGCCTGTCTTTCACTCGTAAGACCCACCGAAGATCCACGAAGGAGCCACGGGAAATCTGGGGGCCGGGCCCCAGCAGGACCGATAAACAAAACCAGGGGAACGAAGCCCGAATTATCAGGAACCGGGAACTTCACGGGGCGCGTAATCGAAGACGTGGGTCGCGCCCTCGAAACTCCCGTCCGAGACCTTCGGCAGCTTCAGAGGAAGCCCGAGCGGCGATTCGTCGGCGGCGGCAACACCGGCCGGGGCGACGAGTGCCGTGGCCACGGCGGCGGCAAGGATCAACACGTACTTCTTCATGGGCTGTCAACGGGGCCCGCACCCGGGAGTCACGGGTGAGCGCACCTACGGCCCACGGGTGGCCGCACCGGCGGGTCACGGGTGGCCGCACCGGTGGGTCACGGGTGGCCGCACCGGTGGGTCACGGGTGGCCGCACCGGTGGGTCACGGGTGGCCGCACCGGTGGGTCACGGGGCGGGCCACCCGACAGCCACGCCACCACCGGGAGCCCCACGCTCACCGCCGGGAGCCAGCCCCACGCTCACCGCCGCGAGCCGCCCTGTCAGCGTCCGAGAGGGAGTCCGCCCAGCAGGCTACCGGGGGCGGAGTTGGCGGACTTCGCCGGCGAGTTCCCCCCGGCCAGGTCCTTCAGCACCGGGAGCCCGCTCAGCAGGTCACCGGCGGGCGCAACGGCGGCGGGACCCGGCTTCGGGGCGGCCTCGGGAGCGGCGGCCTGCGCGGTCCCGGCAGCTGCGAGCGCCGCGCCCGAGGCGAGGACGGCGAGGGTGGCGGCGGTGGTCCTGTGGTGACGCATGGTTCTCCTGCTGGGTGCGGTTCGGCTGGACGCAGGCGCAACGAGCCGTCCCCCGCCGAGGTAACGCCCTCGCACGCCTGCTCCCACCGCGCGCAAGTCCCCACGCCGCAGAGCGAGTCAATAGGGTGATCTCGGGCCCGCCCACGTCTCCATCGGCGAGGACACGCGTTCTCCAGTGGTGAAACGGCAGCGGCCATCCGGGCGCACTGTCGTTCCGTCATCGCCCACAGACAGGACTCCTCGTGAAGTACATGCAGGCCACCGCAGCCCTTGCAGGAACGTTCGTCGCCCTGGGGTCGGCCACCCCGGCGTTCGCCCAGCACGACGGTGACCACGCCATGCCGGGAGCCACCCAGGTCGCCACGGCGCAGTCCCAGGCCGAAGCGGTCAGCACCCACCAGGTGCGCCAGCTCCTGAACGTGGCGACCCCGCAGAAGCTCCTGTCCGACCTCAAGTCCAACGTCGACGGGATGCAGCTCAGGGAAGAGGCCGCGGCGCGCAGCGTGCACCCGGGCGGACCCGGCGCGGTGCCGGCCCCGAGCGCTCTCATCGGCGGCCTCGCCGCCGGCGGAGGCCCGATCGGGATTCCGCTGAACACGTTGGGCTGAACCCTCAACCGGCCCGGGAGGCCAGCACCAGCGTCCACCAGGCCCGGCCCCCCGACGGCACCACCCCGACGCCGACGTCCCGGAAAGCACACGTCAGCATCGCGGCCCGGTGCGTGGGGCTCTGCATCCACACCCGCATCGCCGACCCGGCGTCCGACCTCGCCGCGGCCACGTTCTCCGCGGCGCGGCTCCAGCGGTAGCCGGCGGCGGTGAGCCGCTCGCCCACAGCGCGGTGCGGAGCACCGACATGGGTGAGGGTGCCGGTCCGGGCCATGTGACCGCTGTGCTGCTGCGCGGCGTACGCAAGGGAGGACCGCGCCCGCACCTTGGCACAACCGGCCCGCGCACGCTCCCGGTTGAGCAGCCGCACAAGGGACGTCGCCCCGTTGGCCCGCTGCCTCGACGGGGCCGGCGCGAGGTGCGGCGGTTCGGCCGCCAGGAGGGGCACGTCGCTCCGAGCCGCCTCCCAGTACGGCGGCGGCAAGGCGTGCGAGGCCACCGGGGACGCCACCTCGTGGGTACGGGGGTACTCGCCCGGCCCGTACTGCGGAACCGGCGGCGGGGGACCCGGCACCGCGGCGACCGCTCCGGCGCCGGGCAACCCCAGGACCGCGACCACGACCGCGACCGCCACCGCGGCCAGCACGCGCACCCACGCCGTGCCGACCACCCCGCGCCTCTCCCCTTGGACCGGTCCGTCCGACAGCAAGCCCGTGTCATCTCTCATGCCACCAGGTAACTGCCCCCGGCCACCATCCGCACGACGACCCCGACATCCGCGGGAGGCCCCTTCCCTCGGCTGGGTGAGACACGACCTCGCGGAGCACGCGGTGGCAGGTCAGTCGTCGAGGGCGGTCCCCGTCGCGATCTGGCGGAGCCGGGCCCGTTCGTTGATCTTGTAGGTGCGATTGGTACGCGTGCCGGTGCTGGAGCCGAGGATGTCGTGGTCGCGCAGGGCCCGGATGCTCTTCTCCACGGTGGCCAGCCCCAGCCCGAGCGCCTCGGAGAAGTCGCGCTGACTGGGTCCCAGGACGATGTTCGGGTCCAGGACGCCGATGAGGATCTCCGCGCCGAGCTCCTGCTGGAAGCTCAGATGGTGCAGAAGGCGGGCGACACGGCAGATCGGCGCGAGCGTGCTGGTGCCGTACAGCCACTCGAACTCGTTGACGTAACTCATGAGCCGCTGGTGGATCATCCGGACCACGGAGAGGTCACGCACCGCACGACTGCGCAGCGCGTCGCGCGGTATCCGGATGGTGCGGGTCTCGGCGAGGAACTGGACCCGCTCGCGCTGCCCGATGGAGGGCACCTCGGTGAAGATGTCGAGGTTGCCGAGCACGTAGTTCCCGCCCCAGATCCTGCCGTTGACCAGGATCGTGCCGCACACGACGAACTCGATGTAGCGCCGGCCGAGCAGGACCTGCTCCGCCGTACGCGGGTGGAGTTGCAGACGGCTGAGCTCGGCGAGCTCGGCCGCGACATCGGTGGCCAGGCCCTGCTGCATGAAGTAGTGGTGCAGGACCCGCAGAGTGCGTGCGGTGCGCGGCTCCACCGTGCCGCCGCCGGTCATTTCGTACGCGGGGTCCAGCTTCTTCGTGCTCGGCGGTCGGACCTCGCCCTGCCTCCGCACGGCGTTCTCCACGTCCCGTGACGGCCTCACGGCTTCACCTCGGTCATCTCCGGCTCCGGAAGGACGAGATGGACTGCCGCGGCGGGGACGGGCGCCACAGGCTGCTGCGGCGGCTCCATGACGATGCGGATGACCGGGACCAACGCCCCGATGACGCCACCGATCGCCATGATGATCACGGCGGTACGGGTGGGCTGGGTCTGCATCTTGGCGACGACGAACGCGATCGTCCCGAAGACGATCAGGAACACCGCGACCACGGTGAGGAAGGGTATGAGAGCTGACACGGGCATCTCCGGGTGCACTGGCAGACGGGTGCGGTGTCTGCTGCAACGGCCCACCCCCCGAGGGCTAGTCGGAGGGAGAGCCGAGCCCGCTCACGGGTGGCTGCCGTGCCCGGTTACCGCTGGACTGTCTTCGCTCTTGCAGCAACCGGGCGTGCGTCCGAAGCTCCAGGCGTCATCGACCGGTTAGGCGAAGAGAGTACTCACATCCGACAACGCGCCCAACTAACGCTTCCCCGTAGGGATTTGATGATCGCTCAGGAAACCGGCAATACAGACTTGAGAGCATTTGTCTGTCTTGACGGGACTAATTGCCTCGCCGGAAAGCCGTACGGAGAGGGGTTTCGCTCCGTACGCCGACAGAATCCCTCGGATTACGGCATATCGAGCCATCAAATTCGGTTACATATCCGTGCTGAACATGGGCCCTGGACTGGCCTTCGCTCAGCATCATCGGGCTCCGCCCGGAGGGTGGCCCCCTCCGGGTGCCCGATGACCCACGTTGACGAGGGCCCCGCCGGACGGCGGGGCCCTCGTTGTTTACGCAGCTCAACGCGACCCCCTCACCCTTCCCGGTGCCGGCCTGAGGTCTAGACATTCCGCCCGGTATCAACGTCGGACCGGACGAAAACCACCCTCGAAAACCCCGACCAGCCAACCCTCTTACTAGATCCACATAAGTAACAAACCCTCATAAAAATGGACACCTTCGCTATTTGAGCAATGGAAGCCCACAGGTATAAACTGCAAGATTTTCGATAACTCGCGTCACGCCCCTTTACTCACTGGTAGTAATCACTCAGGCTCCGTGACCAGGCACTAAAGCTCACGCAGCGCTACGGACTCATCACACCAACGCGTGCTGATTTCGGCCCCAAATCACACAGACGAAGTACACGACAGTCATCGATCAGGCCAACCCCCGGCATGCCACAACACCGAGACCACCACGGACCGTCACTCGCCGAGCATTGGCTCCTTGACTCCCGGGGACGGGCCCCAGCAGGAACAGTCCAACCCTGACCGACACAGATCGTCGCACCACGGTCCGCGGGGGCACTCTGAACCGGTCCGTCAGGGCACGGCCCGTCAGCTCACGGCCCGTCAGGGTACGGCGGTCACGACTGGGGCTTGTGGGTCACGACGTTTCCCTCATGCTGATGTACTCCAGGATCGCCGCTGCGCGGTCGTTCCGGCGCGCAGTGTTCTTTCCGCGGGCGGACTGGATGGCGACGGAGGTGGCCTCGTGGACGGCCGCGCTGTCCTTCCACATCCTCGGTCTCGTCGTGATTCACCGATGGATGCTGTTGGCGATGGCGCGCGCCTCCACGGCCGGCATCGGCTCCGGAGCTCGGTGTTCTGGGTGTGCACTGCCGCGTGGGTGGCACCGTGCAGGGTGTCGGGGCTGCCGAAGTGGTGGCGTACCTCGCGATATGCCCAGGTCCGAGCCGTGTCGGAGAGCGAGCAGGTGTGCCTCAACCCCGTGATGTTGGTCCGGAAGGGCTTGGTCTCTGGTCAGCGTGCTGGCGGCATGTGACCGCCGAGCGCCTTCTCCAAAGACCCAGTTAGCGGCCCGGCGGTTGGACGGTACGCGGCACGACTCCTACCGAAATCGTTCCAGTCATCTCCGTAGTTGTGCTAGTGGCGGCCCCGGGCATTGCCCTCATCATCGGGGCGCGACGTACGTAGCTGGGTCGCCTGGTGTGGGGTTTGTCGGGCTCCCTGGGCGATTCTTAGGTCGGTAGCCGCCGGGTCTGTTCAACTCCGCCGAGTGGTAAGCGGGTTCACTGCCCAGCTCCTGGGGTGGGTGGTGCGGTGCCGGGAGCGTGTGCGTGCTCTTGAGGTGAAGAATCGGGAGTAAATATTTGACGCACGTCGGGCGGGGCCGGAGAGTCCCGGCAGTGGGGGAGCTTTCTCTGTGTCACTGGGTCAGCTGGCCCCCGTTCTTCTTCCTTAGCGAGCTATTTGCGTAGTGTGTTAACTAGCTTGTTTTGCAAGCGAGTTGTTTGCGGGGAGGGCTGGTTTGGGGCCGCGGAGCGGATCGGTGCCTTGTTTTTGTAGTGGTTTTTGGGCGTGGGTCGAGGGTTTGGGTTTTTGTTGCCTGTTTTTGGTTGGTGCGGCCAGCTGGTTGTTTGGTGGTTTCAACTCGACTGCAGAGCAGGCGTGTTGTTAGCGCGGAGCGCGGTTTGGGCCGCGGAGCGGACTGGAATTTTGGGCCGCGGAGCGGACCGGAATGTGGGGCCGCGGAGCGGACCGGGGGTTGAAGCGCGGAGCGTTGTTGTGTTGGGCCGCGGAGCGGACCGGAAGCCTCGGGAGCGGAGCGAGCGAGGGAAGAGCCGCGTAGCGGCTCCGCGTCGTGTCTGCGGAGCAGACCGCGCG
>NZ_JBIVVC010000019.1:0-83145 GCF_044757485.1 Streptomyces sp. NPDC091272
CTCTCCTACGACCACCGCCTGGTGGACGGCGCCGACGCCGCCCGCTACCTCACGGCGGTCAAGGCGATCCTGGAGGCCGGCGAGTTCGAGGTCGAGCTCGGCCTGTAACTCCTGCTTCCGTACAGGTTCTTCACCGCGGCGGCCTCTCCGGGCGTTTTCCGGAGGGGCCGCCGCGCGTTAGGGTCGTCCGAGTCGTGGGAGGGATCGGGGAATGCAGTCCGGCCGCAGGACCGGGGCACGGCGTGTCCCTTCGGCCCGTACGGGTGCCTTCGCACTGACGTCGCTGGCCGTCGGGCTGTCCCTGGCGCTGTCCCTCGGAGCGGCCGCTCCGGCCTCTGGCGACGAGGCCCCCGAAGAGGGCGGCATCGCCTGGAGCACCGGCGCCGGCGGCGCCTCCTGGTGGGAGTCCGAGGGAGATCACCACGTGGTCCAGGACCTCGCGAAGGACGGCCATTCCGCGGTCGGACGGCTCTATGTCCCGTACCGGAACAAGGTCTACAACAACTGGGTGACCGGTGGCCTGAACCGCCGTGCGGACTTCAACTTCAACCTGGCCGAGGATTCCGTCCTGTCGTACCAGACCTGTGTCGGCGAGGCCGGGACCGGTGCGTTCAGCGCCTGCGGGCCCTGGGTCTACGGGAAAGCCTGAGCGCGTGCGGCGGCGGGCGGCAGCCGCCCTGGCGGTCACGTCCCTGTGGCTCTCGGCGGGCTGTGGGGGTACGGAGCACGAGGCGGCCGATCCGGTCCGGGTGGGGCCGGTGGCGACGCCCGCCGGGCCCACCGGTACGGAAATGCCGTTCGCGCGCTTCCTGCCCGGCGACGGCGAACTGAAGGAGATGCAGCGGGCCGAATCGGTCCTGCTGAATTCCTGTATGGCGGAGTTCGGATTCAGGACCCGGATCACCGCCCACTCCGACGCCGCGCTCCTCGCCGACCTGCGCCGCGGCACCACTCTCCCCCGTACCGCCCAGGAGGCGCGGGCGTACGGATTCCACAACGTGCCCGTCGAGGGCGGCGGACGCGACGGCTCCGCGCCCGGGCCCGGCCGGCAGACCCGGCTGCTCGTCCTGAACGGGCCCGACCCCCGCCCCGCGCCCGACGGCGCCCCGGCCGCCGGCCCCGACCGCGAGGTGAACGGACGCGCGGTGCCGCCCGGCGGCTGCGCGGGCCGCACCGAACGCGCCCTCGCCGAGGGCGGTCCCGCCGAGTCCGCCGCGCACCCCGGCAACAGCGCGCTCAACACGCTCCTGCGGCTGCGGTCCGCCGCCTGGGCGCAGGCGGCCGCGGACCCCGCGTACACGGGGATGACCGCCGCCTGGTCGGCCTGCATGAAGCGCGCGGGCTTCTCCTACCGGGACTTCGACGCCGCCGCCGAGGACCCCGCCTGGACCCGTACCGCCACGGCGGGCGCCCGCGAGAAGGCCGCAGCCACCGCCGACCTCCGCTGCCGTACGGCGGTGAACTACCTGGGTGTCTCCGAGGCCGTCCACCTCGCCCACGAGCGGCGCGCGGTGCGGGACAACGCCGCCACCCTCGCCTCGGTCAAGGCGCATTACGACGCGGTGGCACGCAACGCGGCACGGGTGCCGTAGGTCCCGGCCGAACGGCCCACGGGCTGCCCGTATCGTCATCTCCACACGGCCCGCCCGCCGCGCCGTCCCTTCTCGCTAGGAGTTCCTCATGACCCCGCCCGTCATCCACTCGCTCCGCGAGCAGATCCGCGAGCACATCGTGGAGGGGATCGTCAGCGGGCGCTGGAAGCCGGGCGAGCGCATCGTGGAGCGCAGGATCGCCACCGAGCTGCAGGTCAGCCAGACGCCCGTGCGCGAGGCGCTGCGCGAGCTGGAGACGCTGCGGCTGATCGAGTCGGCCCCCAACAAGGGTGTACGGGTACGCAACCTCACCGCCGCCGACCTGGAGGAGAGCTACCCGGTCCGGGCGGGTCTGGAGCAGATCGCGGCCGAGCTGGCCGCACCGCTGCTCGCGGACGACGTGTCGGCCCTGGAGCCGCACGTGGTGGCGCTGTACGCGGCCGACCGGGCGGTCGACGGGGAGGCACAGGTGCGGCACACGGTGGGCTTCCACCGGGAGCTGGTGCGGGCGGCGGGCAACAGCGTGCTGCTGCACACCTGGGAGGGGCTGGGCATCGAGGTGTTCACGGCGCTGTCGATCCGCTGGCTGGGGACGGTGCAGAAGTCGTACGCCGAGGAGCACGAGGACCTCGTGGCGGCGTTCCGGCGGCGGGACGCGCGGATCGGCGAGCTGGTGAAGGCGCATGTGCTCGGATGTGCGCCGCGCGCGTAGGACGAGCGCCGGGCGACCGCATTGCCCGGATTGCGGCTTATGCCATTGACACTTCGTGCCCGGTTTCGTGGCACGGAATGCCTATTTTGGTCGGCGGAAGACTTTTTTGCTCCAGAACTTTGATCGATCATCGATCAGTCTCTTACAGTCGACGGCGGACCTCATCAGGTCCCGCACCACGCACCACCCGGGTCCCGTCCTGCCAGACACAGACCCCCCTCTTTCTCCACCCCCTCCTTCCCGGAAGGCGGCGTCATGACCGACCCCGTACGCAAGCTTCCGAGCGAGCTCGACCAGCTCCCGGACCGCGACACCGAAGAGACCGCCGAATGGGCGGCCTCCCTCGACGCCGTCGCCAAGGCCGCAGGCACCAACCGGGCCGAATACCTGATGCGGCGCACCCTCCAGCACGCCGAGGCAGCCGGTCTCGCGCTGCCCAAGCTGCTGGAGACCGACTACGTCAACACCATCCCGACCGCCTCCGAGCCCGCCTTCGACGGCGACCTGGAGATGGAGAGCCGGATCACCGCGTGGAACCGCTGGAACGCGGCGGCCATGGTGACCCGCGGCTCCCGCTTCGGCGTGGGCGGCCACATCGCGACCTTCGCCTCCGCGGCCTGGCTGTACGAGACGGGCTTCAACCACTTCTTCCGCGGCAAGGAGGGGGACGGCTCCGGCGACCAGCTCTACATCCAGGGCCACGCCTCCCCCGGCATCTACGCGCGCGCCTTCCTCGACGGGCGCCTCTCCGAGCAGCAGCTCGACAACTTCCGGCAGGAGGCCGGCGGCAACGGCCTGCCCTCCTACCCGCACCCGCGCCGGCTGCCCTGGCTGTGGGAGTTCCCCACCGTCTCCATGGGCCTCGGCCCGCTGTCCGCGGTCTACCAGGCGCGGTTCAACCGCTACCTGCAGAACCGCAACATCAAGGACACCTCGAACTCCCACGTCTGGGCGTTCCTCGGTGACGGCGAGATGGACGAGCCCGAGGCCACGGCCGCGCTCACGCTGGCCGCCCGCGAGGGCCTGGACAACCTGACCTTCGTCATCAACTGCAACCTGCAGCGCCTCGACGGCCCGGTCCGCGCCAACTTCCGCGTCGTGCAGGAGCTGGAGGGCGCCTTCCGCGGCGCCGGCTGGAACGTCGTCAAGTCGCTGTGGGGCTCCGCCTGGGACGAGCTGTTCCAGCTCGACACCTCGGGTGCGCTGCTGCGCCGCCTGCGCGCCGTCCCCGACGCCCAGTTCCAGACGTACGCGACGCGCGACGTGGCGTACATCCGCGAGCACTTCTTCGGCGCCGAGCCCGCGCTCAAGCAGCTCGGCGACGTCCTCACCGACGCGAAGATCGCCGAGTGTTTCCACACCTCCCGCGGCGGCCACGAGGCCCGCAAGGTGTACGCGGCGTACAAGGCGGCCGTCGAGCACAAGGGCCAGCCGACCGTGATCCTGGCCCAGACGGTCAAGGGCTACACGCTCGGCCCCGGCTTCGAGTCGCGCAACGCCAACCACCAGATGAAGAAGCTCACCGGCAAGGAGTTCCGCGCCATGCGCGACCTCCTGGAGCTCCCGATCCCGGACTCCCAGCTGGACGAGAGCCTGGTTCCGTACGGCCACCCGGGCGCCGATTCCCCCGAGGTCCGCTACCTCCAGGAGCGCCGTGCCGCCCTCGGCGGTCCGGCCCCGGCCCGCCGCATGCACGCCTCCGCGCCGCTGCCGCAGCCCGCGGAGAAGTCCTTCGCCGCCCTGAAGAAGGGCTCCAAGCAGGGCATGGCCACCACCATGGCGTTCGTCCGCCTGGTGAAGGACCTGATGCGGGACAAGGAGACCGGCAAGCGCTGGGTGCCGATCGTCCCCGACGAGGCGCGCACCTTCGGCATGGAGGCGCTGTTCCCCTCCGCCGGCATCTACTCGCCGCTCGGCCAGACGTACGACCCGGTCGACCGCGACCAGCTGATGTACTACAAGGAAGCCAAGGACGGTCAGGTCCTCAACGAGGGCATCACCGAAGCCGGCGCCATGGCGGACTTCATCGCCGCGGCGAGCGCGTACTCCACGCACGGCGAGACGATGATCCCGTTCTACATCTTCTACTCGATGTTCGGCTGGCAGCGGACCGGCGACCAGATGTGGCAGCTCGCCGACCAGCTCGGCAAGGGCTTCATCGTGGGCGCGACGGCCGGCCGTACGACCCTGACGGGCGAGGGCCTCCAGCACGCGGACGGCCACTCGCACCTGATCGCCTCCACCAACCCCGCGTCGCTGAACTACGACCCGGCGTTCGCGTACGAGGTCGCGGTCATCGTCCAGGACGGCCTCAAGAGGATGTACGGGGAGAACCCGGAGGACATCTTCTACTACCTCACCGTCTACAACGAGCCGATGCCGCAGCCCGCGATGCCCGAGGGCGTCGAGGAGGGCATCGTCAAGGGCCTGTACCGCTTCAAGGAGTCGGCGCCGGCCACCGCGCCCGACGCCCCGCGCGCGCAGCTGCTCGCCTCCGGCACGGCGATCCACTGGGCCCTGGAGGCGCAGGAGCTCCTCGCCGCCGAGTGGAACGTGTTCGCCGACGTGTGGTCCGCCACCTCGTGGGGCGAGCTGCGCCGGGACGCGCTGGAGGCCGACGAGGCGCTCCTGCGCGGCGAGCAGCGCATTCCGTACGTGACCCAGGCGCTGGCCGACGCCCCCGGCCCGGTCGTCGCGGTCAGCGACTGGATGCGTCAGGTGCCCGACCAGATCAGCCAGTGGGTCGAGCAGGACTGGACCTCGCTGGGCACGGACGGCTTCGGCATCTCCGACACCCGTGAGGCGGCCCGCCGGCACTTCGGTGTCGACGCGCAGTCGGTCGTCGTGGCGACGCTCGCCCAGCTCTCCAAGCGGGGTGCGGTGCCGGCGTCGGCGGTCAAGGAGGCCCGGGAGCGCTACGGCCTGTAACAGCCGTACCCGTCCCCCTCTCCTGTCAGTGGCAGCGCGCATGATGACCTCATGCGCGCTGCCCGTTTGATCAAGATGGTGCTGCTGCTCCAGTCCCGGCCGCTGATGACGGCCGCCGAGCTGGCGCGGGAGCTGGAGGTCTCGGAGCGGACGGTCACCCGGGACGCCCAGGCGCTCGCCGATGCGGGTGTGCCGGTGTACGCGGACCGGGGCAGGGCGGGCGGCTACCGGCTGGTCGGCGGTTACCGGACCGGCCTGACCGGGCTCGCCCGCAGCGAGGCGGAAGCACTCTTCCTGTCCGGACTGCCGGGTGCGCTGCGGGAGATGGGCCTTCAGGACGCGGCGTCGGCCGCCCGGCTGAAGGTGTCGGCGGCGCTGCTGCCCTCCCTGCGGGACGCGTCCGCGAGCGCGGCCCGGCGCTTCCACCTGGACGCACCGGGCTGGTACCAGGAGCCCGCCACCCCCGAGCTGCTGCCCGCGGTGGCGGAGGCGGTGTGGGACGACCGGGTCGTCGAGGCGCGGTACGGGCGGGCGGACGGGGTGGTCGGCCGACGGCTCGATCCGTACGGTCTCGTGCTCAAGGGCGGCATCTGGTACGTCTGCGCGCGGGCGGATCCCGGGGAGGTCCGGGTGTACCGCCTGGACCGCTTCCGGGCGGTCGCCGTGACCGACGAACACTTCGTCCGGGACGAGGCCTTCGACCTGCCGGCCTTCTGGGAGTCGAGAGCGGCGGACTTCGCCCGCTCCCTCCTGCGGACGGAGGCGGTGCTGCGGCTCTCGGAGCGGGGCGCGGCCGCGCTGCCCCGCGCGGTGGATCGGGCCGCGGCGCGCGAGGCCCTGGCAAGCGCGGACCCGCCGGACCCGGCCGGCTGGATCCGGACCACCCTGCGGGTGGAGTCCCTGGAGGTCGCCGCCTCCCAGCTGCTGAGCCTGGGCGCGGACGTGGAGGTACTGGGGCCTCCGGCCTTGAGAACCCACATGACCGATACAACGCGGAGAATGTCCGCCCTCTACGACTCACACACCCCGAACGCCCTCTAGCGGGCGCCCTACAGGGGCGCGGGGAACTGCGCGCCCAGCCCCCACCCACCCGCACGCTCCGTCCCCTCGCCCAGGGAGCGCCCCATAGGGGCGCGGGGAACTGCGCAACCAGCCACGACGCACCCGCACGTCTTGCCCCCTCGCCCAGAGGGCACCTCCTAGGGGCGCGGGGAACTGCGCGACCAGCCACGACGCACCCGCGCGAAGAGAACATCGCGCAAGAGGGCACGCGAAGGGTCACGCTCCGCGCGAGGGGCCGCCCCCTTGCCCACCCGTCCCGCCCCCGGGGGGCGGCCCCGCTGCCCAAGGAGGCTGGAGGTGGGGAGTGGAGGGAAGGGAAGGGGCGGCCCCGCTGCCCAAGGAGGCTGGAGGTGGGATGGGATCGAGAAGGGGCCGGTCCGCTGCGCAGGCCACAAGGTTGGCGTACGGCCCCACCCTCACCGGTAGTCGTCGACCGACACCCCCTCCCCCTTCATGACGCGCGACAAGTACCCCCACGCGTCCGGCCGCGACCCGTCCGTGTCCGTGAAGCCGTACTCCCGTGCCAGTTGCCCGCTGGAGAGCGACCGGCCGTTCCAGCGAGCCCGGTTGGGGTCCGCCGCCAGGTGGGCGACGGCCCGGCCCACGAACACCGGTGACTCCGCGATCGCGAAGGTCGGTTCCTTGGCGATCGCGTCGCGCCAGTTCGCCTCCGTCACCCCGAAGTGGTCGAGCATCTGCTCGGAGCGCAGGAATCCGGGCGTGACGGAGATCGCCGTGCCGCCGACGTCCGCCAGGTCGTGTGCCAGGTTCGACGCCATCCGGATCGGTGCGTTCTTCGCGAGGTCGTAGTAGAAGTTCTCGCGGAACCCCTTGTTCGACTCGGCCGTGCCGTCCGTGACCTCGACGACGAGACCACCCTCGTGCCGCACCAGCAACGGCAGCGCACAACTGCTCGTGACGATGTGACTGCGCACCCCGAGCTCCAGCATCCGCAAGCCGCGCGCAAGTTCGGTCTCCCACATCTTCTTGCCGAACTCGACCAGGTGCTCGCCGCCCCAGATGTCGTTGACGAGGACGTCGAGCCGTCCGCGCTCCCGGTCGATCCGCTCGACCAGCGCCCGTACCTGGTCGGCCTCCAGGTGGTCGGTGGGGACGGCGACTCCCTCGCCGCCCGCCGCCGTCACCAGTTCCGCCGTCTCCTCGATCGTCTCCTGCCCGCGACCGACCTCGCTGACCTTCTCGCGGGTGGTGCGGCCGGTGACGTACACCGTCGCGCCCCTCGCCCCGAGTTCCACGGCGATCGCGCGTCCCGCGCCGCGGGTGGCGCCCGCGACCAGGGCGATCCGCCCGGTCAGGTCCGGTCGGCCGGGGTGCGTACGGTCGGTGTTCATCCATGGCTCCTTCGTCGTGCGGTCCCAACGGAACGAGCATGGCGAAGAAACCAGACATCTACTGTCCGGTTTACCGCCGTGTCACCGTCGTCCGCTTTAGACGCCCGGGCCCCCGGCCCGGCCTCAGCGCAGTCCCTCCAGCGTCGAACCGTCCGCCATCCTGGCCCGTAGCCGGGCCTCGACCCCCTTGGGTGCCCGTACCGCCATGGTCGGCCCGGTCGCGTCGGCCCTGACCCCGCCGTCCGCCTCGATGCGGGTGACCTTCCTGCTGCCCGCCGCGAGCAGGTACCAGTTGCCGGACCTGGGAGCCTGCCAGCCCGCCCCCGCCAGCACGTGCTGGCCGAACCGGCTGCAGGACGCGGTGTCCTGCGCCGCCGCCACCGGGGCCCCGAGCCGGGTCGGCGGGGTGCCAGGCAGCTGGAGCTGGACCATCACACGGCCCGGCCCCCGCCAGGTGTCGGCGCGGGTGCACACCCAGTCGGCCCGGCCGCCCGCCTCGGGCAGCGACTGCTGTGCGTACACCCAGTTGTTGACGGCGCGTACGCCGGCACCGCGCATCGACGGCAGATGGCAGGCGCTGTGCGCCCAGGTCCGCAGGGCCGCGGCGCCGGTCGCCTCGCGCGGCTGCCTGGCAGGTGCACCGCTGCCGGGCGGCGGGGTGTAGGTCAGGTGGACGGGCGCGAGATCGCCCAGGTCGGTCAGCAGGAAGGCGTGCTTCTCGACGATCAGCTCGGAGGAGCGGAGCTGGAGCACCGGCCAGGAGTCGCACGTACCACCGGCTCCCGGGCGGGGCACGAGGGCGGTGACGCCGTCGTCGTCGACCGCCAGGTCGCCGCCGGGCGAGTTGGGCCTGAGCAGGTCGCGGGTGGTCGTCTCGTCGATCCAGGGGGCGAGCAGGAAGCGGGTGCTGTCACCGCTCCGGTCGAGGACGAGGGCCGCGCCGGTCACCACGTCCGCGTCGTCGGTACGGGCGAAGTCGAGCGAGGGCGGCCGGTCGCCGTCGGCGGGCTCCGCGTACCGGACGGTGCGGTCGCCGTCGTTCAGCAGGACGACCGCGGTCCCGTCGACGTCACCCGCGTACAGCAGCCGGGGCGGGGCGGTGGGCGGTTCGGTGCCCGCCCCCGGCGTGCTGGTGATCCGCACCGAACGGGCGGGGCTCGCCCACACCTTGAGCGCGCGGTCGAGCAGCGCGAGGTCGTCGCGGCGCCCACCCCTGGCGGGCCAGACGGTGAAGTCGACCCGCGAGGTGTCGGCCCACTCGTCGGCGGCGGGGCGCACCAGGTTGCGGGGGTCGAGAACCCGTTGGGCTATGGACGCGTTGACCGTGCCGGTGGCGGCGGTCCGTTCGCGCGGCGCCGGCCCGTCGCCGGTGAGTACGACCGGCAGGACCGCGGCGGCCACCGCGGCGACCACGAGGGCGGCTCCCGCGGTACGCACGCGGTGCCGGCGGCGCAGCAGGTCGGTGGGGCGGGTGTGCACGAAGCAGGGGTCGAACTCGCCGGAGAGCAGGGGGTGCCGGCCGTTCTCGCCCGGCTCCCCGTCGGCGCCGCTCTCCCCGAGCGTCTGGCGGCCGATGCGTTCGGCGGTACGCAGGGCGAGGGCGGGCTCGGCGGCCCCCGCCGCGGCGAGCGCGGCCCGGGTCCCGTCCGCGTCCAGCCCCTCCGCGCGGCGCAGCGCGAGGGCGGCGCGGGTGGCCGCGTCGGTGCCCGACAGCGCCTGGTCCAGGGCGAGTTCGACGGCGCCGCCCGCCGCGGGGAAGAGCCGCAGCCCCCACACGGTGGGCAGCAGGGGGCGCAGCCGCTCCGGGCCGGGGCCGCGTCCGGGCCACCAGCCGGGCCGCTTCCCGTAGTCGAGCGCCTCCCGCAGGACGAGGGTGCGCAGGGCGACGTACGCCGGTGCGGCCGGGGCGCCGCGCTGGGCGGGCACCCGGGGCCCGTCCTGGTCCGCCGGGGCGCCGGCGGGTCCGCGGGTGCGGCGGGCCGGCAGGGCGCGCTGGACGATTCCGTGGGCGGCGAGGACGCGGCGGTGGCGTCCGAGGGAGGACGGCAGGGTGATAAAGGCCAGCCTGACGAGGCGCGGGTAGTGCTCGACGAGCGTGGCCTCGGCCTGTTCCACGCTCAGCGGGGCGGCAACCGCCCCGGTGTGCTCCGTACGGTCTTGCATGTCCATGGCGAGGGCAACCCCTTTGAGGGTGAGAGTGCGTGCATCGCTTGCCCTTCAAACGAGTGAATCATCCGACGGTCACACGAGAGGCCGGACCGCAGGTGGACCGCGGCGCGGGAGCGCACCTGGGCGGCACGGGGGGGTGGACGCGGGCGGGCGCGAGGACCGGGCCCGAGCGGAGCGGGGGTGGCCGGACGTGAGCGGCGCGAGAGCCGGGCCCGAGCGCCACGCGGACCGGACGCGGGCAGGCGCGAGAGCCGGGCCCGAGCGGAGCGGGGGTGGCCGGACGTGAGCGGCGCGAGAGCCGGGCCCGAGCGGAGCGGGGGTGGCCGGACGTGAGCGGCGCGAGAGCCGGGCCCGAGCGCCACGCGGGCCGGACGCGGGCAGGCGCGAGAGCCGGGCCCGAGCGCCATGAAGGGGGGACCGGACGTGAGCGGTGCGGGGTCCGGGCCCGCGCGGCGCGGGGGCCGGACGTGAGTAACGAGACAGCCGCCATCCGTCCGCTCCGCGTGCGCCGCTCCTCCGCAAGCCCGATGCTGTACCTCGTGATGGACGAGACGGAATTCTGGGAGACGGTCGACAGCACCCGCGTGGCCGCCGAGGGCGACCCCGAGGAACACGCCGACCTGTTGGTCGAGCGGCTGCTCCAGTTGGACCCCGACGCCGTGCTCGACTTCGCCAGACACTTCGAGGTGCGCTACAACCGCGCGTACCGCTGGGACCTGTGGGGTGCGGCGACCGTGCTCCTCGGCTCGGCGAACGACGACGCCTTCGACTATTTCCGGTGCTGGCTGATCGGCCAGGGCCGCGAGGTCTTCGAGGGCGCGCTGCACGATCCGGACGATCTGGCCGGGCTGCTCGACGGGTTCGACGACGAGATCGACGGGGACGGCGAGGAACTGGGGTACGCGGCGGACGAGGCGTACGAACAGCTGACCGGGTCGGTGGCACCGGACCTGGGTGTCCCGCCGCAGGCCGCGGAGCCGGAGGGCACCCCCGTCGACCTGGATGACGACACGGGCCTCGCGGACCGCTACCCCCAGCTCTGGGAACGCTTCGGGGACTGACGAGAGCCCCCCCCCCCCCCGGGGGCGACGGCCCACGGCCCGCACCTCGGGGCTCCGCCGGAACGACGCGCGCCCCTCAGTCAGTCGGGTCCCCGTCGCCGCCCCCGCCGGCGGGACAGTTCTCCGGGTCCGGCTCCAGCAGCAACAGGGCCACGTCGTCCTCCACCCGGACCGCGAACCGCACCAGGTCGCGCTGGACCGCCTCCGCGAGCGCCCCGAGGTCCTCCGGCCTGCCGGCGTCCGGGGCGAGCGCTTCGAGCCGTTCGGCCAGCGGGTAGAACTCCCCCTTCGCGTTCCTGGCCTCGGTGACGCCGTCGGTGTGGGCCACGATGCGGTCGCAGGGTTTCAGCGGCAGCACGGTGACCGTCGGCAGGCCGTACTCGGTCAGCCCCAGCCCCAGCGGCGGGGCGGGGTCCAGCCGCATCTCGCTGACCCGGCCCTCCCGCAGCAGCAGGGGCGGCGGATGGCCGCAGGAGACGACCCGCACGGACAGGCCGTCCTCGGCGAACTCCATGAGCACGGCCGTCGCGAACAGTTCCGCGTGCTCCACCGAGGCCGAGTCGACGACCAGGCGCCGGTCGAGCCGAGCGGCGACCGCGGGCAGGTCGACGTCGTCCAGCGCCGCCTCGCGGAAGGCGCCGAGCAGCGCCGAGACCGTGGCCACGGCTCCGGAGCCGTGCCCCTCCACGTCGGCGACCACCGCCCGCACCCCGTTCGGACCGCAGCGGACGTCGTACAGGTCACCGCTCACCAGCGCGCCCAGCTCGGCCGCCCGGTAGAGGCCGAAGCAGTGCACCCGCCCGACCGCGGCGGGCAGCGGCGGCAGCACCGCGAACTGGGCGACCTCGGCGGCCGTCCCGACGCTCACCAGCCGGGCGTCCCTGCGGGTGCGCGACCACGAGATGATCACGCTCGTCCCGCAGAGCAGCGCCACGGAGAGCAGCACTCCCCTCCGGTTCCCCCAGTCGTCGCCGTGCAGCCCGAGGAAGGTCGCCGCCACACCCATGAGCACGGTGTTCACCGGCCCGTACAGCAGGGCGGCCAGCGGCGGGAGGGCGGCGAGGTAGTAGCTCAGCTCGACGTCGTCCGGCGTGATGCGGTCGGCCACGGCGAGCAGCACCAGGACGACCAGGGGCAGCAGCCGCAGCCAGAGCGCGGGCTTCTCCCCCATGAGCCATTTGGGGACGTCGTCCCCTCGACGCGCGCGGACCGAGCTCATCGCGCTAGGGCTCCTCCAGGCTGGCAACAACGGGCAAAGCGGGCGGGACGGTGACCGCAGGGGCGGCTTCCGGGCACGCGTCCGGCTCCCCGTCCACGCACCACCGCTGATCACTATGCCCGCTGTATCCCTTTCGCGCCGTTCGGTGGGTGTTCGCCGCCCCCGCGCCCGCCGCCGTACCGGCCGGGAACCGCATCACCCGCGCCACCTGCGCCAGGGTGCGCGCGGGAAGCCCGTTCCGGGGCAGGATGACCCCATGCGGATCGCAGTCACGGGCTCTACGGGCCTCATCGGTACGGCACTTGTACGTTCCCTGCGCGCGGACGGGCACGAGGTGGTGCGTCTGGTACGACGCCCTGCCAGGTCCAAGGAAGAGGTCAGCTGGGACCCGAGGCGCAGCCACGTGGACACGCACGGGCTGGTCGGCTGCGAGGCGGTGGTGCACCTGGCGGGCGCGGGCATCGGCGACCACCGGTGGACGGACGCCTACAAGCGGGAGCTGCGGGAGAGCAGGCTGCTGGGCACCGCCGCGATCGCCGAGGCCGTCGCCTCGCTCGACGTGCCGCCGCGGGTGTTCGTCAGCGGGTCCGCGCTCGGGTTCTACGGGGAGACCGGGGACCGCGCCGTGGACGAGGAGGCACCGCCGGGTGACGGTTTCCTGCCCTCGCTCTGCGTGGAGTGGGAGGAGGCCGCCGGGCCGGCCGAGGAGGCGGGCATCCGCACCGTCTTCCCCAGGACGGGCCTGGTCGTGGCGCGCGGCGGCGGGGCCTGGGGCAAGCTCTTCCCGATCTTCCGGGCAGGTCTGGGCGGGCGGCTCGGCAGCGGCAGGCAGTACTGGAGCTTCATCGCCCTGCACGACGAGGTGGCGGCCCTGCGCCATCTGATCGACACCGAGTCGCTGTCCGGTCCCGTGAACCTGACCGCACCGGAGCCGGTCACCAACCGGGAGGTGACCGCGGCGATGGGGCGGGTGCTGCACCGGCCCGCGTTGTTCCCCGTACCGAAGCCGGTACTGCAGGTCGCACTCGGCGAGCTGGCGGAGGACGTGCTGGGGAGCCAGCGGGTGGTGCCGCGGCGGCTGCTGGAATCGGGGTTCTCGTTCGCGTTCCCGACGGTCGACGACGCGATCAGGGCGGCACTGCGCAGCAGCTGAGGCGAGCGGTGCGCGGCCGTTGCGAGCGGTGCGCGGCTCAGGGCGCAGTGCGCGGTACGCAGTGCGCAGTCCGCGGCTGACGCGAGCGGTCCGCGGCGGTTGCGACCGGTACACAGCTGACGCAAGCGATCCGCGGCTGACGCAAGCGGTCCGAAGCTGACGCAAGCGATCCACAGCTGACGCAAGCCGCCCAACCACCATCGCTTCACGCGCGCTCTCGACCGTCTTTCGATCACTTCTTGACCGGTTCTCCACCCTCGTGCGACCGCCGTGCCTCGGTGCCCGGTAGGTGCGCGCCTCCCGGAGGGCCGCTGGTGACTTCTACGCTGCACGCTCCGTTCGGGCATTCCGCAACGCTGTCGGGGGCATGAGCCCTGCACCAGCAGCCGCGCCGACCTCGGGGAGGGGCACGTGCTTAACCCAGCACCCAGTGCGGACGTCGTCATCGTGGGGGCCGGGGTCGCCGGTCTCCGCGCGGCCCACGAGCTCATCAGCGCCGGAGTAACGGTCAGCGTCCTGGAGGCCGCCCCTTACGTCGGCGGCCGGATGGCCACCGACCTGATCGACGAGTTCCGGCTCGACAGGGTGGGCCAGGTGCTCAGCACAGCCCACCAGGAACTGCGCGCGGCCCCGGGCCTGGAGGGCCTGGTCCTGCGGCCGTTCGCGCCCGGTGTCCTCGTGCACAGCGGGGGCAGGCACTACCGCGCGGGCGAGCCGGGTGGCACACGGAGTGCACGGGGCGCACTCACCGCGGCGCGCGCCCTCGCGAGCGCCCCCCGGCCTCGTACGCCCGGCCCGCTCGGCGGTCCGCTCGACCAGGCCAGGCTGAGCGCCGCCCTGACCCGGCTCGCCGGCACACCGGTGGACCGCCTGCTCGCCAGGCCGGAACTCCCGGCCCTGGAGGCCCTGTTCGACCGGGGGCTGCCGTCCCGTACGGTCGAGGGCTTCCTTCGGCCCCTGCTGACGGCGTTGCTGTCCGACCCCGGACTGACCACCTCCAGCCGGTGCGCGGACCTCGCACTGCACGGGTTCGCCCGGGGCCGGCTGTGCGTGCCCGAGGGCGGCGCGGGCTCGCTGCCCGAGCTCCTCGCCGCGGCGCTGCCACCCGGCACGGTGCGTACCGGAGTTCACGTCACCCGCGCGTCCATCTCCGGCGTCAGCACCAAGGAGGACGGCGAGCTGGGCTGCCGCTCCCTGCTGCTGGCGACCGGCGCCCGAGCCGCCGCCGAGCTGCTGCCAGGGCTGCGCGTGCCCGGCTTCCACCCCGTCACCGTCCTGCACCACACCGCCCGCACCGCGCCCCCGACCGGGTCGGCCCTGGTCCTGGACGCCGACCGGAGCGGTCCGGTCGCGCACACCGCCGTCGTCAGCGCGGTCGACCCCACCAGGGCGCCCGACGGGCGGGTGCTGATCTCCTCCACGGTGCTGGGCACTCCCCCGCCCGACCTGGACGAGGAGGTCCGCTCCCACCTGTCCCGGCTGTACGGGACGCCGACGGACGGCTGGGAACTCCTGGCCGTCCACCACGACGCGGACGCCGTGCCCGCGATGCCCGCGCCGCACGACGTACGCCGCCCGGTCAGGCTGTTGTCCGGTCTCTACGTCTGCGGCGACCACCGCGAGACGAGCACCGTGCAGGGCGCACTGCACTCGGGCCGCCGGGCCGCGCGGGAGATCCTCAGGGACTTCGGCGTCCGCCCCGCACGTACCCCCGAGGAGCTGCGCGCCGCCTGACCCCGTCGAGGCACCGGGTACGGGCCCGGCCGAGGGTCCGGGCCCGGCACCAGGTGCAAGGGCCTGGCCGGGTGATGGCGCGGAGGGCGGCCGTGGGGGGGGCCGGCCCGATGGGTCAGCCCAGTGCCGCCACCCGGTCGCGGTATCCCCGTACCGCCGCCGCGTCGCGGTACGGCTCCAGGCGCCGCTCGAACTCCCGCACGTACTCCGTCGCCCGCGCCGAGCGCATCTCGGAGGCCTGCTGCGCCGCCTCCGCGCCCAGCGCGCACGCCTGGTCCAGCTCCCCGAGCCCGAGCCTGGCCTGCGCGAGCACCACCCGGCAGAACAGCCGGCTGCGCGCGTACCCGTGCGGCCGCAGCTGCAAGGACCGCTCGGCGTGCTGGGCGGCGGCCCGGTACTGCTGGAGGTCGCGGTGGCAGTGGCCGCACTCGTCGGCCAGCTGGGCCTCGTCGAAGAACTTCGCCCAGTGCGGTACGTCGTCCCCCGGCCGCGCCGCCTCCATCGCCCGCTCCGCCCGCACCAGGGACGACGTGCAGGCCCTCACCTCGCCGAGCACCCCGTGCCCGCGCGCCTCCACGGCGTGCAGCAGCGCCTGCACCACCGGGGGCGCCGACGATCCGACCCCCTGCTGGGCGACCCGGGCCAGTTGCACGGCCTCCCGGCCGTGCCCCAGGTAGACCGCCTGCCGGCTCATCGTCACCAGGACATAACTCCCGTACGCGCGGTCGCCCGCCGCCTGTGCGAGCCGCAGGGCCTGTACGAAGTAACGCTGGGCGAGGCCGTGCGCCGCGATGTCGTACGCCGTCCAGCCCGCCAGCCGGGTCAGATCGGCGGCCGCCGAGAACAGCCGGCGCCCCGTCGCCTCCCCGTAGACCCCTCTGAGCATCGGTTCCACCTCGTGCTCCAGATAGCGCACGAGGGCCTGCCTGGCATGCCCGCCGCCGTACGCGTGGTCCAGCGTCCGGAACAGGTCGGCCACCGAGCGCAGGGCCGAGATGTCGCCCGCGGTGACCCGCTGGCCGGGCCCGCGGTCGGTCTGCCGCTGGCGGGGCAGCACCGGGCCCGGCCGGCCGCCCTGCGCCGGGACGCGGATCGCGGCGGTGCCGTTCGGTGCGGGCGCGGCAGGCTCCCCGCGGCCGACCCGGTCGTCGGCCCGACCGATCAGCCAGTCCCTGCTGGGCACCACCAGCCCGGCCGGGGTGAAGGCGATCTTGCGCAGTTCGGCATGGCTGCCGGAGTCCTTGCGCCACAGACCGCTCACGATGTCCACGGCCTCCTCGGGGGTGGCCGCGAATTCGAGTCCCGCGTAGACCGGGGCACAGGCGTCGAGCCCCAGGTCCTGCGCGGACAGACGTCTGCCGAGCCTCCTGGTGAACACTTCGGCGATCAGCGCGGGCGTGGTGCCGCGCGGCTGCTGACCGCGCAGCCAGCGGGTGACCGACGTCTTGTCGTACCGCAGGTCGAGTCCGTGCTCCAGACCGAGCTGGTCCACCCGTCGGGCAAGGCCTGCGTTGGAGAATCCCGCTTCTGCGATGAGCGCGGCGAGCTGTCGGTTGGGGATGCGCTGCGGAGGTCGTTCCGTCATCAGCTCTGAGCTCTCCTGCCTTCCGGGCCCCGGTGGCAGCCCTCATGGAACGGCGCGAATTTAGCGACACTGGACCCCCTGGCGGACCTCTGCGCCTCGACTTCATCCGATCGTGTGACGATTCTTGGCAGGCGCTGACGGAGGCCCCGTGCCTTCGCCCCGGCCCCTCCCTGCCCGAGGAACCGCTTCCCGGCCGCCGTACAGTGGCTGGTGGCGTGGCGATACGAAGGAGACACACCGTGAGTGAGCTGCGGTTCGTCCGACTGGGGTTCGGCGAGGAAGCCGTCGAGTACCAAGAGGCCTGGCAGAAGCAGCGTGAGGTGCACGCCGCCCGTTTCGCCGACGAGGTGCCCGACACCTGTCTGCTCCTGGAGCACCTGCCCGTCTACACGGCGGGACGGCGTACCGAGGAGAGCGAGCGCCCCCTGGACGGCACGCCGGTCGTCGACGTGGACCGCGGCGGCAAGATCACCTGGCACGGCCCCGGCCAGCTGGTCGGCTACCCCATCCAGAAGCTGCCCCGTCCGGTCGACGTCGTGGCACACGTGCGCCGGCTGGAGGACGCCCTGATCCGGGTCTGCGCCGAGCTGGGTCTGGAGACCACCCGCATCGAGGGCCGCAGCGGTGTCTGGGTCCTCGGCGACCCGGTCGAGCAGCGCCCGCAGCTCGGCGGCCTCTCCCTCGACTTCGACCCGAGGCTCACGGACCCCGAGTTCGACGCCCGGCTGAACGGTCCCGAGTACGCGCCCTCCAACGCGGGTCAGCGCCGCGAGGACCGCAAGCTCGCCGCGATCGGCATCCGCGTCGCCAAGGGCGTCACCATGCACGGCTTCTCGCTGAACGTGAACCCGGACAACACCTGGTTCGACCGCATCGTCCCGTGCGGCATCCGTGACGCGGGCGTCGCCTCGCTGGCGAACGAACTGGGCCGCGACCTGACCGTCGAGGACGTGCTGCCGCTCGTCCAGAAGCACCTCACCGCGGTGATGGCGCAGGCCGTGCCGGCCCCCCGGGTCGTCGAAAAGGCCTCCGCCTGAGGAATGCCACTGTCCGGCACCGGGTTGTCCGGACGTAAAGCCATACAAATATCGGGCGTACCCTGGTGTTCGCCGAGGAATCGAAGCCTTTTTGGCAAGAGGGAGTGCTGGACGTGTCCGCTGTCGCACCCGACGGTCGCAAGATGCTGCGCCTGGAGGTCCGGAACAGCCAGACCCCCATCGAGCGCAAGCCCGAGTGGATCAAGACCCGGGCGAAGATGGGCCCCGAGTACACCAAGATGCAGGCCCTGGTGAAGGCCGAGGGACTGCACACGGTGTGCCAGGAAGCTGGTTGTCCCAACATCTACGAGTGCTGGGAGGACCGGGAGGCGACCTTCCTCATCGGCGGCGACCAGTGCACGAGGCGCTGTGACTTCTGCCAGATCGACACCGGCAAGCCCGAGGCCCTGGACCGTGACGAGCCGCGCCGCGTGGGCGAGTCGGTCGTCACCATGGACCTCAACTACGCCACCATCACCGGCGTCGCGCGCGACGACCTGGAGGACGGCGGCGCCTGGCTGTACGCGGAGACGGTCCGCCAGATCCACCAGCAGACGGCGGGCCGGGAGACCGGCCGTACCAAGGTGGAACTGCTCGCGCCGGACTTCAACGCGGTGCCCGAGCTGCTGGACGTCGTCTTCGAGTCCCGCCCCGAGGTCTTCGCGCACAACGTGGAGACGGTGCCGCGCATCTTCAAGCGCATCCGCCCCGGCTTCCGTTACGAGCGTTCGCTGGACGTCATCACCAAGGCGCGCGCGGCCGGTCTGGTCACCAAGTCGAACCTGATCCTCGGCATGGGCGAGACCCGTGAGGAGGTCAGCGAGGCGCTGCGCGACCTGCACGAGGCGGGCTGCGAGCTGATCACGATCACGCAGTACCTGCGGCCCTCGCCGCGGCACCACCCCGTCGAGCGGTGGGTGAAGCCGATGGAGTTCGTCGAGCTGAAGGACGAGGCCGACGCGATCGGCTACTCCGGTGTGATGTCCGGGCCGCTGGTCCGCTCCTCCTACCGCGCGGGCCGGCTGTACGGCCAGGCGATGGAGCGCCGCGGCGCGCTGGAGACCACGCCCGCCGTGTGAATCGGACCACAAGCGGTTACCGATCAGTAACAGCCGTGCGGACGCGGCCCGTACGAACCTCGCAGGCAGGGGCGCCGTACGGGCCGCGTTCATGTGCGCGCCCGCACCGTCAAGGTTTCATCGCTGTTTGACCGGTCGGTCACGTGCTGGTAACACCAGTCGGTGACCGTGGTTCTACGCACCGCAGTTCCACCCCACTTGCCGCTGCTACGAGGGGGACCCCCGACATGCAGGCCGTACGCGCCCAAGCCCTCCCGTCCGTCACCGATGCGCTGCGCGCCGTCGAGTCGCTGCTGATCGGTACCGGGCAGCGCACCGCCCGCCGTAACGCCTGGACCGCCGTCCTGGAGGACCGGCGCCGGGCCAAGGACCGGGTCACCACACAGCACGCACTGGAGGCCGTGTCCGCTCGTACGTCCTAGGCAACGTAAACTTTCTCGCATGGCGAGGAAGGAACGCGCAGCGAACGCGGACACTGCGAACCCCGGGCGACTCAAGCAGATTGCCCTGACGTACAAGATGACGCGGCGGAACGACCCCAAGGTGGGTCTGATCGTCGCGGGCGTGGGCATCGTCGTATTCGGTGTCCTCCTCGGCCTCGGTTTCCTGATCGGTCACCCGGTCTACCTGGGCATTCTCGGTTTCCTGCTGGCGTTCCTGGCGATGGCGATCATCTTCGGACGCCGCGCCGAGCGCGCCGCCTTCGGGCAGATGGAGGGCCAGCCGGGTGCCGCGGCGGCGGTGCTGGACAACGTGGGCCGTGGCTGGACGACGACTCCCGCGGTCGCGATGAACCGCAGCCAGGACGTCGTGCACCGGGCGGTCGGCAAGGCCGGCATCGTCCTGGTCGCGGAGGGCAATCCGAACCGGCTGCGGACCCTGCTCGCGGCCGAGAAGAAGAAGATGGCCCGCATCGTGGGCACCGACGTCCCGGTGACCGACATCATCGTCGGCAACGGCGAGGACCAGGTGCCCCTGAAGAAGGTCCGCACCAAGATGCTCAAGCTTCCGCGCACCCTCACCGGCCCGCAGGTCACCGCGACCAACGACCGGCTGCGCGCGATGGGCGACCTGATGAGCAACATGCCGCTGCCGAAGGGTCCCATGCCGGGCAGCAAGGGCATGAAGATGCCGCGCGGCCGCTGACCCTCTGCTCCCCGTTCCTTCTACGCAGAAGACGGCCCCGGAACCTTCGAGGTTCCGGGGCCGTCCTGCGTTCCACCGCTCTCGCGCGCCCCCGCATCCGTACCCGTACGGCTACATCCGTACCTGTACGGCGCGGGCCAGCCGGTCGTGCAGACCGCGGCCGTCGCGGTCCCAGATCAGCGCCGGGATCGCCAGACAGAGCAGCACGCTGCGCACCACGGCCCACCCGAAGCCGAGCCGGCCGCCGTGCTCGGAGATCACCTGGACGCGGAAGACACGCTTGCCCGGGGTGAAACCCAGGGTGCCGACGGTGAGCACGTGCAGTACGAGGAAGATGCCGAGCGCGTAGTTGCCCGCCGCCTGCGAGTCGCCGCGTGCGAAGAGTCCGTACGCGATGAGCAGGCACAGCGCCCAGTCGACGAAGAGGGCGCCGAAGCGGCGGCCCAGCGGAGCCGCCGAGCCGGGCCCCTCGGGGGGCAGGCCGAGGCGCTTGCCCCGGTACCCGAAGTCGGCGCCCATCTCTTCGGCCGCCGCGCGCGGTCCGGAGAGCCACGATCCGATTGCTTGCCTGTTGTCCACCCGACAAAGGTACTGCGCCCCCCTTCGTCCCGGTCCTGCCGGGTCGGGGGGGTGGTTCCCGACGGGGCACCACGGCGGCAGCCTGGTTAACTTGTGCGAAACAAATGGGTCATGCTGGAGAAATCCCGTCTGCCTATGGTCGACGCCAGCGTGTGCCACCGCACTGGCCCGCAAGAAGACCCGCAGAGATAGCGGCAACCCCGTCCGGCCCCGGGCGGGAGTAGGAGGAGCTGGATGTTCGGGAACGCCGACGAAGCCAAGAAGTTCATCGCGGACGAGGACGTCAAGTTCGTGGACGTCCGGTTCTGCGACCTGCCGGGCGTGATGCAGCACTTCACGATCCCCGCCAAGGCCTTCGACCCGGACGAGGAGCTCGCCTTCGACGGTTCGTCGATCCGCGGGTTCCAGGCCATCCACGAGTCCGACATGGCGCTGCGCGCGGACCTCTCGACGGCCCGGATCGACCCGTTCCGCCGTGACAAGACGCTCAACATCAACTTCTTCATCCACGACCCGATCACGGGCGAGCAGTACAGCCGCGACCCGCGCAACATCGCCAAGAAGGCCGAGGCGTACCTGGCCTCCACCGGCTTCGCGGACACCGCGTACTTCGGCCCCGAGGCCGAGTTCTACGTCTTCGACAGCGTCCGCTTCGAGACCTCGGCGAACGCGAGCTTCTACCACATCGACTCCGAGGCCGGCGCCTGGAACACCGGTGCGGTGGAGAACAACCGCGGCTACAAGGTCCGCTACAAGGGCGGCTACTTCCCGACCCCGCCGGTCGACCACTTCGCCGACCTCCGTGCCGAGATCTCCCTGGAGCTGGACAAGAACGGCCTCCAGGTCGAGCGCCAGCACCACGAGGTGGGCACCGCCGGCCAGGCGGAGATCAACTACAAGTTCAACACCCTCCTCGCCGCGGCCGACGACCTGATGCTCTTCAAGTACGTCGTGAAGAACGTCGCCTGGCGCAACGGCAAGACCGCGACCTTCATGCCCAAGCCGATCTTCGGCGACAACGGCTCCGGCATGCACGTCCACCAGTCGCTGTGGCAGAACGGCATCCCGCTGTTCTACGACGAGCAGGGCTACGCGGGCCTCTCGGACATGGCCCGCTACTACATCGGCGGCATCCTCAAGCACGCGCCGTCGCTGCTCGCCTTCACCAACCCGACGGTGAACTCCTACCACCGCCTGGTGCCCGGCTTCGAGGCCCCGGTCAACATGGTCTACTCGCAGCGCAACCGCTCCGCCGCGATGCGCATCCCGATCACGGGCTCCAACCCGAAGGCCAAGCGCGTCGAGTTCCGCGCCCCTGACCCGTCCTCGAACCCGTACCTCGCGTTCTCGGCCCTCCTGATGGCCGGCCTGGACGGCGTCAAGAACAAGATCGAGCCACCGGAGCCGATCGACAAGGACCTCTACGAGCTGGCCCCCGAGGAGCACGCGGGCGTCCAGCAGGTCCCGACCTCGCTCCCGGCCGTCCTCGACGCCCTGGAGGCCGACCACGAGTACCTCCTCGCCGGCGGTGTCTTCACCCCCGACCTGATCGAGACGTGGATCGACTACAAGCGCACGCAGGAGATCGCCCCGATCCAGCTGCGGCCGCACCCGCACGAGTTCGAGCTGTACTTCGACCTCTAGAGGTCCTTCGTACGGTGTGACGGAGCCCCGCCACCGCCTTCGGGCGGTGGCGGGGCTCCGTCGTGTGCGGTCGGCTCCTGCGATCCGTGGCCGGCTCAGCCCAGTTCGTCCCTGATGAGCTCGCGCACCAGGCGGCACGTCGTGGTGGACGGCGGGTGGATGCCCACCCGGGCGGCCGTGTCGCGGATCCTGCGGTTGGTCGCCTTCTCGGGGACGTAGACCCCGGTGTCCATCAGGGCTATCGCCAGGCGCATGGCCTTGAGGCGGCGGTTGTGGGAGATGTACCACTCACGCGGCCGGCCGGCCGGGAGGGGCTTCTTGCGGAGCGGTTTCGGCGTCTTGCGCGGATCGGCCTTCGGCTTGTGGGAGTGGGCGTTCGTCAGCAGAGCGGCAGCGGTCACAGGCATCCTCCTGAGGCGGTCACGGACCCTCTCGGACGCTTCCCATTTTACCGGGCACCACTGACAATCGTCCCTGGCCAGAGGGCATTTGACCCGGTGGGCGGAGGGGCCGGAGGTGCCTTCGGGGCGAGTGAGGCACTCCCCGGCCGTGCGGTCCGCTCAGCGGTCCGGTCAGCGGCCCAGCACTGTTTCCGCCTGCGACAGGATTTCCGTGACACGCAGGCCGAAGCGGGCGTCGCACGGGTGCGGGGTCCCGGTGCGGGCAGCTTCCAGCAGCGCGCCGATCGCCGTGCCGAAGGAGTCCACGCCTGCTCCCCACGGGCCGGGCAGCGAGTGCACCCCCGCGGCGCCGCGCAGTTCGATGTCGACGCCGGAGGCCTCGGGCGGGGCGGTCAGGCTGAGCGCGGCCGTGCTCGACGCACCGCCGGCGTGCCGCAGGACGAGATGGACGGTGTCGCCCTGACCGGGCGCGGCCGTCAGCTGCGTCACGTCGCCCAGGACCGGCAGGAGTACGGACAGGGCGTGCGGGCCGACGTCCCACAGGGCGCCCTTCTCGCCGCGCCACGGGGACTCGGCGTACGGGCCTGCCGCGCTGGGGTGGAAGACCGACCCGAACCAGTGCGCGCGGGCGGTGAACCAGCCGTCGGCCGCGCTCTGTTCGGCGATCCAGTCGACGGTGCCCGCGGCAAAGCGCAGCGTGAAGAAGACGACGGAGGCGACACCCGCGGTCTCGGCCGCATCGGCGACGCGGCGGGCGCCCTCCACGGTGGTGGCCACCGGCTTGTCGAGGAGGAGGTGGCAGCCGGCCTCGGCCGCGCGGACCGCGAGCGGTGCCTGGATGTCAGGCGGGAGGGCGATCGCGACGGCGTCGCAGTCGGCGAGGAGCGCGTCGACGTCGTCATAGGCCGTGGTGGAGTGGGCCTCGGCGATCTTGGCCGCGGCTTCGGGGCGACGGCCCCACACCCCCACGAGGTCGACCTCCGGGTGGGCGGCCAGGGCGGGTGCGTGCGTGCGGTCGGCCCAGGGGCCGGTGCCGAGGAGGCCGATACGGGCGATGGGTGACGTCTTCATGCCACCAGTCTGCCCGCAAGGGGCGCCCCCGTCGGCGCGGGCCGGACGGGCGCCGACCGGTGCGAGGTACGTCACGCGGGTGCGCGGGGCCGACCCACGCGAGGTACGTCACGCGGGCGTGCAGGGTGGTGCGAGGTACGTCACGCGGGCGTGCGGGGTGGTGCGAGGTACGTCACGTGGGTGCGCAGGGTGGTAACACGGGGTTCACACACGGGCAACGGCCGGGAAATCGCGGGTTGCCAGGCTGCCGACCATCACCGCGGCAGCACCGGGGCACGCCGCCACCGCCGCACCGGTGGCACCGTGCCCGCACCCGCAGCAGCGCAGAACCCGTAAAGGATGGCGTCCGTGACGTTCAAGGCCGAGTACATCTGGATCGACGGAACCGAGCCGACGGCGAAGCTCCGCTCGAAGACGAAGATCCTCAGCGACGGGGCCGCGCTGCCGGTCTGGGGCTTCGACGGTTCGAGCACCAACCAGGCCCAGGGACACGCCTCGGACCTCGTCCTGAACCCGGTCTTCTCCTGCCCCGACCCGATCCGCGGTGGCAACGACATCCTCGTCATGTGCGAGGTGCTGAACATCGACATGACCCCGCACTCCTCCAACACGCGTGCCGCGCTGCGTCCGTTGGCCGAGCAGTTCGAGGGCCAGCAGCCGATCTTCGGCATCGAGCAGGAGTACACCTTCTTCGAGGGCGAGCGCCCGCTCGGCTTCCCGGTGGGCGGCTTCCCCGCCGCGCAGGGCGGCTACTACTGCGGCGTCGGCGCCGACGAGATCTTCGGCCGCGAGATCGTCGAGAAGCACCTCGACCACTGTCTGGCGGCGGGGCTCGGGATCTCCGGCATCAACGCCGAGGTGATGCCGGGACAGTGGGAGTTCCAGGTGGGCCCGCTGGCTCCGCTGGAGGTCTCCGACCAGCTGTGGGTGGCGCGCTGGCTGCTGTACCGCACCGCCGAGGACTTCGGGGTGTCCGCGACGCTCGACCCGAAGCCGGTGAAGGGCGACTGGAACGGCGCGGGCGCCCACACCAACTTCTCCACGAAGGCGATGCGCGAGGGCTACGAGGCGATCATCACGGCGTGCGAGTCGCTCGGTGAGGGCTCCAAGCCGATGGACCACGTGAAGAACTACGGCGCCGGGATCGACGACCGTCTGACCGGTCTGCACGAGACCGCCCCGTGGAACGAGTACAGCTACGGCGTCTCCGACCGCGGCGCCTCGGTCCGCATCCCGTGGCAGGTCGGCCAGGACAAGAAGGGCTACATCGAGGACCGTCGCCCCAACGCCAACGTCGACCCGTACGTGGTGACCCGGCTGATCGTCGAGACGTGCTGCACGGCGCTGGAGAAGGCCGGCCAGGTCTGACGGTTCGGGGCCGAACCTGCCTGCCGCGAGGGGGCGTTCACCGGGACCGCCCGGTGAACGCCCCCTCGCGCATGCCCGCAGCCCCGTGCCGGAGGGTCCGCCGGCCCTGCCGTCCCGTCCGCGGCCCGCCCCTCCTGTGCCCAAGAACACACCGGTGGGGCCGGGGGCACAGGGGGCGCACCGGGGCATCGGGGGCCCGGAGGGGACGAGGCCCTCCTGCGCCCGGCGTGCGCATGCTTCAATGGGGCCATGACCGGACACCAGAACCTCACCGCTACGGGTCGCTTCGACCTGGAGCCGTTCTGGCCTTCCCGGCAGCACCACGACTTCGACCGGGTCTGTTGTCGCGCGGCGAACGCGCGGGCCCTCTAAAGCCGTTCCCCGTCTCCCGGCAGTTCCGGGATCCGGCCGACGGCCTTCGGCCCACGCGCACTCCGTAGGAAGCAGTACGCCGCCGCGCGGTTCTCCGCGGTGGCCTCCTCCGCGCGAAAGAGCTGACCTGTCATGGTGAACCCCACCCGTACCCCGCGTACCTTCCCCGCCTCGTCCGTCGCCGCCAACGCCGTCCAGCGGCGGGCCGTCCACGAACCGCTGCGGCCCGTCGCGCACCGGCTGCGGGCCGTCGAGCGCGACGAGGTGGCAACTCCCTCCCCCGTACTCCCCCTTCGGCCGGCCTTCGACGTCGCCGACTACCTTCCGCCGGGGGCGACCTGGCTGCCCGCCCCGCAGCACACCCTGCCCGCGCTGCCCGGCCGTCCGCCGATGGTCGGCTACCTGGTGCTCGTACCGGCCGACCAGCAGCAGGCGCCCGAGCCCGTACCGCACACGCCGGTGCCGGTGCCGCAGGACCAGCAGGGGTCCGGGGCGGTGCGCATCGACGCGTCCCGCCGGATCGTCGAGGTGGACGGGCGGGCGCTCGACCTGACGTACCTGGAGTTCGAGCTGCTGGCGCACCTGGTCGCGCACCCCCACCGGGTGCACACCCGCGACCAGTTGGTGACCACCGTGTGGGGGTACGGGCACGTCGGCGACGGCCGGACAGTGGACGTGCACGTGGCCCGGCTGCGCCGCAAGATGGGCGCCGAGCACCGCCACTCCATCCAGACGGTGCGCCGGGTGGGCTACAAGTACGCCCCGTGAGGTGTGCGGGGTGGGTGACAAGTACGCCCCGTGAGGTGTGCGGGGTGGGCTACAAGTACACCCCGTGAGGTGTGCGGGGTGAGGGGGCCCGGTGACCGGTGGTGCTGGGTACACCCCGGGCCGGGTGCCCGGCCCCAGTGACCTCGTCCCCTTGCCCCGGCGAAAATGGGCGGGTACTCGGCGCACGGGGCGCGGACTGAGGGGGACCCATCACCATGAATGCCACGAAGATACGCGCGTCGGTCCGAGCGGGGTTCCGGGGCCTCGGTCTGGCCACCGTCACGCTCGGCACCTCGATCGCCCTCTTCACCCTGGCGATCCTCTCGATCAGCTTCATCGGGCTCGGCATCGGTGTCCTCACCACGCCGCACGTGCTGGGGGCGGTCCGCACCTGGGCGAACAGACGACGGCTGCTGGCCGGCACCTGGTCGGACGTGCGGATCGCGATCCCCTACCGGCCGGCGCCCGCCGACGCGCGCACCGGTGTGACGGGCGCGGTGGAACGGACCACGCTGATGCTCAAGGACCCGGCGACCTGGCGGGACCTGGAGTGGCTGCTCATCGACATGGGCGCCGGATTCGCCACCGCGCTCCTGCCCGGGCTCACTCTCCTGTACTGGCTCTACGGGCTCGTGCTCGCGGCGGGCCTGTGGCGGGTGTTCGAGCACGGAGGCGCGGACTGGTACCTCTTCATTCCGGTGCACAGCCAGTTCACCGGGTTCCTCGCCCTCGCCCTGGGCCTCGTCATCCTCGCGCTCGGCCTGCGGTACAACACCACCCTCCTGCAGGCCCACTTCCGTCTCGCCAAGTACTTCCTCGACCCGACGAGGGAGGACTCGCTCACCCGGCGCGTCGAGAAGCTGACCGAGACCCGGCACGACGCCCTGGACACCTCCGCCGCCGAACTGCGCCGCATCGAGCGGGACCTGCACGACGGGGCCCAGGCCCGGCTGGTCGCCATGGGCATGGATCTGGGCACCATCGAGGCCCTTGTCGACAAGGACCCCGCGCAGGCGAAGAAGCTGATCGCCACGGCCCGCGCGTCGTCGGCCGAGGCCCTGACCGAGCTGCGCGACCTGGTCCGCGGCATCCACCCGCCGGTGCTCGCCGAGCGTGGACTCGGGGACGCGGTAAGGGCGTTGGCGCTGCGGCTGCCGGTGGAGACCGAGGTGGCCGTGGACCTGCCGGGCCGCGCGGAGGCGGCGGTGGAGTCCGCCGCGTACTTCGCGGTCAGCGAGGTGCTCACCAACGCGGTCAAGCACTCGGGCGCCGACCGCGTCTGGATCGACCTGCACCACGCGGGCACCGGAGCCGACGGCGTGATCCGGGTGTCGGTCACCGACAACGGGCAGGGCGGGGCAAGGGTCGGCGGCGGCTCGGGACTGAGCGGGATCGAACGCAGGCTCGGTACATTCGACGGTGTTCTGGCCGTCAGCAGTCCCGCGGGCGGTCCCACCATGGTGACCATGGAGATTCCTTGCGCGTCCTTCTAGCCGAAGACCTCTTCCTGCTGCGCGACGGTCTGGTCAGGATGCTCGAAGCGTTCGGCTTCGAGGTCCTGGCCGCCGTCGAGACCGGGCCCGAACTCACCCGGGCCTTCGCCGAGTTGGAGCCGGACGTCGCCGTCGTCGACGTCCGGCTCCCGCCGTCCCACACCGACGAGGGCCTGCAGTGCGCGCTGGCCGCCCGCCGGGCGAGACCCGGGCTGCCCGTCCTCGTACTGTCGCAGCACGTCGAGCAGTTGTACGCGCGCGAGCTGCTCGCCGACGGCGCCGGGGGCATCGGCTATCTGCTCAAGGACCGGGTGTTCGACGCCGAGCAGTTCGTCGACGCGGTACGGCGGGTGGCGGGCGGCGGCACCGCGATGGACCCCCAGGTCATCTCGCAGCTGCTGTCCCGGCGGGCGCAGGACAGGCCGATCGGACAGCTCACCCCGCGGGAGAAGGAGGTGATGGAGCTGATGGCGCAGGGCCGCTCCAACACCGCCATCGCGGCGCAGCTCTTCGTCACGGAACGGGCGGTGGCGAAGCACACGTCCAACATCTTCGGGAAGCTGGACCTGCCGGTCTCGGACGACGACAACCGGCGGGTCCTCGCGGTGCTCGCGTACCTCGACCGGTAGCGGATAGGGGCGACAATCGGCCATCCCGTGCATAACCTGGGCGGCGTGACCTGTGCGTGACCTGTTCGCTGCGGGATTCGGTTGAGAGGGGCTGTCCGACGTGCGTGACCGGTGGATGCGGGGGTCCGTGGCCACGGCCGGCCTCCTGGCACTGTTGTCGGCCACCGCGTGCGGCGGGCCGGTGGCGTCCGCGCCCCGGCTGGATCCAGGGGTCTCGCCGACACCGCAGAAGTCGGCCGCCGTGATCGACTACCCGCCGTTCATCGGGGTGCTGGTGGAGGGCGACGACCACTGGTGCACGGCGAGCGTGGTGGACAGCCCCAAGGGGAACGTCGCGGTCACGGCAGCACACTGCGTGCACGAGGAGGAGGGCACGGCCAAGCGGGAGATCTCCTTCGCCCCCGGTTTCTCCGGTTCCGGCAAGGGCAAGCAGCCCTACGGCGCATGGCGGGTGCGGTCCGTGCAGGTCGACGACCGCTGGCAGGAGCAGGAGGACGACCCGTACGACTTCGCCTTCCTGACGCTGGAGCCCGACGCGCAGGGCCGTGACGTCCAGGAGGTCGTGGGCGCCGCCGGGCTCGACTGGGAGTCGCAGCCGCAGCGCCAGGTCACGGTGATCGGCTATCCCGAGCCCGGCCACAACCCGGACAACAGACCGGTCACCTGTACGACCAACAGCATGCTCGACGAGGAGCTGCCCGGCATGGTGCAGATGCGCTGCGCGGGCTTCTGGAACGGCACCAGCGGCAGCCCCTGGCTCACCGGCTACCGGGGTCCGGACCGGCCGGGCAGGCTCATCGGCGTGCTGAGCGGCGGCGACACCGACGCCGAGTCCACGGCCGCGCTGTTCGGGGCGCCGGCACGCGCCCTCTACCAGCAGGCGCTGAAGGCCTGAGCGTGCCCCGCGCGCACCTGTGGCTTGCTACGAACCTTGGGGCGGGCGGGGAAGGGCTGAACGCTGCGGTGCCCGCGCACGTATGGGTCTTCGCCCGAAAGAAAGCGAAGGCTCCACATGCAACACAAGCGTTCGAAATTGGCGAACAGGACGATCGCCGCCACCGCCGCGCTGATTCTCGGCGGGGGCACGATGGTCGCCCTGAACGTGCACGCCTCGGCCGGGGAGGATCCGCCCGCCCGGACGGCCTTACCCGTGGCGCCGCGCACGGAGACCATCGGCTGTCCCGACGCGGCGGGCGCGCTGCCCGACGTACCGCGGGGGGCGCGGCAGGAGGTCGACCGGGAGCTGGCGGCGATGGACAGCCAGATCACCGAGGCGTACCGCAAGCTCGCGGACACGCCGGGCGCGTCCGCAGACCGGGAGGCGACGCTCGGACCGCTGAAGGACGAGCGGGCCGCGTCCCTGGGCCGGATCGGCGACGCCGTGGAACGGCAACCGGAGGGCGAGCGCCCGCAGGGACTCGACGCCCTGGCCCCGTGCACGCTGCGGACCGCCGAGCTGGGACAGGACCGCGACCGGGGGCAGGACGGTGACCTGGAGCGGGACGGAGGCCAGGGGCAGGACGGAGGCCAGGGACCAGACCGCGACCAGGGGCAGGACGGTGACCGGCAGGGCAACGGCCCCTCGCCCGCCGATTTCGTCGACATCCGCTCCGTGCGTCCCGACGCCCCGCGTGTCCAGAACCGGCGCACCGCCTCGCGCGGCACCTTCACCACCGAGTGCGGCCGCAACAAGAACGGCAAGTTCAACCCCGACAACGTCATCGTCGCGCCCGGCGTGAGCAACGGCGCGCACCACATGCACGACTACGTCGGCAACCAGGCCACCGACGCCTTCGCGAGCGACGGCACGCTCGCCGCCGGTACCACCAGTTGCCGGAACCAGGGCGACAGGTCCACGTACTACTGGCCGGTGCTGCGACTGCAGAACGGCAAGGCGGAGGACGACGTGCAGGCGGACGGCGGAGGCAAGGACGGGAACACCGGCGAGATCCAGACCCCGTCGCAGGTCACCCTGGATTTCGTCGGCAGTCCGACCGGCCGGGTCACCGCGATGCCGCGGTTCCTGCGGATCATCACGGGCGACGCGAAGGCCTTCACCAACGGTGACGCGAACGCCAACGCGTCCTGGAGCTGCACCGGTTTCGAGAACCGGCAGCTGAAGAAGAAGTACCCGATCTGTCCGCGCGGCAGCCGGGTGGTGCGCACCTTCAAGTTCCAGAGCTGCTGGGACGGCAAGAACGCCGACAGCGCCAACCACCGCACCCATGTCGCCTTCGCCCGCGCGAACGGGACCTGCGACCTCGGCTTCCGGCTGATCCCGCAGCTCGTGCAGCGCGTGGTGTACGCGGTGCCGCCGGGCCCCGGTTTCGCGGTCGACTCGTTCCCCGAGCAGCTGCACAAGCCGGAGACCGACCACGGGGACTTCATCAATGTCTTCGAGGAGAGGCTGATGCGGCGAATGGTCGACTGCATCAACGCCGGGCGCCGCTGCCGGTGACCGCCCCCGACCGGACGGCCGCCGCTCACGGTGGCGGCCGTCCCGGGCCGACGACCGCCGCCCAGGCCCGCCTAGCCACCCCCGACCGGACGACCGCCGCCCAGGCCCGCCGCCTCGCCGTGCCCCCTCCCGAGCCGACGCCCGCCGCCCGCCGGCGCCGTGGTCAGCTTCCGTGCCCGCCCGGGTGTCCCTGTCCGCCGCCCGGGTGACGCACGCCGGACGTCACCGTTCCGCCGAGCCTGCCGCGCAGCTCCGCGACCACCGTTTCGTCGCCCGTCACGACCCACCTGCGGCCGAGCAGATAGCTGCCGCCGTAGTCGTCCGCGCCGTCGAGCCACTCCTGTCGCCCACGGTCGGTGGCGAACGTCGCCAGCACATAACTCCCGTTTGCAGTACGGCAGTTCGCCTGTCGGATCTCGGCGGCCTCGGTGCCGATCTCCGGTACGCAGCCCGCCTTCGCCGCCAGCTCCTCCAGGGACCCGGACGCCTCCTTTGGCGGCCCCTGCGGGCTTCCGCAGCCCGCCACGCCCATCGCCACCGCCGCCAGAAGGGCCGCCGTACCCACCGCCGTCACTCGCTCGCGCATCCGCCCATCGTGGCGCGCCGCCGCGCCGCCGCGGGGGTGAACCGACAGATCTGACACGTCTGTTACGTCCCGTGCGCGATCATGCCCCCATGCACCTCCCGGACCTTCCCGTCCTCGCCCCCGTCTACGTCGGCGGTGTGCAGCTCGGCGCCCTGGCCGCCCACCGGCAGCTGCCCGAGGGCGAGCTGCGGCACTTCCTGCGCGACTGCTCCACCAATGTCGACCAGCTCGCGGCCGGCCGCTGGGACACCCTCCTGACCAGCGCGCTCGTCGTCGAGGAGCCGATGCCACTGCCGTACGTACTGCTGCTGCTCGCCGTCCTCGGGTACGCCGAGTACGCGTACGGCGCCTGGTGGGCGGCCGGGGTGTTCCTGCTCGGGCACACCGCCGCCTCGCTGCTGGTCTACGGCGGGCTGCGCGCGACCGGCCCCGACGCGGCGACCAGGTCGGCCGTCGACGTCGGCACCAGCTACGGCTTCAACGCGGTCCTCGGCGCGCTCACGGCCGCCGTGCCGCGCGGCCCGCTGCGCCTCGCCGCGCGGGCGGGACTGCTGGTGCTCGGCGCGCGACCGCTGCTGGGCCGCGACCGGCCGACCTTCACCGACGTGGGGCACTTCGCGGCACTGGCCCTGGGCATCGGGCTGGGCGCCGGGCTCGGTACCGGGCGCGGCGCACCGGCGGGCGGGCCCCGCCGGACCGCCTGACCCCGCGGCACGTACGGTGGCCGGAAGAAGAGCCTGCTCCGGCCCGCGGAAAGCGTGCCGGGGCGGGGAACAGCCCCCGGCCCGCAGGAGTCCCGCCGCCATGACCGCACTCGCGTCCACCACCGTCGCCAACCTCCGCGACCTCGGCGGCCTGCCGCTCCCCGGCGGGCGCACCGTACGCGCCGGGCTGGTGCTACGGGCCGGGCAGCTGGACCGGATGGACCCGGCCGCGGACCCGGTCCTGGCGGATCTCGGCCTCGCGACGATCGTGGACTTCCGCAGCGAGGCCGAGCGGACCGACCACCCGGACCGGGTGCCGGCCGGGGTCCGGCTGGTCGTGGCGGACGCGCTCGCCGACACCATCAGGACCGCGGTCGTCCGCGGCGACTCGGACGACAGGCCCGCCGCCGCCCAGCTGGGGCACATCCTGTCCGACCCGGCGCTCGCCGAGGAGCACCTGGGCGGCGGCCGGGCCCGGTCCCTGTTCGCCCAGACCTACCGCGCGCTGGTCTCGTCCGGCTCGGCGGTCGCCGCGTACCGCAGCTTCCTGACCGAGCTGGCGGCGCCCGACGCCGGACCGCTGCTGTTCCACTGCACCGCGGGCAAGGACCGCACCGGGTGGGCGGCGACGGTCGTGCTGACCCTGCTGGGCGCCGACGCGCAGACCGTGCAGGAGGAGTACCTGTCGGTGAACCCGGCCGTGCGCGCCGCCTTCGCGCCGCTCATCGACGGTTTCGTCGCGAAGGGCGGCGACCCGGGGATCGCCCGGGCCGTCATCGGTGTCGTACCGGAGTACCTGGAGACGGCGCTGGCCGAGGTGGACGAGAAGTTCGGCTCGATGGAGGCGTACGTACGGGACGGGCTCGGCATCTCCGACGAGGCGGTGGCCCGGATCCGCGAGCGCCTCACCCAGGACTGACCCGCGGCCGCCGATGTCGATCACGCGGAGTGTCCCGGCCGCCGCGTGAGCACGGCCCGCGCGGGGCATCCGGTCCGTATGGACCGCACCGACGCGCGCACGGATCGCCAGGACCGCTCGGCGGAGCAGCAGGACGACGGGTACCGGCCCGGCCCCGGCCGGCCGCCCCGCCGCCGTGTCTCGCTGTGGATCAAGATTCCCGGCGTGCTGCTCGCGCTGGCCGCCGTACTACTGCTGGGCACCCGGCTGTTCCTGATCCCGGGGCTCGATGACCTCTTCGGCACCGAGACCAAGGACCGTACCGGCCCGGCAGTCCTCAAGTCCCTTCAGGACATGAGCAGTTACGAGGCGGCGGCGGGCAACTTCCAGGTGGTGGTGGACCTGGAGAAGGACGCCAAGTTCCTGCCCGACGCGATCCGCGGCAGCCGCACCCTGTACGTCGGCGCGGGCACCGTCGGCGGGAGCGTCTCGATGGCGCGCCTGGGCAAGGACGACGTGACGGTCAACGAGGACCGAACCGCCGCCACGATCCGCCTGCCGCACGCCACGCTCGGCAGGCCCGCACTGGATCCGGACCGCTCGTACGCCGTGTCCAAGCAGCGCGGGCTGCTCGACCGGCTCGGGGACTTCTTCTCCGACAACCCGAACGACGAACAGGCCGTCCACCAGCTGGCCGCCAAGCGCATCGGCGAGGCGGCGAAGGAGAGCGGGCTGACCGCCCGCGCCGAGAAGAACACCACGAGCATGCTCCAGGGCCTGCTGCACTCGCTGGGCTTCAAGGACGTGACCGTCACCTACAGGTAGCGCGGGCGGTGGGTCACTCCGCCGATCCGCGCTGCTCCGGCACCTTCGGCAGCAGCGGGGCCAGTGTGCCCAGCCGCTCGACCAGTTCCCCGAAGGGCCCGTCGGCCGGCTCGTCGGTCAGGATCCGCAGTACGATCTCCGCCATCCCGGCGTCGTAGGCCGCGCTGACCGCCATCAGGGCGGCGAAGTCGTGGACGAGCTGCAACTCCAGTTCGCCGCGCGGGATTTCCCGGCCGTCCAGCCAGATCAGCGCCGTCGACTCGGCGAGCGAGACCCAGGAGCGGACGACCAGCGCGAGGCGGGCGGGCGGCTCGCCGATGCCGAGGTGGTCGAGGATCTGCTCGTACGCCGCCTGCCGCACCTCGTCGATCATCGCGTTCGTCGTGGAGGAGCCGACGGCGGGGCCGCCGCGCATCAACGCGGAGAAGCCGGGGCCGTGTTCGTCGACGAAGCCGAAGAAGCGGCCCATCACCCGCAGCAGGCGCCCGCCGAGCGGGCCCTCGTGCGGTTCCTGGAAGCGGGCGGCCAGTTCGTCGGCGGCCCGCCGCAGCGCCGCCTCGTACAGGCTCTGCTTGCCGGGGAAGTAGTGATAGACGAGCGGCCGCGAGATGCCCGCGGCGGCGGCTATCTCGTCGATGGAGACCTCGTCGGGAGAGCGATGGCTGAACAACTCCAGCGCCACGCCGATCAGTTGCTGCCTGCGCTCTTCGACGCCCATCCTGCGGCGCACCCCGGTCGTCATCGCACCAGCGTAACCGGCGTTCACCCGTTGAGGGACCCCCGGGGGCCGCACGGGATCTTCGCCGGCCCCCTGCCCCAGCTCTGCCTAAAGGTCCAGGACCAGGCGTTCTCCGTCCGCCCTTGACACACAGATGAGGAGTGAGTCACCCCGTTCGGAGTCGGTCAGCAACTCGTCGCGGTGGTCGATCCCGCCCTCGATCACCCGCTGTTGGCAGGTACCGCAAAAGCCCTGCTCACAGGAGTACGAAAGATTCGGGACGACCGGTTTCAGGGCGGCCAGGATCGAGGTTCCCGCGGGCACGGTGACGGCGGTGCCGGTGCGCCGCAGCTCCACCTCGAAGGCGCCGGAGCCACCGGCGCCCGCGCCCGGCGCGAACCTCTCGACGTGCAACGAGCAGTGCTCCGGCAGTGATGCCTCCAGCGCCCCCAGGAGCCCTTCGGGTCCGCAGCCGTAGACGGCCGTCCCCCGCGGTGCCCCTGCCGTCGCCGCGGCCAGGTCCGGGAGTCCGTCCTCGTCCTCGGCGACGACGGTGACCCGCTCGGGCCCGCCGAGCTCCAGGGCCTCCGCCAGGAAGGGCATCGTGGCCCGGCTCCGGCCGCAGTACAGCAGTTTCCAGTCCGCGCCCGCGGCCTCCACCGCGCGCAGCATGGGCAGTACGGGGGTGATGCCGATGCCGCCCGCGACGAAGACGTACGACGCCGCCTCGATCAGGGCGAACCGGTTGCGCGGCCCCCTGACCAGGATCTCGGAACCCTCGTGGATCTGCTCGTGCACCTCGCGGGAGCCGCCCCTGCCGCCCTGTTCCCGGTCCAGGACGCGGGTGGCGACGGTGTACGAGGCGCGGTCGGCGGGGTCGCCGCACAGCGAGTACTGGCGGACCAGACCCGAGGGGAGGACCAGGTCCAGGTGGGCGCCCGGCTCCCACGGCGGCAGGTCGCCCGCGTCCATGGCCTCCAGGTGCAGCTGTACGACGCCGTCGGCGGGTTCGGTGCGTCCGCTGACCAGGACGCGGGTGCCGGCCGGCCGCCCCCGCTGCCCCGACACGGGCTCGTCGATGGCGGGCAGCGGCCAGAGCGGCGAGCGGTCGACCCGGCTGCGCAGGGCGCGCCGGGTGACGACGGCGGCCGCGGCGACGCCGGTGGCGATCAGGTACGTACGGGCGCGGGGCATGGTTTCAGGAACCTCCGGAGGTGCGGGCCTCGGCGGCCAGGGCGGCGGGGGACTGGGCGAGGTAGGCCACGGCCTGGGCGGTGCTGCCCTCCTGGGAGGGGTGGTAACGGCGGCTCAGGTAGCGCGGGACGGACCGCGCGATGGCGCCGGTGGTGGGCAGCACGCCCTGCCGTCCGCCGCGCACGAGCTCCTTCAGGGTGGCCTTTCCGGCCCCGCCGAGGCTGGGGTCGTGCGCCATGAAGAAGCGGGAGCCGCGCTGCCACAGGAAGACCAGCGCGGTGAAGGCGGTGGCCCAGGTGCGCGCCCTGCGCCGGTAGCCGCCGTCGACGTGCTGGAACAACTCGAAGGCCACCGAGCGGTGTTCGACCTCCTCCGCGCCGTGCCAGCGCAGCAGGTCGAGCATGGTGGGGTCGGCGCCGCGCCGGTCGAGTTCGTCGGCGTTGAGTATCCAGTCGCCGAGGAAGGCGGTGTAGTGCTCGATGGCCGCGATGATCGCTATTCGTTCGAGCAGCCACCACCGGCGGGCCCGGCCGGGCGGCAGTGTCCGGTCCCCGAGGAGCTTCTCGAAGAGCCAGTCGACCTGTGCGGTGTACGGGGTGGGGTCGAGGCCCTGCGCCTTGAGGTGCGGCAGGACGTCGTCGTGGGCCTGCGCGTGCATGGCCTCCTGGCCGATGAACCCGATGACGTCCGCGCGGAGCCTGTCGTCGGTGATCAGCGGCAGGGCTTGCTTGTAGACGTGCACGAACCAGCGTTCCCCGGCCGGGAGCAGCAGGTGCAGGACGTTGATGGTGTGGGAGGCGAAGGGCAGGCCCGGAAGCCAGTGGAGCGGGGTGTCCGCCCAGTCGAAGGACACCCGGCGGGCCTTGAGCGGCGTCCGCTCCGACGCCACCGGGACCGGCCCCTGCTGCGTATTAGACATGGCGTCAATGTACTGACGAGTACGACCTTGGCAACAGGTCTGTGCAGCCGAAACTTTGCCGCTGTCCGCGAGGACGGACCAGGGGGCGGGCCGCCGCGGACCTGGGACCGGGCCGCGGCGGATCCGGGACCGGGCCGCGGCTGGCCCGGGGACCGGAACCGGCGCACCCGTGGCGCGCGCGGTTCCGGCCCCCTGTTGGTTCCTCAGCGCAGCAGATTCACCCGCGTTCCGTCCGCGAGCTTGCCCGACAGGGCCGCCTGGTCGCCCTGGTGCGCGGGCAGCGCAAGGAGGTTGCCCTGCGCCGAGCCGTTCACCCCGCCGCTCGCGGAGAGCGAGGTGAGCCTGTCGTTGCCGGCCGCGAGGAGGTACCACTTCTGGGTCTTCGACTTCCAGAGCACCCCGGCCAGGACCTCGGGCCGCTTGGCCCCGCAGGCGGCCGAGTCCTCGGCGCGTGCGGCGATCGCACCGGGCAGGCCCCGGCCCACGACGGGCGACTGGAACTGTGCGAAGACCCGGCTGCCCGGCCCGCGCCAGGTCTCGGCCCTGGTGCACAGCCAGCGCGCGGTGCCGCCCGCGTCGGGGAGCGTCTGGGTGGCGTACGTCCAGGAGTTGACGCTGCGCACACCGCGCGAGCGCAGAGTGGGCAGCGTGCAGGCGGTACGCGCCCAACCCGCCCTGTCGGACGCCGTCCTGAGGTCCGCCGGAGACTCGGCGGGCCCTGCGGTGAGCCGGGCCGGGACGAGCTCGCCCAGATCGGTGAGGGTGCGGGTGCCGGAGCTGTCCCGTACCTCCATGGCGTCCCAGGTCCGGCAGTCCCTGGCCATCGAGGAGGCCGCGACCGGGGCGGTGACGCCTGCGGTGTCGCGCGCGAGGGTGCGCGGGGCGGCCGCCGGGTCGAGGAGGTCGCGCACCGAGACCTGGTCGGCCCAGGGGGCGGTGAGGTAGCGGACCTCGCTGTCGGTACGGGCGAGAACGACCGCGTTCGCGGTGGCCTCGGTGGCGGCGTCGACGCGGGCGAGGTCCAGGGCGGTGCCCCGCCCGTCGTCGCCCGCGATCGGTTCCGCGTACCTGACCAGCCGCAGCCCGTCGTGGAGCAGGACGATCCGTGCGCCGTCGAGCTCGCCCGCGTACAGCAGCTGCGGCGGTCCCATCGCGGGCCCGGTGGGCGTGCCGGGGGTCGCGGAGACGCGCGCGGCCTCGCCGGGCGCCGCCCAGTCGGCGAGCGCGCGGCGCAACAGCCCCTGGTCCTCGGTGAGGTTGCCACGGGCCGGCCAGGCGGAGAAGTCGGCGCGGTCGGCGGTGCGCCAGGCGGCGGGCGCGACCCGGGTGAGCTGGCCGGGGTCGAGGGCCAGGTCGGCGGCCGGGTTGCCCCGCTGCGCGGCGTCCTGGCCCGAGGTGGCGAGCAGTACCCCGCACACCACGAGCGCCGCCAGGGCCGCCAGTGCGGCCCTGGTGTGCTGGCGGCGGCGCATCAGGTCGGTGGGGCGGGCCTGCAGCGAGCACGGGTCGAACTCGGCGGATTCCAACAGCGGCGACGGCGGGACGGTGTCCGCCTCGGCGAGCGCGGCGTCCGGCTCGGTCACCCCTGCGGCCACGAGGATCTCCCGCAGCGCCGGATCGTCCAGCTGCTCAAGTCCCCGCAGCACGTACGCGGCGCGCCCGGCGCCGCTCAGGGCCGCGAGCCGCTGGTCGAGGGCGAGTTCGTCGGCGCCGCCCGACCTGGGGAACAGCCGCAGCCCCCACACCTGGGGAAGCAGCGGCGGCAACTGCGCCCGGCTCGGCCACCTGCCGCGCAGCAGCGGCGGCTCGGCCGCCAGTGCCTGGCGCAGTACCTGCCGGCGTACGAACGTGTGAGCGCGCTCGCGCGTGGACGCTTCGCCGGGAGCGTCCTGGCCCTCGCCGCCCCGGGGCAGCGGAACGCCCGAAGCGCCGGGGCCGGACCGCTGGGGCCGTCCGCCCCTGCCGCGCGGCAGGGCGCGCTGCACGAGGGAGTGCGCGGTCAGTACCCGGCGGTTACGGCCGAGATGCGGCGGCAGCACCAGGTAGGCGAGGCGCACCAGGCGTGGGTAGTGCTCGACGAGCGCGGCCTCCGCCTGTTCGACACCGACGGTGTCCACGGGTCCCGCGGCGGGCGGGGCCTTGTCCGTGACGGTGGCGTCGGTGGGCTTGCGGGGGCGGCTGATGACATCCTGTGGGCGTCGCACATTACGCAGAACGAGCGATTCATCCGATGGTCACCCATGAGTTGGCCGGTTCAGGGGCGGGGGCCCAGCAGGGCCAGCGCGAGGGCGGACTCCTGGTGGGCGGCGGCGCCTTCGGCGTACGCGCGCTCGAAGGCCGGGTCGCCGATCGCGGCGCGGGCCAGCCGTTCGCACTGCGCACGGACCGGGGCCAGTTCGGGGGTGCCGCGCTGCGGGTGGCCGACCTGGCTCCAGTAGGTGTGCCCCGCGCCGAAGACGCGGGCCGCCCGGTCCCCGTCGCCCTGGGCGGCGAGCGCGGCGGCGAGCAGGTCCAGGCCCAGTGCGATGCCGAAGCTGTCGCCGAGCCGGTACTTGGCGTCGACCATCGCCCGCGCGTAGGCCGCGGCGTCCTGCGCCCGGTCCTGGAGGAGGGCGATCAGGGAGAGCTGGTAGTCGGCGTAGGCGCGGGTCCAGCACTCGCCCTCCCCGGCGCAGATCCGGCGCAGTTCGACGGCCGCGGTCTCGGCCTCCGCGAGCCGGTCCATGGCGGTGAGGGCGAACACCCGCACGAGACGGCAGCGCAGCTGGGACGGGGAGTCGAAGGCTTCGCCCGGACGGGCGGCGAGGGAGCGGTCGGCGACCGTGAGGGCGGCGCGCGGGCGGCCCATCATGAGGTACGTGAGGCCCAGGAGGTAGGCCGCCGACAGCATGTCCTCGGGGTTCTTGGCCTGCCACGCGGCGACCGCGCACTGTTCCCCGAGCCGGCGGGCGGACTCGTGGTCGCCCTGGAGCACGGTGATGACGCCGAGCGCCCACAGGGCTCGGGAGCGGTGCGGCCCCGGCACGCTGTGCGAACTCAGGATGCGCGTCAGATAGGTGCGGCCCTCGTGGAGGTGGCCGCAGCAGCTCCAGAAGAAGCCGACCCGGCCGGCCATTTCGAGGGCGGCCTCGGGGTCCGTCTCCAGCAGGTGGTCCAGGGCGGCGCACAGGTCGTCGTACGAGTCGCCGATCCGCCGGTACCAGTCGGCCTGCCGGGGGCCGAGCCAGCCCTCGTCGGCCCGGCGGACCAGGTCCGCGTGGTACGCGGCGTGCCGGTCGGCGGCCCCGTCCCGCTCCCCCAGTTCGGCGAGCCACATCGCTCCGTACTCGCGCAGGGTGTCGAGCATCCGGTACGTCGTCCCCCCGGCCGGCTGCCGTACGACGGACTTGCTCGCCAGACCCTGGAGGGTGCGGACCACGGCGTCGCCGTCGAGGGGCCCGCCCGCGCAGATCTCCCGTGCCTCGGCCTGCGCGAAGCTTCCGCGGAACACCGAGAGGCGGGCCCACAGCAGGCGCTCCGGCGGGGTGCAGAGCTCGTGGCTCCAGCCGATGGCGGTGCGCAGGGCGCGGTGGCGTTCCGGCCAGGTGCCGTCCCTGGAGAGGAGGTCCAGACGCGGGGACGGCCCGGAGCCGAGCCGGTCGGCGATGTCCTGCACGGTCCGCGCCGCCCGGTCTCCTGCGCCCAGCTGGGCGCAGGCCAGTTCGAGGGCGAGCGGGATGCCTTCCAGCCGGGCGCAGACCGCGGCGACGGCCTCGTCGGAGGCGGGGTCGTCGAGGGTGAGCCCGGGGAGCGCCCCGCGCGCCCGGTCGCGGAAGAGTGCGGCGGCGCCGTCCGCACCGTGCAGGGGCAGCGGCGGTACGTCGAGCAGCAGCTCGCCCCGGGAGCCCAGGGGGTGTCTGCTGGTGGCGAGCACCGTCAGCTCCGGCACGGTGGTGAGGAGTTCGGCCACCAGGTGGGCGGCCGGGGCGGTGAAGCGCTCGCAGGAGTCCAGGACGATGAGCATGTGCTTGCCCTGGAGCCACTCGCACAGTGCCTCGGCGGGCATCCGCAGGGTGTGGTCGGCGAGGTCGACGGCGTCGGAGACCGCGGCGACGAGGAGTTCCTCGTCGCGCAGGGGGGCGAGGTCGACCCACCGGACGCCGTCGGGGTGGCGGGCGGCGGCATGCCGGGCGGCGCGCAGGGCGAGCCGGGACTTGCCGACGCCGGCGGGGCCGGTGAGGGTCACCAGCCGGTGCACGCCGAGGGCATGGTCCACACGGCCGAGGTCGGCACGGCGCCCCACAAAACTCGTACTCTCCTCGGGAAGGTTAACCAACACCCCGCCATTCTGGCCCACTTGCTCACAGGGACGCGCCCCCATAGGGGCGCGGGGAACTGCGCGAGCAACCACAACGCGCCCGCACGGGGGCGCCCCACAGGGGCGCGGGGAACTGCGCGATCAACCACGACGCGCCCGCACAATCCGCACCCACACGCAGAGGGCACCTCCCAGGGGCGCGGGGAACTGCGCGACCAGCCACAACGCGCCCGCGCGGAGAGAACATCGCGCAAGGGGGCACGCGAGGGGTCACGCTCCACGCGAGGGGCCGCCCCCTTGCCCACCCGTCCCGCCCCCGGGGGGCGGCCCCGCTGCCCAAGGAGGCTGGAGGTGGGGAGTGGAGGGAAGGGAAGGGGCGGCCCCGCTGCCCAAGGAGGCTGGAGGTGGGGACTGGAGGGAAGGGAAGGGAAGGGGCGGCCCCGCTGCCCAAGAGGGCTGGGGGTGGGGAGGGGCAAGGGCGGCCCGCACCCGAGCGGGGCGAGGGCCGCCCCACGCCCGAGGAGGGCGGTGGGGTCAGGTGGTGGTGAAGATGGCTACCGTTCGGCCCGGCACCGTGAAGGTGCCCGTGGGTGACTCGTAGGAGGACCGTTTTGTCAGCTCGTCCGCGCCTGCTGCCTGGACAGGGTGCAGGGTGTACCGCGCGCCGGCCACCCCCGCCACCACCTCCCTCCGCACGGCCGGTGTCGCGTTGAACACCACCATCAGCTTGCCGAGCCGCATCGTGAGCACCCCCGGTGTCTCCTCCTTGCCGGACAGCGGGAAGGACAGCGCCGACTGCACCTGCCCCGCCGTCGCCAGCTTGAAGTCCGCCTCCGTGGTGCGGATCCTCAGCAGGTCCCGGTAGGCGGCCGACGCCCCCTCGATCTCCCGGCACCCCACCCTGAGGGAGCCGGCGCCCAGCAGCGGCTTCCCGTACTCCCACTTGGGCCGGTTGTCCGCGGCCATCGGCAGTCCGCGCCCGAAGCCGTTGCCGCCCCGGCAGTCCCAGTGGATCGCGTTGAACCAGTCCCCACTGTCGTAGGAGTTGCGGTCCAGGGACTTGGAGCGCAGCAGGTCCGTGCCCGCCTGGGAGAGCGCGGGGCCCTGCGACAGCGTCGCCGTCGCCATGGCGAGCACCTGCATTCGGGCCCGGTCCCCCGGCGCCGTCCCGGCCGGCAGCTTGAAGGCGAGCGCGTCGTACAGGGACTCGTTGTCGTGCGCGTCCGCGTAGGCGAGCGCGTCGCCCGGCGCCGCCGCGTACCCCGCCGGTGCGCCGTTGTAGTCGACCTCGGAGCCCTTGACCGTACGGCCGCCGCTGTCCGTGAAGGAGTAGTCGGCCAGGTTGCCGGTGAGGCCGACCTTCAGCAGGTCCTGCTGGTGCAGCAGCCGGCTCCGCTGCTGCGCCGGACTCCCGTTCGCCGCCGATCCGTTGGGGTCGGTGAACAGGCCGCTGCCGAATCCCTGGACGCCCGGGTCCTCGTCGAAGGGGCCGCCGCCGCGCACCGCGTCCCGCGCCCGGTCCGAGAAGGTGGCGATGCCCGTGCCCGCCATGTTCTTCTGGGTGGCCTGCTCGAAGCGGGCGTCGTCGGCGACCTCGCCGAAGTTCCAGCCCTCCCCGTACAGGACGATGTTCTTGCCGTCGACGCCGTCCTTCGCCTCGGTCAGCGCGTCCAGCGCCTTGCGCACCGCGAGAATGTTGGCCTTCGGGTGGTGTCCCATCAGGTCGAAGCGGAACCCGTCGACCTTGTACTGCTTCGCCCAGGTGACCAGCGAGTCCACCACGAGCTTGCCCATCATGGTGTTCTCGGGGGCGGTGTTGGCGCAGCAGGTGGACGTGGCGACGCTGCCGTCGTCGAGCAGCCGCTGGTAGTAACCGGGCACGATCCGGTCGAGCACCGAATTCTCGGCCTGGCCGGAGGCGACGGTGTGGTTGTAGACGACGTCCATGACGGTGCGCAGCCCCGCGCCGTTGAGGGCCTGCACCATCTGCCGGAACTCCACGGTCCGCGCGGTGCCCTCGGGGTCGCTCGCGTAGGAGCCCTCGGGAACCGTGTAATGCAGCGGGTCGTAACCCCAGTTGTACGCGTCCTTCGCCGCGACCGCCCCCACGCAGGCCTGCTGCTCCTGCGAGTCGGGCGGGAGGGACTTCAAGTCGCAGGTCACCGAAGCCTGTTCCGACTTCTTCTCCGGGATGGTGCCGATGTCGAAGACCGGCAGCAGATGGACGTAGGAGGCGCCGGACGCGGCGAGTTCGCGCAGATGCCGCGAGCCCTTCGAGTTCCGGTCGGTGAACGCCAGATACTCGCCCGGGTGGGCCGAGGTGCTGTCCTCGACGGAGAAGTCCCGGACGTGCAGCTCCTGGATCTGCGCGTTCCGCAGCGGCACGGGCGCGGGCTTGCGCAGCGTGCGCCAGCCGGTGGGCGCGAGCTTGGGGTCCGCCAGGTCGACGACCAGGCTGCGGGCGGAGTCGGTGGTGAGGGCGGTCGAGTACGGGTCGGTGACCTGGTTGGTCACCACCTTCCGCACGCTCGGCGCCCACACCGTGACGTCGTACCGGTACGGCTCGCCCGCCCAGCTCCGCTGCCCGCGCACCGACCACACACCGCTGGCGTCGTCCCGCCGCATCGCGACCTTGCGGCCGCCGATGTCGAGGACGACGCTCTGGGCGGTCGGGGCCCAGAGGGACAGGGTCGGCGTGCCGCCCCGGAAGACGGGCCCGAGGTCGGCATCGGCGGCGCGGGCTCCGTACGTGGCGTCGAGTACGCCGGGGATCTGCACCCCGGTCGCCGAGAGCAACGCCCCGTTCGAGGCCCGCTGGGTGGCGACGATCTGTCCGCGCAGCGACTCGTCGATCCTGGCGCGGTCCCGTACGTCCACGGTGAAGGCCGGATAGGCCTTGAGATGCGGGTACTTGGCCTGCTGGGCGTCGCTCAGCGTGCCCGGGTTCAGCCGCAGCCACCTCCCCTCGTCGCTCAGCGCGCCGTCGACGACCTCGATGCCGCCGCCACGTGCGTACACGAGCTGCTGGCTGGTCGCCTCGGTCGCCGCGACCTTCCACACCACCGTGTCCCGGTCGATCCACTGCGCCTCGGCCTTGCCGAGGTCGAGCGAGCCCGCCCCGCCGGTCTGCGGCAGCACGTACTGCGGCCGGCCGGCCAGCGCCCAGACCTCGTTGCCGTGGGTCGCCAGGTCGAGGGACTGGTCGGTGGGGAGGTCCTTCTCGTCGCCCTTGTGCAGGATGTAGCTGAGGGAGGTGGCGCCGGCGGCCAGCGGCACCTCGTAGGTGACGCCGTACGCGTCCCGCCGCACCGGCAGGATCGGCCTGGCCCAGTCGGTCGGGTCCTTGGCCCCGGTCCACACGTGCAGGCCCCAGCCGTCGTAGTCGCCGTCCGGGCGCTGGAGGTGCAGTACGGCCTTGGTCCTGTCCTGCGGCGGGTAGCTGCCCTCGGGGGCCTTGGTGAGCTGACCCTCCTTGCCCTGCTCGACCCAGACCTCACCGGTCACGCCGAGGTCGACGGTGCGCGCCGGGCCGTCGGCGGCGCCGTTCTTCTCGACGGTGTACGGGAAGGAGGTCGCGCCGTCCGGCAGTTTCACCCAGGCGAAGGCGCCGTAAGCGTCACGTCCGGTGAACTCGCCGGTTCCGTGCGGTGACTTGAGCTGAAATCCCGCGTAATCGCCGTCGCCGCGCCGGTAGTGCACGACCGCGTAGGTGCGCTCCCCCGCCCGGGGCTTCTCGGGCGGCGGCGGCTGCCCCGCCGTCGTCGCGGCGAGGGCACTGGCCGTGCGTCCTGCACTGTCCACCACAACTGCCTTGTACCGCAGCGCCGTTCCGGCATTCGTCCTTCCGTCGACGAACTGGGTGACCTTGTACGGGGCGTGGTCGGCCGAACCGAGGGTGCGCCAGGGCCCGTTGCCCACCTGGGCCGCGAAGACGACGCGGTTGAGCTGCCCACCGGTGGGTGTGGCCTCGATCTCGACGGTGCCGGTGGCTCCTGCAGCGGGGGGCCTCAGGGTGAGGGACGGCTCGGCGGCCGGGGCACCGAGCGGCTTCACGGCCCGGAGCACCAGGGTGGACAGCGCGGGAACGGTGACCTTGACCTTCCGGTCGACGGCGTTCACCGCCCCGGCGCCGCCGTAGATCGTACGGAAGCTGCCGCTGGTGACCGGGATCTCGACAGTCCTGGCCGCGGTGGCGCTGTTCGCCGCCACGACGTACTCGACCTTGCGCCTGGCGTCCGTACGGGAGAAGGCGTAGACGGAGCCCTGCGCGTAGCGCTCCTCCTGCACGCCGTCGCGCAGGGCGGGGTGGGCCTTCGTCAGCCGGGAGAGTCCGGCGATCGACCGGTAGAGCGGGTGCGTGGTGTCGTAGGCGTCGCTCGCGTGGGTGCGGTCGGTGCCGAGCTGGTCGTCGTCGAGGTAGTCGGCGGTCTTCGAGGCGAAGAGGCTCTGGCGGGCGTCCTTGTCACCGCCCGCGCCGGTGAAGCCCTGCTCGTCGCCGTGGTAGACGACCGGGTTGCCGCGCCCGAAGAACATCAGCTCGTTGGCGAGACGGGCGCGTCGCAGCAGCTCGTCGTCCGACGCCTGCGGGTTGTCCTGCTTGAGGAAGCTGCCGATGCGGCCCATGTCGTGGTTGCCGGTGAAGGTCACCTGCTCGTACGCGTTGGCCTTGTCGGTGGTGTAGCGGTAGTCGGCGGCGTACACCTTGGCGAGCTTGTCGGCGCCCGCACCCTGGGACGCGTACCCGCGCAGGGCGTCCTGGAGGGGGAAGTCCAAGGTGGCGTCGAGCCGGCCCCGGGTGACGTACGGGGCGGTGACCGCCGGATCGGAGTCGTAGACCTCGCCGAACATGAAGAAGTCGTCGCGCCCGCGCTTCTTGGCGTAGGCGTCGAGGGCGGTGGCCCACTGCGTCCAGAAGGGCAGGTCGACGTGTTTGACGGTGTCGATCCTGAACCCGTCGATGTCGAAGTCGCGGACCCACTTCTCGTAGATCTTCGCCATCCCGTCGACGACCTCGGGCCGCTCGGTCCAGAGGTCGTCGAGACCGGAGAAGTCGCCGTACTCGGCGCTCTCGCCGGCGAAGGTGGAGTCGCCGCGGTTGTGGTACATCGTGGGGTCGTTGAGCCAGGAGGGCGTCTTGCGCTCGCCCGTGCGGGGCACGGGGGTGTACGGGAAGGAGTTCCGGTCGACCCCCGGTACGCCCTCGCGGTCGTCGAACGGCCGGCCCGTCCTGTCCAGGTACGGGTAGGCGCCCTTCGGCCGGTAGCCGTACTTCTTCTCGGCGTGGTCGACGGTGTCGGCGGTGTGGTTGGTGATGACGTCGAAGAAGACCTTCATGCCCTTGGCATGGGCCTTGTCGATCAGCTTGGCCAGGTCGGCGTTGCTGCCGAAGTGCGGGTCGACCTGGGTGAAGTCGGTGATCCAGTACCCGTGGTAGCCGGCGGAGGCGTCCTTGCCGGTGCCCTGCACGGGCTTGTTCCTGAAGATGGGCGCCATCCAGATGGCGGTGGTCCCCAGGCCCTTGATGTAGTCGAGCTTGTCCGTCAGGCCCTTGAGGTCGCCGCCCTGGTAGAAGCCCTTGTCGGCGGGGTCGAACCCGTGGTCGAGCCGGGATCCGGTGAGGCCGCCACGGTCGTTCCGCGGATCTCCGTTCGCGAAGCGGTCCGGCAGGACGAAGTAGAACTGGTCCCGGGTGAGATCGTGCCGGGCGGGCTGCGCGGCGAGTCGGGCGTCCGGGGGCGGGGCGGGGGGCCTCGCCGCGTTGCCCGCGCCGAGGGCGGGGGTGGTGGAGGCGAGGCCGGCGCACATCGCCAGCGCGAGGCCGGCACTGGCGGCTCTTCGCAGGGGAAGGGGTATCACGGGAGGAGTCTCCTAGGAGTGATTCGACTGGCCGACGGGGCCGACCGGGGGGCTCTACAGGGGGCGCCACCTATAGGGGCGCGGGGAACTGCGCGCTCAGCCACGACGCGCCTGCACGTCTCACACCCACGCCCAGGGGGCACCTCCCAGGGGCGCGGGGAACTGCGCGACCAGCCACGACGCACCCGCACGTCCCGCACCCACGCACAGGGGGCACCTCCCAGGGGCGCGGGGAACTGCGCGACCAGCCACGACGCACCCGCACCTCCCGCACCCACGCCCAGGGGGCACCTCCCAGGGGCGCGGGGAACTGCGCGACCAGCCACGACGCGCCCGCACGAAGGGAACATCGCAAGAGGGGGCACGCGAAAGGGTGCGCTCCGCGCGAGGGGCCGCCCCCTTGCCCACCCGTCCCGCCCCCGGGGGGCGGCCCCGCTGCCCAAGAGGGCTGGGGGTGAGGGTGGGGTGGGAAGAAGGGGCGGCCCCGCTGTCCAAGAGGGCTGGAGGCTGGAGGTGGAAGGCCAGGGGGCTGGGAGTAGGAAGGAGAGGGGGGCGGCCCCGCTGCCCAAGAGGGCTGGGGTAGGCCGGGGCAGGGCCAGGCCCGGGGCAAGGGCCGGCCCCGGGGCAAGGGCCGGGCCGGGGCAAGGGCCCGGGACGGGTCAGTTGCGCCAGGTGTCCGTGAGGAGGACCGTCCCGGAGCCGGGGACCGTTGCCGTGCGGTTTGCGCCGCTCTCCCAAGTGACGTTCCCCCCTGCGTCCTTGCGGACGTACTTGTAGGAGAAGGAAGTCCCGGCCGGCAGGCCCACATCCACCTTCCACACCGGGTACGCGGACGCGTCAAGCTTCGGTGCCAGCGCCGGGTTCCAGTTGCCGAGGGCCGCGTGGTCACCGGTGACGTGGATGTTCTGGCCGGGGGCGGTCACGGCGTGGACGCCGAATGCCGCGCCGCCCGTCGTCCCGCCCGTCCCGCACCCCCGTGCACCGGTGTGCAGCGCCAGCGCCGTCCCCGGCGCGACGGTCGCGGTGAGGCGGCCCGAGCCGTCCACGCGCACCGCCCGGCCGCTCTGCACGTCGCAGTAGTCGCCCGCGGCGAGCCCCGTCTGGAAGGTGCGGGTGAGCGGGGCGCCCTCGTGGTTCAGCGCCACGTACGCCTTGTCGCCGCGCCCGAAGGCGATCTGGCTGCCGCCGTTGTCCCACCACTGGGTGACGCCCTGCCCGCGCGCCGCGTTGCGCAGGCCGACCATGGACGAGATCTCCCGCCAGGAGTGCTGGCACTTCCACCCGTCGGCTCCGCACGCGTCCACCCGGCCGCCGTTGGGCGGGCCTGCGTCCTTGTCGCTCCACTCGTAGCCGGAGTGCACGTCGGGGGCGCCGTACGGCCAGGCCAGCATGAAGACGTTGGCGAGCGTGTAGGCGCTGCCCGCCTTGTAGTTCAGGGTGTCGCCGCCGCGCTCGGTGTCGTGGTTGTCGACGAAGACGGCCGATCTGCCGGACTCCATGAAGCCCCAGCCGGCCCCGAAGTTCTTGAGGTCGGCGAGTCTGCCGCCACCGGTGAAGACCTGCTTGAGGCCGCGCCCGTACCGGAACTCCTGGACGTCGCCCGTGCCGAGGTACTCACTCGGTGAGACCGCCTCGCCGTCCCCGTGGATCGCCTCCTGCTTCCAGTACACGCCGGGATTGCTCAACCTGCTCTTGACGGCGGCGAGATCGGCGGCCGGCATGTGCTTGGCGGCGTCGATCCGGAACCCGTCCACGCCGAGCGAGAGCAGGTCGTTCAGGAAGCCGGCGATCTTCGTGCGGACGTACTCCTCGCCGGTGTCCAGGTCGGCCAGAGTGACGAGTTCGCAGTTCTGGACGTTGGCGCGGTCGCGGTAATTGGTGATCGGGGCGCGGCAGTCGTCCATGTCGGCGCCCGAGTAGAGGCCCGGGTAGTCGTACTTGCGGTACGCCGTGCCGCCCGTCCCGGTGCCGTCGCCCGCCGCGAGGTGGTTGATGACGGAGTCGGCGACGACCTTGACGCCCGCCGCGTGGCAGGTGTCGACCATGTTCTTGAAGGCCGTGCGGTCGCCGAGCCGTCCGGCGATCTTGTAGCTGACGGGCTGGTACGAGGTCCACCACTGACCGCCCTGGATGTGCTCCTGCGGCGGTGAGACCTGGACGAAGCCGTACCCGGCGGGACCGAGGCTGTCGGTGCAGGCGCGGGCGACGGAGGCGAAGTTCCACTCGAAGAGCACGGCGGTGACGTCCCGGTCACCGGTCGGTGCGGCCTCGGCGGTGGAGAGGGGGGCGACGAGGACTGCGGCGCCCGCCATCAGCGCGGCGGACGCCGCGGAGAGGACGGACAGGAGTCTGCGGGCCATGGGGATTCCTCCTGCATGGGGGGAGGTGCGCGGCTCTGAAGGTGCGTGGGAGAGGTGCTGAATGTTCTTGCTGCAAGGTGTCAGCAACTTCTTGCAGAGTGACGGTACGAGCCGCCCTTGAGGAGGTCAATCCCCTGCACAGCACCAGAAGTTGACAGGACCTGACGGTCGAACAGGCAGGTCAGGAAGGTGCGCCGCCGAGCACCCGGTCAAGACCGACCGACGCGGCCCACGCGCCACACCGAGCCGGCACGGTCCACGCGCCACACCGACCGACGCGGCCCACGCACCCCGCAGCTCCCGCCCACACACCGGGCCCGGCCCGGCCGGGCCTATTGCGGGGCCTGGCCGGTGGAACCCCGTACCACCAGTTCCGGCTGGAACACGAACTCCGTCCGGCCCACCGCCACCGCACTGCCCCTGATCTCCTCCAGCAGCGCGCCGACCGCCGCCGTCGCCATCGCCTGCACCGGCTGGCGGACCGTGGTCAGCGGCGGGTCGGTGAAGGGGGTCAGCGGGGAGTCGTCGTAGCCCACCACCGACACGTCCTCCGGGACGCGCAGCCCCCGCTCCCGTGCCGCACGGACCACGCCCAGCGCCATCATGTCGCTGCCGCACACCACACCCGTGCACCCCGCGTCCAGCAGCGACCCGGCCGCCGCCTGGCCGCCCTCCACACTGAACAGGGTGTGCTGGACCAGGCCGGGCGAACCCGTCGCCTCGACGAAGCCCTCGCGCTTGCGGTGCGAGGGGACGTAGCGGACCGGGCCGACCGCCAGACCGACCCTGGTGTGGCCCAGGTCGCGCAGATGGGTCACGGCCATCTGCACGGCAGCCCGGTCGTCCGTCGACACGAAGGGGGCCGAGACCGCCTCGTTGTAGCCGTTGATCAGGACGTACGGGACGCCGCGCGCGCTCAGCGCCGCGTAGCGGGCCGGGTCGGCGGAGAGGTCGGCGTGCAGGCCGGAGAGGAAGACGATGCCGTCGACGCCCCGCTCCACGAGCTGCTCGACCAGTTCGTCCTCGGTGGCGCCGCCCGGGATCTGGGTGCACAGGAGCGGGGTGTAGCCGTGCCCGGCCAGGGTCTGCTCGATGACCTGGGCGAAGGCCGGGAAGATCGGGTTGGTCAGTTCCGGGGTGACCAGACCGACGAGGCCCGCACTGCGCTGCTTCAGCCTTACCGGGCGCTCGTAGCCGAGGACGTCGAGCGCGGCCAGCACCCGTTGCCGGGTGCCGTGCGCGACCCCCGCCTTCGCGTTCAGGACCCGGCTGACCGTCGCCTCGCTGACCTTGGCCTGCGCGGCGATGTGGGAGAGCCTCGGGGCGGCGGGGGCCACGCTCCCGCCTCCGCCGCCCCGGGGCACGGGAAGCGTCACACGGCCCACCAGACGGTGGTGTCGGCCGACAGCTCGAACTCCGTGCCCTCCACCGCGAGTTCGGCGCTGGCCAGCAGCAGGCGCCCCGGCACGGCCAGCCGTACCGGCGCCCCCGTGGTGTTCGCCGTGCAGACGAACCCCTCGCGGGCGAAGGCGAGGACCCCTGCCGGGACGCCGTCCAGCCAGGTCACCCCGGTGCCCGCGCCGAGCCCCGGCTGTGCGCGCCGGACGGCCAGCGCCGAGCGGTACAGCTCCAGCGTGGAGCCCGGGTCACCGGTCTGCGCCTGCACCGAAAGGCCCGCCCACGAGGCGGGCTGCGGCAGCCAGCTGCCGCCCGCGCCGAAGCCGTACGAGGAGCCGGAGGTCGTCCACGGGAGCGGCACGCGGCACCCGTCGCGGAAGCCGTCCTGGCCCGCCGCCCGGAAGAAGGAGGGGTCCTGGCGGACCTCGTCGGGGAGGTCGGTGACGTCCGGGAGGCCGAGCTCCTCGCCCTGGTAGACGTACGCCGAGCCGGGCAGCGCCAGCATCAGCAGGGTCGCGGCGCGGGCGCGGCGCAGGCCGAGCCCGGGGTCCCCCGCGGTGCGGATCTGGGTGCCGAGGCCCGCCGGGTTGGCGAAGCGGGTGGTGTGCCGGGTGACGTCGTGGTTGGAGAGGACCCAGGTGGCGGGGGCGTCCACGGGGCGCATCGCGCCGAGGGAGGTGTCGATCACCTCACGGAGCGCCTCGGCATCCCAATAGGTGCCCAGGTACTGGAAGTTGAAGGCCTGGTGGAGTTCGTCGGGGCGCACGTAGTTCGCGGTGCGCTCGACGGTCGGGGTCCATGCCTCGGCGACGCCGATCCGCTCCCCCGGGTACTCGTCGAGGATCTGCCGCCAGGAGCGGTAGATGGCGTGCACGCCGTCCTGGTCGAAGAAGGGCATCACGTCGTTGCCGAGCAGCTTCAGCTGGTCGTGGGTGCCGAGGTCGGGCAGGCCGGCTGCCTTGACCAGGCCGTGCGCGACGTCGATGCGGAAGCCGTCGACGCCCATGTCGAGCCAGAAGCGCAGGATCGAGCGGAACTCGTCGGCGACGGCCGGGTGTTCCCAGTTGTGGTCGGGCTGCTCGGGCGCGAAGAGGTGCAGGTACCAGTCGCCCGGGGTGCCGTCGGGGTCGGTGGTACGGGTCCAGGCGGGCCCGCCGAAGACGGACTCCCAGTCGTTCGGGGGGAGTTCGCCGTCCATGCCCTTGCCGGGGCGGAAGTGGTAGCGCTCGCGCAGGGCGGAGCCGGGCCCCTCGGCCAGTGCGCGCCTGAACCACTCGTGCCGGTCGGACGAGTGGTTGGGCACCACGTCCGTGATGATCCGCAGGCCCAGCGCGTGCGCGTCCCGGATCAGTCCGTCGGCGTCGAGCAACGTACCGAACATGGGGTCGATGGCCCGGTAGTCGGCGACGTCGTACCCCGCGTCCGCCTGCGGGGAGGCGTAGAACGGGCTCAGCCAGACCGCGTCCACGCCCAGGTCGCGCAGGTACGGCAGACGGCTGCGGACGCCGGCCAGGTCGCCCATGCCGTCGCCGTTGCCGTCGGCGAAGCTGCGCGGGTAGACCTGGTAGATCACCGCGCCGCGCCACCACTGGGTGGCGGTGGCGTCCGTGGCGGGGGCAGGGGCAGCGAGGTGCTGGGTCATGTCGTCCCTGGGGGTGTGGGGTGGGCGTCCGGGTGCGGACGCGGGTACGGGGAGGGGGGCCGGGTCAGCCCTTGGTCGCGCCTGCCGTCATGCCGGCCACCAGGTGGCGTTGCACGAAGACGAAGACGAGCGCGGCCGGGATGGCGATCAGCACCGACGCGGCGGCCATCGGGCCCCACTGGCTGCTGTACTGGTTGACGAACTTCTGGAGTCCGCCCGCGAGGGTCATGTTCTCGTCGCCCACCAGGAAGGCGGAGGCGTACGCGACCTCTCCCCACGCGGTGATGAAGGAGTAGAACGCGGTCACCGCGAGGCCGGGCTTGGCGAGCGGCAGGACGAGCCGCCAGAACGTGCCGAACGGGGTGAGCCCGTCGACCTGCCCCGACTCGTCGAGTTCGCGCGGGATCCCGTCGAAGAAGCCCTTCATCATCCAGGCGCAGAACGGCACCGAGATGGTGAGGTAGGTGATGACCAGGCCCATCGGCTGGTTGAGCAGTCCGAGCTTCGCCATGATGTTGTAGATCGGCACGATCAGCACGGCGACCGGGAACATCTGGGTGATCAGCAGCGTCCACATCAGCCCGCGCTTGCCGGGGAAGCGGAAGCGGCTGACCGCGTAGCCGGTGGTGGCGGAGACGAAGACGCCGATGACGGTCGAGAGCCCGGCGATGAGCAGCGAGTTGCCGAACCAGGTGAGGAACGGGGTGTCGTTGATGAGGTTCGTGTAGTTCTCGAGCGTCGTCTCGCGCACGAAGTCCGTGGTCGTGGCGTACTTCGCCGGTTTGAGCGAGGTCAGCAGGACCCACAGCACCGGGAAGACGGCGACGACCGACGCGACGACGAGCGTGCCGTGCAGTCCGAACGAGGCGAGCGGGGAACGGCGTTCGCGGATCTGGACGTTGGCGCGCTGGCCCGTCACCAGGGTTTCGCCCGTTGTCGGCGTCTTGCCCGTCACCAGGGTTTCGGTGCTCACCAGACTTCTCCCTGCTTGCGGAGGACTCGCCGGTAGACCGCGGCGAAGAGCATCAGGAGTACGAGGATCAGCACGCCCCAGGTGGAGGACTGCGCGAAGTCGCGCGGGCTGATCTCGAAGGAGAACTTGTACGCCTGGGTGACGAGGATCTGCGTCGCCTCGCCGGGACCGCCCCGGGTCAGCAGGAAGATCACCGGGAACATGTTGAAGGTCCAGATGGTGGAGAGCAGGATCACCGTGGTGCTCACCGGGCGCAGGCCGGGCATCGTGATGTTCCGGAAGCGCTGCCAGGCGGTGGCGCCGTCCATCTCGGCGGCCTCGTACAGCTCGCCGGGGATGGACTGCAGGCCGCCGAGGAGGGCGACCATCATGAACGGGATGCCGAGCCAGACGTTCACGGTGATGACCGCGAACTTCGCCCAGGTCGGGTCGTTCAGCCACGGCACCGCGTCGATGCCGCCGCCCGCGAGGATCTTGTTGAGCAGCCCGTTGTCCTGGTTGTAGAGGAAGCGCCAGGCGAAGACGGACACGAAACCGGGGACCGCCCAGGGCAGGACGAGCAGCATCCGGTAGACGCCGCGGCCCGCGATCCTGCGGTTCAGCATGTTGGCGAGGCCCATGCCGAGCGCGAAGGTGACCGAGACGCAGGCGACGGTCCACAGGACCGTCCAGCCGAGGGTGGCGAGGAACTGGCTGCCGGTGAGCGCGTCGACGTAGTTGTCGAGGCCGACGAACTCGTACGTCGCGGGCAGGTGGTTGACGCCGATGGACCGCTCGACGTTGCGCTCGTTGGCGTCGGTCAGCGACAGGTAGACGCCGCGGACCAGCGGGTATCCGATGATGACGCCGATGACGAGCACCACGGGGGCGACCATCGTCCAGGCGTACCAGTGTGTCGAGAGGGCCCGGCGGAGTCCGCCCGGCGGCTTGCCGGCCGCGCGGCTCGGGCCGCGGGCGATGTCCTCGCCCGCGGCCTTCACCAGAGGCCGGCCGGTGTCAGCGGCAGCCATCAGTTGCTACTTCCAACCCTTGAGGAGCTTGCGGTACGACTCGCCGGTGGTCTTCACGCCCGCCTCGGGTGCGCTCTGGCCGGTGAGGACCTTGGTGTACTCGGTGACCAGCGGGGCGAACAGGCTGCCGGTCTCCGGGATCCACGGACGCTCGACGGCCTTCTCGACGACCGGCTTGAAGAAGCCGACGATCTCGTTCTTGGCGACGTCGGGCTGCGCGTAGACCGAGGTGCGGGTCGGGAGCAGGTTGAGCTCCTTGGTGACCTGCGCCTGGACCTCGGGCGAGGACATGTAGTCGACGAACGCGTAGGAGGCGGGGAGGTTCTTGGAGCCCGCGTAGACGCCGAGGTTGTGGCCGCCCTGCGGGGCGCCCTGCTTGACGGAGCCGGCCGGGACCGGGGCGATGCCCAGGTTGGCCTTGTCCTTGAACTGGTCGCCGGAGTAGGTGTCGGCGAGCGCCCAGGGACCGTTGATCATCATGGCGACGTCGCCGGACTTGAAGGCCTTCTGCATGTTGTCGAAGCCGTCGGTGGCGTCCGTCTTGGCGGCGCCCGATGTGACCAGGTCCTTGACGACGTTCATGGCCTTGACGCCGGCCGGGTTGTCGATCGTGACGGTCTTGGAGCCGGCGTCGACCAGGTCGCCGCCCTCGCCGTAGAGGAAGGAGAGGAACCAGTACGCGTCGTCGCCGCGCAGGTACATGCCGGTCTTGCCGGTCTTCTCCTTGATCTTCTTGGCAGCGGCCTTCAGCTCGGGAATCGTCTTGGGGACCTCGACGCCCGCGTCCTTCAGCATCTTCTTGTTGTAGAAGACGCCCATCGAGTCGATGACCTGCGGGACGGCGAAGGTCTGCTCCTTGCCGGACTTGTCCTTGTACTTCGTGGAGGCAGCCGCCTGCGGGAGGAAGTCGCCCGCGTTCTTCAGGGCGGTGGTGCCGTCCAGCGGGGCGAGGTAGCCGAGGTCCGCGAAGTCGGGGGTCCAGGCGACCTCGGAGCGGATCACGTCGGGGGCGCCGGAGCCGGCCTGTGCGGCGTTCTTGAACTTGTTCTGCGCCTCGCCGAAGGGCACGTTGACGTACTTGACGGTGACCTTCGGGTGCTTCTTGGTGAAGTCCTCGGCGATCTTCTTGAAGACCTTGTCCTCGCTGCCCACCGTGGAGGTGTCCCACCAGGTGACCTCGCCGGCCAGTTCCCCGCCGCCCGCGTTGTTGCCCGAGCCGCCGTCACTGTCTCCGCCGCAGGCGGTCGCCGCGAGCGCCAGGGTCGCGACCAGGGCGGTGGCCGCTATGCCACGTCGCATCTGAACTCCTTCAACTGCCGTACCGCTCCGTCGCGGCGCCGGGTCGTGGAGGAACGTAACAAGCCTGAAAGAAGTCCGAAAGAGTTTGCGGGAAATTTCTGCAAGGGGGGTGGATCGTTACGTCGACGTGTCCTGGGGATTGCCGCGGGATCCCTTGCAGGGCAGGCCGGAGCGGCCACGACGGGCAGTTGGGCGACCTGGCTGAGGGATTCGCAAGAACTTGCAAGACTGTTACCAATCGGCGCCACCGGCGTTGAGCCGGTAGTTGCCGACACCGGTGCCGTACGAGAGCGAGCAGCCCCATGAGCCCTGTGAGCCCCCTGTCCCCCGCGGTCTCCCGCACCGACCGCCGACCCGCCGTCCCGCGGTGGTGGCGCGACGCCGTCATCTACCAGGTGTACGTCCGGTCCTTCGCCGACAGCGACGGGGACGGCGTCGGGGACCTGCCCGGCATCCGCGCGCGCCTGCCGTACCTGGCGGGACTGGGCGTGGACGCGGTGTGGCTGACGCCGTTCTACTCCTCGCCGCAGGCGGACGGCGGCTACGACGTGGCCGACTACCGGGCGGTCGACCCGCTCTTCGGCACCCTGGACGACGCCGCCCAACTCATCGCGGCGGCCCACGAGGTGGGGATCCGCGTCATCGTGGACGTGGTCCCCAACCACACCTCCGACGAGCACGCGTGGTTCCGCGCCGCGCTGGCCGGCGGCCCGGAGCGCGACCTCTACCACTTCCGGCAGGGCCGTGGTGAGAACGGTGAACTCCCGCCGAACGACTGGGAGTCGGTCTTCGGCGGCCCCGCCTGGACGCGCACCCGGGACGGCTCCTGGTACCTGCACCTGTTCGCCCCGCAGCAGCCCGACCTCAACTGGGACGCCCCCGCCGTCCACGCCGAGTTCGACTCGATCCTGCGGTTCTGGCTGGACATGGGGGTCGACGGCTTCCGGGTCGATGTCGCGCACGGCATGGTCAAGGCCGCCGGGATGCCGGACATCGGGGCCCGCGAGCAGGCCAAGATGATCGGCACGCAGATCCTCCCGTTCTTCGACCAGGACGAGGTGCACGCCATCCACCGCGAGTGGCGGCGGCTGCTCGACTCGTACGGGGGCCGGCACGGGCGGGAGCGGATCGGCGTCGCCGAGGCGTGGGCGCCGACCCCCGAGCGGCTCGCCCTGTACGTCCGCCCCGACGAACTGCACCAGGCCTTCAACTTCCAGTTCCTCAGCTGTCCTTGGGAGCCCGCCGCGATGCGCCGGGTGATCGACTCCTCGCTCGCGGCCACCGGCTCGGTCGGCGCCCCCACCACCTGGGTGCTGTCCAACCACGACGTGGTACGCCACCTCACGCGCTACGGCGCCGACGACTACGCCGGGGGCCTGCGGCGGGCCCGCGCCGCCGCGCTGCTGATGCTGGCGCTGCCGGGTTCCGTCTACCTCTACCAGGGCGAGGAGCTGGGCCTGCCCGAGGTGCGGGACCTGCCCGACGGGGTCCGCCAGGACCCTTCCTTCTTCCGCACCGACGGCCAGGACGGACTGCGGGACGGCTGCCGCGTACCGATCCCGTGGGACGGCGAGCTGCCGCCGTACGGCTTCGGCAGCGGCGGCAGCTGGCTCCCGCAGCCGGACGACTGGCGGAACCTGACGGTGGCGGCGCAGACCGGCGACGACGGCTCGACCCTGGAGCTCTACCGCAGGGCGCTCGCGGTGCGCCGGGAGCTGCCCGGGCTCGGCGACGGCGAGATGGAGTGGCTGCCGTCGGCGGACGGGGTGCTCGACTTCGTGCGCCCCGGCTTCCGCTGCGTCCTGAACGCAGGCCCCGAACCGGTCGAACTCCCCACCCCCGGACGGCTCCTGGCCACCTCCGCGGACCTGCGCACGGACGGGACGGCCCCCCACGGGGACCTCGGTGCGGACGGCCCTACGACCACCCTTCCCGCCGATACCTGCACTTGGTGGGCAATCGGACGGACCGCCCGGTAAGGTCGCCTTCCATGACCGCACGGCTAGCCGACATCGCAGCCCAGGCGGGGGTCAGCGAAGCGACGGTCAGCCGGGTCCTGAACGGCAAGCCGGGTGTTGCCTCGGCCACCCGCGAATCCGTACTCGCCGCACTCGACGTCCTCGGGTACGAGCGGCCCGTCCGGCTGCGCCGGCTCAGTGCGGGTCTCGTCGGGCTGATAACCCCCGAGCTGGAGAACCCGATCTTTCCCGCGCTGGCCCAGGTGATAGGGCAGGCGCTGACCCGCCAGGGCTACACCCCGGTGCTCGCCACCCAGACCCCGGGCGGCTCCACCGAGGACGAGCTGACCGAGATGCTCGTCGCCCGCGGCGTGAGCGGCATCATCTTCGTCTCCGGGTTGCACGCCGACACCACGGCCGACATGCAGCGGTACGAGCAGCTGCGTGCGCAGGGTGTCCCCTTCGTGCTCGTGGACGGGTTCTCGGCGAAGGTGCAGGCCCCGTTCATCTCGCCGGACGACCGGGCCGCGATGCGGCTCGCGGTGACGCACCTGGCGGCGCTCGGGCACACCAGGATCGGCCTCGCGGTCGGACCCAGGCGGTTCGTGCCCGTACTGCGCAAGATCGAGGGCTTCCGCAGCAGCATGCAGGAGCGGCTCGGCCTCCTCCCGGAGGAGGCCGACGAGCTGGTCCAGCACTCCCTCTACACCCTGGAGGGCGGGCAGGCGGCGGCCTCGGCGCTCATCGAGCGGGGCTGCACGGCGGTGGTGTGCGCGAGCGACATGATGGCGCTCGGCGCGATAAGGGCCGCGCGCCGGCTCGGTCTCGAGGTGCCGCGTGACGTCTCCGTGGTCGGCTTCGACGACTCCCCGCTCATAGCGTTCACCGACCCGCCGCTGACCACCATCCGCAAGCCGGTGACGGCGATGGGGCAGGCCGCGGTCCGCGCGCTGCTGGAGGAGGTCGGCGGGACTCCGGCCCCGCACAGCGAATTCGTCTTCATGCCCGAGCTTGTCGTGCGCGGGTCAACCGCATCCGGGCCCCGTCCCTGAGCCGTGCCCGGGGTCAACCGCCCGCGGACCTCGTCCTTGAGTCGTACGCGGGGCGGGCCGGAACCCACCGGAGGATGATCGGTGGGCAACGGTGATCTGGCAGACTCATCTCCCATGGGTGAATCGACCACGAGAACCGAGGCAGGCCGGGCGACCGGCCGGAAAGCCACCATCCCGTCACCCAAGGTGAGCGAGGACGGTGTCGCGGAGGACCGCGGCACCCGTCGAACGGCAGGTGCGGTCGTCGACCGCATCCGGTCCCCCCGCCGCCCCCGCATCTGGTTCGAGCTCCTGCTGATCGTGGTCAGTTACTGGATCTACTCGATGATCCGCAACGCCGTCCCCGAGCAGAAGGCGAAGGCGCTCGCCAACGCCGACTGGATCTGGAAGGTCGAGAACGACCTGGGCATCGCCGTCGAGAAGTCCGTCAACCACGCCATCGACTCGGTGACGTGGCTGATCGTTTCGATGAACTACTACTACGCGACGCTGCACTTCATCGTCACGATCGGCGTGCTGGTCTGGCTCTACCGGTGGCAGCCGGGACGGTACGCCGCCGCGCGGACCATCCTCTTCGCGACCACGGGCGTGGCCCTGGTCGGTTACTACCTGTATCCGCTCGCACCGCCCCGGCTGATGAACGGCGGCGGATTCGTGGACACGGTACTGATCCACCACACCTGGGGATCGATGGCCTCGGGCGACCTGAAGCACATGTCGAACCAGTACGCGGCGATGCCCTCGATGCACATCGGGTGGTCGACCTGGTGCGGCCTGACGATATTCTTCCTGGCGTCGGCGCCGTGGGCCCGCGTCCTGGGGCTGCTGTACCCGACCCTCACGCTGGTCGTGATTGTCGCCACCGCGAACCACTTCTGGCTGGACGCGGTGGGCGGGGTGCTGTGCCTTTCCTTCGGGTACGCGGTCGCCTACGCGTGGTACGGGTCGCTGCCGCACCGGCTCCCGAAGGTGGTCTCGGGGGCGGGCCCCCACCGCCTGCTGCCGGCTCGGGCGTAGGCCCTGCAGCCTGCTGCCGGCTCGGGCGTAGGGCCTGGCCCTACAGCCTGCTGCCAGCTCGGGCGTAGGCCCCTGCCCTGCGGGGAGCGGTCTCCGTGCGGGCACGTCGTGGCTGATCGCGCAGTTCCCCGCGCCCCTAACTGCCTGCCCCCTCCCCCTCAGCCCCCTTGGGGCAGCGGGGCCGCCCCCCTTTCCCCTCCCCACCCCCAGCCCCCTTGGGCAGCGGGGCCGCCCCCCGGGGGCGGAACGGGTGGGCAAGGGGGCGGCCCCTCACGCGGAGCGCAACCCCGCCCGACCGCATCCCGCCCGGCCCGGCCCCGCCCAGCCGCATGCCCCCACCCCCGCCCCACCGCATAGGCTCGCCCCGACACCCTCACCGCCAGCGCCAAGCGAAAAGGCAGGGACGACCATGACCGCGCCGGGACGCCGCAGCAGTACCTTCACGCGCCTCATCCGGCACGGATTCACCGACCCGACCGCCTCCGAGCGCCTGCTCGACGACGACTCGCTGGCCCCCGTGCGCCACGACCCCGTGCTCCTCGACGCCCTCGGCGCGACCGCCGACCCCGACCTCGCGCTGCGCAGCCTCGTACGGCTCGCGGAGGCCCAGTCGGACGACGAGAGCCGGCACGAGTTCCTCCGTACCCTCGTCGCCGCCAAACCCCTGCGGGACCGCCTACTCGGCGTCCTCGGCACCTCCGAGGCCCTCGCCGACCACCTCGCCCGCCACCCCTCCGACTGGCACGTGCTCTACACCTACGAGGCGACGGACCTCCACCCCGGGGTCGCGGAGTTCGAGAGCGGGCTCGCCGCGGCGGACGACCCGGACGCACTGCGGGTGGCCTACCGCCGGTGCCTGCTGACGATAGCGGCGCGTGACGTGTGCGGGACGACGGACGTCGCGGAGACCGCGGCGGAGCTCGCCGACCTCGCGACGGCGACCCTCAGGGCCGCCCTCGCGATCGCCCGCACCGCCGCACCCGAGGACGCCGCGATGTGCCGTGTCGCCGTGATCGCGATGGGAAAGTGCGGCGGTCACGAGCTGAACTACGTCTCCGACGTGGACGTGATCTTCGTCGGCGAGGCCGTGGACGGCGTGGACGAGGACAAGGCGATGCGCGCCGCGACCCGTCTCGCCTCGCACCTCATGCGGATCTGCTCGGACACCACCGTCGAGGGCACCATCTGGCCGGTCGACGCCAACCTGCGCCCCGAGGGCCGCAACGGCCCGCTGGTCCGTACCCTCTCCAGCCATGTCGCGTACTACCAGCGCTGGGCGAAGACCTGGGAGTTCCAGGCGCTGCTCAAGGCCCGTCCGGTCGCCGGTGACCGCGCCCTGGGCGACGAGTACGTCAGGGCGGTGTCGCCGATGGTCTGGCAGGCCGCCGAGCGGGAGAACTTCGTGCCCGACGTGCAGAAGATGCGCCGCCGGGTCGTCGACAACATTCCGGCCGGACAGGCCGAACGGGAGATCAAGCTCGGCCCCGGCGGGCTGCGCGACGTCGAGTTCGCCGTACAGCTGCTGCAACTGGTGCACGGCCGCAGCGACGCCTCCCTGCACAGCGGCTCGACGCTGGAGGCCTTGGAGGCGCTGGCCGCCGGCGGGTACGTGGGACGGGCGGACGCGGCCCAGCTGGACGCCGCGTACCGCTTCCTGCGGCAGCTGGAGCACCGCATCCAGCTGTACCGGCTGCGCCGCACGCACCTCGTCCCCGAGGACGAGGCGGACCTGCGGCGGCTGGGGCGTTCGCTGGGGCTGCGCGGCGAGCCGGTCACCGAGCTCCAGCAGGTCTGGCGGCGGCACGCGGCCGTGGTGCGCCGGCTGCACGAGAAGCTGTTCTACCGGCCGCTGCTGGACGCGGTCGCCGGGCTGGCACCCGGCGAGACCCGGCTGAGCCCGCGGGCCGCGGGCCAGCGGCTCCAGGCGCTCGGCTACGCGGACCCGGCCGGCGCGCTGCGCCATCTCGAAGCGCTCTCCTCCGGCGTCACCCGCAAGGCCGCCATCCAGCGCACCCTGCTGCCGGTGCTGCTCGGCTGGTTCGCGGACTCAGCCGACCCGGACGCGGGCCTGCTGGGCTTCCGCAAGGTCTCGGACGCGCTCGGCAAGACCCCCTGGTACCTGCGGCTGCTGCGCGACGAGGGCGCCGCGGCGGAGAACCTGGCCCGGGTCCTCTCGGCGGGCCGGCTCGCCCCCGACCTGCTGCTGCGCGCCCCCGAGGCGGTCGCCATCCTAGGCGACCCCAAGGGGCTGGCCCCGCGCACCCGCGACCACCTGGAGCAGGAGGTACTGGCCGCGGTGGGCCGCGCGGCCGGCGCGGAGGCGGCCGTCGCCGTCGCCCGCGGCGTGCGCCGCCGCGAACTCTTCCGCACCACCGCCGCCGACATCATCGGCTCGTACGGTACGGAGGACAGTCCCGCCGAGCCCGATCCGGGCGCGCTCGTCGACCGGGTGGGCTGCGCGGTGACCGCCCTCAACGCGGCGACGCTGGCGGGCGCGCTGCGGGCGGCGGTGCGCGCGCAATGGGGCGACGAACTCCCCACCCGGTTCGCGGTCATCGGCATGGGCCGCTTCGGCGGCCACGAACTGGGCTACGGCTCGGACGCCGACGTCCTGTTCGTCCACGAGCCGCGCGAGGGCGTGTCCGAGCAGGAAGCCGCGCAGGCCGCCGTCAAGGTGGTCACCGAGATGCGAAGGCTCCTCCAACTTCCCACCGCGGACCCGCCGTTGCTGATCGACGCGGATCTGCGCCCGGAGGGCAAGAGCGGCCCGCTGGTGCGCTCCTTGAAGTCGTACGAGGCCTACTACCGGCGCTGGTCGCTGGTCTGGGAGAGCCAGGCCCTGCTGCGCGCCGACCCGATGGCGGGCGACGCGGACCTGGGCCGGCGCTTCATCGAGATGATCGACCCGCTGCGCTACCCGGTGGAGGGGCTCGGCGAGGACTCGGTCCGTGAGATCCGCCGGCTGAAGGCCCGCATGGAGTCCGAACGGATGCCGCGCGGCGCCGACCCGACCCTGCACACGAAGCTGGGCCGCGGCGGCCTGAGCGACGTCGAGTGGACGGTCCAGCTGATGCAGATGCAGCACGGCTGGACGGAGCCGGGGCTGCGCACCCCGCGCACCAGGGAAGCCCTGGCGGCGGGGCACGCGGCGGGCCTGATCCCGGCCGAGGAGGCGCAGATCCTCGACGAGGCGTGGGTACTGGCGACCCGGGTGCGCAACGGGGTGATGCTGGTACGGGGCCGCGCCGGGGACACGTTCCCCTCGGACGGCCGCGAGCTGGTCGCCATGAGCCGCTACCTGGGTTACGAGAGCGGCCACGTCGGCGACATGCTGGACGACTACCGGAGGATCACACGCCGCGCGCGGGCGGTGATGGAGGACAGGTTCTACGGGGGGTGACGGGCCCTTTCCCCGGTGCGAGCGTCACGCGGGGCAGCCGTGCGGGGCCGGGGGCGGGGCCCCGGGGTGGGCAGCGGTTCCGGGTGTGCCGACGCCCCTGGGGGCCCGGGCCCCGGGTGGGCCGAGGCCCCTGGGTGAGCTCGGGTCCCGGGTGTGCCGACGCCCCTGGGTGAGCCCGGGCCCCGGGTGGACCGACGCCCCTGGGTGAGCCCGGGCCCCGAGTGGACCGACGCCCCTGGGTGAGCCCGGGCCCCGGGTGTGCCGAGGCCCCGTGCCCCGGCTGCCTACGCCCCCACCACCCCGTCCACCCCCTCCCGCAAGAAGTCCGCGTGCCCGTTGTGCCGTGCGTACTCGTGGATCAGGTGCAGCATCACCCACCGCAGCGACACGTCCTCGCCCCATCGCGCGAAGTGGCCGTGCACGTCCAGTGACGGGGCTTCGCGCTCGATCCGCCGGGCGTGTGCCATCTCCGCCTCCCAGGCCGTGAACACCTCGGCACGCGTGGACCTGCCCGGCTCGTACGCCTCCTGGTAGTCGCCCTTGTCGGACCAGAGGAAGGGGATGTCCTTCTCCTGGTTGACGACGCGGCGGAACCAGGTCCGCTCGACCTCTGCCATGTGCCGCACGAGACCCATCAGCGACAACGTCGACGGCGGCATCGACTTCTGCCGTAGTTCCTCGTCGCTCAGCCCCTCGCACTTCCTGGCGAGCGTGGCACGGTGGAAGTCGAGGTAGTCGCGCAGCGTCTCACGCTCGTTGCCGAGCTTGGGCGGGGCGGGACGGTCGTCACCTGTGTTCATGGCGGCGGGTCAGCCTTTCGCCGGTCGCAGGACGAGGGTGTGGAAGCCGAAGCTGTCGCGGTAGCAGCGCAGCCATTCGGTGCGGTGGGCGGCGGAGGCTTCGAGGGCCGCGGCGCTGTCGGGGTCGTCCGGGTGGTCGAGGGCCCACTCGGCGAGGGAACCCGTCCAGGACCACTCGTAGTCGTCGAGTTCGTGGCGCGTGCTGAGGTGGCCGTGGACCGGGACCCAGCCGTCGGCGGTGATGTTCTCCAGCGTCGTCGCCAGGTCCTCGTACTCTCCGAGCATCCGAACCGCCTCTGCGCTCGGCCCACAGCGCCAGTACGCGTCGCCGACCAGGACGCTGCCGCCGGGCGCGAGGTGCTCGCGGGCGGCGGCGAGGGTGGCGAGGAGCCCGCCGAAGGCGTGGCTGGCGCCGACGCTGAGGACCACGTCGAAGGGACCCTGGAGGGTGGCGGTGGCGGCGTCCCCCGCATGCAGTTCGAGCCGGCCCCCCACTCCGCGCGCGGCGGCCTGCGCCCGTGCCTCCTCCAGCGCGTTCGCCGCGGTGTCGACGCCGACCGCGGTCGCCCCGGGGTACGCCTCCAGTGCCCTGATCAGCCATTCCGCCTGCCCGCAGCCGAGATCGAGCAGTCGTGCGTCGTCCCGCGTGACGGCCCGGCCGATGAGCCGGCGTACCGCCTCGTCGTCGAGCGGAGCGGCGATCGGATGATGCAGGTGCGCCAGTTGGGACCTACGTGATCTGTCCATCCGGACAGCGTCCCAGCGACGCCCCGCTCCCGCACCCACTTTTCACACGTCGCACGCGGAACTCCGCGAACGGTCTCCGCGAACGTCCTCCGCGAACAGCGGTGGGGCCCGCGGCCGACGGCCGCGGGCCCCACTCGCCCCCCGTTGCGGCGGAGAGCGTCCCGCCTACAGCACCGGCAGGTTTTTCCGCAGCTCGAACGCGGTGACCTCGCTGCGGTACTCCTCCCACTCCTGCTTCTTGTTGCGCAAAAAGAAGTCGAAGACGTGCTCGCCGAGGGTCTCGGCGACGAGTTCGCTGCGTTCCATCAGCGCGATGGCCTCGCCGAGGTTCTGCGGGAGGGGCTCGATGCCCATGGCGCGGCGCTCGGAGTCGGAGAGCGCCCAGACGTCGTCGTCGGCGCCCGGCGGCAGTTCGTAACCCTCCTCGATGCCCTTGAGTCCGGCGGCGAGCAGGACCGCGTAGGTGAGGTACGGGTTGGCGCCTGAGTCGATCGAGCGGACCTCGACCCGGGACGAGCCGGTCTTGCCGGGCTTGTACATCGGGACGCGGATCAGCGCGGAGCGGTTGTTGTGGCCCCAGCAGATGTACGAGGGGGCCTCGCCGCCGGAGCCCGCGGTGCGGGCCGAGCCGCCCCAGATGCGCTTGTAGGAGTTGACCCACTGGTTGGTGACGGCGGAGATCTCGGCGGCGTGCTTGAGAAGTCCCGCGATGAAGGAGCGGCCGACCTTGGAGAGCTGGTACTCGGCGCCTGACTCGTAGAAGGCGTTGCGGTCACCCTCGAAGAGGGAGAGGTGGGTGTGCATGCCCGAGCCGGGGAACTCCGAGAACGGCTTGGGCATGAAGGTCGCCTGCACGCCCTGCTCAAGCGCCACCTGCTTCATGACCAGGCGGAAGGTCATGATGTTGTCCGCCGTCGAGAGCGCGTCGGCGTAACGGAGGTCGATCTCCTGCTGGCCGGGGGCGCCCTCGTGGTGGCTGAACTCCACCGAGATGCCCATCGATTCGAGCATGGTGATCGCCTGGCGGCGGAAGTCCATGCCGACGTTCTGCGGGGTGTGGTCGAAGTAGCCGGAGTTGTCGGCGGGGACCGGCTTCGAGCCGTCCAGCGGCTTGTCCTTGAGCAGGAAGAACTCGATCTCGGGGTGGGTGTAGAAGGTGAAGCCGAGATCCGAGGTCTTGTTCAGGATGCGCTTGAGGACGTAGCGCGGGTCCGCGAAGGACGGCGAGCCGTCCGGCATCAGGATGTCGCAGAACATCCGGGCGGTGCCGGGGGCCTCCGCGCGCCAGGGCAGGATCTGGAAGGTGCTCGGGTCCGGCTTGGCGATCATGTCGGACTCGTAGACCCGGGCGAAGCCCTCGATCGCCGAACCGTCGAAGCCGATGCCCTCGTCGAAGGCCTGCTCCAGCTCGGCGGGGGCCACCGCGACCGACTTCAGGAAGCCGAGCACATCGGTGAACCACAGGCGTACGAAGCGGATGTCCCGCTCCTCCAGGGTACGGAGCACGAATTCCTGCTGCTTGTCCATTTCCACTTCCTTCTTGCTGGTCAGGCCGCCTGCTCCCACGCCTCGGAACACACTGGGGCTCCCCAGCATCCCACCACACGGTTTCGGGCAGGTTGCGGACCACCCCGGATCACGTGATCACCGCGGTGGACGGCTCGTCGCGCGGACCGCGTGGACCGTGCGGAGCAACACTGCCACCAGGGCCGCCGGGGGCCGGCGAGTCCGTAGGACCCCAGCGTCTCACCGATCATCGGGCCGCCCTGCATGTACACGATCCTCGGGACGGGTCGGACGGCCGGGCGTGGCGCGGGCTGCGGGACTGGTCTGGTGGGTCTGCCGGGGCTGCGAGGGCTGCCGGGCCGGCCGGGGCCGCGGGTGCAGATTCTGTTGCGGTCGTGTCCGGTTCACTGGTGACGTACGGCGAGGGGGCCGTTACGATCGCCCCTCATGGGAGGCTCGCGGCACTTGCGCACCAGGGGCAACACCGCGCGGTTCAGGCGGAGTGTGGCTCTGCTCAGGCGGAGTGTGGCTCTGCTGTGTGCCGCCGCAGCTCTCTTCGGCGCGCTGCTGGCCTGCCTCGGCCCCGCCAGGTCTGTCGAGAACGCCGGTGCCCACGCGGCCCCTTCCCCTGCGAGCACGTACAACTGCCCCTACGATCAGGGCGATTGTGGCGCCTTTCCGCACCTCTCGCCGGCCGTACTGACCGCGGCCCCGCCGGACGCGCCGCCGAGCGCCGCCGCACTGCCGGTGCGGCACGGGGGCGAGGGCACGGCCGCCAAGTCGCCACGCGGGGACGGAACATGGGCGCGGGCGCCGGGGGCGCACGTGCTGATGGTGCTGCGGAGGTAGGAGCGGACGCCTGGCGCACCGCGCGAGGCAGACGCCTGGCGCACCGCGCGACCGGGCTTCCACAGCTCTGCACGCTCCGCGTAACTCACCTCCCCCGTAAGGATGTTCCTCGTGTCCGTCACCACCTCCCGCAAGGCCCGAATAGAAGAGATGCGGCGCGCAGAGAAGTCGCGCGAGCGCCGCAACAAGATCGTCGCCCTCGGCGTCGGCGGGGCCGTCCTGGCCGGTCTGATCGGCTTCGGTGCGTACGTCTTCACCAAGGAGTCCGACCAGCGCAAGGCCGAGGACGCCGTGGCCAAGGCCCCGATCAAGAACGAGAAGGTCTGGGACGCGAAGAAGCTGGGCCGCACCCATGTCGCCAAGCCGGTCACCTACCCGATGACCCCGCCGGTCGGTGGCGACCACCACCAGGCGTGGATGAACTGCCAGGGTGACGTCTACGCGAAGCCGGTCCCGGACATGAACGCCGTGCACTCGCTGGAACACGGCGCGGTGTGGGTGACGTACAACGACAAGGCGCCCAAGGCCGACGTCGACAAGCTCGCCGCGAAGGTCAAGAAGACCCAGTACTCACTGATGAGCCCGGTGCGGCAACAGGCAGGGCCGATCATGCTGAGCGCGTGGGGCAAGCAGGTCACGGTGGACGGCGCGGACGACCCGCGGGTCAACCAGTTCTTCACCCGGTACGTGATGGGGCCGCAGACCCCCGAGCCGGGGGCGGCGTGCTCGAACGGGGTGACGCTGGACGCCGCGGGCGCCCCGGTGACGGGCGGGGGAATGCAGGAGTGAGCCGCTCGTGGTGGCGCGCGGTGGGTGCGGTGCTGTTCGCGCTCGCGGTGGTGGTGGGCGCGGTGACGGTGACCCGGGCGGCGTCCGCCCCCGACCGCCCGGCGGCGGCCCCGCCGGGGACTTCCGCCGGAACCGCCACCGGGCCTTCCACCGGGCAGCCGTCCGCGCCCTCCGCCGATTCGGCGGACGCCGGGTTCGCGCGGGACATGGCCGCGCACCATCAGCAGGCGGTGGAGATGTCCTTCGTCGTACGGGACCGGACCAGGGACACGGACGTGCGGCGTCTGGCGTACGACATCGCGAACACGCAGGCCAACCAGCGGGGGATGCTGCTGGGCTGGCTGGACCTGTGGGGCCTGCCGAAGATCGCGTCGCCGGACGCGCCACAGATGGGCTGGCTGGACGGCCACGCGGACCACCCGGCGAAGCCCGGCAGGCCCGGAGCTGAGGAAGGGCTGATGCCGGGCATGGCCACCAGGGCCGAGCTGAAGGCGCTCGGCGAGGCGAGGGGGAGGGCCGCGGAGATCCTCTACCTGCGGCTGATGACCGCGCACCACAAGGGGGGCGTCACGATGGCCGGAGGCTGCGCCGAGCAGTGCACGGTGGGGGTGGAACGGGCACTGGCGCAGGGCATGGTGGACGCGCAGCAGGCGGAACTGGGCCTGATGGCGGGGATGTTGCGGGAGCGGGGGGCGGGGGCTGCTTCTTCGTAGGTGGGCGGTGGGCGGTGGGCGGTGCGTGGTGGGCGGTGTGTGGTGGGCGTCCTGGCTGTTCGTCTGGCTGGTCGCTCCAGCTGTTCGTCCGGCTGTTCGTCCGGCTGGTCGTCCGGCTGGTCGTCCGGCTGTTCGTCCGGCTGGTCGTCCGGCTGTTCGCCCTAACTGCTCCTCCTCGTTCGGGCCCCGCCGAGCGGGGACCCGTCGCGCCCGGCCGAGGACCGCCTTCGACCGCGGGCGGCAGCCGGCGTCGGCGGACGCGTGCGCGCACAGCCGCGCACCGGGCGCGGCCCAGGATCCCGGCCCGGGGTCTCGGCTCGGAGTCCCGGCCCAGGATCTCCGCCCGGAGTCGAAGAGACGCAGGTCGGCGTCGGCGAGCACCGGCCTGCCCGGCTGCGCCGGCCCGGGACCGGCCCGGCCCGTGAGCACCAGACAGCCCAGGAGTTCCGTCCCGGCGACCACCGCGCAGGTCCACCGGTCCCGGGGTCCCGGCTCGGAGTCCCGGCCCAGGGTCTCGGCCCGGAGTCCCGGCCCGGGGTCTCGGCTCGGAGTCCCGGCCCAGGATCCCGACCCGGGGTCCCGACCCCACCCCCCTAGCCCCAGACAATCCCCGGCGGCCGCACCCCCGCACACACCGGCATCCCCGACGCGTCGGTCAGACCGAGCCTCCCCTCCACCGCGCCCGAGGCGACCAACTCCGCCGGCACGTCCGCCAGGAAGAGCTTCGCCCGCCGGAACATCCCGAACTCCCCGCCCTCCGGCAACTCCCCCCACGTCAGGTACACGAACCTCTCCCCCGGCCGCCCCTGCACGTAAGGCCCCCGGAAATCCGCCGTACCGTCGCGCCCCCGCACCACCCCCACCGGGAATTCCCACACCGCCTCGGCCGCGTCCGCCCGCACCGGCCCCTCGGGGACCTTGTGCCGCTGTACGGCGACGTGCACGTCCCGGAACCCGCCACACTCGGCCCCGGGCAGCTCGCTGCCGACGATCCGCACTCTCAGTTCGGTCATGGACCCATCCCAGCACGGGGGTCCGACAACCGTGCCCCGAAGGGAGGCGGATACCCGGTGGGGGTAAGGTGCGTGCATGGTGTCGACGAGTGGGCGGGGTGCGTGGGGCGGACGGCTGTTGCTGTTCGCGGCGCTCCTCCTCGGCATCGTCACCATGCACACGCTCGGCCACCCCGCGGGGCAGCACGGCGAACACGGCACCGCCTCCCCCAGCTCCGTCGGCACGACCATCCCCATCAGCACAAAAGTGACGATGACGGCGCCGGACGCGCCCCACACCACGCCCATCGACACCCCGCACCACCCGGCGGCCTCCCCCACGTCCGCCTCCACTCCCCCGAGCCCCTTGCCCGGCATGGACCCGATGTCGGTCTGTCTCGCCGTGCTCGCCGCCTGGGGTGTCGTTCTGTTCGGGGCAGGTCTTCTGGCCGGCGGCCCGTCCGCCTGGACCGTCCCGCCCCGCAGCAGCGGGCCGGCAAGTGCACTGCGGCCCCGGCCGCCGCCCCGCAAAGCGGTTCTCGCAAGCCTGTCGGTCCTGCGGATCTAGCAGCGCAACCGCCGTTCCCTCTCTCCCGACCGCCCGCAATCACGCACGCCCCACGCCCCCCGAGGGACGTCTCCGCGTGCCGAGCGGCGTACCCGGAAGCCCGGAACGGCCGGAGCGCACCTTCCACCGCGAGGAACACCGAGAGACACACGAAGGACCACCCATGCCCGCACACCCCACCCGCCGCTCCCTCCTGGGGGCGGCAGCAACCGCAGCCGCCTCCGCCGGACTTCTGGGTGCCTGCTCCGGCTCCGGCTCCGCCGGCCACGCCGGCCCGGGACACGCCGGCCCGGGACACGGCGGCGCCGCGCCGTCCCCATCCTCCCCCGCCGACACCAAGGGCTTCGTCGCTCCGTACGACAAGGAGGTCGCCGCCGCCGAGGCCGCGCGCGGCTCCGGCCCGGTCCGCTCCGTGCGGCTCACCGCCGCGCCCGCCACCCTCGACCTCGGAGCCGGTGCGACGGTCAGATCATGGGCGTACGGCGACAGCCTGCCCGGCAAGGAGGTGCGGGTCACCGCGGGCGACACCCTCGCCCTGACCCTCGCCAACCACCTCCCCGCCGCCACCTCCCTGCACTGGCACGGCCTCTCCCTGCGCAACGACATGGACGGCGTCCCCGGCCTCACCCAGCGGGAGATCAAACCGGGCGCCGACTTCACCTACCGCTTCACGGCGGCGCATCCGGGAACGTACTGGTTCCATCCGCACTCGGGCGTCCAGCAGGACCGCGGGCTGTACGCCCCGCTGATCGTGGAGGATCCCCGGGAGCCGCTGAAGTACGACAAGGAGTGGGTCGTCGTCCTTGACGACTGGGTGGACGGCGTGGACGGCTCCACACCCGACGCGGTACTCGCCGAACTGAGCCGGGGCATGGGCGGCACGGACCACGGCGGCACCGGCGGCGGAGGCCACGGCGGCACCGATGACGGAGGCCACGGCAGCACCGGCGGCAGAGACCACGCCGGCATCGGCGGCGGAGGCCACAGCGGGCACTCTGCCGCGGCCCCCGGGAGCGCCACGACCGCGCCGCCCGCGGGCCCCTCCCGGATGATGATGGGCGCCACCAGCGACCTCCTCGGGGGTGACGCTGGTGACGTGGCGTACCCGCACCACCTGGTCAACGGGCGTACGGCACAGGCGCCTTCGGTGTTCCGCGCCCGGCCGGGCGACCGCATCCGGATCCGGCTGATCAACGCGGGCGGGGACACCGCCTACAGGGTCGCGCTCGGCGGCCACCGGATGACGGTCACCCACACGGACGGCTTCCCGGTCGAGCACGCCACGGCGGACGCCCTGCTGCTGGGCATGGGTGAGCGGTACGACGTGCTGGTCACCGCGGGCGACGGGGTGTTCCCGCTGACGGCGCTCGCCGAGGGCAAGAAGGCCTCGGCCATGGCGCTGTTGCGCACCGGGGGCGGCGCGGCGCCGGGAGCCGCCGTGCGGCCCGGGGAACTGTCCGGCAAGGTGCTCACCGCCGACCGGCTGCGGGCGGCGGCGGCCGTGGCGCTGCCCGCGCGCAGTTCCGACCGTACGATCCGGATCCGGCTCACCGGCCAAATGGCGCGGTACGACTGGGCGTTCGACGGGCGTCCCTACTCCCCCGACCGTCGGCACGCGGTACGGGCGGGCGAGCGGGTCCGCCTCGTCTTCACCAACGCCACGACGATGTGGCACCCGCTGCACCTGCACGGCCACACCTTCGCCCTGGCGAACTCCGCCATCGGAGCCGCCGGAGCATCCGGAGCCGCCCGAGCCGCCCGAGCCGCGGGCGCCCGCAAGGACACCGCGGTCATCCTGCCGAACGGCCGTCTGACGGTGGACTTCGACGCCGACAACCCGGGGCTGTGGATGATCCACTGCCACAACGTCTACCACGCCGAGGCCGGGATGATGACGGTGCTGGGTTACCGGCGCTGAGCCCGGCCGCCCGGCAGGGGACGGGGTGCTCGCCCACCCCGTCCCCGCCCCCGCGCGCACCGTGGAAACGGTGTGATGCCCAGGTGAAGGCGCTGTTAAGGTCGTCGAACTCGAATTCGAACTTGCCCCGAGGACTCCGCATGAGCCAGCCCACGCCTTCCTCCGACCAGAATCCGTGGGCCCCGCCCCAGGAGGAGACCCGGGTGCCGCCCGCCCCGATGGCACCGGAGCAGCACGGCCCGCCGCCCGGACAGGGCAGCCACCCGGGCGGACCTCCCGGTGGCCACCCGGGCGGCCACCCCGGGGGTTACGGATATCCGATGCCGATGCCGATGCCGCCCCAAGCGCCCAGCAACGGCATGGGCACCGCGGCCCTGGTGCTCGGCATCATCGGCGTGCTCCTCGGGACAGTCGCCTTCCTGTTCTGGGCGAGCTGGCTGCCCGCCCTGCTCGCCCTGATCTTCGGCATCGTCGGCCTCGGCCAGGTCAGGCAGGGCACGGCCACCAACCGGGGCGTGGCCTTCAGCGGCCTGATCCTCGGCGTGGTCGGCGTCCTGTTCGCGGTGGGCGGCGGTGTCATCTCCCTGATCATGGTCAAGCACGGGGTCGACGAGTACGACCGCATCCGGGAGGCGGAGGCGTCGAGCAACCGCGCGGCCGAGGACGCCCAGGCGCGCGAGGCCGCCGAGGAGGCAGCGGCGGAGAAGGCCAGGCAGCTGAAGTTCGGCGAGACCTACACCTACCCGAACGGCCTTGAGGTCACCGTCTCGAAGCCCCTGCCGTACGCCTTCGACGACTACACCCTCTCGGAGGACGACACCGAGGGCACGAAGGCGCTCCAGGTCGTCGTGACGGTGGTCAACGGCGGTTCCGCACCGGTCGACTTCACGACGAGCCTCCCCGAGGCCACCGACGCGGAGGGCAACGCCGCGGAACTCGTGATCGACGGCAGCGGCCGGCAGGAGCTCATCAGCGGCAAGGTCGGACCTGGTACGCGGAAGGTCGGCAAGACCGCCTACGCCGTGCCGATCGAGGCGGCCGACTCGCTGGAGGTCGTCTTCAACCCGGACGTGGCCCTCTTCGAGGACCTGACCTGGTCCGGGCCCACCAAGTAACCGCACCCCCGCGACACCACGCGCCGGCCTCCGCACAACAGCCGCCACGGCACAGCAGTTTCGTACGGCACCCCCATCGCGTCAGGTAGACGATTAAAGTGGCGGGCGTGCCTCAACTACGCCTCGCCCTCAACCAGATCGACTCGACCGTCGGCGATCTCGCCGGCAACGCCGAGGCGATCGTGCACTGGACCCGGCACGCCGCCGCGCAGGGTGCGCATCTGATCGCGTTCCCCGAGATGGTGCTGACCGGTTACCCCGTCGAGGACCTGGCCCTGCGGTCGTCCTTCGTGGAGGCCTCCAGGGAAGCGGTGCGCGCGCTCGCCGTGCGGCTCGACGAGGAAGGCTTCGGCGACGTCCCGGTCGTCGTCGGGTACCTCGACCGGGCGGCGCGCGGCGAGGCGGGCCACGGCCGTCCCGCGGGCGCCCCGCAGGACGCCGCCGCCGTGCTGCACGGGGGCAAGGTGGCGCTCTCCTTCGCCAAGCACCACCTGCCCAACTACGGCGTCTTCGACGAGTTCCGGTACTTCGTCCCCGGCGACACGCTGCCGGTGGTCCGGGTGCACGGCGTGGACGTCGCGCTCGCCATCTGCGAGGACCTCTGGCAGGACGGCGGCCGGGTGCCGGCCGCCCGTACGGCACGGGCCGGGCTGCTCCTGTCGCTCAACGCCTCACCGTACGAGGTGCACAAGAACGACGCCCGCCTCGCCCTGGTGCGCAGACGCGCCAAGGAGGCCGGCTGCACGACCGCGTACGTCGCGATGACCGGGGGCCAGGACGAACTGGTCTACGACGGCGACTCGATCGTCTGCGACCGGGACGGCGAAGTGATCGCGCGGGCACCGCAGTTCAGCGAGGGCAGCATGCTGCTCGACCTGGAACTGCCCGCCGCGGGCGACGACCCGGTCACCGGGATCGTCGACGACGGTCTGCGCGTCGAGCGCGTGGTGCTGGGCGCCGACCCGTTGCCCGCGTACGACACCGAGCTGACCGGCGGCTACGCGCAGCGCCTGGAGGACACCGAGGAGATCTACACCGCCCTGGTGGTGGGCCTGCGCGCGTACGCCGCGAAGAACGGTTTCCGCTCGGTCCTGATCGGTCTGTCCGGCGGCATCGACTCCGCCCTCGTCGCCGCCCTCGCCTGCGACGCGGTCGGCGCGCAGAACGTCCACGGCGTGTCCATGCCGTCCCGGTACAGCTCGGACCACTCCGTGCGGGACGCCGCCGAACTCGCCCGCCGCACCGGCCTGCACCACAGGACGGTCCCCATCGGCCCGATGTTCGACGCGTACATGGAGGCCCTGGGCCTGACCGGTCTCGCCGAGGAGAACCTCCAGTCCCGGCTGCGCGGCACCACCCTGATGGCACTCTCCAACCAGGAGGGCCACATCGTCCTCGCCCCGGGCAACAAGTCCGAGCTGGCGGTGGGTTACTCGACGCTCTACGGCGACTCGGTGGGCGCGTACGGCCCGGTCAAGGACGTCTACAAGACGTGGATCTTCGAGCTCGCCCGCTGGCGCAACAAGGCCGCCGAGGAACGCGGCCAGACCCCGCCGATCCCGGAGAACTCGATCAGCAAGCCGCCCAGCGCCGAACTGCGCCCCGGCCAGGTCGACACCGACTCGCTGCCCGACTACGCGGTCCTGGACCGGATCCTGGAGCTCTACGTCGACCGGGACCAGGGCCTGGAGGCGATCGTGGCCGAGGGCTTCGAGCGGGCGCTGGTGGCGAGGACGCTGCGGATGGTGGACACCGCGGAGTACAAACGCCGCCAGTACCCGCCGGGCACCAAGATCTCCCCCAAGGGCTTCGGCAAGGACCGCCGGCTGCCCGTCACCAACAGGTGGCGCGAGTCGGCGGAGTGACGCCGCCCGGCCCGACGGCTCAGAACTTCACCTTCGCCGCGATCGGCAGGTGGTCGCTGGCCGTCTCGGGCAGCGTCCACGACGAGACCGGCTCGACGCCCCTGACCATGATCTGGTCGATGCGCGCCATCGGGAACCCGGCCGGCCAGCTGAAGCCGAACCCGTCGCCCGCCGCGCCCTGAGTGGAGCGCATCTGCGCGGTCACCCCGTTGAGGGCGCGGTCGTTCATGGTGCCGTTGAGGTCGCCGAGCAGCACCACCCTGCGCACCGGTTCGCGGGCGATGGCCTCGCCCAGGGCGTCGGCGCTGGCGTCGCGCTGGCCCGCGGTGAAGCCCGCCTTGAGCTTGACCCGGACGGACGGCAGGTGGGCGACGTACACCGCGACCTCGCCCTGGGGCGTGGCGACCGTGGCGCGCAGCGCGCGCGCCCAGCCGAGCTTGATGTCGACCTTGCGGGTGTCGGTCATCGGGTACTTGCTCCACAGCCCGACCGTGCCCTGCACCGAGTGGTACTTGTACGTGCCGCGCATGGCCTCCTCGTACCCGGCGAGGTTGTCGCCCGCGATCTCCTCCAGGGCGACGACGTCGGCCCCGGAGTCCGCGAGGACGCGGACGGTGCCCCGGGGGTCGCTGTTCTCGGCGTTGACGTTGTGGGTGGCGACGGTGAGGTCGCCGCCGGCCGCCGACTTGTCGGTGTACAGCCCGCCGAAGAGGTTGAGCCACACGGCGGCCGGGAGGATCAGCGCCACCAGCGCGAGCGCCGAGCGGCGCAGCAGGGCCAGGACGAGGAGCAGCGGGATCGCGAGGCCGAACCAGGGCAGGAAGGTCTCGGTGAGGCTGCCGAGGTTGCCGATGGTGTTGGGGATCTCCGCGTGGAAGATCATCACGAGGGCGACCAGTACGGCGAGTACGGCGAGGACCACGCCGCGCCGCCAGATCCGGCGGTCGCCCCGCCAGCTGCCGCCCGCCGCCCCGCGCCACCGGGAGCCGCTGCCGGACGCTCCGGCACCGGGACCCTTTCCGGAACCAGCCCCGGCACCCGATCCCGCTCCGGGACCGACCCCGGCGCCGGCACCGGATCCCGCTCCAGGACCGACCCCGGCGCCGGCCCCGGATCCGGTCCCGGAAGGCTCTGCCGCCTGGCCGTCGTCTCCGGTGTCCGGCCTGTACGCCTGCGCCATTGAGCTGTCCTCACTTGCTGTGCCGCTGTCTTGCCCCGCATGCCTCCCGCCCCGCCCCTGACCCTAGGCGATGACCGGTACGCATCCCGGCCGCCATCCGGGGCGGCCGTACTGCCTGGAGGACGAGCGGGTCCCCACCTGGGGTTCCGCATCGGTCGCCGCACCCGCCCTCTGTGACGAAACGCGCACAAAAGGGCAGGTGGGAAAGGTGTCCACGCGGCCCACTTCCGCCTTGCCGCCGGGGATGCCACCATGGACGCGGTCCGGAGACGCCGTAAGGGCGCTTCGAGATGACGAAAGGCCGTTTCAGCCATGACGCTTCAGGCTGCCCAGAACGCCGCGCGTAACCCCGCAGGGAACGCCTCGCCGAACGGCGCGTCGCCCGCCGTGCCGAGCGAGGCCCCGCAGGGCCCGCCGCCCTCCCGTTCCGCCGACCCCAAGGCCCTCTACGGAGGCACCGGCACGCGCCGGATCACCGTTCACCAGATCGCCGCCGCCAAGGAGCGCGGCGAGAAGTGGCCCATGCTCACCGCGTACGACGCGATGACGGCGTCCGTCTTCGACGAGGCCGGGGTGCCGGTGCTGCTCGTCGGGGACTCGATGGGCAACTGCCACCTCGGTTACGAGACCACCGTGCCGGTCACGATGGACGAGATGGCGTTCCTGTCGGCCGCCGTCGTGCGGGGCACGACGCGCGCGCTGGTCGTCGCCGACCTCCCCTTCGGCTCGTACCAGGAAGGGCCCGTGCAGGCCCTGCGCAACGCCACCCGGCTGATCAAGGAGTCGGGGGTCGGCGCGGTCAAGCTGGAGGGCGGCGAGCGCTCGCTGGCGCAGACCGAGCTGCTGGTGGCCTCCGGCATCCCGGTGATGTCCCACCTGGGCCTCACCCCGCAGTCGGTGAACACGCTCGGCTACCGCGTGCAGGGGCGCGGCGACGAGGCGGCCCACCAGCTGCTGCGGGACGCGAAGGCCGCGGAGAGCGTGGGGGCGTTCGCCCTGGTCCTGGAACTGGTGCCGGCCGAGCTGGCGGCGGAGGTCACCCGCAGCCTGTCCATCCCGACCGTCGGGATCGGCGCGGGCCCCGACACGGACGCGCAGGTCCTCGTCTACACCGACATGGTGGGCCTGACCGGCGGAAAGGTCCCCCGCTTCACCAAGCAGTACGCGAACCTGCGCCAGACCCTCGGTGACGCGGCGAGGGCCTTCGCCGACGAGGTCTCGGGCGGCTCGTTCCCGCGCGAGGAGCACACCTTCCACTAGCCCCTCCGTCAGTCCTTCCGTCCGGAGCGGGCGGGCCCGGCGCGATCCGATCGGAAGACACCGGCCGCCGACCGCCCGCTTCCCAGCGACCACTCCTCGCACGAACGACGGCCCGCCGCCTTCCCCCACGGCGGGCCGTCGGCGTGTACGGGAAGGCCGGCCGCAGAACCATAGGTCCGGGGCCGTGGGTCCGTGGGTCCGTGAGTGACCTGTCGGTGATCTGTCGGTGGCCGGAACAATTCGTCGGACAATTGTCAGTGGGGCCTGCTCCAATGGCAGGCATGACGCGATACGACAAGAAACCGGATGGCGGCAGTGTCCGCACCGGTACCGCCACGCACGCCATCGAAGTGCGGGGCATGGTCAAGCACTACGGCGACACCAAGGCTCTGGACGGCGTCGACCTGGACGTCCGCGAGGGCACCGTCCTCGGTGTCCTCGGCCCCAACGGCGCGGGCAAGACCACGCTCGTGCGATGCCTGTCCACCCTGGTCCGCCCGGACGCCGGCACGGCGACGGTCGCCGGGTACGACGTGGTGCGCCAGCCCCGCCAGCTGCGCCGCACGATAGGCCTGACCGGCCAGTACGCCTCGGTCGACGAGAAGCTCTCCGGCTGGGAGAACCTCTACATGATCGGGCGGCTGCTCGACCTGTCCCGCAAGGACGCCCGCAGGCGTTCGGACGAGCTGCTGGAGCGCTTCTCGCTCACCGAGGCGGCCAAGAAGCCCGCCATGCAGTACTCCGGCGGCATGCGGCGCCGGCTCGACCTGGCGGCCTCGATGATCGGCCGGCCCGCGGTGCTCTACCTGGACGAGCCGACAACCGGCCTCGACCCCCGCACCCGCAACGAGGTGTGGGCGGAGGTGCAGCGGATGGTCGGCGAGGGCGTCACCGTGCTGCTCACCACGCAGTACATGGAGGAGGCCGAGCAGCTGGCCAGCGAGCTGACCGTGATCGACCGCGGTCGTGTCGTCGCGGAGGGCAAGGTCGACGAGCTGAAGGCCAAGGTCGGCGGGCGCACCCTGCAGATCCGCCCCAGCGACCCGGCCCAGCTGCGGGCCATGGCCGGGACGTTGAGCGAGGCCGGCCTGGACGGCGTCGGCGGCGCGCAGGCGGTCACCGACGAAGGCATGCTGTACGTGCCGATCCTGAGCGACGAGCAACTGACCGCGGTGGTGGGCCTGCTGGGGGCGCGCGGATTCGCGATCGCCGACATCGGCACCCATCTGCCCAGCCTGGACGAGGTGTTCCTGGCGATCACGGGCGAGAAGAGCAGCGAAGCGGACAGTGCCCCCGCGGCGCAGGACGTCCTGGAGAAGGAAGAGGTAGCGGCATGAGCACGGCCACCTTGGCGAAACCGGCGCCCGAGCGGCAGCAGCCGCCACAGCCGGACCTCCGCGACGAGGGCCGGATCGGCCTGCGGGGCAATCTGCGGCACATCGGCGCGCTCGCCCGGCGCAACATGCTCCAGATCAAGCAGGACCCCGAGTCGATGTTCGACGTCCTGTTCATGCCGATCATCTTCACCCTGCTCTTCACGTTCGTCTTCGGCGGCGCCGTGGCGGGCAAGGGCAACCAGAGCGAGTACGTCAGCTATCTGGTGCCCGGCCTGATGGCGATGATGGGCATGAACGTCTCGATGTCCGTCGGCACGGGTGTCAACGAGGACTTCCAGAAGGGAGTCATGGACCGGTTCCGCACGATGCCGATCGCCCGCTCCTCGGTCCTCGTCGCGAAGATCGTCGTCGAGATCGGCCGGATGCTGGTCGCCTTCACGATCCTGCTGGTCGTCGGCCTCATCCTGGGGATGACCGTCGGTACCTCACTGCTGCACGTGCTGGCGGCGGTCGGCCTCTCGCTGCTGTTCGGCGCCTCCCTGATGTGGATCTTCATCCTGATCGGACTCACCGTCAAGACGGCGCAGGCCGTGCAGGGACTGGCCATGATCGTGCTGATGCCGCTCCAGTTCGGCTCGTCGATCTTCACGCCGACGTCCACGATGCCGGGCTGGCTCCAGACCTTCACCGACTACAACCCACTGTCCAACCTCGCGGACGCGGCGCGCGGACTGTTCATGGGCGGCCCGGTCGCCCACGACGTGTGGATGGTGCTGGCCTGGTCGGCCGTCATCACGCTGATCACCGCGCCGCTGGCGATCCGCAAGTTCCGCAGCAAGACCTGACGTTCAGCCCTCTTCCTGCCGGCTGACGCCCTCCTTCAGATGGACGTCCTCCTTCCGGTACTCGCCGTTCTTCCGGTACTCGTCGCGTCGTGCGTACACCAGGGCGGTGGCCTCCTCCATGGAGAGGCCACCGCCCTCGGTGTACGCGGCGTCGTAGGCGGCGTCGTCCAGGACGGTGCGGGCCAGCCGGGTCGCGAGGTCCCGGCCGTCGGCCTCCTGGGCGGCCACCCAGTGACCTTCCGGAAGGCCCGCCGCATAGGCCCCGAGCAGCATGGCCGCCTCCGTCGCCAGCCTCTCCCGTCTGCCCGCCCCGGTCTCGAACGTGGCAAGTCCGGCCAGCGAGCCCGCCACGGTCATCAGATGGACGGCGAGCATCTGCGGGGCGACCATCTGGGACAGCGAGTCCTGCGACCGCTCCAGGGCCTGCGCGCCGTACCCGAGGCCTTCCTCGTACGCCTCCTCCAGGTTGGCCACCCAGGCGAGCAGCCCGACCGAGAAGCCGTCGAAGATCCGCAGGTTGCCGTTGTCGAAGTCGATACGCATCCGGGTCAGCTGGGCACGGGCCTCGGCGACGCGGCCTGAGCGGGCCAGCCACACCGCGAGGAAGAGCAGGGCGAACGGGCGCACCTCGATGCTCGCCCCCTCAGGGTCCTTGAGGACTCCCCGCAGAAGAGTCTCGCCCTCGTCCCCCGCACCGGACTCGATCAGCGCCCCGGCCAGCCGGCTGCGCAGCAGCAGGACCTGGGAGCGTGCCTCAAGCCGCTGCGCGTGCCTGATGGCCTCGCGGTACGCCTCGGCGGCCGCGGCGAACTCCCCGACGCGCTCGTGCGCCTCGCCGCGTGCGGCGAGCGCTTCGGCGGCCCCCCAGGAATCGCCGTGCCTAAGGAAGATCTCCAGGCTCTCGTCCGCGTCCCTGCGGGCGTCGCCTGCCCAGGCGGTGCGGTTGGCGAAGATGTTGGCGCGCATCTCCAGGGAGAAGGCGAGCTCCCACTCGTAGCCGAAGCCCCGGCAGGCCTCGACGGTCTGGTTGATCGCCTCACGCAGCAACTCGTCGTGCTCGCTGGTCATCAGCAACGCGAAGATCCACAGCGCGCCGGGGGTACGGCAGGCCTGCGGGAGCCCCGGGCGGTAGGTGGCGACGACCCGGCCCAGCCAGTCCTTGCGCTCCGGGCCGAGCCAGATGTCCTCGTCGTGGTTCATGTTGACCAGGTTGAGCAGCCGGACCCCGCGCCTGGCCTCCTGGAGCACCTCGGGGCGCATCGGCGGGGGTGCGTCGGTGCACTGCTCGAACACGGCGGCGGCGGGCTCGGCGGGGCCGGCGAACGGGTCGGGGCCCAGTGCCATCGTGGCGGCCGTCCAGTACCGGGACTCGGTGCGCAGGTCGCGGACCTGCCAGTACCAGGCCAGCGAGTGCACCAGGCAGAGTGCCTCCTGCTCGGCCCCGACGGCGACGGCGCGGCGCAGGGCGCTGCGCAGGTTCTCGTACTCGCGTCGGAACCTGGCGATCCAGTGCAGTTGTTCGTTGCTGCGCAGCAACCGGTCGCCCACCCGGGCGAGTTCCCGGAAGTGCACGAGGTGGCGCTGCTCGGCGGCCTCCCGCCCGCCGGCCTCCGCGAGCCGCTCGACGGCGTACTCGGAGACGGTCTCCAGCAGCCGGTAGCGCATCCCGCCGTCGGCCTCGGACGGTTCGGCCACCACGAGGGACTTGTCCACGAGCGAGCCCAGCAGGTCCAGGGCGTCGGGCCCGCAGACGGCCTCGGCCGCGGCCAGGTCGCAGCCGCCGGAGAAGACCGCCAGCGTACGCAGCACGGCGCGCTCGCCGTCGGTCAGCAGGTCCCACGACCAGTCGACGACGGCCCGGAGCGTCTGCTGCCGTGGCAGTACGGTTCTGGCGCCCGCGCTGAGCAGCCGAAATCGGTCGTCGAGCCGGTCGGCGATCTGGCGGGGGGTGAGCATCCGCAGCCGGGCTGCGGCCAGTTCGATGGCGAGCGGCAGGCCGTCCAGCCGTCGGCAGATCTCGGCGGCGGCCGACGGGTCGTCCTCGACCCGGAACCCGGGCCTGGCCGCGGCGCCGCGCTCGGCGAACAGCCGCAGCGCGACGGGCTCCGGCAGCGGATCGACCGGGCGCACCAACTCGCCCGGCACGCCGAGGGGTTCGCGGCTGGTGGCCAGGACGGTGAGCCCTGGGCAGTGGGCGAGGAGGTGCTCGGCGAGGTGGGCGGCGGCGTCCACGAGGTGCTCGCAGTTGTCCAGCAGGAGCAGCATGCGCCGTCGCCCGCAGTGCTCGGCGAGCCGTACGAGGGGGTCGTCGTCGAGCCGCTCGGCGACCCGGATCCCCTCGGCGCCGGCCCCCCGCAGCACGGTCTCGCGTGCCCCGAGCGCGGTGAGTACGGCGTCGGGCACCGCCTCGGGGTCGTCGACGGGTGCCAGCTCGACCATCCAGACCCCGTCGGGCCAGGGGGGCGCGGCGTCGGCGCCGGGGCGGGCATGGCCGGCGGGCCCGTCGGCCCCCGCCGCCTCCACCGCCTCCGCCACTTCCTGGGAGAGGCGCGTCTTGCCCGCGCCGCCGGGCCCGAGCAGGGTGACCAGTCTCGCCTGGGCGAGGTCGCCCCGGATGGTGACGATGTCGGCCTCCCTGCCGACGAAGGAGGTGAGCCGGGAACGCAGGTTGCCGCCCGGCGCGACGGAGGTACGGGGTTCGTCGCTGCTGCTGAGGCGGGAAGCGCCGGCGGAGGCCGTGCCCGCGGCACCGGCTGCGGCACCGGTCGTGGGCGCGGCCATGGGCGCTACCGTGGACCCCGCGGTCTCGGGCGAGTCCAGCAGCTGCCCGTGGAGGGACCTGAGTTCGGCGGACGGGTCGACGCCCAGCCGGTCGGCGAGGTCCCGGCGCACGGCCTCGTACGCCTCCAGTGCCTCCGCGGTGCGGCCCGCTTCGTGCAGCGCCCGTAGGCGCAGCGCCTGGAGGGGTTCGTCGATAGGATGGGCCGCGCAGAGCGCCGCGAGCTCGGCGAGGGCTTCCTCGGCACGGCCCAGGGCGAGCCAGGACGCGAGACGGGCGCGCCTGGCGTCGAGTCGGCGGGCCGCCCAACGGGCCGCGTCGGCCGTGCGCCCCGGCAGGTCGGCGAGGGCGGGGCCGCTCTGCCAGAGGGAGATCGCGTCGTCGAGGAGGGCGACGGCCTTCGTCGGGTCGCCCTCGGCGAGGGCGCGGGAGCCTTCGGTGGCGAGGCGCTCGAACCGGAACAGGTCGACGTCGTCGGGGTCGGCGGCGAGCAGATAACCACCGTCGACGGACACCACCGCCTCCCGGCCGATGCTACGGCGCAGCCGGGCGATCAGGGCCTGGACCGCGGCGGGGGCGTCGGCGGGCTGGGTGTCCGCGTCACCCCAGAGGTCGTCGACGAGGACGCGCACCGGAACGCGGCGTCCGGGCCGCAGGGCGAGCGCGGTCAGGGTCGCACGCAGGCGGGGCCCGCCGAGGGGAACGGGGGTTCCGTCGTCGTGAAGGGCTCGGGCGGTGCCGAGGATCTGATAGCGCACCGGCCCATTGTCCCCGCCAAGACCGAAGGCAGCCGGACACAGCCCGAAGGAGACCGACGGGCAGCACTGAGGGCAGCCCCCTGCGAGGCCGCCAAGCAGCACGTGCGCACCCCCTCATGCGGCCACCGAACACCACGGGAGCAAGCATTCAGGGGCGCGGGGAACTGCGCGATCAACCACGACGCACCCGCACCCACCAACCCACCCCGGACGGGCACAGGACAAGACGCCCCGACCGGGGAGAGGCACCCCCACCGAGAGGGGCCCCGGGGAGCCACCCCGCTGCCCACGGGGGTTGAAGGGGGGGGTCCCCTAGGTCGTTTCTGATGGCTCTTGGACGGTGTCGCGGAGCCAGATGGCGATCGCTGCGACGGTGAGGGTGCCGTTGAAGATGTAGTCGCGCTTG
>NZ_JBIVVC010000020.1:0-51150 GCF_044757485.1 Streptomyces sp. NPDC091272
CGCGCGGTCTGCTCCGCAGACACGACGCGGAGCCGCTACGCGGCTCTATCCTCGCTCGCTCCGCTCCCGAGCATGCCGGTCCACTCCGTGGCCCAGCACTTCCGGAGCGCTCCGCGCCCCGGAAGGCCAGCGCTCCGCGCTGGCAACTCGCCTGCTCCGCAGTCGAGTTGAAATGCGCCGACTACGAGGCAGGGTCTGATCCGGTGCGGGGTGTGTTTAGCTGCCGTGCTCGGCGTCGGGCCAGGTGGTTGGTGATGAGTACGGCGATGAGTAAAAGAGTAATTCCTGTGGGAGCACCGTTCCTTGCTCCGCTGTCGTTGTCGGCTATTCGCCAGATCAGGACCGCGACATTCAGAACCAAGGCCGGCCAGCACATGATTGCCACCCACTTACCTCCTGGCTTGCTTGCCGCCGACGGTTCATAAGTTGTCTCATGTATCCTTTTTCCTGAGCAACTACCACCATTTTGCGGCCCCACCCAAAATTTCCATCACCCTGAGGTACTGAATGCGTCATCTTGCGCAAACCGCTACCTTGATTTCCGTAAGCTATTATCAAACGCGCCATGCCAACATCATCGAGAACCGCAAGAGTGCTGTGCTTGCCTGCCAAGGTCAGGGACGCCACAGCGCTGCTATTTCCTACCCCCCGGCGACAAGCTAAAGAAAAGATCCAATACCTGACGCATCGCAAGGTCACAACGCCAGTTCCTCGCGAAGCTCTTGAGATCGAACTCCACTCACACCAGGAAGGAAATACCGTGTGGCTGCGACAGCCATGCGGTGCATCTTCCGCCGTTTCTCAGAGAGCTCACTGAAGCGAGTTCACAGGAAGAGGTTGGAGCGCGACGCTTGCTCGTATCCGCAGTCATGTCATGGTGACCGAGGTGCTGTTTGCCTCCTCTGTTGCCGTCCTCCGTGCTGCGCTCGCCGCGCTTACCGCACCTTTGTCTATCCCGGCGCGCAGAGCCTTTTCGCACTTGTTTTCGACCTAGTGGCGGGCGAGAGCCAAACTCTCCGACTGGAAGCAGAGGGCCGGAACCTCTCTCAGGAGTGCGCCACAGCGGCACGTGAGGGAATTTGGCTTTACTGCGAGGAGATCTTCTCCGGGCGTGACCTGGCCTCAGCAAGCCATGCGTTTGAGCTGTTGACGCTCATCAAGCAGGATCAGGCGTTCCTTGCTCGCATCCGACATTCGGCAGCCGACCGGATCCCTCCGTGCGTTCGGGTGGACATCAAGCAAGGAGAACCGTGTTGAACCAGGCCCTCAGGGCACACCAGGTCGAGGCAGTCGATGCGGTCGTCCGCCACCTCCAAGCACCGGTCGGCGCTCCGGTGCCCGCAGGGGGGTTGCGGTGCCAGGTCATCGCAGCGACGGGCTCCGGCAAAACCCGCATCGCCGCCGTGGTTGCGCAGCGGCTGCGTGCGCGGCGGGTGTTGGTGCTGGTGCCGACGTTGGATCTGCTGATGCAGATGGCTGCCGAGTGGCGTCGGGCCGGGCGTACGGGGGCGACGGTCGGGGCGTGCTCTCTTTCGGCCTCGGTATCGGAAGGGCTCCCTTGTACGACCAATCCCATGGAGCTTGTGTCTTGGGTGCAGGGCCAAGGTCCGGTGACGGTGTTCTCGACGTACTCCTCCGCGTCCACGACGGTGCACCAGGCCCGCGCGATGGGCATGGACGGCTTCGACCTTATGGTCGTGGACGAGGCGCACCGTACGAGCGGTGACGCGGCGAAGGCATGGGCAGCCGTGCACGACCAGACAAAGATCCCGGCGGTACGACGGCTGTACATGACCGCGACCCCGCGGATCTGGGAAGCCCTCGAAGACTCCCGGAAGCAGGGCCGGTCGGCGCCGCGGTTGATTGCGAGCATGGACGACGGGTCGCCCGTTTTCGGGCCGGTGGCGTGGAAGCTGACACTCTCCCAGGCCATCTCACGGGGATTGGTCGCGCCGTACCAGATCATCTGCGTGGACATCTCCGATCCCGATCTGCATGCCGCGCACGCGGCCGGTGACCGCAGCTCCGACCATGTGCGCGGGGCACGGCTGGCCGCCTTGCAGGCGGGCCTGGTGACGGCTGCGGCGGACGAGAACCTGCGCAAGACCCTCGCGTTCCACTCCCGGGTGCACGAGGCGGAGGCCATGGCCGCAGGCCTCCCGGAGGTCGCGGAGCGGTTGTTCGCTCAGGATCCGGCGCGGTATCACCCGCCGGAACGGGTATGGGCGGACTGGTTGTGCGGGGAGCACAAGCCGGGTCATCGGCGCCAGGTGCTGGAGGAGTTCGAGTCGGACGTCATCAGCTGCCCGCAGGGCACGGGTCGGCGGAGGAAGGATGTCGTGCACCCAGCGAAGTTGAAGGTGCTCTCTTCTGTTCGCATTCTGGGTGAGGGCGTCGATTCAGCCCGCTGCGATTCCGTTGTCTTCTGCGATACACGGGGGTCGATGGTCGACATCGTGCAAATGGTTGGACGCGCACTGCGCATGCATCCCGGCGGAGGGAAAATTGCCTCCCTCGTGGTGCCGGTATTCCTCGAACCCGGTGAAACGCCTGGTGAAATGCTGACGTCGCCGGGCACAGAAGCATTGGCGAAGGTACTCGGAGCGCTTCGTTCCCATGACGCGGACGCGATCGAAGCTCTTGCGGATCCTCGTGTGCGCAGCGGGAGTTGGGATACTGCAGGTACAGCTGAGGCAGGCGAGGAGGAGGGCCAGGAGCGGCGGGACACGGCGACGGGCCCAGGTACCGGTGCGCGTGAGTTGCTGAGGTTTTCAGCGCCGCGGGATCCGGCGGAGGTGGCTAGGTTCGTGGCGTTGCGGGTGCTGCATCCGGAGACGGACTTCTGGCGTGCCGGGATTGCGGCCGCGGTGCGGTACCGGCAGGAGGCCGGGGTCGAGGAGTTGCGGGTGCCGTATGACTTCGTGACGCCCGACGGTTGGGTGATGGGTGGGTTTCCTTTGGGGACGTGGCTGCGGAACCAGCGCACTGCCTATAGGGCGGACACGCTGGTGTCGGGGCGGGTGCGGGAGCTGGAGAAGCTGGGTGTGGTGTGGTCGCATCGTGACCGGGCGTTCGAGGAAGGCCTCGCTGTGGCCCGGCACTGGGCTGGTGAGCACGGGCATTTGCTCCCGCCGGCCACCGCCGTCCGGAACGGGTACCCGATCGGGACGTGGGCGAAGAATCTGCGGACCGCGGCCCGGCTTGCGGACATGCGGGCGGCGCAGTTGGAGGGCGACGAGCTGCCCGAGGATGCGGAGCGGGCCGGTGGCTTGTCGTGGGCGCGACGTGAGGCGCTGGATGAGATCGACCCCGGCTGGTGTCCGGTATGGGATGCGGGGTGGCAGCGTTGCCTGCGTCTCGTGCAACACCATCTGAAGGTCGGCGGTGCCGTGCCGAGAGAGGCCGGGAAGGTGGTCGTCCAGGGCGAAGATCTCGGGCGGTGGGTCCAGGGCTGCCGGTTCGGATAGGACACGCTGTTGCCCGCGCAGCGATGGTTGCTGGAGATCAGTCTCGGGATCGGACCGGCGGAGGAGTCGGAGCGGCCTGTGAAACGCACGCAGGACGACAAGTGGCAACTCAACCTCCGCGCAGCACAGCAGTTTCACGCGCGTGAGGGACACCTACGGGTGCCGAGGAAGCACATCGAGCACGTCGAGGCGAGTGAGGGGCTGGCAGGCATTCAGAGGGCCGCTGGTGGTGGTGTGGTGGGGGTGAAACTCGGGATGGTGCTGGACAACATCCGTAAGCGTGCCGACAGCCTCAGCGGCGATCGACGGCTGACCTCGACGCACTCGGTATGCGGTGGGCCACCCGAGCATGAACGGCGAAGAGGAGGACGGCACGAAAATGAGCACGGATGCGTAGACCAACCACGCGGTAGACAGGCAGCCGAAGACGTATGAGAAGGCAACGCGGGCGCCCATGCTGGCGGGCTGCCAAGCGGCTGAGTTCGTCCGCCGCATTCTCTTCGACCCAGCGCCCGTTCACGATGGCTCGCTTCTTCGATACTCATGGTTCATGAACTACGAGTAGAGCGGTTGGCCGAACGCTCATGCGGGCGGTCGGTTGGCGGTGTCTGTTGGTCACGAGACCTGAGGGACCCGGAATCGGCGCCGGTATTCCGTCGGCGTCGTGTTGAGGCGACGGCGGAAGGCCCGTACGAGCGTGTCGGTGGTGCCGAAGCCGCACAGGGATGAGACGCGGTTGAGCGTGGCGTCGGACGATTCCAGCTCGTGGCGGGCCTTCTCGACGCGTACCGATTCGATGTACGCATGGGGGGTCATGCCTAGTTCGTTCTTGAACAGGCGTGTCAGGTGCCGGTCGCTGACATGGGCGTACGCGGCGAGGTCGACGACGGTGAGCGGTTCGGCGATGTGCCGCAGGATGTGGTGGCGCAGGTCCTCGATGCGTCGGGTTGTGGAGACCTGCTTCAGTGGGACGCTGAACTGGCTCTGGCCGCTGGGGCGTTTGAGGTACATCACGAGTTGGCGGGCGACGCGCAGTGCGACGGTCTCGCCGAGGTCGTCGGCGATCAGGGCGAGGGAGAGATCGAGGCAGGCGCTGATTCCCGCGCCGGTCCACACGTTGCCCTCGCGGATGAAGATCGGGTCGGCGTCGACCTCCACCTCCGGGTGGTCGGCGGCCAGTTGCTGCGCGGTCGACCAGTGGGTGGTGGCCCGTTTGCCGTCGAGCAGCCCGGCGGCGGCGAGGAGGTGTGCTCCGACGCACACCGAGGTGATCCGGCGCGTCCGCTCTGCAAGTTCCTGCACCCGATGGACCAGCGCGGGGTCGACGAGGGGGTGAATGCGTCCGTCCCCGTCGACCTCCACCGCGCCAGGGACGATGAGCGTGTCGATGCTGCGTGTCGCGGCCGCGTCGAAGGTCAGGTCGGGCAGGACGCGGACTCCGGCGCCGGTGGTGACCGGGTCCATGGTCTCGGCAGCGAGGACCACTTGATAGCCGGCCGCCTCTGCGGTCTCGCGCCGGGCCAGTGCGAAGACCTCCGGCGGCCCGGTGACGTCGAGCAGGTCCACGCCCTCGAAGATCACGACCACGATGAGCCGTCCCGCGGTGTCCACCACGCTTCCCCCTTTGGTGCTACCGGGCTGGTGTTGCTGATGTGCTTGTCCGACGTCAGGTCGGTATCTGCATGTTAGACGTCATTGTTGACATCGGGTCGAGCTCATAGCGTGGAGGACACAGCCCCCGGCCGGCAGTACCGGGACCACGGGCCGTGACTCTCCTACGCGACACCAAGGTGGAACACCCATGTCCAGGACCACGCTGCGCGAGCTCAACGGTTTCGACCAGGCGCCCGCGGAGCTGGCCGAGTCGGCGTCGCACACCCCGGGCTCGCAGCAACTCCCGGTCGGAGCCCGCGCGGTACGCAAGAAGGCCGTGCACGTCATCAATGACGGCGGGAAGGACCGCCGTACGACACCCGGGGGGATGCCCCGTATGTGCCTCGCATTCACGGCTCAGGGCTCGTTCCTGCACGGCAACCGCCTCACGGTTGCTGCCACCGCCACCGCCACCGCCACCGCCACCGGCCTGTACAAGGTCGTCGCCTCCCAGAAGGAAATCGTTTGATGAAGCCGCTGCGTACGTTCGTCGCCCTGGGTGCCACCGCCCTGCTCGCGGTCACCGTCACCGCTTGTGGCGGGGAGAGCCAGGCCGCCTCCAGCACCGACCGACAGGACGGCAAGGTGTCACCGTCCGCCGAACCGAACGTCGCGAAGAACACCACGACGCTGCGTCAGCTCATGAAACTCGACGAGACTCTAGCGACGTTGTCCAACGCCGCGCTGATCCTTGTCGACTACCAGAACGTCTACACCGGCGGCCCGATGCAGCTCACCGGCTGGAACGAGGCGGTCAACAGCACCAAGGCCCTGCTGGAGCGGGCCCGCAAGGCTCATACGCCGGTCATACACGTCGTCGAGAAGGGCTATGACCTCAAGTCGAAGGGCGGACAGATCATCCCGGCTCTCAAGCCGGTCAAGGGAGAGGCGGTCGTCGAGAAGGCCGTCCCCAACGGCTTCCACGACACGAAGCTCAATGAGGAACTCAAGAAGACCGGCCGCAAGAACGTCATCATCAGCGGTTTCATGACACACATGTGCACCCTGTTCACCACGGAAGGCGCCGTCTACAACGGCTACAACCCGACCGTGGTCGGCGACGCCTCCGCGACCCGGCCGCTACCGGTCAAGGGCAGCCCCAACGGCATCCCCGCCAAGCAGGTCCACGAGGCCGCGCTTGCCACGATCCAGGACCGCTTCGGCGTCGTCGTGCCGAAGCAGAGCGACATCAAGTAGCGCTCGAAGAAACCGTCTTGGGCAGGAGCGTCTTGGGCAGGAGCGACTTGGGCGGGAGACGGAGCCTTCGCTTCTTGTCCCGCTCATCTTCTCCCGCTCAGGACGCGACGTCCTGCGCCGTTTTCCTCATGGCAGTGGGCATTCCCTGGGCCGCGGGTTCTGCGGACGACCTGCTCAGCCGGTGTGGGACACCACGGCGTCGATGAGGTCCGGCCAGAGCTCTCGGGGGCGGTCGTGGCCCATGTCGGGGATCAGCAGGAGTTCCGCACCGGGCACGAGCTCCGCGGTGCGCTTTCCGCCGCTGGGGTCGATCAGCGTGTCGTCCAGGCCGTGGATCACCAGCGTCGGTACCCGCAGTTCGCGGAGTGCGTCCGCGCGTGAGCCGCTGAGGATCATCGCGCCGAGTTGCCGCCCGAGCCCCGCCGGGTAGTACGAGCGGTCGTAGCTCGCGGCGGCCAGCTCACGCAGCACCGCTGCGTCGCCGTAGCGCTTGGAAGCCCACACCAGCTCCTTCTCCGCCGCCTTGATGTATCCCGCGCGGTCCGCCGGCTTCGGGGCGGACAGCACCGCTTGAGCCTCCGGACTGTTTTGACCGTACTCACTCTCGCCGGTCGAGGACATCATCGACGTCAAGGTCAGCACCCGCTCCGGGGAGGCGATGGCCATCGTCTGAGCGATCATCGCGCCCATCGACGTGCCGACCACGTGGGCGCGTTCGATTCCGAGCGCGGTGAGCAGACCGAGTCCGTCATCAGCCATGTCGCGAAGCCTGTAGGGAACCATCGCGAGGGCAGCGGGAAGGTCGCCCGAGCTGACGGTGGCGATGAACGTGCCCGTGTCGACCGGGTGCTCGTCGAATTTCGTGGACAGTCCGCAGTCACGGTTGTCGTAGCGGATCACGTACCGACCGCGGTCCGCCAGCGCCCGGCAGAAGTCCTCGTGCCAGCCAAGCATCTGCGCGCCGAAACCCATCACCAGCAGGACGGGTGGGTCCCCGGGGTCGCCGAAGCTCTCGTACGCGATGGACACCTCGGAGGACACGACAACATTCGGCATACATGAATCCTGCCATGGGACAGACCCACGGAGCGCACCGGCAGATCCGGCCCGTGACCTGCGCCTCTCCTCGCGAAAGCGATCGCGCTGCCGCAATGCCCATGCTCACCGGTGAGTTCACCGGTCGCGAACTGGTTGTCGCTGGCGGCCTCGGCGCCGGCGTCTGACGGATCGCAGTGTGCGTCCGCCCGGTCTGTATGCCCGTACGCCCGTATGGGTGCGTGCTTGCGCGGGCAGCCCGGATCGCCCGAGAGGAACCGGCGGTCAGGAGGGGTCGGTGCGGGTCTGGGCGAGGGCGTTGGTCCAGGAGAGGAGTTGGTCGAGCATCGCTGTCAGTGCTCGGCCCTGGTGCTCGCCGGGGGTGAACGCGGCGCCGAACTGCGCGAAGTCGGTACGTAGATTCAGGGTGACCTGGGCGGAGACGTGTGCGAGCTGAAGGGCGCTGAGCACCGGGCGCAGGGCCTCGACAGCGCGCACGCCTCCGTCCACGCCGTAGGAGACCATCCCGACGGCCTTGTTGTTCCACTCGGCGTAGACGCGGTCGAGAGCGTTCTTCAGGACGCCGGGGAAGGAGTGGTTGTACTCGGGGGTGACGATCACATAGCCGTCGAAGGCGGCGACGGTCGTGGCCCATCGCTGGGTGTGGGGATGGCTGTAGCGGCCCATGGCCGGCGGGAACGGTTCGTCGATCTGCGGCAGGTCGACCTCGGCCAGGTCAATCAGCTCGTAGTCGGCGTCACCGCGTTCGCGTGCCTGCTCCAGGACCCATTGGGCGACTCGCTCACCCGCGCGTCCGGATCGTGTGCTGCCGAGAATGATCGCGATTTTTGTCATGGTGTCTCCGGTGGGTGAATGCGGGACGTACCCGGGAGTGTTGGCGGGCGGCACGCTGAGGGGCGGTCGGGATGCCAGGTGCTGGGTGCCGGTTGCTGGGTGGGAGGGGGACGGTCCCGCCCTCAGGGGTGCGGGAAGCGGTGATCTGAGGGGCGGGAGCCGGGCTGTTCCGTAGCTGAGCCGGGTGCGGTCTTGGCCGAGTGGTACTCGTCGGAAGCGGTGTTCACTCGGTGCTTGTCGGGTCGGAGGTGAAGAACTCGACCATCTGCTCCAACCCGCGCTTCCCGAACATCATGTCCAGGCTCGCCGCGGACTCGGCGGCCGATGCCTCGCTGCGGGGGAACAGTGCCTTCTCGTAGGCGGCCAGCGCAGCTTCGGTGTCGGCGGGGTGCGCTGCGACGGCCAGAGCGAGTTCGGAGCCGTCGAACATGGCCAGGTTGGCTCCCTCTCCCGCGAACGGGGACATCACATGGGCGGCGTCTCCCAGCAGCGTCACCCCCGGCACACGGTCCCAGTGGTGCCCGACCGGCAGGGCGTGGATGCGCCGCGGGGTGATCGTTTCCGCGTCGGCCACCAGGGCGCGCAGGCTCTCGTCCCAGCCCTCGAAGTGGGTCAGGACCGCGGCCTTGGCAGCGGTGTGGTCGGTGAAATCGAGAGTGTCGAGCCAGCCCTCGTCGGCCTTGAGCGCCGCGTAGACGTGCAGGCTGCCGTCGGTTTCCCGGTGCGCGAGGAAACCGCGCTCGTCACCGAGGCTGATGAAGAAGCCGGCTCCGACGACCGCTGCGCTGCGCGGATGGCGGGAGTCGGCCTCGAACAGGTCCGTTTCGACGAACGAGATGCCCGTGTAGTGGGGCTTCGCGTCCGAGACCAGGGGGCGCACGCGTGACCAGGCGCCGTCGGCGCCGATCAGGAGGTCGGTCGTGAGGGACGACCCGTCGGTGAACGTCACCTCGTGCCGGCCGTCTCCCAGTGCTCGGGCGCCGGTGGCCTTTCGACCCCAGTGGACCGTGCCATCGGGCAGGGAGTTCAGCAACAGGTCGCGCAGATCACCTCGGTCGACCTCCGGCCGGTCGCCGGCGTTGTCGTCCTCGGCCAAGTGGACCGTGCCGTCGGGTCCCATCAGGCGGAAGGACTGCCCGCCCTCGTGAATGAGCTTGGTGAATTCGTCGTGCAGTCCGGCGGCCTGCAGGGCCTTCTGTCCGTTCTCGGCATGGATGTCGAGCATGCCGCCCTGGGTGCGGGCCGCCGCTGACGTCTCCAGCTCGAAGATCGCCGACTCGACTCCGTTCACGTGCAGGACGCGTGCGGCAGTCAGGCCGCCGAGACCTCCGCCGATGATCGCGATGGGGAAATGTTCGACGCTCATAGCAGCTCCTCTTGAAGGGATGGCGGGGATGGTGGGACGGCGTGGGGCCGTGGTGGGCGTGCGGTTTGGACACCTCCAACGTAACGAACATGTTCGGTACGAACAAGTTCGGCGCGAGACGAGGATCACCTCTTTGTCAATACGATCCCAAAATCCTGGCATTTATCCCCTCGCGCCCGAGAGCCTTCCGAGCGAACGCGTTCGCTCCGAACGCGTTCCGCGGCGATATGCTTTCCCGCATGCCGACTCCGCAGAGCCGCCGCGAGCGGCCCGCCAAACCCGCCCTGACCCGCGAGGGCATCGTCGACGCCGCCGTACTGCTGATGGAGCACGAGGGGCTGCAGCGCGTGACCATGCGCCGTCTCGCGCAGGCTCTCGACACCGGTCCCGCCTCGTTGTACGTGTACGTCGCCAACACCGCCGAGCTGCACGCCGCCATCCTGGACCGCCTGCTGGGCCGCGTCGATCTGACCGCCGATCCGGGCGCGGACTGGCGAGAGCGGCTGGACGCCGTGCTCGCCAGCTACGAGCAGGTCCTCTTCGCCCACCCGGCACTCGCCCAGTCCGCCTTGACCGCCCGAGCCGCGGGTGAGAACTACCTCGCCCTGCTCGAGTCGCTGCTCGCGCTTCTCGCCCAGGGCGGCGTGCCCGACCGCCAGGCCGCCTGGGGCGTTGACCTCCTGCTCCAGCGCTCCACCGCTTCCGCCGCCGAACACTCCGCCCGCCGCGAGGACTCCCACGCCGAACGCGACTGGATCCAGCTGCGCCAGGCGCTTGTCACCGCCTCCCCCGACACGCTCCCCCACGTACGCGCCCAGGCCGACAACCTCATCTCCGGCGCCCCTGCCGAGCGTCGCCGCTGGAGCATCGACACCCTCGTCAACGGCATCCTCGCCACCGGCGCCCGCCCGCGGTAACGACCGGCTCGCGAGGGGGTGTTGACAGCAGACCTCCTCAGGACAACGTCTGGTTGTCCGCGGTCGGGCAGTCGCCAGCAGCCGGTGCCAGGACTCGCCCAGATCCTTTCGCGGGCCTGGACCTCGCCAGCCACAGGCCGGTGAAGACGGCGGTGGCCAGAGTGACGACACCGGCAGTCAGGAAAGCGCTGTTGAGGCCCGTCTCGAAGGAGGCGCCTTCGGATTGCCGGGCGCGGACGATCGCTCCGAGCAGCGCCACGCCGAGCACCGCGCCAATCTGCCGGGTGGTGCTGCTGATGCCCGAGGCCAGGCCGCCTTCCTTCGCGCTGACTGCCTGGATGGCGGCTCCCGTCAGTGGCGACATAGCCAGCGCGAACCCGGTGCCGGCGAGTGCCAGCCGCCACCACACGTTCCCGTATTCCGTCTCGGCGTGCACCGTGCCGAGTGCCAGCAGTCCCAGGCCGGCCAGGGCCAGGCCGGTGGTGACCACGATGCGAAAGCCGTAGCGGGCGGCGAGCCGGCCCGCGAACGGGCTGACGATCACCATGGCGAGGGATACCGGCAGGGTCTGCAGGCCGGCACGAAGGATCGAACTGCCCTGGACGTACACGAAGAACTGGGAGAAGAAGAACGACGAACCCATGAGCGCGAACCCCACCACGGCCATGGCGATGTTGGACACGGTGAACAGGCGTCGACGGAACAGCCGCAGCGGCAGCATCGGAGCGGACCTACGTGCCTCCACGGCGACGAAGGCAGCGAGGAGGATCACGGCGGCGGTGAAGCTGCCCAGGATCAGCGGTGACGTCCAGCCGCGGGCACCGCCCTCGATCAGCCCGTAGGTGAGCAGCCCTACCCCCAGAACTGACAGCGCCGTCCCCGGAACGTCGATGGGGGGAGCGCTCGGGTTGCGGGTCTCTTGGAGGCTGCGCAGGCCGGCCAGCAGCAGGACCACACCGATGGGCAGGTTGACCAGGAAGATGGCGGGCCAGCCGAACGCATCTGTGAGCACGCCGCCTGCCACGGGGCCTGCCGCGAGGCCGATTCCGCTGAAGCCTGCCCACAGTCCGATTGCCTTGACCCGTTCTCGTGGTTGCGGGTAGGCGGCGGCGAGCAGGGCCAGCGAAGCAGGGCTCAGCGCTGCGGCCCCGATGCCCTGCAGCACCCGGCCGGCGACCAGCCAGCCGGCCGAGGGCGCGAGGCTGCAGAGCACCGACGCGACGGTGAACACCGCAACGCCGGCCAGGTACACGCGCTTGCGGCCGAACCTGTCCGCGAAGACACCGCCGGACAGCAACAGCATGGCGACCAGCAGTACGTACGCGTCGACGATCCATTGCAGACCGGTCAGCTGGGTGTGCAGCCGGTGCTGCATGTCGGGCAGGGCCGCTCCGACGATCGTGTTGTCGAGCAGGACCATGCATTGACCCAGGCAGGTCACCGTGAGGAGAACGGCACGGTTCGGTCGACTGCCTACAGCTTCAGTCGGTGCAGCCAAGGGGGGGTCCTCTCTCCGTCGTCCGGGGGCGCCTTGGTGTGACTGACCGGGGGTCAGCCGCAAGCGCACTAACGCAGTCAGCGACTGCGTTAGTGGACTGTAAGAGGGAAGGGCGCACAAACGCAAGCCTCAACTGCGTTAAGGTGGGGGGATGAACGAGCGACAGCCTGCCCGGCGGCCCGGCGGGCGCAGCGCCCGTGTCCGCGCGGAGGTGCACCAGGCCGTGACCGCCCTGATCAGTGAGCGCGGCTACGGCAACTTCACCGTGGGCGAGGTCGCGGCCCGCGCGGGCGTGGCCGACAGCAGCATCTACCGCCGATGGGGCAGCCTGGCCGCCCTGCTCAGCGACGTGGCGCTCAGCTACCTCAACGCGCGCTCGCCGATGCCCGACACCGGGAGCCTGGCCGGCGACCTGCGTACGTACGCGGCCGCCGTGGCGCGCGAGATCACCGGGCCCGACGGCCTGGCGGTGGTGCGTCTGGCCGTCGCCCTGTCGGGCAACGGTCAGGAGGGTCTGCAGGCGCGTGACGACCTTCGCGCCGAACGCGTACGGCAGTTGCAGTCCATGCTCGACCGCGCCCGCGAACGCGGCGAGCCCGCGCCCGACGCGTTGACCGTGCTGGACCACGTCCTGGCCCCGATGTATGTCCGCGTCCTGTTCGGCATGGAACTGGCTCCGGACTACGTCGACGGGCTGGTCGACCGATTGCTGTGACCCTCGGCTCGGCCCCGCGTCCGAAGTCGTGCCCTATGGGTCTGGTGTTCGAGGTAGCAAACAGGTTAAGACAGGGGGTGGCAGATCAAGTAGCGCATCCGCCGACCCGCCGGGCTCGCTGCGAGGTCGGTCGGGCCTGACCGTACGCACGAAGGAACCGTCGCTGTGAAGAAGACCAAGGCCGCCCTCTGGGAATTCCTCCAAGGGTTGGGCAAGACGTTCATGCTGCCCGTGGCCCTGCTGGCCTTCTGCGGAATCATGCTGGGGCTGGGCTCCTCCCTCTCCAGCGATGCGGTCGTCCAGAACCTGCCGTTCCTTGACAACGATGTCTGCCACCTGGTCTTCACCTGGATGGCCAACACGGGCACGGTGGCCTTCACCTTCCTTCCCGTGCTCTTTGCCATGGCGATCCCCCTCGGCCTCGCGCGTCAGGACAAGGGCGTGGCGGCCTTCGCGGGGTTCGTCGGATTCGCGTCCATGAACCTCGCCGTCAACTTCTTCCTGACGGCCAAGGGCGTGACCACACCGGCAGAGAAGGAGCACTACGGCGTCGCCCAGATACTCGGTGTCGAGTCCATCGACACCGGGCTGCTGGGTGCGGTCGCGGTCGGTGTGGTCGTCGCCGTACTGCACAACCGTTACCGCACCAAGCAGATGCCCGACGCCCTGGCCTTCTTCGGGGGCCTGCGGTTCGTGCCCATCGTGTCCGCCCTGGTCATGAGCTTCGCCGGACTGCTGGTGCCGCTGGTGTGGCCCACGCTCAACGGCTGGATCGCCGACCTCGGCAAGGGCATCGCACACACCGGTGTCTTCGGCCCGTTCTTCTTCGGCATGGGCGAGGTGCTGCTCAGGCCGATCGGTCTGCACCACATCCTCGTGGCCCTCTTCCGGTTCACCGACGCGGGCGGCGCCGGCGCGGTCTGCGGCGAGCACGTCAGCGGCGCACTCAACCTCTTCTACGCCCAGCTCTCCTGCGCCGAACCCTCCGGCGCCGCGCACACCGCGACGCAGTTCCTCTCCCAGGGCAAGATGGCCGTCTACCTCGGCGGTCTGCCAGGGGCGGCGCTCGCCATGTACCACTGCGCCAGGCGTGCCATGCGTCCCGAGATCAAGGCACTGCTGATCTCGGGCGTGGTGGCGTGTGTCGTCGGCGGAGTCACCGAGCCGCTGGAATTCCTCTTCCTCTTCATCGCTCCGTGGCTGTACCTGCTGCACGCCGTCCTGGTGGGTCTCGGCTTCCTGACGGCCGCGGTCCTGGGCGTGTACGTCGGCAACACGGACGGCAACATCATCGACCTCGTCGTCTTCGGTGTTCTGCAGGGCACGAGCACGAAGTGGTACCTGATTCCGGTCATCGCCGCCGTCTGGTTCGCCGGTTACTACTTCCTCTTCCGTTTCGCCATCACGCGGTTCAACCTCATGACGCCGGGCCGCGAGGAGCCGGACGACGACGCAGCCGCGGGTGCGCAGGCCGGTCAGGGCGACCCCGCGGGAGCCGACGGGGACACCACTGCGGCCGGAGATGCGTCGGCACCGGCCGCATCCGGGACCGCGCTGGTCGCCGGGAAGTACGACCCCGTGGCGATCCTCGAAGCCCTCGGTGGCGCCGCCAACATCCGCACCCTCGACAACTGCATCACCAGGCTGCGGATGTCCGTGGAGGACGCCGGGCTGCTGGACGAGGCACGTCTCAAGAAGCTCGGGGCGGTGGGAGTGGTCAAGCTCGACCAGTACAACGTGCAGGTGATCATCGGACCTCAGGTGCAGTCCGTGAAGGACGCCATTGCCGAACTCGCCCCGACGAGCTGACCGAAGAGATCATTGACGATGTGGGCAGCGTGAACGACGACGACATGGACAGCAGGAACGACGACGTGGGCATCACGAAAGACGCGGGTGGCGCCTCGCACACCGCGGACGGCACCGGCAGTCTCGGCGGTGTGCAGCACCCTCATGGGTCGGCCTTCGACCAGCACGCCCGTGAGTCAGCCTTCGACTTCGACACCCCGGTGGACCGGCGTGGTACCTGGTGCACCCAGTGGGATTTCACCGAGGACCGGTTCGGCGTCCCCGGCCTGCTCCCCTTCACCATCTCCGACATGGACTTCGAGACCGCCCCGCCGGTCATCGCGGCCCTGCGCTCACGGCTCGACCACGGCGTGCTCGGCTACAGCCGCTGGCGGAACGAGGACTTCCGGTCCGCGGTCACCCATTGGTACGAGACCCGCTACGCCGCCGCCGTCGACCCGGAGCATCTCGTCTACGGCCCGTCCGTGCTCTACCAGATCTCCCAGCTCGTTCAGCTCTGGTCAGAGCCCGGCGACGGTGTCGTGGTGCACACGCCCGCGTACGACGCGTTCCCCAAACTGCTCGCCGCCCACAGCCGTGAGCTGCGCGGGTGCCCCTTGTCCAAGGGCGCGGACGGCGGGTGGACGTACGACCCGCAGCAGCTGGAAGCGTTGCTGGCCCTCCCCGACACCTCGGTCCTGCTGCTCTGCTCCCCGCACAATCCGACGGGCCGGGTGTGGACCGAGGACGAGTTGACCTGGATGGCCGACGCGTGCGAGCGGCACGGTGTGGCTGTGATCAGCGACGAGATCCACGCCGACCTGAGCCGGTCGCCGCACCGCCACCTCCCCTGGTCACGTCTGGGCAGCGAGCGCGGCGGGCGGTGGGCGGTGGTGACCTCCGCCTCCAAGTCGTTCAACATCCCTGCCCTGACCGGCTCGTACGGCCTGATCGGCGACCGGGAGAGCCGGGAGGCGTACCTGCACCGGCTCAAGGAGGCCGACGGGCTCTCGTCCCCCGCGGTCCTCTCCCTCGTAGGGCACATCGCCGCCTACCGGCAGGGCGGGCCGTGGCTCGATGCGCTGTGCGCGTACGTGGAGCAGAACCTGCGCATGGTCACGGGCCGGCTGAACACGCGGTACCCGCAGCTCGACCTGGACGTGCCGCAGGCCGGCTACCTCTCCTGGCTCGACCTGCGCCCCCTCGGTGTCAACGACGACCAGTTGCAACGACTGCTCATCGACCGGGAAAAGGTAGCGATCATGCCGGGGTCGACGTACGGGCCGCAGGGCGCCGGTTTCATACGGCTCAATGTCGGCTGCCCCCGGGCCAAGGCCGAGGCGGGGGTGGACGCGCTGATCAGGGCACTGGGGACGTTGGTGTGACCGGTATTTGCCCGCAGCACGCCCCTCACGCCGTACGGTCGTTCCCACCGGCCCGACACCCGACGCTGACCTGCCGGAGCAGCTTGCTTGGAGTCAGGACTGGATAACGGTGACTTCTCCGGACGGCGATGCCCTCGCCGCGGCGGTGGTGAGGGTCGCGAAGACCTTCGGCGGTATGACGGTTCGCGCGGACGAGAGCGGCTGCGGCCGGTGTTTCGACGCGGGTGAGGTTGAAATGGCCCGTGGACTGGCCGCGGCAGGCTGGTCGCGGTGGCCCGACGAGCAGGCAGGGGCGGTCGCCGGATTCCTTCGAGCGTGGTGGATGCAGACCCTCCGGTCGAAGTCGCCGCCCGGATCCGTCCGCTCGGTGTTCGAGAGCTGTGTGACCGCGAGTTCCTCGGTCACCTCGTGGCTCGCCCTGTGGGAGGAAGTGATGAGCCCGGTTGCCCGTCGCCACCTGGCTGACTGTGTCGATGTGTGGAGTGAGGAGTTGTCGTCCGGCTGGTCGCCCTTCACCTGGTGGTGGGGAACCGAGGCGGAGGAGCAGGCCGCCTGGTCCGAGGTGAGGGCATGGCTGGCCGGACAGACCCGAGCGGCCGTGGTGCCCGAGGGATGATGCGGCACCGGCGCGGTGGTGCCGGGGTTCGGCGGACGATCGTTGGGCGGGGGCGAACAGACCCGGCGCCGGGACGGCCTGCGCGCGTTGGTGGATGAACGCAGCGCCTAGACAGGAACGGGCGGGCATTCCAGGACCTCGATCGAGTTCCCTGGATGCAGAGCGAGATGGGGGTGGTCACGAAAGAGCCCCGTCGCGGCGTCGTGCGACCCGGCCTCCACGATCGCGTATCCGATCTTCGAGTCGGTGAACTCCTCGATACCCCGCGCCGTCACCCGCTTCTTGTGGAACAGCGGTGCGCCGGGGTCGACGAGCGCATTCTCGTTCCGCTGCGCCCACGCCGCCCAGGCACTCATGAACTCGGTCTGCTGCTGTTCGGTGAGCTCTGCCTTGTCGGCATCGTCGGCGGCACCGTTGAGGATCGCGAGGAACTTGCCCATGGTGGCAGCGTAGTACGGGCCATGTGCAGCGCAGGCTGCCCACGGTGCACGTCGTCGTCAGCGCCCGGTTCGCGAACTCACCCGAACGGTGGGACCTCACGCCGACCGGGTATCCAGGGGCGGTTCGCGGGGACCTGAGGAGCATGAACGCCAACCATGAGGGGCCGGCAGCGGCGCACCGGCGGCCCGAGGGCATCAGCGACGCGACGGTGGAGGCCCTCGGTTCCGTCTCGAAGGCCCTTGAGACGGTCGAGCAGGCCCGTGGTCACCTCTACGCCTTCCACCAGCTCACCGGCACGGCCGACCTCGAACTCGGCCGCGCCGTCGACCTGCTGCGCGCGGCGGGACACAACGACTGGGCGGACCACGTCGAGCGGGAGCTGGTCGGCCGCAACGTGCTGGAGGGGCGCTGGACCTTCCAGATCGTCGAGGAGTACAACGCCGGGTTCTACGAGCCCTACAGGGATACGGAGGGCCGCCTGCGCAAGGACCTGGTGCAGGGCCGCGACCACCTGTACGAGGCGGAGATGAAGGAGGATCGCCGCACGAAGGGGCACCCGCACCACACGGCGCGCCCGGCCGACCGCGGGTGACAGCAGGTCGGCGCGACCGCGCTCCCGACATCGTTGTCGGGAGCGCGGTTCATGCGGATCAGGCTCCTACGGGAGGAGGTGGTGAGCAGGCGGCTGCGGGGGTGGCGTTGACGCTTTGCCGCGCATAGCCGGCCTACGGCGTGTAGACGGCAGCACTGCCGTACAGCTCCCTCGTGAATGCGGAGACGTCGGCGCTGCGGTCCGCACCGTCGAGGTTGTAGGTCAGGTAGACGCCGTAACCCTCGCTGACGGTGCGGCGGGCGAAGTCGGCGGCCGTGCTCTGCGAGGTGCGGCCGATCTCGACCGCGGCCGGCGACAGCTTCGACTTGGGCAGGCCGATGCCCGGAACCTGCCAGCTGCCGTAGTACGGGTTCCAGGCGTAGTCGAACTTCGAGGAGACGTCGACGCCGCCGTAGGAGAGGCGCGACGCGGCCGGGCCGATGTTGTAGAGGCTGATGATCTTGCCCGGCATGTTCGTGCGCAGCGCCGTCACCAGGTGCACGAACGAGCTGGCATTGGGCTGGCCGGTGCCGTTGTTGCCGTACTCGGCGTACTCGTCGTCGAAGTCGATCCCGTCGAGGCCGTACTTGGCCACGGCGTCCGACATCTGCTTGGCGAAGGCCGAAGCCGTCTGCTGGGACGGGAAGTTGGCGAAACCGGCGCCCTGGTGGTTGCCGAGCACCGAGAGGACGACCTTGATGCCCTTCTGCTGCAACGGCCGTATCTGTGTGGCGGCGTTGTCGAGGACGCGCTGCACGTTCTCGTTGAAGTGCAGGTACGCCGCCTTCGTGCTTGTGTCGTAGTTGATGTTCGCTGCGAAGATCACCGCGACGTCGAAGGCGTTTCCGCCTCCGTTGGCGAGGGTGTACTTGCCGACGTTGAGCATGCTGTTGTTGTTCACCTCGACGTACGCCACCGAGGTCGGTCCTTGTTTCGTGGGGGCGGGGGCGGGGGCCGCCTCAGCGCCGGTCGTCACCGTCGCTCCGAAGGCGAGAGCCGCGACTGCCGAGAGCGCGAGCGCGGCCGTCCGTACTCTGCTCCGTACCAGAGTGAACATCGTTGATCCGTCTCCCATCACCTAGGACGGCGCCGGCCTGTTCAGGGGCGCCGGGCGAGCCCTCCGAGTTTTCCGCCCCGGCCCACTGATCCCCAGCACCGTGTGCGAATCCTTCACGACTCCTGCGCAGCAAGAGCGGCAATACGGTCAGAGCGTTGCCCCGCGGTCCGTCGTGCGCGACGCGACGGCCGCCACGGCCTCCGCCAGACCCTGCGGACAAGTGACCCCCCGAGGCGCCGGGGTCGGCCACCCGGGGCCCAGGGCAAGTACGAACGGCTTTCGGCGGGCTCCCAGCGGGCCCCATTCCAGCGCTGCCACGCGTTCGGCGAGGTCTCTGCTCGCGGTGGTACGGGACTGGGACCACAGCCCCACCACGGCGGGGCCAGTCCTGTCGACCGCCGCGAGGAGGCAGTCGGCAGGCAGTGCCGCGCCGAACATCCGTACCGGGAGGCGTCGTTCGGCGAGGGCTGCTGCCAGGACCTCCAGGGGCAGGGTGTGGTTCTCGTTCGGTGTGCAGGCGAGCAGGGCGCCGCCGACGGCGTGGGAGCCGGGGGGCAGGGGTGGCGTGGCCCGGCGGAGCGCGCCCGAAATGTGCCAGGAGAGGAAGTGCTCGACCTCTACGTACCGTTCCGGCGCCCCTTCCCATTTCCGGCCGACCGCGTGCAGCGCAGGCATGATCACCTCCGTCCATGCGGTGATCAGACCGTGCTCCTCCACCGCGGCTGCCAGCAGTGCGTCCAGGGACACGGCGTCCAGGCGCAGGGCCGCTCGGGCGACTCCCCTGCACTCCTGGCGCACCTTGCCCGGCCGGACCCCGCCTCCCGCCCCGAGGGGCGGCTCGCCCGGAGCAGGCGCGGTCGGCACCGGGCCGGGCGGCGGGGGCGGTGGCGGCGCGCTGCTGCGAGCGAGCCGCGCGGCTTCCGCGGGGGGCATGCCCGTAGCCGTCAGTGCACACATGTGCTCCAGTCGCGCGAAGTCCTCCGCGCTCCAGCGGCGGTGTCTGCCGCCGGTACGTGTGCCGGCCCCGATGCCGTAACGGCGCTCCCAGGAGCGGATGGTGGTCGGTGACACCCCGAGCCGCCGCGCGACCTCACCCGTGGAGAAGCCGACTGCGGCGGGATCGGCGGGCACTGTCGATTCCGCTCGGGAGCCGAGGCTGAGCTGGGCGTTGATGGATCGCCACGTACGTGCGGGCGGGGTGGTGATCAGGTCGTCGCAGGACAGGGCGCGGGCTCGTTGGACGACGTCGCGCAACTGGTCGAGTTCGGTTCGGCAGAGGGTGCACCGGAGGAGGTGCCCGTGTTGGGGCGCGGTGAGGCGGATGGGGACGGCCTCGGCGGGTGCGAAGCAGATTTCGGTGAGCTCCTCCGCGCCCAGGTGTTCAGCCACGGGACGCCGGCCTGCGGGAGGAGGCGGCTGTGAGGGGAGTCGGATCGGTCACGCTGCGGTTCCCTCCTTGGTAGCTCCTGCGGCACGGTGAACGGATAACTGCACTACCCGTCAGAGGCGCAGTAAGGATGCACGGATCGACGACGGCGGGGGCCGCGGGGGCGGCGGGGGCGGCGGGGGCGGCGGGGGCGGCGGGGGCGGCGGGGGCGGAGATGTCCGGACGTACGGGGCGGGGGACGTCGATGTCTGGGCCCGCCGGGATATCGATGCTTAACCGATGCGAGTTGGTGCGCCCCTCGGTGTTGACCAAGGTTGACGCATGTTGTCGTGAACCGCCTCACCTGCCCGAGGAGCACGCCATGCCCGCCGTTCAGCATCTGCCGCTCCCCACCGAGGTGCCCGTTCCCCGAGCCGCCGACGCCATTGTTCCGCCACCCCACGATCCACTCGCATCCCGGGAGAACGCGCCACCGGAGGCCGAGATCGCCGCCGCGCTGGTACGGGGTGAGGAGGCTGCTCTGGCCGCCGCGTACCGGCACTGGGGCTCGCTGGTGTACTCGCTGGCCCTGCGCGCCCTGCGCGATCCGCAGGACGCGGAAGACGTCACCCAGCAGGTGTTCCTCGCGGCCTGGCGCGGGCGTACCCGTTACCAGCAGGACCGGGGGCCTTTGGGGGCGTGGCTGGTGGGGATCACGAGGCACACCGTCATCGACAGCCTCACCGCCCGTACGCGCCGCGCCGACCTCGCGCGCAGTGCTGCGGCTCAACACGACGACGCAGTGCGCCGCCATCAGGACAACGAGAGCGAAGAGGCTCTGAACCGGGTTCTGCTGCTGCGGGAGCTGGGTGATCTGCCCGCGGTCCAGCGGCGTCTGCTGGGGCTGGCGATCTGGGGTGATCTGACCCAGACACAGATCGCACGGGAGACCGGGCTTCCGTTGGGCACGGTCAAGAGCCACATCCGACGCGGCCTGCACGCCCTGCGAGGGGCGATGGAAGCGCCTTCGGTACGGAAGAAGTGAGCGAGCGCGTCGGCCCGGCCCCGGTCGCGGGGGCCGGTCGGCTTGCTCTCTGCCGGCTCAGGCGGGGCGGGCCGCGGTGGCCGGCTCGGACGGTGGGGCCATCGCCCAGCGGATCACGCCCGTCACCGCGGCTCCCGCGCTCCGGGTCAGCGGGTTGAGGAAGGGAGGCGCGGTGGCCAGGCCGAGTTCGGAGCGGGCCCACGCGGGCAGCAGAGCCGTCGCGTTGGCCGTCAGCGCCCGGTACGGAAGACGGGCGGCCCGGGGCAGCGGCGGCTCGGTGACGATGAAACGGGCCGCGTCCCGGGCCGCGGGCGTCGCCCACAGCTCGGGGCGGTAAGAGGCGAGCACTTGACGCAACTCTGCGACTGTCAGCGGCGGTTTCTCGACGCCCAGGGCCGTGGCGATGCGCGCGGTGTCCCGTATGTACTCGTCACAGGCGGACGGCGGGAGCGGGCTGACGCCGAACGTCTGGTGCGCGGTGAGGAAACTGTCCACCTCGGCCGCGTGCACCCAGGCCAGGAGGTGCGGGTCGGATGCCCGGTAGGGGCGGCCGTCATCCTGCGCGGTGCCCGTCACCCGGTCATGCACCGCCCGCACCTGCGCGACCGCTGCCGCGGCGTCCTGCGCGGTGCCGTAGGTGGTGACGGCCAGGAACGTACTCGTGCGGGCGAGGCGGCCCCACGGGTCTCCCCGGTACCCCGAGTGCGCGGCGACCGCGGCCATGGCCAGTGGGTGCAGGGATTGGAGAAGCAGCGCGCGCAGCCCGCCGACGAACATGGCGGCGTCACCGTGCACGGCGCGGATCGGTCGTTCGGGGCCGAACCAGCGCGGCCCGGGAGTCTGGTGGATGCGGTCCCGGTTCCTGGGGCCGTCCGGCCCTGCCACCTGCGCGAACAGCTGGTTGCCCAGCCGACCGCGCAGAGCCTCGCTGCCCCGCCGGATCACGTCCATGTCTCCAGTGTGCCGCCGTGGGAGCCGGTCGTGCCCTCCGGTGGGCACGCCACGTCCGAGAAGCGCCGGGCGTGTCGGCTGCGAAGCGAGGCGGGGGGCGGCGCCGCGCGTGATGCATTCGGGTGCGCCGCGCCGGAGCCTGCGTGGTGGGGGGAGATCCAGGGGAACAACCCCAGAGCGTCCGGACCGGCCCTGGCGTGGGCGCCCTCCGGCGTGAGCGGGCTCCTGACTTCCGGGCGGCGGTGGAGGCAGGTTCGCTCGAAAACTCGGGTTCGAGTGCATCCGAACGCGTCCGCCGGGCCGAATACCCAGACGATGCACGTCGGCTGAATCCCAGGAGAGGCAGAGTGATGCGCCTTACGAGGACGGGGGACGGCTCCTCGGAGACCGTCCGGTGGCACGCCGGGGAGCCCGCGGAGAATGTACGGCGGCATCCCGGGGAGTCCTCGCAGGCCGCCGGGTGGCACGCCGGGGACCCTTCGGGGGCCGTCCGCAGTGCCGGTGAGAGCTGTGACCGCCGGCCCGCTCCGTCGTCGGCCGCCACGGTCCGCTCCCGGGACACCGCTCCGCCCGGCCGCTCCCTGACGTGGGTCACCGATCAGAACGTGCCGCACGCCGTCCGCTCGGTGCTCCAGGAGATCTTGCGCGAGCGGGTACGTGACTGTGCGGCGCTCGACGCCGTCTTCGCGGAGGACGTCGCGGAGCGGGTCGCCGCCTTCACCCTCGACGGCGGCAAGATGATGCGGTCCCAGCTCCTGTGGTGGGGGCTGCGTGCCTGCGGCGGGGGTGCGGGCCCCGGTGAGGGGGACACCGCGCTACGACTGGCCGCCGGGCTCGAACTCATTCAGACCTGTGCCCTGGTGCACGACGACGTGATGGACGGGTCCGTCGTCCGCCGGGGCAGGCCCGCCCTGCACGTCGCCCTGGGGAGGCGGTACGGATCGGGCGGCGCGCCGGGGCCCGGCGAGCCCTTCGGCAAGGCGGCTGCCGTACTGGCCGGGGATCTCGCCCTGAGCTGGGCCGACGACCTGGCCGCGGAGACCTGGGACACGGTTCGCTCCGCCGGGGGCGCGTGGGCGCGGGTGCACGCGGTGTGGCGCACCATGCGGACCGAGATGGTGGCCGGCCAGTACCTGGACCTGCACGGCCAGGTCACCGGCTCGCGGGCGGTGGGCACCGCGATCCGCACGGCGATGCTGAAGAGCGCCCTGTATTCGGTGGAACGGCCGCTGGCGCTGGGCGCCGCACTCGCCGGGGCGGACGACCGCACCTCCGGGGCGCTGTGCGCCGCGGGCCGGAGTGCGGGCCTCGCCTTCCAGCTCAGGGACGATCTGCTCGGCGTGTTCGGCGACCCCCGCGTGACGGGCAAACCGTCGGGGGACGACATCCGCGACGGCAAGCTCACCTATCTGACGGCGATCGCCAGGGCACGCGCGGTGGCGTCCGGCAACCGGGCGGTCGTGGAGCTTCTCGACAGCTCCGTGGGGGACGCGACGCTGGACGAAGGTGGTGTGGAGCGGGTCCGCGAGGCGCTGGTGGAGACGGGTGCCCGGGATCTGGTCGAGGCCAGGATCGGGCGGCTCGTCGCGGTGAGCAACCGTCATCTGACGTCGGCGGCCCTGGCCCCGCAGGGTGAGAGCCGGCTGCGGGCACTGCTGGGCGCGGTCGCGGGCCTGCCGCTCGTGGCGCACACTCCTCCCGTGGCCGAGTCCGGGGCGGCTTCCGCGCACGGTCCCGCTACCGCGGCTGCGGCCGGGTCCGTTTCCCCCCTCGGTTCCGCTTCCGAGGCCAGGACCGCCTCCTCGCGGGGCTCCGCTCCCGCAGCTGCGGCCGGGTCCGCCTCCGCCCACGGCCCCGCTTCCGAGGCCGGGTCCGCTGCCGCGCCCGCTGCGGCAGGCGTCCGAGCACGGCACACCACGGGACGCCCGCACCCTGCCGGGCCCTGGAAGAGACGACCCGATGAGGATCCCGATGCTCCTTGACACCGCGCTGTGCCGGCCCGCCGCACGGGCTCGTACATCGCCCGCACAGCCGCCGGCTGCGACCGCTCCGGACGCTTCGGCCGCTCCTGTTGTTCCCACCGCTTCGACCGCGTTCTTGGTGAGGCCCTGATGAGGACGGTGAAGGGGCCCACCGACCACGTCGTGGTGGTCGGTGCGGGGCTGGCCGGGCTGTCCGCGGCGCTGCACCTGCTCGGCGCCGGGCGCCGGGTCACCGTCGTCGAGCGCGCCGACGAGCCGGGCGGACGGGCGGGCCTGCTGCGGCGTGGCGGCTATCGCATCGACACCGGGCCGACCGTACTGACCATGCCGAACCTCGTCGAGGACGCCTTCGCCGCCGTCGGTCACTCCATGGCCGGGCGTCTTGACCTCATCCCGTTGCACCCCGCCTACCGGGCGCGCTTCGCCGACGGCAGCTCGCTGGACGTGCACACCAGGGGTGAGGAGATGGAGGCCGAGGTGGCCAGGTTCGCCGGGGCCCGCGAAGCCCTCGGCTACCGGCGGCTGCGTGTCTGGCTGGAGCAGCTCTACCGCGCGCAGATGGGCCGCTTCATCGACGCCAACTTCGACTCGCCGCTCCAGCTGCTGCACCCGGATCTGGCCCGGCTCGCCGTCCTGGGCGGGTTCGGCAGGATGGACGCCCGGATCGGCCGGTTCCTCTCCGACGAGCGGCTGCGTCGCGTCTTCACCTTCCAGGCGCTGTACGCCGGGGTGCCGCCCGCCAGGGCGCTCGCCGCGTACTCCGTGATCGCCTACATGGACACCGTTGCCGGGGTGTTCTTCCCGCGGGGCGGTATGCACGCACTGCCGCGTGCCCTCGCGGACTCCGCCGCCGAAGCGGGCGCCGACTTCCGTTACGGGCACACCGTGACGCGCCTGGAACGCTCGGGCACCGGCGAGCGCGTCACCGCGGTCGTCACCGACCAGGGGCGGATTCCCTGCGACGCCGTCGTGCTCACCCCTGACCTCCCCGTCACCTACCGGTTGCTCGGCAGGCGCCCGCGCAGGGTCGTACCGCTGCGTCACTCGCCGTCCGCGGTGGTCCTGCACGCGGGCACCGACCGCACCTGGGCCGGGCTGGGGCACCACACGATCTCCTTCGGCCGGGCCTGGAAGGAGACCTTCCACGAGTTGACCCGTAAGGGGGACCTGATGTCCGACCCCTCCCTGCTCATCACCCGTCCCACCGCGACCGACCCGGCGCTGGCGCCGGCGGGCCGTCATCTGCACTACGTGCTGGCGCCCTGTCCCAACACCGTCGTCGGTCCGGACGCGCGGCAGTGGCGGGACCTCGCGCCGCGTTACCGCGACAGTCTGCTGCGCACGCTGGAGGAGCGCGGGCTGGAAGGCATCGGCTCGGCGATCGAGGAGGAGTGCCTGGTCACCCCCGCGGACTGGAGCGCCGACGGGCACGGGGCCGGCACTCCCTTCTCCGTGGCCCACACCTTCCCGCAGACCGGGCCCTTCCGCCCCGGCAACCTGGTGCGCGGCACCGACAACGCGGTTCTCGCCGGCTGCGGCACCACCCCTGGCGTCGGGGTGCCGACCGTCCTCATCTCGGGCAAGCTCGCGGCGGCCCGCGTCGTCGGATCCCCGCGGCCGTCCGCCCCTCTCCGACACCGCAGCCAGGAAGGCGCCGCATGACCGACCGTGAACTGGACGCGGCGGGGATCACCGATCCGCGCCTGCGCGCCGCCTACCACCACTGCCGACGCCTCAACGCCCGGCACGGCCGTACCTACTTCCTGGCCACCCGGCTGCTGCCTGTCGAGCGGCGCCCGGCCGTCCACGCCCTGTACGGCTTCGCCCGCTGGGCCGACGACATCGTCGACGACCTGCACCGCACGGCCACCACCCAGGACCGGGCGGAGGCGCTCGGCGCGCTCCTCGTACAGCTGCGTGCCGGTCTGGCGGGCTCCGACAGCGCCGAGCCGGTGGTGCGCGCGCTGGCGCACACCGCGGTCAGGTACGAGATCGATCCGCGGCACTTCACCGACTTCATGGCGTCCATGCGCAGCGACCTGGACGTCACCGACTACGCGACGTACGAGGACCTGCGGGGGTACATGCACGGTTCGGCGGCGGTGATCGGGCTACAGATGCTGCCGGTCCTGGGCACGGTCGTGCCGCGTGCCGAGGCCGCGCCGCAGGCTGCGGCGCTCGGTGTGGCCTTCCAGCTGACCAATTTCCTGCGTGATGTCGGTGAGGATCTCGACAGGGGGCGCGTGTACCTGCCCGCCGACCTCCTCGACGCCCACGGCGTCAACCGGGAGTTGCTCATCTGGAGCCGGCTGACCGGTCTTCGCGATCACCGCATCACCGCCGCGCTGGGCGCGGCCGCGGACCTCACCCGTTCCGTCTACCGGGAGGCGGCGCCGGGCCTCGCCCAGCTCGACCCGGTGTCGCGGCCGTGCATCCGTACCGCCTTCGTGCTCTACGGGGCGATTCTGGACGCCGTCGCGGACGACGGGTACAGCGTGCTGCACCGGCGGGCCGTGGTCCCGCGTCGGCGCAGGGCAGCGGTCGCACTGGACGGGCTGGTGCGCGTCGCTCTCGCGAGGACCTTCGCACCGGTCTCCGGCAGGGTGACGGCGCCGGTCGGCCTCGCGGTTGCCGGGGCGCCCGGGTGGGCGGCGATGTACGGCGGCCGGGACGGGAAGGGGTCGGTGTGACGAGGAACGGCGAACGCTTCCCCGACGGGGAACGCTCCCCCGGTGGCTCCCGTCTCCCGTTGCGGCTGCGCCGTACGCCGGTGCCCTGGGAGCGGCAGCAACCCACCTGGCGCGACGCTTCCCCGGCAGTGATCGCGGACGCCCTGAAGCGCGCTCAGTCGCGTCCTTCGGGCAACTGGTTCGTGGTGGGTGCCTCGGCTGAGGTGCCGGACGGACGGCCGGTCGGCCGTGTCGTCGGCGGGACGGAGATCGTGCTCTGGCGGGACGGTGACGGTGAGCTGCGCGCGGGGCCCGGTGCCTGCCCGCACCTGGGTGCGCCGCTCAAGGACAGCCGGGTGCGGTGCGGCACTCTGGTCTGCCACTGGCACGGACTGGCGCTGGACGGCTCCGCGTTCGCCGGGTGGGCGCCCTTCCCCGCGTACGACGACGGGGTGCTGGTCTGGGTGCGGCTCGACCGCGTCGGCGGTGAGACTCCGTCGGACCGCCCCGTGGTTCCGCGCAGGCCGGATCCGGCGGGGGCGGTGGCGGCCGTCTGCACGGTGGTCGGGCGCTGCGAGCCGCAGGACGTGGTCGCCAACCGGCTCGACCCGTGGCACGGGGCGTGGTTCCACCCGTACTCCTTCGTCGACCTGACGGTCGTCAGTGCGCCCGGCGGGGACACGGGCGGTGTGCGGCCTACGGGCGCGGACGCGTTCGGGGACGGTGACGCCTGTGCGGGCGGTGCCGATACGGCGGACGGGGAGGATGTGGAGGACGCCTTCGTCGTGGACGTCTCCTTCAAGGTCGCCGGGCGGGCCGTGGTGCCGGTCAGGGCGGTCTTCACCGCCCCCGAGCCGCGCACCGTCGTCATGCACATCACCCGCGGTGAGGGCCGCGGTTCGGTGGTCGAGACGCACGCCACGCCGTTGACCCCGGATGCCTCGGGCCGTCCGCGTACGGCGGTGGTGGAAGCGGTGGTCGCTGCCTCCGGCCGCAAGGGTTTCGCCGTGGCCAGGGCGGCCGCGCCCGCTCTGCGCCCGCTGATGCGGGCCGCCGCGGGACGCCTGTGGCGCGACGACATCGCCTATGCGGAACGCCGTTGGGAGCTGCGCAGTACCGGTCGGTTTCCCGGCTGAGCTCCTTCTGCCGCCCGGTTCGGCCGTGGCGCCGTGCCCCGTCGGGCACGGCGCGGCGCGGTGTGCCTCAGCCGCCGGCCAGCGAGGCCAGGGCCCGTAGGGCGGGAACCCGGCCCCGGTCGGGCACCGTCCACAGCGTCTGCCCGCGCAGGCCCCACCGTTCCAGGAGGGCGTTCGCGGCGAGGAATCCGGTGGTGGCGGCCCGTTCCATCAGCGCGACGGGCAGCGAGGTGCGGACCAGGTCACCCGCCAGCACCACGCAGGGGTCGGGGGTGCGCACCCCGGGCCGGTCGCGGTGGCCGCCCACCTCGAACAGCGGGCAGTCCGCCCGCCATTCGTGCCGTACGTCCACCACCTTCGCCTCCCGGGTTTCGGGATACACCCGGTAAAGTTCGGCCAGCAGGCGGTCCTGCACCGCCGGACGGTCGGCCGCCGGGTCGACGGCGTACGCGTGTAGTTCGACGACCGAGCCGCCGGTGCGGGCGGTCCAGCGCGCGGCCTCGCCCTCCCAGCGTTCCAGCACACTGACGTTGTCCAGGGGGCCGAATCCGCCGGTGCCCAGGAAGCCGGCGCGGTCCGCGCCGACCGGGCGGTCCAGCCAGTACCGGGAGACCAGGAACGGCGGTGTGGTGCGCAGCCGCATGATGCGCGCCCGCCAGTCGGCGTCGCCCAGCGAGGGCGAGCCCCCGATCACGGCCTGGAGGCCGCCGGTGTCCAGGGCGAGGACCAGCGCGTCGTAGGGCGATTCCCCGGCGGCGGTGGAGAGCGTCACCCCTCCCCCGGGCGTGGGCGCCGCGCCGAGGACGGCGTGGCCGGTGCGCAACCGGACGCCGTGTCCCGTCAGATACTCGCCGAGCGGGTTCCACAGGGCGTCCGGGTACGGCTCGCGCGGCACGTCGAACAGCAGACCTTCGCTGGAGCCGAGGAAGTAGATGTGGAACATCAGGACGAGCTCGGCCGCGGACAGTTCGCGCGGGTCGGCGAAGAAGCTGCGGGAGAACACCTCGAACGCCAGGTGGTCCGCGGCCTCGGGGAACCTGATGCGGGAGAGGAAGTCGCGGGCGCTGACGTCGTCGAGACGGTCGTACACCTCGGGCACCCGTACGTCGAGGAGGGGCAGCGCGGCGCGCGGGTTCATCCGGGTCAGGTCGCGCCAGCCGAAGGCAGGGCTCAGGGCGACGAAGCCGAGCGCGCTCCACGGCGGGGTGCGCGGGACGCGGGCGAAGCTGTCACACAGTCCGTTGCGGTGCTGGAGGGGGTAGTCGGGCAGTCCGGCGAGTACGTCGAGGCCGGGGTCGACACGGCGCAGCAGTCCGCGCAGGTTGTAGTACTGGCGGAAGAAGGCGTGGAAGCCCCGGCTCATCGTCGCCGAGGAGCCGTCGGCGAGCTCCACCGGCCATCCCGCGAGGCGGCCGCCGAGCGTTTCCTCCCGTTCGTACAGGGTGACTTGGACGCCCCGTTCGGCGAGGGCGGTGGCGGCGGCGAGCCCGGCGATTCCGCCGCCTGCGACGGCCACGGCGGGCGCCGCGCCGAGAGCGCGTGGGCGTCCTTCGGGGCCGGGCACGCGGACGGCCCGGCGGTCGCGGCCGTGGCGGGCCACGGGTGCGCCCTTCCCGCCGGCGCTCACAGCCGGCCCTCCGCCACCACGGGCCGTGCGTCGCTCGGCGTGGGTGCGGCGGTGCCCGGGGCCGCGGCGAGCACGGTGTGCACGATGCCGGTCTGCCAGCCGGGCAGCGGCAGCACGCGCACCGAGCTGAAGCCCGCGCGGCGCACCCGGGCCGCGAACTCCTCGGCGGTGTCGAAGTCCACCACGCTCTCCAGCAGGTGGCGGTACAGGTCTCCGTCGCCGAAGGCACGGCCGGCGGGAAGCACGATGCCGTGACAGACCGCGCTCCACACCATGCGGTCGACGAGCCTTCCACCGAGGGTGTACTCGTGCACCGCGAGCCGCCCGCCGGGTGCGAGCAGCCCGCGTACGGAGTCGAGGACGGCGTCCGGGTCCTTCACGTTCCGCAGGAGGTAGGCGGCCAGTACCGCGTCGAACGGCCCTCGCACTCCCGCCTCTTCGAGGCCTTCGGCGGGTGCGTGCACGAAGGAGACACCCGGCGGCCAGTGCTTGGCCGCCGCCTGCTCCAGCATGCCCTGCGAGGCGTCCACCGCGACGATCTCCGCCAGCGGGGCGGCCCGCAGCAGGGCCGCGGTGGAGGCTCCTGTTCCGCAGCCGAGGTCGAGCAGCCGCAGCCCCTCACCGCGGTGTGGCAGCCCCAGCCGCCGCGCCGAGCGCCGCAGGTGCGCGTGATAGCCGGGGTTGGCCGCTGTCAGCCGGTCGTAGGTACGGGCGGCCCGGTCGAACGCGGCGGAGAGGGCGTCGTCGCGAAGCAGGTCGTTCCGGTTCATGTGGTGGCTTCCTCTTGCTTCTGCGGTAGTGGGTTGTGGGGAGTTGCGGTTCTGGCTTCTAACGGCCCAACGGCCGGCCGGCCGGGCGCTTCGGTAGCCACGGGAGCTCGGCCGCCGTGCGCAGCATGGGCAGGACCGGCGTGCGCAGGCCGACGGCGAAGTTCTCGCGCCATGTGGTGCGACCGTCCAGGAAGCGCAGCATCCGCGCCTCCTGCACCCCGCTGAAGAGCCGGGTGAAGAACTCCGAGCCGTCCACCCGTCCCGTGGCCAGGGCGCGCAGCAGTACGGAGTCCATGGCCCTGGCACGGGCCGGGTAGGCGGCCGGCGGGAGCGGCACCCGCCCTCGTGCCAGGGCGTCCGCGACCGCCGTGCTCTGCCGCTGCACGGCGGCGAAGGTGTAGCCGGTGGACGCTCTGGTGGCCCCGCCCGCGGTTCCGATACGGAAGGTCGACGAGCCGTGGCGGCGCGGGAAGCGGGCGTCCGTCATCGGGATCACCCCTTCCTCGACCCCGGTCACCTCGAACGGGTCCAGGCCGAGCACATGGTGGGTGTAGTGGCGCAGGGCGCGCTCGTACCCCCGGTCGTCGAGAGGCTGCGGCGAGAACTCGGTGTACTCCACCAGCGCTTCCCGCGGGTTGAGGGGCAGCACGTAGCCGAAGGACAGTCCGCGCGCCGGCTGCGGGGTGCGGAAGTCCATCAGGTCGGCGGTGGCGGGGTCGAAGAACGGCCGGCGGGTGCGGACGAACCAGCCCCGGAAGTGCTGCAGGAGGAGCGTGCGGTACGGGGGCAGGGCGCGCGGCGGACGGGAGTCGAACACCCATCGGGCGCGCAGTCGGAAGGGGGCGCCGGCTGCCGTCGTTCCGCGGATCTCGGCTCCGGGCCGCAGGTCGTGGATGGCGTCTACCGTCGCCGCCGTCCGCGTCAGTCGCGGTGTCGCGTCCAGCCGCGCGCCCACCACCCGTTCGAAGTCCGCCGAACGCAGCATCTTGTACCGGGAGGGGGCCAGCCGGCAGTGCACCGTGTCCCCGTCGCGCCCGCGCACGCGCAGCCGGTCCCAGGAGGCGCTCAGTACGTCGTCGTACTCGCCCTGCGGGCCTTCCCAGAAGCACCAGGTGCGTTCGGGCGGGCGCAACGGCCCCGGCGGCGCGTCGACCAGGGTCACTGTGGGCCCGGCACGGCCGGTGCGGGGCGTCTCGCAGAGCCGGTGGGCGAGCGAGAGACCGGCGGCGCCCGCACCGACGATGGCGATGTCGGTGTCGTAGCGGGGGTGGGGGGCGGCTGCCGTGGGCCGGGGCGTCGTGCCGGGTCGGCCCGGGGCATGCGGGGCTCCCGGGGCCTGCGGGGTCAAGGGGTGGTGCGGCTGCTGCACGGTGCGCCTCCGTCAGTTCCGGTCGCAGGTCCGTCGGTTCCGGTCGCTTCCACTCGGGCATGGATGCCGGCTGCCCAGCATTCCGTACGGGTGGCGCTCCGAGCGGTACGCGACGCCGGGGCGGCGCGAAAGGGCGGAGGCGACACCACTCGCTGCCGCCCCACCGCCCCTCTCGGCGCCCCGCCTGCACCACTTCGCCAGTTGCCGCCGTAACGGATGCACCGCGGGTGATGTGAGCATGGTGGTGTTCCGGCGTGGGCGCGACGGTTGAAGACACGAAAAGGGATGCACCATGACAGCGGCTAGGACAGTGACGTTCCCCTCCGGTACGAGCGTGCCCGCTCTGGGCCAGGGCACGTGGCACATGGGGGACCGGCGGGCGGACCGCGCGGAGGAGCTCGCCACGCTCCGCAGGGGTCTCGATCTGGGTATGACCCTTATCGACACGGCGGAGATGTACGGCAGCGGCGCGTCGGAGGAACTGGTCGGCGAGGCGATCCGTGGGCGCCGCGACGAGGTGTTCCTCGTGAGCAAGGTGCTGCCGTCGAACGCCGGCCGCAATGACACCGTCGACGCCTGCCGTGCGAGCATGCGCCGTCTCGGTACGGACCGGATCGACCTGTATCTGCTGCACTGGCGGGGCGGAGTGCCGCTGGCCGAGACCGTCGAGGCCCTCGAAGGACTCGTGCGCGACGGCAGCATCGGTGGGTGGGGCGTGAGCAACCTGGACGTCGACGACCTGGACGAGCTCCCGTCGGGCGCCGCCCTGGAGACGAACCAGATTCTGTACAACCTCACCCGCCGGGGCCCGGAGTACGACCTCTTCGACTGGTGCCGGGCGCGTTCGGTACCGGTGATGGCGTACTCCCCTCTCGAACAGGGTCGGCTGGGAGAACACGGCGCCCTCGACTCCGTGGCCAGGGCGCACGGAGTCACACCGCTTCAGGTGGCGCTCGCCTGGGTGCTGCGTCACGACGACGTCATCGCCATTCCCAAGGCGTCCACGGTGGCCCATGTGGAGGACAACCACGCCGCCCTCGGCCTGCACCTCACCGACGATGACCTCAGGGCGCTCGACGACGCGTTCCCCGCACCGGTGCGCAAGCGGCCCCTGGAGATCCTGTAACGGCCCCGCCCGGCCGCTCCTGCCCGCACGGTGCCCGGCCGCTCCTGTCCGCACGGATGAGTGGTTGACGCTCATCAGAAGGGCGTGATGGTCTTCCCGTCGGCGGCCGGGCCCGGCCGCCGGGCACCCTCACCTCAGGAGTGACGAACCATGCCTGTACGGGAACTTCCCGGGGATCGGACCGAGTTGGTCGTCCCCCGGCACGCGTACGGGTTTCCCGGGGTGGGGTTCGGCGGCTACGCGGCGGGTTTGCTCGCGCGGGGTTTCGCGGACGGCGCGTCGGTCAAGGTGAGTTTCCGCAGGCCCGTTCCGCTCGGCTCCCCGCTGACGGTGCGGGCCGGCGCCCGTGGCGGTCAGGAGCTGGCCGACGGGGACGGCGCCCTGGTGACGGCCCGGGTGTACGAGGATTTGGTGCCCACTCCCCCGCGTGTCCCGTCCTGGGACCGGGCGCTCAGGGCGGAGAAGGAGCATCCGCTGTCGGAATCGCCCTTCGCCACCCGTGACTGCTTCGGCTGCGGGATGGGCAGGGAGCCCGGCCGGGGGCTTAGGCAGAACCTCGCCCTGCTCGGCGAGGAGTCCCTGGTGGCCGCCGCCTGGACGCCGGATCCGGCGCTGGGCCAGGGGGGTTCGACCCTGCCGGCCGAACATCTGTGGGGTGCGCTCGACTGTCCCGGAGGCTGGGCCTGCCGGCTGTTCGGCGACGCGCCGCCCAACACGGTGACGGCCTACCTCGCGACGACCGTGCTCCGGCCCGTCGTCCTGGGTGAGGACCACGTGAGCTTCGGCTGGTCGGTCTCGCACTCGGGTCGCAAGCACATGGCGGGCAGCGCGGTCGCCACCCGGGAGGGAGAGCTCTGCGCGTACGCGAAGGCGCTGTGGCTCTCCCCGTCCGCCGGTGAGCCGGCGGCGGCGTAGGGGCGGGAGCAGCCTGGTCGGGCCGGGGACGGGAGAAGCCTGGTCAGGGCGGGGGCGGGGAGAAGCCTGGTCAGGCCAGGGGTGGGGCGGTTAGCGTCCGCTCATGGACGATGTTTTTGACCCGTGGTCGCCCGAGTTCCTTGCCGACCCCACTCCCGCCTATGCGGAGCTGCGTGCACGCGGACGGGTGCACTGGTTCGAGCCGACGCAGCAGTGGCTGGTGGGGCACCATGGCGACGTGTCGGCGCTGTTGCGTGACCGGCGCCTGGGACGCTCGTACCAACACCGTTTCTCGCACGAGGAGTTCGGGCGCGCTGCGCCACCGCCGGAGCATGAGGCCTTTCACGTCCTCAACGACAGCGGGATGCTCGATCTGGAGCCACCGGACCACACGCGCATCCGACGGCTGGTTTCCAAGGCCTTCACCCCGCGCACCGTCTCCGCACTCGTCCCGTACGTGGAGCAGTTGGCCTCCCGGCTCGTGGCGGGACTCGTCGCCGAGGGCGGCGGTGACCTGCTGGCCTCGGTGGCCGAGCCGTTGCCGGTGGCGGTCATCGCGCACCTGCTGGGTATCCCGGAGTCGGACCGGGCGCCGCTGCGGCCCTGGTCCGCCGACATCTGCGGCATGTACGAGCTGAATCCCCCGCCTGACGTGGCCGAGCGGGCCGTCCGGGCGTCGGTCGAGTTCTCCTCGTACCTGCGGGACCTGATCGCCGTACGGCGCGAGAAGCCGGGTGACGACCTGCTGTCCGGGCTCATCGCCGCGCACGACGACGGGGAACGCCTCAGTGAGCAGGAGGTGATCTCCACCTGTGTGCTGCTGCTGAACGCCGGACACGAGGCGACCGTGAACGCGACCACGAACGGCTGGTACGCGTTGTTCAGCAATCCGGCGCAACTGGCGGCGCTGCGGGCGGACCCGGAGGGGCTGGTCCCCTCGGCCGTGGAGGAGCTGTTGCGCTACGACACGCCTCTGCAGCTCTTCGAACGGTGGGTGCTCGACGACATCGAGATCGACGGGGTGAGGATCCGCCGGGGTTCGGAGATCGCCCTGCTGTTCGGCTCGGCCAATCACGACCCGGCTGTCTTCGCACGGCCGGAGCAGCTGGACCTGGGCAGGCGGGAGAATCCACACATCTCTTTCAGTGCGGGTATCCACTACTGCATCGGCGCACCCCTCGCCCGGCTCGAACTCGCCGCCTCGATGCGTGCGTTGCTGGCGCAGGCGCCGCGACTGCGGCCGGTGGCCGAACCGGAGCGCCGGCCGAACTTCGTCATGCGGGGGCTGCGGGACCTGCTCGTCGAGGTGTGATCCACGTGCGAAGGGCGGGCGGCGCAGGCACAGTGGTGTCCGCGCCGCCCGCCCGGCGCAGGCGGCGCGGCGGTTGGTGGCGTCCCTAGCGGGACTCTCCCCTGCTGCGTACCAGCAGCCACAGGAAGTACGGCGTCCCGATGACCGCCGTCAGCAGGCCCGCACCGAGCTGCGCGGGCGCGATCACGGTGCGACCCACGACGTCCGCCGTGCCGACGAGCACCGCCCCCAGCAGGATCGCCACCGGCACCACCCGCAGGTGGCGGCGGCCGACCAGGGCCCGCGCCGCGTGCGGGGCGACCAGGCCGACGAAGGCGATGGTGCCTGCGGCGGCGACGGCCGCGGCGCTCAGGAGGACGCCGAGGGCGAGGAAGCCCAGGCGTGAGCGCGAGAGGCCGAGGCCGAGCAGCCTCGGCGTGTCCTCGTCCAGCGAGACGAGGTCCAGTTCGGTCCGCCGTACGACCGCCACGGCGACCCCCGCCGCCAGGACGACGGCGAGCGGCACCAGGTCCGGCAGGGTGCGCCCGTACGTCGAACCGGACAGCCAGGTCAGTGCCTTGGTGGCGTTGAACGGGTCGGTCAGGACGATGAACAGGCTGATCAGCGCGGCGCTCGCGGTGGCGACTCCCATGCCGACCAGCACCACCCGGTTCTGCTGGAAGCCGCCTCGCGCCGACAGCCCGAAGACGACGACCGAGGCGAGGGCCGCCCCGGCGAAGGCGGCGAGCGCCAGGCCCGTCGGCCCGGCCATGGGCATGGTCGTCACCAGGATCACCGCGCCGAGCGCGGCACCGCCGGAGACACCCATGACGCCGGGTTCGGCGAGCGGGTTACGGGTCACGGCCTGGATGAGGGTGCCTGCCAGGGCGAGGGCGGCCCCGGCGAGGAGGGCGGCGAGCACCCGCGGCACCCTGGTGTCGAGCACGAAGGAGACGGCCCGGCCTGCCTTGCCCTGCGCCCAGTTCACGACGTCGCCGAGCAGCAGCTTGGAATCACCGAGCAGTACGGAGGCGACGACGAGGCCGATCAGCACGGCGATCAGCACCGCGGTCACGCCCAGGAAGACGGCGCGGCTGCGGATGCGGAGTTTGTCCGGCGGGGACGCGGCTCCCAGGTCGCGCCCTCTGGTCGCCAGGACGATCAGGAAGACGGCGCCGACGAGGCTCGTGACGACACCGGTCGGCACGGCGACGGACGTGTCGGCCGACACCAGGGTGCGCAGGACGACGTCCGAGCCCAGTACCAGTACGGCGCCTGCCAGCGCGGACACGGTGACGTTGGCGCGCACCCGGTTGAAACCCCGGTAGCGGCGTGCCAGGACGCGTACGAGGGCCGGGGCGCAGAGCCCGACGAAGCCGATCGGGCCGCACAGGGTGACGGCGGCGGCGGACAGCAGCGCGGACAGTACGACGGTGGTCACCCGGGTGGCCCGGACCGGAACACCCAGGCCGCGTGCGGCGTCGTCGCCGAGTGCGAGGGCGTCGACCCGGCGGGCGACCAGCAGCAGCCCGGTGAGCCCGACGACGGCGAGGGGCACCATCCACAGGACACCGCCGAAGCCGTTCTGGGCGATGCTGCCCTGGTTCCAGGCATAGAGCCCGTGGGTCTCCTCGGGGAACAGCAGGAGCAGGCCCTCGGTGACGGCGGTGAGGCCGAGGGTGAGGGCCGTACCGCCGAGGACCAGCCGTACGGTCCCGGCGCCGAGCCCCGACATGCCGAGCACGAGGGCGGCGGCCGCCAGACCGCCGACGAAGGCGATGCCGGAGGAGGCGAGCAGGGGCAGCGAGATGCCGGTGGCGCCGGCGACGCCGAGCGCCAGGTAGGAGCCGGCGTTGACCGCGAGGGTGTCGGGTGCGGCGAGTACGTTGCGGCTGACGGCCTGGAGGGCTGCGCCCGCCATGCCGAGGACCGCGCCGGCGAGGATTCCGGCGGCCATGCGCGGCAGCCGGGACGCGACGACGACGGAGGCGTCCGCCGGGTCGGCCTGGCCGGTGAAGGCCTTCCAGACCTGGGCCGGGCCGACGTGGGCGGTGCCCTGGGCGATGTCGACGACGGCGAGGGCGGCGACCAGCAGGACGAGCACGGCCGTCACCGCTACCGCGCCGCCCTTCCGGGAAGCCGCCGCCGTGGTGGGGGCGGCGGGTGCGGTGGTGGTGACGGCCATGGTGTTTACGCGTGTCCCGTCGTTACTTCTTCAGCGCGGCGACGAGGGAGTCGACGTAACTCTCCATCGACAGGGTGCCGCCGAACATCCAGACGCCGTCGGGCAGCCGGTGCACCTTGTTCCCCTTCACGAAGGGCAGCGACTTCCACACCCCGTTGTCGGCGAGCGCGCCGGTGAACACGTTGCTGCTCTTGTCGGTGTCGTTGGCGATGTACGCGAACTCCGCGTCCTTGTCGAGCTTGGTGAGGCCCTCGACGTCGGTGGTGCCGAGACCGTAGGACGGGTCGCCCTTGACCTTCCACGGGTTCTTCAGGCCGAGCCTGTCGTTGACGGCGCCGATGAGCGAACCGCTGGTGTACGGGCGGATGGAGACCTGGTTGCCCTCCGCGTAACCGTCGGCGAAGGCGAACTTGGCGTCCTTGTAGCCGGCCTTCTCCAGTGCCTGCTTGCCCGAGGCGAGCTTGGCGTCGAAGTTCTTCTTCAGCTCGTCGGCCTTGGCCGTGGTGCCGGTGGCCTTGGCGATCAGGTCGAGGTTCTTGGTCATCGTGCCGAGGGGGTCCTTGGCGTCGGCCGCCTTGAGGTTCAGGACCGGGGCTATCTTCTGCAGCTGCGTGACGGCGGCCGGCGGAAGGTCCGTGGTGGCGACGATGAGGTCGGGAGCGAGGGCGGCGACGGTGTCCATGCTGGGTTCGCCCCGGGTGCCGATGTCCTTGGGCGCGTTCTTCAGCGGGGCGGCCTTGTCCCAGGCGGTGTAGCCCTTGACGTCGGCGACACCGGCGGGGTCGACACCGAGGGAGACCAGGTGCTCGATGACGTCCCACTCGGTCCCGACGACCTTCTTCGCGGGCCCGTCCAGCTCGACCTTCTTGCCGGTGCCGTCGGTGAGGGAGATGCGCTCGGCGGTCTTCTTCTCCGTCTTGTCCGCGGCGGGTTCGGTCGTGCCGCAGGCGCTCAGGGTGAGGGCGGCGGCGGTGGCCGCTGCGGCGGCGAGGACGAGTCGTCTCATGGCGGGGTACTGAGCCTTTCGGTGTGCGCGGTAGGCGCGTTGAGCGCGTTCTGCGGGGAGTCCTGCGGGTTGATGAGGTGTTGGGGGCCGCGCCCGTGGGTCACGGGAGTGGGCCGGGGCGCGCCGGGGGCGGGCGGCTTGCGGGGGCCGGTTGCTTGCGGGGGCCGGGGGTTGTGTACGGGTGCCGGGGTGCACGCAGGTGCCGGGTGGCACCCGGGTCCGGGGACCGCGGCGGTCGCGGGGTTACGCCCGGGTGCCGACCTGTGCGTCGTCGCTGTCCAGTACGCGTACACCTTCGGGCGTGCGCCGGGCGTGGTGCCGGCCGATCGCCCTGGTGCGCAGCCGTCCCGTGAGCGGGTCGGTGGACACCTCGATACGGATGCCGTACGTGTCCGTCAGCAGCCCGGGCGCGAGTACCTCCTCGGGCTCGCCGTCCGCGATCACCCGCCCCGCCCGGAGCAGTACGATCCGGTCGGCGACGGCGGCCGCCTGGTCCAGGTCGTGCAGCACCACGCCGACGGCGATGGCGTGGTCGTCCGCCAGGTCGCGTATCAGGTCCAGGAGTTCCACCTGGTAGCGGAGGTCGAGGTAGGTCGTCGGCTCGTCCAGGAGCAGCACGCCCGTCTCCTGGGCCAGGCAGCTCGCGAGCCACACCCGCTGGAGCTGCCCGCCGGAGAGATGTTCGACGCCCCGCTCGGCGAGTTCGGTGACACCGGTCATTTCGAGCGCGCGGTCCACCGCCGTGCGCCCGTCCGGGTCGGTCCGGCCCCAGCGCCCCCGGTAGGGGTAGCGGCCGAACTCCACGACGTCCCGTACGGAGAGCCCGCTGGGGGTGGGCCGTCCCTGTGTCAGCAGCGCCACGTGCTGCGAGAACTCACGAGGGGTCAGGGCGAAGCCGTCCGTCCCCTCGTCGAGCGTCAGCGAGGCGTTACGTGCTCGCTGCAGCCGGGCCACGGTCCGCAACAAGGTGGACTTCCCGCTGCCGTTCGGCCCGACCAGTACGGTCACCTGCCCGGGTGACAGTTCGAGGGACGCACTGTGCACCACGTCGACACCGTCGTACGCCACGGTGACATCCGTGGCGGACAGGGTGTGGCCGCGGGGAGGCGAGCCCTGGGGAAGTTCTTCACCGACATTCACAAGCCGAAGGTTAGCCTAACCTAAGCATGGCTGAAAACAGTCTGCGAAAAGGACCTTGTGTACCGATACGGGGTCGGTGTGCCGGGGCGTGTACGCCGTCGGGAACGAGATGTCGATCAGGCAGGGTCGCGCGGCAGACGGCGGGCCAGGAAGTAGCACCGACGGGTTTCGGCCTCGTCCGGGTAGCAGGTCCGTTCCATACGCATCTCCACGGCGAATCCGGCTGCTTCGAGGAGGGCGGCGATCCGCGCGGGGGCCAGGAAGCGGAAGTCGAGGTTCACTTGCTGTCCCCACCACTCGCCCATGTGCCGGATCTCCTCACCCATGTGGAAGGAGAGAAGGAGCAGCCCGGCGGGGCACAGCGTCCTGCGCATCTCCTCGAAGGCGCGCGGCAGGTCGTCGGGGTGGAGGTGGATGATCGAGTAGAACGCGACCGCGGACGCGAACTCGCCGTCCTTCGCCGGAAGTTCACGCAGGTCGCCCTGGCGGAACTCGACTTCGGGGAATCTGCGCCGCCCGGTCTCGACCATGCCGGCCGACAGGTCGATGCCGACGGTGTGCGCGCCGTTCCCGGTGAGCCAGGCCGCCACGTGGCCGGGGCCGCAGCCCAGATCGGCGATCGTGCCTCCCGGCCCGGTCTGCTCCAGGAGGCAGGAGAGGAGCGCGCGGTCCAGTGGCTTGCCGGCGAGTTCCTCGTGCAGCCGGGTCGCGTACTCCTCGGCCACGGCGTCGTAGCTGTCGCGTATGTCAGAGATGTCATGCCCGAGATCGCTCACACGGGCAGCTTGTCATGCACCGCGGTGGGTGCGGCAGGAGTACGGCCACCTCGAACGCCCGCAGGGTGACGGCGGAGGGCGGCGGCCAGGTACTCGTCACGGTCCGGCGCCCTCGCGTGGGGCGCGAGGGGCGGTTCGCGCGGGCTCGCGTCGGATCGCGGGCCCGCGCCCGGCCTCTCGTTACTCGAAGCGCTCGGTGTCGCCCGCCCCGCGTCGTACGATCTCCGCCTCACCGTCCGAGAAGTCCACGACCGTGGTCGGCACCGTGCCGCAGTCTCCCGAGTCGAGCACCGCGTCGACCTCGTGGTCCAGGCGCTCCTTGATCTCCCAGCCCTGTGTCATCGGCTCCTCCTGGTCGGGCAGCAGCAGGGTGCTCGACAGCAACGGCTCGCCGAGCTCCGTGAGCAGGGCCTGGGCGGCGACATGGTCGGGGATCCGGACGCCGACCGTCTTCTTCTTCGGGTGCAGGAGCTGGCGCGGCACCTCCTTCGTCGCGGGCAGGATGAAGGTGTAACTTCCCGGCGTCGCGGCCTTGATGGCGCGGAACACCTTGTTGTCGAGCTGCACGAACTGGCCCAGCTGGGCGAAGTCATGACATACGAGAGTGAAATGGTGCCGGTCGTCGAGGTTGCGGATCGACCGGATCCGGTTGATCCCGTCACGGTTGCCGAGCTGGCAGCCCAGCGCGTAACAGGAGTCCGTCGGATAGGCGACGAGCGCTCCGGAACGGATGCTGTCGACCACGGTCTTGATGGTGCGGGGCTGGGGGTTCTCGGGGTGCACGTCGAAGTACTTCGCCATCCGCGGAGTCTAGGTGACGTGGACGCCCGTACCCCGTCGGCCCTCCGCAGCGGCGACGGCCGAATGGACCCGCCCCATGACCAGCACGACTCATTAGGTTAGGCTTACCTAAGTTGCTCGCTCCGGTGATTCACCGCTGCCCCCATGGAGATTCAGCATGCGCCTGCCCCGCACCCGTGCCCCGCAGCCGACCAGCGCCGAACGCGTGCGCTCCGTACTGGCCGCCGCCCACTCGATGACGGTCGTCAGCGACGGTGTGCACACGGAGGTGCGCAGGCTCGACGGGGCGGGGGTCATGAGCCGTATCCACCTGCACGAACCGGTCGGTGAGAGCCGGCCCGCGTCCGGCTCCGCCGGCCACCCCGACGCCCCGGTCCACGAACGCATCCCGGTACGGCTGGAATTCACCGACGTGGCGTCCACGCCCGTACGGGACCGGGTGCGTGCCCGCGTCACCCTCACCGGGCTCCTGGCCGCCCCGTACAACACCACCGCCACGGACGAGAGCACGTGCATGGAGTTCGGGCAGGCGGTCATCGAGGACGCCGAGGGACGCACCTACGTCACGCTCGACGCCCTGGAACACACCTTCCCCGACCCGCTCGCCCCCTTCGAGGCCGGGATGCTGACGCATCTCCTGGACTCGCACGCCGAGTTGATCCCTCTGCTGCTGCGACTCGTGCGCGAACCACGAACCGCGGAACTCACCCGTGCGCTGCCGCTCGCGATGGACAGGTACGGTCTCACGTTGCGCCTGGAGTACCCGCACACGCACGCCGACGTACGACTGCCGTTCCCCACCCCGGTGAACGACGTCGAACAGGCGGGGCCCCAGATCCAGGGGCTGCTCCGGGCGGCCCGCCGGATGTCCCACCCCAACCGGCTCCCCGCCTGACGAGGTCAGAGCCCGCAGATCTCGCAGCCGAGTTGCTCCGCCTCCGCCCGCCAGGCCGGCTCGGGGTCGACGAAGTACTGGATCTCGCCCCGGCGGTAGGCGTCGAGGTCGTGCTGGATGGCGGCGCACCGGCTGGGGGCGGACGTGCTGTCGGCAGACGCGCCGGAGGCGGTCAGGAGACTTCCGGCGGCGATGGCCGCGAGGGCGGCCGTCGTGGTGCGTAAGCGAATCATGGTGGAACCTCTCTGGGGGCGGCGGGGGCACGGAGCCGTCCGGCGCGGAATCCCAGTGTCTCCGGCCGCGCTCAGCCGCGCCGCTCCCACTCCGCGCACGTGAGGGTGTATTCGACCTCGCCTTGTTCGGATCCTTCGACAATCTCGGGCCAGTCGTCGGTGTAGTGGCGCAGGAGCTTCAGGCCCGACTTCTCCATCACCCGGCGGGATCCGGTGTTGACGGCCATGGTGTTCGCGGTCACCCGCTGCACACCGAGGTCCGTGAACCCCTTGCGGACAAGCGCCCGCGCGCCCTCCGTCGCACGTCCGCTCCCCCATGCCGTTCTGTTGAGCCGGTAGCCGAGTTCGACGGTCGTGGCGCTGTGGTCGTCCACCGGGCGGAACTCGAACCAGCCGAGGAAGGCGCCGCTGGCCCGGTCCTCTGCCGCCCAGTAGCCGCGGGTGCCGAGGCCCGGGTGGTCGTGCAGGAGCCGTGGCAGCGTCCTGGTACGGATCTCTTCGCGGGTCGTGGGCCGGCCGCCGTTGATGTACCGCATGACCTCAGGGTCGTTGTCCAGGGCAAACAGATGGTCGACGTCCGTGTCGGACCCGGTGAAGGGGCGCAGGACGAGGCGCTCGGTCGTCAGGAACGGGTGCATGCCGCGATGGTCACCGTCCGCACGAGGAATCGCCACCTGATTTCTCCCCTTCCGCGGGGGCCCCGGCACGAGGGACGTTGACTGTTGTACGGCTCTTCCCCTCTGCTCTTCCCCTCCGTGCGGTAGGCACGTACATTCGGCGCGTCAGTGACGGCAGTCAGGGAGTGACGCCATGCCGATCGAACCAGCACTCCAACAGTTCCTGGACCTGATCCCTCCGATGGACTGGTCCCTGGAACCCGCGGACTTCCGTGCCCAAGCTGCGGCCGGGCTCGGCCTCATGCCGGTCACGACGGAACTTCCGCGGGTCGTGGACGCGAGCCTCCCCGGCCCTGCCGGAGAGATCCCGGTACGCGTCTACCACCCTTCGCTCGACCCCGGCCTGCCGGTCACCGTGTTCTGTCACGGAGGGGGCTTCGTCCTGGGTGACCTGGACAGCCATGACGCGCTCTGCAGGACGACCGCGCGGGAGACCGGTTCACTCGTGATCTCGGTCGACTACCGACTGTCACCCGAACACGCCTTCCCCGCCGCGCTGGAGGACGGCTTCGCCGCGTACGCGTGGGTACGCAAGCACGTCGACGCGTGGGGCGGAGATCCTGGCCGCATCGCACTCGCCGGGGACAGCGCGGGCGGCTCGATCACTGCCGGGGTATGCCTCATGGCACGCGACCGAGGCTTGCCGCAGCCCGCCCTGCAACTGCTCTGGTACCCGGCGACCGGGCTGGAGCAGACGCCCTCGCGCCGCCGTTTCGCCGAGGCGCCGATGCTCGGAACGGAGGCCATGGCCTTCTTCCACCGGCACCACTTCGGTGCGATCTCCCGCGAGCAGGCCATCCCCTACGGTGCGGTGGCACACGCCTCCGACCTCTCGGGCCTCGCCCCCGCGTACATCGTGGTGGCGGGCAACGATCCGCTGCTGGACGAAGGGTCCTCGTACGCCCGACAGCTGCGCGACGCGGGGGTACCCGCCCAACTGGACGTGCAGGAGGACATGGTGCACGGGTTCCTCAGCTTCGCGGACCTCGTGCCGTCCTGCCTCGCCGCGGGCCGCCCCTCATGGGCCGCCTTGCGTTCCGCCCTGTCGCATTAGGGTTGGGTGTATGGCTTCGGAAGCGGGAACCGTACGGGTCGACAGCTGGGTCTGGTCCGTGCGGCTCATGAAGACACGGTCGATGGCGGCTGCCGCCTGCAAGGCAGGGCACGTACGGATCAACGGGGAGCGCGCCAAACCGGCCCAGTCGGTGCGCGTCGGCGACGAGGTGCGGGTGCGGCAGGAGGGCTGGGAGCGGGTCGTCGTGGTCTCCCAGCTCGTACGCAAGCGGGTGGGGGCGGTGCCCGCCGCCGAGTGCTTCGTGGACAAGAGCGCCCCGCGCCCCCCGAAGGAGGCCATCGGGGTGGGAGTGCGCGAACGCGGGGCGGGCCGGCCGACCAAGCGGGACCGCCGGGAGTGGGAGCAGCTGCGCGGCGGTCTCTGAAGACTCCGCGGCAACCGGCCGGCGCCAGGAGAAGGCCTTCGGGCCCCAGCAATGGCGTCCGCCGCGAGGGGGCGTACGGGGGCCGAGTACCGCCGGGGGAAGATGGTGGCATGTCCAAGATGCCTCGCTCTCGTACGAAGACCAGCGCCACGGCTCCCTGCCCGTGCGGACGTGAGCAGTCCTACGGGGACTGTTGCGGACGGTTCCACCGCGGGGAGGCCGCGGCCCCGACCGCCGAGCGGCTGATGCGTTCGCGCTACAGCGCCTTCGTGGTGGGCGACGTCGACCATCTGCTGCGGACCTGGCACCCTACGACCCGGCCCGGCTCCTTGGACCTGGACCCCGGCATGCACTGGACCGGGCTCGACATCGTCGCCACCACTGGGGGCTCCGCCTTCCACCAGGAGGGAACGGTGGAGTTCCGCGCCCACTTCGTGCACGAGGGCCGGGCCGACAGTCAGCACGAGGTGAGCCGGTTCGTGCGCGTCGACGGGGGCTGGTCCTACCTCGACGGTCAGAACAGCGGCAGCTGACCCGGGAACTCCGGTGTGGTGTAGCCGTCCAGGGACTGCTGCAGCGCCGGCCCGAGGGGCGCCGCGCTGCGCGAGCCGGGGCAGGAGATCAGCTCTGACGTGCCGCGCGCGCCGGGCGGATCGTGACGGGCGAAGCGGGCGGCGACGACAGCGATCTCGCGGCGGCACACGGGACATACGCGACGGGGAGACGACACGCTGATCAGTGTGCCTCATCGGTCTGCCTCCGCCGCTTCGCTCCCGAGGTCCAGCGGTGCAACCGGCCGCGCAGGGCGCGTACGCCTGGGCCCAGCAGGGATCCGCGGGATCCGCGCGCGGTGGGGACGAGGCTCCGGGCCGGGACGGCCGAGCGGTGCGTGCGGATGCTCGGAGCGGGCGTGGCGTCGCCTGAGTCGTGAGGGGGGCCGCCCCGCACGGTGGCGCCCTGGCCGGCGAGTGGCCGGTTCGCGCGTGCCTCAGTGAGGGAGAGACTCAGGCTCAGCCTGACCCAGGTGATCTCGTCGTCCTCCTCCGCCACCAGCAGCCGGTGCACCACGTCACGGGCAGCGGGGTTACGTGGCACCGCGGCGACCGGCGCGGATCTGAGCCCGGCGAGGTGCGCGGCCTCCTGCGGGTCGTCCAGTACCTGGTCGAGATCCCTCGGGGCCAGGAACGAGCTGAAGACCGCCGCCTGTTCCCAGGGGTCCTCGGTGCGGCCGAGCAGTTGACCGATGCGGCGGCTGCGCCAGTTGCGGGCCCGCCGGTCCTCTCCCGTGGCCACCGCGGTCCGTACGGCGAGCGGGTAGTTGCCGGTGAGCAGTTCGGGGTGGCGGACCTTGAAGTCGGTCAGCTCCTCGACGAGGTAGAGCCATACGACAGCCCGGTACCGGTTCAGGTAGAACCTGGCCGGGCTGAGGTATCCGGCGCGGGCGAGACCGGTGAACCTGGCCCTGCTGATGTGCAGGAGGGCGGCGCCCTCGGTGGTGCCCGCCGTACGCATCCGTTCCCTGAGCGGGGTGGCGGTCGCCTCCTGTTCCCGCAGGCGGTCCATCTCCTCGTGGGAGACTCGCCGCCCTCCCTCGCCGGACGCGACCGTACGGATCCGGCCGAGCTGCACGGCGAGGTCGAACTCGCCTCTCCTCAGCCCCAGTTCCCGTGCCGCCCGGACGGCGGTGACGGCGTCCCGCGCGCCGGCGGCGACGGGGCTTGCCCGCCTCCTGCCCCGTACCGGCTGAGCCTCTTGAACTTCTCGTACCACCATGACGGTCCTCCCCGTGAGCTTCGATCACTCTCGGTAACGACCGTAGCCCGGCGGCCCCGATCGCGCTCGGGCCTGTGGATAACTCTCGGACCGCGCGCGTTTTTCCGGCCGGTCAGTTGCCGGGGGTGCGTGCCGACACGCCGAGATGCTCACCGACCCGGTTGACCAGCAGGGTCATCTCGTACGCGACCTGGCCGAAGTCGGCCTCGGCGGCGCTCAGTACGCACAGACAGCTACCCTCGCCCGCGGCGGTGACGAAGAGCAGACCGTCGTCGAACTCGACCATCGTCTGGCGCACCTCCCCCACCCGGAAATGCCTCCCGGAGCCCTTGGCCAGGCTGTGCAGTCCGGAGGAGACAGCGGCGAGGTGCTCCGCGTCGGCCCGCTCCAGCCCGGCGCTCGCCCCGGTCACCAATCCGTCGCTGGAGAGAACCAGCGCGTGCCGGATGTGCTGGATCCGGTTCGTCAGGTCGTCGAGCAGCCAGTCAAGTCCCTTGTTCAGCGCCATGGTTCGGCTCTCCCCGTCCATTCGTTCCCCGTGTCCCCATGTTCTGCCGCAAGCCTTACCCACTGGCGGCGCGGCGGCAAGCAGATCGGTTCGTTCGGGGTGGCGAGGGCCCGCGAGGTGACGCGCGGACATGTGCGGGAGGGTGGTTTCCGGTCAGTCGTGGCCATCAGGTGTGGCCATCATTCGTGGCCGTCAGTCGTGGCCCATCGCTTCGAGCATGCGTGTCGTGTGCATGCGCCCCGCGTACTCGACCAGCCGGATCAGCACCTCCTTGCCCGAGTCGCGGTCACGTGCGTCGCACAGCACCACGGGGGTCCCTCGGGCGAGGTCGAGCGCCTGGGAGACCTCACGCGCTCCGTAGGACTGGGCTCCGGCGAAGCAGTTGACGGCCACCACGAAGGGGATGCGGCGGTCCTCGAAGTAGTCGACCGCGAAGAAGCTGTCCGCGAGCCTGCGGGTGTCGGCGATCACTACGGCGCCCAGCGCTCCCTGCGAGAGGTCGTCCCAGAGGAACCAGAAGCGGTCCTGTCCCGGAGTGCCGAACAGGTACAGCGACAGTCCGGACCTGATGGTGATGCGTCCGAAGTCCATGGCGACGGTCGTGCCCGGCTTGCGGCGGACCCCGGCGGTGTCGTCCACCGACTCCCCCGCCGCACTGAGCACCTCCTCGGTGCGCAGCGGCCGTATCTCGCTGACGGAGCCGACCAGGGTGGTCTTGCCGGCACCGAACCCTCCCGCGACGAGTATCTTCAGCGCCAGAGGGGCGCCGTCCGCTTCCGTTTCGGTCGCCACCTGGCCGGGGGCGATGGTGGGGTCAGGGCCTGTGGGGAGGTCGGGGACGGCGGAGGTCGTGTTCCGCTCGGAGTCCTCGGGAACCATGGCGCGCAACTTTCGGCAGTCGGACTGGGCGGGGGCGGCACCACCGTGCGGAAACCGGCGGAGCACGCGGGTCCGCTCCATCCAGTGCCGCGCGGTCACAGGGCGCGCAGGCCTTCGATCAGCTCCTGCACGGGAAGTTCCGCCGGCAGGCCGTCCGGGCGCGCCGGAGTGTTCAAGGCCAACTGGCCTGCTGCCAGAAGGTCGTTCAAGAGGGTGCGTACAGCGCCGGTGGGCAGATCCGCCGATGCCGCGAGTTCGGCCACCGTCAGCGGACCGGTGCGGCAGAGCGTGAGCAGGGTGCGGTGCGCGTGGCCCAGCAGGGCGGGGTCCGGTTCGCCGGCGCCTGTCACGGCGGTGAGCTCGGCGACCAGGTCGAGGGGTGCGAGCGGCCGCTCGGGATCGGCGCGCACACCGGACTGCGCATAGGGGCGCACGAGCGGGCCCGCCTCCGCGTCGTACCACTGTGTGCTGCCTGCGGCAGCCCTCTGATGCTCGATCATCCGTGCCTTTCTCCGGCTCCGGCGGTGGTGCGGTGCGGTGCGGTGCGGTGCGCCCCGTGGATCCGGACGGTAGTCCCGACGAGGTGCGGTTCCACGGCCGGTTTCGAAAGCAGGCGCAATATGGCGGAAAAGTTCGCCACCGGTGATCGGGCCGGACTCGAACGTGCGCACAGCGGCCGACCGTACGGACCGCGCGGAGGGGCCGGGTGCGGGGCGGGGCGTGCGGTGGGGTTCGCGCGCGGGGCATGGCGTGCTGAGGGGTCCGGGTGCGGAGCGGGGCGTGCGCGGTACGCCCGGTGCGGATCATGGCGAGCAAGCACGGGAAGATGAGGCGCCGGATGCACGTGGGGCGGCGCCATGCACGGGCCGCGGGGGATCATGTGGCCATGACCGATGACCACATGCAGGTTCAGGAGTTCTTCGGTGCTCGCGCCGCCCACTGGGACGCGCGGTTCTCGGGCGACGGCCCGGCGTACGAGGCCGCCGTGGCCGCCCTTGGGCTACGGCACGGAGACTCCGTGCTGGACGCGGGCTGCGGCACGGGACGTGCCCTGCCGTACCTCAGGGAAGCGGTGGGGGCCGACGGAACCGTGCTGGGCGCGGACCTGACCCGGCAGATGCTCGACGAGGCGGTCCGCGCGGGACGTGGGAGGGCCGCGTGTCTGCTGCAGGCCGACGTCGCGCGGCTGCCGGTCGCGTCGGGCGCCCTGGACGCGGTGTTCGCCGCGGGGTTGATCGCGCATCTGCCCCGGCCCACGGAGAACTTGCGGGAACTGGCGCGCACCGTACGCCCCGGCGGCCTGCTCGCCCTCTTCCACCCGGTGGGCCGGGCCGCTCTCGCGGCGCGGCAGGGACGCCAGATCACCGACGACGACCTGCGGGCCGAGCCCCGGCTCGGCCCGCTCCTCGAGAGCTCCGGATGGCGCCTGTTGTCGTACGTGGACGAGGACAGCCGGTTCCTGGTGCTGGCTGCCCGTACGGGCTGAGGGGGCACACTTGAGGAGTCGGCCGGTCTAGTGCTCACAGGGATGTGGTCCGGGTGCACGACAGAATCAGGCAAATCGTCAGGGCGTGGCAGGAGCGGCGCCCACAGGAGTGGCAGGCGCAGGAGACGCTCCCGAAGGGGCCCGCACACCTCCCGGGCCCTCGGCGGCACAATCTGTTCGATGCAGCGGCCGAGTATGTGGCCGCCTGCGCGGAGGACGACGAGCCGCGCAGTGACGAGGCGGCGGGGTGGGTCTCTCCTGAAGCGCTGTCGTTCGGGGTCACGGAGCTGGCCTGCCGGGCGGTGATCGCCCTCGCACGTGAGCGGGACGAGTCGCCCCGGAGCGTGGCGCGCAGTCTGCTCGGGCTGCCTGCGGCGTGACCGTTCGGGCCTCGGCGTGACCGTCCGGTGGGCCTCGGCGTGACCCATGGCGGCGCGGGCCCGTCCATGGTCCGTCCGGTGCGCCTCGGCGTGACCCGTGGCGGCTCGGGGCCCCTCCGGTGCCCTCAGCGCGAGCCGTCGGCGGCCCAGGTCCGCTCCTCCGGCGGAGCAGGGCCCGGCTTCCGGGCGGGCCGGCGCCTGGCAAGGGGGTCGACGATCTGGTTACCGGCTGGTTAAGGTGCGCCGACAACCGATCATCTGTGGAGGGTGCCGTGGCCGGGACGGAAGTTGCCGGGGACGACGAGCTGTTCGTGCTCACCGCGGTCCTGCTGACGCCTGCACAGTTCCCCAGCGTGCTCGGCGACGACTTCCCCGCGGCGTGTGCGGCGCTCGGTCTGAAGCCGCTCGACACGGGGTACGGGCTGGTGTTCGGCCAGGACGGCGCAGGCGCCCGCTGGACGGTGGCGGTCGATGACGTGTCGCTGGTGGCGGTGGCCATCGCGTCCTGGGACTGCGGCATGGAGTACGACCTGTCCCCTACAGAGGACTCGGTGGTGGCCGCCCTGCCCGGCTGGCCGCTCGCGCTCGCCGTCGCCGCCCCCGGGGTGCCCGAGCCCCACGACCCGGAGCCCGAGGAGGACGGGGCACCGGGCGGCCCGGAGCCGGTTCTCTCGCCGCCCGACACCGATGAGTGGGGACCGGCGCAGCGCCGGCTGGGGGCCGACGAGATCGGCCGCCAGTGGGCCTTGTGGCGCTGTCAGCTCGACGAGCAGAGCGAGGGCGAGTCCTTCGAGGGCACCGGGGGCGCGCTGCACCCTGCGGTACGCAAGGTCATCGACGCACTCCACGACTACGTCGCCGACCCGCCACCGCCGGGGCGGGTACGGTCGGCCTTCGCCACGAGTGAGGCGCGAACGCTGCGGGCTGACGGTCCCGGCTGGTCGTTCGTGGCGCGGACAGACGACATGGCGTTCCTGCTGCTGGACGACGAGCCGGGCGAAATCCTGCCGGTGGGCAGGGGCGCCGAGCTTCCCGGGCTGCTGGAGTCCTTGGACAAGCTGGCCGAGCGGCCTTCCTGACGCCTCGGCCGCCCGGGCCGCGGGCCCGCCCCGGGCTGGCCCTGGCAGGCGTGGGGCCGGGCCGCGGCCGACGGGCCGCCGTGCCCGGCACGGGGCTCAGACGCGGTCGAGCGGGCGGTGCGGTTCGGCCGGGAGGACGACGCCGACGGCGTCACCCGGCCGGACCGTACCCCCGGTGCGGACGACGCTCATGATTCCGGCCTTGCGGACGATGTGGCCGTCGTCGTCACGGCCCACCACCTGCTTCAGCAGTCCGTCCTGGAAACAATCGATCTGCAGGCAGGGGTTGCGAAGCCCGGTGACCTCCACCACCGCTTCGCCGCCGAGGTGCAGCAGGGTGCCGACGGGCAGGGCGAGCAGGTCGATGCCGGTGGTGGTGACGTTCTCGCCGAGCTGGCCCGGCGCGACCTCGAAGCCTGCCTCGTGCACCTCCTCGAAGAGTTCGCGGTGGATGAGGTGGACCTGGCGCAGATTGGGCCGGGTGGGGTCCTGCGCCATCCGGGAACGGTGCTTGACGGTGACCCCCGCGTGGACGTCTCCCTCCACCCCGAGTCCGGCCAGCAGGGTGATGCTGTCCCGGTTGGGTTTGGTGAACGAGTAAGTACCGTTGCTGCTGACCGCGATGACCTTCGGCTGCACGACCGGGGGGCTCAGCGTCCGATCTCCTTACGTGTGATCCGCTGCAGCCTGCGCCGCTGCGTGTTGTCCAGCATCAGGTACGCGGCGACGGGAACGCCCACCATGACCAGCAGGGCGGGCCAGAACCCGATGAACCAGATGAGGGCGATGCCCACCACGACACCGCCGGTAGCGACCTTGGCACTCTTCGACATCTTCGACGCCTCCTCCGCGGCAGCCGCCGCTCCTGCTTCTGACAACGCACACCGGGCCGTGACGGTTCCGCCTCGCACGGGTTCGTACTCACGGGCAGGCGGAGAGCTCCGGCCGCCGACGCCCGTCCGGTGCGCGACTAGGTCGTTTCTGATGGCTCTTGGTGGGCTGGGTGGATCTTTCGGTCGGGTGGGAAGTGGCTTCGTATGGTGCGACGACATGAACTCACCGAC
>NZ_JBIVVC010000021.1:0-46121 GCF_044757485.1 Streptomyces sp. NPDC091272
CCAGACGGTTCAGACGGCGTACGGGGCGCTCCCCGAGCCTGGTGGCACGTGCACGACCGTCAGGGGCGGACGTCGCACGCCGACAGCAGGCACAGATTGAAGCCCTGTGTGTTGCTCGGGCCCTGGCTGCCTGCTGTCCCGCTGCCCACGGTGCAGCGGGACAGCAGGCACAGGTTGCCGCCCTGTACCCCGCGGTAGTTCCAGAGCGCCTGACGGGCGGGGGGCGCTTGACGGTCCGGGAGTGCCTGGCGGCCGGTGGGTGCCTGGCGGTCCGGGGGTGCCTGGCGGACGGTGACTGCCTGCCGGTCCGGGGAGTTGGCCGCGGCAGAGGTCGTCGGCCTTGTTCCGGCCGGGTCCGTCGGCGCCGCGCCGGCCGTCGCCGCACCCGATATGAGCACCATTCCGGCCGCCGCCGTCACGGCGCCGAGGCGAGCGGTGAGTCGAAGCATCTTCACGTTGTCTCCTGATCTCGCTGGACAAGGCTGTTCGGACTGGCATTCGGCGCCGTGTCACCGGCGGATTGGTCATGAGGAGGAGCAACTCGTTCCTCCCATTGTGCAGTTGTGAATCTCCCATATCTGCGTGTGTTGTGGGTCACACGAGCAATCCGGGGCGTGAGTGTCTTCGAACCCCTTGTGTACACAGCGATTTGCTGAGGAACGAGCCAGAGGGGAGACCGGGCATGGCCGAAAGGCGTGCACAGCCTTTGCACCCGGAACCGAAGCCGAATCAGGCGGACGTACCGGACCCCTCGGCCGTCCGGAGGATCCATCACCGAGGTGAACACGCGTGACCCACGCCCCGTCCGGAAGCGACCAGCCGCAGACCCTCGCCCTGACCGCGGCTCAACAGGGCCTGTGGTTCGCGCAGCAGCTCGACCCCGGCAACCCGTCGTACAACGTGGCGGAGTTCGCCGAGATACCGGGGCCGGTGGACGTCGGTCTCCTGCGGGCGGCGGTGTGTCAGGCTGCGGCGGAGATGGAGGCGTTGCGGCTCACTTTCGGTGAGCGGGACGGCCGGCCGTTCCAGAGCGTGGCACCTGAGTGCGACATCGAGGTGCCCCTGGTCGACCTGACGGGGTGCCCGGATCCGCGCGGCGAAGCCCTCGGCCGCATGAACGCCCAGCTCGCGGTCGCGGCGGACCTCACCACCGGGCCCCTGATCCACATGACCCTCTACCGGCTGGCGCCCGACCGGCACCTCTTCCACCAGCAGGTGCACCACCTGGCCCTCGACGGCTACGGCGCAGCGCTGGCACTGAACCGGATAGCGGACCTGTACACGCGAGGCTCGGTGCGCGCGGCCGACGACGCGGCGCTGCCCCGGGCGGACGTCCCGTCGCCGTCCGCCCGTGACCTGCCCCTGGCGCCCCTGGTGGCCGAGGACATCGCCTACCGGTCCTCCGCGCAGAGCCAGGAGGACCGGAGCTACTGGGCGCACCAGCTCGCCGGCGTCCCGGCCGCGGTCGGCGTCACCGAGGCCCCCGCGCGACCCGGACACGGATTCCTGGCGGTACGTCACTTCCTCGGTGCCGCGGAGAGCGACCGGCTGCGCGCTGCGGCGAAACGCGCCGGGGTGGCCTGGCCGACCCTGTTCATGGCGGCCCAGGCCGTCTACCTGCACCGGGTACGCGGACTCGGTGAAGTCGTCCTCGGGCTCCCGGTCACCGCCCGGCGCACCCCGCTCGCCCGCGCGACTCCCGCGATGCTCTCGCAGGTACTGCCCCTACGGGTGGCGGTCTCGCCCTCCGACACGGTGGCCGGCCTCGCGAAACGGATCTCCGGCTCCGCCCGTGCGGCCCTCAAGCACCAGCGGCACCCCCTCGACGCCCTGCGCAACGACGCCGGGCTCACCTCTCCCGAGCAGCGGCTGACCGGGCCGGCCGTCAACGTCCTGGCCTTCGACGGGGCACTGCCGTTCGGCCCCTACCGTGCGACCCTGCACTACCTCTCGCTGGGCCCTGTCGAGGACATGACCCTGAGCGTGCACGCCTCTGCCGCGGACGGGGGTCTGCACGTCGATCTGCTCGGCAACCCGGAGGCCCACACCGCGGCCGGGCTGCGGGGTCATCACGCACGGATCCTCGGCCTGCTCCGGGCGTTCGCCGCCGACCCCGGCCGGCCGGTCGGCGCGCTCCAGCTCGTGGACACCGGGCAGGAGCGCGCCGCCGCGCAGGATCAGGCCCCGGCGCGGGAGCAGGCCCCGGCGCGGGAGCAGGCCCCGGCGCGGGAGCACGCCCCTGCGCGGGAGCAGGCCTCCGTGCGGGAGCAGATCTCCGCGTCCCAGGCAGTCGGTACGGACGAGGACGCCGACCTGACCGTCTGCGCCCAGTTCTCCCGGCAGGTCCTGCGTACCCCCGCGCGCACCGCGGTCGTCAGCGGGGACGTACGGCTCACCTTCGGCGCACTCGACGCGCGGGTGGCGGCCCTGGCCGAGGAGCTGGCCGGTCTGGGGGCGGGGCCGGGGACCCGGGTGGCGGTCGGGCTGCGGCGCTCCACCGGCCTCGTGGTGGCGCTGCTGGCAGTGCTGCGCACCGGAGCCGCCTATGTGCCGGTCGACCCGTCCTACCCGGCCGCGCGTATCGCCCACATGATCGCGGACTCCGCGCCGATCGCGCTCGTGGCGGGCGCGGACACCGCGCCCCTGGTCGACCCGGACGGGCGGCTGCCCCGGGTCGACCCCGCGGACCCGGCAGCCCACCCGCCTGCCCGCCGCGCACCCGCCCGCCACGCGCCCGCCCGCCGTGCGCAGGCAAGTAGTGTGCGCGGCGGCGGGCCGGGGCCCGAACCGCGGGACGCCGCGTACGTCATCTACACCTCGGGCTCCACGGGGCGCCCCAAGGGCGTGGTCGTCGAGCACCGTTCGCTGAGCAACCTGCTCGCCCACCACCGCCGCGAGGCACACGCCCTGGCCGAGAGCGCGCTGGCCGGGCAGACCCTGGAACGCGGTCTGCGGGTGGCCCTCACCGCGGCCATGTCCTTCGACGCCTCCTGGGACCCGCTGCTGTGGATGATCGCAGGGCACGAACTGCACGTCGTGGACGACGACACCCGCCGCGACCCGCGGGCGCTGGTGGAGTTCCTCGGGCGGCAGCGGATCGACGTGATCGAGACCACCCCCACCTATCTCAGGCAGCTGCTGAGCGCGGGCCTGCGATCCGGCGAGGGGCACCGGCCCCGCGTCATCGCCCTCGGCGGCGAGCCGGTGGACGACGACCTGTGGCGTGAACTCGCGGACCAGAGCGACTTGTTGGTGTTCAACTACTACGGTCCCACGGAGGCGACCGTCGACGCCGTCACCGCGCGCGTCACCGGCGACGGCCCCGTCGTGGGCCGCCCTGTCGCGGGGGCGCGGGCCCATGTGCTCGACTCCGCCCTCCAGCCGCAACCGCACGGCATGGTGGGAGAGCTCTATCTGTCGGGCAGGGGAGTGGCCCGCGGCTACCACGGCAGGACCGGGCTCACCGCGGGACGGTTCCTGCCCGACCCGTACGGGGCACCGGGCGCGCGGATGTACCGGACGGGCGACCTGGCGCGCTGGAACGAGGCGGGCGACCTGGAGTTCGTCGGCCGCAGCGACCAGCAGATCAAGGTACGCGGCCACCGGGTCGAGGTCGGCGAGATCGAGGCGGTACTGCGCGCCCAGCCGGGAGTCGCCGAGGCCGCCGTCACGACGGTGGGGTCCGCGGGGCCGCCAGGACCCGCCGCGTCCCCGGACGTCGCGCCGGTGCAGCGGCTCGCCGCCTACCTCGTGCCCGACACCCCCGGCCGGGCCCTCGACCTGGTCGCCCTGCGCGCGGTACTGGCAGGGGCGGTACCCGAGTACATGGTGCCCACCGCCTACGCGGTCGTACCCCGGCTGCCGCTGACCCCGAACGGCAAGCTCGACACCGGACAGCTGCCACCTGCCCTGCCTCTCGCCTCGGACGGCGGCGAGCCGCGCACGCCGCGGGAGGCGCGCCTGTGCGCCCTCTTCGCCCAGTGCCTCGGCATGGCCCGGGTCGGCCGGGACGACAGCTTCTTCCTGCTGGGCGGCCATTCCCTCCTCGCGAACGCCCTGGTGGGCCTCGTCCGCGACAGCTTCGGCGTCGAGATCGGCATCCGCGCGCTCTTCGAGGCCCCCACCCCCGCGGGCCTGCTGCCCCGACTGGACGACGCGGCTCCTGCCCGGCCCGCGATCCGCGTCGTACGCCCGCGTCCCGAGCGGCTTCCGCTCTCGTTCGGCCAGCAACGGCTCTGGCTGCTGGAAAAGATGGGGGAGGCGGGCACCGCCTATCACCTGCCGGTGGCGCTGCGCCTGTGCGGCGACCTCGACCGCGCCGCCCTGACGGCCGCCCTGCGCGACCTCGTACGACGTCACGAAAGCCTGCGCACGGTGTTCCCCGAGGACGAGGACGGGCCCCGGCAGTACGTGCTCGCAGCGGAGAGCGCCGCGGAGCTCCTGGAGGTCGAGACGGGGACGACGGCCACGGCCGCCCCGGACCCCCGGCCCTTCGACCTCGCGCGGGAACTACCGCTACGAGCAAGGCTGTTCAGTCGGGCCCCGCAGGAGCACGTACTGCTGCTCACCCTCCACCACATCGCGGTCGACGGCTGGTCCATGCGCCCTCTGCTGCACGACCTGGCCGAGGCGTACACCGCCCGTCTGCGCGGCGCCGCACCCGGCCTGGCGCCGCTGCCGGTCCAGTACGCCGACCACACCCTGCACGTACGGGAGCTGCTCGGCGACCCCGGCGCGGCAGACACCCCCGCGCACCGCCAACTGGCCTACTGGACAGCCGAACTGCGCGCGCTGCCCGCCGAGCTGACCTTCCCCACGGACCGGGCCCGTCCGGCGCGTCCCACCGGCCGGGGCGGTCGCGTCGGCTTCGAGGTGCCCCCGCACCTGCACCGGGAGCTCCTGCGGCTGGCTGCCGCGTCCGGCGCCAGCGCCTTCATGGTCCTGCACACGGCGCTCGCCGCTCTGATGTCCCGGTTGGGTGCGGGCGACGACGTGGCGATCGGCACGCCGGTCGCCGGACGGGACGACCCCCAACTCACCGAGGTGGTCGGGTTCTTCGTCAACACGCTCGTCCTGCGCACCGACACCTCGGGCGCGCCCGGGTTCGGGGAACTGCTCGCCCGGGTGCGCGACGGCGACCTGCGGGCGTACGCGCACCAGGACCTGCCCTTCGAGCGGATCGTCGAGGAGCTCGCGCCGGCGCGCTCGTTCTCCCGCCACCCGCTGTTCCAGGTCATGCTCAGCCTGAACAACGCCCCGGCGCCACAGCCCGAACTGCCGGGCCTCTCCGTCAGCCATGAGGCGTCCGTCGGACGCGGCGACGCGAAGTTCGACCTCACCTGGGACCTCACCGAACAGCACGACGACAAGGGTGGCGCGCGAGGCATCACCGGTGAGCTGGAGTTCAGCGAGGACCTCTTCGACCGCGCCACCGCCCAGCGGTACGCCGCACACTTCGTCCGGCTGCTGGAGCAGCTGCTGCGTGACCCGCAACAGCCTTTCACCGACGCCGACTTCCTCACGGAGCGGGAGACGGCTCTCGCGCTGGGGGAGGCCGACGCACTCCCCCCGGCGGGCGTCGAGGTGCGCACCCTGGCGGGCGCCGCGCTGCCCGCCGCCGGTGCACAGGCCCCGCAGGCGGGCTCCGTGACCGCCGTTCCCGGCGCGCCCGAGCACCCCACCGTCGTGCACGCCCTCGACGCCGTGGCCGCCGCCGCGCCCGGCCGCACCGCCGTGGTCGCCGACGACGCGACGCTCACCTTCGGCGAGGTCGCCCGGCAGGCCCTGCACTGGGCGTCGGTCCTGCACGCGCACGGCGTACGGCACGGCGACCGGGTGGCTGTCGCACTGCCCCGCACCACACTCCAGATCACCGCGCTCCTCGGCGTCCTGCGCGCCGGAGCCGTCCTGGTACCGCTGGACGCCACACACCCCCGCTCCCGCAACGCGCTCATCCTGGAGTCGTCCGCACCCCGGATGCTGCTCACCACCACCGCGCTGCGCAACGAACTCCCTTACGCCGGTGACGCGTTGTGCCTCGACGATCCGGACCTTCGGGGGTCAGGAGCAGCGGGGGTAGCGCCCGGCCCTCCCCGTCCGCGCGACGCGGCCTACGTGCTCCACACCTCGGGTTCCACCGGGGTGCCCAAGGGTGTCGTCGTCGAACACCACAGCCTCGCCAACCTGCTCACCGCACACCACGAGCAGCTCATCGGCCCCGCGGAGGCCGACAGCAACGGTGTCCCGCTGCGTGTCGCCCTCACCGCGGCGATGACCTTCGACGCGTCGTGGGACCCGCTCCTGTGGATGCTCGCGGGACACGAGCTCCATCTGGTGGACGACGTCACCCGACGCGACCCCGAGGCGCTCACCGCCCTGCTGCACGCACGGTCCGTCGACGTCCTGGAGACCACCCCCTCCTTCCTCGAACAGCTCCGCGCCTGCGGCCTGTTCGCCCCGGGGCGGCCCCGGCCGCGCGTGCTCGCCCTGGGCGGCGAGGCCGTCGGGGAGTCGCTGTGGCGTGAACTCGCGGCGCTCGACGACGTCGCCGTGTGGAACCTCTACGGCCCCACCGAGGCCACCGTCGACACCCTGACCGCCCGACTGCGCCCCGGCACGGCACCGCACCTGGGCCGGCCCGTCAGGGGCACCCGCGCCCGGGTCCTGGACGCACGGCTGCGGCCGGTGGCCCCCGGTGTCACCGGCGAGCTCCACCTCACCGGGCCCGCACTGGCCCGCGGCTACGACCGCCGGTCCGGGGCGACCGCCGCGCGGTTCCTGCCCGACCCGTTCGGGCAGCCGGGGGAGCGCATGTACCGCACGGGGGATCTCGTACGGCAGCGGGCCGGCCGCCTCGAATTCGTCGGACGCGCCGACGGCCAGGTGAAGGTGCGCGGCTTCCGGGTGGAGACCGGGGAGGTCGTCGCAGCCCTGACCGCCCACCCCGGTGTCCGCCGGGCCGCCGCCGCGGTACGCCGGGGCCCGGACGGCGCTGGCCGGCTCGTCGCCTGGGTGGTGCCCGCCGACGCGGGCCGCCAGGACCCCCGCGAGCTGCGGGCGCTCGTCGCCGCCCGGCTGCCCGCGTACATGGTGCCCGCGGCCGTGGTGGCGGTGCCCGAGCTGCCGCTCACCGTGCACGGAAAGGTCGACTTCGACGCGCTGGCGGAGACCCCGTCCGAGTCCGTGGCCCGCGACCGGGAAACCGAGGACACACCGCACAGCGCGCAGGAGGAGATCCTGTGCGCCCTGTTCGCCGACAGCCTCGGCCACGAGCGCGTCGCACGCACCGACGACTTCTTCGAGCTGGGCGGTCACTCGCTGCTCGCCACCCGGCTGATCGGCCGGATACGGGCCGCGTTCGGCGTCGAACTGCCCGTCCGTGCGCTCTTCGAGAACACCACCCCGGCCGCCCTCGCACAGCGGCTGGCCGACGCCGCCACCGCGCACCCCGCGCTGCGTCGCGCCGAACGCCCCGTACACCCGCCGCTCTCGCCCGCGCAGCGGCGGCTGTGGTTCCTGCACCAGCTCGACCCGGCGTCCGACGCGTACCACATCTCCGTGGCCGTACGACTGCGCGGCGCCCTCGACGAAGGGGCGCTGCGCGGCGCGCTCGCCGACGTCGTCACCCGGCACGAGAGCCTGCGCACCCTCATGGGACAGGACGAGTCCGGCGAGCCCTGCCAGGACGTCCTGGACCCCGGTGACGCGCGCCCCGACCTGCCGGTGACGCAGGTGGCCGAGCGGGAGCTGGCCGATGCCGTACGCGCAGCAGCCGCCGGGCCCTTCGACCTGACCCGCCGGATCCCGCTGCGCGCCCACCTCTTCCGGCACGACGACGCCCACCACACCCTGCTTGTGACGGTCCATCACATCGCGGCTGACGGCTGGTCGATGGGCCCGCTGGCCCAGGACCTGGCCGGTGCCTACGCCGCGCGGCGGTCCGATCGCGCGCCGCACTGGGAGCCGCTGCCGGTCCAGTACGTCGACTACACGCTGTGGCAGCGCGACCTGCTCGGCGGCCCGGGCCGCCCGGACTCGCTGGCGCAGCGTCAACTCGCCTACTGGTCGTCCCAGTTGGCGGACCTACCGGAGGAGACGGCGCTGCCCGCGGACCGGCCGAGGCCCACCACGCCTGGCGGGCGCGGCGGGAGCGTGCCGCTGCGGCTCCCCGCGACGGCGGGCGCCGCCGTCGCCGCGCTGGCCAAGGCGACCTCCACCACGCCCTTCATGGTGCTGCACGCCGCGCTGGCCGTCCTGCTCGGCCGCATCGGCGGTGACGACGACATCACCGTGGGCACCCCGGTCGCCGGCCGCACCGACGAGGCGCTGGACGGGCTCGTCGGCTTCTTCGTCAACACCCTCGCGCTGCGCGTGCGGCTCACCGGCGAGCCCACCTTCCGGGAACTGCTCGACCGGGTACGCGAGACGGACCTCGCCGCGTACGCCCACCAGGAGCTGCCCTTCGAGCGACTGGTCGAGGAACTGCGGCCCGCGCGCTCCCTGGCCCGTCACCCGATGTTCCAGGTCATGCTCGCGCTCAACAACACCCGCGCCCCACAGCTCGAACTTCCCGGTTTGCAGGCCAGGTTGGAGGGCGTCGGCACCGGGGGTGCCAAGTTCGACCTGTCCTTCAGCGTCCAGGAGAGCGCGCCCACGGGCGCGCCGTCGAAGGACGCTCCCGGCGCGGGAGACGCCGCGCGGCCGGCCGGTTCCGGCCACGAGCTTCCGGCCCCGGCAGCCGACGCGATCGCGGCGCGGCTCGACGGCACCCTGGAGTTCAACCGGGACCTCTTCGAGGAGTCCACCGCACGCCGCATCGCCGACTGGTTCGGCAGGCTTCTCGTCCTCGCCGCCGAACGGCCCGGCGCGCCCGTCCGGGACCTGCCGCTCCTGAGCGACGAGGAGGAAGCCGGGCTGCTCGCGCTCGGTGCGGGCCCCCGGGCGGCCGGCGAACCGCCCTCGCTCCTGGAGCGCTTCGCGGCCACGGTCGCCGCGTCCCGCAGCAGCGACATCGCGGTCCGGGCCCCCGATGGACAGCTGTCCTTCGCCGCGCTCGACAGCCGCTCCGACCGGATCGCCGCGCTCCTCGCCACCACCGGCGTCACACCGGGCGACCGGGTCGCGGTACTGCTGCCGCGCTCCACCGACTCGATCGCCGCCCTGCTCGGCGTCCTCAAGCGGGGCGCGGTGTACACGGCCGTGGACCCGAGCCTGCCACAGGGCCGCGTCGACAGCGTCCTGGCGGACGCCGCTCCACGCGTGGTCCTGACGGCGAACGCCACGGACGCACGCGTGCCGGCCCTCTGGACACACGTCAACCTCGAAGGGGACGCCGCCGGGGAGGCCCTGACGGCCGCATCGCCGGGTTACCCCGGGCCCGAGGCGGCGCGGGACACGTCCGTACCCTCGCAGGCGCGGGATGCGCTCGTACCTGGGCAGGCGCGGGAGACGCCCGTACCTGGGCAGGCGTGGGACACGCCCGTACCTGCGCAGGCGCGGGACACGCCCGTACCCCCGCAGGCGCGGGACGGGCAGTCGCCCGCCTATCTCATCCACACCTCCGGCTCCACCGGAAGGCCCAAGGGCGTGGTGGTCGGGCACAGGTCCCTGGCCCGGCTCCTCGACCACCACCGGCAGCACGTGTTCGCCCCCGCCGTGCGCGCGGCGGGGCGGGCCAGGCTGCGGGTCGCCCTCACCACGGCCCTGTCCTTCGACGCCTCCTGGGACCCGGTCCTGTGGATGGTCGACGGGCACGAACTGCACCTCGTCGACGACACGACCCGCCGGGACCCCGAAGCCCTCGTCGACCACGTCAGGGAACGGCGCCTGGACGTCCTGGAGTCCACCCCCACCCACGTCCGTCAACTCCTCGAAGGGGGCCTCCTCGCGCACGACGCACCGCACCGCCCGTCCGTCGTCGTCCTCGGCGGCGAAGCCGTTCCCACCGACCTGTGGCACACCCTGCGCCGCGCCCCCGGCGTCCGCTGCTGGAACTTCTACGGCCCGACCGAGGCCACCGTGGACACCCTCGTCGGCCCGCTCGACGCTGCCGACCGCCCCGTGCTCGGCAGCCCGGTCACCGGCACCAGGGTCCTGCTGCTCGACGCCGCGCTGCGTCCGGTGCCGCAGGGTGTCACCGGGGACCTCTACCTCGCGGGCGACAGCCTCGCCCTCGGCTACCACGCCCGGCCCGGCGAGAGTGCCCGTGCCTTCGTACCCGACCCGTACGGGCCGCCGGGCGGACGGATGTACCGCACCGGGGACCGGGCGCGCCGGGCCGCCGACGGGGAGCTGGAGTTCGCAGGACGCGCCGACGGCCAGATCAAGGTGCGCGGCTTCCGGGTGGAACCCGACGAGACGGCCGCCGTCGTCGCCGCACACCCGTCGGTCGCCGAGTGCGCGGTGACCGCCCACGAAGGACCGGCAGGCACCCGGCTCGTGGCCCACGTCGTACCGGTGAACCCGCTCGATGCCGACGACCTGACCGCACTGCGCGAGCACACCGCGAGCCACCTGCCCGCGTACATGGTGCCCGCCGTCTTCCGGACCCTGGCGGCGCTCCCCTTGACCGCCGGCGGGAAGGTCGACCGCAGGGCACTGCCCGAGCCGGAGCCCGCACCCACCGGGACCGGCGGCCGGACGGCCCGCAACCCGCGCGAGGACGTCCTGTGCGGCCTCTTCGCCCAGGCCCTCGGCGTCGAACGCGTCACCATCGACGACGACTTCTTCGCCCTGGGCGGCCACTCGCTCCTCGCGACCCGCCTGATCGGCGGCCTGCGTGGCGCCCTCGGCGTCGAGATCAGCATCCGTACCCTCTTCGAGGCGCCGACCGTCGCCGCCCTCGCGGCACGGCTGGCCGACGGCACCCAGGACAACCCGCTCGCCACCCTGCTGCCGCTGCGCACGGCGGGCGACCTGCCGCCGCTGTTCTGCGTCCACCCCGCGGGGGGACTGGCCTGGGCGTACGCGGGACTCCTGCCGCACCTGGAGCGGGGCCGGCCGCTGTACGGACTCCAGACACCGAACCTCGACGGGACCGGCGCCTTCCCGGACAGTATCGAGGCGATGGCCGCCCGCTACCTGGCCGAACTCCGCGCGGTCCAGCCGGACGGCCCGTACCACCTGCTCGGCTGGTCCTTCGGCGGCAACGTCGTCCAGGAGATCGCCGTCCAGCTCCAGGAGGCCGGCCAGGAGGTGGCGCTGCTGACGATCCTGGACGCGTTCCCGGTGGCACCGCGCGACGACCTCGACGCGGCGCCCCGCGACACCGTCTTCCGCGCGCTGCTCGCCAACCTCGGTGTCGGCGACGACACCCTCGACGCGAGCCGCCCGGTCGAGGCGGCGTCGGTGCGCGACGCGTTCCGTGACGCCGGCAGCCCCCTGGGCAGCCTGGAGCCGCGGACCATCGACGCGATGGTCGACAACTTCGCGGGCCAGGCACGCCTGATGCGCGCCTACACACCCCGCGTCTTCCACGGCCGGGTGCTGTTCTTCGAAGCCGTCGAGGGACGCCCGCGGGACGCCTTCAGCATCCGGCTGTGGGACCCGTACGTCGACGGGACGATCGACGTGCACGAAGTGCCGTACGCACACGCGCAGTTGATGTCACCGGCGGCCAGGGAGCAGATCGGTCCCGCCGTGGCAGACGCCCTGCGCGCGCTCGACCGGACACACCCACCGGGCCACCGCGGCCACTGACCGCACGGGCGGACCCGCCGGACGCCCGGCACGGCAGCAACTGATCGCACGGGCATCCCGCCCGACGCCCGGCACGGCAGCAACTGAGCGACCGCACGGGGCGGGACCCGCCCGGACACCCGCACCATCCGCGCACAGCCACCAGAGGAGCACCGTCATGACCAACCCCTTCGACGACCCCAGGACCGAACACCGCGTCGTCGTCAACGACGAGGGACAGCACGCACTGTGGCCCTCGTTCGCCGTCGTGCCCGCCGGCTGGAAGGACGTGTACGGGCCGGCCGCACAGGCCGACTGCCTCGCCTACGTCGACGAGAACTGGACCGACCTCACCCCGCTCAGCGCCCGCGTCGCCGTCTCCTGAACGGCGCCGGGCCCGGCAGCACCACCGGACCTGCCCGCATCCCGCCCCTGGCCGGCGCACGACCGACACCCACGCCCCCTCGAAGGAAGGACCCCATGGCCGAGCGAGCGCGCCATGCCCTGCGTGCCGAAGGCCTCACCAAGGCCTTCGGCGGCCGAACCGCCCTCGCCGGCGTCGACCTGGAGGCGGAGCCCGGCACGGTGCTCGGCGTGCTGGGCCCCAACGGCGCGGGCAAGACCACCACGGTCCGCGTCCTCTCCACCCTGCTGCGCCCCGACGCGGGGCGCGCCTGGGTGGCAGGGAAGGACGTCCTGCGCGACCCGGAAGGGGTACGCAGGAACCTCGGCCTCTCCGGCCAGTACGCGGCCGTCGACGACAAACTCACCGGCCACGAGAACCTCTACCTGGTCGCCAGGCTGTACGGAATGAGCCGGCGCGCCGCCAGGCGCAGGGCGGCCGAACTCCTCGGCGCCTTCGACCTGGAGGACGCCGCCTCCCGGCCGTGCGGAGGCTACTCCGGTGGCATGCGCCGCCGGCTCGACCTGGCCGGGGCGCTCGTCGCGCGGCCCCCCGTTGTCGTGCTCGACGAGCCCACCACCGGCCTCGACCCCCGAGGCCGGGCCGACACCTGGGCGGCCGTGCGCGCCCTGGTGGACGAGGGCACCACCGTGCTGCTCACCACCCAGTACCTCGAAGAGGCCGACCAGCTCGCCCACCGCATCGTCGTCATCGAGCACGGCCGGGTCGTGGCGCGCGGCTCGGCCGCCGAACTCAAGGCCAGGGTCGGAGGTGAACGCCTGAGCCTGACCGTGCCCGACAGCGGGTCGCACCCGGAAGCCCTCGACATCCTGGGCTCGCTCGGCGCCCACCGTCCGGCCCTCGACAGGCGCTCCGGCCGTTGCACGGTCACCACCGACCACGGCGCGTACACCCTGGAGCGCGCGCTCGGCCTGCTGAGGTCGGCGCGGATCGCCGTGCACGACGTCCAGCTCGCCCCGCCCACGCTGGACGACGCGTTCCTCTCGCTCACCGGGGGACCCGACGGTGGGCAGCCACTCGTCGCGGACGGCGGGCAGCCACCCGTCGCGGACACCGGGCAATCACTCGTCGTGGACACCGCCCAGCCACCCGTCGCGGACAGCGCGCAACCGAGGGAGTTCACCCGATGAGCCACGCCGCCGAGGGAGTTCACCCGGTGACCCACGCATCGACGTCAGGACCCGGGCTGATGCGGTACGGCGCCATCATCGCCTGGCGCAACCTGCTCAACCTCCGCCGCACCCCGGGTTCGTTGATCGCGGCCCTGGTGCAGCCCGTGATGTTCGTACTGCTGCTGTCCTACGTGTTCGGCGGCAGTCTCGGCGGTGACGACTACCGCACCTTCCTGATGGGAGGCATCTTCGCCCAGGCGGTCACCTTCAACGCGGCGTTCACGGCCCTGGGGCTGGCCAACGACATGGACAAGGGCATGATCGACCGGTTCCGTTCGCTGCCCATGCCGAGAATGGCCGTGCTGCTCGGACGTACGCTCTCCGACCTGCTGATGAGCGCGGTGACCCTCGCCGTCACCTCGCTGTGCGGTCTGCTCATCGGCTGGCGGATCGACGCCACGTTCCTCGACGCGCTGCTGGCCTATCTGCTCGTCCTTCTCCTCGCCTTCGCCATGTCGTGGGTGGGGGCGGCGATCGGGCTGATGGCGCGCAGCGTGGAGGTGGCCCAGAGCGCCGGGCTGATCTGGCTGTTCCCGGTCACGTTCGTGTCGTCGGCGTTCGTCTCCACGGACAGCATGCCTGGGCCGTTGCGGACGGTGGCGCAGTGGAACCCGGTGTCCGCCACCGCCACCGCCGTCCGTGACCTGTTCGGCAACGCCTCGCCCGCCGGGCTCGCGGCGGGTGACGCCTGGCCGGTCGTGCACGCACTGCCGTACGCGCTGCTCTCGGCGCTCGCCCTCACCTGCGTCTTCATGTTCCTTGCCCTGACCCGCTTCCGGCGGATCACGCTGGGCTGAGGCCGTCGGCGGGGAACCGTGCCGCCACGTTCGCGTAACACCCCGTCACGTAGTCCCAGAATCCGTCCGTGTCCAAGGTGGTCGGTACCACCGCGTTGGGCCGGGTCGACCTGAAGTCGACCACGGTCATGCCCGCGGTCAGGGTGCCGGCCGTCTCCACGTCCACTCCCGCCCGGCGCGAGGAGAACAGGTCGGGGCGGGACACGTAGGCGACGGCGCACACGTCGTGCAGGATCTGGCCGCCACCGTCCACACTGTCGTGCTTCGCGAGGTACGTGGCCAGCGGGACCACCAACTCTTTGCCCAGATCTCCCAGTTCGGTGAACCTGGTCAGAACCGTGGGCGTGGCGCGAGCCTGCCGGGTCAGGTCCAGTCCCACCATCGTGACCTCCCAGCCCGCAGCGAAGACGATTTTCGCGGCCTCGGGATCGACGAAGATGTTGAACTCCGCCGCCGGAGTGACGTTGCCACGGCTGAAGGATCCGCCCATCACCGTGAAGGACGCGACCAGTTCGGCGATGCCCGGGTCCTTCGCGAGGGCGAGGGCGATGTTGGTCAGGGGCCCCGTGGCCACCAGATGCACCGCGCCGGGGTTCGCGCGCAGCGTCTCGATCAGCAGGTCCGAGGCGTGCCGCGGCGACGGGGGGAGTCTCGGCGCCGGAAGCGAGAGCGCCCCCAGCCCGCCCTCGCCGTGCAGATGCGGAACGTGCAACGGCTGCCGCAGCAGGGGAGCGGCGGCTCCGGCCGCGACCTCGACCCCGGGGAACCCCAGGAACTCGCGCAGTGACAGCGCGTTCCTCATGGTGTCCGCCAGGCCCACGTTTCCGCTGACGGCCGTCACCGCCACGAGGTCGATCTCAGGATCCCCGTGGGCGAGCAGAAGGGCGAGAGCGTCGTCCAGGCCCGGGTCGCAGTCCAAGAACATTTTGTACGCCATCCGACGAAGATGCCACGAGGGGCAGAACGAGTCCACCGGCAGATCCTGCGGACCCGGCTCTTTTTCATCACACGTCCTGCGGCATGAATGCGGGGCAACCGGGGACTTTCCTTCCAGCACATTCGGTGAGCAGTGCCCTGTGGTTGGCAGGTAGTTCAGTGCCGGGTTTACGTCAAGTGAACTGTTTCAGTCGTGCGCGCATTGATTCCGGCCATTCACATCAAGGCCAGTTTTCGGAAGGTGACTTTCCATGAGGCAGGTTGATCGGGACGACGCGGAGCGGTTCGTCGGGCGGCAGGCGGAGTTGGGCACGCTCATGGCCGCGCTCGCCGAGGCCGCTCCAGGGCGCGTCACCAGACGCATCCTCACCGGCGAGCCGGGGGCCGGGCGGACGGCCCTGCTGAACCGGTACGTCCGGCTGGCCGAGGACCGCGGACACACCGTGGTGCACCTGACCGGACAGCCCGGCGTGGCTCCGTGGCGGCACGCCATCGCGGCACAACTGGGCCTGTCACAGCGGATATTGGCTGAAGGCGAGGTCGAGGACGAGGGCGACCGCGAGTCGGTGACCGCGGGTGCAGCCGGTGCAGCCAGTGGCGGCGGCGGTGGCGGAGGTGCCTGGGGCGGCGGGGGCGTCGGCTGTCGGCCGATGGGCGCCGATGTCGACGGTCATCGGTCGCTGCCCGCCTCCGCCGCCCTCGCCATCGACCGGGCGCTGGCCGGGCTCGCGCCCGCCGGGGCACTCGTCCTCGCGGTCGACGACCTGGATCTCGCGGGCCCCGAGGCGCTGCCGTTGCTCGACGAGCTCGCCAGGGCGCGTGATGGCGTCCCGGTCGTCCAGGTGGTGACTCTGCAAGAGGGCCGCTCCGCGCGGCTGGAGCCGGAGGTGGCGCGACTCCTGGTGAATTCGCGGACAATTCATCTCGGCGGTCTGTCCGCGCCGGATTCCGCACTTCTTGTGCAGAGAATGACCCGGCTGAACATCAGGCCCGCCACCTTGACCGCATTCCATCGGGTCTGCGCGGGGAATCCCCGTCTGCTCGTGGAGTTGTTGCACGACTTCGCCGCCAATTCGCGGGAGTACAACGTCAAGGAGGTCGAATCGGCCACGCTGCCCGCTTCGACCGAAAACGTGATGCGGCTGTTGGCGCGAAATCACCCCGGCGCGGCCGGCGTGCTGACGGCGGCGGCAATCGTCGGGGACAGGTCCGAGCCCCGCCTGCTGGCCCACCTGAGCGACCTGGACCTGCCGGACGCGATGCGGGCGGCGGACCGGCTCGTGCGCATGCGCCTCCTCCAGGACGACGGAGGGCTGCAACTGCGCCACCCGGTACTGCGCAGTTCCCTCCTCGCCGCGATGACGCACATGGCCAGGGACGCCGCCCACCTCAAGGCCGCCGCCTACCTCCACCAGATGCACGCGCCCGTCGAGGACATCGCGGCCCAGCTCATCGCCTCCGGCACCCCGCTGGACGCCACCTGGTGCACCCCCCTCCTGCTGGAGGCGGGACGCCTGGCCTCCGCGGACGGGCGCGGGGCCGCGGCCCTCGCGTACGTCGAGCACGCGGCCAGGACCGCGTCAGGTCCGGAACGCGACCGCACCCTCGTCGTCCTCACCGACGTCAGGATGGCCGACGGCCTGCCCGAGGGCATCGAACAGGGGCTGACCGCCCTGAAGAGCGTCACCGAGGAGGAGAGCCGCTCCAAGCTGCTGGCGAGGCTCGGTGCGGGCCTCTACCTGAGAGCGCCGCAGGACAGCGGCGCAGATGCCCTGCAACTGGTCGTGCGGACCGCCGCCTCGCACGAGAGGAACGCCTGGGCCGCCCTGCACCGCATCCTCGTCAACGAGGAGCACCACGCGCCGACGGACCTGGCGGAGCGCACGCGAAGGCTCCGGTCGTCCGGGCACCTCACGGCAAGGACACTGGGCGTGCGGGTCCTCCCGGAACGGCTGCGGCCCGCGGCCGACGCGACTGCTCTGTACCAGCGCTACCTCGCCGGCGCGGACCCGGGCCCGCTGGTCACGGAGGTGGAGCGGCTGCTCGTCGACGAGGAGCGGGTGTGCACGCACCCGGTCGCACTGATGAACGCGCTGATGGTGCTGGCGTGGACCGGCAGGTACGACTCCCTCGCCTGCCACGTGGAGAACTTCGAGAACTGCGGACTCAGCCGGGGCAACGCCCTGCAGGGAACGCTGCTGCTGTCGGTGAAGGCCCGCGTCTCCTTCGCGCGGGGCAACGTCCGCGAGGCCTGCGAGCAGTTCGCCGAGTGCCTCGAACGGCTGACCCTCATCCGTACCGCCGCGCACAACCCGCTGCGCCTGGGCGTGGTGGCCGCGTACGTGCAGGCGTTGCTGGAGTCCGGTGACCACCGGGCCGCCGAACGGCTGCTGCGGGAGAACACCGCCGCCGAGGAGCCGCCCGGCTGGAGTTACGGCACGGTGCTGCTCGCCAGGTCCGCGCACTGTCTCACCGTCGGGGACTTCACCGGAGCACTGCGGCACCTGTACGAGGCGCGGCGCCGTGCGCAGTCGGCGGGAATCGCGGCACGGGCGGTGGTGCCGTGGCGGTTGCACGGCATCTCGGTGATGGACCAGCTGGGCCGCAAGACGGAAGCCAGGGCGTGGGCCACCGAGGAGGTCGCCGGGTCGGCCGCGGCGGGATCCGACCTGGAACACGGCGTCGCACTGCGCGCGTTGGGCTCCGTGCTCGGTGGGCCGGAGGGGGAGAGGTCCCTCCGGCACGCCGTACGTCTGCTGGAAGGAGCCGGAGCGCGGCTGGAACTGGCCCACGCCACGGCCGACCTCGGCACCGCGGTCGCCGACGAGGGCCGCTGGGACGAGGCGGGCGCCATCCTGGCGTCGGCCCTGTCGCTCGCGGACGCGTGCGGCGCCGCGCCGCTGACCGCGACGGTACGTCAGCGGCTGACGGCGCTGGGCGGCGATTCCACCGGCCAGCTCGCGCTGCGGGCGGCCGCCGCCCTGACCGTCAGGGAGAAGCAGGTGCTGGTGGGGGCGGTGCGGGGCCACAGCAACACGTCGCTCGCGGCGGACCTCCACATCACCAAGCGGACGGTGGAGATCCACCTGTCGAGCGCCTACCGCAAGCTCGCCATCCGGGGCCGCAAGGACTTCGATCGCATCTTCCGGGTGCCGGGGCTCTGGGCGGTGCTCCTGCAGGGAGAGGGCCCGCTCACCTGACGCGCGCAGCCCGAGACGGCCATGGGCCCGGGCGGCGGGGGTCAGGGCGCGGGGGCTCCGGCCGGCGCCGGGCTTCCGTCGTCCTGTACGGGAGGGCGACGGCCGGCCCGGCGTATCTGCGGTTCGTAGCGCTCCCAGAGCAGGGCAAGCAGCCGGTCGGGTCCGCCACGCACGTCCGCGAGAGCACGGGCCACCGGGTCGGGCCCGGTGGCCGCCCCGTCCCGCTCCCGGCGCGCCCACATGCTGGGTGCCGGGGGCAGCACCCCGCCCAGGCGACGCATCTCGTGCTCCATCGCCTGTTGGTACGCCGCCGCGGACCTCTCCTCGGTGACCACCTCACCCGCGTGGTTGAACAGACTCCCCACACTCATGGTGAGCGCCACCAGGTACACCGCCTCCGGGGTGCCCCGCAGCGCGGCCCGCAGCGTGTCGTGGGTGCGCCCGGTGAACACCGAGTCGTCCAGGTGGACGACGACCTTGTCCTGCGCGGGAAGCTCTCCGGTCTGCCAGGTCCACGACGACACCCTGTCCATCGCCGCCTCGTGGAACGAGTGCCGGCTCAGCGCCAGTTCGGTACGGGCACGGCGGTCCGGGGTCAGCATCCCCGCCCACAGGGGGCCCACCGCCATCGCCCCGAACGCCTCGCTCACCAGGACGACGGGACTGTCCGGGTGGTTCGTCCCGATGCCCGGCCACCGGGCCTCGAACGCCGCCAGCACCTGCCACAGGACGTCCCCCTCCCGAAGGCTGCGGACCATCGACGCGGGGGCGTCGCGGCGGAGCAGCTCCGCGCCGATTCCGCGCATCACTTCCGCGACCCGCGGATCCGCCAGCACGCCGTGTGCCCGCGCGCCCCAGGTCGAAGGCTCGCACGGGCCGCCGCGCCAGAGGTTGTGGCCGGCCTCCGCCAGCAGCGCGCACAGCGCCTCCAGTGCCCGGTCTAGGACCAACTCGCCCGTGGGGTCGTCCAGATGGGCGACGGTCCAGCGTGCGCAGCAGAGGTCGTTCACCGCTGATTCGAGAAAGGCCAGCCAGGCCAGCCACGGGTACCACGGTGCCGGGGACAGTGACGCGGGGGCGGCCATCGCCTCGGCGTGGTCCGCGTAGGTGGGCCACCTGCCCGCGGCCACGGACCACCGGGCGGCGGCGGTCGGACACCTGTCGGGCAGGTACATCGACCCGTCCGCCGCGTAGTAGCCGAAGCCGCGCAGATAGGTCCAGCCGTCCCGGCTGACCCTGTCGTGGAAGAACGCGAGTGCGGCGCTTCCGGCGCGTTCCACCTCACCGTCGGGCAGCCGGAAGCCACCGCCAGGGGCCAGGTGATCCGCCTCGGGCACCTTGGAGTCCGGCGGCAGGAGAGCTCCCGAGGCACGTAGCTCGGTGGTCCAGCGCGCGCGCAGCCCTTCGGCGTTCCGGGAGATCTCGCGGGCCCAGGAGTGCAGACGCCGGCGTTCGGCCGTGCCCAGGCGGTGCTGCGCCGCGGCCGTGCTCATCGGTCGCCTCCTTCGGTGCGGGTGCGGGTGCGGATGTGGGTGTGCGTGCTGGTGCGCGTGCCGGTGCGGGTGCCGGCGTGCTTGCGAGGAAGGTTCACGGTGCGGCGAACTCCGTCACGTCGTCGATGTACTCGGTGGGATCGTGCAGGCCGGCGTCCCGGAAGGCCTCGCGGCGTTCGTAGCAGGTCCCGCAGGTGCCGCAGTGCAGCTCGCCGCCCTTGTAGCAGGACCAGCTGAGCTCCAACGGGGCCCCCAGGCGGGTGCCGTGCGTGGCGATGTCGGACTTCGCCCAGTGAATGAACGGGGCCTCGATCCTGGGCGTCGGGAAACCCTCGTTGGCGACCGCGACCAGCGCGTCGAGGGCGGTGACGAAGGCGGGGCGGCAGTCGGGATACACGAAGTGGTCGCCCGCGTGCATGCCGAGCGCCACCACGGACGCGCGCTCGGCCACCGCGACCGACACCGCGACATTGGCGAGGACGGCGTTGCGGTTGGGGACCACCGTGGCGCGCATGGACTCCTCCGCGTAATGGCCGTCCGGCACGCTGACTTGACTGTCCGTCAGTGCCGAGCCCTTGAGGAGCGTGCCCAGGCCGCTGAGATCCGCCACGACGTGACGTGCGTCGAAGTGGGCGGAGACCGCGCGGGCCGCGTCGATCTCCCGGCGGTGACGCTGACCGTAGTCGACGGTGACCGCCACGAGATCGCTGCCCAGGGCCGCGTAGTGCGCCAGGAGGGTGGACGAGTCCAGACCTCCCGACAGTACGACCACGACGCTGAAGGGATCTGCTTTGTCCTTGATGTGCTGACCCATGAGACGTCTCCGTAGAGGTGAGAGAGAGGCGGTTCGGCCAGGGTGGGTGGCGGGTCGATCCTGGGGCGCGCCCCCTACCCGGCACATCACGGCACCCGCCGAGAGCGCGCCGCGCCGCCACCGAGAGGACCGGGTTCCGCTACCGCGACGGGGGCCGGCACACGGCCGCGGGCGACCCGGCGCCCCGTACCCGGCCGGCATCCACGCGTCCCCGCGCCCGGCGTCCCGTACCCCCCTGGCATCCACCCGCCCCCGCGCCCGGCGCCCCGTACCCCCTGGCACCCACCCGCCCCGGCCCGGCCCGAGCGCCGCGCCTTCGGCCGGGGCGGGCCGGGCTCTCGGTGGGCCGGCCGATATTTCGCGGCAGGTGCCGTGACGCGGTGCGGCGCCCCCGGCACGCATGGTGGCTCCAGTCCGTCCGCCGGCCCCGTCCGGCCGACCGCCGCCGTGCACCGTGCCGGCGGGCCGGGCCGGGCCGGGACCCGTCCCGGCCCGCCGCGCCGGGGCCGTCCACCGGGCGTGAGCTCGGTCAAGACATCCGCGAACCGGGAGTTGCCCACATGGCATTCACCATCAGCAAGGAGTTCCACTTCTCGGCCAGTCACCGGCTGGAGGACCTCGTGGAGGGCCACCCCTGCGGCAGACTGCACGGGCACAACTACACGGTGGAGATGGAACTCGCCGCCCTCGACGACGCACTCGACAAGACCGGCTTCGTCCGCGACTACGGCGACCTCTCACCCTTCAGCAGCTGGCTCGACGCGGAGGTCGACCACCGGCACCTCAACGACCTGCTGACCGACCGCAACCCGTCCGCCGAGAACCTCGCGAGGTGGATCTACGAGACCTGGTCGGACCGCTACCCCGAGCTTTCGGCGGTACGGCTGTCGGAGACGCCCAAGACCTGGGCGGAGTACCGGCCGTGAGCGAGCGCGTGACGAGTGACGAAGCGACCGCGCTGCGGGAAGGCGGTGATGCCGCTGTGGACCCGACGCTCGTGGTGAACGAGATGTTCGGCCCCACTTGAACCGTTCAGGGCGAAGGCCCCTCGGCCGGCCGGCGGTGTGCCTTCCTGCGGCTGGGCGGCTGCAACCTCTCCTGCCGCTGGTGCGACACCCCGTACACCTGGGACTGGACGGGGGTGGGCGACACCGGCGTCGCCTACCGCCCGCGGGACGAGCTCACGGTGCTGCCGTCGAGCGAGGTCCTGGACCGGCTGCTGCGTTTCGACGTACCGATGATCGTCATCTCCGGCGGAGAGCCGCTGAACCAGCAGCGGCGTCTGGTGCCGCTGGTGGAGCGTCTCCTGGCGCGGGGCCTGCGGGTGGAGTTCGAGACCAACGGCACCGTGGTGCCGGACAGCCGGCTGGTCACGACGGGCGTGCGGTTCAACGTGTCGCCGAAACTCGCGCACTCGGGCGACCCCGAGTCCCGGCGGATCGTTCCCGAGGCCCTGCTGGCACTGGCCGAGGCCCCGGGCACGGCGTTCAAGTTCGTCTGCCGCACCACGGAGGACCTGGCAGAGGTAGACACGATCGTCGACCGCTGGGGGACCACACCCGTCTGGATCATGCCGGAGGGGCGCACCACCGGCGAGTTGCAGCACCGTCTCGCGTCGCTGGCCGACGCGGTGATAGCCCGCGGCTGGAATCTGACGACGCGGTTGCACATCGACATCTGGGGCGAGAAGAGGGGCGTATGACCACCGAGCACACAACGCAGCAGCACGACGCCGTGCCTGCCGCGGCAGCGGCACCCGAAACTCGGACCGGGCCCGGCAGAACCGGCCCCGGTGGTCCGCCGGCTCCCGTCGATCCGCTGGAGGACGTGGGACGAAAGCTGCTGCTGGCGATCGGGGAGGACCCCGACCGGGCGGGGCTGGCGGGTACCCCCGCGCGATTCGCCCGCTGGTGGCGGGAGTTCAGCAATTACGAGGCGGGCGACGTGGACTCGCTCTTCGAGCTGAAGACCGACGGGCAGATCGTCGTGGTGTCGGACATCGAGGTGTGGTCGCTGTGCGAGCACCACCTGTTGCCGTTCTCCTGCTCCGTGACCATCGCGTACCGGCCGGGGAGCCATGTGCTGGGGCTCTCGAAGTTCGCCCGCATCGCCCACCGGCACGCACACCGGCTCCAGGTGCAGGAGCGGCTGGTGCGTGACATCTCCGACGAGATCAGCGCGGTGTCCGGGTCACCCGATGTCGCGGTGATCGCCCGCGGTGAGCACCTGTGCATGAGCATGCGCGGCATTCGTACGGCCGCGACCATGACCTCGTCCGTCTTCAACGGCATCTTCGCGGACTACGGACCGCCGCGGGAGGAACTGATCGCGACCATCGCGGGAGCGAGGTCCACCCGGTGACCCGCCCAAGGCCACGCCCGGTGGCCCGCCCGGCGACCCACCCGGTGACCCGCCCGGCGTGCCGTCCGTCCGAAATCGGAGGGACGCCGTGACGACTCCGCTGGACCGGGGCCGCTACGGCAGCGACGAGATGCGTTCCCTCTTCACCGATCGGGCGCGCTACCGGTTCTGGGTGCGGGTGGAGGGCGCGGTGGCCGCCGTACAGGGAGCCCACGGGGTGATTCCGGCCGACACCGCCGCGGTCATCTCCGCCAAGGCCGAGGAGTACGAGCCGCACTTCCCGCGCATCGCGGAGATCGAGGCCGAGAGCCGGCACGAACTCGTCGCGGTGGTGCAGCAGTTCGCGGAGACCTGCGGACCGCACCGCGGCTATGTGCACCACGGGCTGACCAGCAGCGACGTCCAGGACACCGCGATGGCGCTCCAGTTGTCGGCGGCGATCACCCTCATCGGGCGGCGGCTCGCCGAGCTGATGCGGGTCCTGCGCGACCAGGTGGTCAAGGGCAGGGGACAGGTCATGATCGGCCGGACGCACGGCCAGCACGCCCAGCCCGTCACGCTCGCCTTCAAACTGGCCGTTTTCCTCGATCAGTTGACCAGGTGCCTGGAGCGGCTGGACCAGCTGACCTCGCGCGTCGTGATGGGCAAGGTGTCGGGAGCCGTCGGGTCCCTGGCCGGCCTCGGTCCGCAGGGGGCGCAGGTCCAGGCCGAGGCACTGGAACGGCTCGGCCTGCCGGCGGCCCGGATCTGCACCCAGGCGGTGGCCCGCGACCGCTTCGCCGAGTTCGTCGGCTGGGTGGCGCTGACCGCGGCCTGTCTGGAGAACACGGCCACCGAGGTACGCAACCTCCAGCGCACGGAGATCGGCGAGGTGAAGGAGCACTTCGTCGAGGACGCCCAGGTCGGCAGCTCCGCCATGCCGCACAAGCGCAACCCCGTACTGAGCGAACGGGTCTGCAGTCTGTCGCGGCTGCTGCGCTCCCTGGTGGGCCCCGCCCTGGAAAACGTGGTGACCTGGCACGAACGGGACCTGGTGAACTCGGCCAACGAGCGGTTCGTCCTGCCCGAGGCCTGTGTGCTGCTGGAGGAGGCGCTGCTCACCGCGACCTCGGTACTGGGCGGACTGACCGCCTTCCCCGAGCGGATGGCCGAGAACCTGCGGCTCTCCCGGCACTCCCACCTCAGTGAGGCGGTCCTCCTGGCGCTGGTCGACCGGGGCATTCCCCGCCTCGACGCGTACCGGATCGTGCAGCACGCGAGCGCCGAGGCCACGGGCGGGGGGCACGACCTGCTGGACGTGCTGAAACGCGACGCACGCGTGGCCGGCGTGCTCGGGGCGGCCGAACTCGCCGCCCTCACCCGTCCCCGGGCCGACACGGGCCGGTGCGACGAACTTGCCGACGAAGCGGTACGGCGGGCCGAACAGGCCCTGGCCGCCGAAGAAGGAGATGGACGATGCCAGGAACGATAGTGGTGGGCGGACAGTGGGGCGACGAGGCCAAGGGGAAGATCTGCAGCTATCTGGCCATGCGCGACGACCCGGCGATCTCGGTCCGGGCGGGGCTGGGGCCCGGCGCGGGCCACACCGTCGTCCATGAGGGCCGCACCCTGCGGATGCGCCAGCTGCCCAGCGCTGTGATCAACCCGCGGACGCGGCTGCTCCTGGGAGCGGGCGTGCTGATCCGGCCCGAGGTGCTGCTCCGGGAGATCGACGAGCTCCAGGTGCAGGACCGGGTGGGCATCGACCACCGGGCGAGCGTCATCGAACCCGAGCATGTGGAGGCCGAGGCGCGGGACGCGTTCCTCACCGACCGGGTGCGCAGCACCGGCAGCGGGCACGGCCCCGCCCTCGCGGCGCGCGCCATGCGGACCGGGCGCCGGGCAGAGGACGTCCCCGAGCTCGCCCCGTACCTGGTCGACGTGGCGGCGCAGGCCAACACCGCGCTGGACGAGGGGCGGCACGTCCTGGTGGAGGGGACCAACGGCTACGGCCTGTCCGTACTCTTCGGCAGCTACCCCTACACCGTCGGCAAGGACAGTACGGCGAGTACGGCCGCCGCCGACGCGGGTCTCGGGCCGCTGGCGATCGACGAGGTGGTGCTGGCCTTCCGCACCTACCCCATCCGGGTCGGCGCCGGGCCGCTGCCCACCGAGATCCCGCAGTCCCGGGCCGAGGAACTGGGCATCGTCGAGTTCGGCACGGTGACCGGACGGCGCCGACGCGTCGGCACCTTCGATCTGGACGAGGCGCGCGAGTCGGTCAGGGTGAACCGCCCCTCCCGGATCGCCCTTACCTTCCTCGACTACATCGACCCGGCGTGCCGGGGCATGACCGGTGGCACGCTGCCCGAGGCCGCCGCCGAGTTCGTCGCGTGGGTCGAGGAGGGGCTGCAACGGCCGGTCGACCTGATCGGCACCGGCCCCGACACCAAGGACCTCATCGACAGGACCGAAGGGAGCCCGGTGTCCCGTACGGCCGGGACGTCCGTCGCCTCCCTGCTGCCGGCCGGGGGAGAGGCACGATGAACGACCTCCCGCTCTGGCGCAGGGAACAACTGCTGGTGCTCGGCTGGGAAGAGGCGGGCAAGGCCCTCGGCCGGCTGGCAGACGAGATCCGCGCGAGCGACTTCCGTCCCACCGTCGTCGCGGGCATCGCACGCGGCGGTCTGCCTCCTGCCGTCGCCCTGTCGAACCTGCTGGGTGTGGAGGACTTCCGCATCCTGGGCATCCCGAGGAACACCTCCAACTCCCGTTACAGCGAGCGTGCGGAGCCGGTGCTCCGGTACGTCGTCCCCGACGAACCGATGACGGACGCGCGCGTGCTCCTGGTGGACGACATCATGGGCGACGGCGGAACGATGGCCCTGGCGGAGCGGACCGTGCGGGAGCTCGGCGCGGCCGCCGTGCGCACCGTGGTTCTGGTCCGTAACGTGCACGCGGCCGGCCGCCCGGACCACCTGGCGCTGGAGGTCGACGACTGGATCGTCTTCCCCTGGGAACGCCCGCCGGAGCACGGCGAGAACCACCGCCCCGCGCCGGGCCCGGCATGACGGGCCACCCCCGGGAGGAGGCACCGCGGTTCCCCCGGGAAGGGGAGCCGCGCCCGGGCCGCATCTCGGTCGTGCTGGACCGCGACGGAACCCTGGTGGACTACGCCGGGATGTTCCTGCGGTTCATCCACGAGCTCCACCGGGAGGAAGGGCTGAGCGCGCCCTCCCGGGACGAGCTGCTGGGGGCCGCGTACTGGGAGGCCATCGTCAGCGGTGAGCTGCACCTGGGCCGGGTGCGCGTCCGGGACCGCGTCGACGAGGTGGTACGGCGCCACATGCCGTACTCCGGACTCTTTCCGGGGGTGCCCGCCGCGCTGTCCGCGCTCGCCGCCCAGGGCGTCCGCCTGGCCCTGGTCAGCGCGTGGGTGGCCACCGACAGCACCACCACCCTCCTCGAACGCCACGGGGTGCGGCAGCACTTCACGTCGGTGCTCACCCGCGACGACCTGGCCGGCCACGAGAGCGGCCTGGACGACGTGGCGGCGAAGGCGGCCCTCTCCCGGCGTGCGCTGGCGGCGATGGGGCACGAGGCGGCGGACAGGCTCTATGTCGTCGGTGACAGTCCCGCCGACATGAGGCTCGGCCGCCTTCTCGAAGCCGTCGTGGTGGGAGTGCGTACGGGCAACGGCCCCCGCCTCCCCACCACAGGCCCCGACAGCCCCGACCTCATGCTGCCGTCCGCCGCCGCGCTCGCCCCGCTCCTCCTGCCGAAGGCGCACGACGACGGGAGCGGCCCGCTGCCCGCACAGTCGTGCGAGGGGAATGTTCCGGGACCGAAGGGGGCAGATTCTGGACCCGGCCAACTCCCCGGCGTCCCGCGCGGGTAGCGGCCGACACCACGCTCCGGTCTGCTCTCGTCGAACTCATTACGGTGCGGAGGCATTCCATGTGCCCCAGCGATTCGTTCGAACTCCCCGTACACGGCCTGCCCCGGGAACGGCGCGCCGCGGCCCTGGAAAGACTCGCACGCGAGCAGGGAACGGCAGGCCAGGAGCTGGGCTGGCAGGTGGAGTGGCAGACGGACTACGGGGAAGCGCTGTCGCGCGTGCTGAACGGCCATGTGAACAACATCGGCGACCCCTTCGCGGAGGCCGACTTCGCGGCGCAGAGCAAGGACGTGGAGACGAGCGTCCTCGACTACCTGGCCCGGCTCTGGAACGCCCGCCACCCGTACGAGCCGGACGACGCGGACTCGTACTGGGGACACCTGCTCACTATGGGCGCCACGGAAGGCAACATCTACGGCCTCTGGAGCGCACGCCACTACCTCACCGGCGGCCCCCTGACCCACCCCGCCCCCGCCGACGACCGGGAGGCAGGGACCGAAAGCCGGGAACCGGCGGGCCCGAGCGAGGCAGAGACCGACGGCCGGGCAACGGCGGGCCCGAGCGAGGAGGAGGTGCGGGAGCCGGTCCTGCTGTTCTCCGGGGAGAGCCACTACTCCATCGCCAAATCCGCCGCCGTGCTGCAGCTGGAGACGCCGCTGGCCCTGGGCGGACGGCTCTACCCCGGCCAGTGCCCCCTCGGCGGCGAGTGGCCCGCCGCCCTTCCCACCCGAGGGGGAACGTCGGGCCCCGGCATCCTCGACCTGGACGTGCTGGCAGCGCTCGTGGAATTCTTCGCCCGGCGGCGCCACCCCACCATCCTGGTGCTCAACGCGGGCAGCACGTTCAAGGGCGCGTTCGACGACGCGGACGCGGCCCGGCAGGTCCTCACGCGCGCCTACGAATCCATCGGGAGCGGCAGCTGGCGAGCCTGCCCCGAGGGCGGCGCCGCAGACCGGCGGGACTGGCACTGGATCCACGTCGACGGAGCCCTGGGCGCCGCCTACCACCCCTTCCTGCGGATGGCCGTGGAGCAGGGCGCCCTGCCACCGCAAGACGCGGGAGCCCCGCTGCCCTCCTGCACCTTCGAGCTTCCCGAGGTGAAGTCACTCGTCGTCAGCACCCACAAGTGGATCGGCTCACCCTGGCCCGGCGGGGTGTACATGACGCGCAACCGGCACCGCATGACCCCGCCCCCGTTCCCGCAGTACGTCGGGGCCCCCGACACGACACTCGCGGGCTCACGCAACGGCCACTCGGCGGTCGTCCTGTGGGACTTCCTCGCCCGGCACTCCTACGAGGACCAGATCCGGGGCGTGGTCGAAGCCCTTCGGCTGGCGCAGTACGCCGAGCGGCGACTGCGGGAGATCGAGGCGGACCGCGCGGACGGACTCGACCTCCGGGTGGGGCGTTCCCCCTGGTCACTGAGCGTGTGGTTCCGGGCCCCCGCCCAAGCGGTCGTCGAAAGGGCCGGCCTGGCCCGCCAGACGTTGACCGAAGACGGCGAGGAGCGCGACTACGTGCACTTCTTCGCCATGCGTGAGACCCCGCGCTCCCGCGTCGACGCGCTCCTGGAGGACCTCGCACGGCCGGACGCGTTCAGCGAGGAATCCTGAGGCCGTACGGCGCGGACCGCCGGCCGTTCCGCGACCGCGCACGGACCGGCCGGCGCCTCACGACCGACTCGGCACGCTCGTGCGATCGATGAACGCGGTCAACGCGTCCACGGTCGCGCCGGGCTGCTCGTCGGGAATGAAGTGTCCGGCCTGCGGGATGAGGACTCCGGTCGCGTTCGGTGCCCACGGGCCGATGGAGGCGGCCATGTCGGGGATCGAGCCGTGGGAGCTGGAGATTCCGAGGACCGGGACGTTCAAGTGCCCCTGTTCGAGAGCGTCATGATTCTTCCGCGCCGATTCCGCGGCGTCGCGGTAGTAGGCCAGGGACGCCGAAAGACCTCCCTCGGCCGCGACGGCGGCGCCGTAGTGGTCGACCTCGGCGTCGTCGAAGGTGTCCGGGGACAGAGCCTTGGCCCTCAAGAACCAGTCGACGTACTCACGTTCGCGACCGGTGAGCAGGGTCTCCGGCAGTTCGCGCACCAGGTGGAAGGCGAAGTGCCAGGTCTTCCACGCCCGTTCGGGATCCGTCGGAACGGAATCCGGGAGGGTGATGCCAGGAATACCGGCGTCCAGCAGAGCGACACCGTGCAGGCGGTCCTCGTACTTCAGGGCCATCGAGAAGGCGACCCAGGCGCCGATGTCGTGCGCGACGAGCCAGTACTTCGCTACGTCGAGGGCGATCAGCGCGGCCTGGACACGCGAAGCGACGGTGTGCGTGTCGTAGCTCCCGCGGGGGCGTTCGGAGTGGCCCTGCCCCGGCAGGTCGACCGCGATCACACGGAACCGCTCGGCAAGGCCGGGCATCACCTTCCGCCAGGCCCACCAGGTCTGCGGGAATCCGGCGAGCAGGACAACGGCGGGACCGCCCGGCCGACCGCCCTCCACAGCGTGCAGCCGGACCCCCGCCGCGTCGACCCAGCGGTGATTGAAACCCGCAAGGTCGTGCAGCGGCAGTCCGGGGACCGGGTTCTGGTCGCAGGAGCGCTTCAAGGTGATGGCGTCGTCGGTCATGGCTGGAGGCTACTCCATCCTGGACCATTCAGTTCAAGATAGGATGGTGAAGACCGCCACAGCTGGTCAGTAACGAGGTGCACGCGTGATGGCAGGGAAGAAGCAGTTCGACGTGGACGTCGCGCTCGATGCGGCGATGGTCCAGTTCTGGCGGGCCGGACACGCCGACACGTCTCTCGACGACCTCTGCGGGGCGACCGGCTTGAACCGCAGTTCCATCTACTCCTCGTTCGGCGACAAGGACTCGCTGTACCTGCGCTGCCTGGACCGCTACGCCGCGCGGTACGGAAGCAGGTACGACCAGGCACTCTCCGCCGCGTCCGAGGAACCGCTCCAGGCGGTACGGGCGTTCTTCGAGGTCACCCTGCAGCGCATCGCGGACCCTGACGTACCTGACGGATGCCTGATCGCCCAGACCGCGATGACGGCACCGGCACTCAGCCCCACCATCGCCACCCGCGCAACCGAAGCCCTGACCCGCCAGCACGCGCGCCTGCGGACCGCCCTGAACGCAGCGAGGCTGACCGAGCGCGAGGCCGAAGACTTCGCGATTCACCTGACGGCGGTCAACCAGTCGCTGGCCGTGCTGAGCAGGTCGAGGACGAGCCAGAGGCAGCTCCGCGCGGTCATCGACATCAGCTTGAACGCGCTTTCGGGGGCTTTGGGTAGGGGGTAGGCAGGTGGTGGCGGTGCTGGGGGGCCATGTGGGGGGTGTCCGGCTTCGGCTGTGCCGTCATCGGGACGACCACGGCTCAGGTCCCCAGGTCGTCCACTTATGGGGTCGTGTCGTCGGCGAAGGTGGGTGCGAGCGCGGTGCGCAGACGTCGGACGAACTCACGCTCGCGGCCGGCGAACCCGGGGTACTCGTCGGCGAAGTGGTGCCACTCGACGTACTGGAGGGCATCGGCGAGATCGCTGCCCAGGACCCGTTCGCGGCTGGGCTCGGGCCACTCGCCTCCCAGCCGGAAGACCTCCTGCAGCAGTGCGTTCGGCAGCGAATGGCGTTCGGCCAGCAAGGCCGCGTCGTACAGGTCCTTGCCCTGGGCGTAGCCGTCGACGACGAGCCACATCACCTTCCATGCCAGGGACAGGGCAGGGGAGGCCGCCTGCAGCAGCCCGCCCGAGGGGAGGACGACCGATACGGGTGGTTCAGGGAGGGACTCGCCGAAGACGAAGTCGAGCTGGAGCCAGCCGCCGGGCGTGCCCGGGGCGCTCCACGGCAGCATCATGCGGCGGCCCGGGACCCGCTCGTAGGTCCAGATGTCCTCGTACACAGTCCCTCGGGCGTCGATACGCAGGCCGTCGGCGCGGGACGCGGCCATCAGTTCGGCCGCTTCGGCGACGCCGGACAGTAGTCCGCTCGTACGCGGCTCGGCCATGCCCCAGGAGGAGGGGACGACCACAAAGTCCAGGTCCCCCGGTTCGCGCGCCGACGCACCGAACCACATGGCCATGAGCATGCTGCCGCGCAGCACCAACGACGTTGACCAGACCGAGGCGGCCACGCCGTCCCTGACCGTGATCAGGGCCTGGGACCTGGCGGTCTGCCAGGCGAGAGTGGCCTCGGGATGGGGGAAGACCGGGTCGGCGGCCCGGTAGGCATTGGGGAACTGCTTGAGCGCAGGGTCGAAGACCGCCTTTTGAATGGCCTCGGCGTCCATCACACGCAGCAGCGTGCGGGGGAACACGCCCTCGCGACGCGACCAACGCGGCAGTTCGGGCAAGGGCCTGTCCGCCAGGGAACTGTCCTGGGGTCTACCGTCGGCCGGCGAGCTTGCCTTCTCGTCCCCGGTCATATGCTCTTCAACCACCCTTCGTCCAGTTGCGGTCCGTTGTCGAGCAGGACGTATTCCCGCTCGACGTCGATGACCTCGTACGAAGCCAGTTCCGCGAGCAGTCCGTCGAGGGCCCGCTGCGCACGGTCGTTGCCCACTCCGTGGCAGCGTTGCGTGACAAATCGCTCCTGTTGTCCGTCCGCCCGCCGTCGCCTGGCGTTTCGGGAGACGTGAGCCCCGTGGCGTCCGGCAATGCCGGCCAAGGCGCCCCGGTTGTACGAAGGTGGCAGGAGCAGCTTCACGTGGTGCTCGAAGTGGCGGCCGGCGTGGGGGCCGAGGCGCACCGCCGACGCACCGGCATCGTTCTGCGGCACCTCGACCGCGCCGGGCGTGCACTCCACCTTCCGGCGGGCCACCGTAAATCCGTTACGGGTCAGGCAGCGTTCTGCCGCACGGACGGCGGCCAGCTCCGACCCGTAGGTCGGTCGCGAACCCCGTAGGGACAGCATGGGCTGGGAGGGGGTTCGGCCCCGCTCCAGTGCGATGTGAGCAAACTTCACGTCGTCACCGTGCGCGCGGGACCAGTTCTCCAGCCTGCGCAATTCGTCGCCGTCGCAGAGTACGGTCAGATGGCTTTCATACACCGGCACAGCATGCCGTGCCTGCGCAGGGGAGGGCACCCGGATATTTCGCGCGGCGCGCACGCCTCCGGCGAAGGGCCCAGGTGCGCGCGTTCGGCGGAGGACGGAGCTCGGCTCATCAGGGTGTGGGGTGGCCCGCGGCCCAGGAGACGAGGATGCGCAGGCCGTCGTGGGTGGGGGAGCCGACTTCGGCGGTCCATACGACCAGTTGCTGGTCGGGGTCGGTGCTGGCGGTGAGGGTGTCCCAGTCCAGAGGCAGCTCGCCGGCGACCGGGTGCAGGAGAGTCTTGGTGCCAACCCCGCGGGTGGCAACGTGGTGGCGACGTGATGGGCGGTCCACCAGGTGCGGAAATCCTCGTCCTGCACGCAGAGTTCACCCACGAGGGCAGTAAGCCGCGGGTCGTCGGGATATTTGGCCGCCTCCATGCGCAGCTGCGCGACCGCCGTGCGGCACGGTGACCGGCCGGCCTTGGGATCGCCCCCCCCGGCACCGTCGGCACGCTGACCGGCGGCCCCCGGAACCCCACCCCAACGCCGCCGCCACAGCGACCCTCCGGCCCTGGAATCACACCCCACCGCCGCCGCAACAGTTACCGCGACCGAACCGACGGAGCACCGACATGACCGACACGATGAAAGCGCTGCTTCTCGGCCGCGGACCGCAGTGGGCCCTCGACGACGTCCCGGTCCCCGAGCCCGGCCGCGGCGAGGTCCTCGTCCGCAACCGTGCCGCGGCGACCAACAATGCCGACCTGCCCATGCTCGCCGCCGCCGACCCCATCCACGGCGGCACCGGCGAGGAATCCGTCGCCGGGTTCGAGTACGCCGGCGAGATCGCCGCGGTCGGCGGGGACGCCGGCCGGTGGAAGGTCGGGGACCCAGTCATGGGAACCTTCCCGTCCTCGTTCACCGAGTACCTGGTTGCCGATCACCGTTTCGTGCTGCCCCGCCCGAAGGATCTGGCCCGGAAGTTGCCTGCGCGCTGCCCACCGCGCTGCTGACCGAGTTCGGCGCGCTCACCGCGGCCGGCTTCCGGCCGGGACAGAGCGTCCTGATCACCGGGGCGTCGACCAGCACCGGCACGATCGGCATTCAGATCGCCAAGACCCTCCGCGCCTCACGGATCATCGCCACCACCCGCAGCGCCGACAAGAAGGACCTGCTGGCGAGGCTGGGTGCGGACACCGTGATCATTGCAGGCCCGGCCGGCGACCTGACCGACGCGGTGCTCACCGCCACCGGCGGCGAGGGGGCGGACGTGGTCCTCGACCACGCCGCCGGCGACACCTTCGCCGCCTGCCTGCCGGCGACCGCGCTCGACAGGCAGGTCGTCAACATCGGCCGCCTCGCCGGTCCCGCAGCCACCGTCGACCTGGACGCCCTGCCCTTCAGGCACCTCACTGTCCACGGAGTCTCCTTCGGGTTCTCCCAGGACTGGGAGACGGTCCCCGTCCCGGAAGGGCTCAGGGCGGAGGTACTGCCGGCGGTCGCCCGCGGAGACGTCGCACCCGTCATCGACACCACCTTCACCATCACGCAGCACCAAGAGGCCGCTGCCCGACTCGGCGCAGCGAACACGGTCGGTAAAGCCGTCCTCACCTTCGCGTGACCAGCTTCGCCCACGCGCTGGTCAAGGGCGGGTGGCGCCTAGGGTGTTCCGTATGAATTCCCACTTCTGTGCAGGTCAGGTCATCGTCAGGCGTGAGATCCTGGATGACCGTGAATGGCTGGTCTACCCCCTGCGGGTGGTCGCCGACGACGGTGTCACCCTCGCCGCCCACTTGGCGCAGGGCACCCCACTGACCTTCGGGAGCGGGGAATTCAAATGGGGATTGCACCCGTGGATCGAGTTCGACCACTCCTGGCAGTCCAGCGGTGTTCTTCAACTCCAGCGCGCGGGGGACGGATACGCGGTGTGGGCCCGGTGGGAGGGCGCCCGGCTCTCGGACTGGTACGTCAACTTCCAGCGGCCGATGCGGCGTACGGAGCGCGGCTTCGACACCCTCGACCAGGAACTCGACCTGGTGATCGCGGCGGACGGTTCCGGGTACGCCTGGAAGGACGTCGACCACTTCGAGGAACGTGTGCGGACGGGCGGCTTCGAGCCGGGAGAGGCCGAGGCCGTGCGGGCCGCAGCCGCCGAGGTGGTGAACCTCGTCGAGCACGGCGAGTGCTGGTGGGAGCAGTGGCGCGACTGGCAGCCCCCGGCCGCGCCCGCCGTACCGGCAGCGGTGGAGTTGTCGGCGCCGCACGCGGGGCGGGTCATGGAGGCGGGCAGGGCCTGACCGAGTGACCCGTCGGCACACAGCCTTCGTCGCACCGCGGGCGGCGGTGCGACGAAGGACCGGTACGCCTCGGTGCGCAGCGGCCCCAGGTACTCGGCGCGCACGTCCCGCGCGGGGCCGTTCGGGATCGATTGATGCGTCCGCCGCTGACGCCTCACCGCCAGCGGACCGGGCTGGGTCAGCAGCCCTCGACCGCAAACGGCGGCGGCACCGGTACGTGGCGCGGAGCGTCAGACCACGATGGTGGTCGACCAGGGCACGGCTGCGTTCCAGCCGGGCCAGAGGACTTCCGGTGCTGCTCGGGCGGTCAGGACCACGAGCAGCGGAACGCGGCCTGCGGTGCGGATCACCTCGCCGACGCACTCCGGGACCGCACCCCCGACCAGGTGGAGGTTCTCGGCGACCACCACCAGGGGCCGGTGCGGGGTGGCGCGGCGCAGGGCCGCGCGCAGGTCGTCACCGAGTGCGGTGCCGTCCGGACCGCTGCGGAGGTGCCAGACGGTGACCAGGCGGTCCTGGTGGAGCCTGCTCGTGAGCTCGGAGAGAAGCCAGCCCTGGCCACCCCCGGTGTCGCCGGCGAGCGTCACCACATGTGGGCGTTGCTGGCGCTTCACCAGGGACAGCAGCGCGAACATCAGGTCCAGTTCAGGGTCGGCCTGGGAGCCGCAACCGGTGTCGTCCTCGGGCTGCTCGGCGGGGAGCAGGGAGGGGTCCTGGTCGATGATCGACTGGTGCAGCTGCCGTACCTCGCGGCCCGGCTGCAGACTGAAGTCCTGGCTCAGGTGCTGTCGGAGCCGCTCGTACACCCGCAGGGCCTCGGCCTGGTGGCCGGCCCGGTAGAGGGCGAGCATGAGGAGTTGGCAGGAACGTTCGCGGGAGGGCTCAGCCGCCGTCGCGGCTTCCAGGGTGCCGATCACCTCATGGTGTCGTCCGCTGCGCAGTTCGGCGTCGCCATAGTCCTCGAGGGCCGTGGTCCGGGCGGCGTCCACCGCGGCCAGCTGGGGCCAGTCGACCCCGGATTCGGCGAGTTCCTGCCCCGCCGGGCCCCGCCAGAGACCCAGCGCGGCGCGCAGGACACGGGCCGCACTTTCGGGCTGGCCGGCGGCCAGCGCACCACGGCCCTGGTCGGCGAGCAGGCGGAACCTGGCGAGGTCCAGGGTTTCCGGCGCCATCCGCAACATGTACCCCGGGGCCTGGCTGACCAAGGTGGCGACATGAGTGGGAACAGCCCCGCGTGCCAGTACCCCGCGCAGTGCCGAAATCGTGTTCAGCAGCACCTTGCGGGCCGTGGGCGGGGCGTCCCCATCGGGCCAGAGGGCCTGCATGAGGTCGCTGGTGGCGACCACCTGGTTGGCGTGGAGCAGGAGAAAAGCAAGGACGGCGCGCTGATTCATGCCTCGCAGGGGCAGAGGACCTGCGGCAGTGGCGATCTCCAGCGGACCGAGGAGGCGGAAGGACACTCCGGGATTCGCGGGGCCCGACGGCCGCCCTTCGACGGGTGGGCCGGATCTGGCGCGTGTCACTCCCGCGGTCCATGAGCCAGGCTGTGCGACCCCGCGTGGCCGGAGAGTTGCCGGGCGGCGGGTGACTGGTCTGGGCGTCGTCCGATTGAGCATGTTTCCCCCGTACTTGGCTGGCGTCGGCGGATGTGCAACCGACAGTGGAGCAGCCCTGCGTATTCGCTTCCTGAGGGGGTTCGAGCCGGCCCAGGCGCGCAGGGCAGGTGGTGAATGAAGAGCCCGACCGGCCGTCGTGATCACGCGGCCGCTCCCCCCGGGTCGGCCATCCGCCGGCTGCCCGTAACCAAGGTGAAGGGCAGCCGGCGGAAGTGCGTTCGACCGGGGACGGTACCAGAAAGATCATCGCCACCAGCGAAGAGTTCTACCGGCGAGTAACAGTAGGCGTCATGACTTCCCGCACCTCTTGGCTGGATTCTGCTGCTTCGCGCAGCACCGTTTCCATCGTGGTGACCGACTGCGAGAAGAGCAGCCGGCCGGCCGGTGTGAGCCGGACGTCGAACCCCCTCCGGTCGTTCGGGCAGGGCTCGCGCTCGGCGTAACCCGCGTTGACCATCTGGGCCAGCAGTCGCGACACCTGTGGCTGGCTGCGGCTCACGCGGGAGCTGAGTTCACCCGCCCGGAGGTAGCCGTCCTCGCGCGCCAGCACGTCCATGATCTCGAAGGCGCTGGCGCACAGGCCGTGGTTCTCGGCCAGGACGCGCTCGGCGACCTGATTGATCTGCGCGCAGGCGCGGGTCACGGCCACCCAGCGATCGGTCAGAGCTGTTTCTGTCACGCCTCCCATCGTAGGTTTGCCGTCGCCTCTTGTCGATACATTCGCATGCATGTACTGTGCCGCTCGTTCAATGCATTCGCATACATCTTTATTCACAGGTGAAGGAGACACGGTGACCGAGCAGACGCTGACACCTCAGTCAGTCGAGCAGGGCCCGGAGCAAACGCCCGCACCGGCCCCCGGCAAGGCCCCCTGGAGCACCCTGGTGGTGGTCGGCGTCGCCCAGTTGATGGTCATGCTCGACTCCACGGTCGTGAACGTGGCGCTCCCCTCGATCGGCACCCAACTGCCCGCCGACCAGACCGCCCTGCAGTGGACCATCAGCGCGTACGTCCTGATGCTCGGCAGTCTGCTGCTCTTCGGCGGCCGCGTCTCCGACGTCTTCGGCCGTCGACGCACCTTCCTCACCGGCCTCTCCCTCTTCGCCGTCGCCTCTGTCCTCTGCGGCATCGCGGGCAACCAGGAACTGCTCGTCGCCGGCCGCGCCGCCCAGGGCGCCGGAGCCGCACTGCTCTCGGCCGCCGCCCTGTCCATCATCCTGGCGGTCTACCAGGACGAGGAGCAGCGCAAGATCGCGCTCACCGCCTGGAGCGGTCTCGGTGTGATCGGTGCGACCATCGGTGTGGTCCTCGGCGGCCTCATCGTCACGGCCATCAGCTGGCGCTGGGCCTTCCTCATCAACATCCCGGTCAGCATCGCCGCCTTCATCGGCGCCCTGCGCACCATGCCCGCCCTCAGTACGAGCAACGGCCGCAAACTACGGCTGCCTTCGGCCATCGTCTCCACCGCCGGCCTCGCCGCCCTGTCCTTCGGCCTGATCCAGCTGCACGAGGGATTCGGTGACCGGAACGCCTGGATCAGCATCGCCGCCGCCGCCGTCCTGCTCACCACGGTCACCTTCATGGAGATCGGCCAGAGCGACCCGCTGCTCCCGCTGCACCTGCTGCGCAAGCCCACCTACTGGCTGTCCAGCGTCGGCCTGCTCCTGGTGGCCAGCGTGATGATCAGCAGCTCCTTCCTGGCCAGCATGTACTTCCAGCGGGTCCACGAGATGAGCGCCTTCGCCACCGGTCTCTCCCTGCTCCCCATGGGTCTGGCCGCTCTCGTCGTGGCGATGGTGGCACCTTCCCTGGCCAACGCCCTCGGTCTGGGCGGCATGTACGCGGCCGGGGGCCTCCTGCAGCTGGTCGGCACCGGCGTCCTGGCGACCGGCACCGACAGCGTTCCACTGACGATCGCCGCACTGGCCGTCATCGGCGCCGGCCTGCCCGCCTGCTTCGTACCGCTGTTCGGCATCGGCACCTCGCACGTCAAGCTGGAGGAATCCGGCGTCGGCTCCGGTCTGCTGAACACCTTCAACGAGACCGGCGCCGCTCTCGGCATCGCCGTCATCGGAACCATCCTCGCAACCACCGTCGACAGTGGCCTGGGCGGCGGGAGTTCGGCCGCAGAGGCGACCACCGCAGGCATCGGAAACGGCTTCCTGGCTCTGGCCGTCTGCTCCGCCGTCGCCATCGTGATCGCCCTCGTACTGCGGGCGCTGACCCGTGCTCCGCAGGGGGCTGAGGCCTGACCGCCCTCGTGCACCACCAGGACCTTCAAGGATGCCGATGAAGCCGGCCGATGCCGGACCCGCCGCACGCAAAACCACATAGTTCCAACCCATGAACGTGGGCTTGCAGACCTCCCCCGCCTGCAAGCCCACTTTGCGTTGCCCAGGATGTGCCCGACAGCCCCCGGAGCCGCCACGGCCTGGCCCGAGGAACGGGCGCCGCAGAGCGCGCCACCCGGCGGAGCAGGCCGTTCGGCCCGCCCAGGACCCCTGTTCTGCCCAACAAAGGACGGCCGATTACCGTCCGCTGGAACACGTGTTCCGCCCCTGTGGAGGCGCAGTTGAATACGTGGACATGGCCGCTCGGGGGTCTGTAGCTTATTGATCAAGCGCTTGTCCGGGGCTGCGAAGAACAAGCCCCAGAAGAATTCGTCCGGGCCGACCCAGGCCGGCCCGCATTCCGAGCGTCTTCATCTCCTCGGTAATAGGCCCAGGGTCTAAAGGCGATTTCCGCCTGCCCTGCTGCCGGTAGCCAATACGTGCGTCCGCCCCTCCCGCACGCCCTCCCACACGAAGGAATTCCGCATGGCCACCTCGCCCGAAGAACTTCCGAACACGCTGTCCGCAGCTGCGAAGGCAGCGCCCTCCTGGCAGGCCGCGGGTGCCACCGTCCGTTTCGTGATCTCCGAGCCCGATGTCGAACTCACCCTGGACCCCCAGGGCGCCCTGACCGACGCCGAGCCCACGCATGTGTTCCGCATCAGCAACACGGACCTTCACGACCTCGCCGCGGGCCGCCGCACCTTCCTGCGGACAGTCACCAGCCGACGCGTCTCCTCCCACGGCCCCGTACTTCAGACGTTCGCCGTCGGACAGGCCCTGACGACCTTCGACCTCCAGCGCTGATCGCCCCAGAGAAGGAATCACCATGACGTACACGCACAACCCGGCCGCCCACCCGCTGCTCGACTCCTTCGAGGCCACCTTCCTCAACGACGTCGTCGCCTTCGCCCGCGAGGAGGTCGGCCCCGGGGCCGCCGAACGCGACGGGATCGAGAAGGGCCAGATCGACTGGGACACCGTCCGTAAGGGGCATGCGCTCGGTCTGCTGCGTATGGCGATCCCGCGCGACTTCGGCGGCCTCGGCCTGAGCCAGCTCGCCCTTGCGCTGACCATGGAGGAACTGGCCTCCGCTGACCCGGGCATGGCACTGGTCTTCGGCGCCACCGGCCTGTTCCAGACCCCGCTGCTGATCTGTGGGAACCCGCGTCTCCAGCAGAAGTACCTGCCCGCCTTCATCGGTCCGGACCCGGTCCTCGCGTGCAACGCGGTTGCCGAGGAGCTGAACGGAACGGACCTGGTGCTGCCGCAGCAGGCGCCCTACGCGCAGGAGATGACGACCGCCCGCCGCTCCGGCAGCGAATACCTGCTCACCGGCACCAAGCGCTACATCACCAACGCGCCAGTCGCCACGTATGCCACCGTCATGGCCAACCTGGACGAGACCCCCGGCTCGACCGGGCTGACCTGCTTCGTCACCGAGCTGGAGCAGGATGGCGTCGCCCGTGGCGAGATCCACGACAAGGTGGGCTACCGCACCGCCCCCGCGGGCGAACTGATCCTCGACAACGCCCGGGTGCCCGAAGAAAACGTCATCGGGGACGAGCGCGGCGGCTGGGACCTCAACGTCGCCATCGGCAACCTCACCCGCGTCACCTGCGCGGCGGTCGCAACCGGCATCGCACGTCACGCACTCGATCGCGCGGTCGCGTGGGCAGGCACCCGCCGTCAGGGCGGCCGGCTGCTCTTCGAGCACCAGATGTCCGCGCGCAAGCTCGCCGACATGTCTGCCCGCGTCTCCGCCGCACGCGCCCTGTACCTGGACGCCGTACTGAAGGCTGACACCGTCATCCCGACCCCGGCCTACGAGCCCGCCGTGGCCAAACTGGTCGCCGACCGCGCAGCCATCGACAACGCCGACGCCGCCATGAGCCTCATCGGGGCCGCCGCGTTCCAGCGCGAGGACGGCATGGACCGGGTGCTGCGCGACGCCTACGGCCCCCGGATCTACGAAGGCAGCCCCGAGGCCCTCGCACTGGTCATCACGGGCGAGCTGTTCGACGTTCCGGAGGTCCGGTGACCACCGCGACCCCCACCCGGCCCACTGCCGTCGGCGGCCTCTACCGGGAGCGTGTACTGCGGGACTCCGCCGCGATCGTGCTGCCGGACCTGGACAGTCGGCTGGACGGTGCGCCGCTGTTCCGCTCGGCAAGCCCCGAGGGTCTGCTGACCTTCACGGTGCGGGGGGCACAACTGCCCGCCGAGTACCTCGAGAACGTATACCGGTTCCGGCTGGCCCAGTACCTGAAGCGCGGCTGGCTCAACGAAGAGCTCGCGGCCGAGGCCGGCCTCACCGCCGAGCCTTACGACGCCCACGCTCTCCGGGATCAGCACACCCTGGTGGTGGAGGAGGAGTCCGGTCAGCTGCGCGGCTACGGCACGCTGGCCCACACCCGCAGTCCCGAGAACACCCTGCTGGGGGACGACGCCCATCTGCCGTTCGTCGTCGAACGCGACTACGGCCTGCGGCTCGCCGACGAGCTCGGCGCGACCACGCCCTCCAGCCGTGTGTGGGAAGGCAAACGGCTGGTCCGTGACTACTCCATGGGCCGCTCGCAGGCCGCCGTCTCCGTACCGTGGTGGGTCTACCGAGGCTGGGCCGAAGGCTGTCTGCAGGCCCTGGCCGAGGACGGAGCGGCGGTCGTCGGCGACGGCAAGCCGAACGGAGCCATCCTCCAGCTCTCCCTGCTCGGCTTCCGCACCCGCACCCTCGACGTGCCCGCACGACCGGCCGACCCCACCGACCTGTTCGCACCGATGTGGGACCAGCAACAACGCTCGTTCCCCTTCGTCCTCACCGACGAAACCGCGCTGCGCCCGACGCTGTCCCACCTCGACGCCGTCCTCGCGTCCGGCGAGAGCGGATCGGTCGCCGCCCGGCTCACTGCTTTCCAGGAGACCAGGACATGAGCCCGTACACGGATCGCAGCAACCCGCCCGATGTGGGCACCCCCGCGGAAGCCCGCGAGCTGGACGAGGAGCTCTACTACGCCTCTCTCACCCAACGCAACCGGGGCCTTGTCCCCGCGGCGCTCCAGCAGCAGATCCGGCACACCCCCCTGCTCATAGCCGGCTGCGGCTCGATCGGCGGCGCCACCGTGCAGCCACTGGGCCGCATGGGATACCGCAACTTCGTCCTCGCGGACGTCGGTACCTACGAGCTCAACAACCTCAACCGCCAGCACGCGACCGTCGACGATCTGGGCCGCAACAAGGCCGAGGTGGGCGCCGACGCCCTGCGCGCCATCAATCCGCACGTCAATGCCGAGGTGGTGCCCGTCGGCATCACCCGTGAGAACGTACGGCAACTGGTCCGCCAGGCCGAGGTGATCGTCGACGGAGTCGACGTGACCACCCCCTCCGGACTGCGTGCGAAGATCGCGCTGCACCAGGAGGCGTGCCGTCAGCGCAAGCCGCTCGTCACCGGCTGGGACATGGCGGGGATGCTGGCCGCGCAGTGCTTCGACTACCGGCTGATCCGGCGAATCTTCGACGGCCAGTTGCTGGCCGACGACGCCGATGTGCTGAGCACCTGGGAAGTGATCTTCCGTATCGCCCCCCGGGCGTACATTCCCGGTGAGATGTTCCGCGAGCTGCGTCAGGGACTCGGCCGCCCCGACTACAGCGTGCCGCAGCTGACCGAGGCTGCGACCCAGTTCGGCTCGCTCGCGGTCCACATGGTCAACCAGTTGGTCGCGGGAGAGGACGTGCCGCGCACTGTCGCGGTCGACGTCCACCACATCGCCCTGCCACCCGCGCGCCGGGTGCTCGGTCGGATCAGCCGGCACTGGGAGAAGGCCCGCTTCCTGAACCACCTGCCGCGGGAGCAGGCCTGGCACGGGTTCAGCCCCGCTGCCGTGTACCGACTCGGCCGCCGTTCCACACCGTCCGCATAGCCACCCCGTCCGACGCCGCTCGACCTGCCGACCACCGGTGGAGGGCAGCTCATGAGCGCGCGGCACAACCGCAGAAAGGAAAGCCCCGCATGAGAAAAGAATTCGCATACGCCGATGCGCGCACGACCGGAATCGTGCTGAGCGAGACCGAGTCAGAAATCATCGAAGCCGCCGCACTGAGAATAGCCGCGCAGTACGCGGGATACTCCCTGCACAGTACCGATCTCCTGCACACCGTGGAGCTCGCGGCGGCCGCGCTGCCGAGCGAGGTCCGCCGCGCGCTCATCTGCTTCCGCGACGAGGGCAACACGAGTGGCACCCTCCTGCTGCGGGGACTTCCATTGGGCACCCTCCCGGCCACCCCCGACCGGGTGGAGGACGAGCCCGACTGGACAGAGGTCTCCGTGGCCACACTCAGCCAGCTGATGGTGATGTCGGTCCTGGGGCGCACGATCTCCTACAGCGACGAGAAGAACGGCAACCTGGTCCAGGACGTCAGCCCCAAGCGTGGCGCCGAGACCCGTCAGGAGAACGGGGGCTCCATATTGCTGGAACTCCACACGGAGGACGGCTTCCACCCCGCCGCCCCGCACTTCCTGAGCTTGATCTGCCTGCGCGGCGACCGCGACGGACTCGCCGCCACCGTGACCGGCGGGATCGGCGACGTGCTGCCGGAGTTGAACGAGGAGACCGTTGCCGCCCTTCGCAGACCGGAGTTCAGAACCAGGTTCAGCACATCCTTCGTACACGACACGGACGAAGAGGTGCTGACCCCGTCGGTACCGGTGCTCTCCGGAACGGAGAGCAACCCGGACCTGCGGGTGGACTTCCACGGCACCGTCGGAACCACTCCGGCAGCGCAGGCGGCGCTCGCTGCGTTGGAGAAGGCCGTACTCCGCTCCCTGCGCGGCCTCGTGCTGGAACCCGGTGAACTGATCATCCTCGACAACCGCCGCACGGTGCACGGACGGACGGGCTTCTTCCCGCACTACGACGGCGCGGACCGCTGGCTGCGCCGCTCCTTCGCACTGGCCGACCTGCGACCGGTCCTAGACCACCTCGGCGAGGGCCGCATCCACAACGCGATCACTTCGCAACACCACACCCCCGGCCTGGTGACGGCAGCCTGACGGGCGTCCAGCCACGGTCCGGCCGCCCCCGGCCAACCCCTTCTGCTGCACCCACCGCTCCATCTGACAAAGGAACATCATGAGCGCAGCCCTGCACGCCACCCTGACCCGGATCGTCGTCGAGGACCTGGAGGCCGACCCCGTCACCCTGACCGACGAGTCGACCCTGGCGACCCTTGACCTCGACTCTCTCGCCATCGCGGAGCTGATCGTCCTCATCAAGGACGAGACCGGCGCGGACCTCAGCAGTGAGGAGACCAGCATCGGTGAACTCACCATCCCGGCCCTCGCCAGGTTGGTCACCACAACGCTGGACGCCGAGAAGTCCGCATGAACGCACCCGCCATCGTCGTGACCGGTACGGGCATGATCACGCCTGTCGGGACCAGCACGGACGCAGTCTGGGAGGCGATCCGACGCGGCGAGTCGCCGGCCGGTGCCGTCCCCACGCCGGGAGTCTCCGGGGCCCTGCGGTGCCGCACCGTGGCACCGTTCGGCCTCGACCTGCTACCTGGCAGGGGCAACGCGAATCTGGACCCGTTCATCCGGTTCGCTCTCGTCGCGGCGGACCAGGCCATCTCCGAGGCGGGACTCGACCCCGCCACCTGGGAGGGCGGCCGCGTCGGCATCGTCGTCGGATGCGGCCTCGGCGGCTCGGCCACCCTGAGCACGGCCCACAGCCGCCTCGCCGAACGCGGCCCGGACGCCGTCTCACCGTACGTACATCCTCGTTCCCTCATCAACATGGCGGCCGGGATGATCGCGATCCGGCACCACGTCACGGGCCCCAGCCATACCGTCGTCGCGGCCTGCGCCTCCGGCGCGGTCGCCGTCGGTGTCGGCCGCGACCTGATCCGCAGCGGCGCCTGCGACATCGTGATCGCGGTCGGTACGGATGCCGGGGTGGTACCTGTCATCGCTGCGGGCTTCGCCGCGATGGGAGCGCTCGCCGACAGCGCGGCGGACGATGCTTCCCGGCCGTTCGCCGCGGACCGTTCCGGCTTCGTGCTCTCCGAGGGCGCCGCTGCCCTCGTACTGGAGCGGGAGGACTCCGCACGGGCCCGCGCCGCAACTTCGAAGGGCCGCGTGCTCGGCTATGCCTTCACCACCGACGCACATCACCCGGTAGCGCCGCACCCCGATGCCGTCGGCGCCGAGGCGGCGGTACGGGCGGCGCTGACGGACGCCAGTCTCTCTCCGTCGGCCGTGGACCACGTCAACGCCCACGGCACCTCGACCCCCTACAACGACCGTAGTGAGGGGAAGCTCATCAAACGGATCTTCCCGCACCGGCCCAGCGTCACGGCCAACAAGGGGCTGCTGGGGCACAGCCTGGGCGCGGCGGGTGCCATCGAGGCCGTACTGACCTTGCGGAGTCTGGCCACCGGCATCGTCCCACCGACCGCGCACACTCCCGCTGTGGACCCGGAGCTCGCGGGCCTGGACCTGGTGCTGGACAAGGAACGGCACCAGAACCCGACGGTCGCGGTCAGCCACTCCTTCGGGTTCGGAGGCTCCAACTGCGTACTGGTGATGGGTAAATGAGCAACCACCGCATTCCCGCCGTACTGACCGGCCTCGGCACCTGCCTGCCCCCGCGGGTGGTCACCAACGAGGACCTGGCCCGGCGCCTGGACACCTCGCACGAGTGGATTCACAGCCGCACCGGGATTGCCTCCCGCCGCATCGCGGACGCTGGTACGAGCACCGCCGAACTGGCGGCCGCCGCCGGCGGTGCGGCCCTGGAATCGGCGGGCCGATCCTCCTGCGACCTGGTCCTCGTGGCCACCACCACCCCGGACCGTGCCTGCCCCGCGACCGCTCCGCAAGTGGCTTCGGCCCTGGGACTGACCGGCGCCGGCGCCTTCGACCTGTCGGCCGTCTGCTCAGGTTTTGTGTACGGCTTGTCCGTCGCCGCAGCCATGATCGGGGCCGGTACCTGCGCCGGCGTGCTGGTGATCGGTGCGGAGCGCTATTCGGCGATCGTCGACCCTCAGCACCGTGGCACGGCTGTCATTTTCGGAGACGGGGCCGGCGCGGTTCTGCTCGAGAGAGGTGAGGTGGCGGACGGATATGGGGCCGTCCTGCACACCGAGCTGGGCAGCGACGGCACCGGCAACGAAATGATCACCGTGCCGCCCGGCGAACGGTATCTGCAGATGAGGGGGCGCGAGGTCTACACCCGGGCCGTGCCGACGATGACCGATTCGGCCCGCCGCGCCGCCGCGGCGGTCGGCTGGCAACCGGCGGACATCGACGCGTTCGTCGGACACCAGGCGAATCTGCGAATCCTGGAGTCGGTGGCCAAACGGATCGGAGTGCCGCCCCAGCGTGTGATCACCAACATCGAGGACGTCGGCAACACAGCAGCCGCTTCCATCCCGTTGGCTCTGGCCGCTGCTGCGGACGAGGGCCGGCTCACCCCCGGGGACCGTGTCGTCCTCACTGCCTTCGGGGGCGGCCTGACCTGGGGTTCGGCGGCCCTGCGGTGGCCGGACGTACGACCGGTCCACCGTTGACTCCTCCCACGCCCCGCATCCGAGCCCGGACCGGAGACAGCGATGCGGGGCCTGATGCAAGGTGGCAACCATGACGCACGCAACCGCACCAGTGCCACCCGCAGTTGCGGTGCCCGCATCAGCCGCCGAGGATCGGTACACCCGGTATCGGAGAACCCTCGACTCCGGCGCCGGAGCCTCCCAGACTCTCGCCGCATGGCTTCCGTTGGCCACACTGGGGATTTCGGACCACACCCTCCTCAGCACCACCGGCCGTACCCAGAAGGTCTCGCACGGATCGGGCACACGTGGGGCGCAGTCGGCGGTCGAGTAACGGACGAGCTCACTGAGTACGGGCAAGGACTGCCAAGTGCTGTTGGTTGGGCCGCGGAAGCCCGTGGGCACCGTCGGTTCACGGAACCGACGGCGCCCACGGGTTCGCCGGCTCTACAGGCCGAGTTCGACCTCGAACTCGCCGGCCTCCAGGATCGCCTTGACCGCCGTGAGGTAGCGGGCGGCGTCGGCGCCGTCCACCAGGCGGTGGTCGTAGGAGAG
>NZ_JBIVVC010000022.1:0-27708 GCF_044757485.1 Streptomyces sp. NPDC091272
GCGTCTCCCTCGCCGTCCTCATCAACACCGCCATCGTCCTCCTCGGCACCGCCACCACCGCCCTCTTCCTCCACCACAAGGAAAAAACCCCCACCAGCCGCTAGTCCTGGTCACGCGTGGTCCCGTCCCGCCGAGGTTCGTGGCCGGACGGGTCCACGTGTGCCGGAGGTACAACGAGCAAGGAGGTCAGCGGTGGTCGCATCCTGGCCGGACGACACGGACGACGCGGATGAGTCGGATGAGTCGGATGAGTCGGATGACACGGGTGAGTCGTCCGAGTCGGACGACACGGACGAGTGCGGCCCCGCCCCCGTACAGCTGTGGCAGTACTCGGTGTCGGCGCGGACCGCCGCCTCGATGCTGGGTCTCGATCCGCGGGTGGTGAGCAGGCGGATGCGCGACGGCACGCTGGACTCCGTCCGCGTGGGCCAGAAGCGCTACGTACCCCTGCCCAGCCTGTTCGCCTACCGCAGGCAGCTCCGGCCGGACCTGCCCCCGGCGGACGGGGCCGCCGGCTGATCCCCGCTGTGGGGTGCCCAGCGGGACCGATTCGCGGGAACCGTCAGTTGGGTCTGTCAGGGGAGTACCAACTACCCCGTGCCCACTGCCCCGTGCCCCGTGCCCCGTGCCCCGGCGGATTTCGTGGGTGGTCACCGGATGGCTACCCAGAACAGAGCACTGGTTGGCCTCGGCCGCCTGCTGAAGGATCGGTGCCACGCAGTCCTGAACGAGGAGGAGAGTGTCATGTCGGATCCCGCCGCCCGTATGTCCGGTGCGGTCGAGTGGCAGCCCGGACACGTCCCGGGGGCAGGCCACCAGGTCCCCGTCCGGATCTTTCGCCCCGCAGCCGGCCACCGCGGCTGGCTGGTCTGGGCGCACGGGGGCAGCTGGCACAGCGGATCCGTGGCCGGCTGGCACCGCTCCTGTGCGGACCTGGCCAGGCTCGCGGGCTGCGCCGTGCTCAGCGTGGACTACCGGCTCGCCCCGGACCACCCGCACCCCGCGGCCCTGGAGGACGTACTCGCCGCCGTCGAGTGGGCCCAGCAGAAGTCCGACCAGGAGGGGCTGCCGGCGGTGAGTGTCGGAGGGGACAGTTCGGGCGCCACCATCGCCGCCTCCGCTGCGGTGGTGCTCCGCGACGAGCAGCGTCCCCTGACCGCCCAGCTGCTGGCCTATCCCCCGCTGGATCCGGAGTGCCGTGCCCCCTCCTACACCCGCTACTTCGACAACTTCCCCTCGCCGGAGCTCCTCGCCACGGCGTGGCGCTCGTACCGCCGGAACGGCACCAAGGTCCCGGCCTCGCTGCCGAGCACTCCCTTCGAGGTCGAGGACCTCACGGGGCTGGCGCCCGCGGTGCTCGGCGTCGGTGAGTTCGACGCCGTCGCCGACGACGTACGCGAGTACGCCCGCAGGCTCGCGCGGGCGGGCAACGACCTGGAGTTCGAGGAGTTCCCGAGGATGATGCACGGCGCCTTCCTCCAGCCAGGCCACTCCGGTGCGGGCTCCACCGGCCCGCACGCGCTCCGGCCGTGGCTGGCCGCGGCACTGGGACGCCGTCTGGCGGCCGCCGGGGCCCCGCTCGATTCCGGTTCCCTCGCCTGACCCCATTCGTACGAACCGCTTGACCACCCTCTTGAAGGAGAGAACTGATGACCCTCACCGAACCCGGGTCCCATGTCGACGCCCTGCTGCGGCACTTCGGTGACCTGCGCGACGGCACGCACGGGGACACCGCCGTCTCCCGCCAGGCCAAGGAGCGTCTCTTCCACGAGGCCGTGGGCCTGCTCGACCCGTACGCACGGCTCGTGCTGGAGGAGATCAACACCCACCTGCTGCACGGCGACGGTGAGGTGCAGGCCAGCGGGGTGACCCGGACGGGTACCGGGGACCTGCTGGCCACCTGGGCACTGACGTGGGCGGAGCAGCGTGCGGCGGGCATCTCGCCGATCTCGCTCGTGGGACATTACGGGCGTACCTTCCACCACCCGCACCTGCGGGGCGCCACGGTGGCGGAGTGGCCGCTGAACGTGTTCACCGACGAGCAGGCCGCGGCCGAGGTGCCCACGCTGCGGGCGATCGCCACGGCCGATCTGCACAATCTGGTCTTCCAGCGGGACTTCCGTATCGTGCCCGCGATCGTCCGCCCGGACGTCCGGCCGGACGTGCCGGTGGCCGTGGCGTCGGCCGGCGCAGAGCAGGGGGTCTGACATGGCCGGGGAGTCGTTGCGCCTGTCGGTGCTGGACCAGACGCCGGTGGGCGAGGGGTACTCGCCTGCCGAGGCGCTGCGGGCCTCCGTGGAGCTGGCGCAGACGCTCGACACACGGGGGTTCACCCGTTACTGGGTGGCCGAGCACCACAACTCGCCGGGTTTCGCGGGCACCGCTCCGGAGATCCTGGCCGGTCAGTTGCTGGCCAGGACGAGGAACCTGCGGGTCGGTACGGGGGGTGTGCTGCTCCCGCGCTACTCAGCGGCGAAGGTGGCGGAGGTCTTCCAGGTACTCGCGGCGCTCCACCCCGGGCGGGTCGACCTGGGTCTGGGCAGGGCGGGCGGGCCGGCGCAGCGTTTCCCCGAGCAGGTGGGTGACGTACGGCGGTTGCTGGGCATGGACCTGACCGGGGCGCCGACGGGCGACGAGGGGCCGGGGCCCCGGATGTGGCTGCTGGGTGCGGGCTCGCGCTCGGCGGAGCTGGCGGGCCGGCTGGGGGCCTCGTTCGCGTTCGCCCACTTCCTGTCCCCCGCGCCGGGCCGTGCCGCTCTGGCGGCCTACCGGCAGGAGCTCGCCGAGTACGGGCATCCGGCGCGGACGGGGGTGCTGGCGGTGCGGGCGGTGGTGGCGGACACGGCGGAGAAGGCCGATGAACTCGCCCGGTCCCTGCTGCTGTGGCGCAGCCGCAAGGACCTCGGTGAGGACCTTCCGCTGCCGTCGCTGGAGACGACGCGTCGCCACCGGTGGACGGGTCAGGAGGCCGAGCGTGCCGCGGTCAACGGCCGGTCGCTGGTGTACGGGACCGCGGAGCAGGTGCACGCACGGATCACGGAGCTGGCGGCCGGGCACGGCGTCGACGAGGTGGTCGTGAACACGCTGACGCACGAACCGGCGGACCGGGTGCGTTCCTACGAGCTTCTGGCGGAGGCGTTCGCGCTCACCGGCGGGGTGCGGGTGCCCGTGGGGGTGTGAGGCCGCGGAGCCGGTGGGGCGAGTGCGGAAGGGGGAGAACACCCGTCGGGCGTTCTCCCCCTTCCGCACGTCGCGGCCCGTGCTTCAGAGTCGTGGGGTCACGCGCAGGGGGAGGCTGCTGGGGTGCGGCAGGGAGCTGTTGACCTCGCGTATCCGGGTGCCGGGGGCGATGCGCAGCTGCCAGCGGCCGACCAGGGTGGCGAGGGCGACCACCATGGTGGTCTCGGCCAGGTGCTCGCCGACGCAGCGGTGCGGGCCGGTTCCCCAGGGGAAGTAGGCGCCCCGGGGCAGGTCCTTGCCGAGTGCGGACTCGGTGCGTTCGGGGTCGAACTGGTGGGGTGCGTCGTAGGTGCCGGGGTTGCGGTGCATGGCGCGCGGGCTGTAGCCGATCTCCGCTCCGGCGGGCACCAGGGTGCCCGCGAGGACGACGTCGGTGCGGGCCCGGCGGGTGAAGAGCATGGGTGCGTGCAGGCGGAGCGTCTCGTCGACGACCTTGCGGGTGTAGGTGAGTTCGCGCAGCTTGTCGTAACCGAGGGGCTGCCCGTCCAGTACCCGGGAGGATTCCTCGTGCAGCCGCTGCTGCACCTCGGGGCGGACGGTCGTTTCGAACACCGCCCAGGTCAGTGATGTGCTGGTGGTTTCCAGGGCGGCGAAGAGCATCATCAGCAGTTCGCTGCGGATCTGCTCGTCGGTGTAGGGCTTGCCGGTGTGCGGGTGGGTCGCGCGCAGCAGGGCGTCGAGGACGTCCGGCGAGGCGGCCTGGTCGGGGGTGGCCCGGCGCCCGGCGACGAGGGTGTCGACGGTGGTGCGGAAGCGCTCCATGGCGGCCTGGAAGCGGCGGTTTCCGGGGGTGGGCAGTGAGGTCAGGGCGTCGGGGAAGACGGTGCGCGAGATCAGCCTGCGGGCGATCATGAAGAGGGTGCTGCGGATGTCGCGGACGGTCTCCTGGCCGAGGTCGGCGCCGAGCAGGGCGCGCAGGACGACGGCGGCGACGAGGTCCGACATCTCTTCGTCCGCGTCGACCGTCCGGCCCGGCTGCCAGGCACCGAAGCGGCGGTCGGCCTCGTCGAGAATGTCCTGGCTGTAGCTGCGCACGCTGCTCCGGTTGAAGGCCGGTTTGACGACGCGTCGCTGGTGGCGGTGGTCCTCGCCGTTGGAGGCGATGAGGGGGTTGCCGAAGTGGCCGGCCAGTCCCTCGAAGAATCGGCCCCGCTCGAAGGTGGCGGTGTCGACCTGGATGCGGTGGACGAGTGCGGGGTCGTTGGCGAGGTAGAGGTGAACGGGCCCGAACCCGACGCGTACCAGGGGGTCTTCGGTACGGGTGGACTCGAAGAAGGTGAGCGGGTTGCGGAGCAGGGCGGGCACGTGGCCCAGCAGGGGGGTGCGGCCCGGTGCGGGCGGGCAGGGGACGCTCGCGGGCCCGGCGTCGGCGAGGGGGTCGGCGGGGGTGGTCGGGGCAGTGGCGGGTGTGGTGGCGGTGGCGGGTGTGGTGGCGGTGGCGGCCATGGGCGGGGTGGGCTCCTCGTCGGTGGGCGGGGTACGCGGGTGGGCGGGGTACACGGGTGGGCGGGGTTCGCCGGCGGGCGATACCGATGGGCATTGCCGACGAGGTGTCATCAGCGGGGTGTCGTCAGCGGGGTGTCGTCAGCGGGGTCTCGTCATCGGGGCCTCGTCAGCGAGGTGTCGTCAAAGGGGGGTCGTCATAGGGGGGTCGTCAGCGAGGTGTCGTCATAGGGGTGTCACCGGCGGGTGACACCGGCCGGGGGCGTTGCTGCGGAATGTCATCCGTGGGGGCGTCACCGGCCCGGGCGTTACCGGCGGAACGTCACCCGCGAGGCGTCACCCGCCCGGGGCAGCACCTGCGGAACGTCACCCGCGAGGCGTCACTCGCCCGGGGCATTACCCGCGGGACGTCTCCCGCGAGGCGTCACCCGCCCCGGGGCGATACCCGCGGAACATCACCCGCGAGGGTCACCCGCCCCGGGGCAGCACCTGCGGAACGTCACCCGCAAGGCGTCACCCGCCCCGGGGGCACTACCCGCGGAACACCACCCGCAAGGCGTCACCGCTGGGTGTCCCCAGCACGATGTACCAGCGGATGCGTCACCCGTGCGGCACCGTGCCTACCGCCAGTACGTTGCCCTCGCTGATGTACGCGTCGGGGGCGTCCAGGGGGTGGTCGGGGGCTGTGGGGTCGGTGAAGCGCTGCCAGGCGGGGTCCAGGCCCAGGGTGACGGCCTGGTGGGCGAGTTGGGCGCAGGCAGCGGTGTAGAAGTCGCGGGCCGGTGCGCTCAGTGGGGCGTGGTGTTCGATCAGCAGGGACCGGGCGCGTACGCCGGTGAGCCCGGCGCGCTCCAGGTGGAGGGGGAGTTCGTGGGTGCGCATCAGCTGGCGGGCGTAGCCCGGCTGGGCACTCGCGACGCGGAAGAAGCCGGCGAACAGGCCGGGGTCGGCGGGGCGTGCGGTGATCCGGCGGGCATCGAGGTCCTTGACGGCGATGGTGCCGCCCGGCCGTACGACGCGGCGCAGTTCGGCGAGCGCGGCGGCGAGTTCGTCGTCGTCGAGGTACTGCACGGTGTTGGAGCACCAGGCGGCGTCGAAGGTGTCGTCGGGGTGAGGGAGGTCGAGCAGGCCGGCCTGCTGCACGTCCACCGGGCAGGGCAGGTCCCACTCCCGTACCCGGCTGCCGGCGAGTTCGGCGTTCTCCCGGGCGAGGTCGATGCCGGTGACGCGGCCGGTGGCGCCGACGGTGCGGGCCAGATGGGGGAGGAAGTCGCCGGGCCCGCAGCCCGCGTCCAGGACGTGCTGTCCGGGACGGAAGCCGGCGGTGCCGAGAAGGTCGAGGTAGGGCTCTTCGCAGGCGCGGAAGTGGGAGTCGACGATGGTGTGGTGGGTGAAGCCGAACCCGGTGGACGTGGTGTAGCCCCACTCCTGGTGGTCCTCGGTCAGCATGACGGTGCTCCGTTCGCGGTGCGGATGTCGTCGAGGAGGGCGAGCAGGGCCCGGGTGACGTCGTCGGGGGTCTCCAGGGGCTGGAGGTGTCCGGCGCCCGGCACGGTGACGAGCCGGGCGTGCGGCAGGGTGGCGGCGACGTGGGCGGACTCGTCGGCGGAGACCAGGGCGTCCTCGGCGCCCGCGAGGACGAGGGCGGGGACGCGGGCGCCGCGCAGGACGTCCGTGGAGTCGGCGCGCGCGGCGATGGCCCGCTGGGCCCAGGCGAGGGCCGCCGGGGGCGAGTCGTGTGCGTCGGCCAGGACACGGGTCAGGACGTCGGGGTTTTCGGTGCGGGTGGTGGGGCCCAGCAGCAGGGGGGTGGTCTTCTCGACGAGGGTGGCGCGGTGCTCGTCGTCCTGAACGAGCTCGGCGAACCGGAGGCGCTGTGCGGCCGCTTCGGGGCTGTCGGCGGTGGCCCGCGCGGACAGCAGGGCGAGTCCGGCGACGCGCTCGGGGTGGCGGCGCAGGAAGGCCATGGCGACATATCCGCCCATGGAGGAGCCGACGATGACGGCGCGTGGGGCGCGATGGCGGTCCAGGGTGTCGGCGAGGTCGTCGGCGATCACGTCCAGGGAGGGGGCGGCCGTGCCCAGGGGCCGACCGCCGAACCCTCGCTGGTCGGGCGCGAGGACGGTGTGCCCCGCGGCGCGCAGGGCGTGTTCCTGGGCGTGCCACATGGTGGCGTGCAGCGACAGCGCGTGCAGCAGGACGACGGGGGTCGTCTCCGGTGCGGTGGCGGTCATCGGGTGGCCGCCTCTTCGGCGGTGGCGACGAAGCGGGCGACGTGGGCGGGCGGTTCGGCGGTGCCCAGCCAGGCGACGGTCACGGGGGCGGGCGGCAGGTCGTGGACGGGGACGAGGCGGACGGCCGGCGGTGCGACGTCGGCGAGGGAGGCGACGGTGAGGTGCACGGCGTCGCCGGAGGCCACCAGTCGCATCATCTCCTGGGTGGAGGTCAGATGGCGGTTGCGGCGCAGGGGGCGGCCCTGGGGGGTGCGCGGGGGCACGACGACGTCCCAGACGTAGTCGGGGAAGGTGCCGGGCCGGGCGAAGGTGTCGTGGTCGGCGAGTTCCTCGACGGACACCGAGGTACGGGTGGCGAGCGGGTGGTCGACGGCGACGACGACGGCGCGCGGGTCGAAGGCCAGTACCTGGCTGCTCACCAGGTCCGGTTCGCTGATCCCGAACTTGACGATCATGAGGTCGAGTTCACCGGAGCGCACGCCGCGGAACGGGTCCGCGACGTCGTACTCGCTCAGCCGGACGCTCTGCGCGTCCCCTGCGCCGAGGCGGACGATGTCCAGCGGGATGTCGGTGGAGCCGTGGTAGCCGAACCGGATGACGGGTGTGTCGGTGAGGGTGGCGTCAGGCATCGGGGACCTCCTCGGTCAGTCCGGCGGCGGCCTTGAGCCGGCCGGGGAGTTGGGGTTCGCTGACCACGCGTACGGCGGCCAGTGGTGCGGGCAGGCCGACGATGCGGGGGACCTGCCGCAGCACGAGCCGGTCACCGGGGGCGACGAGGCCGTCCAGGACCGCCTCGGTCAGTACGTGGTTGAGGTGCACCAGGGCCTCGGCGACGGTGCATCCGGCGGTGGCGAGGTAGAGGCTTCGGCTGCGGCCCGTTCCGGGGGGCGCGCCGGGCACCTCGATGGGGGTGTCGGGCCGGTACGGAAGCGCCGTGGGGGCCTGGAAGAGTTTCAGCAGGCGGCGCAGGGCGGTCGTGCGGGGTGCTTCGGCGGGGGCGGTCCAGGCCGCGGAGAGGTCGTCGGCGACGTGCGCGAAGGAGAAGCGCTCGCGCAGGTGGGCGGGGTTGCCCGCGAGGAAGACGGTACGGGTGAAGGCGGTGCGCCAGGCGGCCGCCTCGTACGGTGGCAGGGCCAGGGTGTACGCGCAGGTGTCGCGGACCCAGCGGGCCAGGTCCAGGTCCTTCAGTACGACGGTGGCCGAGGCGGCCCGGGAACCGTCCTCGCCGGCGATGTCGTGCTGGGCGGCCAGCAGCCCTTCCAGGGTGGCCAGGTCGTGCCGGGCGGCGAGGTCGGGCCTGGCGGCCCGGACACGGTGCGCGGCCCGGTCGCGCAGGCCGCTCTGGGTGAGGGTCACCGGGCCGGCGGGGGTGGGGGTCACGGGGCCGGTGGGGGCGAGGGCCGGCGGGCCGGCGGGGGCGGGGGTCACAGGAACACCTCGCTCAGCAGGTCGAGTCCGGGGTCGGCGCGGCGCTTGCCGAGCAGGCCGGAGGCCAGCCGGTAGGGGTCTACGTACAGGTGGTCCTTGCGGTGGCGGGCCAGCCGTTCGCCGAGCGGCGCGGGCCCGGTGGGTTCGGCGGAGCGCAGCAGTCGTTCCGCGCGCTTGAGGCACTGGTGCAGCAGGTCGGGGCGGAAGGACTGCTCGTGGCCGCGGCCCAGCACCGCGACGAAGTACAGCCGCATACCCAGGCGCACGGACTCCGGGTCGTGCGTGGCGCGCGCGGCCTCCAGAAGGGCCCCGGCGTGCAGGTCGGGGCGTGCGCCGTGCCGTGCCGAGCGGATCTGTCCGTCGATGGGCACCCGGCCGACGGCGACTCTGCGCACCTGGGGTCCAACGCTGCGCAGTACCCGTTCGAGCAGCTGGTAGTCGGCGTCGAGTTCGCTGTCGTACAGAAGCACCACTTCGTCGAAGTCCGGTGCCAGGGGCAGGAGTTCGCGCAGTGCGCAGGCCAGGTAGTTGGGGCGGCCGTCGGTGGTGACGAGCTGGCGCAGCGGGAGGCCGTGCCGGGTGAGGTCCAGGTAGACGGGGCCGCCGACGGGGCGCTGGTCGAGACACATGCCGTGTTCGGCGAGGTGGTGCAGGGCTGTTTCCAGGTCCAGGCCGGGGGGCTGGTAGCGGCGCAGACCGGGGTCGTGCAGGCCGAGCGCCCGGTAGTGCCGGGACCACAGTTGCAGCACTCGGCTGCCCGCGGGGTGCACCCAGCCGTCGGCGACGGCTTCGGCGTAGGGGCGCAGGGCCGCCGCCGGGGTGCGGTCCGCGCCGCGGAAGTCGACATAGAGCTCGCCGATCTGCTGTTCGGTGAGGTCCGTGTAGTCGGTGTCGCCGCGGGTGCGGTCGAGGAACTCCCAGAAGCCGAGGGTCTGTTCCGTCGGGTGGTAGGTGGTGTGGCTGTAGCGGTAGGTGACGTCGGCGAGCGGCCGGGTGGCCCGGTACATCACGTCCGTCCACAGCAGCCCCTTGAGGTGGCTGGGCGACAGCGGTTTGGACGGGGTGACGGTGATGGGCGCCAGCAGGACCCGCGGGTGTGCGGAGGCGGGCGGGGCGGGCTGCGGGCGGGGGTGCGCGAGGGGCAGGGAGAGGAGGGTCATACCAGGACGCCCTCCGCTGCCGTGACGCGGCGAAGGAGTTCCGTCCGGTCGGGCGGCAGGTGCGGTGCGGGCGTCGGGGCGGTGCGGTCAGCCTGCCGTACGCGGGTGAGGAAGGCGTCGTCGAAGATCTCCGCCGGGGTGTTCAGCGACATCAGCATGCGGGTGAGGCCCCGCCACACGGTGGCGTCGTACTGGGCGGCGCCCGCCATCTCCTCGAACGTGGGTATCGCGTCCCGGGGCCTGACGGAGGTGGGGTCGGGGGTGTGCTGGACGGCGGCCTTCCAGCGGGCGATGCGGATACGGTCGGAGGCCACGGACTGGGCGTACCAGGGCAGGAAGTGTTCCTGGGTCATGCGGGCGACGGCCTGGCGCTGGACGAGGTCGACTTCCGGTTGCCGGGCCAGTAGGTCGCCGAGGGCGAAGGCGTGCGACAGGGCGAGGGACATGCCGCGGCCGAACAGGGGGTTGGTGACGCAGGCCGCGTCGCCGAGCTGGAAGAGTCCGGCGACCGGGACCTGGAGGGGGCCGGCGCTGCCCCACAGTGTGTTGGGCGGGCTGGTGAGGGCGTGGACGGGGGAGATCGGCTCGGAGGCGTCGGGCTCCAGCCAGGGCAGCAGTCCCGGGGTCGCGCGGGCGGCTGCGGTGAATCCGGCGCGGGTTCCCAGGCCGTGCAGGGCGCGGTCGCCGGGCAGCACGCAAAGGGCGATGGAGAAGGTGTCGTTGTCGCCGGGGTGCAGGACGCCGGCGTAGTGGGAGTAGATGCCGCCGACTGCGTTGCCGCGGGTGAGCGGCCCTGGCCGGGTGCGGGTCTTGAGCCGGTAGAAGCGGGTGTACCCGGCGAGTCCGGAGGGGCTCGACCAGTTGGCGGCCAGGGGGACACCGGCCTCTCGCAGCCAGGTGCGGGACAGTGCCCGGCGTCCGGTGGCGTCGAGGACGACGTCCGCGGGGATGCGGGTGCCGGCCGTGGTGCGGACGGCGCGTACCCGGCGTTCGGAGGCGGCCAGTTCGATTCCGGCGACCTGGGTGTCGTGGCGGACGCTCACTCCGGGGGTGTCGCTGACCGCCCGGTGCAGGAGGAGTTCCAGGCTGGAGCGGCGACAGCCCAGCGCGACGAGCTCGTCGTCGCCCGGCTGCGCGGTCCGGTCGGTGACCGAGGCGGGCATGGCGCCGGTGAGATCGAGGAGGGGGGCCGCGGCGGCGCGGGCACCGTCGAGGACCTGGGGCGCCCTGGCCTTCAGCACCTTGACCCCCAGGGAGGTGAGGGTGTGCGAGTGCAGGCCCTGCGGAGCGGTGGGGCGTGCCCAGCGACCTGCCGCCTCGGCGATGGACCACTGCGGGGGGCGGGGGGCGCGTTCGAGTACGACCACCCGGTAGCCGGCGCGGGACAGCGCCAGTGCTCCGGCCAGTCCGGCGATACTGCCCCCGGCGACGACGGCGGTCGGCATGTCAGATCCGCCGCCCGTGCACGAAGAACACCCGGCGTACGTCGCGGACCTCGCGCGGTGGGACCGGGTCGGGCCAGCGGCCGTAGTCGGCGCCTTCCTCGCCCGGCTGGGTCGCGCGGACCTGGTAGCCGTAGGCGTCGAAGAGGGCTTCGGGCTCGTCGGTGCCGAACAGCCAGGGGCAGCCCCAGCCCTCGAAGACGTCGAGCAGGCCGCGCATGTGGGGAAGGGTGAGGGCGGCGGAGTTGACGATGTCGGCTGCGATGCGGCTGCCGGGGGCGGAGATGGCGGCGATCCGCCGGAGGATGCGGTGGGTGTCGGCCTCGGGAATGTAGTAGAGCAGCCCTTCCAGGAGCCAGGTGGAGGGGACCTCGGGGTCGTAGCCCGCGGCCTGGAGGCGGTCCTCCCAGTCGGGTTCGGTGAGGTCGACGGCGACCTTGCGGTGGTCGGTGCGCGGCGTGGCCGCCCCCAGGCGTTCGTCCTTGTGGGCCAGGACGGCGGGGCGGTCGACCTCGAACCAGCGCAGCCGCTGCGGCCAGTCGAGCCGGTAGGCACGCGAGTCCATGCCGGCCGGGGCGAGCACGATCTGGGTGGTCTGCGGGTCCTGGGCGGCTTCCTGGAGGTAGTCGTCGAAGAAGCGGGTGCGGATGGCGTTGTAGTCGGGGGTGCTGGGCAGGGTGCGCGTGCCGCCGGGCGGGAAGGTGGCGGTGCGGACCTCGGCAAGCAGTTCGGGACCGATGTCGCCGGCGAGGGCGGCGGCGTGCGGGTCCTCGTACAGACGGTCCGGGCGCTGCGTTTCGGCGGCGCGCAGGGCCGCGGTGAGCAGTGCGGTCCGTTCGACGGCGTCCAGGGAGGTGGTCATGGGGTGCTGCCTCTCTTCGTGCGGTACGGGCGGGTCCGGCTCATGGCACCGCGAGCGCTGCCGGGGCAGGGCGCGTCGGCCGGAGCCGGGTGCGTCGGCAAGGCCGGGCGGGACGGTCGACGCCGAGGGGGTGGTCAGGACGAGGTGGGAGCGGCCGGGCCGACCCACTGTCGGGAGCGGTCGGCGCCGAGGGGGGCAGGACGGGGCGGGGTCAGGACGAGGTGGGAGCGGTCAGGTGGTCCCACTGTTCGGGGTCCTGGCGGAAGAGGCGGTCCTTGATCTGGGTGGGCCGGATGCCGCTCTCCAGCCGACGCTGCCAGTCCCGCAGGAAGGCGTCGGGGTCCAGGCGGTGCAGCGAGGGTGCGCCGAGCAGCCCTTCGGCGCGGACCCGGCGGTAGTCGGCCGACTCCCGCCGCAGGCCCTCGTCGAGGCGGGCGGTGTAGCGGGTGGCCTCGTCCTGGCTCCACCCGGTGCGCGGGGACACGGCGAACTCGTAGGCCGCGGGCCCTTGTTCGGGGTGCGTGACACGGCAGGCGGCGTTACGCAGGTCGAGCCCGGTGGCGTCCTGGGCGCGTTGCAACGCCCTGATCACCTGGGCGTCGCGGAGGCGTTCGCCGACGTGGTCGGAGAGAGAGTTGCGGCCCGCGTACTCCAGGCGGGGCACCCCGTCCTCGTGGTCGGCGACGCGGACGACGTCGCCGACGGCGTACCGGTAGAGGCCGCCGACGTGGCTGAAGACGACGTGGTAGTCGTGGCCCTCGCGCAGTTCGTCCGGACGCAGGGTGACGGTGTCGGGGGTGAGGTCCGCGTCGGCGTCGGCGAACTCGTACACCGAGGCGTTGACGACCAGGCTGCCCGCGGTGGGGTGCCGGTCGAGGGCGACGCCGGTGGGGCCCTCGGAGGCGGCCACGGGGGCGGGCAGGACGCTCACGTCCGGGCCGAACTCCTCGCGCAGCCGGGGCAGGTAGAGCGCGGCCAGTCCGGTGGTCCAGCAGAATATCGCCCGGATACGGGGCCAGACGTGGGCCGGACGCACGGTGCCGTGGCGTCGGGCGAGCTCCTCGAGTTCCCGGGCGCGCGCGGGGTTGGGTGCGCCGTGCGGCAGGCCGCCCAGGGTTCCGTCGCCGACCTCCTTGACGATCCGCGGCCACCACAGGTTCAGCTGGTGGGGCAGGGCGGCGACCATCGCGGGGTTGATGCCGATGACGCAGCGGACGTCGCTCTCCACGGCGAGCCGCAGCCGCAGGTACATCTTCTCCACGTGGTCGTCGGCCGCCACTTCCACGGGCAGCCGGGCCCAGGGGGCGCCGGTGCCGGGTTCCGCGGACAGCGGTTCGCCGAAGGCCGTGCCGAAGTCGACCTGGCTGGCGCCGACGTGCGGCCTGCCGGACGCGGTGGTGGGCGGGGCGCTCAGCGGGTCGTGCTTGAGGTTGAGGACCGCTCCTGGGCTGTCCAGGACCTCCGGGAAGTGCTCGATCAGGGGCGCCCACGCGGCGTAGTAGAAGGGGAAGAAGGTGGTGTGCATGAAGCGCGGTGTCACCGGGATCTTCTTGTGCGCGCCGGTGCTGCCGCTGCTGGTGAAGAAGACGGCGGGGCGGTCCGCGGTGAGGACGTTGCGCTCCCCCGCCGCGGCGCGTTCGATCCAGGGTTCGAGATCGGCGTACGTCTGGAGGGGTACGGCCCTGCGGTAGTCGTCCAGGGTACGGATGCGGGAGAAGCCGTGGGCCCTGCCGTAGTCGGTGTCCGCGTTGAAGTCGAGCAGGTCGCGCAGGACCCGGGCCTGCTGTGCGGCCGGGTCGGCGAAGGAGGCGCGCAGGGCCCGGCGTTCGGCGAAGACCCGCTCCCGGTAGGCGCGCAGGCGGACGGGGTCGCTCCAGGCTTCAGCCGAGGTCATGGGTGAGTGCCTTTCGTATCGCTTCGGCGGTCCGCTCGGGGTGCTCCACCGCGTCGATCACGGTCACCGGCAGGTCCTGGATCTCGTCGCGCAAGGTCTTGGCCAGGTCGTGCTGGTAGCGGCGGAAGCCGTCCCACTCGGGCCGGGGTCCGTAGTGCTCCAGCAGGTTGAGTGCGGCGCCCCGCCGGCTGCGGCGCCAGGTGATCTCCGGGGGGACGTCGAGGTAGACGACCCGGTCCGGCCGGGGGAAACCGCGCCACCAGTCGAGGAGCGCGTTGTCCGGGGCGCCGGCGAGACGGCACTTGGCGAGCAGCTTGTAGTAGTACGAGTCGATGACGACCGGTACCCGCGGGTCGCCGCGCAGCAGTTCGTCACGGAGGTGGACGGCGGCGCTCTGGAGCACGGTGGTGAGGAAGTCGGGCGACCAGGCGTCGGGGTTCGGGGCGATGTCCTTGACGACGCTGCGGCGCAGCCGCGACAGGAGCCCGTGCTCCGGGGCGAGCCGGTCGTCGTCCACGGACAGGTACCGCCAGTGGGGTGCCAGCCGTTCCAGGCGCGACAGGGCGGAGGACTTTCCCGCGTAGTCGGGGCCCAGGAGCACTGCGAACGGCGGCGCCTGCATGCGGGGGGCCGGGCGTCCGGGGTCCTGCGGTATGTCGCTGCGTGGGTCGGCCATGGGTGAAGCACCCCCTGGGATGTGTGCAGGCCGTGGAGTGCGGCCGTTCGACGGTGGCCGCGTACAGCGGTCGATATTAGGTAGCGATCGTTCGGTATTTTCGGTTCCGGGGTGCGGCGGGACCGACTCTGGCAACTGGCGGAAGAAGCGGAAGCGGGGGCGGGAGCGGGGACGGCCTGTGGGGCCGACGGCTGGTGCCGTCGGCCCCACAGGCCGTTCAGGTGCGGGACAGTCCGTCCGCCCGCGGTGCGTGTGCTGGTCGTGAGCCGGACGTGTACTGGTCGTGGGCTAGTCGAGGAACTCGTTGACCAGGCCGGCCAGTGCCGCGGGGTTCTCGAACGGGGTGTTGTGTCCGCCGTCGATCTCGGCGTAGCGGCTCCCGGCGATACCGGTGTGCAGGTCCTTGGAGTGGGAGACCGGGATCACCTGGTCGTGGCGGGCTCCGATCACGAGTGTTGGCGCGCGGATCTCGGCCAGCTTGTTCTGTATGTCGACGGTGATGTCCAGATCGAGTTGGCGGCGGGCCCCCTCGGTCGGCACGGCCCCCGCGGCGATCTTGGCGATCTCCTCGGGCGCGAGTCGCGCGAGGTGGTCGGGGGCCAGTGAGAGCAGGGTGATGAACTCGCCGTAGGCCTGCGGGTCGAGGTCCGCCAGCCGCCGCCACAGCCCGAGGGCCAGCTGCTGGCGCGGGTCGTTGTTACGGGCCCAGCCGCCGGCCAGGACCAGGCGGTTCACCAGGTGGGGATGGTCGGCGGCGAGGGCTGCCGCGACGACCGCTCCGAGGGACACGCCGACGACGTCCAGCGGGGTGCCGGCGCCCTCCTGCTCCGCGACGGCGGCGATCTGGGCGACCAGGTGGTCGAGGGTGAGGACGCCGCCGGCCGGCAGGGCGGTCAGTCCGCTGCCCGCGTAGTCGGGGGTGATGACGGTGCGGTGCTCGGTGAAGTAGGGGCGCAGGCCGGCGAAGTTGGCTTCGGAGTCGGCGGTGGAACCGTGGACGAGGAGCAGGCCGGGGCCGGTGCCGTGGGTCCGGTAGTGGACCTGGGTGGCTGCGACTTCGAGGGTCGGCATGGGGGCTGGGTTCCTTTCGGTGCGGGGGCGGAGGCGGGGGCGGAGGCGGGTGCGGGCGAGAGCGAGGGCGAGGGGGCCGGCCCTGGTGAGGGGCCGGCCCGGGCGGGGTGCGGGTCAGAGCGGGGTGCGGGTCAGGGTGGGGTGCGGGTCAGGAGGATCCGGCCAGGGTGCTTTCGGGCGTCCTCTCGGGGGGCGTTGCCGTCGGGGTGCTCTGTGCGGTGGGGACGGGGTTGGGGGTCGGGGCAGTGGCCGGGGCCGGGGTGGCGGGGGTGGGGATGGCCCGGAGCGTGGCCGGTGCGGCGGCGGCGGGCTTCTTGCTGCGGCTCCAGCGGCGCATCGCGGGCATCTCCACGTAGCGGTAGAGCAGCCAGCCACCGAGGAGCGAGACGGCGAAGAAGAGGGCGATGACGGCGATCGAGACGGGGACGCTGTAGGTGTTCTCACCGAGCAGGGAGCGCAGGTAGAAGATGGTGACGCCCTGGACGAGGTAGAAGCCGAAGGACACCTCGCCGAGCCACTGCATCACCGGGCCCCGCAGGCGGGTCGGCCGGCCGGCGACGTCGGCGGCCGCGACGGAGCTGATGAGTGCGGCGACCGGGATGATCGTCGCGACGACGAAGCCGTACTGGAAGGGCAGGACCAGGGCCGCGGCGTAGCCGAGGACCGACAGGACGAGCGAGACGCCGATGCCTATGCGGCGCGGCCAGTTGCCGACCAGGACGATGCGGGCGAGCAGGATGCCGAGGGCGAACTCGAAGACTCGGCCCGGCGGGAAGAGGTAGCCGAACCAGAACTGCATGTCGGAGATCGGGGTGATGGCGGACTTCGGGGTGGCGGGGACGAGGTAGGTCGAGATGAGCTGGACGGCGATCATGCCGACGACCATCACTCCGGACCAGGCCCACAGCGCCTTCTGGGCGATCTTGCGGATCGGGATGATGAGCAACGGGAAGAGCAAGTAGAACAGCAGCTCGCTGCCGAGCGACCAACTCGGCGGGTTCACGCTGAGGTTGATGCCGGGCTGCGGGAAGAACGTGTGCAGGAGCAGCAGGTTGGGGAGCCAGTCGGCGATGCCGGACACCGCGGCCCCGGCAAAGAGGATCATCGAGGCGGCGAAGACCACCAGGTGGTTGGGGAAGATCTTGAGCATCCGGCGGCGCCAGAACGCCGTCACCTTCTCGCCGGGCTTGGCGGCCCAGGCGAGGACGAACCCGCTGAGCACGAAGAAGAACGAGACCCCCATGTAGCCGGCCTTGCTGAAGGCGGTCTCGAAGAGGTTGGCCAGTCCGCCGTCGGCGAAGGGGTTGATGGGGGCGTTCGGCGGGATCGGGGAGTCCATCAGGGACGAGTGGAAGAAGAAGACCAGCAGGGCCGCGACGAACCGCAGGCCCGTCAGGGAGGGCAGCTTGGGCGGTCTGGTCGTTGTTGTTCCGGATGGGCGGGCGGCGGTGGTCTTGACCGAGGACATGGCAGGGATGCTTTCCGGGTGAGGTGGGACGCGGAGGTGTTCACGGGGGCCGTCCGGGGGGCGTGGAACGGCCGGGAGCGCGGGCCGGGCGAGGTGAGGGGCGCGGGAGCGCGGGCCAGGCTTGGGGCGAGGAGCGAGCGCGGGGCGGGCGTGGGGCGTGGCGGGGGCGGGGCGGGCGTGGGACGAGCGCGGGCCGGGCGTGGGCCGGGGTGGGGCGGCCGTGGGGGCGGCCGCCCCGGGGACCCGGTCTTGGTGCGCCGGGCCCGGCTGTTGGGCGCCGGCCTTGGCGTGCGGGGCCCGTTTCTCGGCGCCGGCCTTGGTAGGCGGGGCCCGGTTACAAGGAGCCGGTCCCGGTACGCGGGGCCGAAACTACTGGGCGCCGGCCTTGGTACGCGGGGCCCGGCTTAAGGCCCCGGTCCCGGTGCGCTGGTCCCGGTGCGCCGGGCCCGGTGCGCCGGGCCCGGCCATTGGGCGTCGGCGGGGCGTGCCCGGCTACTCGGAGCTGGCCTTGGTACGCAGGGCCGGACTACTCGGCGCCGGCCTTGGTACGCAGGGCCCGGCTTACAGGCCCGGTCCCGGTGCGCCGAGCCGGCCATTGGGCGTCGGCCTTGGCGTGCGGGGCAAGCCCGGCTACTCGGCGCCGGCCTTGGTACGCGGGGCCGGACTACTCGGCCCCGGCCCCGGCCCCGGCCACCATGCGCCGGACTCCTTGCGCACGCCGGCTACTCGGCGCCGGACTCGCTGCGCACGCCGGCTACTGTGCGTCGGTCTCGTTGCGGTAGAGCATGAGCTTGGCGTCCTTGGCGACGTAGTAGTTCTGGACCGAGTAGGCGATGGTCGCGAAGTCGAGGCGGCCGTCGCCGTTGAAGTCGGCGGTGGCGATGCGGGCCACGGACTCGTCGGAGACCCGCCACTTGGCCCAGACACCGTTCTGCAGGTCGATGGCCTTGTAGTACATGACTCCCTGCCACGGCCACGGTCCTCGCAGGGCGACCAGGAACTCGTCCTCGCCGTCGCCGTCGAAGTCGGCGGTGACGATCTGGTGGCCGGGGCCCTCGCCGTTCTCGTTGGGGTCGCCGTAGACGTCGAGCAGGACCCGGTTCCACTCGACGTCGCCCGGCGCTCCTTCGGTGGCCTTGGTGTAGACGGCGACGGTGTTGCCGTGGAAGGGCTCGACCGCGGCGACGTAGGCCATCGGGTCGTCCCCGACGCGGCCCACGTTCAGGTCGCCGCTGCCGCGGAAGCCGGTCTGCTCGAACTGGGTCAGCTCGCCGGTGCCGATGAGTTTGCGGATCCACTCCCTCTTCGCGTCGTCCCAGTACAGCCAGGTCACTCCCTCGTCGGAGGCGAGCAGCATCGAGTCGCGGTCCGGGGCGCCGGGGACGAGGCCCTTCTTCTTCTCCGCGCCGTGGATCATGCGGAAGTGGCTGTCGTCGATGACCGTCATCGGCCATTCCTCGGCGGCGTGGACGTCGTCCGGCTGGGTGAACATGACCACCGGCAGGACCGCGTGGACGTCCTCCTTGGCGACGATCGGCAGGCCGATGATCTCCAGCCGTTCGGTCTGGGTGAAGTGACCGACGCGCAGCCGGTGCATTCCGGTGGCGCGGCCGATGTAGTGGCGCTTCCAGCGCGACTCGTCCTTGTCCGGGCTGCCTGGGTTCTCCAGCCAGTCGATCTTGCCGCCGGACGTGTTGGCGTCGTGGATGGTGCCGATCGGCCCGTACAGGTCGTAGCAGACGATGATGTCGGGGTGGCCGTTGCCGCTGACGTCGGCGTAGTCGGCGCCCACCGGCATCTTGATCTTGTCGGCGACCAGGCGCTTCGTCCACTTCTCGTCGTTCTGGTACCAGTAGATCTCGCCGAGGCGCAGCCCGTAGCCGAAGAGGTCGGGCTTGTTGTCGTTGTCGATGTCCGGGGCCTCCAGCCAGTACCCGTCGCGAAGCTGGTCGGCGACGACCTCCGGGGTGAACCGGGGGGCGCGGAAGGTGGAGAGGTCGTTGTTCGGCATGGTCTTCTCCTGCGGGGTCAGTGGGTGAGGGCGTGGTACTCGACCGCGAGCCAGACGCAGTCGGTGTCGGCGTAGTACTGGTGCCAGGGGTACTGGAAGGAACCGTCGGGGCCGGTGGCGCAGAAGGGGTCCGGGGTGGTGTAGCCGGGACTCATCCGCAGGTCCTCGTAGAGGGTTCCGTGGTCGTGCGCGGTGAATTTCTGCATGCGGCCCAGGCCGTGCACCTGGGTGTGGACCTCGATGAAGTCGTGCTGGTTGTGGATGAAGCAGTCGGTGCCGGCGGGGGCGTACCAGAGGTTGAGTTTGATCTCGAACTCCTGGGTGGGGCCCGGCAGTTCGCTCTCGCCCAGCAGGTGGGCGGGATCGAGGTGGACGGTCGCGCCGCCGTCCTGGGGGCTCTTCCACAGCGGGGTGTCGCGGGGGAAGGCGGGCCCCTCGGCCGTGGGGAGGGTGTCGGGGAGCAGGTCGCCCAGGAGCCGCCAGCCCGGTTCCCCGACGATGCCTGCGACGGGGGCGTCGAAGTCGGTGTGCAGCACTACGAGCGTGTCGGCCTGCTCGATGCGGGTGTCGCGCAGGATCGTCGAGGACAGCGGCGCGATGGACTTGCGCGGGCTCTGCCCGATGCGGACCGGCGTGACACCGGTGTTGACGACGACGGCGGTGCCGCGGACGAGGTAGTGGTGGGCGTTGCGGACGAGGGTGGCCCGGACGTGGCGGCCGCTGAAGTTGAGCGGGGTCTCGGTGTTGCGGGCGGTGACGGCTGTGGGTGCGGCTGCGGATGCGGTTGTGGCTGCGGATGCGGGTGCGGGTGCGGGTGCGGTGGTGGTGGTGGTTGAGTTGCTCGCGGCGGTGGCGCTCGCGGCGGTGGTACTTACGGCGGTGCTCAAGGCGGGGTCCCTCCTCTGTGAGTCGGGTCGGGCGGGCTCAGGCGTCCGCGTAGGTGGCGGTGCGGGCCAGGTCCACGGCCAGCTCGTCGATCGCGGTGGCCGGTACGAAGGGCACGCACGAGGGGCCGTCGCCGAAGTGGTGGGCGATCGCGTCGACGGTGCGCTGGGTTGCCAGACCGTCGCCGTAGGGGTTGGCGGCGTTCGCCATGCGGTCGTACCGGTCCTTGTCGCGCAGCAGTTCGGTGGTGGCGGTGACGATGCCCTCGGTGCTCGTACCGACGAGTCGTGCGGTGCCGGCGACGACTGCTTCCGAGCGTTCGGTCACGCTGCCGAGCACCAGGGTGGGCTTGCCGAGGGCGGGGCCCTCCTCCTGTGCGCCGCTGCTGTCGGAGAGGATGATGTCGGCGCGCCGCATCAGCTTGCTGAAGTTGAGGTAGGCGAGCGGGTCGACGACGGTGATGTTGGGGTGTCCGCCGATCCTGGGGAGCAGGGCGTCGCGGACCACGGGGTTGCGGTGCAGCGGAACCACCACCCGTACGTCGGGCTCCTCGGCTATCTCCACCAGCGCCTGGGCGATCTGCGGCAGGTGCGGCCAGGCCTCCCGGCGGTGGGCGGAGGCGAGGATGATGCGCCGGGTGTCGGTGTCGAGGTCGTCGAGGGCCGGGTCACCGTAGGAGTGGGACCTGTCGCTGGCCCACCGCAGGGCGTCGATGACGGTGTTGCCGGTGACGACGATGCAGCTCTCCGGGATGCCCTCGCGCAGCAGGTTGGTCTTGTTGCCCGGGGTCGGCGCCAGGTGCAGGGAGGCGATCTGGGCGACCAGCCGGCGGTTGCCCTCCTCGGGGAAGGGCGAGCCGAGGTATCCGCTGCGCAGGCCGGCCTCGACGTGGATGACCGGGATCTGGTGGTGGAAGCCGCACAGCGCGGCGGCCAGGGTGGTCGCGGTGTCGCCGTGCACGAGGATCGCCTCGACGTGGAGTTCCTTGAACACCTCGCCCAGTCCGTTCAGGGACCGGGAGGTCACCTGGGAGAGGGTCTGCTTGGGCGCCATGATCTCCAGGTCGATGTCGGGCTTGAGGTCGAAGGCCTCCAGCGTCTCGTCGAGCATCTGGCGGTGCTGGCCGGTGGAGATGACGATCGGGTCGAAGCGGGGGTCGTCCTGCAAGGCCCGAATCACCGGTGCGAACTTGATGGCCTCCGGCCGGGTGCCGAGAACGACTGCAACGGAACGCATGGGTTTCTTCCTTCAGCTCTGTCAGTGGGCAGCGGGGTGTTCGGGCGTACGGCGGTACGGGGGAACCGGGGCGCGCGGCGCGCCGGTTCGTCGGTCGAGGTCTTCGGGAGAGCTTCCGCGGGGAATTCCCCGGGGCTTTCTCAGCGCCTTCGGGGTTTGTTTCCGTGTCCCCCTCGGCTGATAGATATCTTTCCCGTGAGCTAGTTTTCCGTCAATTGAGCTTTCCGGGGGTTGCACAGGGGGGCGATTGAAACCCCAGGACGAACCCGGGCATTTCCTCGTAACGAGGGCATGAAAATGCCCCGTGCTCGTGTGGAGCACGGGGCATTGGGGCCGCGTGGGAAGGTCGCGTGGGAAGCCGTTCCGACGCTCTGCCGGCGCCGTAAGGGGGCTTTTCAATCACCTGCCGAATCGCCCGCCGGATCGCCCGCCGAAAGCGGAACGGAGCATTCGTAGGGGTTCTCGCGAAAGAGCGGGAGGTCAGGCGCGGACGAGCGCCAGGACCTCGTCGCGTATCCGCGTCATGGTGTGCGCGTCGCGCGCCTCGACGTTCAGCCGCAGGACCGGCTCGGTGTTGGAGGGGCGGACGTTGAACCACCAGTCGGCCCCGGAGGCGGTCAGCCCGTCGAGGTCGTCCAGCACGAGCCCCTCGCGGTTCGCGAAGGCGTCGCGCACCGCCGCCATCCGCCCCCGCTGGTCGGCCACCGTCGAGTTGATCTCGCCGGAGGCCCGGTAGCGGTCGTACTGCGCCACCAGCTCGGACAGCGGCCGGTCCTGGCCGCCGAGGGCCGCCAGGACGTGCAGGGCCGCGAGCATGCCGGTGTCCGCGTTCCAGAAGTCCCTGAAGTAGTAGTGCGCGGAGTGCTCACCGCCGAACAGGGCCCCGGTCGCCGCCATCTCCTGCTTGATGAACGAATGGCCGACCCGGGTGCGCCGCGGCGTCCCGCCGTGCTCCCGCACCACCTCGGGCACCGACCGGGAGGTGATCAGGTTGTGGATGACCGTGCCGGCGCCGCCGTTCCTGGCCAGCTCACGGACGGCGACCAGCGCGGTGATCGCCGAGGGGGACACCCCCTGGCCCCGCTCGTCGACCACGAAGCAGCGGTCCGCGTCGCCGTCGAAGGCCAGCCCCAGGTCGGCGCCCTCCGCGCGCACCCGCCGTTGCAGGTCGACGAGGTTCGCCGGGTCCATCGGGTTGGCCTCGTGGTTGGGGAAGGTGCCGTCGAGCTCGAAGTACATCGGCACCACGTCGAGCGGCAGCCCCTCGAACACGGTCGGCACCGTGTGTCCGCCCATGCCGTTGCCGGCGTCCACGACGACTTTCAGCGGCCGGATCGCGGACAGGTCGACGAGCGACCTGAGACGGTCCGCGTAGTCCTGCTGGACGTCCCTGCGCCGGATCGGCCCCACCGGGGTGAGCGAAGGCGGCGGCCCCTCGCGCACCCACTGCTCGACCAGCAGCCGGATCTCGGCGAGGCCGGTGTCCTGGCCCACCGGGGCGGCGCCCGCGCGGCACATCTTGATCCCGTTGTACCGGGCGGGGTTGTGCGAGGCGGTGAACATCGCGCCCGGCATGTTCCAGGCACCTGAGGCGTAGTACAGCTGGTCGGTCGAGCACAGACCGATCTCCGTGACGGAGGTGCCGTGCAGCGCCGCGCCCTGGGCGAAGGCCAGTGCCAGCGCAGGCGAGGTGGGCCGCATGTCGTAGCCGGTGACGATCGCGTCCGCCCCCGTCACCCGGGCGAAGGCCGCGCCGAACAGCCCGGCCACCGCGTTGTCCCACTGCTCGGGGACGAGGCCGCGCACGTCGTACGCCTTCACCAGCGACGAGAGATCGAGTTCCAAGGGGGTGACGGACAAGGGAGGTCCTCCGGGTTCCGGGCCTGGGCATGGCGGCGGGCGGGCGGGCGGGAGCGAAGCACGTGCACGAGTAAGGGCGCGCTCCGCGACTCGTGGCGAGAGACTCGTGCCGAGAGACTCGTGGCGAGATGCGGGGCGCGCCCGAAGGAGCGGGTCAGCGGCGGGGCAGCTGGACGGAGAGCGAGTGCCGGAAGAAGTCGGTGGGGTCCCAGCGCTTCTTGACCTGCTGCAGCCGCGGGTAGTTGTCCTTGTAGTAGAGGGTCTGCCACGGCACCCCCGAGGTGTTGTGCTGCGGGTCGGACACGTCACGGTCGGGGTAGTTGATGTAGCAGCCGTCCGTGCGGTCGTCGATGACCGGGACGCCGCCGGTCCTGGCGAAGAAGTCCTCGTACAGGCCGCGCGCCCAGCCGAGGTAGAAGTCGTCCTCGCTCTCGTCGGCCCAGAAGGTCTGGAAGCACATCTTGAAGATGGAGCTGCGCTGGGCGTTCGCGGTGGCGTCCGGGGCCAGGGCGTTGACCTGGCCGCCGAAGGAGAACAGGACGAGCATGGTGTCCGGGTTGTGGAAGTCCGCCCGGGTCATGTGCCGGTAGATTGCGGCGACCTGGTGGTCGGTGAAGTTCTTGCGCATGTAGCCCGACTTGTGGGCGCCGCGGGAGGTCGGGTTGGTGATGGTGGGGTTGTTGGTGCCGACCAGGCGGGTGGCCTGGAGCCACGGCAGCGTCCTGGGCGCCAGGAGCTCCGGCATGGCGGGCAGTTCGCCGTTGGCCTTCGCCAGGGCCCGCGGGGTGACCCCGGTGCCTGCCAGCATCGCCTTCAGATAGTCGTCCAGGAGCTGCCTGGCACCGGGGACCGTGGCGTCGACCTGGGTGAACATGCCCAGGCTTCCCTTCGCCTTGGCGCTGACGTTGAAGAGGCTGCTGAGGTGGCGGTACTTGGAGTCGGGGGCGCTGTGCTGCTCGTGCCAGGCGCCGAAGTTCTTCAGCAGCCGGGTGAACGTCGCCTCGGTCAGCTGGTCCCAGGGCAGGTCGATCGCACTGACCAGCACGGTGGCGGGCGGCGAGATCAGCTGGTCGGCGGGGTTGGTGCCGGTGGCGCCGGGTGAGCGGAAGAAGTAGCGGGTCACCAGGCCGAAGTTGCCGCCGCCACCGCCGGTGTGGGCCCACCACAGCTCGCGGTTCGGGTCGTTCTGCTCACGGGTGGCCAGTACGGTGCGGGCCTTGCCCTTCTCGTCGACGACCACGACCTCCACCGCGTAGAGGTGGTCGGAGACCAGGCCGTGGGCGCGGGAGAGCAGGCCGTAGCCGCCCCCGGCTATGTGGCCGCCGGCGCCGACGCTGTAGCAGATGCCGCCGGGTATGGTGACGCCCCAGCCCTTGTACAGGGCCTCGTAGACGTTGATCAGGCGGGCGCCCGGCTCCACGACGAACGCACGGTGGCCCGCGTCGTAGGAGACCTCGGTCATCTCCGAGAAGTCGAGGATCACCTCGATGTCCGGGTTGGCCGCGAAGTCGGCGAAGCAGTGGCCGCCGCTGCGCACCGATATCCGCTTCTTCGTACGGAAGGCCAGCTCCAGGGCGCGTTCGGCGTCCGCGGACGACTTGATCATCTTCACGTAGTCGGGTCTGGCCACGAAGCGCTGGTTGTTGCCGCTGGTCAGCAGCGGGTAGCGGGGGTCGCTCGGCTTGACGGTCGCCCCCACTGCGGCCGCGCGCGCACCCGAAGGGATGGCGGCGGCAGCGGTCTTGGCCAGGAGGCCGGTTGCGGCCACGGAGCCGGCGACCGCAGCACTGCGGCCCAGCATGGTCCGGCGATCGACACCACTCATCGTCAGAAACCTCGAATTCTCGAACGGGCCTAGCCGTGGACACGGCTGAGCGGGAAGCCCGGCAGGCGTCGGGCGGGGAGTCATACGCCGGCGTGCGTGGGTGCGGCGGGCGCGGTGGGCGCGGTGGGCCGCGCGGGGGTGGGGCGGCGGGCGGACCTGCGGTCGAGCAGGACGGACAGCAGGGCCACCAGAAGTCCGGCGGCGGCCAGCAGGGCGCCGATCCAGTTGGGCGCGGTGTAGCCGAGGCCGTGGCTGATGGCCGTACCGCCCAGCCAGGCGCCGAGTGCGTTGCCGAGGTTGAAGGCGGCGATGTTGGCCGCGGAGGCCAGCGCCGGTGCTCCTTCGGCCTTCTGCATGACGCGCATCTGCAGGGGCGGCACCGTCGCGAAGCCGATGGCTCCGAAGGCGGCGAGGGTGAGGGCGGCGGGCAGCGCCGCGTGGGCGGTGAACACGAACACGACCAGGACGGTCGCGAGGGCGGCGAGGATGAGGCAGAGGCTGCGCATCAGGCTGCGGTCGGCGAGCCGCCCGCCCACCATGTTGCCCACGCACAGTCCGGCGCCGAACAGGACGAGCAGCCAGGTCACCGCGCCCTCGGAGAAGCCGGCGACGCCGGTCATCATGGGGGCGATGTAGGTGAACGAGGCGAAGACGCCGGCGAAGCCGAGGGTGGTCGTCAGCAGCGCCAGCCACACCTGCGGCGAGCGGAAGACGGCGAGCTCGCGGCGCAGTCCGGCGTCCGGGTCGCGGGGCTGGTGCGGTACGAGGGCGAGGATGCCCAGCAGGCCGACGATGCCGAAGGCGGTGACCGCCCAGAAGGTGGAGCGCCAGCCGAAGTGCTGTCCCAGGAAGGTGCCGAGCGGTACGCCGAGCACGTTGGCGACGGTGAGGCCGGTGAACATCAGCGCGATCGCGCCGGCCTTCTTCTCCGGGGCCACCAGGCCGGCCGCGACGACGGAGCCGATGCCGAAGAACGCGCCGTGGGTGAGGGCTGCGACCAGGCGGCCGATCATCAGGAGGTTGTAGTCACCCGCCAGTGCGCACAGCAGGTTGCCGGCGATGAAGACGACCATCAGCGCGGCAAGCATGATCTTGCGGGGCAGCCGGGCGCCGGCCGCGGTCATCAGGGGCGCGCCGACGACCACGCCCAGGGCGTAACCGGTGACGAGCATGCCCGCGGAGGGGATCGAGACGCCGAAGTCGCCCGCGACCTCCGGCAGGAGGCCGACGATGACGAACTCGGTGGTGCCGATGCCGAAGGCTCCGAGGGCCAGGGCCACGAGGGCGAGTGGCATGGGGGCCGGTCTCCTTTAGCTCTTGTTCCGGCGGCCGGACGGGCGGCCTTCGGGGCGGTCCTGAAGCAGGCTGCGCAGGCGTCTGCGGCCCCGGTGCAGGCGGGAGTTGACGGTGCCGTGCGGGATGCCGATCAGGGAGGCGATCTCCTGGTAGGGCAGGCCTTCCACGTCGGCGAGGTAGACGACGGTGCGGAAGTCGTCGGGTATGGCGCGCATCGCCCTGCTGACCTCGGGGTCGGGGATGCGGTCCAGGAACTGCGCCTCGGCCGAGGGCAGCCCCGTCGAGGTGTGGGAGGCGCTGCGGGCCAGCTGCCAGTCGTCGACCTCCGGCATCGCGGTCAGACCGGGTTCGTGTCGCCTCTTGCGGTGCGCGGTGAAGTGCGTGTTGGTGAGGATGCGCGAGAGCCAGCCCCCGAGGTTGGTGCCGGGGCGGAACTGGTGGAAGCTGCGGTAGGCCCTGGTGTAGGTCTCCTGGACCAGGTCCTCGGCGTCCGCCGCGTTACGGGTGAGCCGCATGGCACGGGCGTACAGCGGGCTGTGGTGGCTCAGCGCCTCGCGCTCGAAGCGGCGCGCCCGTTGCTCGTCCGTCTCCGCGGGGGTGGTCGTCGTGTTCGGCGTGGTGGTCATCGGGTTCTCGCACTCCGTCGCGTGTGCCGGCGGGTCAGAGCTGCCGCAGGGCGCCGCCGTCGACCGCCCACTCGGCTCCGGTGACCTGGCCGGCCAGCGGGGAGAGCAGGTAGGCGATGACCCGGGCGACGTCTTCGGGGGTGCCGATCCGGCCGGTGGGCAGCCCGCGTACCTCGGTGACGAAGTGGGCGACCGCCTCGTCCGCCGGCAGGCCGAAACGTTCGGCGAGCTGGTCGGCGAAGCCGCCGGGGGCGTCGAAGAGTGCGGTCCTGGTGGGACCGGGCGAGACGATGTTGGACCGGACACCGCGGCGGGCGAACTCGGCGGTGAGCGACTTGGAGAGAGACAGCAGGGCGGTCTTGGTGGCCGCGTAGTCGACCAGGGGGTGGTCGGGGAAGCGGGCCGCCTCGCTGGCCAGGTGGACGATGCTGCCCTGCCCCTGGGAGAGGAGGGCGGGGAGCGCGGCGCGGGTCATCCGCACGAGCGCGTGGAAGTTGAGCTCGAACGTCTCGCGCCACTGGGCGTCCGTGACGTCGAGGAAGCCGGTACGGGACTGGAGCCCGCCGACGTTGTTGACCAGGCCGTCGAGCCGCTGGTGGCGTTCGAGGACGGTGTCGACGACGTACTGGGCGGCGTCGGGGTCGGTGACGTCGGCGGCGATGCCGGTGACGCGTTCGCCGAGGTCGTCGATGCTGTCCGCCTTGCGGGCCACCCCCACGACGGTCGCGCCCTCGGCGGCGAGCAGCCGCGCGGTGGCCGCACCGATTCCGGCCGAGGCTCCGGTGACCAGGAAGACCTTGTCCGCGAGTTGCAGGTCCATCGTGCGATTCCTTCGGTTCGGTGGGCGTGCCGTGAGAGGCGGGGCGTCGGGGGCGGCGGCGGTGCGTGCCCCTGGGGAGGGTGCGCGCACCGCCGCCGTGCGGCGGACGGGAGGCCCGTCGGTGCCGTCAGTTCGCGGTGGGGGTTTTTTCCTTGTGGTGGAGGAAGAGGGCGGTGGTGGCGGTGCCGAGGAGGACGATGGCGGTGTTGATGAGGACGGCGAGGGAGACGC
>NZ_JBIVVC010000023.1:0-12994 GCF_044757485.1 Streptomyces sp. NPDC091272
GCGCGCGGTCTGCTCCGCAGACGCGACGCGGAGCCGCTACGCGGCTCTAACGGCTCGGGCTTCGCCCTCGCTGCGAGTCGGCTCCGCCGACTCTTCCCGGCAACTCCGTTGCCGGGAGCGTCTCGCCGCTCCGCGCCGAGCCGCTTTCGACCCCCGCCGACATGTATTCCTAGGGGCCCGGACGTTTTGGGTCACACCCCCTTGTGGAAAACCCTCGTTTTCGCAGGTCAGAGGGTGTGACCCACCTGTGGGCTGGGTGTGACCCTCCCTGTGGATTCTCGGGTCCGTTTCTGGGGACAACTCGATATTTTCGCAGGTCAGAGGGTGTGACCCACCCCGGACGCTTTGGGTCACACCCCTTTGCGTCCGCCCTATTGTGTAACCTGCACTCTGTGAGTCAGACTGATACGGACGGTTCAATGTGCCCGCTCATGCTGAGGAGTACGTGATGGACGACGACAGGGCTTACGCGATCCGGGCTTTCTACCGGCTGTACCAGGCGACGTGTGCCGTGGCGCTGGACCCGCAGCACGCGGGGGCGCGGCAGGCGCAGCGCACGGCGGCCTACAGGGCCCATACGGCGCTGCGGGAGGCTGGTCTCCTCGAACTCCCCAAGGAGAGGCTTTTCGAGCTCGTGAGGGCCAACCATCCCGCTTTCGGGCGTAGCTGACGCGCGGTCGGGGCCGGGGGATTTCCCTCCGGCCCCGGCCTTGTGCAGCCTGTGCGTACCGCGTCCGCTTGATACGAGACAGCCACAGTGACCGAGGAGCAGCCATGGACACCGGATCAGCCGAATCCCTGCAAGAGCGTGAGGCCCGGTGCCGTGCTCTCGCGGAGCAGGTCGCGGCGCTGCTTGCCGAGGCGGAGCAGATCGCGCCGGGCAGTGTCTCTGCCTCGAACGGGCAGATCACTTTGCTCGGGGCCAGTGTCCGCCGTGGCTTCAGTGGCTGGGAGGTGCGGTGATGAGTACGCCTGCCGAGCTGCGGAGCGCCGCAGAGAAGGCCCTGACGGCGCCGGGGCGGCGCCGGATCCGGCTGCTGGCCCAGCTTGACGCGCTGGACGCGGAGCTCCGGCCGCTGATCCAGACGGCACGGACGATGGAGGTGCCGCTCCGGCGGATCACCGAGCTGACGGGGGTGGCTCCGAACACCGTGAGGGCCTGGACGGCTCCCGAGTGACCGCCGGGAGCCCCTGATGCTCCCGAAGTCCGTACAGGGCCGTACAGAGCCCTTCCCGCCCCTGTCTCCCGCCAACTGGGAGGCGGGGGCGGTGTCGTGGGTGCCCAGTAGCGTCTGGGGACCGGTACCCGTACCCGAGGAGGACCCCCGTGCCCGACATGGATCTGCTGCACCTGGTGGCGCCCGCCGATGACATCGTCTACATCGGCCGCCGGACCAGCCGCGGTGAGGCCGTGGTGACGATGGAGAGCGTCGACGGAACCGAGCTGGGGCAGCTGCCCAACGCGCCCACCGGGCGCGACAGGTGGCCCGGGTCGGTCGAGTGGGGTTACGGCGGGCAGGGGCCGCGTGAGCTCTCCCGGAGCCTGCTGCTGCACGCGCTGGGGTCCGCCGCTGTCTGCCACACCTGCGGTGGCACCGGCGGGATGCGGGTGCGCGCAGTGCCGGCCACGCCGGACGGGTACGTCCTGGAGTCCTACGCGGACGGGCCGGTACCCGACGCAGACCACCGGGTCGATTGCCCGCGCTACGACGGGTGCGAGTGGGGGAACGTGGCCGTACCCGGGGCGCAGTTCTTCGACGACTACGTAGCGCGCTGGCCCAAGGGTGGCACCGGGGAGCAGTGGCGTCTGCGGCGCAGTGAGGTGCTGGCTTGGCTGAGGGGGCGCGCCGTCGTGGCGTGAGCAGCCGGGGCCCGCTGTACGTCTTCTGGGAGACGTACAGCGGGCCCCGGTGACGTACAGGGCGGCGCAGGCCGCGTCAGTTAAGGACCTGTACCCCTTGATGGGCCCGCAGTCCGGTACTCCCAGAGACCAGAACATGAGTGTGACCTGGAGTGATACGCAGGTGATCCGGAGGTGATCCGGAGGTGATCCGTGCGGAGCATGCTGGTCGCACGTGGTGGTCTAGGGTGCGCTCCGTGGACATCTACTGCATGTGCAATCAGAAGGGCGGGGTGGGCAAGACCGCCGACACGATCGGTCTTGCCGCTGCGCTCGCGGAGAAGGGCCGACGGGTCCTGGTCATCGATTTCGACCCTCAGGGGCACCTGACGGATGCACTCGGACTGGCGGAGGCTGTGGAGCCCGCCACGCTGAAGAATGCGCTGCTGGGTGAGTGGACCGGTGACGCGCACCAGCTGGTGACGCACTACCGGGAGCGGTTCGACGTCATCCCGTGGAACCTGGACGCTTTCCTGCTGCTGCCCGGCCTGTACATGAGTCAGGGGCGTGAACACCGGCTCTCCCGGCTCCTGGAGGCGTTCGAGGACGACTACGACGTGTGCCTGATCGACTGTGCGCCGTCGCTGGCTGCCGACACCGATACCGCGCTCCTGGCCGCGCGGCGCAGGCCGGGACGGCGGGGCGGGGTCCTGGTGCCGGTTGAGGCCGAGGACTCGTCGATCCGCGCGCTGCGGATGCTGCTGCGGCAGATTGGCACGCTCGGGGACTACATGGGCGCGGACATCGACATCGTGGGGCTGGTCCCGTCCAAGGTCGACGTCCGCCGGGGCAGCATCACCACGTCCACGCTGGCGGCGTTCCAGGCACTTGGAGAGCCGCCGGTGCTGGGAGTCATCAGGGACCGCACCGAGATCCGCAAGGCCTGGCGGGAGAAAAAGACCGTGCTGGAGTACGCGCCGCAGTGCGAGGCGTCCGGCTGGTACCGGGAACTCGCGCAGGCGGTGATCGACGCATGACCGCGCGACGCAGTCTCACCCCGCCCCCGCCGGACATGAGCGGCCTGGCCGACGATTTCGGCCGGATGCGGAAGATGCGGGAAGCCCCGGCCCCGGCCCCCGACGTTTCCCCGCCCCCCGCTCCGCCGTCTCCCGAGGAGGTGCAGGCACCGGAGATGACGCGCCGGTCCTGGTACGTCACCAGGGAATCCGCCGACACTCTGAGGGCGGCCGTCGACGAGGTTCACCGCCGGACGCGGGGTATCCCGAAGCACGTGATCGCCTCCGCCCTGTTCACTGCCGCCGCCGCGAACGCGGACGCCGTGGCCCGTGCACTGCTGGCGGAAATCACGGCAGACATCGGCGAGTAGCACTCACCGCATACGCAGGTAGCCCGTACGAGATACGTACGGGATATCTGCGTATCACGCCAGGTCAGGGGCTGTCCGATGCCAGCATCGATGAGCACCAGGACGACGGACACGGCGGCGGCCGGTACGCGAGACGCGCACCGGCCGCAGGGGGAATCCGCGGGGCGGGCGGGGAGTGCCGGCCACGTCCTCAGGTGTAGGTGATTCCCGACCCGTCGACGTCGGGGCGCACCACCACGGCGAGCTGTACCCGACCGTCCGGCAGGGGTGTCATCTCGACCGCGTGGAACGCGCCGTCCGGACCGCCGATCGCGTCCGTCTCGAATGCGCTCGCGGGCAGCGTGTACGAGCCGCCGTGGTGCATGAGCAGCGCGAGCAGCATCGCGTGTGACATGTCCTCAGGGCTGGGGCCGCTCATGACTGGCCCCGCTGGTCCAGGGTCGTGAGGTCGTGGTCAATGCCCTGGTGCAGGGTCTCGGCAAGGTGGCGATGCTGCGGGGTGCTCATGGGGTCGTCGGAGATCTGCCGGGCGAGAGCGGCAGCGGCTTTGACCGCGTCCCTGATCTGGTCGTCGGTGCGGGAGTCCGTGCTCATGTCTGATCAGCCTCCGATGGTGGTCTGGGTCCCGCCGAGGGTGGCGGCACGGCGGCGCGGGTCGAGCTTGGTCAGTGCGTGCGTCGGCCCGCACAGCAGGTCCGGCACGGGGATGCCGTAGTGGGCCGACAGGCGGTCGACGTCGTCCAGCGACCACGACGACGCACCGCCCTGCTTGCGGCTCACCTGGCCTTGTGAGAGCCGCAGACCCGATCCGAGATCAGCCTGGGTCTCGCCGGTGGCGCGCATCAGGGCCGCCACGGTGTCCCGGAGCGTGCTCTCCGAGCTGGGGGTATGGGCATCGTGCATGCCGTATGCACTGGATGCATACGGGCCGGTCATGACGTGGCCTCCGCCATCCACCGCATGACGCGCAGGCGCCGAGCGTCCGTCTCCAGCGCCACATCCAGGGTGATCCCGGCCGCCTCACGGCGTCGGCAGTCCACGCAGTGGGTCACCGCCAGCGTGTCCTTGATCGGGCGGCCACAGCCACCAGCGCAGTCACGGACGACCGGCGTGGTGTCCAGGGTCTCCTTCAGGGTGGCGACGTAGCCCGTCTCCGGGCACCGCTCCCGCAAACGCCACCGGATCATCCCGTACGCGTGGACGCGGACGACTCCTTCGAAATCGCCGGGATCGGTGATCGCGGCCAGGAGCACGGCGGGCGGATACCCGACATGCAACCGCGGAATGACCAGCAATTCTGCCGCGCTGGTCCGCTCCCGCGCGTTCATCCCCGACGTGATCAGTGGAACTTGGGACAGGATCTCCAGTGCCGTGTGCCGCAGCTCCGCGTACTCCTCGCGGGAGTAGAACTCCGCCAGCGACCCGGGACGCGCCACGCCGTCCAGGAACACCCAGAGGAGCCCACCGCGCCCGCCCGTCTCGGGCAGACGTTCCCCGCGCAACAGCGGACCGCTCTGCGGGTGGCGGGCGTGCGGGCGGCGCCCGGTCAGGGCGGCCAGGTGATCGCGTGTCCGGCGCTCGGAGATCCCGAGCGCGGACGCGATGTCCGACTGCCCCATCTGGACCGACCACGCGCCCCCGGCCTGGGAGGCCAGCACGACCATGAGCCGCCCGCAGGTCCGGCACGACAAGGCCAGATCGGCCGCCCACCGCAGCACGGACCGCTGTTCCGACGCGACGGCCGTGGCCGGGGTGGCGGGCACCGGAATCACCGGCGTCCGGCCGTCCGCCTCCAGCCACCCGCACTCGACCATGTACGCGACGTGGACCAACGCCTTGCGGCGGGAGATTCCCGCACCCGTGGCGATGGCCGCGCCGGTCGGGGGCTGCCCCAGCGCGCGGAGTTTGTGCTGCCGCAGGATGGAATGGATCTTCTGGCAGCTGCCGCACTCATTCGGCGGACGCTGCGTGTGCTGACTCACTCGGGCGGGCCTTCCTGCCCCCTTTTGGGGGCGGTGCGCCGCTGCCCTGTGGCGGGGGGAGATTTCTCTGCCCTACACTCGGCAACGGCTTAGGAGTCCCGCGTCAGCCCCGAATCACCGGCCCATGGATTGGCGTCCATGGAACCCACCGGCTTCGGGGCTTTCGCGGTTTTCAGTTAGTGACGGTGCGTGCACGCATCGTAAGGGCTGCCGGTGATCACCCTCACCCGCCCCAAGGACTCGGCGACAGGCCAATGGGACAGGGGCCCCGGCATCGTGATCATTTCGTGATCTTCGCTGATGTCAGGCGGGGGTGATGTCACGGGCGTTGACGATGTCGTCCCGTGTGGTGCGGCCGTTGTCCATGGCGATACGGACCTCACCGGCGCCGAGGTCCTCCAGGACCGTGACCCGTTGGCCGGTGGCCGTGAGGCGGTACTGGTCGGACTGTGCAGTGGGAGCGGCTGCCGTGCGCTTGCTCTTGCTGAATAGGCCCATGGTCATTCCCCTTTGGTCTTCTTGGGCCGGACGTCGAGACCAGCCTCTGTGAGCCACTTGTAGAGGGTGTTCGGGCTGACCCCAGCGAGTTCGCGGATGCGGTTGCGGCCAGCGCCTTCTTTGGCTGCGGCCACTGCGGCGGCGCGCAGTGGCCCCGTCAGTCGTTCAGCCTCCGCCAGTGCGGCGGCGCGCTGTGTGCCCACCTCCGCGACGCGCGCTAGCGCCTCCGCCTGCTTCTTCTCTGGGATCTCCACAAGGAGGACCCTACACGAAACAGACCACCTGAATAAGACTTGTATCCACGATGGTTTCCGGTAGTGTCGTTCTCAGCGGAAGGCACCCGGGCCGGGAAGGTCGGGCATCGCCACCGCTGTACCCAAAACCCAATAGGTCGGCCCCGCGCTGGTGTTGGAAGCACCGGTGCGCAGGGCCTAAGACCGCCACCTGACACGACAGGGAGGCGATCCTTCGTGGATCGTATCTACGGCGCGATCATCTGCGCCCACCAGGACCCGCCCAACGACGTCACGGCCCGTGCCGCGATCGCCCGTGCGGAGAGTGCCGGCCGCCAGGCCGAGGCTGCCCGCAAGGCCGCTGAAGCCATCCGCTCCGCCGCGCAGGGCGGGGGCCAGCGATGACCTTCAACGCCGGTGACCACGTGCTGATCCGGGCCTGCGCGGACGACCCGCGTGCGGTCGGGAAGACCGGCCGGATTCTCGATGAAGTGCCCCCCGGGCCTCTCACCAACTACCGGTGGACCGTCGCCGGGATCAGCCTGCTGATCGCCCCGGTCCTGTGCCACACCCACGAGCTCCACAAGCAGATCCCGCCGACCGCCGGGGGTGCGCGATGAGTGAGTACCCCACCGCGGTTTCGGCTCCGATGCCGGTGAAGCCGCCCAAGCCTCCCAAGGCCCCGAAGCAGAAGCGGCCCCCGCGCCCGATGCACGCCCGCGTCACCGATGCGCTCCTGGTGCTGCTGGCCGCCGCGTCGCTGGGGTTGTCCGGGTGGTCGCTGGCCACTCTCCTCATGGACACCGGCGCCCCCGTGTGGGCGGGTGTTCTCGGGGTCGGTGTCTTCGACCTGGTGGCGGTCGCGGCCGGACTCCAGGTCTACGCCCGCCGCGCCGCCCCGCACACCGCCGGGGGCGCCCGGCTCGTGATGATGGTCGCGCTGCTCGCCAGCGCGGTCGTCAACGGTGCGCACGGCTACCAGTTGGGCGGGTGGACGACGTGCGTCGTGCTGGCCGCCGCCCCGCTCAGTTTCGAGATCGTCTTTGAGCTGCGGCACCGCACCCTCACCGCCCTGATCTGGTTCCTGTTCCGCAAGGAAGCGATGCTCGCCCTGCGGCGGGACGCGTGGGAGCGCATCGCCCCGATCGCAGCGCAGCCGGTCGTCACCATCGAGCGCGACCGCCAGGCCGTGACCGACGTCGAGCCGGAGCCGGTGCACGTCCGCCCGGCCACGGTCGAGGAGGACACCCGCGAACGCCTGGCCACCTCGCTGGCCCGTGCCCGTGCCATCGAGGCGACACCCGCCGCCCCGCAGACGGAGGAGGAGCGGGCGCAGCGGGCCGTTGCCGACTCCCTGGCCGCCGCGCTCGCGGCGGGGGTGCCGGTGGCCGATCTGCTGGCCGATCATGCCGCAGGCGGACGCACGGACATCCGCACCGAGGTGACGCCGCCGCAGGTCAGCAAGCTGCCGCAGGCGGAAGACCGCCCCCGGGCGGAACGTGTACCGGCGCAGGCCCCGCGCAGTATGGCCGCCGGTGTCCGCGAGCTGCTGGCCGCCAAGGTGACCGACCCCGAGGTCGTGTCCGCCCGCCTGTCCGCCCTGATGGGCAAGCCGGTGCCGGTCACCTCCGTCCGGCGCGAGATGCGCCGCATCCGGGCGGCAGAAGCCGCCGCCAGCACCACCGAGTCCGGGACGGGGGCGTACCTCTGATGGGGAAGATCTTCGGCCGCCGCGAGAACCGCGACGACGACCAGGCCCGCAGTATCCGTCTGCTGGAGGGGCTGGAGACGGTCCACTCCGCCGACCGCCACGGCGGCCGGGAGTGCGACAACTCGTGCGACGGGCTGAGCGACTTCGAGAGCGCCGCCCTGAACGTGGGCGGGGACCTGTCGGTGCCCGAGGGCCACGGCTACCCGCGCAAGGGGTGGGGCCGGTGAACCGCGCCGCCGCCATCGACAACGAGCGCACCGCCGAGCTGCTGGCCGACATCACCGACGCCAGCGCCACCGGTATCCCGCTGGACCAGGAGGTGACCGCCGAGCGCCTGGCGGTCGAGGAGTTCGAGACGGTCGTGAGCTTCGCCCTGATCGCGCAGACCGGCGTCTACCCGCCGCCCGGCCACACCTACCCGAGGGAGGACACCGATGCGTGAGCACTGGAACCATCTGCCGTTCGCCGCCCGCTGCGCGCTCGTCCTGTGGCCCTGCATGGGCGTCCTCGCGCTGCTCCTGGACGCGGCCGGGGCTCCGGCCCTCCTGATCGCGCTGGCCGCTCTGGCGGCCGGGTGGGCGCTCGGGATGCCGATGGCCGACCGCGAGAGCGCCCGCCGCACCACCGATTCCGAGGGGGCCTGACATGGCACGCGGACACGAGCCGGACCGCTACACGGTCAGTGAGAAGGCCAGGTTGGTCTACCTGGTGGGTCGGTTGGGCCACGCCATCGAGACCCAGGGGCGCCCCGGGAAGTGGGACGCGGCCATCGCCCGTCTCCAGGCCGATGCCGTCGCCCGGGAGGAGGCCGAGGAGGCCGAGCGCCAGGAGCGCGCCGCCGCCGCCCGCAAGGACAAGGCCGCCGCACGGCGCCGCTGAGTACTCGTCACCGCCGGGGCCGCGCACCGTGCGTGGCCCCGGCCACCCCCCGAAGGAGTCAGACATGAGCAGCACCCAGGAGTGGCCGGCCGCCCGCTACCTCACCGCGGGAGGGGCCCACGTCGACCTGACCCCCGTGACCGAGCTGGACGACGCAGACGTCCCGCAGACGGTCGGAATGACCGCCCTGTGCACCGCGTGCACGGCCACCGTGACCGAGATGGACACGCACCCCTACCGGCGCACCGGAGAGCGGGAGGCGCACCGGTGGGCGCAGGACCACGCCGCCTGGTGCCGACGGATGGCCCGCCCGGCCGGGGCGACGTCGTGAAGAACTGGATCGTCTGGCCGCTGGTGGCAGCGCTGGCCTACATCGAGGCGGTGGCCGCCGCCGCCGTCGGGATCGCCCTGCTGAGCGTGGGGGCGCCCCTGATCGTCGCCGTCGCCCTCGCCATCGGCGTGCACCTGGTCGTCGAGATGGTGCCCGTCCTGCCCACCAAGCGTGGGCGCCGTCCGCTCTCCCACGCCGGACGCGAGCGGGCCGACCGCATCGCCGACCGCGCGGGCTGGACCCGCGCAGCCATCTGGGCCCGCGAATCCCGCTGAAAAAGATCCGCACGGACTGTCACAAACGGGGCCCGATGGGCCCTTGGGGCAGGTGAAGGGCCCGCCGTTGTCAGTGGCGGGAGCAATCATGGACGGCCACACCGGCCGCCAAGACCGCACAGCACCAGGGGAGTCGGGCCCGCACCCGGCATTCGCGCCCGCCAAGTCGGGCCCGGCTCCCCCACCGTGACGAGGGGACAGACGTGCAGCACGAGATCCAAGCCGCCGCCGACACCGGCGGCACCACCCAGTGGATCAACAGCGTCGGGGCGTGGATCGTCGAACACGCCCCGGCATCCCAGGAGGGCTGGTGGGTCGTCCTGGCCGCCGTCGGCGTGCTGATCGGCGTCTGCATGGGCATGGGGGCCAAGCACCTCAAGGACACCGGCCGCAAGGAAAAGGCCGGGCTCGACGGAGCGGTCGAGACGTTTTTCGAGGGCGTCGCCGTCCTGGTCGGCCAGGCGTTCGGCGCCGTCGGCCGCTGGTTCTCCGGGGCCCCGATGTGGGGTGAGCCCCGCAGCGCGGCGACCTGGTGGCGCCCCGGCCCGCTCCTGGACCTGGACGCCCCGGCCGCCGAGCTCGGCTCGGTCGCGGTGGCCGGCACTCTCTGGGAGCCCTACGACTGGGCAGCGGCCCGCAAGCGGATCACGGCCTGTCTCCCCGAGTGGGCCGCGTGGACGGCTCCCGTCGCTACCACCCTCGGAAGGGCCCTGGAAGGCCTTGTGCGGGCTGTAGGGACGCTGTGGCGGGGAATGCGTGCCTGGCACCAGTGGAGGCGTGCAGGACGCGCTACGGCCCGCACAGGGCTTTCGCTGTTCGTCGCGTTCGCCGTGCTTGCCCCGATGGCCGCGCTCGGCGTGGTCGCCATCGCGATCCCCACCGCGATCCTGTCCGCCGCCCTGTGGGGCGACGGCTACGAGTACGACTTTGACCAGATCCACGGTGAGACCCTGTGGCAGGCCGTCCGGCCCTTGCTGCGCCTGGACGACGACACCGACCAGTCCAAGTGGCTGACCCTCCCCCGGGACGCGGACGCCGACGGGGCCGCGATCGTCCTGCGGCTCCCGATGACGCTGCTGGGCACCCCCGCCGACCGCGAGCACGTCCAGGAGGCGCTGGAAGCCGTCGTGCCCGGTGAGTGGGAGGCGGCATGGGAGACCACCGGCCGCAGGCGCCACGTCCGGTGGACGCAGGCACCCAGCGGGGACGGCGCCGACGCCGAATACGGGCCCGGTCTCTGGGAGGGCCTGCGCGTACTGCTCAAAGTCCCTGGTGGGAGCGCACGCGCGGACTGGCTGCACATCAGCCCCGAGCTGGACGAGAGCACCCAGATCAGTATTCGCGTGCCTCGCGGGTGGCTCGGGACACCCGAGCAATTGGACTTCCTGGTCAATCAGCGGATGCCCGGGGAGTGGATTATGCGTGCCGATCTCGTCGGCGCCAACTCCGTTGTGCACTGGACGCCGAAGCCCCCGCCCGCCCCGAAGCCCCAGTTGCCGACCATGGTCGAGTGGATTCCCTCGGACGACCCGGCACGCGTCTACATCGGCGAAGTGCATACCGGCCCGAAGTACATCGACACGACGACCGAGACGCCTCACTGGGGAATCTCCGGCGGTACTGGCGACGGAAAGACGACCGGACTCCTCATGCCGGTTGTCCACGGACGCCAGCACGGAGCCCTGATCGACTGCATCACCATGAAAGCCAACGCATTCAAGGACATCGAAGGCGAGTCCGGAATCCGCGTCCACAAAACCGGGCGGCAGGCCGTCGCCGCGATGGCGGAGTTCTACGTGTCCATGAAAGCCGCCGAAGCACTCCAAGGCACACCCGAGGGTGACGCACTCCCCGAGCGATTCCTTGTCATCGACGAATTCGCCTCGTTCGTGAAATCCGCAAAGATCTGGTGGAAATACGGACTCCAGGGAAAGGGAATGCCGCCCTTTGAGGCGTGGTTCCAGATGATCCTCATGCAAGGACGCTCCGCGAACCACAAAATCGTCATCGGCGCGCACACCTTTACGCTGTCCCTTTTCGGTGACACCGAGACCCGAGACCTGATCGGCGCCAAGGGAATCGTAGGCGCCGCCTCCGGACCGAAATGGGCCGTCACGTACGGGCAGGAAACCCCCCGCGTCGAATGGGACCACACCGTAAAGGGACGCGGCGTAATCGGCGTCACCGGCGGCCAGGTCGAGGAAATCCAGTACGCCTACATCACCCCCTTCGCCCGCGAATACCTGCGGGACTGCGCACCGGCCGCGGCCTGGCACGCCCGCGGCGAAATGGCCCCCTGGATCGACGACCACGCCCTGAGCGAGGCAGCACAGGAGCTGGCCATTACGCCGTTCCTCGCAGGAGGGGCGTACATGCAGGGCGTCACACTTGTGACCGGAGCGGTGATCCCTGCCCCCAAGATCGGAAAGCCCAGGTCAGAGCTTGTGACGTCACAGGCCGGCACCGCGGCTGTGACCGACCCTGTGACCGAGCACTACGAGCACCAGGCCGACCAGGACGAGAGCGCCTCACTGCCCCACTACAGCCTGCGTGAGGCCTGCGAGCAGGGCCTCATCCCGGTCTCCTACGCCGCCGCGCGCCAGCGCATCGCACGCGGCCGAAAGAACGGAGTGCAGTTCCCCGAGGGAATCGACGTGGAAGGCGTCACCTGCTACACCGCAGCCGAACTTGCTGACTGGTGGACCCTCGTAAGCACCATCAAGAAGAAGTCCAGCAAGCCCAGCATGTAAGGGAGGGGAAAGAAATGGCAGGCAGGAATCAGGATTTCGGCCGGTACGGTGCACGGGGCATCAAGGGATCGGAAGCCACCAGACGAAAGCTGGACAGCCTCGCGGGCGGTATCGCCACCCCCGTCACGGAAAAGCGCGGCCTTATGGCACGGCTCCGGTACCTCAATCGAAGCGAACGCTCCAAGGCTGCCGCGCAAGCCGCAGGGCTCAATGTCACCCCCCGCACCATGAAAGCGTGGATGGAAGGAAAGCGGGCTCCCAGCAAAAAGAATCTGGAGCGAATCGAGAATGCCTATGGGAGCGTCCGGAAAAAGAATGTCGCCCGCACAATGAAAACCCGTCTTAATAACGACGGGCGCGGAACCCGGGTCGAAATCCACCCCGCCAATACCTCCCAGGTTCCGCAACCGCAAAGGCGAGTTGCCGAACACCGGAACATTAACGTGCGGGATTGGGACGGCATTGTGGACGCCTGGGCACAAGAGGATTCAGCCGCAATGGACACCGAATGGGAAAACGTTATCGTGGACCTGGGATCACAATGGGGACAGTACGAGTACGTGACGAACGTCGGTTTCTCTGCCTGACTCTATAAGGCACCAGAGAAGGGGCCCGGTACCTCTCAGGAGGCGTACCGGGCCCCTTTCCGTATTCCCTAACAGGTGTAATATCTGGTGACACCTAAAGCGATCTCATGAATCCGCCAGCGATCACCAGGAATCAGCACTTCGCGAAATTGGGTGACCAGGGGGGTACCCCTAATTCTGATCCATCCCATCTGGGCATCAACTTTGACGCACGGGATACAGTCGGCCCCAGCGGATACCAAATGGCGCACGCCTCCCGCCCCCGCGCGGCCCCCCGGGACCCGCCTCGTATCACTCGTGCGAGACCACACACCTCTCGCACGAGTGATACTCCCCAAGTCCTAGCCAGCAGCCCGCAAAGCGGGCATAGGGCCAGCGCGGAGCGCTGGCCCACCCCAAGGGTGCGGAGCGCCCGCCGGGGTGTCTCAGGGCCACGGAGTGGACCAGAGACCGGAGCGCGAAGCGCTCCGCAAAGAGTCGCGTAGCGACTCCGCGTCGCGTCTGCGGAGCAGACCGCGCGC
>NZ_JBIVVC010000024.1:0-6081 GCF_044757485.1 Streptomyces sp. NPDC091272
CTACGGGCCGTGCGGCGGGCTGCCCACGTGGTGCGGGTGGACCGAGGCAAGGAATTCCTGTGCCGCACCGTCTCCCGGGCCCTGGGGATGTTCGCGGTACCGGTGGATGACCTGCCCGCGTACAAGCCCTACCGCAAGGGCACCGTCGAGGCGCTGAACAACGCGGTCGAGGAGATGTTCCTCGTCTCGCTGCCGGGTTACACCCGCCGGGCCCGCCCGGTGGGCGCGCACCGCCCCGACCAGGCAGAAGACCTCCTGTCGTTCGCCCATTTCGTCGAGACGCTGCTGGGCTGGGTGCACTGGTGGAACACCGAACACCGCCCCGCCGGCCTCAAGGGCGGCTTGACCCCCCTTGCGGCGTGGGAGGCGGACCCCACACCCATCGAGGAAGTCCCCGCGAAGCAGCTGGCCTTCTTCGCCCTGGAGGACGACGGCCGCACCCGGAAGATCTCCACCAACGGCATCCGGTGGCGCAGCCGCTTCTACATCGCCCCGTGGATGGTCGGCCGCGTAGGCACGCGGGTGCGTCTGCGCTACCTGCCGCACTACGACGGACAGATCGAGGTGTTCTGCGCCGACAACACCGACCGCTACCTGGGCCCCGCACACCTCGCCCAGGCCGCCACGCTGGAGCAGCGCCGGGAGCTGAGTGCGCTCAGGGACGCCCGGGCCCGGGCGCTGAAAGCCGACCTCAAAGCCGCGGAAAGGCAGCGGCGCACCCGCTACACAGCCACCACCACGCCTGCCGCACCCCGCCCGCGCCGCACGGTCACCCAGCAGCAGGCCCAGGAGGAACTCGCCCGCGGCCGGGCGGTGGATCTGGCGGCCCGGGCGCTGCCGGACCTGATCCCGCCCCGCGAGCCGCCCCCGGGCTGGGCCCGCCCCCACCCCGCACCCAAGAACCGGGATCGCCCTCCAAGCACCGAAAACACGCCCTACGCAGGAAACGAACCCGCCACCAAGCCCACTACGGGCAGCTAGGAGGAACACAATGTCCACCTCACCGCGCAGGGGACGGCTCCCAGGGGAGCGGGAGGACCACTTCATGTGCCTGCCCGGCGCCCACGTCGTATCCACCCGCTCGCTGCTCACCGTCAGGGAGAACATCCGGGCCGCGATCGAGGCCAGAGCGATGATCTGCATCTACGGGCAGGCCGGCAACGGGAAGTCCTTCGCGGTCAACACCTCACTGCGCGAACTCGCACCGACCATCACCCGCCGTATCCAGTTCCGGGCCCGCCCCTCGACCCGCGACCTGCGCCACGAACTGTTCCACACCCTGGGCCTGCAGGGCCGCCCGCCCGCACACGCGATCGAGTTCGACCGGATGCTGCGCGGCGCCCTGGAAGAACCACTGGTCCTGGTCTGCGACGAGGCCCAGTGGCTGTCGAAGCTGTGCTTCGAGTACCTGCGCTACCTGTGGGACGACACCGACTCCGACCTGACGATCGTCTTCACCGGCCGAACGGCTGCTTCGAGATGCTGCAGAGCGAACCGATGCTGGAATCCCGGGTCTACACCTGGCAGGAAATCAGCAGCATGCCCCTGGACGAAGTCCTCACCGTCGTCCCCGCCTTCCACCCCCTCTAGGCCCAGGCAGACCCCGAACTGATCGCCCTGTGCGACCAAGAAGCCGCCCACGGGAACTTCCGCGCCTGGGCGAAAATCACCCACCACCTGAACACCGGCCTGCAGGAAACCCGGCCGTACCACCGTCGACGAGGACCTGCTGCGCTGGGCCTACAGCAAACTCCGCACCCGCCAGGCAGCCTGACCATGCTCACCTGCCCCCACCCGCCCCCCGTCACCCTCGTCATGGACCCGCACGACGACGTCACCCACACCCGCGCGGCCCTCGCCGCTCACGACCCCGCCCACGGCCGCATCACCGTTCACCCCACCCCCGGCACCGGCTCCACCCTCGCGCTCGCCTACGACATCCTCGCCGCCCTCGGCAAACCCGTCCCCCTGACCGGCTACCGCACCCTCGACACCCAGCCGGCCTGGACGCTGTGCGCCGCCTGGATCCTCGCTCTGCCCGTCACCTCCCTCACCGTCCTGCGCACCCACCTCCTGAGCCCCCGCGCTCTCACCGACCTTCTTGCCCTGCGCACCCGTACCGGCCTGCACCTCGCCCTGGTCTGCCACCAGAGCAACAGCACCACCCTGGAGCGGGCCCTGCAGTGCACAGACCATGTCCTGGCAGACGCCGAGGCGGTTCTCTCCCTCCGAAAGGCAACCAACACCCAAGAGCCGCACCCCGCCCCCCCCGCACGCCCCTCACGGCACTGGATCAACCTGCCGTCCCTCAACTCCCTGAACTGCGCCTACACCACCACCCCCTGCTCCTGCCGGGGACCGGCCCCACAAGTGTCCCGCCTTGATCAAAGACGTATCGCTCAACGCCTGCACGCCGCAACCGCACATCCGCACCTCGCGGCCGAACTGGCCACCGCCTGCTTCGCGGCCGCCACAACGACCCAGATCAGCGGCGTCTGTGTGGCCGACACCGCCATGGACGGCACCACCTTGATCCTCCTCGACCGGACCCAGCCCTACGACCCCTACGTGAGCCACCGTGTTCCGCACTGGGCCCAAGTCTTCCTGCGCGCTGCGGCATTCACCCACTACCTCACCACCGCACGAAGAAGCGACCCCCTCTTCACCGACCCCCTCTTCACCGACCCCCTCGGCTGCACCTCGCTGCCCCGGCTCACCGATTTCGCCGAGCACTGCTGACTGCGCCCGCCCCAGCCCAAGCCCGCCAGACGCCGCAAGAACGCACGCTCCACACTGCCGCCACCGATCGTGTGGCCGCGGTGCACGCCTACCCCTCCGGCCGCACTCCGACTGAGGACACGATGACGAGCACGGTCGCTGAAGCGGACGCACCCCGCAACGGACTGCGGACCCCGATTCACCTCGCGCTCCTCCTTGCAGTGCCCGCCGACCACCGCACGCCCAACGCCTCCAGCTGCGCCCGCCGCTCCTGGCTGAGCTCGCTCTCCCGCTTACGGACGTTGTCGAGCCACGACCCCAACCGCACCTCCACAACGCCGTCAGCACCGCTCTGTGTACCTGCCAGCCCGTCGGCCACCAAGTCCTCCACGTGCTTCCTCGGCACCACAAGGTGTCCTTCCCGGGCGTAGAACTGCTTTGCTGCCGTCAGGTTGGTGGCCCACTTGTCGTTCTGCGTGCGCTTCACCGGCCGCTCGCTGTCGTCGGCCGGCCCCAGCCCGAGAGACAGCTCCAGCAACCACTGCTGCGCAGGCTGCAGCGCCTCCCACTCGAACCGGCAGCTCTGGACCCACCGGCCAATGTCCTCGCCCTGGACCAGGAGGACACCCGCCTCGGTGGGCAACGTGCCGCCGCGCTTCACATGGTTCTGTGCGAGTCGAAGGCAGCGTTGCCACCCGGCATCCCAGGCCGGGCACCACCCGGGGTCGACCTTGTCGAGTTCCTCGCGCCGCTTCCAGGACAGCCCGCCCGCCACCACGTCGTCATCGTCACAGACCTCGATGCCCTGCTCTTCGAGCTCCCGGAGACGGGTGTCGGTCAACCGGGCGGCCGTCCGCAGATTCTTCGCCCACGTCCCCACGGGATAGCCACCGAGCCCCACGGCCGCGGCTGGCGGGAGGAAGTGTCCGTGCTCGCCGGCCCAGTACCGGGCCGCCACCAGCCCTTCCTCGAACGCACGGTCCCGGTGCGACCACACCACACCCAGCTTCTCCAGCTCCCGCACCCGCTCCACCGCCAAAGTCTTCGCCGCGCGGGCGGTGCGCTGATTCTTCAACCAGGTGCCCAGCGGGAACCCCGCGGGCTTCCAGTCGGTGGGGGTGACGTAGTCGTACGGCACCCGCAACTCCCCACCCTCCGCGACCTCCTTCACGTACCGGGCGGCAGCGGTGATCCCGTTGCGCCAGAACGCCGTCTCCGGGTGCAGAACCCGCAACGCCACGAACCGAGCCACCTCCGCCGGATCCCTCGGAGTGGAGAACTTCAACAGCTCCCGCGCCGGAGCACTCGGACCCCGCCCCTCACCACCCGGCTGCTCCTGGTCGTCCTCGTCACCCGCTTCCGCAGGCTCGTTGTTGTCCCAACTCCCGCTGCGGACACGGGGGTCGGCCAGCTGCTCAACGGTGTCGGTGTCGTGGGCCCGGAGGGCTCCAAGGACCTTCGCGAGGGTTTCTGTGCCCGGTGACACCACCATCTCCCCAGTTTCCTCGCCCGGCCCGAGGAATACCGGCACCACCAACGACGCGATTTTCCCTTCACCGGGCTGCATACGGAGGGCCCGGCCGACCATCTGCACAATGTCAACCATGGAACCGCGCGCATCGCAAAAGGCGACGGAATCACAGCGGGCCACATCGAGACCCTCACCGAGGATCTTCACCGAAGAGATCACCTTCAGCATCGCCGGAGAGACCGACCCCGCACCGTCGCCGATGACGTCCGACTCGAACTCGGCCAGCACGGCCCGCCGGTGGCCGGTCTGGTGCTCCCCGTACAACCACGACGCCCACACCCGCTCCGGCGCGTGATACCGCTTCGGGTCCTCCGCGAACAGCCGCGCCGCCACCCCCGGCAGGCCTTCCGCCATGGCTTCGGCCTCCGCGACCCGGGAGTGGAACGCCAGCGTCTTGCGCAGGTTCTCGTCGGCGGCCGCGGTCACCAGACCTGCCTGGAGCGCGGCGAGCCGTGCCCCGCGCACGAGGTTCGAACCGCGGTCACCGGATGCCTGCGCGGCGTGGAGCTCGGGATCGCTGATGTCGACACAGATCACCTGGTACGGGGCAATCAGCCCCCGCGAAATCGCCTGCGAGAGCGTCAGCTTCCACGCCACCGGCCCGAACACCGGCGAGTCCGGACTCATGTTCGCGAGCAACCGTGGCGCCTCGCGGCCACCCCTACGGGCCTCCTCGGCCGCCTCCCACACGCGCGGGGTGGCGGTCATGTACAGGCGCCGAACGGCGGGGATCTTCGCCTGGTCGTGCACCGCAGCCCACGGCTTCGAGGCGTCACCACTGGTGCGGTGGGCTTCGTCCACCACCATCAGGTCGAACGCTCCCATGCCCGCCTCGTGGGCCCGCTGCACGGTCGTGGACGCGGAGGCATAGGTGCTGAACACCGTCACCGTCTCCTCGCCCCCCGCCCACGCCAGCAGTTCGGCCGGGTTGGTGGTGCAGGGGATCCCGCCGGACTCGGAGGCGGCCAGCGAGCACGCCCCGACCATCGCCCCGCCCCGACCGGCTCGCCGCCACTCGGCGGCCATCTGCGTCAGCAGATCCAGCGTCGGGACCAGGACCAGGACCCGCCGGGCGTGCAGGCGTTGGGCGGTTACGGCGGCGATGCGGGTCTTCCCGGAACCGGTCGCAGCGATCACCTGGCAGCGCAGCCCGTCCTCCGGCACCGGAGAGCCGGCCGGGAGCTGAAGATGGCGCAGCGCGGCATCGACCGCCTCCTCCTGGTGCGGACGCAACATGTCCCTCGGCATACGACGGGTCCCTTTCTCGGTGACGAGCAGTCCTTTTTCCGGTGCTCCTACGGCCCACCGGATGCATTCGCTACGCTGTTATTCCTGCACCAATTCCCGATGAAAGCAGATGACGCGAGGTGCAGAATTCGCGGCGCCCGCGAGGGCTGGAGGTAGTCCGTTCCCTCGAACCAAAGTAGCCGGTTGGACAGAATGACGCACACCGATCCGTGGGAGTGACAGGAAGTGTCCGAAACTGGTAGCGTCGTACCTACAGTTCGGAGGGTGCGGCCCGTACCGGACCGCACGGGCAGGCTCTCGGTTCCGCCCCGGAGGGGCGGGGACACCGGGCTCACCCCAACCTTCCCCGTCTGACACCCCGCCCGCTCCCGCTGCTGCGCAGTTGAGGGCCGCGCGGAGCGTGGCCCGTGGCCGGATCGCGGAGCGATCAGGCTCGCCGGTGCGGAGCGCCGGCCCGGAGTGCGGCGAAGCCGTACTCCGGGACTGTTGGGCCACGGAGTGGACCGGCAGCCCGTATCGCGGAGCGATACGGGAAAAGGGCCGCGTAGCGGCCCCGCGTCGCGTCTGCGGAGCAGACCGCGCGC
>NZ_JBIVVC010000025.1:0-5660 GCF_044757485.1 Streptomyces sp. NPDC091272
GCCGGTCCACTCCGTGGCCCAACAGCTCCGGGTCACGGCTCCGCCGTGACCCGGGCCGGCGCTTCGCACCGGCAGGCCTGATCGCTCCGCGATCAGGCAATGGACGCGCTCCGCGCGCCCATCAAAAGCGCAGCAGCAAGGAGCGGCCCGGGCTTGAGACATCGAGAACTCCGACGCCAGCCCAGGCTTGAGACGTCAAGGACGCAAACGCCAGCTCAGACTGAAACGTCCAGGACGCGAACGCCAGCTCCGTCCCAGTCCTTGGGTACAGCGGTAACGACGCGGGCTCCCTCGGGGCGTTCCGGGCCGGGCTGGGCCACGTGCCGGGTGTGGGTCCAGCCCAGGGTGCGTGACTCGCCGGACGCGGCGAGTACAGCCGCGAGATCGAGGGGGTGGAAGACGATCTGGTCGAGCATGGCAACGTGGCCGGCTACCCCGGTGCGGGCCCTGTCGGCATCCGCGAGCGCGGCCAGGGCCACATGTACACGCCAGGTGTCGGTGGCGGCGGACTGGTGCAGGATCCGTGAGATCAGAACGCTGCCCGAGCCCAGGGCAAGGAGGGCGCTCTCGTCCAGAACCACCTCCACCGTGCTGGGGACGGTGGAGCTCATGCGGCGTCGCCGAGCCGGCGGGCGAGCTCGGCGTCTGCCGCACGGTCCTGCTCGGGGGTGGGGGTGTAACCCGACATCTCCTTGAGGACTGCCAGGGTGCGGGCCGTGCGCTCGGCACGTTCCACTTCGGTCGGGGTGTGCGCGGCGAAGTCGCTGACCAGTTGGGCGATGGTAGTGCCCTTCTCTGCGGCGAGAGCGGCAAGTCTGTCCCGGACTGTGTCTTCAACCTTGATCGTTGTGTGCGCCATGAGACCCAGAATACATCAGGTATACCGCTGGGGTAGGTGGTTCTCCTGATCGTTCTGTAGTGTTGGGAAGCTTCTTTCTACACTCCTTTATTGAGGTGCGTCATTTTGGGAGGGAGATAACTTGGTTCCAAAAAACAGATCCCTTTCCGGCACCTTTTCCCCGATGCCTGTCAACGATCGGCGAATCTGCGCCGCACTCAACCAACCTGCGCAGATGCAGTGAGCCAACACCCAAAAAGGCCAACCAACCCAAGCTGCACGCCCGTTGCAAACCGTCAGCGGTATCCCTGAAGGACTCCAGTCGCACTACCGCAAGCCGGCCCTACCTGGCGAGTTGGACTGGTTCGTTCAGTCTGGTCAGCTTCAGTGGGTTTCTCATCAAGTAGACCTGGGTGATCCGTCCGTCCTCCACCACGAGGCTCACCGCTGTGGCCAGTTCGCCGTCGATCTCGATTCGGCCGGCTGGTGCCCCGTTGAGCCACACGGGTGTTGTCGTGAGCGCGTCCATTTGGATCCGGTTCGTGCGCGCGAGTACCTTCGCCACGAGGACGACCCCGTGTATCGGGGTGAGAGCGGCGGCCGCAAGTCCACCGCCGTCGGCGATCAGGACCACGTCCGGCGCCATTACCTCCACGAGTTCCTGCAACTGCCCGGTACGCAAGGCGAGCAGGAACCGCTCCACCACTGCCTGCTGTTCCGATCGGCTCACCTGAACCCGCGGCTGCCGGGCCGCCACATGCTCGCGTGCTCGGCGTGCGATCTGCCGCACCGTGGCCGCGGACTTCCCGATGGCCTCGGCGATCTCGCCGTACGGCAGTTCGAAGACCTCGCGGAGCACGAACACCGCCCGTTCCGTGGGCCCGAGTGTTTCGAGGACGGTCAGCATCGCGATCGAGACGCTCTCCGCGAGCTCCACGTCCTCGGCGACGTCAGGGCTGGTCAGCAACGGGTCCGGCAGCCACTCGCCGACGTAGTCCTCGCGGCTGCGAGCCAGCGTCCGCAGTCGGTTGAGAGCCTGCCGCGTGACGGTCCTGACGAGGTACGCCCGCGCGTCGCTGACCCGCGACCGGTCGACCCCGGCCCACCGCAGCCAGGACTCCTGCAGCACGTCCTCCGCGTCGGCCGCGGAGCCGAGCATCTCGTAGGCGACCGTGAACAGCAGGCTGCGGTGGGTGACGAACGGGTCCTCGGTCATGCCGTCGGCACTGCGTCGGACGTCTCAGGACGTACAGCCAGCGGGATCTCGCAGGCCTCGGAGTAGCCCTGCGAGGTGATCCCGTGTGCCGTGTTGCACCTGGTTGCCAGGTTGGCGAAACCGATGAACACGGTGAGCTCGACCAGCGCCGCCGGGCCGAGCCGGCCGAGCAGGCTCGCCGACAGCTCATCGGTGACTGTCGTCGGCGTGTTCGTCATGGCCTCGGCGTACTCCATCACCTCCCGCTCCAACGGCGTGAACACCTCCGACTCCCGCCAGCGCGGAACCTGGCTCGCTTTGGTCAGGTCCAGGCTCTGGTTCTGTGCCGCGAAGTAGTTGACGTCCAGGCACCAGCTGCAGCCGACCTGCGCCGCGACGGCCATGTGCGCGAATGTCTTGAGGCTCGCGTCGGCCGCGTCCCAAGTGGCCACCTTGGCTGCGAACTCCTGGTTGGCCTCGGCGAGCTTGGGGTTGTTCCACAGGACTTCGTTGGGCTCGGGCACGGAGCCGAGCTGATTGATCAGGCTTTCACGGAGCTCGGCGGGGAGCTGGGCCTTCGGTACGCGTGGCGCCATCGTGTCCTCCTTGGACGTTTGCCGGTTGCACATGAAGACACCGCCGGGCCCAGGAATGTGACACCTACCATCGCCATGGCCCAGGAATGGAACTCATGTACGTGAGGTGGATGAGAACCGATTCCAGGGTCGGTTCTCATCCACCTCACGTACATGACACAGCCAGGACGAGCGAACTCAGGTGGCTCGGCGCAGAGGGACGACGACGTCCTCGCCGGTGGATTTCGCGCCGAGCCTGTAGTAGCTGATGTGGGCGAGCCGGTCGGTCTGCTCGAGCCATCCGGCTTCGACGACCTGGCGGCGAGTGCGGGAGAAGACGGTGGGGGACATGCCGACAAGGCGGGCGAGTGTTGCACCGGTCTCCACGACGGCTCCGGCTCGGTCGGTGGGGTGCATCGCGTAGAGCATGACGACCAGGCGCTGGTTGGCAGTCATACCTGCGGTGCGCTGAAGAACGTCCAAGAGCCTGGTCTTGTCCTCGTTGTTCACTTGGCCTCCCGCCACGAAGGGGCTGTGCCGTCGAATCCGGGGATGTCCGGCGGCCTGCATGTCTTGATCGCTTCCCGCTGTTCGATCCCCGTGCCGTGAAAGGCGATGTACGGGCTGATGCGGTACAGCTTGTAGTTGCCGATGCGGCCACGCTCGACAAGGATGCGCCGTTTCAGCAGCTTCCGGTTGATCTTGCCTACCGCGTCGCCCGTCATACCGACCCTCTTGCCGATGTCGGCGCCGGTGGCTCGCAGCGGTTCCATGCCTGCAGGGGAGATCCCGATCCACCAGAGCACCAGGAACTTCTGACTCGGGGTGAAGTCACAACTCTCCGTGATGGCCTCGACGCGAGCCTTGTCCACCTGGATGTGGTCACCGGAGAAGGCGTACGGCGCGTACGGGACGGCCTCACCGGTATCGGCGTCGACCAGCCTGCGTGCTGCTCCCAACGGGCCCTCCGGAGGTGGGGATTGCTGTGAGGTGCATGAGCAACGGCCCGGGGGCCGACCAGATGAACGTAGCGTACATGAACGTGAGGTTCATCAAGTCAGCCTCCAGGACGTGTCTCTGGCTCAGCCGTACATGACCCCACCGCGTCCCGCCCGCCTGGAACGGCCGTTGCTGATGAACGTCAGCGCAATGTGGTCAGTTCTCAGGAACCGTGTCACGGGTCCTGAGAACCGTGTAAGCAGTCCGCACGATCCTTGTGCCCAGTTCCTGAGAGCGGGGTGCACGCTCTCAGGAACCGTGTGCCAGATCGTCAGATCTGTATGTGCTGAGCCTTTTAGCAGGTCAGAGCGGTTACGGAGACGTCCCTCTCTTAAGTACCAGGGTGCGGATATCCGACGGCCTTCGCACCGGGCACCAAGCAGCCGCCAGCGGTCGCGCTCGTCCTGCGCCTGCGATGTCTTCGGCGCGGATGCGGCCGGGCCACCCACCCGTCTGTCGAAGGGAACTCGCCCCTTGCTCCCCCGACCGCGGCCACCGAAAGCACGCCCCGACGCGCCCGCGGTCACCAAGTACCTGCCACGTATGTCTCGCGAGCCCCGGCAAGCCTCAGCCACGTTGCTCGTCTGTGCACCCCGAGCAGCCCGCAGCCGCGCTGTCACCTGCGGCCCCCGTCGGGCCCCGCAGGCCCGCCAGGGCCGAGGACGCGCCGACCGGTAGGCGCTGAAGAGCGCGGAAGAGCGCGCCCGAAGCTGCTTTGAGGTCGGTTGCCGTGCGCAATGGGCTCCGGGCCGGTCCCCGGCAGCGGGGGTTCCGCCGGGGGCCGGACCGCAGCCCACTGTGTCGGGCGTGGGAGGTCAGCTGTCGAGTGCGGACCCGTGGGACCCGTGGGAAGAGACGTCCTCGAACGTTCTGGTCGCCTGGTCGGGACCGAGGGAGCTGGCGAGAAGGCGCAGAGCGGCTTCCGATGCGGTTCCGGGTTCGGCGCTGTAGGCGAGCATGCGCTGCCCGTTGCCGCCTGCGAGCTGCATGGTTTCGAAGGCCAGCTCCATGCGGCCCACCAGGGGGTGCTGGAGGTGTTTGGTGCCTGAGACGCAGCCGCGTACCGGGTGGCGGGACCACAGGGTGGTGAACTCGGCGCTCTTCATGGTGAGCTGGCCGATCAGTTCGGCCAGGGGGCGGTCGTCGGGGTAGCGGCCGGCGACCAGGCGCAGGGCGGCCAGTGCCGTCCTTGCCTCGTCGTCCCAGTGCGGGTACAGCCGACGGGTTTCCTCGTCCAGGAAGAGCAGCCGGGTCAGGTTCGGGCGCCGGGCGGACCTGTCGGGGCTGTCGGCGTCGAGGTGGGCGGCGAGCAGGGCGTGGCCCAGCGGGTTCCAGGCCAGGACGTCGTTGCGGCGGTTGAGGACCACGGCGGGGACGTCGGGCATGGCGGCGAGGAGCTGCCGGATCGTGGTGCCCGCGTTGTCGGCGCGTGCGGGCGCGGGACGGCGGGTCCTGGTGGGGCGTGCCAGGTCCCGCAGGTGGGCCGTCTCGTCCTCGGTCAGGCGCAGGGCGATGGCGATCGCGTCGAGTACGGCGTCGGAGACGTTCGTGCTCTGTCCTTGTTCGAGGCGGGTGTAGTGGGTGACGCTGACGCCGGCGAGCAGGGCGAGTTCCTCGCGGCGCAGCCCCGGCACCCGGCGTCGTACGCCGTGCGACTGCAGGCCCACCTCTTCCGGCTGGAGGGTGGCCCGCCGGTTGCGCAGGAAGTCTCCCAGTTCCGACTGTGTGTTCATGGTGTCAAGTGTCCTTCAGCACCCCGGGTGTGCGGGAGGGCTCAAGGTAGTCCTGGCTTGGGTAGTTTCCCCGGTGCCAGTGAGGGTCTGGGTACCCAGAACAGAGGGCTGGGCGGGCCGGTTCCGCTGTTGCAGGCTTCCACTCCGTAGTCGCCTAGCGGAGTCAGGGAGTGTGTCATGTCGGCGGTTGATGAGGTTGTGGTTGTGGGTCGGGACGGGGGTGCCGGTCCGGGTGGGCCGGTGTCCTCGTCGCGGATGACGGGGCGGATGCGTCTGGTCCTTGTCGTGCTGCTGGTCGCGCAGTTCATGCTCGCGGTGGA
>NZ_JBIVVC010000026.1:0-2789 GCF_044757485.1 Streptomyces sp. NPDC091272
TCGGTGAGTTCATGTCGTCGCACCATACGAAGCCACTTCCCACCCGACCGAAAGATCCACCCAGCCCACCAAGAGCCATCAGAAACGACCTAGGCCGGTGGCGCGAACCCGGTGGATCCAGCGGCCCTCCTGTCCCCTCCGGCCGCCTCACCGACAGGAGCAACCGGGGATGCGGCAGCAGGTGAACGTTCAGGTCCGACCCCCGGCTCCTGACCCCGCTCGTGACCCAATCCCGGACCCAATCCCGGACCTGCTCCCGGGAATGGCCCTGGCCCCGGCCCCGGACCGGTGCCAGAGCCAAGATCAGGCCCGGGGCCCGCGGCAGGGACAGGCGACGGAGCGGCGAACGGATCAGACGGCCCCTGCCAGCCGGCGCCACCCGCACGGGACCCCGTATCGGCCGTATCGGCCCCCGCATGGGACCCCGTATCGGCCCCCGCAACAGACCTAGCACCTGAGGCGCGGAACGCCCGCCGGGTGTCCCGTACCTGCCGCTCGTGCACCACCGCCGCCAAGTAGGCAGCCGCGGGCACACCGGCCGGAACCTGAACACCGGTGAGCCCCGCCAGGTCAGCGGCCAACCGGCCCGCCATGGCATCGCCCACCCGGGGATCCAACTGCCGCATACGCGTCAGGTACTGGCGTACGGCCAGCCAGAGCCCGTCCGGGACCCGTGACAGATCCAGTTCCGCGAACCGTCCCGCCAGCCACGGCGGCGGTGCGGGCACCGCGTCCGTCCGCCCTGCCGACACCCGTTCCCGCACCACCAGCGTGCCGGCGAACACGTCCCCGACCCGGCGCCCGCGCTGCGAGACAAGCGAAGCGATGCAGGCGATGACCCCGAAGGTCATCAGGATCTCGACGACGCCGACGGCCCCCCGCACCAATGCGTGCCGGAACCGGATCGGACCCCCGTCGTCGCGCACCACCCGCAAACCGCACGCGAGTTTCCCCAGCGAGCGCCCCCGTGTGAGCGTCTCGACGGCGATCGGCACCCCCACGAGCACCAGCAGGAACGAAGCCACCATGATCGCCGCGGTGGCAGCACCGTCCAGCGAAGCAGTGGCGAACGCCAGCCCCACCGTCACCGCGAGGTACACCGACCACACCACCGCCATGTCGATCAGCAAGGCCAGTGCCCGGCTCGGCAGACGCGCAGGCCGTACCCCGAGTACCACCGCGTCGCCCGTAACGAACTCACTCACCGGTGCTCACCTCTCGCAGACCTGCGCCACCCCTGGAAATCCTCAGTCTGCCAAGCTGACCCTCAGCGCGCGCAGTGCTGTGCCTTCCCGCCGGACCCGGACCCAGTGCCTGGAGCAGCAGCCGACCATGGACCTCGACGTCTTCGTCACCGCCCACCACACCGAGTGGGACCGTCTCGACCAACTCCTGGGCCGAGGACGCCGCCTGACCGGCGCCGAGGCCGACGAGCTGGTCGCTCTCTACCAGCGCACCTCGACGCACCTCTCACTGCTCAGGTCGACCGCCCCTGACCCCGCCCTCATCGCCCGCCTCACCCAACTCGTGGCCCGCGCCCGCTCCACCGTCACCGGAAGCCGCCGGGCCTCCTGGCGCGACGCGGGCCGCTTCCTGACGGCGGGCTTTCCCGCCGCCGTCTACCGCAGCCGGCGCTGGTGGATCCCGACGGCCCTGCTGTCCGTGCTGGTGGCCGCGGTCATCGGCTGGTGGATCGCCGCCCATCCCGAGGTACAGGCGTCGATAGGCGCTTCGTCCGATCTCCGCGAAATGACCCGCCCGGGGGGCCAGTACGAGACGTACTACTCGAGCCACCCGGCGGCCTCGTTCGCCGCCCAGGTCTGGACGAACAACGCGCAAGCGGCCGCCATGTGCCTGGTCCTCGGCGCGTTCCTCTGCGTTCCCGTGCTCTGGATCCTCTTCGTCAACATGCTCAACCTCGGTGTGGGGATCGGCCTGATGTCCTCCGCCGGTCGCCTGGACACCTTTCTGGGCCTGGTACTTCCGCACGGCCTGCTGGAACTCACCGCGGTCTTCGTCGCGGCGGGCACCGGTCTCCGGCTCGGCTGGACCCTGGTCGACCCGGGACCACGCACCCGCCGTGCCGCTGTGGCGCAGGAGGGCAGGGCAGCTCTGGGCATAGCCGTCGGTCTGGCACTCGTACTCTTCGTCTCGGGCCTGATCGAGGGCTTCGTGACCCCGTCCGGCCTTCCTACCTGGGCCCGCATCGCCATCGGGGTCGCGGCAGAGGCCGCGTTCCTTGTGTACGTATACGCATGGGGCGGTCGAGCTGCTCGAACCGGTGAGCGTGGGGACATCGAAAGCGCTGATCAGAGCGCCGAGCTCCCCACAGCAGCGTGATGTGCACCCACCCCCGCTGACCTGCTAGTCTTCCCAACGCCCCAAAAGCCATTGACATGGTCCAAAGGGGTAGGTAGATTCGAACGGTTGCCACGAGTTGGACAAGCTCGACGGCAGCCAGCTAGTCTCTAGCTCGCTCTCCCGGAATATCAATTCCAATGAGAGCCATCCGATTCCCCTTTCAGAATCACCAAGGCTGATTAGCTCGGCCGAATCGCTTCTGATAGAGTCGGAACCGCCGGAAAGGGAAAACGCGAAAGCGAAGAACCTGGAAAGCGAGCGGGACCGAGGAAATCGGCACTGGAAACAGTCTGATAGAGTCGGAAACGCAACAACACAAAAGAAACAAAGAATCACCGAACGAAAACGTCCGGAGGAAAGCCCGCAGGGGTGAGTACGAAGGAAGCGTCCGTTCCTTGAGAACTCAACAGCGTGCCAAAAGTCAACGC
>NZ_JBIVVC010000028.1:0-1410 GCF_044757485.1 Streptomyces sp. NPDC091272
GGTGGGGGTTTTTTCCTTGTGGTGGAGGAAGAGGGCGGTGGTGGCGGTGCCGAGGAGGACGATGGCGGTGTTGATGAGGACGGCGAGGGAGACGCCGTCGAGGACGGCGGCGGGTCCGGTGTTTCCGGCCATGTGTCCGGTGGCGATGGCGGACATGATGGGGGTGCCCATGGTGATGCCGATCTGCTGGGTCATGGTGGCCAGTCCGGTGGCCATGCCCTGTTCGTGGTCGGGGAGGCCGGAGGTGGCGGTGACCATGAATCCGACGATGACGAGCATGTTGCCGATGCCGCCGGCGAAGGTGGCGGCGAGCAGGAGCCAGATGAAGGCGCGGTCGTCGCCGAGGAAGAAGAGGCCGAAGGTGGCGGCTGCCTGGAGGAGTCCGCCGAGGATGAGGGTGGATTTGGTGCCGATGTGGCCGATGACGCGGGCGGCGAGGGTGCCGCCGATGACGGTGCCGATGCCCAGGACTCCGAAGGAGAGGCCTGCCAGGAGTGCGGAGTAGCCGAGGACTTCCTGGAGGTAGAGCGTCATGAGGAAGACGAGGGAGGTCTCGGTGATGAACGCGATGACTCCGGCGACGTTGCCCCAGGCGACGGTGCGGCGTTTGAGGACGGAGACGGGGACCAGGGGTGAGGCGGAGTGCTTCTCGACGGCGTAGAAGACGATGAGGAGCAGGACGCCTGCGGCGAGGGAGATGAGGGCGGTGGGGGAGCCCCAGCCGTGTTCGCCGGCCTGGGTGAGGCCGAAGACCAGGGCGAGCAGGCCGACGGTGACGGCGACGGCGCCGGGGAGGTCGAGCTTGGGGCGGGTGACGGGCTTGGATTCCTTGATGACCGCGGGGGCGATGATCAGGACGGCGAGGGCGACGGGCACGTTGATGAAGAACGACCACCGCCAGGACAGCAGGTCGGTGAGGATGCCGCCGAGGATGGCTCCGGTGGTGAACCCGGCCGACATCAGTGCACCGTTGAGGCCCAGGGCCTTGTCACGCAGGGGTCCTTCGGGGAAGGACGTGGTGAGCAGGGACAGGCCGGCCGGGGTGACGGCGGCGGTGGCAAGTCCCTGGGCGACGCGGGCGGCCAGCAGCATCTCGGGGGAGGTGGCGAGGCCGCCGACCAGGGAGGACACGCCCAGCAGGGCCAGGCCGATCAGGAACAGGCGGCGGCGTCCGAAGAGGTCCGCGATCCGTCCGAAGAGCAGGGTGAAGCCTGCCGCGCACAACGCGAACGACGTCGCGATCCACTGCAGGTTCGACAGGGAGAAGCCCAGTCCCTCACCGATCACCGGCAGGGCCACGTTCAGGATCGAGAAGTCCACCGCGAGCATGAACTGCGCGACCAGCAGCACGACAAGGACCAGACGCATCCGCCCCGTCATCCGCGACGAGGACACCGGCCCACCCGGACC
>NZ_JBIVVC010000029.1:0-1135 GCF_044757485.1 Streptomyces sp. NPDC091272
CGCCCTGTTCGGACTCGCTTTCGCTACGGCTTCCCCACACGGGTTAACCTCGCTACACACCGCTAACTCGCAGGCTCATTCTTCAAAAGGCACGCAGTCACGACTGCATGTGCAAGCACATACAGCGACGCTCCCACGGCTTGTAGGCACACGGTTTCAGGTACTATTTCACTCCGCTCCCGCGGTACTTTTCACCATTCCCTCACGGTACTATCCGCTATCGGTCACCAGGGAATATTTAGGCTTAACGGGTGGTCCCGCCAGATTCACACGGGATTTCTCGGGCCCCGTGCTACTTGGGTGTCTCTCAAACGAGCCGTTGATATTTCAGCTACGGGGGTCTTACCCTCTACGCCGGACCTTTCGCATGTCCTTCGCCTACACCAACGGTTTCTGACTCGTCTCACGCTCGGCAGAACGTGACAAAGAGATCCCACAACCCCGTAAGCGCAACCCCTGCCGGGTATCACACGCATACGGTTTGGCCTCATCCGGTTTCGCTCGCCACTACTCCCGGAATCACGGTTGTTTTCTCTTCCTGCGGGTACTGAGATGTTTCACTTCCCCGCGTTCCCTCCACATACCCTATGTGTTCAGGTATGGGTGACAGCCCATGACGACTGCCGGGTTTCCCCATTCGGACACCCCCGGATCAAAGCTCGGTTGACAGCTCCCCGGGGCCTATCGTGGCCTCCCACGTCCTTCATCGGTTCCTGGTGCCAAGGCATCCACCGTGCGCCCTTAAAAACTTGGCCACAGATGCTCGCGTCCACTGTGCAGTTCTCAAACAACGACCAGCCACCCATCACCCCGGACCATGTCCGAGTGCACTGGGGCCGGCACTGAAAGCAAGACCTTCCGGCCGTACCTTCAGACACCCAACAGCGTGCCCGACCCGGTCCCGTCCCAGAACACTTTCCACGCCGAAGCAGTACTTGTGTCTGTGAGAAACCGTGCCGAATAGTCAACGTTCCACCCATGAGCAACCACCGTCGAACATTTGCCGACGAAATGGTCTCTGGACACCAAAGGTGTCTAGATGCTCCTTAGAAAGGAGGTGATCCAGCCGCACCTTCCGGTACGGCTACCTTGTTACGACTTCGTCCCAATCGCCAGTCCCACCTTCGACAGCTCC
>NZ_JBIVVC010000030.1:0-1034 GCF_044757485.1 Streptomyces sp. NPDC091272
GCGAACATCCCCAGGGCCCGGGAGACGGTGCGGCACAGGAATTCCTTGCCTCGGTCCACCCGCACCACGTGGGCAGCCCGCCGCACGGCCCGTAGGGGCCGGCCGTGCTGATTCCTGCCCGCAGCGACGCCAGAACCGCGTCGCGGGCGGGCTCGTGCGGAGTGAGAGCGACCCCCACGATCAGCTTCGTCGCGACATCGATGAACCATGTCACCCACGGGCACAAGGCCTGGCCCTCGACGTCCACCCGCACCGGGAGCCGCTTGTGATCGCCCTCCCAACACGCATTGCGGTGCGTGGGCGGGCGCTTGCCGTACACATCACACGCACGCCGTGCGGCCTCACCCGCCCGAAGACCGGCCCGTTCCCCCGCCGACAGATCGCGCACCACTGCACGGTGGAGCGCCGAGAGAGAGGGAACCGGTCGTGAGGAGTCCCCCCGGTGCCCGGGCTACCAGCTCACGGTGGACAGCCGAGACGTTCCCGCCCACAACGCGAGCAGGTCCCGGATCTCCGGTGTCACGGTGAACCTCGCACGAGGCAGCGGTTCGCTCCGGCCCGCACGGCGTGCCACGGACAGCCAGTTGAACACCGTGCGCTCGGTAACACCCAGAGACCAGGCCATCAACCGCACATGGGCCGTCGTCAACTCTCCCCGGGCCTCCAGGGTGAGCAGCCGGCATACAGCCGCCCGGCGCCCGATCCCGGCCGGCACCGGTTTCGAGGAGGCTCCACTCCCCCGACCGCTCACCCGCTCACCCCCGGCTGCCTGCTGTGGTCCCCTCGCAGGCTGTCCGGCAGGGCAATACGCAAGCAGACACGCCGGGCAACCCCACCCCAACGGGTGACCACACCAGCACCGGGCCCCATCCCGCACCCCGAACCCGGCCGCCGCACCCGCCCAGGCTGCCCCTGCTACACGCTCGGCCTCCCGCTTTCACCGGGACTCGGCGCCAGCTTTCAGTGACAACCCGGCGTCCCGAGTTCAGCACACCAGACAAACCTCAAGCCACACACGCTGAACCATCACTGAA
>NZ_JBIVVC010000031.1:0-1011 GCF_044757485.1 Streptomyces sp. NPDC091272
CTAGGTCGTTTCTGATGGCTCTTGGACGGTGTCGCGGAGCCAGATGGCGATCGCTGCGACGGTGAGGGTGCCGTTGAAGATGTAGTCGCGCTTGTCGTACCGGCTGGCGACCGCGCGGAACTGCTTCCACTTGCTGATGCACCGCTCGACAGCGTTGCGGCGGCGGTACTGGGCCTTGTCGAAGGCTGGCGGCCTGCCGCCGCACCGTCCGCGTCGGCGGCGGTGTTCGCGCTGGTCGTCGGGCTCGGCGATGGTGACTTTGATATGCCGTTTCCGCAGGTAGGCGCGGGTGCCGCGGCTGGAGTACGCCTTGTCGCCCCGTAGGCGGTCCGGGCGAACGCGAGGGCGTCCTGGTCCATGCCGTTTGATCCGCAACTTCTCCAACAAGGGGACGAGCATGGGGTTGTCGCCCCGCTGGCCGGGTGAGGTCAGCCAGACCAGCGGACGGGCCCGGTCGTCCGCCAGCACGTGAACCTTGCTGGTCAGCCCGCCCCGCGAGCGTCCCAGTGCCTCACGACCATCGCCCTCCTCACGGGACCCGCCCCCTTTTGCGGGTAGTCGGCCGCAGGCTTGCGCGGGGCTCCGGCAGCGTGCTGATGTGCCCGGCAGGATGTCGAGTCGATGTTCACCGCCCATTCCTGCCGGGCCACCACGCGTCCATGGCCCGCGTCCGGGTCACCCGCGTCCGCCTCGATCTGCAGTTCCTGAAGGAGTGCCTGCCAGGTTCCGTCGGCGGACCAGCGCCGGTGACGTTCATAGACGGTCTGCCAGGGCCCGTACCGTTCGGGCAGGTCAGGCCAGGGAACCCCGGTGCGGGCCCTGAAAAGCACCCCGTTGATCACCCTGCGGTGATCCGCCCACTGCCCACCCGGCATACCGTTCGCAGGCAGAAGGGACGCGATCTTGTCCCACTGCGCGTCGGTGAGTTCATGTCGTCGCACCATACGAAGCCACTTCCCACCCGACCGAAAGATCCACCCAGCCCACCAAGAGCCATCAGAAACGACCTAG